>REGQ01000059.1 GCA_004134985.1 Paenibacillaceae bacterium | reverse complement strand
GGAGGGATGGCTCATTTTCGCCGGAGACCTGGCTCACTCATCACCGGAATGATGGCTCTATTTCATCGAAATATTCAAATTGGCGTTCGTGATTTTGGAATGGGCGAGATTCACATCATTCAACGCCATTCCGCCCATATTGGCATTGTTAATGCGGGTCCGGGCCAGACTGACATTGTCGAATGAAAGCTCCTCTGCCTTCACTTCCTGGAAGCTCGATTCAGAAATGTCGGCCATCTGAATTTTCATGACTTCTTTGCTCATTGCTATCCATCTCCTTTAGAGTAAGTTAATTCGTTTCGTGAACGACTGGGATCATCATTTCGTAATGCGACTTCTCATGCAATTGGTAGCGCTCTAGGTTCGGTCCCGTCGGTTCAAAGCCGAAAGACTGCAAGAGCAGCATATGGCTAAAGCAAGCATAGGGGTCAGTCGATAAACAGTCCAAGGCAACGAATAATGTCGGCTCCAACGTTTCGAGCTCGGTATCATACTGCCTTAACAGCCCCTGAAGGGGCAGCTTGCCTCGAAGGCGGAATCCGACTTTGCCGATCATTTCGTCGCCGACGATTTGTTCGTGCTGAACAAAAGCTTCCTGTGCAAATAAGAGCCCCTGTTTACTCAATATGGCCGCACTCTCTTCCATCCCTCGCGCGAATGGATTGAGCTGTCGTTTAACGCGGTGGCGGAACCATAACAGCGCGACAGGATCGTCCCATCGGACCAATCGGATATGCTCGATCCGAGGTTCGATACCGTATAGAAATTGTTTGGCTACGTTCAGAATCGAGAGCTTGGCGTCGATACCCTGTCGCCATTTGCGAAGCCATTCTTCTTTCTCTTCGTCGCCCGCTGCAAGATACGACCGTATATCAGTAAGGCTAATGCCTGCTTGGCGCAATGAATGGATGTTGATCGCCCGGGGGATTTGTTTCTCGCTGTAAAGACGATAACCGTTTTCCGCCCGGATCTCGGGAAGCAGCAAGCCTTCTTTCTCATAATAACGAAGGGTGCTAGCCGGAAGACCGGTACGATCGGAGAACGTCTGTATCGTCATTGTGCTGTCCAATGTTGGAATCTCCTTATCGTCAGTAGTAGGTCCACACGTTCAACCGGTTGCCATCGGGATCGTAGAAGTGAAAACCTTGCCAACGCTCCCCGACGACATCCGACACCTCGATACCTTGATCTTTCAACCACCGATGCGCATTGAAAAAATCCTCTTGCTTTTTAATGTGAAAATACGGCCTTGCTCCGGGATTGGCTTTTACACGGTCCGATGCCTGTGGGACTTCCTGCAGCCATATGAAATCCCATTTCTGCCGAACGTCTCGCAGCAAGGCATAGCCTCGCTTGGAAAAGTCCTTCTTGGAACGATCGAAGCCCATCGTACGCTCGTACCATTGAATCGAGGACGCCAGATTGCTGACGCCCAGCCATAACGGCTTGGGCGCATACTGGATGACCCGAGCATTCGGAAATTTGCCTTCCAGCTTCTTGTCTTCACTCAGCGTAAGACGGATTCCCCCGAATGCGTGAAGGTCGGCAGACCATGTGCCGTCTGGCATTTCGATCGGGTTCGAGTGCTCGACGTCCTGCTGTTTAAAGTACTTCAGCGACTGCTCCAGGTTCGCGGTCCGGAAGCAAAACCTGCAGTTCCCCTCCGAATATCCGTCAACAGTAAAGTGGTCGATGTCGCTTTCGAATGATTTGAGATTGGCTTGTCCGGGTCCCGGCAATTTGAAGAATGCCTTTCTGCCTACGGGACCCGTTCCCGTTCCTTTCAGTCGCCATCCCATCTTCTCGCGGTACCACTCGACCGCTTCATCGAATTGCTCCCACGGAACCATAATAAAACCGCCGTCAAATTTGAAACTAGGTGTTTCCAATGATAGGCCTCCCTGCAGTGTTTATCCGGATAGAAACATCATACACCTTGAAGCAACTTTAAGGTCAACAGTATTTTTATAGAAATGTTATAGTGCGCAAAGTTAAAACGGCAACCGATCGTCTATCTTCTTCAGGCATATGCCGCTGTTCAATGGCATTCTGCTTATTAACTAAGATGAGACTATCGACGGATTGCCGCCGAGGGGGATGGGCTTCTTAGTGAACTGCATGCAGATCAGTGCCTTATTGCTATAAGGTAGTATGTTCATGTCAAATAGTAGTTCTAAAGATGTATGTTCTTGTCCAAAATGGTGGCTATGTTAGCATGTTCTTGTCACTATTAGCGATGTATGTTCTTGTCACTCGACATTTACCTTACGCAAGAAATCTCTTTAACCATTCCGATTCTTTCGCCTAACGTTTCTTGGATTCACGACGTTCGTTTTCCTTAGATAGCTCTTCTCTTAGGAAAACGAATGTGTTGGTGAGTTACTTCTTTGCTATATTTCTTCTTCCAACCAAGGGCGTATGCCCGCAGTGTGAATATGGTGTTATAGGAAGTCAGTGTCTTCAATGATACACGTAAAAGTCACTGTAAACTTTGTTTCCACTCTAAATAGAATCTTTCTAATGATATATTTAATATTTCTTCGATTCCTTCAGGATTTCTTCTAATAAATTCATTTAGAGTATTTATTCCGTATTTTTCAGTAATAAATTTTACAATCAATCCACAAATAAGATATGCTGATCCATCGAAATTATCATAAAATGTTGGACTTATGAGTTGTTCTAATGTTGGGATATTGCTGATTTTTGATCGATTTTTCAATTCATGATCAAGTTGCAATGAAGCAAAATATGCTATCCCCTCATCTAGCCACTTAGCCTTTCCAACAATAGGATTTATTTGTTGAATAACTTCATGAACAAATTCATGAACTATCTGAAACGTATATTCTAAAAATATATCAGGATCGTCTAAACTTAGCGGTGTATATAATTTAATGATATTGTCACTTGCATCATAAGTTCCCTCAGTTTTCCGACCAATAATTTTATAAAATTGCTCTCTATCAGAGTAAACATGAACAATTGTTTTTTGATTATGCTTAAACATAAACATATCAATGATTCGGTTATAGTTTTTTTCGAAAGCATGTGCAAGTTCTTCAATCATTGCCATTGTCTTCTCATCCTTAACTGGAGAAAAAAACAATCCATGTTCTGATTCTTTAATTAAGTGAAGTTTATAGTTGTTTGATTTGAGATTCATTCTTCTTTGTCCCTTCTCTCTAATATGCGATGCCCCCAGGTTAATGAATACTATTATGAATGCTTTTAAATTCTTGAACAAAATCAATCGGCAGCATAGGGTCATCAGAAGCGGCTACTCGTTGAAGCTCTTTTAACCAGTTCATTGATTCTTCATCCAAATTTGACACATCGTTTGCTTGATGAAAATAAATATACAGCAATGCATGACGAAGTTTAATAGAGTCTTGTAAATATACTATTTCTTCTTCTTGGATTGTATTTTCCTTCAGATATCCTTTCATAAAATGGCGGAAAAACAATTTATAATATTCCGTTTTATTTTCAAATTCCTTAAACGGATAAGAAAGTGCATAATACAATGTAATCCCAATATCGTTTACGAAATACGTATAACCGCAATCATCAAAATCGAACAAATAAATGTCTCCGTTATGCAGATAAAAATTACTTTGATGAAAATCAGTATGAGTCAAACCGTATGTATCTTTGGACTTGGGCAGAGAAGTAAGTTTTGTTAATCTTTCTTTTAGAATTGAAATCATTACATCATCAGGTCGCAGGTATTTCTCCGCCTTTAATTGAACTTCTTGGTCCCAGGCTTGTCGTTTAAACGCCGGATTACTCCCTTCATAACCCTTTGTGGCATGATGGATTTTCCCGAGAAATTCGCCCCATTTTTCGTAAAGCGATTCATTCCAATCTTCATCCGACACTTCTTTTCCAAGAGACATTTCGTATGAAATGGCTAGGAACGAACCATTTTCTGCAGCAATTTCTTCAACCATATTACCCCTGGTCGATGGAACAGCATTTGAAACTGCCAGTCCTTTATTCGACAAAAAATTTAAAAATTCAATTTCACCCCGTATATTATTTCTTGATCTTCTAATTGTATGTGAGATTTTTAATATGAAAAATGCATTGTTTTTCTGGTATTCATAAACAAAGCTTTCATAACCGCCCAATAAACGAACGGTGTCATTATTAATGTCATATCGCTTTATTGCTTCGGTAAGGATCTCTTCAGTGAATTGCTCTTTAATTTCTCGTATCATCTTCTATACCTTCTTTCATTCATAATTTAAGTAGTTGCATAATTTTTTCAATCGAAAATTTCGGCGACCACCTGACGGAAGGCCTCCTGCTGACCGCTTTCAAGGTAATTGTCCAGCAGTGCCCCCTCTCAGAAGCACATCCTCATCCGATCCGTCCGGCTCGAACAAGGGGCTCTCCTCCGTAATGTGCATTTCCGAGAAAATACCGGCCAGCTTGTTCAGCTGCTTTACAATCATGCTCTCGACGCCCCGCGGCACCTCCTGCCACGATACCGGCTCGGAAGAAAGCACGAACGAGACGGGAATCCGCGTCACCTGCGGGTTCTCCCGATCATAATCGCTCCATTCGTGAATGCTTAAAACCTATACCTACCATATAAAATTCCACTTATTTCCTCGATATCCTGCCCGTTCGCTTAATGAAAACGGCAGCTGATTTTCTCAGCTGCCGTTTGTCGCATTCTCCAATTGGAACGTGAATTGGCTGATCCGAAAGTTAACCAGAGCAACTTCAATATGCAGTATGATGACCTGAGTTTCCCGAACGGGAATAACGCAGTCAATGACGTTTATCCCATAACGCAAAAAGCCGCGATCTACGCGGCCATTACTGAGATAATGTTCTTGTAACCCGACAGCTTGAGACGATCTGTTTTATTGAACACTCAAGCCCTAATAAGGAACCACAGCAAAGAAGAGCAAAAAAACAAAGTGGAAACCATCTTCATGGTTTTTTCAACTGGTGTAGCTGCTTATGTTATTAGAATAAGCGACGAATTGTTAGGAAACATCTTCTTTGCTACCAGTATCATTCTTATGAGTTACTATCTCACTTTCCTGTACTTTAAAACAGCAAAGCGCGTGTATATGGAGAAGAAACAATTATTTCGGCATTGTCTAATCTATTATCAAAAGAAGTTTTTTCGGCAATTAAAATGCCGTCTTCAGTTAGTTGAGCTAAGTCTATTCCGTGTCCAATATATTTTCTTTCAAAAACAATGAAACCAATATTCATTCATATCATCCAGCCACCAAACCGCTCTGCCTACCTCAATCGCAGCCGCAGCCGAGCGCTTCTTCCTCATTCTCCACCAGGGTCGGGTAGACGTTATCAAAGCACGCGGTACACAGACCGCGGTTCTCCTCGCCTTCCCCTTGGCCGATCGTCTCAAGCAGCCCATCCTTGCTTAAAAATACCAGCGAGTCCGCGTTAAGCATTTGGCGAATTTCCTCCACCGACAAAGTGGAAGCGACCAGATCCTTGCGTGAAGGAGTGTCGATCCCGTAAAAGCACGGGTTCATAGAAGGCGGCGAAGCAATCCGCATATGCACCTCGGTCGCGCCGACGTCGCGCAGCAGGTTGACGATGCGTCGCGCAGTCGTGCCGCGCACGAACGAGTCGTCGATGAGGGCGACCCGCTTGCCCTCGACCACTTTGCGCACCGCCGAATACTTCATCTTTACACCGAGCTCACGCAGCTCCTGGCTCGGCTCGATGAAGGTGCGGCCGGAGAAGCGGTTTTTGATCAGTCCGAGCTCGTACGGGATGCCGGACTGCTCGGCATAGCCGATCGCCGCGGAAGTACCCGAGTCCGGTGCGCCGATCACGACATCGGCGTCGACGAACGACTCAATAGCGAGCCGGCGGCCACTCCGTTTGCGGGCGGTGTGCAAGTTCACGGCGTCGATATCGCTGTCCGGGCGAGCGAAATAGACATACTCCATAGAGCAGATCGCTCGGCGTTCGAAGTCGGCGAAGCGGTCTGCGCGCATGCCCGAATCATCCAGCACGAACAACTCGCCGGGCGCCACATCGCGCACTAATTCGGCACCGATCGTGTCGAAGGCACACGACTCCGATGAGAACAAATACGCGTCGCCGAGCCGGCCGATAACGAACGGCCGCAGACCGTGGCGATCGCGCGCCGCGATCAGCTTGTCCTTGGTCATCACCAGGAAGGCGAACCCGCCGGTCACTTGCCGCAGCGCTTCCTTGATCGCTTCGACAATGTCTTCTTGCTGTGAGCGAGCGATCAGGTGGGCCACCACTTCGGTATCGCTGGTCGTCTGAAAAATCGACCCCTGCGCCTCCAGCTTGCGGCGAATCTCCATCGCATTCACCAGGTTTCCGTTGGTCGCCAGCGCCAGATTACCCGCACGGTACCGGAACACGAGCGGCTGAGCGTTCGCCAGCTTGCTTTCGCCGGCCGTCGAGTAACGCACATGCGCAATGCCCATCGAACCCGGCAGTTTCGCCAGCTTGGCGTTGTCGAACACTTCCTTGACGAGCCCCATGCCGCGATGATAATGAAAGTTGCCGTTGTCAGATGTGCAAATCCCTGCGCTCTCCTGTCCGCGATGTTGCAAAGCGTGCAGGCCGTAATACGATAGTAACGACACATCGGGATGGCCGTAAACGCCAAACACACCGCATTCTTCCTTCAGTTTGTCCAACGCGCCTCCCTCGTCGACGCCCTCGTTGTAGTAATCGCCTTGCCATTGGGCCGCCGTCTCCAACTTGGAAGACGGACGCGTGTAATGCCCTAGCATTCACCTCATCCTTTCCTTGTGCTGAGGGCCTTCAGGCCAACCCCCGGTATACTCGAGTTCTAATGTCGGCACCACTGTACCTGATCTCGGTCTCTATCTTGATATCTACTGCAGCGTTTCGTCTAACTTCGCAACCTTTACGGTGTCCTCGACGTCCCTGCAAACTCTAACGGCTGCCAAAAGCGTGATTTCAACTATACACCAAGCAGTTTACCAGCCTGGCAGCAGTAAGTCAACGAAAAACGCGAACAAAAAAAACATATTTTTCATTAATGTTCGTGTTTTTACGAGAAACTGTCACAAGCCGCCCCATGACGCACCGGAATTTCACAGAAACGCTTCCATCCCTTTTCCACAACGTTCTCTTCCAAATAAAAAAAGCCGGGTGAACGCAAAAAACCTCCATCAATAAGCGGAAGGTTCGTATTAATATATTACCACATATTGTAACTATTCTGCTTGTTAGCGTAATCCCCTTAATACAATACAAAACCTCTGACAACGCTTCTATGCTCGTCAAACGAAATCCCAAGCCCCGAAAAGCTCGTAGGGTATTTTTGCAGCAGAATGATGCTTCATGCCCCAAAAAGCCGCCGTTCGATGCCGGATTGCTGCCCAGGGGGATGGGCTTCCTGGGGTACCCGTAAATGCCCTTTAGTTGGGCATGGGATTCCAGGATTTTCTCTTTCAGAGCTTGTTCTTCGATTTGTCTGGGCGTTGGATTACGTTTTGTGGCTGCCCATATGTAGTAGCTGCTTCGAGCGATGCCTGCTAGCTCGCACGACAGCGCCACCGGATAGTTGCTGGTTAGCGCTTCAATGGCTTGGTAGGTTTGACGTCGCTTTGTTCTTGCCCCCTTTGCAGTTTCCATAGCTTTTTTAGCAAGGCATTTTCCGCTCGCAGCCGCAAGACTTCTTCCTCCAAGGTTTTGGGTTCTTCGGTCTTCCTTTTTTCGAGCCCGTCAAAGTTCCTCTCTTTTCCTTGAGCCCTTCGATTCCTTCCTGCTCGTAGTGAGCGACCCATCTTCGAACCATCCTGTCGTCAATCCCCAAAACCTTGGCTACCGTCTTGTAGCCAAGACCTTCCTCTAGGCACATCGCTACAGCCTCGCACTTGAATTCGATGTCGTAAGTCTTCAGTTTTTCTCCCATGAAAAATCCCCTCAAAGTAGACTTTAATGCGCTTTTTACACACTGTCTACTTAAAGGGGATAATATCAAGCTTCCATCGGCCTACTCTTTGGCAGATATGCTCTAGCCTTATTGATCGCTTCCCCCATTATGGGGATATGGTCCGATCGGGTCGGACGCCAGAGGCCACTGCTATTAGGATTGCTCGGCCTCGCCGCCGCGACGCTTCTGTTCGCCTATGCGAGCGGGTTCTGGATGCTCCTTATTGCCCGCGTTCTTCAGGGTATCGCGGCTGCAGCTTCCTGGACCGCAGGCTTGGCGCTATTGGCAGACATCTATCCGGGACACCAGCGGGGCAAAGTCAGATTACGGAGAAGAACGAACGGGGAAGTGTCGCCTTGCTGGTGACGGTTATGTGGTTCCTTCAGAATAGCCAGCAGCAGCATGCATCAAGCAAAGTGAGGCTCGCAGCTACGAGAAACGGGAGGCGGAATCCGCCCCATTCGAATTACCAGCCGCCAAGAAACGGGCCGAGTAGCATTCCGATCGCTTGCCGAGTGTGAACCACCTCGGAATCCCAAACATGCGGAAATGATATTGGGGAGTACTATTGGTCGTTTCCCCAGGAATAAGGAGAAAGGCAGCCTTTTAATTACAAGTTGCTGTTTAACTCGTTTTAGCTTTGTCGGCAAGCATTCGATGCTCACTTCAGCTATACCTTAGCTGGATCTCTCTTGCCATCTTCATCACACTATGCTTGAGCTCATCCGGAGCCAGAACCGTGACGTTCAACCCGTAGCTCAGGACAAGCAGTACGGCGTATTCCGGGTCGTAAATCACGGTACGAACGTCCAAGCCGTCTTCTGTCTGTTCGCATTCTTCGTGGAAATGCTCCAGCACCCGCTGCCGCACGCTCGGGTCGAAACGAAGATGAACCACCATCTCCGGTATTGCCTTCATTGGCTCAGAAGGAGATGGACGTCGCGGCTGAAATTCGCTTTCGGTTGGGTTGATGTCCGACATATGTAGCCCTGTCGTAGGTTCGTCCATAACATAGATGCTACCCTGCTTGTGCAACTCGCTTGCCAACTTGATCCGCTGACATTCACCGCCGGATAGCGTACTCAGCGGTTGGCCGAGTGACAGATAGTCCAGACCGACGTCGCTCATCGCCTGCAGCTTTCGTAAGATGTCTCTGTTCCCCACCGAAGTAATCAATCGCTTCTCTTACGGTCATAGACAGCACATCAGCGATTGGTGGTCATAAGATAACGGTAGCGAAGGCCCTCCGCTGCTATATACACCATGTAATAAATAATAAAATTTTCCTTTATCTATAATATCGCCTTCGATTATACTGAGATAGTACATAAAGATCACACTAAACTCCGTAACGAAGGGACCATCTCATTGTCATGACAAAGAAGTTCAATATCAAAGTATCCGCGGGGATACTCACGCTACTCCTTACGCTTGGTGCAAGCAACGCCATCACGCCCGCACTTGCAGAATCCTTTGCGGATGAAGAGAATACTTCATCTACAAGATATCTGTCAGATGATTTCGAATTTTTACTTGAAATATCCGCTCTTCCCGAACTAGACGATCATTGGTCCAAAGAGCTTTTTGTTTGGGCAATGAACTATCAGATCGTTCACGGTTACAGTAACGGATCTTATCAACCCGATAGGCCCGTCAGCGAAGCCGAGTTATTAAAAATGTTGTTTAAGCTACTGGGAGCGGCTCTTCCCGGAAGCACTGGTCCCAATTGGGAAGAAGGGCCTTATCGAATGGCTAAACACAACAACCTCCCTGCAAAAGGAATCGAACGGCCATCCGAGAAATTCAAGGCAGTTAATAGGCAAACCGCCGCGGAGATTGTTGCCGGCATTACCGGCGTCAATTATTCCGGAGAAAATGCCATTCGTTACCTCGTCGGGAATCAACTTATTCCTGTCGAACTTGATCCGTCTCTAGAAACGTTTGACGGCGAAGCCAGCCTGACGCGCGCAGAGGCGCTGGCATGGTTAAGGGTATTGTCACTCAAGGGTTACATGAACATTGGATTTCGACCGCAAGAACCATCCAACCCGTCATTGTTGCACGAATCTCCGCAGCTAACTCCAATACAGAACACCGAATATTTCTCATATATACCAGTCACAACTGAAGATTTATACGTCTATGACAAGAACAATAGTAGCCAAGCCTCTATAAAGTTGGGAATGAATAAAACGGAGGTTGATAGCCGATTTTCCTTAACCGATGAGGAGCAGGATATATTTGATAATTTCAATTATAGCAATTTAAAAGTCGGCTTCGACAAGAATGGACTTGTGAATAGATGGAATGTCTATGATCACGAGGATGGAAATCCGCATCCTCTCGTAACCAGTCGCGGCATTCAACCAGGGAAGAGCACGTTATCCGACGTAATTAAGAAATATGGAACAGGAGGATATTCGGGCAACGACATTCTGGAATATGTATTTGAAATAGATCCGAAAGGAGTCTTGCAGCCCGTAACTGATCGGCGCTTTACCCGCCATAACACGGATGGTTACATTTTGAGCTTTATCATCGATCGTGAGACGAAAGTCGTATGGTACGCATCCGTTATGACCTACAAGTATGCCTATTATGATTTCTATGATTCGTTTTAATATCAAACAGACAAAACCATTCAAAAGCGAAATTTTATAAAAAAAAGAAACGGCATAGCGAGTCCTCGTTTTAAACGAGGACTCGCTATGCCGTTTCTTTCTAGACCAAGCCTACATCGGCAATCGGTATACATTCTTGGCCTTTTTCGGCATTCGGTACATATTCTTGTCATCCGACACTCTACCACATCTCGGCAGCATCCAGCATCCGCCGGGCCGTTTGGGCTAAGTGTAAATATCCTCGGCACTGTTAACTTTTTCATATCCGGAATCTGTTTTTTCGGAGTCTCCTATACCTCGCTGATCAGGTGCGATTACGGTATATCCGGCATCTTTTTAGATATTTTGAAACAAGTACTTACGGAAGAAGAAGTAAAAGAGCTGACAGGACAGACGAATTATACGGACACGGGAAACAAAAAACAAACTCACGGTCTACGTCCGATTCCAATATCTCGCGCAAGCCTGTTACCTGTGGGGGAGAGTTTTCGTGCTCGTGCAAGACAGGCCCCCACGAACGGCCTCATTCCCGTGCATTATTCCGCGCTCTCCGGGAAAGAGGGTGACGTACCCTATGACGTATTCAAGCGCGTTTTTAACCTGATCATCAAAAAATGCAACCGTGCAACCCGGCGTCATCTGAATCTTCCGAAAGATTTGCTGCTCATCGACTCCACAACGGTCACCGCTCCCAGCTCGCAATTGCCATGGGCACCCTACAAAAAATTTAGAGCGGGAATTAAGCTGCATGTTGCGTTGTCCCATGGCCACCGTAACGAATGACGCTTTCGTCTACATTAGGTGATATCAAAAACTGTGCACCGGCATCGATTGCTGCCCTCGCCATTGTCTCATCATCAAGCACAGTTCCGGCACCGACATACATCGTCCCTTCATAGTCCCGGCGCCAGTTCCGAATCATGTTAAGCGCTCCATCGGTATTCATCGTCACTTCCACTTTTTCTCCAATAATTCGTGTTCATTAAGTTCATGGCTTTTACTCCTTTCGGTAAAGAGCTTATCTTATCACGATACTTTGTCCAAGTAGCATCCGTTCGAGTTCCTCAAGCCTGGGGAGTCCTTCCCAGTCTCCTTTGTACTGGGTTGCCATCGCTCCGTAAGTATTCGCCCTGGGAATATATGCTTTAAGCCTCTCAGGCTTCCAATCCGGCGCTTCAGCCAATATCGACAAAAGTCCTGCGGCGAAAGCGTCCCCCGCTCCGACCGTGTCGATGGTGCGTTCAATTTTAAAGCCTGGCGCATAATACGTTTCATCGCCGACATAGCCAGTGGAGCCCTCAACCCCAAGTTTGATAACAACTGTAGATGGTCCCATTGCTAAGAAAGTTTCTCCATACTTCTCCCGCTCCATAGCACCTAAAAGAAACTTCGCTTCTTCTATACCGGCAGGAACAAATCACACCTAGGAATGAGCGAAAGCAAAACTTTCTTGCCTCCTGCTCGCTCCAAAGCTTGCGCCGCAAATTCGGATCAAAGGAACGGTTAGCCCCATCTTCCTTGCCGTCTTCATGGCTCAACTACCGCATCAGCCGATTCCGTGCCAAGCGCCGGAGTGATCCCGGTTATATGCAGATGACGGGCGTTATTGAACCATTCCCCCTTTATATCTCTCGGCGCAAGCTAGCTTGCTGCAGAGTGTTTGCGGTAATAATATACATTCGGATCCCCGTAACCTTTAAATTCTTTAAAGAAAACGGCTGTCGATGCTGTTTCGTCCCAAATTGCCTGAGAAGTATCCACTCCTTCTCAGGCAAGAGTCGCAGCGATGGTTTCACCAAAAGGATCGCGACCAACCCGGCTGATCCAGCGCGCGGTTTTTCCGAGTCGCCTTAACCCGATCGCCACATTAGATTCGGCTCCAGCAACCGTACGCTGAAACATGGGAGCATAAGACAGTGCCCCTTCGTTCAAGGGCTGGAACAGCACCATGCTTTCACCGATTGTCACTACATCGCAGTATTTTTGCATATAGAATCAGCCCTCCGAATTAGCACAGCACCGAATTATACAACTTTGCGGACATGCCTCCGTCGATCAGCATTTCCGTCCCCGTAATCATCTCCGCATCATCGGAGGCAAGAAAGAGCGCCAGCTTTCCGATATCCTGCGGGGTACTGATTCGGTGCCCTGCATGCATAAAATGCACTTCCTGCTCCACCTCGGCGGCATTTCCATCTTTTTGTAGCCAGCTCCGATAGTGTGGCGTATCCGTAAATCCCGGACAGATCGCATTGACGCGAATGCCCGATTTGCCCAAACTAAGCGCCATACTGCGTGTCATACCATTCACTCCTGCCTTCGCCGCGGCATAGATCTCCGTATCGGGCAAAGTCGAAAGGGCATGGTTAGAGGAAATATTGACGATTGCACCCTTATTCTGCTTTACCATGTAGGTAGCCGTATGTTTGCTGCACAGGAATACGCCCCGCAGGTCAATATTGATAACTTTGTCCCAATCCTCTACCGTAGCCTCCAGCATTGGCTTAAACTGCGTGATGCCCGCATTGTTAACAAGCACATCGATTTGCCCGTAAACTTGGATGACCTTTTCTACCATACTCCTAATGCTGTCTTCCGAACCGACATCGGTTTGGATAAACATCGCTTTTCCGCCATGATAGCGAATATAAGATTCTGTATCCAGACCTTCTTCGCGCCCCAGAGTCGCAATGATCACTATTGCCCCTTCAGCCGCGAACTCAAGCGCAATCCCTCTTCCTATTCCTTTGCCTGATCCAGTAACAATTACAATTTTCCCTTCAAAACGCATGTCAATCACTCCTGAGCTTATCTATCTAGATTCACTTTACTTCGGAAACAGTGTAATATAAATTCAAAATATAACGGAATTTATGGATAAAAGTCTGATGAGGTGAATGCAATTCATGAGGAAAAAAGAAGGTTTTGAAACTGAGAAGCTACTGGTCTTACCTAAACAGCTTGTGAAAGATCTTATCGAACACCCCATAGCTCAAATGTTGTTTGTGACGGATATCGGCTATTTCCCGTCTGCAAAATATCATTACCGGGAGCGCGCAAACGGATGCGAATCCCATATTCTAATTTTTTGCGTTTACGGGGAAGGCTGGGTGCAAACAGAGAACACAGAGCGTAGAATTGTCAAAAAAAACGATTTAATCATTTTGCCGCCAAACTTTCCCCATATTTATGGGTCATCCGAATCCGCTCCCTGGAGCATTTATTGGATTCACTTTCAGGGAAAGCTTTCCAATCATTACTGCGAAATACTTCCACTGTCGAATTGGAAGATGCAGGTTTCCACGAATGACGTCGTACGCCTGATTGACTTATTTACTCCCTGCTTCGAATTATTATCGGAAAAAAGCTATTCCATATCGCATTGCCTTTATGCTAATATTCTGTTGCAACAAATGATGGGACTACTAGCCCTGCAAAGCCCCAAAGACCACGATGTCAAATCCAACGGATATGTGGAGCAGTCAATCGAGTACATGAAGCTGCGCATTAAAGAAAATCTGACCCTCGCCGAACTTGCGGAGCAAACAAACTTGTCCAGATCCCATTATTTAGCCGTATTCAAACGAATTACCGGCATCTCTCCGATGAATTATTTTGCAAAGCTCAAAATCCGGCAAGCCTGTACCTATCTCGATTTAACCGATTGGAGCATGAAAGAAATCAGCGGGGAATTGGGCTTCCATGATTCTCTCTACTTCTCCAGAGCGTTTCGAAAAATAATGGGACAATCCCCCTCCGCGTATCGGGAGAAGGAAAAAGGCTAGCAGCCTCTTGCTGAAAAAAAATCACCCTTCGTCTCCGAAGGGTGAGATTAGTGGCGTTACCACTCGGCGATGCTGCCGTCTTTGTGACGCCACACGGGGTTTCTCCAGTTATGCCCGATCTTATCCATTTTTCTAACGTAGTCTTCATTGATTTCAATGCCTAGTCCCGGTCCCTGCGGTATCTTCACATAACCGTCCTTGTAGTCAAAAACAGAAGGGTCTGTTAAATAGTCCAGAAGATCGCCATTTTCATTATAGTGAATGCCCAGGCTTTGTTCTTGGATGAAGGCATTGTGCGCTGTCGCGTCAACCTGCAAGCATGCTGCGAGTGCAATCGGACCTAACGGGCAGTGAGGAGCCAGCGCAACATCGTATGCTTCCGCCATCGAAGCGATTTTCTTGCACTCGGTAATTCCCCCTGCATGTGATAAGTCAGGCTGAATGATATCGACAGCCCCTTCGGCAAGCAGTGTCTTGAAGTCCCACCGCGAAAACATACGCTCGCCAGTCGCAATCGGAATGGACGTGTGTTTGGACAGTTCCTTGAGAACCTCGTTATTCTCGGAAAGTACCGGTTCCTCTATGAACATCGGACGATAGGGCTCCAATTCTTTTGCCAAAATTTTGACCATCGGCTTATGAACGCGGCCGTGAAAGTCAATGCCGATGCCGATGGAGTTGCCACAGGCTTCCCGGACCGCAGCAATCCGCGCAACCGTTTCATCGATTTTTTCATAGGAATCGATATATTGCAATTCTTCCGTTCCGTTCATCTTAATCGCAGTAAAGCCGGATTTCACAACTTTCTTGGCTTCCTCAGCGACCTCGGCCGGACGATCCCCTCCAATCCAGGAATACACCCGAATTGAATCACGGCAAGCTCCTCCGAGTAACTGATATACAGGGGCATTAAAAAATTTTCCTTTAATATCCCAAAGCGCCTGATCAATCCCCGCAATCGCGCTCATCAGGATGGGTCCTCCCCGGTAAAAACCCGAACGGTACAGCATTGACCAATGATCCTCAATGCGCATTGGATCTTTGCCGATCAAATACTCCATTAGTTCATGGACACATGTCTTGACTGTCTCTGCACGTCCTTCCACGATAGGCTCTCCCCAACCTACCAGTCCTTCGTCCGTTTGAATTTTAAGAAAGAGCCAGCGCGGCGGTACCTGAAACAGCTCATAACTTTGAATTTTCATTGCTTCCTCCAGAGAACATAATTTTTATTTGCTTTCGAAATTTCTTACACTCAACCTCTTTTCCCACTTTATGATTTCATCCTAGTGCCGACAATAGATAATATCACTCTTGTTATGGACAATATTACGATGATCTAATTTTCTCCTTTGTTTTTTCGGTATTTGGACGGTACCTTAATCAAAAATCAATAATATTTGGAAAACACGCCTTTTCCATTCTCTATACTTATTTGGCATACATACAGAACAAGAGCGAAATCACGTTGCAAGAGCCGCTTCCTCATTCGCGAAAAAACTCTGTGTTTGACATCCCCCCTCTTTCATTATCTCGTAGCGCAAATGGACAATCAAGCTTCCCATAAATCTTGCCTCGCTTATATCCCCCGATCAATTTCGTTATCTTGCTGTTACATTCCAAAATGCACACTTAAGCCTGATTTCAGGGTTATACTAACGCTGGAGGTGATCCAAAGTGAGAGACGATCGGGAAACGAATCCAGATCGAACTTTTCAACATCCAGACTCAGACGAGCCCATTCTTCCCGCCCCAGTTTCTGATGAACAATGAACAATGGCAGGCCATTGCCGATAATGATGTTTCTTATGACGGACAATTTTTAAGGAAAGCTTAATCAGTTCACCATTCCGTTCTTTTAATCGCGGAACGCCTTTTCAGAAGGCCGTGTGGAAGGCACTTTGTGAAATTCCGTACGGTCAAACCCGATCCTACTCGGATATTGCTCATCAGATTCAAAAATCGGCTGCAGTACGGGCGGTTGGGACGGCCATCGGCACAAATCCGATCCTAATTACAGTTACTTGCCACCGCGTTATCGGCAAAAATGGATCGCTGACGGGGTATCGCGGTGGTATGGAAATGAAAATGATTCTGCTTGAACTGGAACGAAACGTATCCAGCAATGGAAAGGAGGTGCAACATGTCTGACCAGCGTATAACATCTTTAACCGAACTTAACTGGGCCGAATTGCATAAAACGCTCGATGAACAGGGTTATGCCAAACTGCCACGTCTTCTAAGCGAGGACGCGTGTGAAAGCCTGATCGAAGACTATAAAGACGAAACCTTATATCGCAAAACTATTGATATGGCGCGATATCGTTTCGGAGTTGGGGAGTACAAATATTATCTAGCCCCCCTTCCAGATCTGGTGCAACAACTTCGCGATGGCTTGTACTCAGAACTCTCGAAGGCAGCCAATCGCTGGCTGGAGCAGCTGAATCGATCACCCGAATATCCGGATACCCTAGCGATCTTTCTTGCTCAATGTCATCAGGCGGGGCAAAATCGCCCCACCCCGCTAATTTTGAAATATGAAGCAGACGGCTACAATTGTCTCCATCAGGATTTGTACGGTGACATCTTCTTCCCTTTTCAAGTCCTGTTTGTTCTGAATCAACGGGGCGAAGACTATACCGGCGGCGAATCTCTACTCATCGAACAGCGGCCGCGGGCACAGAGCAGAGGTCATGTCATTACGCTTAATCAAGGTGAAGGACTCATCTTTCCAACCCAGCAGCGACCCGTATTGGGTACGCACGGCTATTACAGGGTGACTCTGCGACATGGCGTAGGTACCATCACATCAGGAACGCGGTATAGCTTGGGGATTATTTTTCATGATGCAAAGTAAACCTATGCCTGAATTTTCGACAAATAAGTGTGCAGTTACCAAGAACCGCCACCTCATCTTCAGTTCAGGGGTGAGGTATGATTCGGGAGGTGATTGGGTATGACGGTCGAGTATTTATACAAAACCTCAAAAACGCTGCTGAATAAAGGAACCGGTTCTTTGTCCGGTTATAGCCATTCGTTGAATCCCTATTTAGGGTCGGGGGTTTTGTTATCTAAATGACTAGGATGACCAGAGTCAAATCAGGTATGAAGAGAATGCATCTATGCTCGTCAACGAAATTCCAAGCCCCGAAATGCTCTTATGATATTTTTGCAGTAGAAGGATTCTTCATGCCAAAAAAGCCGCCTTTCGATCGCCGGATTGCTGCCGAGGGGGGATGGGCTTCCTGGTGAACGCAGGCGTGGTTATAAAAGATGTATGTTCTTGTCACTCGACATCTTCTGCTGTTGGTTGTTTCCGGATTATCTGTTGCCACCGCACAAGAACGATCTTTCTCGTTGCAGTCGAGTTACCATATATATTTATTAACTTATTCCGTACAAAATCGCGCGCTAGCGAAGCCAAGTCAGCCATGCTGATTAAACAAAGATGCACCTCCAATGTTAGGTGTTATCTAACAACCGGAGGTGCAGTTTCATTACTTAGTTTGCTTAGACCTTTTCATCAGGTTAAAAGCTAAGAAGACGATACTTATACAGAGAAAAAATATTCTATCTAGTTTGAGGTTTATCTCGGTATTGCTTCCGCCGTTGTTTTCACTATGGAAAATATATTTGTTGTAAAACAAATGATTTTCAATGTTGTAAGAACGGCCAGAAGCATTCATAACAATTGTGCTGCTAGTAACATCAACCATCCAACATAAAAAAAAGTAAAAAAGAACTAGAGCCAACGTTACAACTAATTTTTTATTCATTTGTCCAGACTAGTTTCCCCCCTTAATGTATTTCATATGTCTACGATCTATGCTGTTTTTTACTGCGGTGACAAGGCCACTATTTGAAGTATCGCTGCCGCTCGGAAGGGTGAGATAAGTATTTATACCTAGCCGATTATTGAAATCATCCATTTCTCCTGACGTTTTTAATCCATCAAAGCCTAAAGCGTTCACACTCTCCGGCGGCGACTGTTCATACATGCTCTGTTTTTGTTCACTGATCAATTATTTGAAAATAATGGCGGCCATTAGAAATACAAGATAAATGATGGTTCTAGAAGCAAAGATATTAAGTTTAGTTCTTTCTTGAAGTACTAGTGTTAATCGGTCTACTGGAATCGAAGCAAATTTAGCATGCAAATAAATGGCATTATCTCATTATCACAATACCCCGTTCGGCAACTTCTACTCCCACCAGGTCCGAGTGGGTGCATTACAAAATCATAGACATTGCTTGTCTCGACCATAAGATATATCGGACATTTCACTGCCCCCTAATGGTGTTATATGATGGATACGGCTTCTATGAAACACCAAAACTCCTTTTATTTAACTTTTTAAACGCAGAGTATTCTCCATCTGATCTAATAAAATTTAATATGAAATTGGCGCATTCAACTGGTCTCAAGGTTTCAGTATTTACTTCAATGTCATACTCATGAAGGCCATACACTTTATCAAACTGAGAACTGGCTAGTCCAATGTCTCGATCTCCTCTTCGTTCTTCTCTTCTCACAAGTTCCTCTTTCGAGCAAGTGACTCCTACAAAAAGTACAGGATGACCATTTAATAAATTCAGACATGTATTAAACCGCTCGTCACTATCATTGACCGTATCTACAACGACATTCATTCCTTTGGCAGACATATATTTGACGGTTGAAAAAAATATAGTGACCAACGGATCAATAATGATATCGGTTGACACTGGCACATCATCTGGACATGTCGTGTTTATAAAATCAATGTAGTCATGGAAAAATCCTTTGAAAAAATTATCAATTGATAAATGATGAAATGGGATTTCATTTTGATTTAATAGTTCAGTCGATATGGAAGTCTTTCCGGAGCTTGACGTTCCATTTAGAAAAACAATTAACCCTTGGTTCAATTGAATCACCCTTTATCTAAGGTATGTGTGTAGTGATTAAGCAATCTTTCATGCCAGTTTCTTGCTTTTTAGATGTCAATATCACTTTCTATACTCCCTGGTTGCATGGAACGCAAAGATAATGGCCCAGATTGTGAATAAAGCCCAGTAAAGAGCGATACCCAAAACTAGAATTAACACGGATAGGACATAGTAACCGAAGGCAGACGTGTAAACAAACCAATGTCCCATGCCGTTGCCGCCACGATTGTATCCTGCCCATAGCCATTTTGGCGAATCATCTTTTTCAGAGTAAGTATAGTTAGGTTTAGCATTATCCAAGTAATCAAATAATTCTAAACGTTCGATCGCGAGTTGAATTGCTTCCTGTTCCGATTTCCCTTCTTCCGCCTGGTCCTTGCTCATCACTCCAGTAAGAAGTGATCCACTGATTTTTTTCCAGTCGCTTCAGAGACAAGTACAGCGTGCCTTCTTTCAATTCGAATTGTCCGCTGCTATTCTCTCGTACTGATTTGGCAAGTTTGTAACCGTACATTTCTTTCTTATACAACAGAGAGAGTACTATCGTGTCTATTATGACCTTTTAATACCTCTTTATTAACTTCCAAAATCTCACCCCATATCAACTGCAAATTGTAATCATTTGTAATTTATTTATATTACATATTACTCTATAATGCAAGGTATAGTTGCCGACAAAGAGATAAGCTTCTGACTGTTACTTCAATTAATCAGGGAGTAGCGCCGCGGCGGTCTGCTCCCTGATTGGTTAAACAATCGTCTCCCGTTAGAATAAATAACTTCAATTAGATATTATAAAATGGTGCTCTGGATTAACAAATGAAACATATATTGTACCTTCGTTATTTTTCCCTTTGATTACCCAATAAACAGGGGTATAACCATATGCACTGACTGGTCTTTCATCTAACTCTACCTGTTCGAGGTGTCTACGGTTAATAATTTCGATTTCCTTTATCTTGTAAACGTTCTTTGCTATCTCTTTTGCCTGTTCCGATGTAACAGTTGGTGTTCCTGGTGGTGGTAGTTCATAGTTAATATTATCTATTGATGACGTGCAGCCAATACAAATCACGCTAACCCATATCATGATCAGAAAAAGAACCTGACGCATTATTATACCCTCCTATCAAACTTTTTGAAAATTACCGCTTTCATTATCATATACATAAAATGAATCTTCTTAAGTATAACATAATTACCCATATATTCCTCAACTATCCTGCCATTTAGCTGAGCGGATTTCCAGCAATGCAAAACAAGCGATGGATCGGTTCCACCGCTGTGCTATCGCTATACGTTAGTTCAAGAATGACTGGTTATCTATCTATGGCTTCTAATAGCTTTTCTTGCGTTTCTTTTAACTTCTCTCCCTTTTTGTTTGATATTATATCATCGTCCTATCCTAAAGGGTACAACTTGTTGAACAATCCTGCCCTTTGCTTGATGAAATGAGAAGAAGCTACCGCCGCGGCAAACTGCTCCTGGATCATTGAATTAAAGTTCTCCTCCGTATGTTCAATGGATAAACAGACCGCATCGGCGGTTTGTCCTACGTATTTATTTACCTTCCCATTAAACATTACATCCAGTCCCAAGGAAAGCTCACGTATACTTTGAACTTCAAAAAGATCAATCCTAATTCCGGATTTACAAATGAGAGCCTCCACTGGCATCGATCAATTGCCCGGTTACCCAGCGGCTGTCGGAAGAAGCTGGAAAAGCAGCTATATCCGCGACATCCTCTGGTTGCCCCCATCTTCCAAAGATAGAACAATCAGCCCCATACTTTTGTGAGGCAGGATCTTGCAGCACTGCGGCCTGCATGTCCGTGGCAACGAATCCAGGTTGGATGGCATTGATCGTAATTCCACGTGAGCCGAGTTGGTTGGATAAAGCGAGTGTTAGTGTGTTGATTGCCCCCTTGGTCATACTGTATGCAGGAATAGAAGGCAGGGAAATTCTTGTTACATAGGATGATAAGTTAATAATTCGACCTTCGTCTCGTAAACGTGGCAAAGCTTGTTGCGTTAGGGAAAATCATTACTTTCCATAACCAGTTTGATACGAAGTGTGGTAGAGTAAAATTAATTAGTAATGAAAGGGTGATTAAGAGCCGATGAACTATTAATCCTATTCACTTAAAGAAAATCGATTTTATTAGATTTTCGGAATAGGATTCGTGCGGACTTTTAATCGTTAACATAAGGTTCAAACTGCTCGATTTGTGAGCAGTAAGGCTTTTTGTTTGCATGAGTGCCTCCTATCCGTTGACCGGAAAAGGAGTTTTTTGCGTTGATGTGTTGATTAATAAAATTGTGATAAAGAGGTTGTATCCATGGGAGAGCCAGATCGGAATGAACGATATCATATTCAGAGAATGTGTGCCTGCAGCTCATTAAGAAGACATGTCTGGTCAATGTCAATTTGAATAGGTTGTAGCGGTCCTTTAATCTCCTCGTTATCTTTGTAAAATAATAGGTACAAAGCACACGACAGACACTGATCTCTCAATATTTCTTCTCACGTCCGATACGCTGCTCGACCCTTCATAAGGTACGTATTGCGCATACCAAGAACGTTCTCCATCCGGTTCATAATCGTGTGATACGCCGAGCCATCGATAGATCCGTTCAAGTATCCCCGTCATTGAGCCGTAGGCTCTTGTGGTCATACAGGCATATAATCCGCTTTCAATCCAAGTCATCCGATGTTTATCCTCCCTAGTAGGAACAAATCCTTCCGGTGGAGCAATGTAAACTTCATATGTGTTCATTTCACTCTGCGGAAAGCTGCAACTCATAAATACTTGAAGACGCGTATCACCGACAAACCCGTTGCTGGTTAACCATTTGACTGAGGCCTCATCAGCATGTATGACGCAATCATTTCCACTTTCTCGGAAAGAAATTACCTTCACTTTCGACCGCTCCACTATTTGAATCGTTTCTGTGTCCTGACGGCGCTTCACTGGTAAATATAGCTTCAACCGAGCGATCTGACCATTAAATTGTTGATATTCTTCCAAGAAACTTTGCTCTCCGAGCTCGAACGTACTTCGCGGGAGCCAATCTGAAAGCAGTCGATCCCAAGTGGCAACGATAGTACGTCCGGAACCGGCTGGTGTACGTGTCACCGCATAAAGACCGCCGGGGAGTTCAACGGGTATTAACTCTGGATCGCTCAGGCATGTTCTATCCTTCTCACTAACGGCGACCATTTGGTAGCCATAAGATTCCCGTTTTCCGTCCAAATCAACATTCCAACCGAACATTCTCAATTGATTTACATCGAGTTCACTCTTTTCTAGAAGAGAACGGAAATTGGCAAGGGCTGTATCTTCAAGTCCAACCTCCTGTTTAGCGGTATAAAGGTAGCCGATTCCCTTCTGGGGGGCAAAACGAATGACCTTTACATCCGGAAAGCGCTCAGATACCTCCCGTTCCTCAAAGTAAGTCACCTGTTCATTCAGGCAGATCCGCTCGAAGCTGAAGATTGTATCTGATTTCCGATATTGACCCGGTGTCAGGCCTGTACTTCGTTTAAACGTTTTGATGAAAGTTTGGTATGTTTCAAATCCCCAACGAATCCCTATATCAATCGTCGGAAGATTGGTTTCACGCAAAAAGCAAGCAGCTTCACTTACTCTTCTTTTGCGAATGTATTCTTTGATGGGATGGCCCGTCATGGAATAAAACAAACGGTACAAATTAGGCAACGACATGACGGCCGCCTCAGCAATCTGCTCCAGCGCTTGGGGTTCGTCAAGACGTTCCTCTATATAATCGATTGCACGCTGGACTGTTTCAACTGTATCCATATCGGCCCCCCTATTATAAGAGCCGCATCAATGCGGCTCCTACAAAATCGTTAACCGTTATTAATCTCTATAAACGTAAGACGAGATAGAATCATACCAGCCTTCACGGAGCAAAATTTGAAATGACCGGTCTGGATTTTGCTCACAAAATTGATCCAAGGCTTCCAACAGCCTTTGTACTCCTTCAGGATCGTTTTCGCAGATTTTGTTGTAGTCCATCACCTGCACAGTAGTTACAGCCTCACCATGATGATGGCCTTGAAGGTTCCTGTAAAAATCATCTATTAGCCGCTCCCCTTCATAATCACAGAAAAGGAACCGTTGTTTCCAGTCAGTGCTGTCCGCAAGGTTTCTTCTCCAATGCACCATCGTCTGCCGCTCCCAAACATCCCACTTGTTTCCGTCTGGATCGAGCAATTGGAACTGACGGCCGCATCCTCCCCGATCATTTATTTGATGGGATACCCGTAATCCTTGATCGATCATTTGTCTATGCACCTTGGAAAGTCCGTTCACTTGAAACATAGCAAATGCCATATACCGTATACTATCCGACGCTGGGGTTTCGTGATTATACGTTTTACGTTCCAGAGATCGAATGAAGTAGATTTCTTCACCAGCCTGCGTTACGGGTAACCCCGCCTCATTCAACGGACCACTCAAAGTTTCTCTATACCACTTATAAGATGCCTCCGGATCACTCGACGGAAAGAATAAAGCTGCTACTCTAATGAAAACAGGAATTCCTTGTCGCATCGGTTGCGTCTCTGTTTTGGGATCTTGCCATACTTGAAACTTGTGCCCCTGTGGGTCTTTAAAACAGAACATAAGTCCTTTCTCGTCCACATCTTCGAGTGGTTCCACTTCCACGCCAGTACTGGCTATTCGCTCGTACAGTTCCTTAATACAATCTGTTTCATAGCGGATAGAAAACATCTCATAGGTTTGACCAGGAATCCATTCATCAGTTAAGAAGGTATTTGTTAAACCTTTTTTCTCAATTTCGTTCATAAATATTAGTTGTTGTCGAGTACCAGTTCCCGCTCCGGTGAAGGTGTTTTCATACCACGGCCACACCACGGCCTTCCCATTATCAACTGGCATATACAAGCAATCCAATTTTTTGAGTGCAATTTTTATTGCTGGTTCGATGGCCTTAACTGAATCGACTATTTCTTGTTCATTTTCTTCTAATGGGTTTACTTTATTCACCAATTTCACTGCTTTTGGAAACAATACCGGTCGGTATACTTTCGGAGCATCATTTCGACTAGGTATTTGACTCATTTTTTCCTCCTACTAATGGTTTTAAAAATTGAATGTGATAAAAGCTGTGAAACAAAACGGATTAAACCAAAGGAATCCCCTGAAATAATCGTAGCAAAAATTTCCGTATATTGATTGTCTTTTATTATCAAAAACCATTTCCGTTGATCCATTAAACGTAAATAATATTGCCTAACTATTCAACATGCTTCCGAAGAATTTCGTGGCAGCCTGTTTTCATGTATCATAAGTTCTACGGTGCTTCATCCTTTAGATCATGTAGACTGGACTGTGCCGATGCAATATTTATTCAATTACCGCAAAAGCTTATTTCGTGAAAATGACTTCCTTGATGTGTAATTCCTCTAATTTGTGATTGATAATTATTACTTTCTACTAATATCCAACATATTCCTGCTAATGCAAACAAAAAATAAAGGAGCCCTACGGCTCCTAAAAAGTCATATGTTTTTCTTTATCCGCAATTCACTTTCAACATTACACATTATGCACACAAGTATTGCGTTAAACTACCCGTTAGTTCAATGGATCAGGGAGCAGCGCCGCGGCGGTCTGTTTCCTGTTTTGGTTAAACTATTGTTCCCCGTTAGTTCAGGCGTATTGAAGAACCCATTTTTTTATTTGAGCTGCTACATCAATTACGTCAGCATTCGTAGTATCAACAATCGGCATTGGCGGGGTATATTCCTTATCCGCATTTTCAAGTAACCAGTTTGCAAAATTTTTATAGTCTTGAATCATTTCTTCTGGCCAATTTCTTTCACGTAATCGTTTCTCACGAGTTTCTTCATCACAATGTAAATTCAGATAATATACATGCTTGAAATAAGGGAAATCAATACATTTTTCAATATCCCAAGTCATCGCTGTTCCACATATTATAGTCATTCTTCCACTTTCAGCTATATTTCGTGCAACCCGAAGCCAGACGTCTCGTATTTGTTGCTCATCTGTAACACCAACCTCGCGGAGATTATCGATATCAAAAATATCAAAGTCTGGTAATATTGTTCGCAGTTCATTGATAACGTAGCTTTTTCCCGATCCACTTGATCCTGTTACAATAAATAGAGGTAGCTTTTGTTCCATCATTTATCTCCACCTTGGTTGATGATGTATTTGCATTTTCTTACTTTTTTATCTTACATCTTAAATAAAACTAAATATAGAGAGAGAATTTTTATAACTGATTTTTACTATTATAGTTATGGTGTAAATTCAACTATACTGCCCGTTACTTTAACGAACAACGGCAGCCGTTCGTGAGTCAGGCTGCCGTCATATCATGGTGCTATCGTATCCCGTTAGCTTAATCGTCAGATGTCCAATGAAATAAATTCCTCCCCCATAATTTTTTACACGTAAGCGTCTTTACATATTTTTTTCATAATGATAACGTACCCTTCGTAGATGGAATAACATCGCCTGTTATCCTAATTGCTTTCTTCAACGCATCGCCGAATGCCACGAAAATTGCCTCATTTATATGGTGTGTATTTCTGCCGTATTCCAAATTGATGTGCATGGTTATCCCGCTATTATGTGCTACAGCGAGAAAAAACTCTTCGGTTAATTCGGTTTCAAACTCGCCTGCTCGTGTTGACGGCATTTTCACGTTAAACACTAAAAAAGAGCGATTAGATATACTCAAATCCACTAATGCTAAGCTCTCATCCATAGGTATACGCGAACTACCATAACGGTTTATGCCTTTTTTATCCCCTATAGCCTTTTTGATTGCTTGCCCCAAGCATATTCCAATGTCCTCAACCGTGTGATGCCCATCTATCTCTAAATCACCTTTGCAATCCACATTTAGTTTTATTCCTGCCCTAAAAGCAAAAAGCGTGAGCATATGGTTAAAGAATCCAATTCCCGTGTTGATGTTGCCTTCACTGTATTCATCGAGATTAAGCTCCAGTTTAATTTCTGTTTCTTTTGTTTTTCTGTTAATTAATGCCTCTCGCACCATAACAAACTCCCTTCTTAATTGAGGTATTGCCTTTTGTTATTGCTAGCCGAATGAATTCGATTAAGACCACATCCTTTATTGCTTTACTTCTCTAATATATTATCGTAATAAAGTGATGATGTAAAGTTATATAAGTCGGTCAGCCACGCTAAACTGCCCTTTAGCTTAATAAAAAAATGAGCAGTTGCCGTAGCAAACTGCTCCTTAATTGTTCAACTATGGTTTCCCGTTAGCTTAATCATGATTGACTTAAAAAGCTAATAAATCTCTTTTGTTTATATGTTTAATTTCAGAGACACTGTCTTGCCCACTTGTAAGCATCTCATATAGACCGTCAGGCACAAGTTTATACTGAGGATTTTCCTTGAAATCACTCAGGCTCTTCCAAACAGCTAAAAACCTTTTGTCTCCCTCAATCCCTTCAAATACATCCTTTTCATAATCATCAGAGCAATTAAAGCTCGCTTCATAAATAAAGTCATATTCATGACCAATTTGATCGTAACATGGGTAGATGTTCTCGATAATCCCAATCAGTTTTGGTTCACTGATATCAATATTTATTTCTTCTTTTACTTCCCGTACAACAGCTGATTTACTGTCTTCTCCATACTCAATCGTGCCACCAACGGGGCGAAATGTTATGACACCGTCTTCTTCGGGGAATTGTTCAAGTAATATTGATTCTCTTCTTTTAACGATACAAAGGGAAGATGCCCTATAACGCAAATGTATTTCCTCCTCACGATAATAGATATCCCAAATATATTCCATAATACTGTTGTGTTAACCTGCTCATTACTTTAACGAACAACGGCAGCCGTTCGTGAGTCAGGCTGCCGTCATATCATGTGCTATCGTTCCCCATTACTTCTACAGATCACAAAGAAGCTATGAGCTTAGACAAGTGTATGTTAGTATATATCTTGCTTTCTCACTACGCTTAGATATTTGTGTCCAAATGCCAATGATTAACTGGATATTGGAAATAGACAACCGACACATGGGTCCGCGCCGCCCGCACTGCTCTTCACTTTTAAAGTGGGACACGCTGGCGAATGCTCTCTCAGGTTACATCAGGATAATGTCCTTTAGTTCAATCAGAGTCTTGATTCGATAGCTGGCCTGTGAAAAGTCATGTGTTTTTGTGAAGTCGTTATGGACAATAGCACAGTCGATACCAGCCGCCACGGCTGAGTTCAACCCTCTGTTTGAATCCTCTACAACTAGGGTCTCTTCTTTGGTAGCTCCGAAGCGCTCTAGGCCGGTCAAGTATGGTTCCGGGTGCGGCTTGGTGCGATCGTAGTCTTCGCGAACAAGGACGAAATCCATGAATTGTATAATCTGGCGCTTCTCATGAATAAGTTGAAAATCCGCACGTTTTGCAGTCGTCACGATGGCCATGCGGACGTACTTTGACAGTTTGGCTAGAGTTTCAACTACGCCTTCAATCTCTATGGCTTCTGTTCTTAGATATTCCTGATAATAAACGTTGCGGACCTCACGCTGCTTGCTGATGGTCTGTTCATCAATACCTGCCGCCCTAGCTTGGGACCAAGTGCCCAAAGACTGGGTCATGTCGCGGAGGTATTGATCTTTATCCAAGGTAAATCCAATGTCTGCCAGAGCGCGTTCTCCCGCTTTGTAATACCAGAATTCAGTATCAACCAGAACACCATCATGATCGAAGAGTATGTACTTTTTCATTTTTTCGTTCTCCTTTGTCAGCTGTGGCAACCATGAGTTCCATCACGCGCCGTTGATCACCCACTGGAGGCGGCATTCCACAGGCAGCTCCGCCGACCAAGGCAAATAGATCCTGCAGGTTGGATAGCAGCGGAAGTTGTTCAAACAGATAGGACCGTGATTTTGATTGTTAAAGAATTCTGCCCTGGGTTCTGCAATTCCAAAAAAGCCGTTAGTGCTAGTAACGCGTGAGATTTCTTTCAGAGCTTGTTCCCTATCCTCTATGATAAAAAAAAGATCCGATACTAAAGACTGCATCAAATGCTTCGTCAGGAAATGGCATAAGTTCAGCATTCGCCTTCACTGCCAAAACGTCATTTTCAGCATTTTTTGCTGATGCGTATTCCTGGATAACATTCAAACTTTCCCACAGTTCTAACGTAATAACAGTTACTCCCCAATGTTTAGCTAACGTTGTTGCAACTTGACCAGTGCCAGCGCCTACTTCTAATAAACGTATTCCGGCTTCAATTCCAAAGCAGTAATCAGCGGCAGAGCCATCTCGTATCCCCCCCTAATTCATCAAATTCGTTTTACCGCGCCTTATAAAGAAGTCATTGTTCTAAGCTACCAGTTAGTTGAAAAAGCATCCTGCAGCATTGGCAGTGCTAAGTGAATTTATTAGTAGCTTATTTTTTCATTTTTGAAATAGTAATTGCAATATACAAGAGGAGACCAAAGGTCGCTCCACCAAGCAGCACAAGTCCAATCGTACCTAGAAATATAAATAAATATGAAATTGCCATACCCAAAATAATAAACCCTACTATTTTCATCATCATCCCCCCTAAAATACACATGAACTAAGACGTAGACTTTGATTTAAAGTTCACCATTACACCGGCTGGTTTCTCTTTTTTCGATCTTGATAGTCAATGATGGACGCAAATAGAAGCTCTTCATTGAAGTCAGGCCACATCTTAGGGGTAAACCAGAGTTCTGTTGAGGCAGACTGCCAGAGTAAAAAATTGCTCAGCCTTTTCTCGCCGCTTGTTCTAATTAGCAAATCGGGTGATTGGCTAGTCCCTGTATAGAGGAACTTTTCGAAGACCTCTTCGGTTATTTCTTCCACATTTTTAGTTTGAACTATAGATCGTACCGCTTGCATGATACCACTTTTACCACCATAATTCATGGCAAAAAACACGTTTAACCCGGTGTTTTCTTTCGTTTGATCTACGACGTCACGCATCGCTTGCTGTGTTTCATGAGGGAACTTCGAAATATCACCAATAAAATAAACGCGAATGTTGTTTTCATTTAACTCGCGAATGTTTGTGTCCTGTACAAACTCACTCACTAAACGGATGATATATTCGGCTTCATCTTTCGGTCTCTTCCAATTCTCCGTCGAAAATGCATATAGCGTCAAGGATTCTATTCCGTTATGGTGACACAAGCTTATGGATTGACGCATGGTTTGCATTCCACCATAGTGACCAGGTAATCCTCTGCACTTCGCCCATCGACCGTTTCCGTCCATCATGATTGCGATATGTTTTGGGAAATGATTATTCCAATCAATCTTTTTTTTTAAGATATCTTTTCGTTATGCTCAGTTCAAACCACTTCATTCACACCCCCCACATACCAGTTGGTAAGATATCCTTATATTACCACAAGGGGGGCTATCCTGTCCGCTTCCTCAATTGAACAGGGAGCAGTCCCGCCGCGGTCTGCTCCCTGTTATGGTTCATCTATCGTTCTCCGTTAGCGTAATCTACTTTAGGAGACAAGGTCATCTAACCGTCTGGTAAACGAGGCCTATGGCTCCAGAATCAAATGTCTTGTTTTCGATAAGTTTAAGATTGATCTTCTCCTTGAGACCTTGGAATAACGGCACCCCGCTGCCGATCAGGACGGGAGAAACCGTAATTTTATACTCATCTATTAAATCAAGCTGCATAAGGTAGTGTGCGAACCTAGGACTGCCGAGGATGACCATATCCTTGCCTGGCTGCTGTTTGAGGTTCTTGATCTCTTCCTCGACACCTTCTTTCACCAGTCTGGAATTGTTCCATTCGACTTTCTCCAGCGTCGTGGAAAAAACGATTTTAGCTGTCTTTTCGATCCACTCGGCATGATTCCGTTCATACTGCGAAGCTGATGGGTTCGAAGGCACAGATGGCCAGTAACTGTGCATCATCTGATAAGTCCCTCGTCCCCAAATGACAGTGTCGGCAGTACTCAGAATTTCTTTCGCGTGTTTCTCCAAATCAGCATCGTAGGAAATATAGCCAATGTCCATTTCACCGTTCGGTCCTTCTACAAAACCGTCAAGCGATGCATGCAGAAATAGAACGAGTTTTCTCATTTTCAGTTCTCCTTTGTTCATGAGGGATATCTACATTATACATTAACTACATTTTGGCATAATTTAACTTTGGTTGTATGTTCTTGTCACTCGACAACTACAATTCTTCTTCATCTTATATTTATAAAAAAGCGATGAACAATTCATCGCTCTGTAAATATATCATCTCCCTTCAAAGCATGAAGAATTCTATCTTTTCCAAGAGTTCTTGGGCTTCCGTAGCATTGCTAGCTGGCGCTAAATATTGCTGATCGTCCTCTTTGCTCCACAGCAATTACCGGACATAGGCTGTCAACTGTTCTTGCATCATTCTCCGGAGTATACCCTATAAACTGTAGGTAGTTGTTCTGCCTTCTTTATATTTGGTATCGTATACAAGACTAGATTTACCGGATCCGCTTACCCCGGTACCATAACTAGCAGCGCTTTGGGTAGCGGTGGAAACACTTCTACAGCAATGTTTTGGCTTCTGCCCGCCGAATGCGGACCGGAGGATTGTCAACACAAAACATAATGTGACCGATCTTACGTCGTGAAGCATGGATCGTTTTCTTTCCAAGTTCCACCTGGATTTTACGCGTTCCGTAGCGTTCTAATCAGTTATGCGTCATCGTTTTAGCGGTAAAACGTCATATCCCAGCTTTCTGAGTATTACTAGTCCATCATTGAACTCTATCCTGTTTGTTCTATTCCAACCATTTTCCAAACCATACAAAACAAAATGCTTAACTGTTCTAGAGCTATGTAAGTTGAATTTTTCAATCGTTCCTGACACTAGTTTCTTTAAAGGGAAGCCAACTAACAGAGGGCTTCCCATAATTGGGTCATCCCATGTACAAAAGCGGAATGAACAGGTCATATTCTTTCGTCCCTTTAATGATATTGAAAGAGTAACTTCACTTACACCTTGATGATACTTTTGGTTAATCACATATACGTATTCATACTCTCCAACATTGATTTCCCTTGTTTTTTTCTTCATAGTCTCAGCACCTATTTGGAATTTGGCAGTTTCATTGAATCATTAGCCAATTTTCTAGTGTTTCTTTAATCTCAAAACGATTTCTTGACCGCTTTTCCTTCAACGTTTCCCAGTTATCATTTACGATTACTAGTAGATACTCCCCGTCGGCTCTAGAATCTGGAGACCATCCTAAATCGATAATAAGTCTTTCATGCCTATGTTTAGGCACAATCCATTCGCCCTTCACTAAATTGTTATAGCAAATAGCAAAACCTGCTGGTATTCGAAGCTCAATTAATTTCAATACGTTGATATCCCTTCTACCATCTTTATATTTGTCTGCTCTTATTTATTCGTGTAGAAGCCGTTTAACCCTTCAACTCCCATTAAGCTTAATAAAACAAGAATTAGCTGCCGCGGCAAACTGTTCCTTGTTGTCTCGTTAGATCATCGATGACGTGTCCTTACAATACGCCTGCCTTTTGGCTTCCAAGGGCAAGCCGAGCGAAATAAGCTGGTCGCAGATCGCCAGAAGAATGTAGGTATTAAAATCACCAACCAACGAATCCTCGTCTTCTTCTAATTCTTTGAAATCGGATTGAAAATCGTTCAGTGTCATTAATACGTAGAACATTGACATCGTGGTTTAGAATGGTATGTTTGTATCAACTATTGAAACGCAAGTAGCAAGCTACTTTGCCTAACGATATGAAAGGAGATGAAAAATATTGAGAGAAATTACGATAGCCAAACAAACAGGGCAGGCTTTCAAAATAAACAAAGGAGAACGTTTCTCTGTGATTGATATGGAGGGGCAGCAGGTTGCAGATCTATTTGCAGTAAATTCAAACGAATTCGACGAGTTTTTTTCAGCAGCTGTTACAATAGACTGTAAAGAATCTCTCTCTATTTCAATTGGGGATATTCTTTACAGCAATCGTTATCAACCGATGATGACCATCATAGAAGATGATGTGAGTGTTCATGAATTACTGATACCTTCTTGTAGAGCGGAAACGTATCAGCATTTTTATAACGTAGGGCATCATCATAGCAATTGTTTTGATAATATCAATGCTAGTCTAAAGCAGCATGGCATTCCTCCATTTAACTCGATTCAACCCTTAAACATTTTTATGAATACTGCTGTCACACCGGAGCAAACGATTCTAATTCGGCCTCCCGTCTCCAAAGCAGGGGACAAGATCACATTCAAAGCGGAACTGGATTTAATTGTTTGCATTTCTGCTTGCAGTATTTCTGAGGGGGCGTGTAATGCAGGGAGATGCAAGCCAGTGTTGATTCAAATTTTGGTTTAAGTGAAGGCCAGAATGTGTGTGTTCAATTACCTGCTTAAAACAAAAAAAACACGGCAAGCGTGGTTTTCAATAGATGTATGTTCTTGTCCCTCGACACCTGTGATTGTATTTATTTTCGAATACGGACGACAAGACAGAACATATATACTTGAATTGACAAGAACACATATAATACGTATCTCCCCTTCTTCAATCGTGTTCTTTTTGTTGGCACCACCAACTATGGCACCTATTTCCTCCATGACTTTATTGACTACTGCGTAAATTACCTTAATTATACAGAGAAAAGGCACAATCTCCTCAATAAAACTTGAAGAGTTGCGCCTTTTTCATACTTTTTCAGTGGCCTCGTCATCTATAAGGCTGGTCTTTTTTTGCCTTATTGATTAATAAATCATATCTTGGCGAACTACCCACCATTATGTTGCATTAGCATAAAATGATAAAATTCAGATTTCAGGGATGATATTAAGCTAGAGAACGATAGTTAAAAGGCCTCAGAGGAATGGGTTTCAGGACTAAGGCCGTTCTAATTGATTGTTATTGGCGATCTTCGATCCTTTATGTCCAACTCACAATTTGATCCATATTGCTTCTTGTTTTGGCTCGTTTGGGCTCTTCATTCCGATATCCAAAAGCGACCATCACGGATGCCTTCAGATTTCCTTCCTCTAACAAACCTTCTTCTTTTAAGATATGGTCTACTGCTGCATAGTCAAATCCTTCAATCGGACAAGAATCGATTCCAGCTAAAGCAGCGGCGGTCATCATATTCCCCATAGCAATGTAGGTTTGCTTGGCAGACCATTCATACATTAAACGTTCATCTTTCAACAAACCACGCACTTCCTGAACCTCTTTTAATGCACCAGAGATATAAGTAACAACCTCTTGGGGAATTTTTTGCACATTTTTCATTTTATCAATCACATATTCGGAATCATACCTTACGTTTGTCCGGGCAAGAATGATCAGAAAATGACTCGAAGTGTCCAGTTGGCCTTGGGCTCCAGGTGAAACTGCTTTTAGCTTATTCCTTAACTCCGGATTTTGCACAACGATAAACCTCCATGGCTCTAAACCAATCGAGCTGGGCGATAACCTTCCCGTTTCTAGAATATAGTTAAAATCATCTTCGGATATTTTTTTGGTCGTATTAAAAGTTTTGGTAGCGTGTCTACATTGAAAAGCTGAAATAACGTCTTCTTTGCAAACGGGTATGATTGTATTCATCCGAGTACTCTCCTCTATTTTTCATTTTATTGTTAGAAAATTTATCGTATGATAAAATTATATCGCGCAATTTATAGAGTATCTTCAGAGGGTTTCTACGCTCTTGGAGTAGCGTTAGTATGCAATTGAATACCGGAAAGGATAGCCATTAATAACTACACAAATGAGATATTGGAAGAATGTGGATTCACAAGCGCTCAAAAGATATTATCGGGAAAATGGTCCATGCTGATCATTCTGTTTTTAAGTGAAAAAACGATGCGATTTAATGAAATTCAACGGTTGTTTCCAGACATTACTCATGCAACCTTAACCAAGCAGCTTCGCATTTTGGAGGAGTATGGCGTTGTTGTTCGTAACGTATATTCTCAAATACCACCTAAAGTCGAATATTCGTTGAGCGATATCGAAAAAAAACTAAAGCCGATACTAGATTCAGTTATGGTTTGGGGGGAGGAATACAAGGAATATCAATATGGTTCAACGATATTAAAGAATTCCTGATACGGATAAAACGATCTGAGATTGTCAGGATTACTTTAGCTTAGAGTAATAAAAAACGCTAAGCCGGTCACCTCCGAAGGCTTAGCGTATATTTTCGTTAAAATGTTGGCGGGACCCCCACATGTAGATGCGTTAGTGGTAAGGATGAATCGTCTGACAAGGAATAAACTCCAATCGTTGATTAATACTTTACCTCTATTGATTCCTAAAACTCATTATTCGCCCCATCCCGCTTCCTCTAAGATTTTCCTCAAATCCTCCTGCGTCTCTTGTCAACGGGAAATCCGTACCGTACGTAAACGAATTCTCTTCCTAGAGTCGGCTGCATCAATTAGACGTTGGCTAAGATAGTATATTCTTATCACGTATCGGCTAAGCATGCATGTTCTTGTCAATGACTTTTGACAAGAACATGCATTCATAAAACAAAAAAACCACGCCTGGCGTGGTTATTAAAAGATGTATGTTCTTGTCACTCGACAACTAAAACTGTTTATCTTTTGAGTTTGTCTCAAATCTAAAATTAAATTTCGAAAAACTCTTCTCTTTCAGCTCGATAATTTCTTTCCAGGATGGCGTGGTCAATTGCTGTGTTCCTGATTCAGCAATCTCCAACCATTCATGAAAGAATCTCATACAAAATTCAGACGTCATCGAATTTAATATCCAATTTAATGCTCTCTCAATCGAAAATTCTTGATTATAAATGTGTTCAGCTACCAATTTGATTTTCATACCATGGATAGCGAGATCAACAGGACGGCAGGCAGTCCTTCTTTGACACCTTTCTCTTTTGCAAACAACTTATGCGACGCCAACCACTGCACACGGGGAACTGTGCGCAATGCATCATTCGACTTGATCTTTAGAGGACAAATCATAGCTGTAATAACCGATGGCAAAATAAAAAGGGGCAGGGATAGGCGGCAGCTTAAGAGTTAGTAATTTACGAAGGGAGTAAAGTAATTTGTTAAAAGGGGCATGAATGCCTGTGAAAAAAACATGTCGGGTGCTTGAGTCCTCACTCTGACCAGGTTCGCAAAAGCTGGAGCCAAAAAATCCGCCCTGATACCAGGCTTCGCCGTCTTCTGCTTTTAATAGAGATGCGGGACCTTGCCATTGGTCGCGATTTCCTGGCTCGCCAATGCAGTGAAAGTGGCGTAAGGCTTGCTTCGGATAGCCAGATTCCCCGTATAGGTTGGGGGAAGTGCTGACCAGCATCTCCAAGCCATTCTTGGTGGGAAGAGGGTAAGCGTGTGCGATCTGATCTTTCCGGTTGAAGAAAAGCACAGGTTTTTTCCAGCCGCTAATACCGTCTTTACTCTCGGTGTAGTAAATTTCATATTGAGGCAGTTCGCCCTTTGGGGCTTCTTTGGGCGTGGCTCTATACCACATCCGCCAATTCCCTTCATGGTAGATCACCTTAGGAGCTAGGACGTTGGGGTTACGTTCATCCCCGGTGAGGACCGGTTTCGGATGTCTCCTCCAACCGTCTTCGGTCAGTTCAAGAAAGCCAATGGAGAAGGGCTGGTCATTAGCCAGCACGCGCTTTGATTTTCGCCCTGTGTAGTAAATCCGTCGACAAGGGAGAGTTAGGCCATCCTTCCCTTGTTTGATTCCCTCTGCAAAGCAAGGCTCATGCAGGCCATAGCCGTCCCATCCTCCCGGGCTCGGTTGTTCAATTAGTGGCATAGCCCGGTGATTGTTGCCAGAATCTGCAGTGATTTGCCATTTCATATTGCTACCCAATGGCTCTCCCTTTGTTAACGATGCGCTAAATAGGTTATTTTTAAAATTTCGTTGAAAACCGCCGAAAAACATCCACCATTGCCCGTCAATGAAATGAACGTTTGGATCTCCCATACCCAGCAAATTCGTAATCGGTCGATACCCCTTCAGCATGCTGAACAATTGTACAGGATAAGCGTTAGCCATTCAGGTTCCCCTTTTCCTCATCGAATTTGTCTTTTTTTAATTGGGATAAAAGCCAATCTAGCCATTCCAGTTCCATTTCGTAATGTGCACGGAGTAAACGTATGTTGGCCCGTTTGCCTAAAGGCTCAGAGTGGTCTTCATCCAGGCTACGATCAGGAATATCTGCTACAAATGCAGCCAGCCAATCCCGCCGCTTCAGCATTTGATTCATCGATTCCTCTACAGGGAGCACAGATAAAAATGCGACGGGAACACTATACGCAAGCTTAATCAACTCCTGCGAGCCTAATCCGGATGACACCATGTCGATGAAGGCTGCTTTTCCTTCGGATGTCAGCGTATAGCGGATCTGGGCCGGAAAGTTAGGCTGTCGGCATTCGCTCGCTTGCACCCAGCCTTTGCCCTGCATTCGCTGTAAAGCCAGATAGATGGACTTCTTGCTGAGATTGTTCCAATAGCGCATATTCCGTTCATCGATAGCTTTATCCAGTTCATAGCCGTATTGATACTCTTCGTGCAAAAGACCAAGCACGACACATTCAACCTCAGACAAGTCAGCTCACCTCAAAATAATGAAATGTAATAAAATGTGATAACCCTATAAGGGATATTTGCATAAAGTCGAACGAAAAAATATTAGGCAAAGAGCAGAACAGAGCACAAAAACCAAAACACAAGACCAAAACCAAAACAATTATGTAATATACATTAGTGTAGTATACACTATATGAAATGTCAAAGTAATTCGTGATTACAGCGGAAGTAAATGTGTGTGTGGATTTCGTGAAATAATGTGGAAACGGTACGCTATATCTACATTGTCGGGTTCGAGCGACAATCGCGCAACCGCCGCCGCTGACGACAAAGTGAACAAAACTAAAGACGGGTCAGATGCACCAGATCGGGAACGATTCCGTTTAATACTTGCCCCGGGCAATGTCGCTATTCCCGAACAGTTTTATAAACTCGTATGGACGATTGACCAGTGTCTTCCTCTAGTCCTTGTTGCACTAGTAGTTTAGCCGTTCTTCCGAACGATGTTGTCCCCGATTGAAATCCGGGGACAAAGGCGAACGCTACACAGCTTATGCTCCCGAAGTCGCTTTCTTGCAGAGAGTGTTGACCACGGTCGATTCCGTACACCTGGGTACTTTTGAAGGCAGTCTGCTAATATGGTTGTCTTTAGCATTTAGACGAATAACACGTTCCTACGCTTTCCAACAACGTATAGTAACCACCTTCTGCCTCTTCGATGAGAGGTTTCATTTTGTTTATGTGTTGCATAATGTCTGTTTTTTCTAACAAACTTTTATGATATTCAATACTTTCAAAGGTAGTTATCATAACGGCTTTATTCTTATCGACGGAACGATACCATCGACTACCTTAAATGAGATTGTTACGCAATAGAATTCTTCCGCGGCTATGTCTGCCTTCGCTCCGCAAGTGTGCTTCCGTTACCTCATTTAGAGGGTATATCTTGTCAATTGCCGCTTGAATCGTACCATCCGCGAGCAGTTGCGCTATCGCTTTATTATCTTCAAAGGTAGGAGATGCAGTGCTATGTTTGGCTGTAACTCCATATTCGCGTGCTTTCTCTTGAGAAGGTGGCTGCACCAGCGAGACGAGGCATCCGCCTGGTTTTAATACAGACCATGAGCGATCTTGCGTATTTCCCCCAACTGTATCTATCACCAGATCGACTCCTTTTATGACTTCTTCAAATGGCGTCGACGTATAATTGATGACTTGATCCGCTCCCAATGATGTTACATAATCGACATTCTCACTTGAAGCGGTGCCGATCACGTTGGCGCCTTTCCATTTAGCAAGTTGTACAGCGAATTGCCCCACCCCACCGGCTGCAGCGTGAATAAGAACCGTCTGACCGGCCTCCAAGTTTCCTTCAGTGAACAGAGCTTTCCAAGCTGATTCGGCTCCTGCCCCAATCGTCGCAGCATCTTCAAGCTTAAGATTTTTAGGAACATGCAACAACCCGTTTAATAAAGAATAGGGTTCAGAAACGGAGACGATCCCATATTGTGAATAAGCCCCTTTCATCTTACCGAAAACCAAGTCGCCAGCCTCAAATTCTGTTACATTTTCACCCACGTATTCAATAATGCCGGATACAATTGCTCCCGGAATATACGGCAGCGGCTGAGGAAAAACCTCCTTCAGTAATCCACTACGTATTTTCCAATCCAGTGGAATGACTGCCGCATATATAACACGGACAAGCACTTCGCCGGATTGCGGCACAGGACGTTCGACATCCTCCAATTTCAGCACACCGGGACCGCCGTACTCATAGACTCGTACTGCCTTCATCAATGAATTTGTCATTTTAAAATCTCTCCCATGTCTAATAGATTCTGTCGCATTTTCTTTGCTTTTCAACATCGCCAACTATAAGCGAAACATGGTCAACGTGTCTGGATTATATTATAATTTTAAGAGTAGCTTTCTCTCAAGAACGCACTTTTGGGGAACATAGTATCTATTTTGAAACATTAGGAAGTGAGAGTATGAACGAAGAAATAGGTTATTGCCCTGTCGAAAAGGCTCTGGCCGTAATCAGCGGAAAGTGGAAGCCGTATATCTTTCGTCACCTTACCGGCCAAACAAAGCGCTTTGGAGAATTACAGAGAGCTTTGCCGTATGTCACACGAAAAACACTTACCCAACAACTTCGGGAGATGGAGGAAGACGGTGTGGTCATCAGAAAAGTATATCCGCAAGTTCCTCCCAAAGTAGAATATTTCCTTAGTGATTACGGCAAGACGATGATTCCGGTTATGAGCTCGCTTTCAAGTTGGGGACAGGCGCATAGCAAACGCGACAATCATACCCAAGACAAACAGCCTGAGGGCTGACAAACCATTGCCGTTAGACAAGAACATACCTGCTTAAAACAAAAAAAGCACGCTGGGCGTGGTTTTCAAAAGATGTGTGTTCTTGTGCCTCGATAGCAATCACATGGATAAAAATGTAAGAACTCTCCATGTCTGGAGAGTTCTTTTTATGCGTGCTAGATAGATGTACCAATTACAGCCTGTTTGTTAAACTAACGATTTTCGTTAGTGTAGCTACCCTTGCTTAATCGGTATATAAATATCAAGTATCAGTACTTTCTGTCCACGTTTTTGGGGCATTCCAAATCTTTGATCCGTATAAACTTCACATTTAAAGTAATTTTGCCAATCCACTTCATATCCATTTTGATAAATGACTTCCACTGTCAGTTGATCTGCATTTGGATAGATATCATGCTCTTCGCCCTCAATCCAAGTTTTTGCAATGGTACAAGCTGGTATGTCATATGCTGCATACCCATCAGGCACAGGTGTATTAACTTTCATTAAAAAACCTGCGACATATGTAAATGTTCCATCTTCTTTGTTGAAATCTCTTACGTAGCCCTCGTAACCATTCGGTGTTTCGGCAGGACAATATTCAGTCATGTTTGCAAGCGTATCAAATGTGCCATCGGAAAAGCATTGTTTCCACAACGATGGAATCGTTGGATATTTTGATGGAAAAATTGGATTAAAGTTTTCAATCTTGGTTCTAATTTCTTTTCCAACCATCTTGTACGGACCGAAATCAACAAATTCAATTTTTTTCAATTTAGCCATTGTCATCTTCCTTTCACAGTAATAGGAATCCATAGTTCATTTTGAGGAGAGTGTCCTGGAGGATAAAAACATTCAACTGCTGGCAAGTCTGCCAGTATATAATCTGATGTAGGAAGCCAATCCGTATATAAACACTTCCAAGCGTTTACGAGGTCGGCAGGATCTTGGGCTTCGAATACAACCCATTGGCTTTCAGGGAATGTTAGCTTTTCCATATCCGCAGGAGTTTCTTTTTCATTTGGTACCGCCAAGTAATAGAAGAAAGTATCATTGTTACCCCAGTCACCTCCTGATAAAATGCCCAATATGCCATTAGGTACTTTTTCTGAGTTTTCACCCATTAAACCAAGTAACTTGTCACCAATGCCATTCATTCGGGCTTCTTGCCAGATCTTAGGTATGGAATTGTACGCATGATCAGTATCCACGCAATTTTTGAAGCCTGCAGCTGAAAATCCAGGATTCTTTTCAATTCGGCAGTTCATTTCTGTCCTCCCCGCAATCGAAATATGAAAAGACATACGTGGATAAGCCTTCAGTTTTTACCCCTGATTTACGAGTTGATGTTGGTGAAGTCCCGTGCAGTTCACGAAATGCTCGTGTAAATGAAGCATGAGATTTATAACCATATGTTTGTGCAATTTCAATCACACTTTTGTTGCTTTGTTGCAGCTCAAAAGCAGCAAGTGTCAGCCGTCTTCTTCTGATGTAATCAGAAAGCGTCACATCTGATATAAAAGCAAACATTCGTTGGAAATGATAATTCGGGCAACAAGCTGCTTTTGCAGCTTGCATATAATCAATTTCCCCAGCCAGGTTGTCCTCAATATAGTCAATTGCTGCATTCATGCGATCGAGCCAATCCACTAATGGTCCTCCTTCCATATAAAAGTCTAGCAGAAAAATAAACTGCTGCTTTGCAGTTGTTGTACAAAATATGCAAAAGAAAAGAACTGCTATTTGTTGTTTAGTAGAACTATTCTGCCGATTAGTGTAGTCCCAATTATTATAATAAGTTCAGATTGTCCATCTGTTGGGGCGCAAACGTACTACTAAATCGCATAAAAATCATCATAGCGAAGTGATATACCATTTTCAATTAATTCGTTGTAATAAAGTTTGGCATCCTCAAAGTTAAAATAACTGGCCAGGTCAATATAAAAAGGCGCATAATAGCACCACCCGAAATCAATAAAATATGGCTTTCCATTATAATAATGTACGTGGGAACCATCTACCGACTGCAAATCTCCATGCGTGAGAGTCAGGCTTTTCTTCTCATCGTACAAAGCCGCCATATCACGTGCAAAAGAGGAGATTTAACACTCCCCAAATCTTCTATCGCCATCCACCTAGGCTCATCTATTTCTAGATCCAGTGAAAAAGCGGCGGGCGTGTTCCGATGGCCCTGGTCAGTTAATGTTTTCAACGTCATGCGTTCTTTTAAAGCAGCTTCTTTAAATATCACGCTCTCCTTTTGACCATTTTCGTAAGTAACCTCTATACGACGTACATCCGCACCAGACCACCCACGTTCAGCGTCTGTCATAAACCCTTGCTCTAAATGACGTACCTTGCCGCGTTGAAGTACTTCGGCTAAACCTTGAGCAATTATGATCATATTATGTTCCAAATTAATCTACCTACCAATCTATGGTTTTACTCAATAGAGCATATTTTAGCGCTTCCATAGGCCCCGTATTTATAGTGATTCCGGGAATTTGTCTGGAAATGACGCGAAAAAGTCAATCATATCATCTGTAATATTCCAACCAAATGCTTCCGTCAAAACCGGGTTTCTAAAAAACGCTTCTGCAATTCTACGGTTCAAATCCACGTTGTAGTTGATATAGTCAACATCGGGCTGTTGAAGGTTCAGAGCCAGCGGCGCTGCATCCGAAGAGAAATTCACTTCACCCATACGCACTGTCTTCAAATCGGGATATATACTTGTTGCGAAATGAAGTTGCATTTGCTCTAAATCATAGATGAGACTGTACGCAGTATCTTCCCTGCGTACAAATTCTAAAGAATCCTGAATAAATTGGAGTCGCTCTCTCTCGCTGACCGGAATTACATCTGCAAGGCGAGTCGCCCCTTTAATGAAGCGATCCATGGAATTGCGATCGTAGTCACTGTATGATTTATGCCAGCGTTCTTCTTTGTCTTCCAAATCTTTAAGTGCTTCAGTGTAAGGAGTATTTGTCATAATTGAAAACGGCAATGAGTTTCCCCGATATACGTACATGACACCATCTAAAAATTCAATTATCGCACAATCTCCAGAACGATCGGCTATCATATAATGCAACCTTGCCATTGGCTGTGCAATGCGCACACCGTAGGCGACTTGCTCCGCTTCCTTTACTGAGGCGCAAGTGTCAAGGAGCAACTGAATCCACTGCAACTCTCCGACCGCTGGTAGACGGTTGTCATCTGTATAAGTAGATTGCCATAGCGTTGTCTGTTCTATAACAAGACCTTCTTCGTTGATCCCGCCGTTTGGCATTTCTTTGCCGACTTGTGAGATAGTAAGGCTGCCGTATCTGGATATCCATTTTGCTGGAATCGCTGGCGGCTGCACAAGTGCACTTTTGGCAACACCGCGTTTATTTGTAAATATGTATGCTCCTTTGTAAGGGACATCCTGATTTTTGCCCAGAAGTCGCGTTCTCTCTGGGTTGAAATAAATTGCGGTACTCATTGTTGTTCGTCCCCTTTATTTAACTTCGTTTCAAGTTCTTTCCCCCGACCAGATTGGAGTTCGTGTATAACATAATCTAATATTCGATTAGTCCGCTCATCATTTAGCTGAAGTGCGGCAGCAATTTTAGCTAAACGGTTCTGCCCTGCCCTCTCTTCAAGTAGCTTTTGTTTTTTCTCTATATATGGTCCAATGTCTTCAGCTTCAGCCCCTTCCTCCTGAAGAAGTGCCACTTTCTGATCTAACAATGTGATATGAATATCTACTTTTTTCAAAGGTGTCAGTGGTTCTACGAAGTTATTGTTATCAACAAAAACAGCTCCGTCAATCCCAAAATAGTTCGCTAGAGCCTGTAGCCGCTCTTGTGGAATCGGTCGTCGTTTTTTGATCCAATCCGAAAATTGTTGTGGTGTAATGTGAAGCTGGCGACCAATTCCTGAATATGATTGCTCGTTAATCATAACCAAATATTCTAACACTGTTTTGAAAGAGACTGGATCCAATTGACTCATATCTTCACTTCCTGACGTAATTTATGTCTATAATATAACCGTTGACGTAATTTATGTCAATGCCATGGACGTAATTTTTATCTTTTCTAAAAGAGGACGGTAACTCCCCTGCCATTATCGCGTGAGCGGGCGACGAGATTCGAGATCCCTCTCTAATACCGCCACTACTTCAAAATAGGAGATCCGCATCTTGTAGCGGATTATGGGTAATAGGGATAGTACCAACGTAACTGACACTACCCGCAAACAAATGAATAAAAAAGTAAGAACCCTCCGCTTATGGAGAGTTCTTTTTTATGGGGAATAATTATACAATTACGCGGAGCATCGTCTATGACTCCAGCTTTTTAAAGATTGAAACACATACCCGCCCACTAAAAGGATTACGCCAATCTTAATCGCATGATCTGCCATATTAAGCACACCATTCCCGGAACGCGAGACTAGGAAATCCGTAACCTGCCCAAATAACAAACGATCAATTCCATTCCCGACAGCACCTCCTACTAAGAAGGCGAAGCTAATCTCGCTCAGCGTTCCATTAAGGCCTTCTTTTTTACGATAGTAGATGACACCCGCCACGAATAGGACGGCCACGATACCAAAAAGTCTCGCATAGCCTTGAAACAAGCCACCAGCCATCCCACTATTCTCAATATGCGTCAATTGTATTCCCCACAGGGAATAGTCTTCATTGATCGGCATATGAATGCGGACTATAATTTTAGATATTTGGTCAACCAGTACAACTAAAATGGCAGTAATATAAAAAAGCATTCGCCGCTCACCCTTCCTAATTCATATTTACATAGTTTGCAGTTTTCCTATCCTTAGAGTTAATACTATTCCTAAAAGGAGCGACTCGCAAGTGGCGTGCTGGGATCGGCTATTGATTGAAGGTGATTTCGCAACTAAGTTCATACATCATGATTGCACTAGATTCAATTTGCCAAATGCTTTAGTTAAAGCTTATACTTTCTGTAATACAGTGATTTATCATATGGGGGCAAGCTAATGAAACAGTGGTCAAGAGAAATTGAGATCAACACGCCGATAGAACATGTATGGTCGTATTTCAATGGTTCGCTGGAGCAGATGCAGAAGATCATGCCGCAAGTCGTGGAGAATACACCAGTTAAGATTACTGAGGAAGTTGTCGGCAGTATATACCGTCAGAAGTATAAAGAAGGCAAACGTATTGAAGAATATGATGTCCATACTTTGGAATATGAAGATACTCAGAACTATAAAAAATTAAAGATTGGCTTTACATTGGCTAATATGTTTGAGATCACAGGTTTGTATGAATTCTATCGAGTGGACGATCAGACATCCAAGTTAAAATATACGGTAACCAATAGTCCGTTGAAGTGGTTTGTAAAGCTGTTCCTCATATTTGCAAACGATAAAGTAGTGGTTAATTTTTTAGAAAAAGTAAAAGGGGTCGCTGAATCAGAGGCTTGATTGGGGTTGAATCTCAGCCAGAGTTTGAAAACAAATACTTCCGTCGGATGTGGATATTGCAGCTTTGACATTTGCACCCCAGTACAAGAGTTGTCTGGGACCACACCCTCTCCGATTCATTTGACCGAATAAAGTTTTTCACCAAGTACCCATAAGATCTCGCTTCTTCATAATCATTTCAGAAAGATCGAGACAATATCGTTTCGTTTCTATCACCAATTTACTTCCTTCTCCCTATATACAGCAGATGGGATGAAATTCCCAAAACGGACGGATCATTAGCAGAGTTAATCAGAAAGTTAACCAACTTTTCATATTCACCTTGGTCTGTCCAATACTGTTTTTGCTCGTTGCTTAGCATTGCTCCGATGCTAGATGAACCAATTAAATCAATGGTTTGAAATCCGCTCTTCTCCATGAATGGTTTTATTTCATCCATGTTGAAATAATAGGCTCCTGTAAATCGACCTTTATCATTATGATTGAAAATCCCATTTTCATAAAACTCATGTATAGAATCTATGTTGTCATTTGGTTTCCAATATTGAGGAAACTGTAATGATGTAATTGTCATTCTCATTCGACTTTGGAATGCAACAAAAACGATACCGTTCCTCTTTGTCACACGAAACAATTCCTTAACTGCTGCAACTCGTTCCTCTTCTTTTTGTAAATGATATAGAGGGCCTAACATGAGAGAGGCATCAAACGTCTCGTCTGCTATTCCGTCTAGATGTGTTGCATTCAACACGTGAAAACCATTAAATTGTTCAGTTAACTCTAACTCCGATACCTTTTGTTTGGCAATTTCAACTAGCTTAGGTGTCAGGTCAGAAAGGGTTACGTTATATCCGAGTTTAGCCAACTCAATCGCGTATTTACCTGGTCCTGCGCCATTATCTAATACAAATCGAGATGTGGCTAAATACTGTTTTATATAATGCAGATTAATAATAAACTCGAGTGGTTCCCTTTCCAACCTTCCCCATTCATCAAATTGGGAGTAATAATCAATAACGTCTTCCATCAACCAAAACACCTACCTTCACTTGTTGTTTTTTATTGTAGAGAATAGAAAAAACCTATCGCCTACAAAGAGGCGATAGGTTTAACCCTTCGCGGTACCACTCTTCTTGATCATTGTTTTAATAAAAAACAACGAATCTTAGAACCCGATTACGAAGGTTAGCCGTTAAGATCTACTTATTTTCGATCTTACCGCTCATGGGTGAGTTGGGGAAGCTATTGACTGTCTTACACCAACCGACAGTTCTCTGAGCAATAGTTATTCCTTAATACTCCCAATCATTGCGTTTAGTCCGTATTGTATTTTTACCCAGTATATAATTTCCATATAATTCCTGTCAATATATATTTTTTGTCCAGAAATTTATTCCAATGGTTTACTGCCGAATATATAGCTAAAAACCATTGTGCTGCAACAGATCAAGCCGATTGCCATACAAATCCTCGAACACAACTTCTATACCCCAAGGAACTTCGCTCGGCTCGCCATGGAAAATCACGCCTTTCGCTTTCATCTGTTCATAATCTCGTCTGCAGTCGTCTGTCTGAATGACCAGATTGACGTGATCTGCTACTTGGCTGCCGACTCGTTCTTCCTTTTCAGTCGTGTCTGCCTTAACAAAAACAATCGCCGTCTGGCTCTCTTTGGAAGGAGCAACGGCAACCCAGCGCATGCCGCCGCCGAATGCATTGTCCGCCAACAGCTCAAATCCTGCCTTCTCCGTATAAAAAGCAATCGCTTCATCGTAATCTCTCACCAGCAACGAAATGTGTCCGATGTGTTTACTCATCTTCGTCTCTCCTATCATCTATGGATTCTCTTCCAGTGTAACCGCCGTGCTCGCACGCGTATTGTATAAATCCGACAACAGATTCCTCTTGCGAAAATAATCCGACGGCGTCATTCCGACCATCCGCTTAAAACGATGGATGAAGTGCGCCTGATCATAAAAGCCGGCCTGCAGCACATAGTGCAGCATCCGCTCGTCCCGAAGCTCCATCTGTTGCAGCACGAACTGCATGCGCCGAATATCTGCAAACTGCTTGGGTGTGACGCCGAGACCTGCCTTGAACGCGCGCTCCAAGGTCCGTTCAGTCATCTGCACTTGCTCCGCCACTTGCCGTACAGGGACCAAACCATGATGCCCAATTAAAAGCGCTGCTGCAGCCTCTGCTTCCGGGCGAAAGGTCGGCTCCGGCTGGAGCATGTCGATAAGCCATCCTTCCAGGGTGAGGAACTTGGCTGAGATGCTCTCTGCGTCCATTAGCCTCTCCTCCAACTCTAACACCTGCGCTCCCAACAGCTCGTCCATATTCCTCACCCCCCCGGTAATCTCATGAACCGGATTCTTCAACAGCGCGGCAAACCCCAGCGGCCGAAACATGACGCCCATCATCTCCACCCGGCCTGATCTTGCAATATCCACGTAGTCCGACTGATGTGCATTGACATGGGTTCGTTTGCTGCAGACGAGGCGACCCTCCCTATCCAGGTAGCTGTGGGCATCGCCAAGATTAATCACCAAATGATAAAGCCCATCCGGTATCATCCGTGGTGATGCTGCAGCCGCCTCATTCTCATCTTGAGCGATATACCATAAAAGTTGGATATATGGTTTGACACGCACTGAGTGGGGAAGATGGGTTAGATAGATCATGACTTGCCCCCTTTCTGGTCCCAGCTATGTATGATGATGGCTTTAGTGTACTATGACCAATGAGAGCAATCCACCCCAAATAGGCGAATTTCCTTTTACAATGTCCCGTTAGTTATAAACTCCCAAGTCATTATGATGAAATAAGTTCTTTATTTACAATTCCTCCACCGACGGTAATTTGATAGCCATTGATATCACGGAATGTAAACTCGCTCCAATGATTTGTGTAATTCGGTTCTCGAACGATGGTTATATTATTTCCCATAATTTCTTGAGCTATTAAATCAACGGCATTCGTATAACAATATACATCAAAATATTGTTCCTCGTATCTGGAACTGATTGGTTTCACCTCATCTTCTTGTTTAGCTTCAATAAGAATGAGAGTCAGTTTACCTCTCGAAACATGGTGGTGAAGTACCTTGTCACCGATCACTTCATATTTGAAGCCTAAATCGGAATAAAACTGAACTGTTTGTTCCAAACTTTTGACTAACAAGACGAAAGAAGAACCATTGATGATAATCTCTGACATAGTGAACCCTCCCGAATATGGATTATTTCAATCAAGATTGTCTTCGCCTTAAACCCAATAACTTCCTGCTTTATGTACACCCTTTTCAACAAAACTGCCCTATATCTTCACGATCCAAGAGTATTCTTTTACATACGATAGGCTATATAAGTTGAACGAAAAGAGTGAGAGAGGAGGAGGGGGTGTGCGTGCGTGTGTCATCGAGGATAAATTGTTGTATTTTGTACAACATTTCCAGACATATGAGCCGATTCTCGTGAAATTGTTGTATAAAATACAACAATTATTAAGATAAATAGCTTTTACAGCTAAAATGTTGTATTTTTTACAACAATTTTATGTTTGTTGTGGCCATTCTTTTGATTGTTGCAAGAAATACACTATCTGTCCCCTTGTACTCCTTTTATTCCCTTATACTTTGTACTCCTTGTACTCCCTTTCAAGTCCTTCAAAATTGCATCGCCAATCAGACACCCATGCGGGAAAATACCCTAATCGGTGAGCTACTCTCTGTGAAGCAATGTTACTTGCGATTACATCATAACTCGGTATCTCTCCACGTTCCAATATTTCAAAAGTTAACCTGTTTACAAGATAACTAGCCAATCCCAAATTACGATATTCGGGTAAAACTTCTATGCCAATTTGCCACAGTTTTGTACAGGTTTTGCTTGCTCCTGCCACACCAACAATTTCCCCTTCTTGCTTTGCAAGCACAGCTAGATCCGTCTGCCAGGGAAGGTTCGTATCATATATAATAGCTTCATTGAATCTTGTAACATCAAATAAACTGACCACTTCTTCTCGCTTCATCAGTTCAAATGAAAAAAATTTCGGCGGCGACATTGGTTTAATTCTTTTTACATCAGGCAAAAAATGCAAGTTAAGACCTCTGATAAATGGTAAGGAGAATACGGTATCCCTGTTTTTGCCTTGCATCTGTGTTTTGGCAATTAACAACCGTTCGGGTGTAGCCGATACTACAATTGATTTTCCCATAGACAGGATTTCGAAATAACGTGCCTTCCTTGGAAATGGTCTACATCCAGGATTTTCTTTAGCTTCAACAAAAATAATGCTATCCTTTTCGCCGTTCAGGTCATCGATAGAGCAATTCAGGTCAATTGCAAGTTGTGATTGCACAATGAACAGCATTTCTTTTTGTGTCATAATCATTGTTACCCTTCCTTTCGCTTCGGGGACGCAACGAAGCTCCGTTGTTCTTTCATACTTCCAAGTTAAATATGGAGCGTCGGTTTTCCAACGTAATTTTTCTGAACGTAATCATGCAGGTCTTCTCCTTTTTGCGCCGCGGTCGCATAAATAACATACAGTTTTCACCAAAAAAATAATAGACTTACGTTGAATTTTTTTATATACTATTATGTATCCATGACTTTTTTAGGGGTACCCTTTTTGCATATTGACAATTGGTTAATCGGCATATAATTGTGCCGGTTTTATTTTTTTGTTAACGTAATCTGCCCGATAGCTTAACGCCCCACCAGCCTATGACCTCTATTCAAGCATAATTGTTTCGGTGATATACTGTTTTTGATCATTTTATTTAAGCTGCTTTGTGTCGCTGCACAACAAGGCTGCCGATTGATTGTTGATTACGGCAGCCTTGTGTATGTTTAGGGTTTGTGGTCTTTGTTTAATTATCAATTGGCTCTTCGTAATACCGTATTGAAATCACGTTTACGGATACTCGCAAACTAATTGCTGGACAGTTGGATACCGCGCCAGCCGCTTACATTGCATTGGCCATATTAATTATCACCCACAGCGGCCACAGTACCGTTCGATTTAACAAACCAAAGTTAGGTTTACTCATCGATATACTTTTCAAATTCACTTTTCAGCGGGCCAGCGCCTCCACAAGCATAAGTCCGCTTAACTGAACGCTTAATTGCACCGGGCCTTCCGGCTTCTTGTCCCATGAAGGTCCGATGATTGCTGCAGCAGGATCTTTGTCGAAGCTCCACAGCCTTTCACCATTTCTCTGAAGGATATTGGCCCACTCCTGCGTATCTTCCGGGCTCCTGTCAATTAGCAGCTTAATGTATCTGACGAAAATTCCCTTGAATAATCCCGTATCATCGATCCCTTCATCCGGGAGTAAGCCGGTAACCGGATCGACGAATCGTTCCATCGATGCCTGTGCCGTTCGCTTGGCATCCCTGAGATAACGATTATCCTGGGTAATCGCGAATAGCTCTAATCCCGCCCCGATGAATACGCCCTGGCAATACGTGAATTCCCAGTCCCGGTCGATGGCTCCGTCTCCTAGACGATTCATTCCATCCCAAACGAATCCTGTAGCTGGGTCAACAAGATTTTCCCGATTCCACTCGTAGATTCGGATGGCCCACGCTAAATCGTCTTCCGACCCGAACCGCGTGTAAAGCCTCGCGGCCAGAATAGAAGCTGGTGCGTTAGCAGGGGTGTTCTTGTAATCCAATTGATCCTTCTTCCAAGCCATCCCTCCGCCCATATTATCGTTCCATGCGGTGCGGATATCCGTCCAAAGATCCATAACTTCGTGCTTGTACCACTCGTCGCCTGTATGATCGTAAACCCTTAGAAGCGCAAGCGCTGTCCATTCCATATCATCGTAATAATTATGTCGGAACGTATTGCCGTTATAGGCTTTCAAGCCATGAGCCAAATGGTTTATTTTTTCAAGATATTTCGAATCCCCGCTTCGCTCCCAGCCATCGACAAGAACGTCGATAACATGAGCCTGCCACCAATAATAGAAATTATCGTTAGCTGTGTTTGCCGTGACCGGATACCATTGATTTAGAATAGAGGTTTGCTCGTTCGCATAATTTCGGTATACGTTATTTTGGAAAAATTCCGCTATTTCCGCCCAATCGTAGGCTTGATTCGTCATCCTATAACCTCCGCACTTTGAAGCCTAAGGCCTCGAGTTTCAAGCTTTGCAGCCATCTCCAGCAAAATAATGCCACTAATCTGCGTTCCGAGCTCCACGATTGCTTCTGGGGGGCGACTCCAAGCCGGACCGAACACGTTTCGTTCCTTATCCCTGCCCTCATCCCATAAAGCTTCAACGTTGCTCAGAAGAACATGGGTCAATTCATCTACGCAGGAACTGTTATCTGAAGCTAGATTCGCCGCATATCGAACGAAAATCCCTTTGAATAAACCACCGTCTCCATTCCCTTCCTCCGGAAGGAGCTTCGTTGCCGGATCTGTAAGCTTCTCGATGGCAGCCAAAGCTGATCTGTCTGCATCAGCAAGAAAGCTCTCATCTCCCGTCGCCTGATACAACTCCTGAGCCGCGCCGATAAAAACACCCTGGCAGTAGGTAAACGTCCAATCCTTGTCGATGTTTCCGTCGCCAAGCCGGTTCATTCCATCCCAGACAAAGCCGCTCTCCGGATCAACCAGCATGCGCTTCTGCCAGTCGTAAATTTTGAGAGCCCAGCTTAGATCGTCCTCATTTCTGAAACACTTGTAAAGCCTTGTAGCGAGAATCACCGCAGGAGCATTTGCCGGGGTATTCTTGTAATCTAACTGACTTTTCTGCCAAGCGATTCCTCCGCCCATATGATCATTCCAGCCGGTCTTGATATCCTCCCATAGCTCAATCGCCGCTATCTTGTATTTTGCATCTTTCGTCGATTCGTATGCTCGGAGCCACGCGATCGCCATCCATTCCATATCGTCGTACAATGTGTTCGGCCATGCGCCTCCATTACGTTTCAGTAAGCCTTCATAGAGCTCACTCAACGTCTCGAAGTAACGGGAATCATGCGTTCTGTCGAACCCGTCTGCTAATGCCTCAACTGCGTGCGCCATCCACCAATAATGAAATATCGTATTACACGCGCCTCCAGGGCATGGCGTCTCGATATCATACATACGCGTACTCGGGTTCCAGAATTTCTCGTGAAGCGCCTGCTGCGCCAAGTCCGCCCGAGTGGACCATGTTGTCGTATTCTGTTTCATGTCATCCCCGCTCCCTATAGTCAATTGGCATTATTTTCGATTGCTTGCTTGAACATGGCCCATTACTCTTGTTGTTGCCGCTACAGCCTGCCAAGATCGCAAGTATCATAGCGCAGGTTACGAGCAAGCTCATCCCATTTTTTCATTATGGAAAGTCCCCTATCAAGCATTCTTTAAGCGCTTACAAATAGTATATTAATACCGATAAATTAATATGTCAATATAAAATAATATATATCAACATAATATCTCGTAATGTAAATAGATAACAGGCCGAACTAGTTATTCGGACGTTCTTCTGGCTACCGCCATCTTATACCGAACATAAAAACAGGCCAACCAGATGTGTCTGGCTAACCTGATAATATAAAAAAGCCCGTCATGTCATTGATGACGGAACGGGCCAGCTAATTCTGCACGATGCATACCAGGCATCGTGCTGTGCTAAATTATGTCATACTGTTCCTGATGCTGCTCAACGGCCTGCCACGCGCTATTCATGTCATCGATCAGATCAGCTGGATCTTCCTGGCCGACATAAATGCGGGCGATTGAGCCGCTTCCGAGCGGATTGACGGTGACAAGACTTTCGAAACCGCCCCAACTTACGCCAATTTTAAAATAGCGGAGCTGATTTGCCCATTCCTTAAGCATGTGCGTCGGGCAATCAGACTCAATTGAGAACAGACTGCTGAAACCTGACATCTGGTTTAATGCCAATTCATGCTGGGGATGCGATGCAAGTCCAGGGTAATTGACTTTGCGAACGAATGACAAGCCTTCCAGATGCTCCGCGACGATACGTCCGCTCACTTCATGCCGCTGCATTCGAAGTGGCAGCGTCCTTAACCCTCGTGTCATAAGGGCAGCAATTTGCGGGGCCATGATACCCCCGAACAGCATATACTCGCTCTTGCTTAAAGAGCTGATGAGCGATTTTGATCCAATTGCAACACCACCGACACAATCGCTATGTCCGGAAATATACTTGGTCAGCGAATGTACGACCAAATCAGCGCCCAAGGCCAGCGGCTTCTGGAAGCAAGGCGTCGCCCAGGTGCCGTCGATGATCGTCCGGGCGCCTATGCTCTTGGCCAGCGCTGCACAGGCAGCGATATCCTGCAACTCGAACATCATCGTTGTCGGACTTTCCAAATAGAACAGCTTCGTGTTCGGCCGAATCGCTCCGCGCCACGCTTCCGGCAGGCTGCCATCGACGAATGTCGTCTCAACTCCAAAGCGCTGGAGATAGGAACCGAGAAACTCCTTCGTAGGCCCATACACCTGACTGACACATACGATATGATCGCCATGCCGGACCATCGACAGAATAGAAGCAGTGATGGCAGCCATGCCTGAGCCGAAGCAGCGTGCCGCTTCGCCCCCTTCCAGCTCGGCAAGTTTATTTTCCAAGTATTCAACCGTAGGGTTATTACCACGCGAATAGACATGATGGCCGAACAAGTCGCTGAATGCCTCGTCGAATTGCTCATAGCTTTCAAATGCAAACAGGCTGCTCTGATAAATCGGCATGGAAATCGAGCCGTGATGTCTGGTATCGGTCGGATCGTGAGACACGCTCGTAAATACCGGCCGGTCCTCTCTTTTGTTAGTCATTATTCTCATTTCCTCTCTATCGCTTGCTTACCCTTTCTCCGCGCCCTGTGTCAACCCTGCCACAATGAATCGCTGCGCAAATGCAAACAGCAGTATGGTTGGGATAACCGACAGCACGGTTCCCGCTGATAAGGCACCCCAGTTCACATCAAACTTCATGACAAAGGAATTCATTGCTATCGGGAGCGTTTTTAAAGGTTCAGAATCAATGAACATGACCGCAAGAAACAGCTCATTCCAGTTTTGCACGAAAGCAAAGATGAACGTCGAAGCGATGCCTGGCAACATGACGGGCACAATGACGCGAAGCAGCGCCGTAAACCGGGAACAGCCGTCAATCATCGCCGCTTCTTCCAGGCTGGTCGGGATGCGTTGAAAGAACCCGCGCAGCAGAATGGTCGAAAACGGTATCAGCCCAACGGTATACATCAATACAAGCGAGGCCCGGTTATTAATTAAATTCAAATCCGACATAATTAAGTACAAAGGCGCCAGTGATATGAAACCTGGAAGCATCTGCGTTGCGAAAAAAGCGAGCATAATTTGACGATGGCCGCGAAAGGTGAATCTGGCCATGACATATGCGCCCATAATTGCAATAACAAGCACAATCAATGCCGCTGCGATTGCAATGAGCAAACTGTTGCCCATATAAATGTGGAACTTCGATATTTGAAAAATGTTGACATAGTTGTCCAAAGTAAACGTCTCTGGCCAATACCGGAGCGGCAGCGAAAAGATATCCCCCTGCGGTTTAAACGATGTGATTACGATCCAGTAAAGCGGAAAAATCATGACGATAAAATAAAGCAGCAAAACAAATATTCTCATGGCGAGCATAAGTAATCGATTCATTTTAGAATTCCCCCGCTTTCCCCGACCTCGTCACAGACAGATAGAAGATGGTGTAGAGCAGCAGAATACCAATCATGACAACGCCGACTGCCGAAGCCGCCCCGTAATCGCCCGCATATATAATTTTGTCCAACATAAAGGAGGACAAGACATGGGTGGAGCCAGCCGGTCCGCCGTTCGTCATCCCGTATATAATCGTCGGATCGTTGAAAATCCAGATCGCTCTTAGCAAAGTAGTAGTAATAATTGTTGGCAAAATATAAGGAAGTGTCACGCTGAACAGTTGGCGTACCTTGCCCGCGCCATCCATATCCGCAGCCTCATAGAGGTCATCTGGCACCGATTGGAGCGCCGCCAGAAGCATGATGGCGAAAAATGCCACACCGTACCAAACATTAGCGACAATGACAGAAACCATAGCCCAATTCGGGTCAGACAGAAATCCGATCCGTTCATCAATCAGCCCTGTGCGAAGCAGCAGATCATTAACTGGACCAATCTGAGAATTGAACATCCACTTCCAGATCATACCGATCAGAAAGCCTGATAGTGCCCAGGAATAGAATACAAAGCCTTGATAGATACCGCGCCCGCGAAAAGGTTTGCGCAGCATCATGGCAAGGGCAAATCCGATAAGAAATTGAAAAATAAGCGAGAAGAATACCCAATATCCGCTATTGGTCAACGCTTGTAAAAACTTTGGATCACGAAATGCAGCCTTAAAATTGTCAAGACCGATGAAGCGGACGTTGCTAAGGTTGAACAGCATATATTCCTGAAAAGCCATACTGATTCCCCTCAGGAACGGGTAACAAGTGAAGACTAGGACAAGCAGCAGCGCCGGCGCCAAACTAAGAAAGATAAACATTTTGCGGTTATTCAATGGATGCACCTCCTTCTTCGAATGAAAATCGTGATGGGCTGCGTAAAAGCCTAATGCCCATCACGATCTGTTTGAAAAACTTTCCGGCCAAATTGGAGACTGCTTGCCGGCTTTTCTCTATTTGTTCAATTGATCCTTTTCATTAACCCAATACTCGTCCCAAGTTTTCAGCAAATCGTCAACCGTCGTCTTGCCGAGCAGGAACGCTTGTTGTGTATCTGTGCTGACTTGTCCAAATTTGCTATTGCCCGGATAGTCAAACGCCGGTTTATAGTTCAAGTACACATCTGGCATATTGCTCATGTCCAGTAACGTTTTGTAAGGGCCTGACTTGAAAAATTCATCCTCTGTGGCAGAGGCATGGATCGGGATAAGTCCATAATTTTTGGAGAATTCCGTATTTTGCTTGGGACTCGAAAGGAATTGCACCAGCTTCCAGGCTTCCTCTTTATGTTTAGAATAAGTTGGTATGCCCCAGCCTGCGCCGCCTGCAGCAATTAATGCCTGACCGTCTGGTCCTTTAGGCATTGGAGCGCTTGCCCATGTTCCTTCAGCCATATTCGTTTCAAGCGATTGGATAACATCGGGATCCTGCAATAAAATTGCCGTTACACCTGATGTAAATGCTTGTACCTGCTCTTGAAAGCCCCAGTTGATGGAATCTGGAGGAGAGATCTCTTTATAAATTTTAAAGTACAGCTCCATCGCTTGCTTCGCTTCCGGCGTCGCATAGATCGACTGGCCATCCTTGGTGAATTGGGAATCTTCAAGCAAAACGTTTTTCCCGTTGTAGCTCAGTACCATGGCATCAGAATTTCCGTTTGATCCCGGGCCGCCGCGAAATGAAAAACCAAACCGGTTTTTCCCCGAATCTGTCAGCGCTTTTCCGCTTTCGTACAACTCCTGCCAGGTTTCCGGCGCTTTAAGCCCCTTTTCGTCAAACCAGTCTTTACGATAAAACATTTGACGCTGATACAGGCCATTAGGTAAGAAGTACAGATTCTCACCGATCGTTCCCACCGACTTGGCTACAGCTGTTACGGTCGGATAATCCTCCCACTTTTCTGCATAGGCATTTAGCGGTTCTGCATATTTGTTGTTTACGAACTCGGATACATTAAGATCTCTGATTTCCATTACATCCAAGTCCTGCTTGGCAGCAAGCATCGTTCTTATTTTGTTGTCCGCCTGATCAAACGGAGGAGAAATTAATTCGACTTCAATGTTCGGATTTTCATCCTGGAACTGTTTTATCATCGACTGAAACAGTTCAGTCCGTTTAGGGCTTGTCAAGCTTTCAATCATGCGAAGCTTTACTTTCTCTCCTGAGCCTCCTGGTGATACGCTTTCAACGTTGTCAGACTTGCCGCCGCCGCAGCCGGACAAAATACCGGCCAGCATAATTGTCGACACCAGTAAACCGACGATTTTTTTTTGTTTTTTTGCGAACATCTCCATTCCCCCTGTCGTAAATTGGAATTCTCATCATACAGTCATCCTGTCTGATAGGTTAATTATAGGAGGTTTCCTTCCCACATGTCAATAATTTTTATCGTATTAGTAAACCAGAAGAAGCAGGATGCAGGACTGGCTTGTGTAAGGGAAATACAGAATATACATTCTCCCGTTAGACATGATAGACAGCCGCACCTACTTCTTCACGGAAATTACCGGTGCATTTACGCAATAAAACCCTTCTCCTCATAGGCAACAATCAGCGCTTCAATACAGTCCATCATATTGTCAAACTCCGCTACAGCCCTTTGTGGATCATGCGCCGCGATGGCATCATACATCGTTTCATGAAACGGATAGGTTTCGTCAAAAAGACGCTTCTCTCCGAGCGGATCATTGAAAAACCGTTCATACATTCCTGAAATGGACTGAAGGACACTGTCAAGAATCGTATTGCCCGCTGCCTTAATAATTAACCTGTGGAATGCCAGATCGATCTGCGATGTATCTTTTCCAGACTCCTTCAAATGACGATATTCCCTGAGAATCAGTTCCAGTTCCTCAATCTGTTTATCCGATATCCTTTTGGCTGCAAGTTCGACTGCCTTCCCTTCAATAGCGCGGCGAACTTCAAGAATATGAAGCAAAAATCGCTTCTCATTCTCAATTTTAAATTTTCCGGCGAACCGGTACATATCGACATCGGAAACAAAAATGCCTTTGCCGTTCACAACGCGTACAATATCCACTGCCTCCAGGTAACGAAGCGCTTCCCTCAACGACGAGCGGCCGACGCCAAACATATGTGTCATTTCTTCCACAGACGGAAGCTTATCCCCTTCCTTTAAATCCTTTTCACGTATATAGTTTTGAATTTCTCTGGAAACCAGTTCATGGACATGTATCTTTTTTATTTTAGCCACAACGCATGCTCCTTCCAAATTCAGACCTTTTCACCTATCTGACAGGTATATAATAGGGGATTTCCAACATGATGTCAATCAGTCGAATGTATGTAAAAAAAAGTAAACTAGCGTGACAGATGGTATCACCTCTTCTGTCGCGCTAGTTGAGTTGTTTTTAGCCGCAATAATTCGCAGTTATTATTCGATTCCGATCCGACTGACTTGTTCCGCCGGTTAGACTTTTTTCGGTACGGTCAACTGCATAAGCCCATCTTCGTGCTTGGCGCAAATACCGTCCTCTTCGATGTTTTTCACATAAAACCGGCGCCCGAATTCACCAAGGCTGCGTTATCTGCGAATGATTTTTCCTTGTTCATCCTTTGACTCATCTATGCGGCTGCGTGTAGCCCGAATGACCAGGCTGCTGACCCATTAACTCAATGGTTAATGTCGTCTTTTCAAACCCCCGGATGCTCTGCTTCCGTTAGCGTAAACAGCTCCTCATACTTTACAGTACGAGGAGCTTGCGCGAATCATTATTTTATGGCTTGATAAACGAACTTCTGATCACCGCGTGTAGGCTTTTTTCCATCCTCAAAGTCAGCACAAACATTGACATCAGAAAACCCAATACTTTCTAATATGAACTTGAATTCCTCGATACCGTACCACCGCAATGCAAAGCGCTGCAATTCCGTTTGGATCAACACGCCGTCACGCCACTTTTCATATTTCAAGTAGCTGATGCGGTATTGATTATAAAATAAATCAGTTTCCACACATTTTTCTTCTATTGTGATGAGGTCGCCGTTTGGCAAGTGATAAGTTGCGGCTCCGCCCCATCGCCCGATCTCAGAACTATTGTAATTGTTATCTGGCAAAAACAGGTCAAGAATCAACTGTCCGCCTGGTTCCAAATGATCATACAATCGATGTAGCACCCGCAGCGACTCTTCCCGTTGTTCAATTAATAAAAATGAGCCCCCCGGGATGATAATTGCCTCATACTTTTGCGGTAAAGAAAGTTCCTGTAAGTTGGCCTCATATAAGTTAGGGGTTAGGCCGCGCTCATCACAACGTCTACGGCATGAAGCCAACATTTTCGGAGAGTAGTCCACTCCGTCGACGATCAACCCAGATTCAAGAAGCGGTATGATTACACGTCCAGAGCCAACCATGGCCTCCAGAATGCGCCCCTTACAATCTTTAAGTTTTTCGAGATAATATTCAACGTCTCCGCTGAATGATTGCCCAATTTCCTTGGTTAGGTCATAGACCTCCGTGCATAGTTCACCATATTCACTAAAAGACATATATACTTTCCCTCCGTTTTGGATTTGTACGGAAAGGATCAGTTAAAGCAATTAACCCCTCCGTGCCTCAAAAATAACTGTTTCTCCAACGAATTTAATGGTTCTCATAATAATCACTCGCTTTCTCAAAGGATATTTCCATATTACACTATACAAAAAAATGGGACAACCGTATTTTAGTTACTATTGATAACTGCCTTTCTTAAAGGTTATTGCGCTATTGTTCCCAGTTAGCGTAATGAGTCTTGTGACAAGGGAGTATTATTCCACTTCCCACATCTCAATAATATCGCTCCAAAAAGGTATCCTTTTAATACTTTCAAATATTATTTCATCATATCTCTTCAAGTTGAACTCGACCAATAAGTAAGAGTTCAAATTTTCACCATAATAAATGATGTCTGTTTGATAAACAGACAGTATTGGATTCCCTGCTTCCAGGGGAGTCTGAGGAATATATCTGTGTGAGTAAATCGGGATTAGTTTTGGTGCTCTCAAATAATGCTCAGTACAAATATTCTTGGCTGATTCAAAATCATCGGGCTTACTTCCCCATTCTTTTATCCAAAAATTATTATGTTTAACATCAAACAACATGCCCTCTAAACACCATTTAAATCTTCCCTGTATTAATTGAACATTATGTTCTGTTGTATCTCTCCAATTATTAAATTTGTCTGAGATAGGTAAAGCAATCGAAAAGAACTGCTTTAAGTCAGGAGGAAATTTAATATCGTATATTTGCTCAACAACTTCAAACTCAGCTTCAGATAATCCTTCTGCAAACCTAACTCCTGCATCCTTCATTTTACGTATCAGTTCATCATATTCCATACTTGATTTCACCTCATATACGTTTCACTATCTTGCTTTGTTACTTCAACAAACGAAAAAGAGCTGCCACGCCGCAAGCTCGGGGCCGCCAATCGTAATGTCGGCTTCTGAAGACTCTTTCAGCCTCCGAATCGCATCAGGATCGAATTCGCGCTCGATCCTAGTCCTGGCGCTTGAAACCGCCTGAAGGGTCCGGGAATACACGATCTTCTCAGCAGCTCGCCAGATCTGCGCGAGTTCCCGCATTACCTCCGGTTGATCGCCTTTTTTGGCGCTCGCCGTCTCCCAGTACACCATCGACTCGTACATTCGACGCCCGTATAGGTAGGTGCCAATCGGACACTGGAAGTCAGTCCAGAACGCAAACACCTCGTCATCGGAGATCGTCCACTCGATATTGGAGCGCTCGTCCTTCATGTAACCGTCCAAAGATACGTTAATAGGGTAACTGGTACTAATGTATTTTAGCATGTTGCTCAAAAGTGGTAAAAGCGATTTTATTGAACTAAATTTACCCGTTAGCGGAATCACTCGGAGGCTTGCCACCGTCGTCAGTCTGCGGCTGTTGCTGCCGGAGCTTGACTAGCTGCTCGTACCGCTCTCGGGTCTTCGGTATTGCCTCCTCCAGTAACTTTTCGTGCCTCTCAGCTGACAGACGATCGAGTTCCTCTTTCTGCTCCTGGCTGACCTTGTACACTTTCGCCGTTATGATCTCGCCTGTTTCATATATCGTTGTCGATTTCTCCAGAGCCTTTGTCTCCTTGTCCATGTTCGACATGTTCTCCTGCCTCCCAACTTTGTTTCCCTCTTTTCTATTATTACGTCTGACTGACCTTCACGCAATTCAAAACTATATAGCCTCTTTTTTTGCGTTTAAACTCCCCGTTTAATAAAAAGAACGCTCCCGCGCCTTCGCTTGGGCTACGTCCTCATCATTATATTCCATTTCCAATTACCTATTAAAGAACGTACGCGGGTAGCATGTAGTGCTTAAACAGGGGACTTATATAATCACAGTTCCTTAACATACTAAAGCTACAGTTCATTTATATAAAAAATCTAATATATCCAGTAAGGGATTCGCTAACAATTATTTGTTAAAATATCTGACGACTATCTTTAAGTAGAACATCGTGTGCACTACCCTCAACAATACTTGTAGAAGAAACTAAGGTTATCTTAGCATTTTTTTGTAGTTCAGGAAGTGTCAGGTAACCACAATTACACATTGTTGAACGTACTTTGCTTAAAGAAAGTCCAACATTATCTTCTAAACTTCCTGCATATGGTACAAACGAATCAACTCCTTCTTCAAAAGAAAGCTTTTCGTCACCGCCTAAGTCATATCTCTGCCAATTTTTTGCCCTTGTACTTCCTTCTCCCCAATACTCCTTCATGTAATTACCGTTTATATTCACTTTTTCAGTGGGGCTTTCATCAAATCGGGCAAAATATCTTCCTAACATTAGAAAATCTGCTCCCATAGCTAGTGCCAATGTAATGTGATAATCGTGTACAATACCTCCATCAGAACAAATTGGTACATAGATTCCTGTCTCATTAAAATATTCATCACGAGCCTTCGCTACCTCAATTAATGCGGTAGCTTGACCTCTCCCTATGCCTTTTTGTTCTCGTGTAATACAAATTGCACCGCCGCCAATTCCTACTTTTACAAAATCGGCACCAGCTTCGGCAAGGAAACGGAAACCTTCTTTATCAACTATATTTCCTGCCCCAATTTTTACGGTATCACCATAATTCTTCCGGACATATTCAAGAACAATCTTTTGCCATTCTGTAAACCCTTCGGAACTGTCAATACAAAGAACATCAACTCCAGTTTGAAGTAATGCTGGAATTCGTTCAGCATAATCTCTAGTATTAATACCTGCACCAACCATATATCTTTTTGATTCATCAATCAACTCATTCTCATTTTCCTTATTAGTATTGTAATCTTTCCGAAATACCATAGAAATCAATCTTTGTTCACCATCAATGATTGGAAGGCAATTTAATTTGTGCTCCCATATAATATTATTCGCTTCTTTTAATGTGGTATCTTTATTACCACAGATTAAGTCTTCGAATGGTGTCATAAAATCTTTAACTTTAGTGTCTAAAGTCATCCGACTAACTCGATAATCTCTGCTAGTTACAATGCCTAATAATTTACCTCTAGAACTTCCATCAATTGTTACTGCTACAGTCGAATGATTAGTCTTCTTCTTTAACATTAACAGTTCGTCTAAAGTATCTTCAGGAGATATATTAGAATCACTAACAACAAAACCAGCTCTATAACTTTTAACACGAGCAACCATTTGTGCCTGACTTTCAATAGATTGTGATCCGTAAATAAAAGAAAGTCCACCTTCTTTTGCTAAAGATATTGCCATTGTATGATCAGAAACAGACTGCATAATTGCTGATGTCATAGGAATATTCAAAGACATAGGAGGTTTATTTCCTTTTTTAAATTTCACTAAGGGTGTCTGTAAACTAACATTTGCCGGTATACACTCTACAGATGAGTAACCTGGTATTAGTAAATACTCACCAAAGGTGCGTGATACTTCATTCATATAAACTGCCATATTATTTCCCCCCTTGTTCTTGAGCTGTTTTTTCCATAAGTTTATATAGACCTTGATACAATCCCATAAGCATTTCATCATCAAAGTCAGAAAATAACTCCTCCAAATACTGTTCTTCCTTCTTACCTCTTTCCAAGTAATACTCTTTACCCTTAGCTGATAAAGCGACACGCAAACTCCTTCTGTCTGTTTCATCTTTTCCTACTTCTACAAAACCTTTTTTCTCAAGAATATCTATGATTTTTTTCACATTCTGACTCGAAGTACCGACCATTTGAGCAATATCTTTTAGGTTAAGAAAGTAATCATCAAAAAGAGAAATATTCCACACCACAAAAGCTTGTTTTAATGAAAGCTCCTTATATCTTCTATCGCCTAAAAGTTGCAAACGATTAGACAATGAGAAAATTGATCCATAAACATATGCTTTAGGTGTGATTTTTTTTTCGATTGGAAATTTCATTTTTCCACCTCCACAATAGATAACTGGTTATGTATTAAAATATCTAACTAGTTACCTTTTGTCAAGTAATTAAGAGGATACAAACGAAAGATTGAATAAAGAAGGTGGATTTTTGAGGGGTGCCTACGTCACTACATTATCTTGAAATGATAGGAATGAAGATATAATTTCAGTATCCTGCCCGTTACTTCAACGAACAACGGCAGCCGATCGTATGGCCGGCTGCCGCGGTGTATGAGTAGATTCAACTATCGTTTCCCGTTAGCTTAATGTCTTAATTGAATTTCAAGCTAAAACTTCATATTTAGTCCAGCTATTGTTAGTTTGGACTGATTTCTGCAGTTGATGTAACCCATTATTATTCGAAAGATTTGCAAGTATCATTTCTTTCGTTAAATCGATTACCAATGGATCTCGCAATGCTTCTTCAACAGGTATGAATCTAGCTTCAGCTACCTCATATCCATCAATACAAAGAGCACCAGAAATTACTTCCATTTCAAATACTAAGTATATCCCGTGTTCAGTGCCATTCGGAAGAGCTCTAATTCCATCTCTTACACCTATAAGGCTTTTTACTTTAGCAGTCAATCCGCTCTCTTCTTGCACTTCTCTTATTGCTGCTTCTTGAAATGTCTCGCCTACATCAACAAAACCTCCTGGTAGCATCCAGTGTCCCTTATTTGCTCCATAAGTAACTTTTACAAGAAGGACTTGACCATCTTTGACAATCAAACCAGCTGCAGTACAAGAAACATTCATATCCACACCTCCATTAACCGGTTTATGGTAATTATAGACCAAGCGAATTATAGTGTTAAATAATTAAATTCTAAATTTTTATTCAAATTACCTATAACATATGAAGGCGGATATTAAGCAAAACTGCCCGTTACTTCAACGAACAACGGCAGCCGATCGTGAGGCCAAGTCAAAGTCTTGTTGAGCTATAGTTCCTCGTTAGCTTAACAGGACCGAGAGCCGAATGACCCGAAGCGTGAATATGATGTTAGCTGATGGATACGCCTTCTTTGAACTACTTACTTACACTTTTCCCCTTAATCAACTTCTTAAAAGCAGTGTATTCTTTATTAGATCTTATAAAATTTAATATCTCATTGGCACACTCACTCGATCTCATTATTTCAGTATTAAATTCAAGATCATATTCATTAAAGCAATACACGTTATCGTATTGTGAATTTGCTAAACCAATCTCCCTGTCTCCTCTAAGTTGTTCTCTTCTAGCAAGTTCTTCCTTTGAACATTTAACTTCTACGAATATGACAGAGTGATCTGATAATAATTCAATACAAGTATTGAACCATTTGTCATTACCTATAACAGAATCTACAACTACGTTGTTTCCCATCGCAGAAAATAGTTTTATTGTCGAGTAGTATAATGAAATCAACGGATCTGCAAGAATTTGATTTACTAATTGTCCATCCTCTGCACCATTTGCTTCCATACTCGGATATGTGCTGTTAATGAAATCTTTATAACTATGAAATAGCCCATTAATAAAATTATCAAATGATAAATGTTGAAATGGGATATCAATTTGAGTTAATAATTCATTAGATATGCTCGTCTTTCCAGAACTTGAAGTACCATTAAGAAGAACTATAATCCCTGGCTTCAATAGAATCCGCCTTTCATAATTTTATTTTTGCGTACCTTTCAGCTAATACTGTATTTACGAACTTCACGAAAATTATCCATTTTAAAGTATTCGCGAAGTTATTGAACAATCCTGCCGGTTAGTTGAATAAAAGCAGCCGATCACGTTGATCAGCTGCTTTCTTGGTAACATTGAGTTATCGTGTCCCGTTAGTTTAATGCAAAATTTACTAACCCTTTATCAATTCCCTTAATTTATTTGCATCTACTACAGGAATTTCATAACCTTGATTAGTATTTTCAAGGTCTACCAATAGCCCTTTCATATCCCTATTTGTACCTAATGAAAGATGGTAAGCTTTTGTTATCTGATCCTGAAATTTAATCTTCAAATTGTATTCTGCTATATAATTAAGTATACCCGGCATTTTCTCTGCACTATCTAAAGCAGTTTTAAAGACTTGGAATGATTGGAGATCATTGAATTGCTTGTCTGTGCATTCATTTGTATTGTCCTGCCGACTACATATCAGATTAACTGAAACTCCATCGTTTTCCTGGATAGAGTCCTGGTTCTTCTCGTTACATCCAAGGATCATAATAAGAGTTAGCAAGAAGAAGGTAAGTAAATACTTTTTCACAATAATCACCTCCTTAAAACCTCTAATCTGTAGACGATAAATGGAATTAAAAGGTTGCTAATAGTTTTTTGAGTTGTTCGACTAGCCTGCCCGTTACTTCAATAGAACAGGGAGCAGCCCCGCGACGGTCTGCTCCCTGTTTTGGTTAAACTATCGTACCCCGTTAGCGTAATAACGCGAATAAGGTGCTCAACCGAGGGCCGCCTTGTGCTGCCGCAACAATGCTGCTGCCGCCTATCGTCAACCCTTCGATACTGACGCCTCGTAAATTAGTTTCACGCACGACGGCGTCCTCCAAGTTGCATGAAGTGATTCTTACTGGCGGTTTCGCCGCGGTATGCCCGTCCTCTGGCCGATCCTTGTCCCCGTAGCCGATATGCATAAAATGTGCGCCACCCCATTGCGCGCCGTCGATTGACATTAATCAGACATGTATTTTGTAAATATGTAAGCGGATTCAATCTATCGCATTTGTTTACAATAAGTCTATTGTTGGAGTTCATCTTTCTTTTTTAATACTTTTTTATTGTTTTTTATACGTAAGTCCTGGGAAAATAGTATAACTATCGATAGATTTCATATATTCGACTCTTTTCCAGCTTTGTATCTTTCTTTGACTAATTATAAAATCCCATATTTCCCCTTCCAATTCCACATCCAAATAGCTTACCACTTGAACTCTAACTTTTAAACCATTTTCAGTTGATTGAGCATCCACGATTTTGTAGTCAAGAATACCAGGGTAAATCCCACCAATAGGCGTATATACGTCCTTCCCATAGGTGTTTTCATCAAACCCTTCAGCAACAACCGATTTTACTAATTCATCATCTCGATTATCGTAGCCAGCTATATAAACAGCAATAAGATTTTTTACGTATGCCCAACTACTGCTGGGGAGATTGAGTTCTTCTTTCCAAATGTCTTCGGCATTATCTGAAGTTTTTCCATTAATACGAACGGTTTGGGTCTTTTGATCCCAGCTAACATTGGCCCCTAATGCTTTGGAGACAAAACTGATTGGAACCATGACACGATTGTTTACCATTCTAGGGGCAACATCTGAACTGATTTGTTTGCCGTTCACGATAATTTTAATATTTCCATTTGCAAAGGCTACGCCAAAACCTACCGAAACTGCTAATAGACCTCCTAGTACCGCAACACCTATTTTCTTTTTCAAAATCTCACTCCTTTAATATATTTCATTTAATATTCATACATTATAGCACCATTTTTTCGTTTAGTTATAAATAAATAGTATTAAATTCCATAATATTTAATTTCTTATTCTTCACTACTTCCATGCCTAAAGGCAGGGGGCTTCATCTACGAAAAAATAGCTTTAACATTCAAATCATTGGTGGAAAACAATGGCATTTCTGAAGTTACATCCGCAATTACATTGTGTATTTGAGTCATGTTTAATCCTATTTCGAACAACTTCACTCCATATGTTTCTTTTAATGATGTTTCCATAATATATGAACGTGTCTTAAACGCATACAACTTCTCTACAGGAAGGTACAGTGGAACACTTCCTCATCGTTGATCAAAATGCTTTGTATCAATATGCGAGGTTAAGGACTCATGTTCTTGTTCCAAATCGGCAAAGGGATCAAGTTCTTGTCTTTTGACACGAGACAAGAATTTGATCCCTTAAAATATAAAGCCGAGCAACCAACACACAAAAAACGGGTTCATTCTAATGGTCTATACTGCAGTCACGATGATTGGCTGATTCTTTGTAACTATTATGGTATGCTCATGTTGTGCCACAAAGCTTTTGTCGGGTACACATAAAGTCCATCCATCCGTTGGCTCAACGACATACCCTGCACCTGTAGATAAAAAAGGCTCGATTGTAATTACCAAGCCCTCTTTCAATACCCGTTTATCGTGCTTGTTATAAGTGGGTAGAATATCTGTTGGGGTCTCGTGCAGAGATTTTCCAATACCGTGGCTGCACAGATTCTTAATTACATTATAGCCGCCTTTTTTAGCCTCGAATTCAATAATCCTTCCGATTTCGTTCAATTTTACGCCATGCTTAAGGGAAGAGATTACTTTCATCATTGTATTGTGTGTGTATTGACACAGACGCATTAATGATGGCTCGTATGGAGCTATCGGAAAAGAATGTCCCGCATCCGCATAATAGCCCCCCAATTCTGCAGAAACATCGATGTTTATTAAATCGCCCGGTTGAATGATTCGATTTCCCGGTATTCCGTGGGCAACTTCGTGGTTAATACTAATACATGTGTTGCCAGGGAAATTGTAAGTTGTCTTAGGTGCCGGCACAGCCCCATGGCTTTTCAAAAACTGCCCGCCAATATCATCCAGTTCCTTTGTCGTAATGCCTACACGAGTGTGACGTTTCATTTCGCTAATCGTCAATGCAACGATTTTGCCAATTTCCTTTAGACCATCAATATCGTTTTGTGATCCTATTGTCATCAAATCGCCTCCATTTTCCATATAAATTTAATTTAACACATATTTAATTTAACACAAAATAGAATATTCAATTATTGTAGCAATTAGACAACAAAGCCACTCTGTCAATTGATCTGGTTTATTGTCAATCCTTAAATCATAGTGACGGGTTTTGATGTAATCTGCTTTTATACATAGACGGATAATGATAAAACATTAGCATTTGCATGAATATTGTACAATTAGAGAGTAAGCTTAATTAATGAAGAAAAGGTGGTTGACCAATGAGAGGAAATCAATTTTTTGTCGCGATGGATGGGGACGATGCAGCCCAAGGGTCGATTGAAAAACCGTTGGCAAGCTTTAAAGAAGCACAAAAGCGCGTTCGCAATAGGAGTGCCGAAATGAAATCGGACATCACGATTAACTTCCGGGCAGGCCATTATTTTCTTGATAAATCACTTGAATTTCTGAGCGATGCTGGCGATTCCGGCAAAGATGGTTATCGCATTGTTTATCAGGCCTACGGTTATGGAGCTGAACAGCAGGAGCCCGTCATACTTAGTGGCGGTCAACCCCTTTCCGGCTGGACTTTACATGATGAAGATAATAATATTTGGAAGATTTCGATTGGTGATTTCAACCCCCGACAATTGTTCATTGATCATAAACGGGCGGAGCGTGCTGCCCTAAGCGGTTCGCAGGGAACATGGCTCCAAACCGAAACCGGCTATAGGGTGACAGATCTGAAAATCGATAGTAAGACAAATGGCGCAGGTATGGAATTCGTATATACGGGCATCTATCCATGGTCGGAAGCGCGTATTGGCGTCGCATCGGTTGAAATCGACGGCCAAGAGACGGTATTCACCATGATACAGCCTGCTTATGATCACGCCGTCAAACTGTATCAGACCCGAATGCCCGAGCAGTCCGCTGCTACTGACAATTGGGACGGCGGCAACGATATGGACTACGAAATGTATGGCCTTACCCGCCCCACCCTGATTGAAAACAGTATCGATTACCTAAAGAAGCCAGGATCATTCGCGGTCGACTCGTCACGGCCCGGAGATCATACCTTGTATTATATACCGTGTGAGGGCGAGGACATGCATCAAATCCAGGCGGTTATTCCCGTACTTGAAACCCTTATCGAAGGTAAAGGGACAATTGACAACCCATTGCAAAACGTTGTGTTTCAAGGCTTTACATTTGCCCATGCCGCATGGCGCCGACCGAGCGGAGCGGACGGCTTCTTACACTATCATGGTGCCACTTTCTATACCGGCGGCAATGTTCAATCGGTAGAATGGGCGGAGGGCGCATCGTTGAATGTGCCAAGCAACCCCGAAATCACGCCAAGCGCCCTGCGTTTTGAACGGGCAGTCAATATTTTATTACAGCACAATCAATTTCTTCATCTGGGTACAGGTGCGGTTGAATTTACTGCAGGATGCTCGCATAATTACATTGGGCATAATCGGTTTGACGATATCTCGGCTACGGCAATTATGGTGGGCACAAACCCTTCTGGGGTGGAGTCACTCGAGACGTCAAATAACAGCATCGAAAACAACCATATTCAAAATACCGGCTGCGAATACCATGGCGCCTCCGCCATTTTGCTCATGAACACACAGTTTGCGGTCGTCTCGCACAATCAAATCAACGATGTACCACACTGCGGCATCGTTGTATATGGCGGCGAAATGGCTCAAGGCATTGAAATTACGTATAACTTGGTATATAACACCATGAAAATGTTAGCCGACGGCGGCGGCATCTATTTCGCACAAAGCCAAGGTACTTCTGAACAGGATGCCGCGCTCGTCAAGGGTAACGTGGTATACAATACGATAACGTCATACAATTTCAGCTTGTATACGGATTATGGAGCGCAATGGATCACGATTGAAAACAATGTGATCCACGGCGGTGATGCCCCTGTCGTCCTGCAGGTTATGCCGCCTGCTCGAGATGTTACGTACAGAATGAACTATTGGGATCAACATCCTCAAAGCTATGAAACACCGCCGGAGGGCATCACGCTGGAAAATAATCATCTCATTCACGGTGCGACATTAGAATCCGCAATTGCGGCGCATTCTGAGGCGCGTATCATTGTGGAGAACGCTGGAGTGAAGAATGGATAAAAGGAACTAATGTATTATTGACCTGTCACCATGGTTTATGGTTAATTTTAGTTGGTTTTGTTCATAGAAGAATGGTATATTATGTTGGAGTTAATAGCGTAGACTGTTCGTGTTCGATGTGTGTTATTGGAATAATGCGTAGGTCGGATATACGTTTAGACTCACATTATTTATATTTGGGGAGTGGCATCGACATGGACAAGAATGCTATTTTCAAAACAAACATTATAGGAGCTGGCGAAGTTGGCTGCGCCAGCTCGGTCGACATGGACAAGAATGCTGTTTATAATACAAACAGCTTCTATTGGGATACAAAAGGAAATGACTTCTTGGGAGCAATCGTGCTTCCTTTTTATGGAGCATTTGTCTCAGAAGAAAAATGCCAGCTTTTTGGCAATGTTTCAGGGAAAAAGATGCTGGAGATAGGCTGTGGAAACGGTCAATCCTTGCAATATCATGGGGAACGCAAAGCATCTGAACTATGGGCTGTAGATATTTCAGAAAAACAAATTGAAAAGGCAACACAACATTTGAAGGCATGCGGTCTTTCGGCAAACTTGATCGTTTCTCCCATGGAAGAAGAATGTGGCCTGCCAGTGAATTATTTTGACTTTGTTTATTCGATTTATGCCATAGGCTGGACCACCGACCTTGAGGGTACTTTTTGCCGGATCGCTTCTTATCTTAAAAAAGACGGTGTATTTATTTTCAGTTGGTCTCACCCTATACACAAATGTGTTGCTGCAGAAAATAATATGCTTGCTTTTAAAAAATGTTATTTCGATGAATCTTGGTATTCGGTATCTCTTGATGAAGGTGAAGGTGCGCTAACATTATCAGACCGTAAACTATCAACCTATGTAAATGCGTTGGCAAAAGCGGGATTTGTAATTGAGCAAATGATTGAGCAATCGGATGATGAAATTATGCAAGCGCGGGACGATAACAGCGATTTTGCAAAAAAAGCAAAGATGCTCCCTGTAACTTTTGTAGTCAAAGCAAGAAAACTATAGTATTCCATAGCTTAATTGACGGGCAGTTGGATGCCGCACCAGCCGCTTACATCGCATTGGCCATATTCATTATCACCCACAGCCACCACCGTGCCGTCCGATTTAAGCCCAACGCTATGACGACGACCCGCCGCTATGGTATCTTTAGGCCACCGTTTCACCTTTAACGCCGCTTCAATCGGTGAAGTGTAATCCATGTTTGACCTCCCTCTTCAACGTGCGACGCGAACATCGAAAGCCGAAAGAGACTTTAGACCAATTTTATTTAGATAAGATAGACGCAATTCCAGATCATTTATCAATTCGCAATAATTATCTAATACTTGCTTGTCGAGACAATTACGTAATTTCTGGACAACTAATAGTGATTCTGAGATCGGCATTCGCAACACATCTGAAAGGGAATGCCCCATAACCAAGCGTTCCTGTTCCAACAAGCTTTCGGTACAATTTGGGCACTCATCATGTCTGGAGAATAGTTTTATCGCCCAAAGGTTTCCTTTACTCGTTGTTCCTGCATCACGCATACATTTCAAATCGAAAACGCACCCACGATAATAGTTTTTATGTTCTCTTTTCTTGTAAACGTAGGTTACAGGTTCCTTATCATATCCATAAAGTAAAATATCAGTAAATTGCTTATCTTGCTCAACAAGTGGCCTTTCAAAGTCAATCCCGATCATTTTAGCCAATTCTTTAATCTTTACAACAGGTCCACAGTTAGTACCCGCCCATAAAAGCACAGCTCCTTTTTTAAGCGAGAGTTCAGTTGCGACCATACGACTTGGATCAATATTACCAAGGACAGTACCTGTGCCGTTACATGTAGGGCATGTTGAAGTGCTTTCTCGTAAAGACCAAATGCCGTTTTTGTCCCTAGGCTCTCCAATATTCGCATACATTGAGGAAAGATGTTCTAAGACTCCGGTAATTGTACTAACAAGAGAGCCTTGTCTTTTGGTGTTAAACTTTTTATGGGAAAGTCCAAATTCCAATTAAAAAACACCCCTTGGCTGTTTGTTCAATATCCCTAAATTATAGCTATAACTTGATATTATGTAAATATTTACGTTAAATACAACTCTTCATCTGGCAAACTTCGAACCCGTTCGGCCACTCGGGTTTGTTCGTTTTCCATAATTGTCACCTGTCGTATATTTTTTAAGCTTTATGAATGACTTGATCGATGAGCCCGTAGTTTACAGCTTCATGGGCATCCATAAAATTATCTCGATCGGTATCCTTTGCTATACGCTCGATTGGTTGACCTGTTTGTTGCGCAAATATCTGGTTAATATGATCACGTAACCGCAGAATGCGTTTAGCACTGATTTCAATATCACTTGCTTGCCCACGTGCTCCACCGAGAGGTTGGTGAATCATAATTTCACAGTTAGGCAGGGCAAGTCGTTTTCCCTTGGCTCCGTTTGCCAATAAGAAGGCTCCCATCGAAGCAGCCAAACCAACGCATAAGGTAGATACATCAGCTTTTACTAACTGCATGGTATCATAGATACCCATTCCAGCTGTTATGGAGCCCCCAGGGGAATTGATATACATACTTATATCCTTGTCTGAGCCTGTTGCATCCAAAAATAAAAGCTGCGCGATAATGCTATTTGCCATTTCGTCTGTAATTTCACCAGATATAAATAGGATCCGATCTTGAAGAAGCCGCGAATATATATCGTAAGCTCTTTCACCTCTAGCCGATTGTTCAACAACATATGGAATTAAATTCATAATGTATCCCTCCTGTTTAATATTCCATCTGGTACTTCTTTTCAAGAAAAGCGCCGATTCTTGTTAATGTAATGATGGCTCGAAAAAAGTTCTTTTCGATACAGTTTAGTGTATTGTGTACAGTTTACTGTAACTGTATTCAACAGTCAACAGGATAATATCATTCGAAATTAAAAAAAACGCTCAATTTAAGAAGGGCGGCCGATGAATTACTGTAAGGAATCCAGAGGCGTGAGTCCAGTCCGTATCGCTCTCGCGTGGCTGCTCTCCAAATTACTTCCGTCATTATCGGTGCTAAATTAAAAATATCCCTCCATATTAAAGACCCGAGAAAGTTGGGTCTCTAAAAATCGGAGGGTATCTTTTCAAACTCCCGGTTTATCGGTTACGCTCACGTTTTTTCCACCATGTTGGATCTTCGACGCATGGATAAAGAAAAAATAGCGGGGACGAGTCCAATTGCGACGCCAACTCCACCAAGCCAACCGACTGCTGTTAGGGAGATGCCTTCTACAATGATCCCCCCGATTACAGCCCCTACGGCCATGCCCAACTGCACGATAGAATTGTTCAAACTCAGGATGATCCCCGAAGCCTGAGGAGCCAAACCGATTAAATAAACTTGTTGAACCGGCCCCGTTGACCAAGCGAAAAACGACCATAACATAAGCAAAGGTAAAACGAACATGGAGGAATGGGAGAACGCCGCCAGTAAAAATAAGATTCCGGAGTGAAAGATCAAGCCTCCAATCATCGTACGGGGGATACCCCATTTATCTACACCATAGCCGCCAACTTGGGAGCCAAGGAGACTAGCGAGCCCAAATGCAAACAGCCCGATGCTTACCATCCGTTCGCTCATGCCCGTAATGGTCAGAAGAAACGGCGTTATATAGGTGTACAGAATCATATATCCCAAAATCCAGAAAAAACCGATGGAAAGCGCGACAGAGATCCGGGGATTTTTTAACAAGGCGAGCTGTTCCCGAATAGGAACGGGAGCCTCTCCTTCCGATTTCGGAATCGTCAGCAAAAGAACCAACATCGCGATCAAGCTAAGTGCTCCGATCCCCGTGAAGATGATTTTCCAATCATACGAGCCCGCAATGATCCTGCCGAGCGGCACCCCGAGAATGAGGGCGAGGTTAAAGCCCAAGAGAACCTTAGCGATAGCACTGCCCTGTCTTTCAGGATGAGATATCTTGGCCGCAACGGTCAAAGCGACGACCATAAACACCCCCGTGCTTATCGCCAAAATAATTCTTGCTCCGATCAGCATGCCGTAGCCTGTGGTTGTGACAGTGATCAAGTTCCCTACGAAAAATAATCCCAAAGTCGACAGCATAAGCTTTCTTCGATCCATTCTTGCAGTAAGTGCGATAAGAATCGGAGTACCGATGGCGTAAGCAAGCGAGTAGACCGTAATCAACTGTCCGGCCGCTGCTAAGGACACCCCAACATCACTTGCAAGCATATCCAAAATACCAGCAATCACGAATTCCGAAGTTCCGACTAAAAAGCTGATAATGGCAAGGATATAAATTTTCCATGAATTTCTCATTCGTTTCTCTCCTTATAAATTCTACATATCTAGATCTATCGAAATAATAATATTAAAAAAAGACTTTTTAATTTCACCAACGCCATTTCCCGGCCCAATCAGGGCCTCTCGTTTCAAACATCCGTCCTATGTTTTAAGCGTTACGGCCAGACATCTGACGAGCGAGCTCCTTACGGACAATCGGTGCTACTTTGGTGCCGAGAAGCTCAATCGTCCGCAGCAAATCGCGATGCGGCAACGAACTGAAATCGACGTACATCATGAATCGGGTCAAGCCCAGGTTCTTGTGCAGCAGTACGATCTTCTCCGCAACATATTCGGGGTCTCCAACATAAAGAGCGCCTTGAAGGCCGCGGCCTGCATCGTACGAGTCACGTGTATAAGGAGCCCAGCATCGTTCCCGTCCAATCTGGTTCATTTGAGCAGCCATGACTGGGAAATACCGTTCTGTTGCCTCTTGTGTTGTATCCGAAATAAAGCCATGCGAATGCGTAGCGATTTGCAGCTTATTGGGATCGTGACCTGCTTTCACTGCAGCTTCCTTATAAAGCTCCACCAAGGGTGCGAATCGCTGCGGCATTCCGCCCAGGATAGAGAAGACAATTGGAAGTCCCAACAAGCCGGCCCGAACAGCCGATTCCGGATTGCCGCCTGAGCCGATCCAGACAGGTAAAGGCTCTTGTTGTGCACGGGGATAGATGCCCATGTTGTCAATCGCCGGGCGATGTCCCCCGCTCCAGGTCACCTTTTCGGAGTCGCGAATCTTCAACAGCAGTTCCAGTTTCTCTTCGAACAATTCCTCGTAATCTTTCAGATCATATCCAAATAGTGGAAACGATTCGATGAACGAACCCCGTCCGGCCATGATCTCCGCTCGTCCGTTTGACAGACCATCCAGCGTTGCAAAGTCCTGATATACCCGTACAGGATCATTCGAAGATAGCACCGTCACTGCGCTTGAGAGCCGGATCCGCTTCGTTGTAGCAGCAGCAGTTGCCAGAATGACAGCTGGCGACGAGCTTGTGTAGTCGATGCGATGATGCTCGCCGATGGCATAGACGTCAAGACCGACTTGATCTGCCAATTGTATCTCTTCTATCGCTTGGCGCAGCCTCACGGCATGCGAAACACCACCATTTCCGGGATTTGCATGGAGGAATGTGCTAATTCCAATCTCCATCATATTTGTTTGACCGCTCATAGTGATTCTCTCCTTTTTTTATATGGAATAGGGACAATTAGTAAAAAACTGTTAAATTAGCATTCAAATCGACTCGTTCGTTGTAATTCATATAAATGTAAACCTCTATGAATTCCACAGTTCTAAATCTGTAGAAATCTTGATTAAAAAAATTACGCCAGCAAATAGGGCGCAAATTTTTTTGCTATTTCTTGATTGACGTTATAATGAATAAACGATCCGCTTTTACGGAAATTAATCAAGCCAGAGTCCGTCAATTGCTTCAGATGATGTGACAGCGTCGAGCCAGCAACCGATTCAAGCTTTTCACCGATGGCGGTGAAGCATAAATTACTCTCATTCGCGAGCAGTAAAGCGATTTTCAGTCGGGTAGGTTCTCCCAAAGCTTTATATACTTTAACCGCTTGCCTCATATCGTCTTGATGTTCGCCCATTATTATCACCTCCCCGAATCTCTTCTGTAGTTCTATAACTATCGAAGTCAATATTACCACCACCTCTTTCAAAAGTAAAGGGGATTCTTTTGTTTCATTCCGAGCGTGTAAATCCGAGCAATTGAACGAAATAAAATGCTATGCTGCAATATCGCTTATTTCACTGACCACTCTCCATTATTAGGGGGCCAGACCGATCTTAGGATAATCGTTGATTTAAGGGATATGAAATCCCCTATTTTATTCAATCGATCATTTCCTTAGCTTCGGCTGGCGAACAGTCTAACACCAGCAGAGCTTTCAAGGGATAAATCATGGGTTTGTGCATAACATTGGACAAGAGGATACGAGTATAATAGCCGGGAGATCTTGCGTGAGACGGCTATGAATCCGCTTTGCCGTATGGCGTTGCTTATATCGAATCTCTTCCTCCGTAAGCGTCAAAGGGACACGGCTGCCCAAAAACCAGTTGTACAAGTTCAAATGCCGTCCAGGCCAACAGCGACCACAAATGAATAATGACTTGGGCTCTCCAATCGCCTGCTCCGGCTAAGAGGGCAAGTTCTTGTCTCTGGCTAAGGGCTATAACTTGCCCTCATAAAATAAAAAATCCACGCCTGGCGTGGATTTGAAAAGAGCAATGTTCTTGTCCTCCGACAAATAATAAGTTGGGTGACAGCTCATATTTATCAGAACTGATTAAATACACAATGATGCCGATTGATTGTTGCTTACGGCAACCTGATGTATTACGGTCTAGTTGGCAGTGTTTTTGAATGATCCACGCGCGGGTCGGGGTTCGCCGCGGCCGCTAACCTGCATTGAACGTTCCCGAATTATACACTAATACTATTCACATTAAGGGACAAGACGAACATGATAGATAACTTTCTTGTTAGAAGTTTTTGAACTGCTCACTCCTAAATCATGATCGCACTTAACCCCTTACAAATCTTTTTATAACATTAGTTTTTAATGTTTTATTTTCTAGCAATGATAGCAAGATCTCCAGGTAGCTTTTGTAATAATGAATTATTTTGATCCTCTTCTTTTGATTCAACCATTTTTTCAATAGTAAACCCAGCTTTTATAATAGCATTAACAATATCAGATATCGTATGATGAAAACATACCGTTTCAAACTGGCTACTATAAGCTACTCTTTGGGCCCCAGGAGTTGGTAGATGGTAAAAGCAAAACCGTCTATGTAAATTCCGATTCAGACTTTAAAGGGGAAAGCAGCAGTATAGTGTTTGTTGGGAAACGCATTGCAGACCAAAACTAATTCGTATAAAATATTAGGTGCCCGAGAATCACAAGGCCCTGCAGCAAACAATAAATAAAGGTCATTATGGCTTTAAATTAGAAGGGTAATTTAAATGTATATCCCGGAAACATACGGTGTTCGTTCACGATTTCCTTTTTTATCTTGCCGTCATATTTCTTTACCAAATACGACGTCTTATCTCCTCCAAGCTGATTATAAACCACCGTAAGATCCCAAAACTCTTCAAGCAGGTTGCTGTCAACATCATACGTTTTTACTGCTACAATGACTTGGTATTCCCTCGGTGATGTACCTTTTATAGTGCGAATATCAGCGATATCCATGGATAGAAAACTCTGTCCCATCGAAAAATTCTGCATTTGCGAGAATAAATTAACATCTATATCGCTTGTCACAGCTCTACTAATGAGGCTTTCCAAGCCTGTATCTATGCCTGTCATAAACACCTGAATTGTATTATTGATTTCAGCCATTGCGAACATATCCATTTCTGGAGTTTCCTTAAAAAAATCTCTTGGTGTGATTCCATAGTTTCTCACATTAACGGTTTGTGTCTTCTGATCCCAACCCACGTTTGCTCCCAGTGCCTTTGATATAAAGCTGATCGGAACCATGACTCTATTGTTTATCATACGAGGCGCAGCATCACTTGAAATGGCTTTTCCATTGACTAAAATTGTGATCTTTCCGCTTGCATATGCAACTCCAAACATTGCTGCACTTCCCAATAAAAGTGTACAAATCATCGAAAGCAGTAATTTCTTTTTCACTAATTTATTCTCCTTTCGCTATTTCCATTTTTTGTTATAGACGCTTTGACTCCCTATAAAGTTTCTATTTAGTAATTATTTAGTGGAATGGCTACGCTTAGTTGTATAGGATAATAAAGGACAGTATAATGCAGTATTAAATGAAGGAGCACATACAAAAGACTTACATTTACAACCGAACTCAAAAAGCAAATGGTACAACTCTATGAGAGCTGGAAATCAAGGGCGATCATTGTACGTGAGAATGAACTGAGAGCTATTCCTTGGGTCATTGAATTGCTTAACATCAGAAATTACCACTGTAAAGAAAGAGAATTCATGTTATGGAGGTTGAAAGTAATGAAAAAGACTTATGTGGTTTTCGTTATTCTGTTCTCCCTTGTTCTTATCGTAGGATGTTCTGCCCAAAATAATAAAAATACACCTGAAGTGACTCAAACCAAACAAAATAACCAACTAACACCATTGTCAGAACAGATAACTATCGACACCTCAGAGTATACTGATAACGTAGCGTATAAGCCAATTATTACGGAACTTAAAAAAAATCTAGCAGCTTGGGTTGAATTGGATAGAGAGAATTTTTCAGAGGGATTTATTACAGCGGAGAGTGCAGAGCAACATTATTTTTTGCTAGCTCCCCCATTTAATAACTTGCATTTTCAGGGTAAGATCACCATTGTTGAATTTGATGATAATCCAGATAGAGTAGACGTTAATGTCCAATATAAAGAACAAAGCAATAACGAAGAGAGATCATACACCTATAATTTTGGAAAAAACGAACAAGGAGAATGGAAAATCACTCAAATTGATTAATTTCTCTTTATTTTGGGCCACGTGTAACGTGGTTTTTTATACTTGAATAGGAATACATCATTAAATACGCGGGACACCTACTTCGCCAACTCCAGCGATACCATCTAACGCCCATCCACGCCGCCAATTGATACCTTGCCGCGGCTCACATCCAGCAGGGATGGTCCATTCAGAAATGCTGCTGAACCTATCCATGCTGCGCTTGACCACATCTTATCACATGGCTGCCACTGTGCAACTGTGCATCACAGTTCATCAGCACGAAGAAGCCACGAGATCGTAATGGAGAATTTGAGCTTGTTATTGTGAAGAACTTCCGTCCAGCGTGGCCGGTATCGATGACAGCTCATACACCCTCTTGCCCTCCTTTTTAAATCTAAACGCTCCAATGACACTTCGCCAGCACTTCCGGTGCCGATATAACTGCAGAATGATCTTGGCCTGCCAGTGTATGAATGGCAGCCTTAGTCAGAAGTTTAACAAGAGCACTTGCAGCGTCATGGAAGAGTGGCTCGCTGTTTTCCCCTGTCATGATCAACGTTGGAGCGTTCACTACCCATCTGTCGGTTGGCAGCGGCTTGCCTGACTGCGTGGTGCCCATAATCATGCCGTCATACGCGAGTGTGTGCGCCAAGGCCTCCTTCATGTACCCGATATATTCTCCGGACTACTTATTAATTGATGCCACTTTGCTCATTGTAGTTGAAAATACATTATAGGTTCCTGACGATTTCCATTCTCCTGCAACGATAATCTTGTATTCCTTATTGGCATAAATCCTCTTTTGTACCTCTTTGTACAGATCTGCATCAGCAAAACGTAGAAGAAACGTATACTTCTTCCCCCCCTGTAGGAGCAGCCAAGTAAATTTCCTTTTTAGAAGCATCATAAAATTTAGGCTTGTTACATTTAGCTTCAATAATTAGCCTACCAAACACACCTCTTGGATACATAGAGGCACTCTCGTCATACTAAAGCATTTTCCTAACAGTAAATCCATTATATGTATCCGTGTAATCATGGGCTATACACATATTGTAGATCTGATGTATTGTCCGAGGTGGCTTTGGAACAACCGGCCCCTGGCGATGTTTTCCGGGTTCTCATATCTTGGATAATCTTATCTCCGAACTCAGCCCTAATTCCCTCAATATAGGGGGAATCCAGAAGCAAATCGTCACATTCTTTTCGAAGTAACTTGATTTGCGGCTCTTCAATACTATCAATGTGCACTGCATTTTTGTATAAAGGATCCGAAGTATCGGTCAAAAAACGGATATATGAAAGATCTGTTACATATCTAAATATTGATCCGTTTTTTTCGTGATAGCTACAGATCACGGAATTCCTCATAGGAAGATGCAATTGTCATATCCTCCTTAGATTTCAACAAGGAAGCCTTTTCTTTTTCATATCCAGGCAGATATATTTTAATTTTGGGAATTTTTAAATATTCACTCTCCTCACCTTATCATATTGCGTCGCGGTCGCATAAAAAACATACAATTTATACAGCTTCACGAAGTAATCCATGCTTGAATATCGACATATGAGATCCAGTTTTCATGAAGCATTTAATGGATTCCGAAACCTGTTGAGCGGTGGGGGCAGAATAGTAAGAAGTGACGTAGATGTCATTTGGTGAAGAAGCGTCTTCACAATATCGACCGGGATTTTCTCGGTTCGAACCGAATGTGTCGCAAATGCATGCCTCAACAGATGAGCCTATATAGTACTAAATGTAAGCAATTATTCTTATTAAAACTCATTTTCAACAAAAAGAAGCAGCAATTCTCAGAATCAGAGGCTTGACAGCATACCGCTGGACTTATCAGTAATAGTTACTTTTTGGTTCCTATATCACTTAAAAGTACTTACTTATCAATATCGTATTTATGGTTATATAATAGCACCATAAACCGAAAGCAAAGCTGCTCCCGTTCAAAATAAATTAACACCAGGAGGAAATCATGGATCAAACTATTGCAAATTCAGCGTCTCAACGCAAGGCGGAGACCCAAACAGGCACATGGGCGCTTCTTGCCCTTGCGATTAGCGCATTCGGTATCGGAACAACCGAGTTTGTTCCCGTTGGTCTGCTTGCCTCTATCGCCGAAGATTTAAATATCGGCATCACGCTGGCCGGCCTTCTAATTTCAGGTTACGCGATCGGCGTCGCTGTTGGTGCGCCTATCCTGACCGCGCTCACCAATCATATGAGCCGCAAATCATTGCTGATGACGCTGATGGTTGTTTTCATTGTCGGAAACGTAGTCGCTGCACTATCGCCGACATTTGAAATCTTGCTTGTCGCACGCTTCATCACGGCCTTTTCCCATGGCGTCTTTTTCTCCATCGGAGCAACCATTGCCGTTCAATTAGTGTCGCCGAAAAAAAAGGGTAGCGCCATCGCGCTTATGTTCACCGGTCTTACCATCGCTATCGTTACCGGCGTACCGCTCGGAACGTTTATCGGTCAAGCATTCGGGTGGAGAGCGACTTTCTGGGGTGTTGCCTTACTGGGTGTCATTGCTATCGTGTCCAGCGCCGCACTCATCCCTAAAAATCTAAAGCAATCTCCGCCGGCCAAATTTTCGGACATGTTTCGTCTGCTTACAAATGGCCGCTTGCTTTTAGGCTTGCTTATTACAGCATTAGGATATGGCGGTACATTTGTAGCTTTCACTTATTTAACACCGCTTCTGCACGACGTAACTGGACTAAGCCACGGCGTCATTAATGTTCTCTTGATTGCTTATGGGATCGCGGTCGCGTTCGGCAACTCTGTAGGCGGGAAACTGGCCAATAAGAACCCTCTTCGCGCACTGTTTTGGATGTTTATCGTGCAAGCCGCCGTCTTGATTCTGTTAACATTCCTAGCTCCATTTAAAATCGCTGGCGTGATTGGCGTCATTCTAATGGGCCTGCTAGCCTTCATGAATGTACCCGGTCTTCAGTTATATATTGTTCAACTGGCTGAGAAATATGTACCTTCAGCGGTCGACGTTGCTTCAGCTCTTAATATTGCGGCTTTTAACATCGGTATCGCTGTCGGCTCGATAGTGGGCGGAATTGTTATCGACACCATTGGCCTTGTGCATACGCCATGGATCGGTGCCCTTATGGTTGTCATTGCAATTCTACTCACAGGCATCTCTGCCAAGCTGGAACGGAAATAAACTAAGGGGGAATTCACATGTTTGAGCAGCATCAATCTTTTCAAAGCATGTATAAAGAAGGCGAGTTAACGCTTGGACTCCACGTTCCACTTGAAAACTATCGTACGAGGACACCGACGATGGCTGGCCAAGTTGAGTTAGCGCGGATTGCGGAAGCCTACGGATTTACTGCATTATGGCTCAGAGACGTTATATTGGAAGATCCCCAGTTCGGGGATCCGGCAGTCGGTCAAATTTACGATATTCTGATCTACGGTACGTACTTGCTCAGTCAGACAAACAAAATCGCGATCGGGACATCGGCACTCGTGCTTCCTCTTCACCATCCGTTAAGGCTTGCGAAAGAGGTCGCTACTATCGAAGCTCTCTTTCCCGAAAGGATCATCATGGGTATCTCTTCTGGAGACAGGCGTGCCGATTTTCAAGGTCTCGGTGTCGATCACCCAAGTCGGGGAGCCCAGTTCCGTGAAGCGTTGTCCTATCTTGAAAAGGCGCTTTATGAGCATTATCCTGCGATCGACACCCGTTACGGCCAAATTCAACAAGCGACGCTCGTGCCGAAACTGAAGCAGCGAATCCCAACTATGGTAACCGGGGTTGCGCAGCAAGATTTTGATTGGCTTGGACTGAACGGCGACGGATGGATGTATTACCCGCAAACACCAGTACGGCAGTCAGAAGCTATAAACGCGTGGCGTGAGTCAGCGGCCCGTCAAAACCAAACAGCGTTTCGCCCTTTCTCCATGCCGATGCATCTCGATTTAGCGGAGGATCCCAATGAGGAAGCTTCGCCGATTCGCCTGGGTTATCGGGTTGGCCGCAATAAATTACTAGATTTGCTCAAAAGATATAGAGATATTGGCGTAAACCATCTCTTTTTCGCCCTCTTTGATAGCCAGCGTCCGGCCGACGAAGTCCTTCATGAGTTAGGAGAATGCGTATTGCCTCATTTTCCGTCCCATAACAATTAGCATGAAAGGAATTGGAATTGCGCGATATGGAAATCACTCGCAGTTGACGGTTATCCCCTTGCCGGCAGCGCCGCTTTAGTACCCTCTGACTTTCCGAAAAAGAAAGAAGCCTATTGTCCCTTTTAGGAATATTTATCCATCATTTTAATTAAATAATTTCGAAAGTCTTCAACATATGTTTTGGGCTCTACGATTTTTAGATTTGTGCCGAAACTTGCTAAAAACTGAAATCCCGTACTGTTTTGAGGGACATAAATGGTTGCTAATAAAAATTCAGAACTATAGTTTTCAATACTCTTTTGACCGTACCTTTCAATGAATTGATCTTTTATGCTAGGCGAAATCAATGCCTTAATAGCGACTAGTTGCGGTTGATAACTTGCTTCGTGTTCTTGTTCTAATAAATATTCTCTAGGGTTAAATGTTTTTTCATCCATGTTAAGCTTATCGATCCGAGATAATTTAAACGTTCTATATCTCATACGATGTAAACAGAATCCTTTCAGATACCAACTCGTTTCGCTAAAATGAAGCTGATATGGCTCGACAATTCTATTCGTCGTCGCGCCATTTTTATCTATATAATCAAATGAAACTAATCTTCTCTTGAATATTGATTCTTGACACGTCTTCAAGGTTTGAAGAATCTCCGACCGACCCTCCCAATCATAAAATGACAGTTGAATTGAACTTCTTAGCGACAATGAGCTAACCATCGCTTCTATTTTTTTTATCGTAATTTCAACTTCTTCGCTAATTAGAATCTGTTCCAATCCGCTGAGCGCAATTAATATATTCTCTAAGTCGGAGCTGCTTAAAAGACGTTTATCAACCTTGTACTCATCCATAATACTGTAGCCACCATAAACGCCATTGATAGAATAGATCGGGATGTTTGATAAGCTCAGTGTTTCCATATCGCGAAGAATCGTTCTTTTGGAAACATTAAATAATTGCGCGAATTCTTTTGTTGAAACGACATTTTTTTTAAGCAAAATCATTATTATAGATATAAGTCTCTCAACCTTGTCCATATTTCCCCCTCTTATTTCGCTACTTATTCTGAGAATGGTGACATACAGTTGTCACCTTTTATAGATTATACTACATTTATCACAAGAAGGAGGTATTGCTTTATGTCAGCTATTGCATATTTAAACTTTGATGGAATTGCAGAACAAGCGATTGAATTTTATGCGGAGGCTTTAAGTTCAAATGAAGTAAAAAAAGTTAAATTTAGCGATTTCCCACAAGATCCAAATTGTCCACTGCCAGAAAATGAGTTGAATATGATTATGGAGTCTTCAATAGAATTCGCAGGCGGGAAAATAATGATGTCGGATGTTTTGCCTTCAATGAAGGTGGTAACAGGTGAGTTGGTGAAGGGAAATAATATACTGATTAGTCTAGTCATCGATGATAAACAAAAACTGGAAGAATACTTTAATAATTTATCGGTAGATGGCCATGTTTTGATGCCGATATCCAATACTCCTTGGTCTTCGTGCTTTGGAATGCTGGTTGATAAGTTTGGGGTTTCCTGGAAATTTAATAGTGACGCAGATAAGTTTCTTGATAAAGTTACTTCCAACAAACAGTAGCAGCGCTAGATGTGCGTAAGCAAACGTCGAAAGTCCTTTGTCTTAGACCGCTTGCCTAACGCGCCATAACCCTCACCCTATGGCTCTATCTTAACCTTTAGGAACGCAGAAATGGACCACTTGCTGGGTGCAAGTAGCCTTATGTACTTTTCAATGGATCAACGGACCGGATTCAGAACGGTCCGTGATTCAATGATCACGTTAGTTCCGTTCCTCCTCCCTCTGCGGGAATAGAACGGACTGAACGTGGTACGCAAAAGCTACTTGTTTTCGGTTGCGGGACATTCAGCATATCGTACTTTTGTAAGGCGCGCTCCTTTCAAGGAGATAGACCAGCTTCACTCATAGGCTACCTTTTTTTAACCAGTGTTTTACGCAGCAAATAAAGGAAAAAAGGCGCACCCATAATCGTCGTTACCGCCCCTACGGGCAAACTAGTGACATGATGTTCCATTCCCGGAAACGGCAGCTTTAACGTTATTCCTTGTGCTGCCCAGTCGGCCGCAACAAGCAGCACAGCAGTAAACAGAGCGCTTGTCGGGAACAGATGCACCGGGTTGCGTCCAACAAGCAACGCCGCGATATGCGGACCGACGAGACCGATAAAACCGATCGCTCCTACGACCGAAACCGCGGCCGCGGTGAGCGCCGCAGCCAGAAGAAGCAAAGTCAGCCGCGTTCGGTTAACCGCAAGTCCAAGACCTATGCCAACGGCATCCTCCAACTGCAGCAGCCGCGCCTTGCGGGCATATAGCTGAGTCAGCGGGATTAGCGTGAGGCACCAGGGCCAGACGATATTCCAATGCTGCCAAACCCGTCCGTTCAAGGAACCGAAATTCCACAAGAAAATAGCAGATAGCCCCTGCTGGTTCTTTAGCAGTAAAAGTGAAGTAACCGATTGAATGATCGCGGTCGCAACGACACCCGTCAACGCCAGGCGCGCCCTGCCGTTCTCACCGTGCCCGTTCAGAAAGTAGATAGCGGCAACCGTTATGATCCCGCCAATCAGTGCGACGAGCGGAAGGTTTTTAGGCGTATTGTAGCTGACAGGGGCATAAAGCATCCACAACACGACAAACAGCACACAGCCCGCGGTGGCGCCTACGAGTCCAGGTTCTACCAGCGGATTGCGCAGGACGACTTGCAGAACCGCGCCGGCCAGTCCCAGCATCAGACCAGCAGCGGTGGCGACCAGTACCCGTGGCAACCGTAAATTCCAGACGATGTGGCGCATTCCGGCGTCATCCGATCGATTCAGCAGTGCCTTTACAACCTGCTCAGGTGTCATCATTGTTTTGCCTAGCGCAATATGCAGGACAACTAAAATAGTTAAAACGAGCAGCAATACGACGAATGTCAACCAAAACCCGCATATAAATGCAGCGAGTCTATTTCTCCGAATTAAAGTCACCCGTTTCCCCCCTTGCGTTGCAGAAAGAACAGCAGAAAAACGGTTCCTCCAACAAGTGTCGTCCATATGCCAACCGGTATTTCCATCGGATATAGCAATAGCCGTGACAGTAGATCAGCCGTTGTCAGTATGCCCGCTCCGCATAGTGCAGAGATGGGAAGCACGAGACGTGCGTCGATCGAACGCGCCAACAGCCGTGTCAGGTGCGGAGCGAGCAAAGAAATATAACCGATCGGTCCGCACTGCGCCACCGTGATCGAGACAAGAGCGGTGCAGACGATCAGCATGGAGATCCGAATCCGTTCGACTTTCAAACCAAGTCCTGAAGCCGCCTCGTCTCCGAGCTGCAGAACATTTAATGCCCGTGAGAAGAGCAATGCCGCAGGAAACGCCAAAGCAAACCAAGGCAATATGTGGAGTACATGATCCCAGCTCCGATTAGCCAATGAGCCAAGCAAGTACGTATACAGCATATTCACATCATTGCTCGTTCCCATTGCAATCAGGATAATCATCAACCCATTCAGAATAGCCGTTACAGACATGCCGATCAACAGCATACTTGCCGTCCCCTTGCTCCCTCTGGCCGACAGGACGACGAACAGTCCTCCGGCTAATCCGCCCGCTAGTGCCAAGAGCGGGTGCAACCGAAACGAAATCGGAAGATGCAATACGGTTATGGCAGCCATGAACAACGAGGCGCCTGCAGATACGCCAAGCAGCTCTGGACCAGCCAGTCGGTTATTCAATGCGCCTTGCATGAGTGTACCTGCGGAACCAAGCAACGAACCGACCAGAAGTCCCAAAACGAATCGGGGAAGCCTGATTTCCAGCACGACAATTCGTTCAATTTCTTCCCCTGCGTTAGTGAACAGTACGTTGGCCAGCCTGGTCCAAGTCAGTGTGGGGGTACCCAGCTTCATCCCAAAGACGGAAATGACGACAAGCAGAACTAGCAAAGAAAAAGTCGGAAGAAGAACAGTTCTTCTTCCGACTGCGGTGGAAGGCACTATATTCGACATCCGATGCTTCCTCCTAGAACAGGTCCGGATACAGGATATGAATCGACTCGTCCAGCAAAATGCCCAGCGAACGCGTCCCTCTGCCATCCCCCCAGATCGGAGAACGCACCTCATGGACCTGCTTGTCCTGCACCGCCTTCAGTTTGCTCCAAATCGGTAATGCCTTTAACTGCTCGGATACTGAAAGCGTTCCAGGGCTATACGAATAACTTTCTACGAAAATGACATCCGGGTTTTCTACAAGAAGTTTCTCTAATGAATAGGGAACGGCTCCTTCCCCGTAAGGATCGTCCGCAGCATTTTCGACCTCCCAAGGATACATTGTAATTTCTTTAAGTACCGACCCGCCAAGTCCGGATGCCGTTATGACCGAAATATTCACATCCGATCCGAATATAATGACCGCTTTCTTGTTTTTCGGCGACTTCGCCTTCGCTTGCGCCAACTTTTCTAAAAAGCGCTTCTTTGCTGCTGCGGCTTCGGTCATTTTACCCGTCAGCTTGCCGATCGTCTCCAGAAATGCGATCGATTCTTCATAATGAGCAGGATTTGTCAAAAAGATGGGAGCCACGCCCTTCAGTCCTTCTCGCAGTCCATCATGTGCCCCTTTTAGACCAATGACAAGATCCGGTGCAGCCGTTACAATATCCTCCAGATTCGGCTCAAAAAAGCTTCCTCCGATGGAAGAGAAATTTTTTCCTTTGTCCCCGTAGTACTCTTGCTGTGTCGCAATTACCCGGACACCGCTCTCACCAATTGCGATAGGCTCCATCCCCAGCTCCGCCAACACATCAATACACTGCGAAACGATGCATGCCACCTTTTCAACTTTATGGGTAAACGCAATGGTTTCCCCCGTTGCATCCACGACTGTTACAGGCTCAAAACGCTGCTTCTCCGAGCCGGTCGGTGCCGATGGCTTCGCCGCTTCCGTAGATAGCGGTGAAGATCCAACTGATTTATCGGCAGGATTGTTCTCTAACTTCGAAGTCGATTGTTTGCCGCAAGCTGATAGCACAATGGCTGCAGCAATCAGCAGCAGCATACATCTCATTGCAATACCGTTCATAATACACTAACTCCTTCTGTCTGTTAATTTGTAATAATCACGATTTATTGGACTGGGAATATCGCCAATGGATACTGCATCGATTCATGTCATTCTCTACCTCTCCTTAATAGTAATTATTATTATTTATAAGTTGTGCTATATATTCTTCATAGATAATTTGTCAATCTTTTTCTAGGTTCTTGCCAGAGCAATCGTATTCGTTCATTAGGGTAACACTGTATTTCGATAGGTACCCTATCACAGCTAAACCCTTTCCAAGCAGCTTGCCATGACCACGTATTGTAGCATATATTCACTTCAAAGTGCTGGAGCGAGCAGGGCTGATCGAACGCACAGTGGCGGACCCTGACGATGCGCACCGAGCCTCTCGATGAGCCTTCATGGCTCCTTCATCGTCGAACAGATCCTCACCGCACACAGCTGCTCGCAAGAAGCCTACAGCGGCATGGGCCAAGTCCCACCGGCCGCCCGTAAGATTTGAGCGAAATAAATTTGATTCAACTTTCTTCCTGAATTATATAAAAAAAGGGAACAGCCACCTCATAAATTTGAGGCCCTGTCCCCTTTCAACCCGTTAAATGTCCAGTTCTTCGCCCGGTTGCGTTCGCTCCAGAGTGAACGGTACAAACCTGCCGATGCATACAACTGCTGCTGGACGATCCGACCGCGTTCGATCACCGCTAAAGGAGCTTTTTCAGTATTCTTCAGGGCACCTATCGGGTGCCCCGTACATTTTAATTTAACAAGAACCAGTTACTCGGCAGGAGCGAGTACTAAGGCTTTAAGGTTTTCCTCCTGGTGAGTGTCCACCCCAAGGATAAACGCCGTATAATAAATACCGTCTTGCTCCCAGACGTAATACGTTTGGGTTTTGAATTTTAACTTGTTGTTATCAGAATGAACAGGCTCCAAGTAGAAATGATCCATATCTGCATATGCAGATATTTCGATACCGTTAATCTCCAATTTACGTAAGGACGCCAACCTGTTAACATCCACAATAGGTGCTTTGCTCTGATAAAAATCAATGCTGTCATTTATTTCATAGATAGATGAATTGAAAGGGACGCTATAAGTATTCCTCAAGGTGTCAGTGTCCGGTCTAATGGAGAAGCCGGTGTTCTGATCACCAGCCTGCAGTAAAACTGAATCCGAAAGTTTGAGCCCATAGTCTGAGATGGTATACGGGATCTTCACTGGAAAGCCAAGAGTATTTATTGCTTCTTGCAAATCCGTATCATCATACAAAGGGTATGAATTGCCCTCACCCCCATAGTCGATATATTGAACTTGGTCCGGCAAAGCAAATGATTGCACAACCTTCACCAGCTCTTCTTCTGAAAGATCAGCGCTATAGTAATTGATCGCATACGTTACGCCGTTTTCCTGCCATACAAAACTTTTGGCTGTTTCAGGTTTTTGCTTGTACTTAGACCTTGTAGTTGTGAACGCAATACCTCTTATAGCATCTAATGTCAGGTCTTTTTGGCGATAGGCAGGAGTACGAGCCGGTTCTTGAGAATACGAAGCTCCCCACAATAAATTATGCTCAAGCAAGGTTCCGTTTCCTTTGGAAGCATATATCTCGAAATTTTTCTCGTCTTTTTGGCCAAAATTTGACACGAAAGTGATCGATACGAATTCAATCAGGTCTACTTTATTGGCTTTGCTGAAATTCTCATTTAAATCCAGGTTTTTTAGCCGATACCCCTCAGGCAGATAGTCAGGTACTTTAAAATCAAACTTTGAAAAAGCGAGAGCTCGGTCCAGATTATGAAACCATTTGAACGTGGGAATCGGTCTGTCGATCTGAAATGCAGAAACGCTATTCTTCTCCTTTGAATCGACATTTGGGTTGGTAAGCAAAACTGCACTCCAGACTAGTATCGACAATATAGCTATGGCAGACAGCCTGTATGAACCTTGTTTGAACTTCGCAATCATCGTAACTCTCCGTTTCATCTCGCTCTTGTTGTTAAAAAAATAGGAAAGATTAACCGGTGGAGAAGAACTTCCAGAAAATAAACGCGACAGCATCAGAAGTGTCATGCCGTATGCGGAAGATTCCCGCTCACCTAGCACCTCAAGCACAATCGCATCACAGGCCAGTTCCCTATCAGTGGACATTTTTTGCCACGCCACCCAAATCAGAGGATTAAACCAATGCAGCCATACTGCTAACGTCCATAAGAAATTGAACCATAAGTCTTTGCGTTTGTAATGTGCCAACTCGTGTACAAGAACATGTGTCAACTGCTGGGAATTAGCGATTGCAACAATATCCTCCGGCAAATAAATGCGCGGCTTAATCATTCCGTAGATCCAAGGGCTCTGAAAACCGCTAATCTCATAAACCGGAATGTTTGGTTTAATGCCCAATCGTTCACTGCATGCATGAAGAACAGAAAGCACCTTTTCATCGTTGATCTGGCGGGCACACCTGAGTTGTTTTCTGAATCTTAGTGTCACTATCAGATAATAAATTCCGAGTAATACTAAGCCTCCGAGCCATATATATAATCCGATGTTAAGTATATTGGTCCAACCCCGATTTTCCTCTTCGGAATGAGAGAGAAGATTCTCTGTCATCGAATCAGAATCCTCAAAGCGGGATGCTGATCCATCGGTAGACAGCTTTTCTTCTGCGCGTTGATGCAAGCTTATCTTCGTTGCATCGCCGGATTCGGAAGTGTCAGCGGAAAGCGCCTCTTTTTCCTCGCTTTGCTTCACGGATCCGGAACTGTGAGCAGAATGGGTTGGATACGTTGTCCATGTATCTACTATCGTTTGCGGCACTAGATTAAACAAACTGATCGAACTTGACGGACCGACAGGAACAAGCAATTTAATTAATACCAGCATCCATAAGACATGAATGAATCTAGGTGTGAGGCGCAGATGAAACCACTTTCGAATGAAGAGCAGCAGCAAGACGATTAGCGCCGCTGCCAACGATGCATTCAAGATAAGAGCGAATAACGTTTCCAAGACAATCATGATTTTTTCTTCTCTTCTAGCAGTTGTTGAAGCTCTTCGATAGCTTTCTCTGAGAGCGTCTCTTCCTCAAGAAATTTCGCAAAGAGCATGCCTACGGCACCGTTATAAACTCTGTCAAGAAAGGAGCGGTTTTCCGTTTTTATGTATTCTTCATACGACACCAATGGATAATATAGATAATTCCTGCCAGTCTTTTCGAAAAAGATTGCCTTCTTCTTATGTAGACGATTTAGAAACGTTTTAATTGTCTGATCAGACCACTGCATTTCCTCCGTCAGCTTCAAAACAATCTCATTAGCGGATAAAGGTTGTTTCTGCCAAAGAAGCTTCATGACTTTAAGTTCAGCATCGGTAATGTGAGGGGAATCACTCATAGTCTTAGCCTCTTTTCATTTTCCTAACTATCGTTTACACTTGTAAACGATAGTTAGAGTATACTCGCGAAAATGAAAAGCGTCAACTGGAGGTTATTCACGGGGCATGATTATGATTGCTATTGTCCGATTTCAGATTTAAACCGGCTGCAAGGGATTTGCAGCCGGTTTATATAAAAGATCTCAGCCAGTCATGGCAAAATTTAAATTTCTACGAATTTTTCTTGCGAAGCTTTACTGCATGAATTCCGACGATCAGAAGCCATACAAGGTCGGCTATGATCAAGATTCGTCCAAACAGTCCTGCCAGAACTTCAGGACCAAACCGGCCATCTTGGGGAATTTGAAGAATAAATACGACCATAGCTACAAGTGCAAGGCCCGCGCTTGCGAACAACTGAATCCTAATGGGCCTCCAGGCGCTGCTGCGTGTTAGCGAAATGCTGAGCAGAAGAGCGGCGACAGGCGTATAATCAAGCATGGCACCAATGGAATGCATCTTGCCGTTGAATGTCGCGTTATCCGGGCTAACCGATATTGGGTCGGTGACGAAGACAGCCGCGATCAAGACACCGATTGCACTTATACCAAGTATGACGAGCCCGATATATCCTGTAATGGTTCGGATTTGGGGATAAATCGCCACGCCGACACATATCTGAACAGCAGCTAACAATCCGAATGCAAGGTGCATCATCCAGCCGAAACCACCCAAAGCATATTCACTGACAAATCGCCATGTCGGATCGAATTCAGGCTCCAGAAGATGGAGACTACAAAGCAACAGAAAGAATAGCGTTCCAGAGAAGACGGACACAAGCGCGAATTTGGAAGCGGTCACTGTAACCGGTTTTGCAACGACTAGCGGTTTAGCCACTTCCGATCCCTCCTATAGTCGAAACTCTCGTCATCGTCGATTCATATCCTCCCCCTCCGGGGTAACGCCATACCCCCTCATTTAAGTCGTTGATATGCCAGGTGCCGACCAAACGATCCAGCGGTTTAAGATCAGTCATATGAACATTCTCCTTCTGAAATCTATCCCTGCAATTCGAAGTCGACGACAGCCTTTGTCACCACTTCCGGTGCCGATATAACTGCAGAATGATCTTGGCCTGCCAGCGTATGAATGGCGGCCTTAGGCAGAAGTTTAACAAGTGCGCTTGCTGCGTCATGGAAAAGTGGCTCGCTGTTTTCCCCTGTCATGATCAACGTTGGAGCGTTCACTACCCATCTGTCGGTTGGCAGCGGCTTGCCTGACTGCGTGGTGCCCATAATCATGCCGTCATACGCGAGTGTGTGCGCCAAGGCCTCCATCTTATTCCAGGAAGGATCAGCCTTCATGTACCCGATATATTCTCCGGGAATGCCGAGAGCCTCGGTTGCGAAATATTCAACGGCTTCCGTTCTTTTACCCGCTTCAGTCAGTGAATTCAATTGCTGTACATAATCAACGGGCACAGGCTCACGGCTGTCATTGACAATGAACGGTGGTTCATACAGATAGAGCGTCGTAACTCGATCGCCCAGCAAGTTTGCCGTCTCGAGTGCCAATACGGCTCCGGATGAACTTCCGAACAGACTGGCTTGGCCACCGGCGATTTCAATTAATGCTTCGATATCTTCCATTTCTCGCTCAACGTCGTATGTTGCTGTATCTGTACTGTTGCCTCGTCCACGACGATCGTAATTGTAGACTGTGAAATGAGCGGTCAATTGCTCCGCTAATTGTGCAGCATCCTGATGGTCCGCAGCAGCTGATGAAACCAGTATGAGCGCAGGACCATTCCCTTGTTTGTTATAAGCAATCTTTGTTCCGTCCTTCGAAATAACTGTATCCATAGCGCCTCCTGTTAACGTTTCTAAGTATTCTTCAAGTCGATCATACGCATCAGTGAATCCTTCAATCATTCCCAGGGCTTCAGCATTGTCCAATTGTTCGCTAGTAGCGAATCGCGTCACGATGCTGATTCGCGTACCTTCAATTCCTTCCTCAAACAACACTGTTGTGAACATCTCGCTATCCGAAACGATATCCCAGTTGCTGTCAGCAAAAGAGTCCGTATAAACCAGTTTGTGGGGTGCCTCCACTTCCTCATATATGGCTCTGCAAAAGGCTTCTTCACCACTGTTGTCATCCGATTTCAGACTGTATCGCCAAACGCCGCCTTGCCTTACATCCATTTCATATACGGTAGTCGTCCAACGTTTAGGCCCCCACCAACGTGTAATGTGTTTGGGCTTAGTCCAGCCCTCCCAAGCAAGCTTGACGGCAATGGCAACAGTGCGTTCGACGATGAGTTCTCTACGCTCGAGGTTTTTAAGAATGGTTGTTTTACTTCTCATCTGCATTCATCCTTTTAAGGTAAATTTCAAGTGCGTCAAAGCGCTCGTTTCAGATGGCCTGGTAGTTCAGCATGTAGCTTGCGATAAAGCTGTTGATGCCTGTCATTGGTCCTCCTTCTTCTCGTATTCCAGCATGTATTCCTCAAAATGGTCAAGACGCTCTTCCCATAGGATGCTGAAAGAATCAAACCATTGATCCAGTTCCTGAAAAGGCCCGGCTTCGAGGCTATATATACGCTGTTGTGCCTTGCTACGGGATTTCACCAGTCCAACCTCACCCAAGATGCGCAAATGACGAGACACATGCGGCTGGCTGATGCCCAGTGCTTGAACGATTTCTCCCACCGATCGCGGTCCTTTTTTTAACAGTTCGACAATGTTGAAGCGGTTCGGCTCGGCGATAGTCAGTAACGTTAATTGCATGACTGATGTGTTCATGCATTTAATATACTCTATAGTGTATATACATGTAAATATATATATCAAACAAACCGATAGATTGACCTGTTGAACGATGTCGTTAAGGAAGCCTGTTCTTGTCATTGACCTTTGACAAGAACAGGCTTTCATAAAAGAAAAAATCCACGCCAAGCATGGGTTTTAAAACTAAGATTTTTGCCCGCCTTTAGTTAGCTCTCTTTTAAATGGGTGGAATACTCTGAGGATTATGAAACACATTGTTCGGGTCATACTTTGTTTTCACTCTGCGCAGCCTCGGAAAGTTCTTGCCATAATAGACTGGACCAGAACATTTAATGCCTTGGTCTGGCACGTTGATATAAGAGCCGACGATATAAGGCTGCAGCTTCTTCCTCGTGTTCCGAGTCAAGGCAATATTTCTAGCTGCATGTGATGGTTTCACCCATGAGCTGTTCCATTCGACATAATATTGTGCTTTACGCCAGTAGAATGCGGTGTCTCTAGGCGCTATTCGGCTTATGGCACCACCCCAGTTAAGGAAGAAGAAGCCGGCTGGAGTCCCTCCCTCCGCTTTCTCTAGAAACTCGCGCATGACTTTATAGGCTCGGTCAGGGAATGGATGTCTGCCGAAGCCGCTGGAGAACTGGTTGCTGAATTTTTGGGGAAGAACTGGATCGGGAGCCAGCATAAACTTCGTCGCCTCCCTGTACGGCAGCAAGCGGATTGTTTTTTCTGTAGGTGTCCCTACGCTCAGAATAGGCTCTAATTGGCGGAGCGCTTCCCTTTTAGATCCCAGATACATCCCAAGCATGCTGACATTACCGCCTTTTTTGGGGCCGATGCTTAATTCGCTGCCCAGCTTGGTGCTGGCGTTAGGTGCCCATAGCTGCCATTTCCTTACGACTTTTTCGAACTGCTCCCACGGCCAGGCAACTCGAAATACAGTAGCTTGGGCTGGAGCCCGCAGTACTTTGAATTTATATTTCGTATATACGCCGAAGTTACCGCCACCGCCACCGCGAGAAGCCCACAGAAGATCGGAGTTGTGTTTTTTATTTGCCCGGATTACTCGTCCCTTAGCGTCAACCATCTCGAGTTCAAGAAGATTATCACTGATGAGACCTGTCGTCCGTTGCAGCGGACCAATCCCCCCGCCAAGTGTAATACCGCCGATGCCAACTGTAGGACTGTCACCGAATGGAGCGATAAATCCTTGCCGTGCGAGTGTATCTACGATTCTCCCTACCCGATTGCCTGTCTCCACCACAGCAGTTCTGCTTTTTTTATTCAACTTGATTTTCTTCATTTCGCTAACATCGATGACAATGCCCCCGTTAACCTGTGAAAGGTTGGTTTCCAAGGCGTGTCTTCCGCTTCTTGGCCGAATGGGCACATTATTTTTGCGGCCCCATTTTATAGCGTTCGCGACATCGGCTGTTCTTTGAGCAAAAACAAAAACTTTAGGAAATCTGTCGGTGTGCGGATCCCAGTTTTTTCGAGCTGCTTCATAACCAGGATCTCCCCTAAAGATCACTCGCCCGGTAAGTTTCGTTATTGATTTCACATATCCAACTCCCTATCATTAAATAAATGCACACTATTGCCACCTATTAGGCAGATACCATGTATCATATGAAGGGGTTAACTGGCAGGTATGGGCTTCTGCTGAAATAAATAATAAAAGCCGCAATCAAATGATCACGGCTTTTATTATTCATTTTCTAACTGCAACAGGCAAGTCCTCTTCATCTTCGCTTCTGCTCCTTGAGGCAGCTTGACACGGGGAGATTCCTGTTTATCTGCCACCGATTATACTATAATGGTAATATGCAACAGCAAATTGTTAGGAAAGAGAGGAACGAATGCCAAAGAAGGAACTACTTTTTCACTTATTTATCACAACACCATTTCTATCAATCGTTCAAGCGATCTATGCTGCAAACCTGGCCATGAACGCACAGGAATATTCATTAGGTTACGATTGGTTTCTCTTATTTATCATTTATCTACTACTGCTCATCCCTATTAATGCCATATTGAGTTTTGCATTTTTTGGAATCAGTTCTTGGTTGAAGAAAATAACCTTAAACGCGCTTGTATTTAATGTGATCGGTTTAGCTAGTGTTGGCGTGCTGCTGCTCTTGCAAAAGACCGATGCCATCTATGTGTATTCTTCTTTCTTCATTATGAGCGTAATATCGATACTGTTTTTTGAGCATGATCAAGATTAGAAAATGTGTTCTACGCCAAGCATCAATAAACCTCCAATAACAACAGACCATACAGCAATAGAGATTGTGATCCATAAACTTACATAACTCTTCTTAGCACCTGCTGCCAGTGCAATACCAGCTGAAAGGTGAAACGCTAATAAGATACCTGCTAAAGAGACGCCTGGAACACCATACTTTTCGAAATATTGTCTTGCTTTTATTGCACGTTTACTTGGTTCTTTATTTATCTTATTTTTCACTACTTTGGAACGAAGTTTACTAATAATCCATATAAATGCCATTACAGATACCCAGTTGCCCACTGCTGCTGTTAAAATGACCGGTATGGCGGGGAACCCTAAAATAATGATTCCCAATGGTATCGCACCGTAGGATTCAAAAAATGGGATTAAAGAAAGAACAAAGATGCTTAGTAATTGTAAAAATAAATTTCCCTCTAGACCTGGTATTAAACTTAAATAATTTTCTTGTAGTTGTTGCAGCATATGAAAACCCCTCTCATGTATAATTCATTCAGATTCAATCAGAAATAAAATAGTTCTTCAAACTTCTTGTCCAAAGCAATACAAAGAATCAAGGCCAGTTTTGCTGTTGGATTAAATTGTCCTGTCTCAATGGAACTAATGGTATTTCGAGAAACGCCGACTAATTTTGCAAGCTGTGCCTGTGACAAATGTTTTTCGGTTCGGACTTCTTTCAAATGGTTTCTAAGGATCAATTCATCTTCCATCGGCTCACCCTATATACTTGCATAAGTTGTGATCAATTTAAAAATATGGACAACTGATAAAGTCAGTGTCGCAAGGGTATAAATAATTGAAAGTACAATATCGCGTTTGCGTTTCATGCGGATTGCTTTGTAGATGAAGCCGGCGGCGGATACAGAAAATATGATGGCATATAAGCCAAAATCAAACCCAGCGCCAATGACGCTTTGCGTCACAAATAAGAAAGTAGCTAATATTGTCGCCACAAGAGAACCGATACTGCCCGCTTGGATCTGAACTTCTATTTGATATAAATCTTTGTCCTTGTTTTCTTTTCTGCTTTTGGACAAAATTTCATCTTTATTAATGAGGACCCCTCCTTAAGTATTTGCCAAGTTTGCTTGGCATACTATAAATATAAACTTGCCAAGTTTTCTTGTCAAGTATTTGTAACGTTTCGGCGTGAAATACGGTAACGCTCCTATGCCGCTCATCATTCCACTATACTGCGATTCAACTATCTTCCTGAATTATACAGAAAAAGGAACAGTCGCCTCATAAATTTGAGGTACTGTCCCCTTTCAACCCGTTAACAGAGGCTCTTATCATGACGTATTTAGCCATTACAATATTTCGATATACCCTTCTGTTCCATGCACGCGAATTCGTTGCCCATCTTTAATCCGTTTGGTAGCATTCTCCACTCCGACAACGGCAGGTAAGCCATATTCACGAGCGATCACTGCTCCATGGGTCATCAGTCCACCCACTTCGGTGACAAGGCCTTTGATGGATACAAACAATGGTGTCCAGCTAGGGTCAGTAAATGAGGTAACTAATATATCGCCATCTTCCAGATCAGCCTCTTCCATGTTTAAGATGACACGTGCTCGTCCCTCTATAACTCCGGAAGACACAGGCAGACCTACAATAGCTTCGACTGGGAGATTTTCTCGCTTGTACTCCCCTGCAATGATTTCACCATCAGACGTGATAACACGTGGAGGGGTTAGTTTTTCATATCGTTTGTACTCCTCCTTTCGTTTGCCGATGAGCTGGTCATCCACTTTATTTGTGCGAACGACTTCGTGAAGTTCTTCAAAAGTGAGATAGTATATCTCTTCTTTTTCATAAATAACGCCCGCTTGTACGAGTTGTTCGGCTTCTTTCATTATCGCCTGCTTATAAACGAAGTAGCGACTAACCATGCCGTACTTTGGATATTCCCGATAGCCCATGTAATTTCGGATGAGGTCGATCATTCCCTTAGTTTCTTTGGCTTTTTGCTCACCATCCGGTAATTGCTTTAGTCGATCTAATAACTGTTGTTCTTTTTTCAAAGCTTCCTGCCGTCCCTGCTCAAATTTCCGAACGCTGGCATTAGGCTCACTATTTTTGATGTTACTGAGAATCATGGGGACAAGCGTAGTTGGTTTTTCACTCCAACGCGTTTTCGTAATATCGATTTCCCCGGCACATCGCATGCCGTATTTGCCCAAATAATCATAGATAGCTTTTTGGGCTTCCTGTCCGCCATCCAACTGAATCAGTTCATCCATAAAGTTATCCTCTTTGATATGTTGCAGATACGAAATTACTTCTGGATAAGGGCGAATGACATCTGCGACATCGAGCAGCGCCAGTCCCATCTCCGAAGTAATATTATTCGGCACAGATTGAGAAAGCGTGTCAGCTACACTTTTTTCGCCTAACCACTCCTCCATTTTTTCATTAATCCATGAGGATGCATTCATCGCAGCCATAATCACGGCCGAGCTTTGTGGGTCAAATAAAATCTTTCTTAATTGCTGGATATCTTCCAAAATAAATTCAAATAAATCTGATCCTGATTTCGTTTGGATGGTTTGTTTTAACGCTTCGATCGATGTTTGAGTCCTCTTAATCAAATGAGAAACGATGGTCGGATCGTTTTCGATTTGTGCTTGATCACCCGCGGAGGGCATACCTTTATTGCTCTTGCTGGGACGCTGTTCTTGTTTATCAGTGGGTAAAGACTTTATAAAATCCCCTCGCTCTATTATGGTCATGAGCGCGTCTTTTATGAGCGGATCGGAATGACCTAGCGTAACTAATACATTTTCTCTGCTAACAGTTGAAGCCAGAAGAGGTGTAATATCAACAAACAATCTTCCACCAGCCCTGCGCATGGGAGCAGGAGTCGTTAACAGGAAAAAAGCCAATCCCAATGGATTCATGGCATCCGTCATCATTTGTTGATGACCGACAGATACGTAAACGTGATTTTCTTGATCATTCGCTTCAGGAATCGGGTATAAAGTCGTGATTGGCCGGCTCTGGACAATATAAAATGTATCATTGGCCAAACACCATTCAATATCTTGCGGGCAACCAAAATAAGTTTCGATCTGTCTTCCGATGCGTGCCAGCTGCAAAATTTGTGGTTCCGAAAGTGTTTGAGTCTTTTGCTGATCAGGATCGATCTGCAGCGTCTCTGTTCCGCCTTCTATTCGTCCATAGATAGCCAATGTTTTGGCTGCTATCCGCTTATCGACGATTTCTTCATCCTGTACTTTATACAAATCGGCAGATACCAAGCCAGAGACCAGTGCTTCTCCAAGTCCAAAACCGGCATCGATGGATAGCAGCTTTCGGTTGGAAGTAATCGGATCAGCGGTAAACAAAATCCCTGAAGCATGTGGGAAAACCATCCTTTGCACGATAACGGATAAATAAACTTGACTGTGGTCAAATCCATTTTGCATCCGGTAGATTACTGCGCGATCCGTAAACAGGGAAGCCCAACATTTACTGATATGCTGCAAGATTGCTTCTTTGCCGATGATATTTAAATAGGTGTCTTGTTGACCAGCAAAAGAGGCATGTGGTAAATCTTCAGCAGTCGCACTAGAACGCACGGCATAAGCATGTTCATCGCCAAACCGGGAGAGATAGTGGGTCACTGCTTTCACAACATCGCAAGGAATTTCAACTTCCATCAAGATTTGGCGAAGCTTCCTGCTGATTTCACCAATTTGATCTCGATCTTCTACTTTTAGCATGGTTAGTCGATCCAACAAAGCATGATACGTTTCGTTTTGTTGGATGGCTTTTTGATATCCCACTGTTGTAACACAAAAGCCTTCTGGTACTTGGATCCCTTCAATGTTTGATAATTCCCCTAAATTTAACCCTTTTCCGCCAACGAGCAAAAGCTGTGTTTTCTCCATTTCCTGAAAACCGAGAACCAAAGCACTCATTCAACATCTCTCCAATTCATTAAATTGAGAAAACCATTTGACAAGAGTTTACCGGCATGGTACACTTAAAGTGTAAGATACAACCATTATGTCCATCTAAATTTAATGAGTCGTGATCTGATTATATCATCGTGTCTGTTTATATGCAATAAAAAAGAACCTGATAAAACCATCAGGTTCTTTTTTTGATCTCTGCGATCATTAGTTCCATCAAAAATCATGTTCGACTAACGCTTCTGGTCAACACTCATACCTGCTCACATTGAAACTTCCTGCCTAATTTCCTGCCTAATCCAACGTCACATCATTAAGCAATGCGGTTTTCTGTTGTGGTCCGCCTGGGCCGCCGGCAAGCAAAGGCTGCCCGAAGAAGGTTCCTTGTGATGGATTGCCAAAGCGATAAATCGCGCCGCTGTTCGGATCTTCGTAATCCCTACCCAGCCAGTCGGGGAATGGATTCCCCAGCCCTACGCCTGTTTTCTGGTTCGGAAAGTATTGGAAAGCCTGCACGTTATGCCAAGTATCCCAAGCCGTTCCCTGGTTTGCAACGTCGATCAATTTGACGACGAACAGGTCTTTGTATACATGATTGCCCTGATCTTTCCACATCCCATGCGACCCAAATGCGGAATAGGCCACAGGGTGCGTGCCATCAATCTTATCTACTTCATCCCAGGAATAGATCGTAGCTAAGAAATGGGCCCCGTACAGCACCTGTACCGGTTTTACATATTGCGTGTTGTTATCTTCAAACTTGGCCAATCTAACCGTCACGCGCTCCCAGTCCCCTACGTGGTCGCCCACCTCCGTTCCAAGTACCGTTTTGCCCAGATCATAAGGGCTGAATTGGTAGTATACCAGGTCCACATTTTGATACTCCTTCTCCACCCAGAAGGCATAGATCGGCGCGTTCGCCAAATCTCCAGCGAAATAAGGAAGTTTCAGATGGTAAGGATCAAGCGGTGTTTTTGTTTTCAATTCATATTTGCCAGAGCTTGGGTTCAAGTATCGGTCAACATACGGGAACGTATATTCCACGGATGAAGGGAAATACACCTCGCCTTGTGCAAACCAAATTTTTGGTGCAAACGCTTCCAATAATTGACGCTTGGATACATCGCTATAAGTATTGCCTGGCACGGCGACGCTTGTGGAATCTACTGGTGAAATTTGTTCAACCTTCATGCTGGACATCATATCATCAAAATCGGTTATAAAATCGTTATCTGCCGTCAGGACCTTGGTGGCTCCTGAGAAGTTTTGATGTTGATACAATGTAACTTTGTAGCCTGGTCTTACGCGCATGGAAGAAAGTCTATCACTACCAACACCTTGATTGATTTCGTTCAAGTTATACATTCCCACGTCAAACTGCTGCTCTACACCTCTATACGAAGGATTTCTGTATGCAATGACCGGTAAAGTAGAGGCGCCAATCAATTCCACTTTCAGACTGGAAGTCACATCATTGAAATTATCGAGCCATTCGGTATCCGACGCCAACACATGGCCGTTCCCAGAATATATGGCATCTTCATATAGCGTCACCCGATAACCAGGGGCAATACGGATTGAAGAAATCGTATCATTCCCTACGCCTGACTTCAGAACATTCACATCATAAAAGCCGACATCAAAGCTCTGCGCCGTTCCGGAATAATGCGCATCCCTGTAAACCGTAACAGGTGCAGCATCCTCTGCATAAGCCACCTCCCAGTTTATCAAGGTGCCTGAAGCGGACATCACCACAATCAGCGAAACGAGAATCCAAAGTTTGAATTTTCTCATCATTTTACTCCTCCTCTGGCAATAGTTGCACCACAATCCTGTAGACATGGACGCTTACTGCTAGCAGCAGTACAAACTTAGCTTAGTTAACACCTCCCTCTGCCATATAAAAAAATGTCAATGCCATAAATTAAGAATAATCTATGTCATTGACATATACAACCTATTATATATAATTTTTCTAAAACCAACGTTCTTCATAAAATGCAAGCTCAAAAGAGAATCTAGCTTGCGTGTTCAGTACATAGGCAACCATTAACGATGGCTTTGCAGCCCATATTTGAAAAATCTCTTCTTCCGATCGGTGACTAAATTAATTGATCGTAATCTTATCAACTGTGACCGTTGCAACATCATTGTACCAGACCCTGTACTCCAGTTGGTGGTTGATCGTCGTTTGATCAAATTCCAGACTGAAATTTTGGTACTGATTGGCAGATGTAAACTGATTCCTTAAAATATTCTGCGATGCTACGACCGTGTTGGTAACAGAATCCCAGACATCGATAGACGCTACTTGTTGGTTGTCAAGCGTATTGTTGTCAACCTTGATCGCAAAGGTAACTTTTCTATTGCCGATCGGCACGTTCGAATCATAAGGTCCATAAACCATATGATTTTGACTGTCTTGAGCAGGATTAGCCTGCCAACCGTCACCTACTGCACGCCCTGTTCCATGCCCCAAGACAGTACCCTCAGCTTCATACTTCCCTATTCTGGTCGTTGTTGCCACCTTATCGATGCTGATTTTCGCCTTAGCCAAGTAACGAACCCTAAACTCCAACGGATGACCGGCTACGTTGGTGTAACTCAAACTGAAATCTTGATATTTGTTATTTGCCTTGAATTGATTTCGATACACATCAAAGGATGCCAGATCCTGACCCGTTGAACCATCTCTCACATCTAGCCTAATAACGTTATCATTATTTCCGGCAATGGAATCTATCTTGATCTTAAAAGTCGTCGTGAGCGGACCTGCCGGAAGTGACGTAACATAGGGTCCCCACAAAATGAATCCAGGACCGTCCTGGTTGACATTCGCTGACCAGGAATCACCATCAGCGCGTCCTACATCGTGATTAAACGGCGAAGTCGCATAACTCGTATCCTCTGCCTCATATGTCGCTAGCACAGTAGACGGATCGACCGGCAAGTTGTATTCTTCCCTCATTAGTTGAAAGTAGTTATCCGGTGTTACAAAAACAATGTTGCTGTTGCTACTATAATGATTCACAGCATCAACGAACATTTGGTAGGTCACCGTCCATGGCTGTGCCTGAATAGAGACAAACTTCGGATCCGTCCCGTTCCACTGCCCGACTGCGTAATCGATATTGTTAATAATATCGGAATAATAGGTACAATAAGTGGCGTTAAGCCCTTGAGCAGGCAATACATTGTTATATTGCGTAATGTCTCCACCCGCTTGTTGTCCTGTCAATCCTAAGAGAGAGGGCGAATACGTAGCAAAGCTATTTCCCACATTTGGATTAATCCCTCCGTTAATTTCATTCCATACAGTAGTCACTCTCAGCCCTGCCCGTTTGGCATAATCTTCACTGAGCGCTATATAGTTATTCAAATATCCCTGATTCGTCCAAAAGTTAGGATAAGTATAGCCGACTCCGGTTGGTCCCCCTATAAAGTTGTCATTGGGCGTAGCCGAATCGTATAAATAATTCAGTACCCCAGGCATGGCATCGAGCATAGCTGGCGATATCGTCCAACCTACAGGAATCGTCCCTCTATTAGGGGCGTCCCACAACTTAGAGGTTTTAAAACGATGCTCCAAATACTGCAGGTTATCCCCGTCGCTAAAGATCAACGATACGTAAATTTTATTTTGCAAAGCTGGTTTATTGGCCAACGGTTTAACATTGACAGCTCTGGATGTGCCGCCGAATACGGTCAAGTTAGATGAGAAATCGCTGGCTATAGTAGTTACCCCATATTCTGATGTTCTCGTAACGCCTACCCCTTCATCCGGCCACCACCCCATATAGGTTCCGGTTCCATCATGGGGCATATCTGCAAGAAACTGCCTTAATATCGTATCTTCTGCGGGTACGCTCGGATCAAGCCATATCGTAGCTGCCCCCACTGCAGTGGCATAATCACGGAGGAATCCCTTGATCGTCGGATTCAATCCAACGATAACCTTGTGAGTCACCTGTGACCAGTAGTTATTATACAAGTACTGATAGACTTGAATTTTCGTCGTAAACATCCCACGCAAGTCATTCAGAATAGGCAGGTTGTAGGGCGCTGATGTGAGCTTTTCCACTACGGAAGGCGGGGCTACTATGCCGCCATTCAACGAAGCGATGGTTGTAGCTAAGTTCACAGTGTCCGGGACTGCATCATCATAAATCACAATACCGTTTATCTCGCTTCTGTATTTGGTAATGAGGCTATAGTTATCCGTTACATCCGTATGCCCTATGCCAAGCGTATTCAACCAATTATACTTTCCATCTTCCCCCCGCACAGCATTGTCATAGGTATAAATTCGAGGTTGCGTCTTATTAACCAAGCCTTTAACAGTGGAGAATAGAACAGCATCATCTTCCATTGCCTTCGGATTCGTACCGACGGCGCCTACCCTGACAAAGGAACCGCCGTACCAGAATACTCTGAATTCCAGCGCATTACCTGCTGTAGTATTATCAAAGGTAAGGTTAAACGTTTGCAATTGATTCGAGTCACTGCTCTTCCATTCCATCCTTGTAATATCTCTGGCTGCTAATGTCTGTCCACTCGTATTGTCTCTCACGTCAATCCTTACGATCGCGTTGTTATTCGCTGTATTGTTATCGACAGCCAATTCAAAAAATGCTGTGTTGATCCCTACAGGAATGTCGGTCGCATAAGGTCCATATACCATAAATTCATTTTCATTATCAATGCCTGTCCGCACGATCCAATTATCCCTATCCAAATGTCCTGTCGAATGCAATATTCGCGGATCATTGGATTGATACTTGAATTCAGTTGTCGTATCTATCACATCCAAAGTAGCTGCGGGCGCTGGAAACGAAGGGAGAACCTGACCCGATGGCCAACTAATAGCTGCTTGCGCCTTTGGTACCAATGCCATCAAATTAATCGTTGACGTTAACATAATAATGCCGAGTAACATGAAAAGCGTTCTTTTAACTTTCATTCCTCTTTCCTCCCATTAATAAATTGAATTAATAATTTGTAAGCGCAATCATTTTCTCGGAAAAAATTTTTCTCCTCTCCCTTGTCACATTGGGCAATCACATCCTTTGGAAAAGCATTATTGATATATTCATTATAATGTATCTGTATAATATTTCAATATCATAGTATAAATATGGTTAATTTGACCTAATTAAGACTTTTCACTATATTATTCAATTCCGCTATCATGCAATTGCAGCTTCTGTAACACCCATGAAGTCTATTTGGCTTCTATTACAACATTGTATGGGGCGGGAATCGATTATTAAGCTAGCATTATCATTGTTTCTCAAGAGAAAGAGTTTCTATTATAGAAACTTTTTCTCTTTATTTGAACTTCTTTAATTTCTTACTTACTATTAGCCTACATAAAGGAGGTGAAAGTATGAATTCAAAAATCTTGATAGCACTAATGTCATTTGCACTTAGTGCCTTTGCCATTGGAACGACGGAATTTGTTATTGTCGGGATTCTGCAAGAGGTAGCCACCGATCTTGGCATATCGGTAACGCAAGCTGGGACCCTGGTTTCTGGGTATGCAGTGGCCCTTGCTATTGGAACCCCGATCGTCGTAGTTATGACCGGGAGATTTCCTAAAAAAGGATATTTGGTATTCCTCATGATTGTGTTTACTGCCGGGAATGCTATGGCAGCAATAGCTTCTACCTATTCAATTTTGCTCTTATCTAGAATAATTACAGCGGTTGCTCATGGTGTATTTTTCGCTGTTGCAGCTACAGTGGCCGCAGATATGGTCCCGGGTAACAAAAAAGGCACCGCCATCTCCATTATGTTTACTGGGTTAACCGTTGCTACCATTCTTGGTGTTCCCCTTGGAACCTATATCGGACAGCAATATGGTTGGCGGATGTCATTTGCCGTAGTCGCTGTATTAGCGCTGATCGCTTTGTTGGTCAGTCTTGTAGCCGTAGAAAAAGTCCCGCGTTCGATGCACTCGCCGAGCTTGAGGGATGTTGGAAGTTTGATTACCAATCCCCATATCATCACGGCTTTGCTAATGACGGTATTGGGTTTCGGCGGAACCTTCGTCTTATTTACGTACATCTCTCCTATCCTTGAAGAGATCAGCGGATACGCCGCTTCGTCTATTTCTTGGCTATTGCTCGTTTACGGTGTTGCTGTGGCAATTGGAAATATTATCGGGGGAAAATTAGCAAATGGACATCCTGTAAAGGCGCTTCGAGTCGTATTTCTGCTTCAGGGCATTGCTCTGCTGCTCCAAATATGGCTGCTGCCGAACAAGACGCTCACCATTGTGTCCCTCATATTAATGGGCTTCTTCGCATTTATGATGTCTCCGGGCGTACAGGCTTACATTCTAATGCTTGCAGAAAAGCTGGTACCTTCTGCTAAGGATGTCGCTTCTGCTTTAAATATCTCTGCATTTAATATTGGGATAGCAGTTGGCTCCACATTGGGTGGGCTTGCAGTAGACCATTTGCATATCATGGACACGGCTTGGATCGGTGCAATTATGGCTGGATTCGCATTTTTACTCGCAGCTATAAACTACAGAATGGATAAGAAACAGAATCTTTTTGTTGAGGAGAGAGAATAAATGAATTTGAGAGCATTAGACCTACTGGAGCAAGAATTGGAATTTACAAGTTTTAGCCATCAAGATGCCCTTGCCATCGGTAATCGGATTGTGCAATACGCCCAAGAAAACAAGGTAGCTGTGGCCGTGCATATTGAACGTAACCGAGTTCCCGTGTTTACGCACCTGATGGATGGCACTTCGGAAGAAAACTACGTATGGTTGTTTCGCAAAAAACGAATTGTCGATCACTATGACCGCAGTTCTGCCTACATTGATGAGCGCTTTATCCAAAATGGTGCTTCTCATGCAGAACACTCTCTGCTTGCCGCTGCAGATTATCAGGCAGTAGGCGGTTCTATTCCCATCCGTGTCAAAGGTGTTGGCGTAGTCGGTTCTGTCACAGTCGGAGGATTGACCGGCGAGTTGGATCATGCCTATGCAGTTGAGGGCATTCGCCTGTTTCTGAAAGGCAAATGAATGGCCGTGCGCTAACAAAGCCATTTTAAACATGAGAGGGATGGGCATATCGCTCTTGCCCTCTTTTTATTCCTACTTCGTTAAGTTTGTTATAAACTTATTGTAATGAGACAACATTAATTACATGCTTAGAGGTGAAGCAATGGATCCATATGAGGTTGCAACCCTAAAAAAAGGATTGCTCATTCTTGACGCTTTGCAGCATGGGGAGCCCATGAGATTGACTGAGATTATGCACCGGTTTCATTTAAACAAATCGACAACCTTTCGTCTCCTTTATACGCTGGAAAAGACAGGCTTTATTCAAAAAGATGGTCACACTTACAAAGCTTCTGATCTAAAGGGTCACCATTCTTCGTCTGCGAACACTAGACTTAATTGGCTAGTTGTTCCGTCCCTGCATCAATTCGCCCAGGAAATTGGCGAAACCGCCTATATTGGAGTTTTGCATGGCATGAAAGTCATGACAGTGCAAGTCGTAGAGGGGAATCATGCCATACGTAGCCATACACGTGTAGGCGATTCTGCTTATGCCCACCTGAGTGCCTTTGGAAAAGTGATTCTGGCGCATCTGAATGATGAACAACTAAGAAAAATGCTTGCGTATCTTACCCAGCATAAAGCAACAAAACATACCTTTGACGACAACCACTTGTTAAAAGAGCATCTAAATGTTATACGTCAGCAAGGATACGCCATTGATGATGAAGAAACAGAAGTGGGTTTGCGATGCGTTGCTGCACCAATATTTTATAATGGCAACGTCATCGCAGCATTGGCTATATCCGGCCCTGCCGCACGGTTGAGCCGGAAAAGAGACCGTAGTGTAAGTAAAAAATTGAAGGAATGCAGTGCTCACATATCCAGACTACTTTGAGCTGTTAATCCTTAGCGACGATTGAGCGAACCAAACATTACCTTCAGAACAACAGGATGAGTAGATCATCGGTTGCACCAGGAGAGAATAATCGTGTGTGGACATAACGATGGGACAACGGTTAATATCCCATATCCTTTAATATTTTGGATAACGTGCGCAAACGTTCGCCGATCATTTCATCGTCGTCGCTCAGCGCTTGGCTGAACAGCTTAATATCTTCATTAATTCTCTCATTATCCGTGCAAATCCCCACAGTCATGGCATCCCCTTGCAGGCCAACCCGATCGATGACAGGCTGCTGCGGATCATACAATTGCTCATATCGATAGGCTTCACGAAAATGGGCCAAAGACCGGCAAATCAGAATGGACAAATCAAGCACGCGATGGAGAGGCAGCTCCTCTGATTGTCTGGACCATTTTTCTCCCGTGTATCGCCATACTTTGGCTGAAATATCAACCTTTCCTCGATCGTTCCACTGGGCCAATCCCAGGGAAAGACCTTTTGCATCCGTATTCCCGGCCATTCGGCCGTCTACCTTCTCATAATTTTCCGACACCACAACAGGCTTATGTTTTAACGTAGTAGGTATTTTCATCTTTACCCTCATTCCTTTTGCCAATTTACTAAATTACTAAACATCGGTTTCATCTTATCTTGGATGACAGCGTTAGTCAAATCCGTTTCGGGTAGACGAAATCGCGAAGCTAATCCAGATGAGTACAAATCATGGAAACCCGCCAATTTTTCAATTGACGAGTTGATTGTATCTTCATTTAATTTCTTGGAGGCTTATTATATCCGCTGTCTTCGAAGGGCTGCAGTTTCTCGAACCACGGCTTCAAAATTCGCTTCAGCTCCCAGCGCATGTCCGTCACCTTGCCAGCTTCCTTCTGCTCCAGCACCTCATAAGTGAACGCATCGGCTCCGAATTCTTTCCAATCCTTCTGCAACTGGGCATTTGCAAATCTCCCCATATCCAGCTGCATCTGCAGAGTGAACCATTTGTTCTTCAAGTTGGAATAGCTGTCGATGAAGATTTTCCCGTTCACTTTGTTCTTGATTTGAGCGACGCCCATATAGACCTTAATTTCCTTGAATTCCTCAAGCAGTTCCTTGCGCTTATTCTTGTCCATCTAGTTTCTCTCCTCATCGTGGCTAATGAATATTCAGGGAAGTTACAAATACCGAGCGATAATGCGGACTAACTTTGCCGGGAACTCATGTAAATTCGGCCGCGATGCCAATTTCACTTTATTTCTTCACTTATGCTCCGTTCCTCTTCGCTGACTTTGTGTGATAACGGTTTTCTCCCCACTTTCTCGACATGTTAATACCCCAAATCCCTTAATATTTTTGATAATGTACTCAAACGTTCGCCGATCATTTCACCGTCGTAGCTCAGCGCTTGGCTGAACAGCTTAATATCTTCATTAATTCTCTCATTGTCCATACAAATGCCCACGGTCATGGCATCCCCTTGCAGGCCAACCCGGTCGATGACAGGCTGCTGCGGGTCATATAAATGCTCATAGCGATAAGCTTCTTGAAAATGCTCCAAAGACCGGCAAATCAGAATGGACAAATCAAGCACGCGATGGAGAGGCAGTTCCTCTGATTGCCGGGACCACTTTTCTCCCGTGTATCGCCATACCTTGGCCGAAATTTCGACCTTTCCCCGCTCGTTCCACTGGGCCAATCCTAGAGAAAGACCTTTCGCGTCCGTATTCCCGGCCAATCGGCCGTCAACCTTCTCATAATTTTCCGACACCACAACAGGCTTATGCTTTAACGTGGTAGGTACTTTCATTTTTCCCCCTCTTTTCTCTTAACAATTTACTAAATTACTAATTTACTAATTTACTAATTTACTAATTTAATGATTATATTATCTTGCTTTTCAGTGATAGTCAAGCCGGTTTTCAATTCCATCTTTTGAAGGTGCTCTTGAGAAAGGGTTTCAGATGCGATGGTGTTTCGTATGTATGAATGGGCAAGTGAAGCCCCTCATGCTGAACGCTACCGGGACGTTCCGCGCATTCCCGATTTATTTTATGTTGCTTGGGGTGCCATGGGGCCATCGCCCTTCGGATAGTAAAATAACTTAAGTTGTGCAGGTATCACCTGAACCACTTAAGTTATTTATGATGGCTGATGCGGCCGCGGCGAGCCCGAACGTGCAGCGGCATATAATGAAGCCCTGATCGGTAGTCAGACCCAAGTTTAGGTAGGTTTTGATCTGTTTTATTTGGTTAATGTCCTGATCGAACGGATACTGACACCTGCAATTCTAACGCTGGTGAGCGACGCTATTTGAGGAAATTCAGCCCCATAATTACTCTAAGGAAACTGAGCCACCTTATTTATAGAAAATCGCACGATTTTACCCGCCCGTGGGGGGAATAAGCGCTGTGCCAAGCGTTAGAGTTGCAAAAGGGTCATTTTAAGCCAATTAAGAGCTGTGGCAAGCGTTAGCGCAAGAAGCCCCCCCACGAGCACCCACGAAATAGACAGCACCAGCTTCTTGAGCCGGAACCGGGGGTTAGCTTATTCATTGTTCACTATTCACACATCGCTAAGCCCTTTGAATGATCTTTCTATCCTCAATTTCAAATACTTTATTAGCTACGTTCTCCAACAAACGAACATCGTGCGAGATAAATATGATTGTACCCGCGTAGTTCCTCATCAAATTTTCTAGTGCTTCCACAGCAGGAAGATCAAGGAAGTTGCTTGGCTCATCCATGAGGAGGATGTTATATCGCCCCAGCAGCATTTTAGCAAGCTGCAATTTAATGATTTCGCCGCCGCTTAAAACAGATAACTCTTTGCGTACATCATGATGAGAAAATCCCATAGATGCCAGTACAGCGCGAATCTCAGATATCTGATAATCAGAGTTTTCCAATATGAACTCCATCACACCCTGATTACGGTCAAACTTATAACCGTTTTGAGCAAAGTAGCCGATTTCCGCTTTAGGAGACATGGTGATGCCGTGTTCGCGATCTAGTATCATTTTGAAAAGCGTCGTTTTACCTGTTCCGTTTGCACCTGTTATCGCAATCTTGGCGCCTAATGGAAATTGAAAATCCGCATTTTCAAAAACGACCTGGCCTCCAAACTGTTTGCGGAGCTCCTTCCCTGTGATAGGAAATGGATTGTGAAGTTCCAGTGCTTTGCTTAGTCGGAATTGAACGGAACGAATCGCTTCGGGCGGTTTCACATCGCCAAGCTCCGCGATTCTATGCTCCATATTTTTAGCGGCATTATGGAGCTTCTTCTGTTTGCTGCCCGTCGATTTTTGATGACCGAGACGTCCTCCGCTTTCAGTACTGTTTTTTCCTGAAGCTCCCTTCGCTTTTTGATCCATCTTCCGAGCCTGATTCCGTTTGTCGGTGATGGCCTTCTCTAACCTGTCTCGTTCAGCAGAAAACTGCTTATATTGTGCAGCTTGAGTTTGCCGTTCTTGTTCCTTTTGCGCCAAGTATTCGGAATATCCGCCCCAATACTCGGTCAGCTTTCCATCCTTCAGCTCCCAAATCTTATCGACGACCTGATCAAGGAAATAGCGGTCATGACTAATAATGAGCAGTGCGCCGGAATAATATTTAAGCTGATTAATTAAAAAGTCTATGCCTGCGCGATCTAAGTGGCACGTCGGTTCATCGGCAAAGATACCATGCACCTCACTAGACAGTGCTTGCGCAATTTTTAGCCGTGTTTCTTCACCGCCGCTCATATTCTCCGCATGAATACGGTCAATTCCCAATTTGCCCATTAAAGCGTAATCCTTTACCTCGTCTACGACGACATCATCCAACTGTGGGATATAAGTAAAATCAGCCTCCCGGACAATTTTACCGTGCGGCAAAGGAATTTCACCCAGTAATATTTTTAACAACGTACTCTTTCCTGCTCCGTTTGCACCTACCAGACCGATACGATCGTGATCATAGAATTCCAATTCGTCGATATCCAGTATATTGCGCCCCATATATTCCACATAAATATCTTTTGCTTTTATCCATAAATTCAAGATATTAACCTCCTTCAGAAATCGCAGTTTTCTGTTCGCAGGATAGCCTGCGATTTAAGAAGGGAGGATTATATAAAGAAGTACCAGTGCATATATCGCATTTTAATAACTCCTTTTCCTTTTTATTTCATCTAAGTTTCGAATGGGTTGACATTTATTGTTTTTTGGCAATAAAAAAATACAGGTCCAAATCCACCATGTGGGCTTAGATCTGCATTTATCACGAGAGAGAACTCGCCGAAAAGGCATAGTAAAAAAACTATCCAAATCGCGATCTATGTCCTTCACGCGTAAAATAAGCAGCTCAAAAAAAGCCCACGATCCGTGGAAAAATCCGCTTTTTCATTGCTAGCTTATCTTAAACGACTGGAAAGTACATAGATGACAAGCCTCCTCCTTAAAAATATTCTTTATAATAACATTGACTACTCTGACTGTCAATTCAGTAAAGCACGCCCATGTTGTTCTTCTGTGATAATGTCATCCCATAACTGTTCTGAGATAATGTCACTATGGGACAGGAGACAATTACATTG
>REGQ01000018.1:2422-118050 GCA_004134985.1 Paenibacillaceae bacterium | reverse complement strand
TGGTAAGGGCGGCCTCCATTTCAACAAGTGACATTTTCATAGCATAGTTAAGGTGACATTTTCACAGACGATTGACATACGCTGCCCTTAGCTGCACGAAAAAAGCCCCGCATTGGCGGGGTCAGTCCCGATCATGCGAGGCTGCGCAGAGCGCTTTGTTCGTAGTGCTATCATCGTCGTGCATCAGTTTGTGTTAGGCGTGTGTCAAATGCTGCAAAGTCAGCACAAAAACTTGTTCTACGTGGTCGTCATCAAGTGAATAATATACGGTCTTGCCTACTTTGCGCCGTTTCACAATTCTTAAGTTGCGCAGAAAACGAAGTTGATGCGAAACCGCCGATTGTCCCATCCCAAGCACTTCTGTTAAGTCATGTACACACAGCTCGCGCTGCAGCAAGGCGTGAATCAGCTTCACTCGTGTCGGATCGCCGAGCGCCTTGAACAGATCAGCCAGTTCAGAGGCCGTATGCTCGCTTACGAGACGTTTCTTCACTCCAGCGACGTCGATATTGTTGCCTGTGCACGTATCATCGCATACCGCATCAGCAACGGTTACCGTTTCTGTTTTTTCCATCGTTACCCCACCAACCCTAGTATGTCCTAATTCATATTATAGCATACAAGGACTGGTATTCGTAACTATTCCGATATCTCGAAATGGTATGAGGCAGCAAATTGTGCTGAAATGCCGCTCCGTCTGACCATAACCCCCCAACGCATCCAATCCATCCGGTGCTCATACCCTTTGAATACATAGACGGTTGTGCCTGGACAGCCTGCCATTTTTAATGTTACTTTTTTCCCCGGCAGCACCCAGCTCATTTCCCAATCCCCATTGACTTCACAGGCAGCGGTCTCCTGCATCAACTGATAGCCGTCCGCATCTCCCGGCTGAGCCGCTCTGGTCAGCGGCAATCGATGCTGCAACTCGCCCGAACAATGAAAGAACCAATCAAATGTGTGCTGAGCATCATCCGCAGCCGCAGTGGTCTCCACTTCAAATACATCCTGCAGCCCATTCGCCAACAGCTGAATATCACGGATATAACGCACACCAGGATAGACCTCATCTGCTGCCGCACGGCAGCGGTTGCCCGCTTCATCAAAGGAAATCAATTCGCCTCGCGGCCGGTTTGGCTGGTTTTGGCCATCCACCATGATGGAGTTATGCGCGATCGTCTTGCGCTGCCATTCTCGAAACAGATCCGAACCGTATCCGCTGTTGGAAATGTCCCGCGATACAATCTCATCTTTCAGGTAAATTTCAATGTTCATCACATCGGCGTGCGAGTGGCCGCGAAGGACAAAACCGTATTTCATAAAAACAGCAGCGGTATCATTTTTAAGCATCGTAAAATAGATGTCTTTATCCAGCTGCGCGGTCGTATTCGGATACGGACTGTCTTCTGTGGTCTCCCGTTCCCATTCCAGCCGCCAATCCCGGCCGAACAACAGACGGGGCACGCCCCCACTGTTCGTGCTCATCGCATCTTTCATTGCTTGCTCCTCCCGGTCCGTATAGCACTGGGCCAGCGCATAACGGAACGGCGCTTCATCATATACATTGCGCATCCATTCATACTGATGAGCATAGTTGCTGAAGCCTAGCAGCGGCCAGCCGTCATTAGGGCTCGGGAAGCGTCCGTTAGGAAACGAAAAGCGCACGGGATAGCGGTACATCGCAAGCAAGCCTTCCTCCATTTGCGGAAAAGAATAGTCATAGATTTTGCAAAAGGCCAAATAATAAGTCATGCCTTCCGCACAATAGAAGTGGTAGTGGAAGGAGCCTTCATACCATATACCTTCGGGTAGCAGACCGTCAGCCAGCTTTTTCTTAATGCCGTATTCGCCTTCTGCTGCGCGCTCGCACCAAACTCGCTCATTGAAGAACAGGCCGATCATGCCAGCTGCCGCTTTCATCCAGCATATAATATTCGGCGTACAACCCACTTTCTCGATCAGAAATGCGGCTTCCGGCAGAAAAAAACGCTGTTTATACATGTCCAGTTCCTCAGCCGACAAATGCTCCTTAATAAGCTCCAACCCGTTGAGCATCCAGATGACGCCAACAGCGTCCGTCAAATCGGTGCCGCTGAACATGCCCTCTTGCCCTGGCGGCGTCCGAACCTTGAAAGTCCCATAATGGTCACAATAAAAAGCGAGCACTTTCCGGATAAAGGCAAGGTAGTCCTCATCTCCATACAAATGGTAAAGCACCGCTGCATTGAACATCTGTGAGCTCACATTGCTGCGGTAAATGTAACACCATGCATCATTTACTTCTTCATCACTGCGCAATTCGCCACAGCTGCTGCATTTGTGCTCGGTTGGCATTACGGGATCAAATACCAGCTCGGCAAAACATTTGTCGCAAAAGTAGTGATGGCCCCAGCCTGCCACTCGTGCGGGATCATCCTCATAATGCGCCACCCACCAATCTGTAGCAGGCTTGAATTGTTCAACAATATGTTTCGCCCATGGCACCGTTTGCGCTTTCACCTTGATTGAGGGCCAATCCTTTACAAGCTGTCTTGCTGTCATTGTGCCTCTCTCCTTTTATGCTTTGATAGGTATATTGTAGCGCAATTTTGAAAGCGTTTTACATTCACGATCTTGACTATTTATTAGCTATTTTGTCCATAATTGATTGACAAAGAAAACAAATCATATTAACATATGAATACATACTCATATTTAGTTCGAAAGATGGTGTGACAGATGAATGAATATCGTGTTAAAGGATTATCTTGCGGCAACTGTGCCCGAGAAATGGAAGAACAAATTCAGAAGCTGGAGTACGGCGAAGCTGCCAAGTTGAGCTTTAACTCAGGCAAACTTACAATGGATCCGCGCATTTCTATAGACAAGGTGAAGCGCATTTTGAAATCCGACGGAGCTTACCTGCTTCCAGGCCGCGTTCAACCGGGGGCAGCTGCCGAACAGCAAGCACCTTCTACACAATGCAGCACACAGCAAGGCGGCTCATGCTGTGATGGACATGAGCATACGCACGCTCACGACAGCAAGCACGCTAGCGGCAACACACATGACCATGCTCACGAGCACACTGGCAATCATAAGCATGAGCACACGCATACGCATGATGAGGATCACGATCACGGACACGGACATGATCATAGCCACGAGCACGGCAGCGGCAAAAAAACCATTGTACTGCTAATTATGTCCGCGCTTATTTTCGGAGCTGCGCTGCTATTTAAAAACAGCCTGAACGAAACGCTGATGATTGCCATGTACATTGTCGCGGCAGCCATTAGCGGGTACCCTACTTTCATGCGGGGGCTTAGAAACCTGCTTCGTTTCCGCTTCACAATCGATACCTTGATGACCATCGCCTTAGTCGGCGCCTTTGCAATCGGGGAATGGGTGGAAGCCGCGCTGGTTGCGATCCTGTTCGGTCTCAATGAGCTGCTCGAAGGGCTCGGCATGGAGAAGGCGCGCCGCTCGATGGAGTCACTGCTGCAAGTTGCGCCCAAAGAAGCCGTGCGTCTTGAACACGGCAATGAAACGATCGTGCCGATTGCTTCATTGAAAATCAATGATATTGTGCTCGTTAAACCCGGTGAGAAAATTCCTTCTGACGGGCGGGTGCTGAAGGGCAGCAGTTCTGTCAATGAGGCGGCAATTACCGGCGAAGCGCTCCCTGTCGAGAAGCATGTCGGCGAGGCGGTTTTTGGCGGCAGCATCAACAACGAAGGCGTATTGCAGCTTCAAATTGAAAAACCTTATGAAGACTCTTCATTGGCGAAAATATTGCATTTGGTCGAAGAGGCACAGGAAACGAAAACACCTACGGAATTGTTTATTAACCGTTTTTCGAAATATTACACCCCATTTATTATTATTGTCGCGCTGCTTGTCGTCATTGTTCCGCCGCTGCTGCTTGACGGCGACTGGTCCAAATGGCTGTATCAAGGTTTGGCTGTATTGATTGTCGGATGTCCCTGCGCCCTGATTCTGTCCTCGCCCATCGCCATTATTGCCGGTATTGCCCGGAATGCGCGCAATGGCATCCTTGTTAAAGGCGGGGTTCACCTTGAGCAGTTAGGCAAAATTACAGCACTCGCCTTTGACAAAACAGGCACTTTAACCAAAGGCAAACCTTACGTAGAACAGACCGTTGTCTATCACGAGCAGCAATTCCATCGGATTGCGGGAGCAATTGAAAAGACGTCTTCCCATCCCATTGCCGCAGCGGTAATGAAAGAAATCAACGCCAAAGCAATTGCGCTTCCCGAGGCGGAGCAAGTTCAGAATATTGCCGGTCAAGGGATGACCGCATTCATTGAAGGTCGTCAATATTGGCTCGGAAATGAAAAAAATATGCATCACCTTTCGTTAACCGCTGAAGTCCGCAACGATATTAACCGTTTGAAAACGGCAGGCTATACGCTTGTTATCGCAGCAGATGAGGAACATGTATTGGGGATATTCGGGATTACGGACGAACTTCGCCCAGAGAGCAAGCAAGTCGTCGCAGCGCTTCACCGCAGCGGCATTGCAAACACAGTCATGCTCACCGGCGATCACCAGGCCTCAGCGGTCAAAGTCGCTGCTGAAGTTGGAGTAAGCAGTTTTCATGCCGGATTGCTCCCTGAGGACAAGGTGAAGAAGATTAGTGAATTGGCACAGACCGGTCAAGTTGCAATGGTCGGCGACGGCATTAACGATGCGCCTGCACTGGCCGCTGCCAGTCTCGGTATCGCAATGGGCAAAGGAACGGACAGCGCGATCGAGACAGCCGACATCGTGCTGATGCAGGATCACCTCGGCAAGCTGCCGGAAGCGATCGCGCTGTCCAAGCGGGTGAACCGGATCATTCGCTTCAACATCTCGGTCTCGCTCGGATTGAAAGCCATCGCGCTGCTGCTGACGATTCCAGGCTGGCTGACACTGTGGTTCGCCATCCTGTCCGACATGGGCGCGACCATCTTCGTAACACTGGTGAGCCTGACCATACTGCTGCGTGGCAAATCACAGCAAGCCTAAACGTCAACCGATCGTCCGCACTTGCCAATGACAAATTCGTAGCACATGAGATAGAAGAAGCACCAAAAAGCCGCCCCTGCTCCCTCCATCCGGAGGGAAGCAAGAGCGGCTTTTTCACGATGATGCCTCGTCTAGCTGGCGCTTTCTATATGTTCATGAGACTTTTCAGAAGCTTTATGTCTGAATTTGCCGAACCAGATTACCGCTACAACCACGATAATGATAAAGGCCCAGTGCATCAGACCGTTGCTAAACAGTTTTTCCATGAACGGTTCATTAGTAATCATATTAGCAGAGGTGTAAGCAAGCACGGCTGCTCCGATCGTAATAATAGCCGGAAACCGCTTTGTCAGCTTAAGGATGACCGTGCTGCCCAGCACCACAATCGGAATGCTCACGACAAGCCCGATTACAACCAATGTAAAGTCACCGTGCGCTGCGCCTGCTACTGCCAGCACATTATCCAGACTCATCGCTGTATCGGCAACAATAATGGTCATAATTGCGGCCATGACAGAGTTTTTGGCGGCGATATTATGCTCCTTCTCCCCTTGAAGCAGTTTGTAGGCAATCCAGATCAACAGGATGCCTCCTACCAAGTGAAGACCAGGAACGGCAAGCAGCCATGCAACAGCAAGCGTAGCAACGATCCGAATAACAATCGCGCCTAGTGTCCCAAATCCAATAACCAGCTTATGATATTGCGCGGGAACCCGCCTAGCCGCTAATCCGATGACAATTGCATTGTCGCCTGCGAGCACCAAATCAATAATTAGAATACTTAACAGTGCAGAAAACCATTCCACAGAAAAAAGGTCGATGATGTTCTCCTCCTCTCATTTTTTTTGTCTCCCGAAAAGCATCGAAATAATACCATAAAAAAGACCCTTACCAATAAATGGTAAAGGTCGCGAAATTTAAAATATTGAAGGTTCGCAATACCGTTTACCATTTTCTTGGCAAAGGTCTTGCTTACAACGATGACGTTGCCAATAAAGCCGGGGTATGGTTAACCCGAATTGACGACTTTATTGTGGTAGCTACTCCCCTTCTACAAAGAAGAACTATTCGATTAATTTTATTATATCGCTTTTTTCGCAAATGTCAAATATTTTGTCCACCGCTTGCGCTCGCAACCACTTCCTGATAAGACAAATTGCCACCAAAAATATCAAGCGCGCTGCCGATCGTAATGTCCAGTTTCCCCTGCGTCAACTGCCGGAACAACGCCAAATCCTCCAAAGAACGGGCACCGCCAGCATATGTCGTCGGAACTGTTGTCCAGTCAGCGAGCAGTGTTACGAGACTTTCCAGAATCCCGGATCGCTTCCCTTCCACATCCACAGCGTGAATGAGAAACTCTGCGCAGTAGTTTTCCAGCTCCTTAATATTGTGTTCCGTCAGCTCGAAATCACTGAATTTCGTCCACTGGTCGGTTACAACGTACCACTTGCCATCACGGGCTTTGCAGCTTAAATCAATAACGAGCCGCTCTTTGCCAACCTCAGCAACGATGCTGCGCAAATTGTCCATATTCAGCTGGCCATCACGGAAAATATATGAAGTGACAATGACATGGGACGCGCCGCGCTCCAAATAAGCAGCCGCATTGCCAGCATGGATTCCGCCGCCAATCTGCAGCCCCCCAGGATATTCGGCCAGCGCCGCCAGCGCTGCCTCCTCATTGCCTGGTCCCAGCATAATAACATGGCCCCCGAGCAGTCCGTCACGTTTAAACATCGCTGCGTAGTAAGCGGAGTCATACTCGGAAACGAAATTTTCCACAACATCGCTGTTGTTTCCGGTCAGCGTCTCTCCAACAATCTGCTTTACCTTCCCGTTATGAAGATCGATACATGGTCTGAATTTCATTGCTGCTTGGCTCCTTTGCCCATCTTGGTTTCCTTGCATACAACAACATTGGCTTGCAGAATATACTCCCCCGTCGAAGCCCATACCTTGTCATGATAAATCATCTGGGCACACTGGGCAAGTCCACTCTCATTACAGTATACATCTGCATGATCGCCGACAGCGGTCATACTGAATAACCCGTTCATAACAAGGTAATGGATTGTTGACGCAAAGGCACGAAGAAGGCGTCTTCAACGTCATTGGCCGAGAGCGGTCGGCTGAAGTAGAAGCCCTGAATTTCCTTGCAGTCATTGGCCGTCAAAATATCGAGCTGGTCCTTCGTTTCAATTCCTTCCGCAATAACTTCCATTTTTAGATGCTGGGCCATGGCGATAATGGTAGCCACGATAGCTTTGTCATCCTCATTCATCGTAATATCGGTAATAAAAGAACGGTCAATCTTCAGTTTATTAATCGAAAATAACTTCAAGTAACTAAGCGAACTGTAGCCGGTCCCAAAATCGTCCAGACTGATTCGAATGCCGATTTGATTCAATTCTTTCAAGATCGCAGCGGAAACGGAAGGGTCCATCATCATGCTTTCGGTTATTTCCAGTTCCAGGTATTCTGGAGAAAGCCCGGTTTCCTCAAGTATTTTCGTAATATATATCACGAGATTTTCCTGATGAAACTGCGCTGCTGACAAATTAACGGAAATCGGAATAAGCGGTCCTCCCGCGAGATGCCACTGTTTCATCTGTCTGCACGCTTCCCGCAGCACCCATGTCCCGATATCATAGATTAGACCAATTTCCTCTGCAAGCGCAATAAATTTCCCTGGAGACAACATGCCTTTGGTAGGATGCTGCCAGCGTACAAGCGCCTCGATGCCAATCATCCGGTGATCGCCTGTTCTGATCTGCGGTTGATAATGGAGCAGCAGTTCATTGCGCCTGACAGCCTTGCGCAGATCGCTTTCCAGCTCCAGTTTTTCAAGCAGCACATTGTCAAGCTCATTGGTGAAAAACTTCCAGCCGTTCTTGCCGTTTTTCTTCACTTCATACATGGCTGTATCTGCGTGTCTAAGCAGTTGCCCTGCTTCTGCTCCATGATCTGGATAGAGCGCAATACCAATGCTTGCCGTTACATAGAAATCACTTTCATTAATATGGAATGGCTGATGAACCGTCTTGATGATACTGCTCGCAAGTTCATTCAATTCCTCTATGGTGTAAGATTGTTCGCATATTAAGGTAAACTCGTCGCCGCCCATACGTGAGATCATGACATCATACGCTGCGATACTGTCCTGGATTCGTTCCCCTACTTCACGCAGAAACTGGTCTCCATAGCTGTGACCAAGCGAATCATTAATCATTTTGAACCGGTCAACATCAAGTACAAAGACGGCAAAGGAGTCATCACTGCCATTGCTCTGCTGAATTTTTTCCTGCAGGCGTTTGTTGAAGTGGCGGCGATTGGGAAGTCCGGTTAATTCATCGTGATAGGCTAAATGATGAATTTGTTCCTTCGCCCGCATTTCAACCGTAATATCTTTAACAAGAAGATGGTTGCCGGCCAGGCGGCCGTCAATTTCAACTGGCACTTGAATGACATTCAGTTCCATCTGACTGCCATCGCGGGCCAAAAAAGTCGTTTCATAGCTTATTGTTTGCTTAGCCAGCGACTGCAATTGAAAGGTGTGTTTCTGATCGGACGCTGCCCCGTTGACCATATTCGACAGCTGCGAAACCGGCTGGTGAATATCATTTGTTCTCTCCAGGCCAATCATTTTTGACGCTGCCGGGTTAAAGCCGATAATGGTTCCATCCTTGCCGACAGAAATAATGCCATCCGAATGATTATCATAAAGTGAGCGGTACCATCGTTCATTTTCTTCAATCGTATGATCTTTTTGCGACAGGCGCTTGTTAACGAACACCCCGAATAGCGTGAAGCTAATCATGACCAATGTGCCTGCCGTAATAAGATAAGCAAGCAACCCCTGATCCATATCCATGCCTGAATTGTGATGATCCATCGGTGCGTGAAACTGTGCGGCTGCCATTCCGATATAATGCATGCCTGCAATCGCACCACCCATCAATAGTCCACTGCCCAGCTTATATAGAAATGCCGGCCCTGATTTCATGAGCCTGAAGCGGTATAGCAGAAACAGTGCGGCAAGTGATGCTCCTGCTGCCACAATAATCGATACCGCCACCATCCCTGCATCATAGGAAACTTTAATCATCATTGCAGCCATTCCGACATAATGCATGCCCGCAATTCCGGCTGCCATCAATAATCCGCCAGCCAGCAGATGGCGTCCACGCATCTCCTCCCTGCTCACGAGCATCAAGGCAATCGCCGATACGGCCACAGCTAGCAGCACGGACAGAAGCACGAGATCCACCTGATACGAAACCGGTGAAGACAGCGAATAAGCAAGCATGCCAACAAAATGCATCGACCATATGCCGAGCCCCATGGAAATGGCGCCGCTGCACAGCCAGAACAGCCTTGCCTTGCCGCGGGTCATCCGAATTCTGCCCGCCAGATCAAATGCCGAATAGGATGCTGCTGCCGCAATAATATACGATAATATGACGAGCCAACTGTTATATGTGCCGTGATCATGCTCCATACCCAATACCGTAGCCTCCTTAGTAGCCGCGCCGTCTTCGGCAGCGAAACCGTTTGCGCTAATTCATCCAAGCTTGTCCATTATCGTCCGAAATGCAAAAAAACCGTCCACGAATAAAAATGGTCGGTTGCACTACTTGCTCCGGTTTGTCCAAGTGCCCAGATACGGACAAAACATCATTGCATCTCATAATGGATAAATTTTCTTCTACACGACTTCTCCAATTATATAGGATATAAAGTATTTTTATCAATACATTATCTTAAAATTAACGCATAGACCGGTTATTTTCATAAATTTTCCTTGACTCTTGCAATTTTTTTACACTGTGTTAACGATCACATAATTTAACGCGTAACAACCTCAGTCATAATGAAGTTAACCTCGCATGCAAAGGAGAAAAATAATGAACACTAAAATTTTGGTCGTCGAAGATGAACCGGCTATTTCCCGGCTGATCGAATTTAATTTGAAGCTCATTGGCTATGAAGTGCATTGCATATATGACGGAGAAGCCGTATTCGATGTATTGAAAACATTTCGTCCTGATTTAATTATACTTGATCTAATGCTTCCCAAGATGGATGGGCTTCAAGTTTGCCGGGAACTGCGCCGTCAGGAGAATGCCGTTCCTATCATTATTCTGACGGCGCTGCATGATGTGACCGACCGGATCGCCGGACTCGATAATGGAGCAGACGACTATTTAAGCAAGCCATTCAGTCCACAAGAGCTCAATTCCAGAATTCAGGCTGTGCTCCGGCGAACCCAGGCGCTGCCGGCCAGCAACAAGGGGGATGTCTATGCAATCGGCCGTTTGTCAGTGCATGTCGACCAGCGTGAAGTCGTCGTTGACGGAGCGCCAATTGAGCTGACACCGAAGGAATTTGAACTGCTTCTGTTCCTCTGCAGACATCGCGGCAATGCCTTAAGCAGACAACAGCTGCTAAGCAGTGTCTGGGATTATCATTTCTTGGCCAATACCCGGATCGTTGACGTTCACATCAGCCATCTGCGCGATAAGATTGAGCGAAACCCGCGAAACCCGGAATATATTATGACAGTGCGCAGCTTCGGATACAAATTTACTGGGCCGCAATTAGAAGAGCAGCATTAACAACGCTATCCTGCCTCCGTTCCTGGAGCGCAACTGACTCGCGGCGATATTTATTGCATGCAACAGGGGCTCCCCCTTCGTCATCGGAGATGACTTTGGGAGAGCCCCTGTTTCTTTAGGACACGTTCTTGCGTGTCCGACTGCATTCACCTTTGCTGCAGTCTGCAAACTTGCCGATAAAGTCCAGCCGATGATCCATTACTTGAAAGCCCATCTCACGCTCAAGCCGGCTTTCCAGCTCAGGCAGCCAATCATCCAAAATTTCTTCAACCGCGCCGCACTCGCTGCATATCAGATGATGATGCATATGTTCATGATCATCCCTGCGCAAGTCGAATCGGGCGACACCATCGCCGAAATTCATCTTTTCAACAATTTGCAGCTCGCTGAGCAGCTCCAGCGTACGGTAGACCGTTGCCAGGCCAATCTCTGGATATTTAGCTTTCACAAGCATATAGACATCCTCAGCGCTAAGATGATCCTTCTCATTCTCGAGCAGCACCCGAACTGTTGCCTCCCGCTGGGCTGTCAGCTTATAGCTCTTGTTCTTCAACTGCCGGTTGATCTTGGTAAGTTGCTCCGCAATGGCCATTGTAGATGTGCACCTCCTAGGGATTATCACTTTCCAATCTATCGCAATGCCTAATATGATGGACGACTGAGTTGATTAGAATTATTCTAATTTCAATTCTAGCTCATTTGCCCAAAATAAGCAAAGAAATATTGCTAGGAGGCTGCACTGTTATTAATGAAGCGAAAAAGAAACCGTGCTGCCGGGAATCGATTCCCAACAGCACGGCTGATGTTATTTTTTTGGAAGTGGGCAATCGACTACCATGCCTTCGCGCACATGCCAATATTCATACTCATTATTTATTTTCACTTTGAACAGTCCATTATCGAAGTCGGTATGAAGATCCTGGAAGAAAATACCTTCCTTCGAATTCTCACCTTCAGGCTGGTCGGTGATATAATAATTCCCGTCAATCAATGCAAGGTAGTTGCGAACTCCCCGCTCATGCGTTTCTTCTAATTTATCAGGGATACGCTGAACAGCCACAATGTGCAGGTCAATCGCTCCCATACGTTTAATTAGTTCATTGACAAATGAGCCGCCAGTTATTTCCTGCCAGCGCGTCTGCGCAGTTTGCCCGATGACCATCTGGGTGACGCCTTTCTCCTTCGCAGTCTCGACAATGACTTCTGCTGCCTTGCGCCCTTTGCTCTGCGGCGCCAGAAACTCAGCTCCCGCTTCTTTGGCAAGCCGTTTCCATACATTATAGTATTTTTCTTTGTCAGTCTGGTATTCATCTTCTCTGATCGTATTGACCGTCAGCACAAAGAGCGGTGCGTTCAGCATTTGTGACAATTGAATACCTCTTTGAATTAATCGCTCTCCTGTCGGTCCATAATAGACACATACCATCATCACTTCTTGTTTAGCCATTTCATCCTCCTAAAAATAAACTGAGCCGTTTCATTTTTTTCCGTGAAGCCTACGCTTCCTGTTCTAAGCATCATCATGATATTATAGGGGTTATTACCTGGGATTTCAAGTTACCTGCTTTAATTTGCTTGCTTCGCAACTGACCGCATGCGGCATCAATATCGGTGCCATGCTCCAGACGGACACTGCAGCTAACGCTCTGCTTTTTCAATGTATCAAAGAATATTCGCACCGATTCCTGCTCTGTCCGCTGATATTGGCTATGTTCGTCCACAGGATTATAGGGAATCAGATTGACGTTGACAAGCTGTCGCCGGTCCCCGATCAACTCGGCAAGCTCAAGGGCATGTTCCATGCGGTCATTGACATCTTTGAGCAAGATATACTCCAGTGTAATGCGCCGGTTTGTCTTGTCCAAATAGTAATCGATCGCGCTCATCAGCTTTTCAATCGGAATTGCCCGGTTGATTTTCATAATTTTCGTACGCAGCTCGTTGTTTGGCGCATGCAATGAAATCGCAAGATTTACGTGAAGGCTGCTGTCGGCAAATTCAATAATTTTGTCAGCGAGGCCGCTGGTAGAAACCGTAATATGCCTTGCGCCGATTGCCAGCCCTTTGTGGTTCTTGATGACTTCAAGAAAGTCGACCAGGTTGCTGTAATTGTCGAAGGGCTCGCCGATACCCATGACCACAACATGGCTCACCCGCTCGTCATTCGCCGCGCGATCCAAATGATGCTGCACTTTCATAATCTGCTCGACAATTTCACCGGCGGACAGATCCCGGCTCTTGGGCAGCAATCCGCTCGCACAGAAGCTGCAGCCGATGTTGCAGCCGACTTGTGTGGTGACACATACAGACAAGCCGAACTTATGACGCATCAGAACCGTTTCAATGAGATTGCCGTCATGCAGTTTGAACAAAAACTTGATCGTGCCGTCCATCGACTCTTGTTTATAATGCTCCTGCAGCGTTTCGATCGCATAATGCTCTGCCAACACCTGCAAGCACGTCTCGTTTACATCCACCATATCAGAAAAACGGCTGACCCGCTTCCGGTATAGCCAATCCCATACTTGCGATGCCCGGAATTTTTTATGTCCATACTGCTGCAGCCATGCTGTCAACTGTTCGAAAGTTAATCCATAAATGGATTGCTTGTTCATTACGTTACCTCTTTTCGCCGTGCTTTCGGGTTAAACCCCATGCAGTTATCGTTCATTTTAATAATTGATTATACCAAAATTTCACCGAGAATGCTTCCTCTATTTTTAACGCGCGAACGGACCGGAAAATGTACAATTCCCGAGCAAGCGTGTACAATAATTACAATTATGTTAACCTGCTGCAAGCAAGGTGATACAACATGAAAGGACCTGAAAAATATGAGCGACAAAAAAGACAACCGCGTCTATAACTGCGAGAAAGAACTGACACTGTCCGTCATCGGCGGCAAGTGGAAAATGATCATATTATGGCATTTGGGCAAGGAAGGCACGAAAAGATTCAGTGAATTGAAATCGCTTATTCCGGATATAACCCAGAAAATGCTGGTCAATCAGCTCCGCGAGCTGGAGGAGGGCCGGATTATTCATCGGGAAGTTTACCCTGTTGTGCCGCCAAAGGTTGAATATTCGCTTACAGACTACGGCGTCAGCCTGATCCCTGTGCTTGATCTGATGTATGAATGGGGAAAAAACTATATGAACACGATGGAGATGGAAAATGTAACAATCCGGCCGCTCGACTAGGGTTGCTTACAGGCATTCTGGTTACTTCCAGGTTACTAGCTTACTTGCAGGTGACTCAGTCACCCAATAGTGTATTAATTACCTCCAGGTGATTACCTTACGAATAAGTGCGTACTTCTCAATTCCAACAGAACGCTATAGGATAGGGGTTAAGCAGCACACTTCAAATTCAAGGGAGCGAAATTAAAATGAAATTGCAATTAGCGCTGGACCTGGTTAACATACCTGAGGCAATCGAAGTCGTTAGGGAAGTACAGGAATATATTGATATCGTTGAAATCGGCACACCGGTTGTCATTAACGAAGGACTGCATGCGGTCAAAGCGATTAAGGAAGCCTTCCCTTCCCTGCAAGTGCTCGCAGACCTGAAAATAATGGATGCCGGCGGCTATGAAGTTATGAAAGCGTCCGAAGCAGGCGCTGATATTATTACAGTACTCGGCGCAACGACCGATGCGACAATTAAAGGCGCAGTAGAGGAAGCCCGCAAGCAGGGCAAGTCCGTTCTCGTGGACATGATTAATGTGAAAGATATCGCGCAGCGCGCCCGTGAAATTGATGCGCTTGGCGCAGATTATATTTGTGTGCATACCGGTTACGACTTGCAAGCGGCCGGCCAAAGTCCGTTCGAAGAACTGCGCACAATTAAAAGCGTTGTAAAAAATGCAAAAACGGCTGTTGCAGGCGGCATCAAACTCGCTACGCTGCCGGAAGTGATCGCGGCCCAGCCTGATCTGATCATCGTCGGCGGTGGCATCACCAGCCAGGAAGACAAAAAAGCCGTTGCCGCTGAGATGAAATCGCTCATTGCACAAGGGTAACCGCGATGAGCTCAGCCAAATCATTCGCGGAGCAAATCGTTCAGGAACTTCAGTTCACTGTGCAATCCATTCAACCGGAACAAGCGGAGCAGCTTGCGGCAGCTATAGTCAGCTCTAGCCATATTTTCGTAGCGGGGGCAGGGCGTTCCGGATTAATGGGCAAAGCCTTCGCGATGCGCCTGATGCATATGGGGCTCCACGCTCACGTCGTTGGCGAAACGACGACACCGGGGATCGGCGCGAATGATCTCCTGATCATCGCCTCCGGCTCCGGGGAGACAGGCAGTCTCGTAGCCATGGCGCACAAAGCGAAGAAGCTGGGCGCCAAACTGGCAACCGTCACCTTGTCGCCGGATGCTTCCATTGGTCAGGCTGCCGATCTGATCGTTCAATTGCAAGGCGCGCCAAAAGATCAGTCTGGCAACAGTTTTGCAACGGTTCAGCCGATGGCCTCCTTATTCGAGCAAACACTGCTGCTGTTCTATGACGCTTTAATTATGGAGCTGATGGCGCGCAAAGGGCTTAATTCCGACACCATGTACGGCAAACACGCCAACCTTGAGTAACGATATACGCCAGTTCATCTAGCGATAAATCGAAAGTACAGGCACATAATCGGTGAACCGGTACAGCTGTGCAGCGCGTTGCGAGTAGCTATTGGAAGTGAGCAATTCACCATCAGCATTGCGCGCTTCTTCAATAATGCCTTTGCGCGACTGGGTTGACGTAATTTTGCGGATAAAATTCTTTTCCTCAAAATCCGGCACGACGGTTTGAATGACCTGATAAAGTTCGCTCATCGTAAAGAGCTCCGGCAGAAACTCCTTGGCAATCGTTGTCGTCTCCATCTTCTCCCTGACTTTGATTACCGCGTCACGCAGTATTTCGCTGTGATCAAACGCCAGCTCCATCTTAAGCGCCTCGCTGACCGGAAACAAGCGCACTGCCGCCGCATCATCGGCTGCTCTGCGGTCAGCGAGGTATTTCTCATGCACAAGCGCAAAGTAGGCATGCGAAATAATCCAGCCGCGCGGATCACGCCCCGGTGCGCTGTACACATTCAAATACTCAATATGAACGTCCTTGACCCCTGTCTCCTCTTCCAGCTCACGCCGCGCCGATGCATGAACCGTCTCATCCTCCTGTGCAAACCCTCCAGGCAGTGCCCATTGTCCCTTGAACGGCCATTGCTTCCGCTCGATTAACAGCACCTGCAGTTCGCGTGAAGGCAATGATTTCTTGACGGTCTGTCTATCCGTTGAAGTAATCGTAAATATGACGATATCCGCAGGCGCGCCATCAGGTGTCCGATAGTTGCCGGCGGAATAGTTCGCTTCGGTATCATTGCTGCTCATGCCAATCACCTGCTCTTTTTTTAATTGTCGATTTGATATTGTTATTATGAATATTTAAATTAATAATGTCAATAGGTATTGAAAAGGAACAGAAATAATGACGAAAAAAAGTTAGAATGGACAGCCAATATATGACAAACATCGCTTCTCAAATCTGTTAAGATGAAGTTCATGATTGTTACTACGAACTAGGAGCGAAGCAATGGAAACTATTTTCTACCAAAAGTTTGTTAATGAAACGATCTCTTTTGACGGGTTCCACTTTATTGGCTGTACATTTGTAAACTGCATTATCATTGTGGAAACGAGCAATTTCCACTTTGACAGATGCTCCTTCATTGAATCGGCCTTCCACGTTGCGCAGGGGCTGACGGTGTTTCAATCCATGCCTTTTGAAGATGACAGCGACCCAGCGGGGTTCTGGTCTGCAGTTTATAGCAATACACCGCTTAATGCCTGATCAATGCCCGCAGCGCAGACGATGCAGAATAACCATCGCGATGCCATCTGTCCTGATAAACAGACAGGCGGAGCTGAAGCCGCTCATACGAACGGTTACAGCTCCGCCTCTATTTGTAAGACAACAGGTTTGAATCAAGCCCCAAACTGGGCGCGATGCAAACGGCTGTATACGCCGCCTGCCGCGAGCAGTTCATCATGGCCACCCTGCTCGGCCACGCCATGCTCAGCGACAACCACAATTCTGTCCGCGTTTTTGATCGTTGCCAGCCGATGAGCGATGACAAGCGTCGTACGGCCGACAGATAGCTCGGCAAGCGCCTGCTGGATAGCCGCTTCCGTCTCCGTATCAAGCGCTGAAGTCGCTTCATCGAGAATAAGAATCGGCGGGTTTTTAAGAAACATCCGCGCAATGGACAGCCGCTGCTTCTGACCACCTGACAGCTTGACCCCGCGTTCGCCAATCAACGTATCGAGACCTTCAGGCTGCTCCAGAATAAGCTCCTCCAGCTGCGCTCGACGCGCGGCCTCCCAAATTTCTTCCTCGCTTGCTCCAAGTTTGCCGTAAGAAATATTTTCCCGAATCGAACCGTCGAACAGGAAAACATCCTGCTGCACGATCCCGATATGAGAGCGCAGCGATTCCAGCTTCATATCCTGAATATCGATACCATCGATCGTAACTCTGCCCGAATCCGCTTCATAGAAACGCGGGAGCAAACTACAGACCGTTGTTTTCCCTGCTCCCGAAGGCCCTACGAGCGCTACCGTTTCCCCGGCACGAATGGAGAGATTGATATTTTGCAGCACCTTATCTTTATTCTCATAGCCAAACGTTACATTTGAATAGCAAATATCGCCTTTGACATGATCAACGGTCTTCGCATTCGGCTTATCAGCGACATCGGGCGCTGTTTCCAGCAGTTCAAGATAGCGCTTGAAGCCTGCAATCCCTTTCGGATAGGTCTCAATAACCGAGTTAATCTGTTGAATCGGCCCCAAAAATACATTGGACAGCAAGACGAATGCGATAAATTCGCCATACGTCATATCTTTATTAATGACGAACCAGGTGCCGCATACAAGAACGAACAATGATACGGATTTCATCAGAATAAAACTGATTGACGAGTTCCACGCCATGACCCGGTAGGCAACAAGCTTGGTTAACCGGAAGCGCTCATTGTTTTCCGAGAAGCGTGCAATCTCATGTTCCTCATTCGCAAACGCCTGTACAACACGGATTCCGCTAACATTGTTCTCAACGCGGGCATTGTAGTCGGCAATATCCGAGAACATTCGCTTGAATGCCGCCGACATTTTTCGGCCGAAGAACAAGGAAAGATAAATCATCAACGGCACAATGATGAACGTTAGAACAGCAAGCTGCCAGTTAATGGTCAGCATCAGTGCAAACGCTCCAACCAGCGTCATCATCGCAATGAACAAATCCTCTGGTCCGTGATGGGCAATTTCCCCGATATCCATCAGATCATTGGTCATCCGGGAAACAAGGTGCCCGGTCTTATTGTTATCGAAAAATCGGAACGAAAGCTTCTGCACATGTTTGAAAAGCTGACTGCGCATATCCGATTCGATATTGATGCCCAGTTTGTGCCCCCAGTAGGTGACAACATAATGAAGGCCGGAGCTGACCAAATAGATCCCCAATAATCCTAAACAGCTCCATAGAATCCATTGCCAGTCCCCAGTGCCAAGCTTGTCGACGACTTTGTTGACTGCCAGCGGAAAGGCCAGTTCGAACAATGCTGCAATAATTGCGCAAGAAAAATCAATAATGAACAACCATTTATAAGGACGATAATACGCAAAGAAACGACGCAGCATGTAAAAATCCTCACTTTCTCTCTCTTGTTACGATTTGGCGCGCGCCAGCAAATACAGGAAGTATGGCGCACCAATAACGGCTACGACGATTCCCGTCGCAATTTCGGAGGGCTGCAGTATCCAGCGGCCGATGGTATCGGCAGTAATAACGAGCAAAGCTCCTGTCAGCGCAGCTGTCGGCAGCAGAAACTGATGCTTTGGTCCGACAAGCCGTCTGGCCAAATGCGGTCCTACCAAACCGACAAAACCGATGCCGCCGCTGACCGCTACGCATGAGCCCGCCAGTCCGACTGCGGCTCCAAGCAGATACATTTGCTCCTTGGACACGCGAGCTCCCAGCCCTTTCGCTGTTTGTTCGCCCAAATTAAGTACGTTCATTACGCGTGCTTTATAGAATACATAGGGCAGCAGAATCACGATAAACGGCAGAAGTGCGAGCACAAACTTCCAGTTCGTCCCCCAGATGCTTCCTGCCAACCACGTTGCTACAAATTGATATTTGTCAGGGCTAAGACGCAGCGTCAGCACAATCATCGCCGCGCTGATGCCCGCTGCTACCGCAACCCCGGTGAGAAGCAGACGTGTCGGCGAAAGGCCCTGATGGCGTTTGTACGCAAGTCCATAAATAAGAGCTGCTGTAAGTCCTGCACCTACCCATGCCAGTACAGGCAGCAGAAATACGGGCGCTGCCGCTGTCGTCGGATAGAACGAAATGAACAGCATGACAACTAAGCCGGCCCCAGCATTGATACCGAGTATTCCGGGGTCTGCCAGCGCATTGCGGGAAATGCCTTGCATAATACAGCCGGAAACAGCCAATCCGGCACCGATCAATACCGAGATCACAATCCTTGGCAGCCGGAAATCAAACAAGATCAAATTCTCCTTGGCGGTTCCCATGCCAAAAAGCGTGCGCAGCAAGTCCATTGGCGAGAGACGAATGTAGCCAGTATTCATACTGATCATAAAAGCGATTACGATGAGGACGCCGAGAATAATCAGCACCTTGATTCCGCGTTTCCGAATTCTTTTCTCTCCAGCTGTTACATTAATTGCTTCCATTCTACAGCTCCCTCCTTTCCTTGCGTGCCAAGTACAGGAAGAAAGGCACCCCGATCAGCGCGATGAGCGCTCCGATCGGCGTCTCATAGGGAGGATTGATCATCCTCGCAGCCAAGTCGGCGAAAACGACCAGCAGACTGCCCAGGACGGCCGAGCATGGAATTATCCAGCGATAATCAACACCTACAATGTACCGGGTCAAGTGAGGGATGATGAGGCCGACAAAACCGACCGCTCCGACGACGGCGACCGCAGCACCAGCGAGTATGAGTACTATAATGGTTGCAACTAATTTAACCAATCGGATATTCTGGCCAAGCCCTTTGGCAATATCCTCGCCGAGGCTGAGCATTGTAATAGAACGGGAAATAATAATTGCGCCAACAATGGCACCCGCGATCCACGGGAACATAATCTTCAACTGAAACCACTTGGTGCCCGCTACACCGCCTGCGTACCAGAACGCCAAATCCTGGCCGATGCGGAAGTACAATGCAATCCCTTCAGTAAGTGCGCCGAGGAGCGCGCTGAGCGCCGCACCAGCAAGTACGAGTCGAACGGGCGTCAGACCGCCCTTGGCAAGCGAGCCAATCCCAAATACCAGAGCTGCACCCAACCCTGCGCCAAGAAACGAGTACATAATGAGGTACATAAACGGCAGACCTGGGAAAAATGCAAAACAAAGTGCCAGTACAAAACCCGCTCCGGCGTTCAAACCGAGCAAACCCGAGTCAGCCAGCGGGTTGCGGGTCATCCCTTGCATAATTGCGCCGGCAACTGCGAAGCAAGCTCCGACCATCGCACCGCCGAGAACACGCGGCAGGCGAAGTTCCTGAATAATTTGATGCTGCGTTAATTCGGGATTGAAATTAAAAATCGCTCCCCAAACAACTGAAAACTTGATATCCGCCGCCCCGAATGAAACCGACAATCCAATGCCAAGCGCGAGAGCCACGATGCCGGCCGTTAAAATCAATGTTGCTGCCCATGGACGAGAACGGAATTGAACAGATGAGGATTTGGCAGCCTGTTCGAGTGAATTTGCCCTTTGATTCATGTGCTCCACCTTTTATATGAAATTGATTATCATTTTCACAAATGATATTGTAACTAAGTTTATACCCTTATTACAATGGATAATCGTGCGCATTTTTTTGTACAAAAGTAACATTTCAAATCCCTAATGAGACTAGTTATCAATTCAAAACATAAAAATAGGCTGCGGAATGTACTTTTCCACAACAGCATTCCGGTAATACTCACCTTTTTCTGTAGTGCTCATTTCCTTCATTCTATGTAACGGCGCTCTATCTATCTCTCTCTCTCTATTCACCACACCCTAAATATTGATAATCATTCTCACAAAAATCATTATACCTGAATATGTCGGAAAATAAAACCTAAATTATTGAATACTTGCTTGAGAAGACAAGACGTCCTATATAGGGTATGTAGGTATGTATAAACCGTCCCGCCCACTCTCGCGGCGAAGCCCCTGCCTATGTTAACAGAAAAATCCCTGTCCGCGATCGTAGTAGATCATGAACAGGGACTCACATTATATTTGCTGAATTCTATTGCTCGCTTTGTTGCGGTTCATACCAGTAGCCTGTTGCCCGGTTCTCCAAGCGCATTAACGCTTCTAAATAAAAGTAGTCCCCCCAGATAACATAATCATCAGGAGCTAGCCCGCCCCGCACGTAATAGGAACCATGCTTGAGAAAACCTTCGGCATCTGGCTTGCCCTTTGTCGAATAGTTGTCAATGAGGGATTGCATCGACGCAGTGACCGATTCCATCCACGGCTGGCGCTCAGGCGCATCCTCCGGCAAATGATCAAGCATTTCAAGAATGCCGCATACCGCAATTGCAGTAGCCGAGCTGTCCCTGAAGGTCTCACTGTCTACAGGCGCATCAAAATCCCAATAGGACACCCGATCCTCAGGTAGTCGTTCAAGGAAGTAGCGAGTCATTCGTTTGGACGTCTCCAAGTAATCAACTTTACCGGTTAGCCTGTAAGCAAGAGCGAAGCCATAAATGCCCCATGCTTGCCCACGCGTCCAGGTCGATCCATCCCGGTACCCCTGGTGAGTGCCCCCACGCAGTGCATCGCCTGTCTCCTGGTCAAAGTAAAACGTATGATAGGAAGAATCGTCGCCTCGCACCAGAAATTTATGGCTTTGCTCCAGATGGATCAGCGCTGCCTTGCGGTAAGTCTCATCCCCTGTCTGGTCGGTGGCCCAGAAAAGCAGGGGAAGATTCATCAAACAATCGATAATGATGCGTCCGCCGTTGTCCGGATTGTCCTTAGGTCCCCAAGCTTGGAAAACGTTCATCTGTTCGCGCCATCGCTTCATCAAAGCATCCGCTGCCTGTAAAGTCAGTGCGCGCGCGTCCTCATCCTGCTCGATCATCCATTGGGCCTTGGAGGAAAGCGAATAGAGAAAGCCAATGTCATGATGATCGAGGTGCTTCTGCTGATCCATCCGGGTACGGAAGCTGTCTACCGTGTTCACGGCTGCATCCCTAAATAGCGAGTTATTTGTATATTGATAACTTAGCCAGAGAATGCCCGACCAGAAGCCGTCCGTCCAATCTGTGTTGTCATTCAGACTGTATCGCTCATCGCCATTGCTCACATGTGGAAACTGGTCGCCGAATCGGGCCACGTTCGCTTTTGTCACTTCCAGGGTAGCTGCAATCGCTTGTGTCCATAGCATGAATTAAAGACCTCCAATGTAGGTTTTTTGTTGCCTGCTATTTCAGTATATCTATATAGAATAACGATTGGTTGTGATAAAATGTAGCTGTAATGTGATTAATTATAATGTGTGGTGACAGCTATGAAACGAATTGAATCGATTAACTTGGCACAGCTTGCATTTAATATTCATCGAACGGAAACGACATCAACCCATTGGAAAATGCTCCATGCCCACGCCGGACTGGAATTTCTATATATTTATGAGGGGCAAGGGGAAATTACCGTAGAGCGCCAGACTTACTCGCTGCTTCCCAACACCTTTGTGTGCTTCCAGCCTTTTCAATTGCATCGGGTAGAGGTGCCTCCCCAGGCGAGCGGCGCCTACATACGCATTAACCTCACCTTTGACCCCTTGCTGCTTGAGCCTTATTTGACGCTGTTCCCTCAATTAAATGCCTTCTTCCGTCAGGTATGCAAAGGGGAGCTGCCTCGGCAGGTTTTTCACCTTGCACCCAACAATCGGCTTGCACTATGGCTGGAGGAATACTATACGGTGCAGCTTAACGAGGCAGGACACAACCATGAGGAGCAAATATTGTTCCTGATACGGCTGTTCCAGCATCTGCAGCAGGACGTCTTTCCCAAGACAGCTGCAGCATCGGCATCACAGCGCATTTCCCTGCATATCGAGCGGATGACCGAATGGATGGAGCGAAATTACCATCGCCCTTTTCAACTTGAGCAGATGGCCAGTGAACTGCATGTCACGACCCACCACCTCTCTCATCTGTTCAAACAATATACAGGCAGCACGATGACCGAATATTTGACGGCAAGGCGCATTAGAGAAGCCTGCTCGCTGCTCGCTTGTACAGACAAACCCATTGCTGAGATTGCAAATGCCGTGGGCGGATTCGGCCCCTCTTATTTCTGCCAGCTCTTCAAATCCCGCAAAGGCATGACTCCCCAAGCCTACCGGGCAACCATACGCCATACACCAGCCATTAACCTGTCCATTCCATAGCATTTATTTGCTGCCAGCAGCAAGAGCTGATCCCTTGTTGATAACGTTAATTCCGATCACAGGATTCGCCATTTTTACAAGAAATTCTCTTTCCAGAGAGGAGTTTCCACCCGTGCCCTGCATCAAAATTTCTGCTTCATGTTTGTTGAAATTTGTCCTATAATTAAGGCTATGAAACTCACAAACTTGTTCGCCAGCCAGACTCATCTTAATCTGAGCAATTCATCAAAATGGATCAGAAAATTTCTGAATACCTACTGGATTATTGTGTGTATGCACTTCGTTATCCAACTCTGTTCCTTCTTATTTTTGCCCTATCCAGCCAATGCATCCCAATTTTACATACCCATTTTAATTGGGCCTACAATTTTTATGTTCAGTGTTATTTTACTAGGAGAATTCATTCATCAAAGATATAAAAAATATGAATTTTACACCTTGTTTTTGGTTGGGACGATGATTGCTGTATGTATCGTGCATTTGAATTATGATATCCGGATCATTGCGGCTATTTTTTTGCTTCCGATTTTCTCATCTGTTATTTTTTTTAATAAAAGGCTGACAATCGTCACCTCTGCCTTGCAGCTCGTGGCGTTTTTCCTGCTTTACGTTGTCGATCCATTGCTGCGCACCTACTTGTCATCCTTTGACCTGATCACCATCCCGACGTTTCTGCTCGTTGGCACGGGAATCGCGCTAATTATATTAATAAGCGGCAGGGAACTGCTGCAAGACTTGCAGAACATGCTGACCGCCAAACAGGATCTGATGGTCGAAAATGCCATTATGAGCAAAATGTCGAAAATCGATGGGCATACGAAACTTTACAACCACATGGCCTTTCACGAATATTACGAAAAAGCGCTTGAGTACGTGGACCGGGTCGGTCCTTGTCATCTTGCGCTGATTGATATTGATAATTTTAAATTGATTAACGACAACTTTGGCCATCGGGTAGGCGATATTGTACTCAGCAGAGTAGCCCGGGTAATTCGGGACAATATCGCCCCCAATGACATTGCCGCACGATACGGCGGGGAAGAATTTGCTCTGTTGTTGTTTGAACGAACTTTTGAGGACGCTTATGAGCTTGTTGAAAAAATAAGAAATAACGTGTCACAAATTCACCATAGAGAACTGCAGGGCAAATCTGTGACGGTCAGCATTGGTCTTAAAACCTGCACGTCCCAGCTTACCAAGGAAGGACTGTTCGAGGATGTTGACACGTTGCTCTACCAAGCAAAGCGCTCCGGCAAGAACAAAACGTCAACGCCTCATCATGCTAACTGACTTGACGGGCTCCGTCCCGTCATTGTAGCGGTGAATCTTAACACTGAGCACCAAGCCGATAGCAAGCATATGAGTCAACATGGAACTGCCCCCATAGCTGATGAACGGCAATGCAATCCCGGTGAGCGGCAGCAGTCCGATGTGCATGCCGATATTTTCAAATACTTGAATGACCAGCATACTGACGATTCCGATGACAAGATAAGAGCCGGTCAGACTCTTGCTATCCATTGCAATCAGGATCATGCGGTAGATTAGCAGGAAATAGAGAAACAGCAGCAATGCCGATCCGACGAAACCGAAATCCTCCCCAATGACTACAAAGATTGAATCGGAGTATGCATAGGGGATATAACCGCTTTTAATATAGCTGCCTTGCAAGAATCCTTCTCCGGATAATTCACCTGAACTAATCGCAATGATAGCGTTGTTGACATGCCAGGACTTATCCGGGTCGCTGGCAGGGTCAAGAAACACTTGTATCCGCGACAACTGGTGGGGTTTCACGATGCGGGAGAGCAGTTCATAATCCCCGTAATACAGCCATATGACTGTACCTACCGCCACCGCAATGACGGCGATAAAAATCAGCATGTGCAGGAACCGGATATTGCCAATCCAGATCATGCCCACCAATATACCGACAAAAACCAGCGATGTACCCAAATCGGGCTGTTTCAATATAAATAGAACCGGCACGCTGAACAATATGCCCATCGGCACAATGTCTTGCACAATCCGCAAATTTTCCCCTTCACGCTTATGCAGCAAATGGCCAATCAAGAGAATGGTCGATAATTTAGCCAATTCAGACGGTTGGATCTGCGCGCCTCCAATACTAAGCCAACGAACGGAACCATTAATATCTTCCCCTGTCAGCATGACCAGAAGCAAGAGCACAATCCCAACCCCGTAAAGCAGCCAGGCAAATTTACCGGCCAGTATGCGATAGTCAAACAATGCCACGAATAACATTGGAATGCAAAATACAGCAAATAAAATAAGGTTCGTAATATGCATTCCTTCGTATTTGGTGCCAACCGTTGCACTGTAAATGGCGATTGTACCAAACCCCACAAGCCCTATTAAAATAAGAAAAATTGGAATATCGATGTTTTTAATTTTTTGAATAAGCTGCATCCTGTAACCCCATGTCTTCATTCATTATATATATATCAATTCTCCCATATAAACAGTCGGTCTGCAAGCCTTTGCCCCAGTGCTCGGTTACACCGCTTGCAGCAACCTGGCATTTTGTTCACAAGGTTTTATTATAGAGACATTTAATGTCGTTTACAATCCGCTCAATCCGTTAATCTATACAAGCTGAACGAATGAACCGCCTGATTAGCACTTGACACAAAGACGATCGATGATCGACAAGGGCGATTTCATGATCTGATCCATAATCTGCTGAACACTGTTGCGGATTTCGGCGACGGGATGATAAAAAGGATGATAAAACACATTGCTAATCACATTAGACTTGAGCCGTTTCCATCGCTCTTCAATAGGGTTACGATTGGGGCGATAAAGGGAGCAGGAAACCAGTAAGAGTCAGCAGCACCTCGGAGGGTAATTTGATTCTTTCGATTGTATATGAAAAATCATATAGAATTGGTCATTCAGTGATCATTTCAACTATTCTATATGAAAAATCATACACAATGGATCATTCGGCGATCATTTCGACGATTCTGTATGAAAAATCATATACAATGGATCATTCAGCGATCATTTCAACTATTCTATATGAAAAATCATATACAATGGATCATTCAGCGATCATTTCAACTATTCTATATGAAAAATCATACACAATGGATCATTCGGCGATCATTTCGACTATCCTAAATGAAAAATCATACAGATTAACAGGCATGCAGTGTGACGAAGCTCGCGCAGGGGGAAGACAATAAAGCCATCTCCCCTTTGCAAGAATGGCTCACTCGGGACGCGCTGATCAATGAAATGAAGCGTGTGCACGCTGTGCTTTTTATAGAAGGCTCAAACGTAGCGAATATCGCCGGCATAAGGGATCGGAAAGCCGCTCTAGAGTATTGACAGCCAACTGCTTTATGTTTTATTATATAGACCGTTCGTTATAAATATGATTTAACTTAACGCAACTGCTGCAGCAATATAATAGAGAGGGTGACGCTATGTCCGAGAAGCCAAATTCGCGGGACAGCATACTGGATGCAGCTGCGCGTCTTTTCTTCTCCCAAGGATACCATGCCACGGGAATTAGTCAGGTTATTAAGGAGAGCGAATGTCCCAAGGGTTCCGTATATTATTATTTTCCTGAGGGAAAGGAACAGATTGCATTCGAATGCATTCTCAACGCCAATCAATTCATTTCCTTAAAAATGCGCTCCTGCTTTAAACAAGCAGGAAGCTTCGAGGGCGGTATGCGGCTGTTTATCGATGAAATGATTGCTTACGGAGAGAAAGTGAGATTTTCCGGCTTTACCCCCTTCAGCTTCTGGGTTGCTGCTGAGACTTCCTGCATTAGTGAAAAGCTGCGGGACGCCAGCGTGGAGGTGTTTTCCAACTGGCGCGCTGTTATCGCTGAACAATTGGATGCAGACGGCGTAACACCACAACACGCAGAGGAAATTGCTCTGCTCGTTATTTCCCTTCTTGAAGGATCTAATATTCTTGCATCGACGTTCCAAAACAAACTGCCCTTGCTCACCGTATCGAAACATCTGGATTTTATTAAATATGTCATCATGAATTCTCAGGAGGAACAATAAAGTGGAAGCATCAGTACCCATAAATGATAGTCAACAGCCAAAAGTTGACTACAAGATTGCCCCCATCGTTACTTCATTGCTGCTGTGCGGCTTTATCGGAATGTTCGGGGAAACAGCGCTTAATATTGCACTGGCACAACTTATGAGCGAGTTCAGTGTAAGTCAGACGACGATCCAATGGCTTACAACAGGTTACCTGCTTGTCCTAGGCATCCTTGTCCCTATATCTGCCGTTTTGCTTAAATGGTTTACAACAAGACAGCTTTTTATCGCCTCAGTCAGTCTTTCCATCGCCGGCTCGTTGATCGCCGCGATTGCACCTAATTTTGAAATATTGCTAACGGCACGTATTTTCCAGGCTGCTGGAACAGGCTTGCTGCTTCCGCTTATGTTTAATACGATCCTGATTATTTTCCCGCCGGCCAAACGCGGTGCCGCTATGGGAATGATGGGACTTGTCATCATGTTCGCGCCTGCGATTGGACCGACAATTGCCGGCTATCTGATTCAGCACTTGTCCTGGCACTGGATTTTCTGGATTTCGCTAGCCGTGCTGATTATCGCTTTGCTGTTCGGCGCAGCATTTCTGCGCAACGTCTCGACGGTGACCAGACCAAAAATTGATATTCTGTCCATCCTGCTCTCAAGCGTTGGATTTGGCGGAATTGTATTCGGCTTTAGTAAAGCCGGCGAATCGGAAGGCTGGGGCAGTCCTGTCGTCATCGCGACGCTGATTGCCGGTGGTGTTGCGCTGCTTTTGTTCGCATGGCGGCAGCTGACCATGGACAAACCCATGATGGACTTGCGTGCCTTTAAATACCCGATGTTCACTTTGGCCGTTATCATGCTGTTTATCGTAATGATGGTGCTGTTGTCCTCTGTGCTTGTACTGCCGATGTATCTTCAGATGGGTCTTGGCAAGACAGCGCTGGCAGCGGGATTGCTATTGCTGCCGGGTGGCATAGTGAACGGGATTCTGTCGCCGGTTATGGGGAAACTGTTCGATAAGTATGGTCCCCGTTGGCTCGTTATTCCGGGGCTGCTCATTATTGCGGCTACCTTGTGGTTTTTAAGCGGTATTACGCTTGTTTCCACATCCGCTTTTATCATTGCATTGTATACCTGCTTGATGATCGGTATTTCGATGGTAATGATGCCTGCACAAACAAATGGTCTGAACCAGCTTCCCCGTGAATTGTATCCGGATGGAACAGCTATTATCAATACACTGCAGCAAGTTGCCGGTGCAATCGGCACTGCGCTCGCTGTTAGTATTTTGTCTGCTGGCCAAACTCGCAAATTCATTGAACTTGGGGTCAATCCCGAGGTAATGGACGAGATCTATCGTCAAAATTTGCCGATCGCCATGACTTCTGGCGTTCAAAATGCGTTTATCTTCGGCTTGGTGACAGCCATCGCAGCGTTTGTCATTTCCCTTTTCATTCGAAGGGTAATCGTCAAAGAGGCCAAATAGTCGGCACTGATGCTTTAATTCTCATATAAATAAATTAGGGGGTGCCTCCCAAGTCATATTAATGACGGAGAGGACATCCCCTTTTAATTGCAGACATCTGTCACACTATCGACGTGGATAATCATTCTGCAACAAAGTTAGCCAGACAGTGATTTAAAAATTATAGTAAAGATCTATGTTTCTATCCAGCAGCGATCGTATACTTCCCTGAAATGTAAACATACTAACAAGATCACTTTTTTGCGTTTGCTTTGAACAGGGGGTACTTATGGAAACTCTTCAGGACATCCTGCATGTCTATGGCCGTATCGTGAGCATCTTACCGCTTCTTCTTCTGGTGGCGCTGTTTATGGGCAAACGTTCTGTCGGGGAATTGCCGGTGTTTGACTATCTGGTAATCCTGTCGCTAGGCTCAATCTTTGGTGCCGACATCGCTGAACCTGAGGTGGATCATATTCCTACGGCGGCGGCGATTGTCTTCATCGGCTTGCTTCAGCGTACAGTAAGTTACGCTGCAATTCGATTCCGACGATTTGGCAAATTAATTTCGTTTGAACCTACTATCGTTATTCATCAAGGAAATTTAATCAAGAAGAATATGAAGAAAATTAACTATTCCATTGATAATATATTGCAAATGCTGCGTGAAAAGGACGTATTCGATATTGAAGAAGTGGAAACAGCAATTGTAGAAGCTAACGGGAGACTGACAATAATGAAAAAACCGGGGAGCCAAACGGTCACACGAGAAGACCTTAAACTGGAGAAAGATATGCCATCCTTTTCTTTACCTGTTATTATTGAAGGAGCAGTGGTTCCAGAAACCTTGTCCTTCCTTCGCATTTCCTCAGATTGGCTAGAAGGGCAACTGCACATAAGAGGGGTTCGTCAGGAGGAGCTTTTTTTCGTGTCTATTAATGAAAAGCATGAACTGCTCTTCGCCCAGACCCCTCCTGCAGCGTCGCTTTATCCCATTCATCATTAGTACTGTCCTTCACTATGCCTTTTCTGCACGCTTTTTCTTGGCGGCGTCGTCAGGCAATGCCGCGAACATTGCGCCGCCAATCAGAAACGTCCCGCTCACATAGAAGACAGCTACAATCCCTGCCCAGGCGCCGACAAGTCCAAAGAAAAGCGGCGCAATCATCTGCGTCAGCCGGTTAAACGCCAAGCGAAGACCCAACACTTCGCCGGTTCGGTGCGGTGGTGACGCATTATAAGTCGTCGTCATCGACAGCGGCTGCCCGCAGCCAAGTCCAGCCCCCATAAGAGCACTTACGAACCCGCATAATACGATTTCATGGGAAAGCGGGACAAGCAGAAAGGCACAGCCCGCCAGTGCGATCGAGCCCCAGAGTACGATTTCGCGACCGAACTTGGCGGTTAACCGGGATAAAAACAATCGCACGATCACCATCATTAAAGCCTGCACGCCAATAATCCAACCAATGGTTGAGACTGACATGCCAAATTGACTCGCGAATAGCGGAAAATAAGCTATGTAAACATCCCGTGAATACAAAACAAGCGCGCTTGTAGCCAGCGCTTTGCGCAGCATCGGTATTCTCAGCAATGACAGCGCTGAATCCGTCTTTTCCTGCTCCCTCGGATGAATCTCACTGCGTGAACGGACCGGCAATGCAAAGGACAACAGGAACGGCAGCAGTCCGGAGGCCGCTGCTGCAGCGAAGGCAGTGCCATAGGAGTAATACTGTACCAACATGCCGCCCACGATCGGACCTGCTACTCCTGATAAAGCAACTGAAACGGTTAACCACCCGAAATGCTGGTCCCGATTAGCTGAAACCGACATGTGGCCGATTACTTTCTGCAAAGTAATCATGACAGCGATAAGGGAAATACCTACCAAAGCCTGTGAAACATATAATGAGGCCAAATACGGGAATAAATAAGGGATAGCAATGCCTGCTGATGCCGCCGTAATGCCCAGCAGTATCGGCAGACGGTCACTCAGACGGTCTGCCGCCTTCCCGATCGGTATCGCCAATATAAGCGGCAGCAGTGCATAAGTGGATGCAAGCATCCCTATTTCAAACGTGTCAGCGCCTAATTCGGCTGCAAACAAACTTATAAATGGCCGAGTGATGCCCATCATTAGATGAAACATAAAAGCAATAGCTATAATCAGATACAGTCGTTTCACTTCTCATGTATGCCTCCTAGAACGATAAAAAGCCCGAAGACAGCGCTCACGCAACAGTCCCCGGACGTCCGGTAGTCCTTATATAAAATAATTCCTATATGCTTAATACAATTTAAAATGATTATATATTTTGTGGCGTAAATTGTCAATGAAAGGTCCTAATAAACGGATGGCTCAAAAACCTGCAGATTGGATGGTTTCATCCCATCCAGTTGCTTATATGATATAAGATAAACGGAAATAATGTCTGGGGTGATACGGTTTGTCAGATTTGTTTTTTTATGTCCTCGTCTTTATTATTATGCTGGTTGCGGTAGTGGGTACAATTGCTGTCGGGAATTCCAAATCAAATAAAGAAGGAAACCCGCAATACGAGCAGCGGACAAGCGGCAATTGGAGCCGCCTAACGATCATTTACTTTGCGGCGGGCCTGCTTTGCGTACTGGCTTTGCTAGCTTATCTTTATCTGTAGTTTGCGAAGTGAGCTTCTTCCCTGCTCACTCATACCAAAAAAACCGTCAGCAGCAATACTATGCCGGACGGTTTTTTATTACATCTATGATTTATATTAATAACTATTCATTTAGGGCTTTTTGGAGTGCATCCAGATTATTTCTCATAACACTGATATAGTCAAGATTCTTCTGCTGCTCCTCCGCCGTCAATCCTTCAAGAGGATTCAATATGTCTGTTCTTGCACCAATTTCGTTAGCAATCGTCTGCGCTACCTTGGGATCAACCAATGTTTCAAAAAATATTGTAGATATATTATTGTCTTTAGCAAGTTTAACAATCTCTGCCATCTTGGCCGGTGAAGGCTCCTGATCGGGAGATATGCCGGAAATCGAAATCTGCTTAAGTCCATATTGTTTGGCCAAATAGCCAAAGGCTGCGTGTTGAGTAACGAATGTTTTGTTTTTAACATCTTTTAATCCGGCAATGAACGTTTGATCCAATTGTTGAAGTTTAGCAATGTATGCACCGGCATTTTCTTTGAAATGCTCTGCATTGGCTGGATCTGCTGTCTCCAGCGCAATTTGAATCGCTTCAACCTGTTTTTGCGCAAGCAATGGACTTAACCATACATGGGGATCGAGGCCGTGATCATCACTTTCATGGTCATGATCTTCGCTTCCATGGTCGTGGTCTTCACTTCCATGATCGTGGTCATGATCTTCACCATCATGATCATGTGAGTGTGCGTTACCTTCCATTAGTTCAAGATTACGGCTCGCTTCAACCACTACACGTCGGTCATTTTTTGCACTATCAAGCGCCTTCTCCACCCACTCTTCCACAATTCCATTATAGATAAAGACGTCAGCTTCTTTAATTTGCGCAATATCTTTGGGGCTCGGCTCCCAGTCGTGAGGTTCAGTTCCCGCTGGAATTAATCCAACAACATCAGCATAGTCGCCAGCGACTTGGCGGCTAAATTCCAACATAGGATAGATTGTCGTTACAATCTTCAACTTCTTTCCATCAGATGCAGTCTCCTTATCAGCCGATGTTGAACTTCCATTTTCACTGCTGACCGCACTATTCGTTCTTGTATTATTATTCGCGCCGCATGCGGAAAGAACCAGAGCCAGGACTGCGAAAAGTACCGCTATTTTCTGCATTCCATTTCTCATATACCGCTCTCTCAAACTACGCAACTGCTTCGCTTCACTTGCTTGAAAGTTCTTCATTCGTTAATTTCTCCCTACTCTCTATGTTAGTAATAATTACGATTATTGTTTATATGTAATTATTACGTTTTTAAGTATAGATTCCTTCTTGCAGTTTGTCAAACTTTTCTTCAGACACAAACGAAAGGAGTACCATAGAGGCTAAGTTGTATTTTGTACAACTTAGCCAGACGTAGGAGACGATTCTAGTGAAGTTGTTGCAAATCATACAACAATTGTTAAGTGATATGACATTATCCAGGTAAAATCGTGTAGTTTATACAACAATTCCACATTTATCGTGACCATTCTTTTTGATTGTTGTAAGAAATACAACATTCGCACCCTTCTCTTGCGAAATTCAATCATTCAACTAGTATAGCCAGCCAAATAAGCTTTAACACCACAGCCTGTATGGCTGGCTGCGTATAACAACTCATCAGTAATTTAGCATTGTGCGTGCCGCGGCGCATACGCCCTTTTACAAATCCAATAACGATATTCTTGTACTATCTGTCCTAACCTCAAGACATGTAAGAATAATATTTTTATCAAAAAAAAAGAGCCCCTTGTTTGAAAAAGGGGCTCTCTCTTTCGCTAGGATAAACGGTGAATTGACCATACGTTCCCAGAACCACTGCTCAAATTAACAGCAAGTGTAAGTCCCGAGGAGACATAAAATATCCCAACCACATCGCCAGTATTCAAAGTAACATCTCCAGCAAGCGTGACCGTTCCGCTCCCAAGAATTCCTCTAATACTTAATAGCGTTACACTGATATTTACAATGGGAAATAGGCCGCTTATCAAATCTGTGGCTACCGGACTGGTTCTGCGAATGACAAAGGACGGGTTGACCCCAGGACCTAAGGAAAGTGAAATTGCTGCAGTTGTGGAGTAGTTCAGAGTCGCCTTAATGGAATATCTTCCAGTGGCTGGTGCTATAAAGTTGCCTGCAGTAGCATTAAACGAAACGTCTGGGTAGTATGGACTTCCGGTCGTCCAAGTATCCAGTTGCGTACTTCCCGTTACAGTAGTAGAGACAGTTCTTAAGGCAGAAAACCCTGTTATAGCAAAACTTGGGCCAGTTAAACCGGTTGGGCCAGTATTGCCAGTCGGGCCAGTGAACCCTGTAATTCCTGTCGCTCCTGTTGCTCCTGTTGCTCCGGTTGGACCCGTGAAACCTGTGATTCCTGTCGCCCCGGTTGGTCCAGTTAACCCTGTTGCTCCCGTTGCTCCGGTCAGACCAGTTGGACCTGTGATTCCGGTGGCTCCGGTTGGGCCGGTGATTCCTGTGACTCCTGTTGCTCCGGTTGGACCGGTTGGACCCGTGATGCCAGTCGAGCCCGTGAAACCTGTAATTCCCGTTGCCCCGGTTAGACCGGTTGGACCCGTGAAACCTGTGATTCCTGTCGCCCCGGTTGGTCCAGTTAACCCTGTTGCTCCCGTTGCCCCGGTTAAACCGGTTGGACCTGTGATTCCGGTGGCTCCAGTTAGACCGGTCGGGCCCGTGATGCCAGTCGGACCCGTGAATCCTGTTGGACCTGTAAATCCTGTGATTCCAGTCACTCCAGTTGGTCCAGTCGACCCTGTTGCTCCCGTTGCTCCTGTTGGGCCAGTAAATCCTGTGATTCCAGTTGCCCCGGTTGGACCAGTGAACCCAGTGACTCCCGTTTCTCCAATTAGACCGGTCGGGCCCGTGATTCCTGTTGGACCTGTAAATCCTGTGATACCAGTCACTCCAGTTGGTCCAGTAAATCCTGTTGGACCCGTGATACCTGTGAATCCTGTTGTGCCTGTGAACCCTGTAATTCCTGTCGACCCAGTTGGTCCGGTGATGCCAGTCGCTCCCGTTGCTCCTGTTGGGCCGGTAATACCAGTCGTTCCCGTCTCTCCTGTAACTCCTGTTGTGCCTGTGATGCCGGTCGTTCCTGTTGCTCCTGTCAGGCCAGTAATACCAGTCGCCCCTGTCTCTCCGGATAGACCTGTTGGACCAGTAATTCCTATTGCTCCTATTTGACCCGTAAGCCCCGTAACCCCTGTCGAGCCCGTGATACCAGTTGATCCTGTCTCTCCGGTGAATCCTGTGACTCCTGTCGGACCCGTAATGCCTGTTTCTCCGGTAATTCCTGTTGGACCAGTAGAACCTGTCGAACCGGTAATACCAGTCAATCCTGTTGCTCCTGTTTCGCCACTGGCCCCGGTTGGGCCGTTCTCGCCAGTCAATCCTGTTGCTCCCGTAAACCCTGTGATGCCAGTCGCCCCTGTCTCTCCGGTGAATCCTGTGACTCCCATTGCTCCAGTTGGGCCTATTTCGCCAGTAATCCCTGTTACTCCTGTGACACCAGTTGTTCCTGTCGCCCCTGTCGCCCCTGTTTCACCTGTGGCTCCGGTTGCTCCCGTTAGACCTGCCGGGCCTGTAATACCTGTTGGACCTGTGAACCCTGTAATTCCCGTCGAACCAGTTGGACCGCTTGGGCCTGTGTTACCGGTCGTTCCCGTCTCTCCGGTGAATCCTGTGACTCCTGTTGGACCCGTGAACCCTGTAACCCCCGTTGCTCCGATTAGACCGGTTGGACCCGTAGAGCCTGTTGGACCGGTCGCTCCTGTAAACCCTGTAATTCCTGTTGCTCCGATTGGGCCGGTGATCCCTGTTGGACCCGTGAACCCTGAGATTCCTGTCGATCCGGTTGGACCGGTAAGTCCTGTAACCCCTGTCGGGCCTGTAATACCTGTTGGACCTGTGAACCCTGTGATTCCTGTAACCCCGGTTGGGCCAGTTAACCCCGTTACTCCCGTTGCTCCTGTTAGACCGGTTGGGCCAGTGAACCCTGTAACTCCCGTCGACCCAGTTGGACCGTTAATACCAGTCGCTCCTGGCTCTCCGGTAATTCCTGTTGGACCAGTAGAACCTGTCGAACCGGTAATACCAGTCAATCCTGTTGCTCCTGTTTCGCCGCTGGCCCCGGTTGGGCCGTTCTCGCCAGTCAATCCTGTTGCTCCCGTAAACCCTGTGATGCCAGTCGCCCCTGTCTCTCCGGTGAATCCTGTGACTCCCATTGCTCCAGTTGGGCCTATTTCGCCAGTAATCCCTGTTACTCCTGTGACACCAGTTGTTCCTGTCGCCCCTGTCGTCCCTGTTTCACCTGTGGCTCCCGATGGACCCGTGAGGCCAGTTAACCCTGATAAACCCGTCGCTCCTGTTGCCCCCGTTGCGCCTGGATCACCCGTATTTCCTGTTGCCCCAGCAATCCCTGTCGCTCCAGTAACCCCATCGGCTCCCGTCGTTCCCGTAGCCCCTCGCAGGCTCTCTAAAAACTCCGATGTCGTCCCCGTGCCGCCTTCTAGTAAATAAATTTCATAGGCCGATAAACCCGTCGCTCCTGTTGCCCCCGTTGTTCCTGGATCACCCGTATTTCCTGTTATCCCAACAGTCCCTGTCGCTCCGGTAACCCCATCAGCTCCCGTAGCTCCACGCAGGCTCTCTAAAAACTCCGATGTCGTCCCCGTGCCGCCTTCCAGTAAATATATTTCATAGGCCGACAAACCTGTCGCTCCTGTTGCTCCCGTTGGACCCGTTGCTCCCGTCGTTCCTGGATCACCTGTATTTCCTGTTACCCCAGCAGGCCCTGTCGCTCCAGTAACCCCATCAGCTCCTGTTGCTCCCGTCGTTCCTGGATCACCCGTATTTCCTGTTACCCCAGTAGACCCTGTCGCTCCAGTAACCCCATCAGCTCCCGTAGCTCCTGTCGGCCCCGTCTCGCCAGTAGCTCCCGTACTGCCTGTACTGCCTGTAACTCCGGTTTCACCGATGTTGCCTCCTGTCGGCCCTGTTGCTCCCGTTGGGCCTGGAGACCCTGCAGGCGAGTAAGCCGCAAGCACACTATCGAGTTTAAACCCAAGTATCATTTCCTGATTAGATATTTCTCTCAGCGTTTGCCTTACACTCTCATTCATTTTCAGTAATTCGTCAACTGAACTGGGCGTTGCTAATCCAGGCAGCGTGCCCAAAACATACTGAATTTTCTCTGCTTCTGCATTAATAATATGACTAAGCCCCAACTCTTCTAATCCGATGGAAGCCAACAATATATTCATAGCATGGTCTCTTGTAAGTGTTATTTCAGGAGTTATGTTTGGAATATTCGCTTGCGACAATTGTGCTCACTCCTCCACATACAATTTGCAGCATGATTCAACCATTCTACTTTTTCAAACTGCAACGATCACTGTTGAAACAACTACAGATCAATGAGAACCACACGAAAAAATTAACGTAGTGAGAACGATATGGAAAGGGTTGAATAACACTAAAAAAAATAAACGTCCACCTCAAGGTGAATCGTCAATAGCCCAGCATAACCGGTAGTCAAACCTATTTTCAATCAACCGTATACTGCATATTATGTATTCTATATATAAGAAGATTGTATATTAAAAAAAACAGGCGTTGTTCCCCTGTGTGCAATGTTATACCCTTTTCCCCGTTCCATTTTGATAAAAACAGAATAAGATAACCCAAACGTAATGGGAGGGATTTGTTTATGTCCTGGATTTACCATAAGCCAGTCTTTAGTTACAATGCATCAGAATTAAAATCGGCGTGGATCGGACATCGTTATTTCGCGTACGATCTGGTTCGCAATTTGCAACCAGACAAAATCGTTGAATTAGGAACCTATTATGGTCTGTCCTTCTTCAGTTTCTGTGAAGCTGTGAAAGACGGAAAATTGAACACGCGCTGCTATGCGATTGATACTTGGCAAGGGGACGGCAATTCCGGCCTTTACGCTGATCATGTTTATACAAATGTAAAAAATATTACAGATACGTTTTACAGCGATTCTGCTACATTGCTGCGCGGCACTTTTGATGATGCACTGGATCATTTCGAAGATGGCTCAATCTCTCTGCTTCATATCGACGGATTTCATTCCTACGAGGCTTCTTCACATGATTACCGGAGCTGGCTCCCTAAACTTGCAGACAACGGCATTGTGCTGATGCATGATATTCACGCTTATTACGAGGGCTTTGGCGTTTACCGCTTATGGGAAGAACTGAAAGAACATCCCCGCTTTGAATTCACACATTCGCATGGTCTCGGCGTATTGTTTCCGAAAGGCTGCACGAAATTCCAGCAATCTCTGATCACTCTTGCTAACGAATTTAAGAAACATTACGAATGATTCCAAGCGTAGAGTGTTTGCAAGCAATAGAAAAAACTCTCGCTGATGAATAGCCGAATCCACGCAGTCGATTCGCTTTCAGCGAGAGCAGTATAAGAGTTGCCTCTGATCCGAATAGGATTGATCAAGCCGCTCCAAAATAGATTTTTTGTGCTAACGGTCGGCAAACGGCGCCACAAGCACGCGGATTCGCTCCAAACCCTCCCACATATCGCCAGGACCGTCATAAATAAGCACATAAGCGCCGCGATATCCTGCTTCACTTACCGCCTCAAGGCAGCGATTGAATTCTGCAGCATCAGGGTTGCCTTCTTCATCATAATGCGCTTTTGCATGAACCGAAACGGAATGCGGCGCTGTACGCGCCAGTTCATCGTATTTGAATGGTTCTTCAAAATTTCCAAAATCGGAAATAAGACCAACGGCATTCCCTGCCCTTTCTAAAATCGCCAGACAGTTTTCTCCTGTTGAAGTCAGACTCTTGAAATTTTCCGTCACAATTCTTACTTGCTTGTCCACGGCAAATTGTGCAAGCTCAGCGAGCAATCTGCCTGAGTTGGCAAGCGCGGCTTGATCCGTCGGATCAGCTTCTCCTGCAATAATTCGGATTTGTCTGGCGCCGCAGCGGGAGGCGATCTCGATCCATTGACGCATCAGTTCCAGATCCCTCCGTACCCGCACATCATCGGAAGATGTCAGATCGCCGTAATCCAGTAAGAGGGTGTCAAAGGAGATGCCCGAAGATTCAAAGGCTTGACGCAGTTCAGCACAATACGCCTCATCCACGGCCGGAAAATGAAAATGACATATTTCCAAAGCTTTGTAGCCACGACTCGCAGCTTCCTGCGGAAGCTCCAGCAGGGTATAGCGTTCGGGCTGCTCCTGCTGCACCGTGTCATGCGTACCAGTCTCCGCATTCCAGACGGTCCAGCGCAGCGGACCTAATAAACGATGCAAACTCCATGTACTAACTGATAAATATGACAATTTAATCCCGCCTTCCAGCCCATTAGATTCGAGTCGACTTCAGACTAACACGCCGATTGCAAAAAAACTATCCATCTATTTGGCGTTTCCTTATGTGATTGTTCAGTCCTTCGCCGGCATCTTTGGAGGCGGGCTGCCCCTTGGTGATCTTGCTGTCTTGCTAAGAAGACATACGCCAGCCGCTTGATTCATGCTGGCGACGCCATAGCCGCGCATACAGCCCCTGTTGCTCCAGCAGCTGCTCGTGTTGTCCAGCCTCCACAATTTGTCCACCGTTCAAGACGATAATCTGTTTAGCATGGCGCACGGTCTTGAGCCGATGTGCAATGGCAATTACGGTTCGTCCTTGGACGAGCCTGTTGATCGCCCGCTGAATCTCCACTTCGTTCTCAGGGTCTAATGAAGCCGTCGCCTCATCGAGCAGTACGATCGGCGCGTTTTTGAGAATGGCGCGGGCAATGGAGACTCGCTGTTTCTCGCCACCTGATAGCGTGCTCCCCCCTTCTCCAACAACGGTATCATAGCCAAGCGGCAGCTTTATAATAAAGTCATGGCAGCATGCCTGTTTGGCAGCTTCCTCAACCTCTTCCTGGGTTGCTCCCTTACGGCCAAAACGAATATTGTTGCCAATTGTGTCCTGAAACAGGTACACATCTTGAAAAACCATCGCCACTTGGCTCAACAGCGCCTCCGGCTCTACATGACGAATATTTTCCCCGCCCATGGTGATCACTCCGCTGTCTGGATCATAGAAACGGGCGATAAGCCGCAGAACCGTGCTTTTGCCACTCCCGGAAGGGCCGACAAGCGCGGTGAACGAGCCTGCCTTCATCGTCACACTTACATCCTGAAGCACCGTCTTCGCTTGATAGCCAAAAGTTACGCGCTCCAGCACGACATCATGCCCGGCAGGCGCTTGCCGCTCGCCTGACATGATCGGTTCGCTCAGCAGTGCGACAATCCGCTCCCCAGCTTGCACATGATAGCGGAACTCCGCATAATTGACCAGCGCTGTTGTGAGCGGGTCGTAAATTCTTGTGCCGACAAGCAGAAAAGTAACGAAGACAAGCAGGTTCAAACTGCCGTCCATCAGATAATACGCGCCTGCCATAATCATCAAGGTCAATCCGGCACGCAGAAAAGCGATGGCGCTAAGAACAATGGGACCAAGCAGCCCTTCAATGCGAATGCTGTGGCGCATCAGTTCTTTGAATGACCGCTCCAGCCGAACGAAGGAATCGCCCGTCATATTGTACGCCTTGATTACCCGAATACCGTTCAAATATTCCTGGAGCCGGTTGCCCGCATCAAGCTTTGCCCGGATATGGTTATTACCAAGTTTGCTCTGCAAACCGTTCGTCAACAGAACCAATAATAAAGCAATTGGGAACGCGGCAAAGAGCGAGAGCGCCATCCGCCAATCGATAAATGCAAGACCGCATAACGCGAGAATCGGCATAATAAATGCCCCTATCATCTGCGGTACAAGGTGGGAGATACCATGCTCAACCATCGTGAAGTCGCCCATCATCATGTTGGCCAGATCTCCTGGGTCCCTTCGGTTCAAGTAGCCCAGCGGCAGCTTGCGCAGATGTTCCGCAAGCCGCGACCTCCCCTCCGCCGCTGCGCGATATGCGCTGCGAAATTGGGAGCGATAAGCTGGGATCTCGCTCAGAAACAGCACCAGCACACTCACTGCCATGCCGGCACAGACGAGCCATAGTCTTGCTGTGTTCAGTACCGCATCAGGGGCGGTGAATGGTTCGAATATGAGCCGGGCCGCTTCCACGAGTAATATAAAAGGAAGAATGCCAACTAAATTGGACAATGTTGTGTAAATAACCGGTTTAATTAATGTACGAGGACTACCCGCTGTGATGTTGTGCAGCATTCCCATGACGCATCCCCTCCTTTCCTTCCCCCATTTGCCACTGTTCCGTTGAGGTATAAGCCCGCCACATTCTGGCGTACACCCCTCCTGCCCCCTTCAGGTCGTCATGCTTTCCTTGCTCTGCGATGCGGCCGTCATCCAATACGAGAATCTGGTCGGCGTCCTGAATGGTTGACAGTCTGTGGGCAATAACCAGCACCGTCTTTCGCTTCATCAGCTCTTTTAACGCGAGCTGCATTTCATATTCATTTTCCGGGTCGGCAAATGCGGTTGCTTCATCAAGCACGAGGATCGGGGCATCTTTGAGGATTGCGCGCGCCACTGCAAGTCGCTGTTCCTCTCCTCCTGACAAGTAAACGCCGCCTTCACCAATCAGCGTGTCATAGCCTTGGGTCAACTGTTCAATAAAAGTATGACATTGCGCCGCCTTGGCTGCAGCGATAACTTCCGAACGGGTTGCTTGCGGTCGCCCGACGGCAATATTGTGATAGACGGTATCGAAAAACAGAAACGTTTCCTGAAAAACAAAAGCCACTGTCTCCATCAGCACCGGTGTCGCCATTTCGCGGAGATCGATTCCCCCAATGCGAATTGCCCCTGCCTTAACATCCCAGAAACGCGGCACCAGATTGGCTACCGTCGATTTGCCGGCCCCGGACGGTCCAACAAGCGCGGTAACTTGCCCCTGCTCCGCAGTAAAGGCAATATCCGATATTGCTTCCGGACTTCCCTGTTCCTTGCTGTAGGCAAAGGATACTTGATCAAACGTGATCTCATAGGTTACTGGCCGCTTGGGATGAGCAGCTTCTGGAATCGACGCTTCCGCCAAAATCTTATCAATCCGCTCCACCCCTTCCCCGATATCCCGAATCGTTGAGCTCAGATACATAATTTTGAACATCGGGGCTGAAATCCCTGGCGCCATCACCAGAAAAAACAGCAGCACGGCAGCAAACGCTACATTGCCCGGCTCCATGCTCAACAGGAAGACACCTGCAGGAAGGATGAACGCGGCAAAAGAACCGAGAATGGCCTTAAACAACAAGAAACCATTCTGAAACTTATCGGTGTACTCAACGGAGTAATCGCGGTATTGAATCATGTCATCGTAAAACTTGCGAAACGAATGAACGGTCTGACCAAAAACCTTAACCGCGGGCATTCCTCTCACATATTGAACCGCTGAACCGTTCATGCGTTCCAGCGAGTCATAATATTTCTTAACATGTCCCTGAGTTTTTTTCCCTGACATCAGCACACCCTGCACCCCGAAGGCAATAATAATGGGGACGAGACAGGCAGCAGCCAGCCACACATTAAGATAGAACATGACGCCGATCATCAGCACCGTCGAAACGACCACCTGCACCATATCAGGAAGCTGGTGTGCGATAAAGGTTTCCACTTTCTCCACATTGGAATCCAGCGTCTTCTTGACCGCGCCTGTGGAAGTGCCATTCAACCAGCCGAGCGGCAGCTTGCCAATATGGGAGGAGAGCTTAACCCGCAAACCGTATAGTATGCGAAAGGCAGCAATATGAGAGGCCATCCCTCCCGCATACATCATCACAAGGCTTCCGAGCAAACCAATAAGCGCGATGACTCCCCAGCGGGTGATGAATGATCCGTCTGCCGCAGCCGGATTTGCCGCGTGCTCCAGCAGCTCCCTCAAAATGAGAAAGACCGATACATAAGGCACCAGCATGCCGATAGCACTCAGTGACGATAATATTGCGGAGACGAACAGCAAGCCGCGTTTCTCACCTGCAATTTCTAGCAGCCGAGCCAACCCTTTTTTTTCAGCCAATGCGATTTCTCCTCTTTTGTTTTATAATAGAGCCTCTCAAGCGTAGCAAATCCGCAATCAATATGCTGCCGCTGGACGGATGAAAACAACTCCTTAACGGATTATTTCAGGATGAAGAATAAGAGGTGCAGTCAAGATCATAGATTGCCTTTTGTTTTGACTTTATGTGTGGTATGAGTGATAATAATTATCAATTATTAGCGAACCAATTTATGAACAAGGAGTGCGACCCAACGTGAACGCAATGACACGACAAGCAGAACGCATCAGACAGAAATTTCTTGCGCTTGCGGATACAGACCTTTCTTCCCAGGACTGCAAAACTGCCATCATTGAGGAAGTGAGACTGCTCATTCCGTTTGCAGCAGCATGCTGCACTGCGGTCGATGCTCTAACCATGCTCTCGACAGGAGCCGTGACGGAAACAGGCGTGGAGAACATGCATCCCAAGCTGTTTGTTTTCGAATATTTGAACGAGGACTTCAACGCTTTCTCTCGTCTGGCCGAGGCGGATGTCACCGTGGCTGCTTTAAGCACAGCTACCTCAGGACAACTGGAGCAAAGCGCAAGGTTTCGCAATGTGCTCCACCCTGAAGGATTCGGGGATGAACTGCGCGCGGCACTTGTTGAAGATGGCAAATGCCGTGGTTTTCTTACATTGTTCCGCTCTCATGAGCAGCCTTTCTTTTCGGAAGAGGAGTGTGTGGCGCTTTCCTTGATCACCCCTGCATTGGCTTATTGCTTGTACCGCACAACTCTGGTTGTGCCTCAGTTGCATCATACAAAGCGTCCGACCGGTCCAGGCGTGCTGATTTTGTCTGAACGTCTTGAGCTGCTGTCAGCAGATGCTGCCGCCGAGAGCTGGCTAAGCGCCCTTCAACACTTTGAACGCATTGGAGATGCTACGCTGCCAAGACCCGTGCGTGCAGTCTGTATGCGAGCCTTATCGTCTGCAGGCAAGGAGGTTCACCCCGGGGAGCAGCCAAATGTCTGTGTTGCCATGCAGGACGGTTCTTATTTATCGATACGTGCCAGTCGACTGCATGCTTTGACTGAGGGTGACGCGAAGCTGGCTGTCTGCTTCGAGGATGCGAAACCTTCTGATATGCTGCCTGTCATGGCTGAGCTGTACGGCTTATCTGCCCGAGAGACCGAAATATTGGAGCAGATCGTTGCCGGGCACTCGACCAGAGAAGTCGCTGTCACACTCCATATATCAGCCTATACTGTGCAGGATCACCTGAAAGCGATCTTTGCCAAGACAGGTTTCTCCAGCCGCCGTGAACTGATCTGGCATGTTTACTCCCGCTTCAGCGCCAAGCAGTTCCCGTAATTATCGGCTCTTTCTATGTATAATTTCCTGCCGACAGAATGGCCGTTGCTCCTTCTTTTTCGAACAACTTGTACATATAATAGGACAAAATTGCTGATGATAGCTTGCCAATTTAGTTCCTATTGATTGAAAGTTCGGGGGGCACGGGATGGATTTTAATTTCATTGGAATGGTGCTATGTGCAATGACCACTGGACTGGGAGCGCTCCCTGTCCTGTTCTTTCGTAAAATTTCACATCGTAGAATGGATATGCTGCTTGCCTTCACCGCGGGAATCATGGTGGCTGCTTCCACCTACGGGCTCATACCCGCGGCGCTGAAGCTTAGCAATTTAGCTGTATTGTGTTTCGGGGTATTGTTAGGGGCAATTGTTCTTAACTTTCTGGAGCAGTTTATCCCTCATCTTGATGTTCAACACGGGAAATCCGGGGTGATTCTTGACTCCAAATCACTGATGGTCGTGGCGGCTATGGCTTTTCACAACTTCCCTGAAGGGTTGTCCGTAGGCGCGAGCTATGCCAGCGATAACGAGAGTCTGGGCCCGGTCGTTGCTTTTTCTATCGGATTGCAAAATATACCGGAAGGTTTCCTGGTCGCTTTGTTTCTGATCAATCAAAAAGTAAACCGGCTGATTGCTGTCCTTATGGCCTCACTGACCGGTGTCATTGAAATTATCGCCAGTCTGCTGGGCTTTAGCCTCGCCGCGGCAGCAACAGCTCTAGTCCCCTACGGATTGGCTTTTGCCGCAGGGGCAATGCTGTTCATTGTATACAAGGAGCTGATTCCAGAAACACATGGTCACGGCTATGAAAGAGCCGCAACCTTCTCGTTTCTGGTCGGATTGTTAACGATGATCGCCCTCGTCGCATTGTTTCGATAAGGGTTGTATTTAACGGACTGGACTGGACTGGACTGAACGTCCGCATACGGATCTATGCATCGGGCATCCGGTAAGGATGAAAGTATCTCGCGAGCACACCGTGTTTGGGTGATCCGAGAAAACTGACCAAGAACACCAGTCCCGTAGCGAATGCCATCGATCCAGAGATCGATGTATCCAGCCAAGCTGCCACATAGTAGCCGGCAATGGCTGACACGACGCCGAAGGTGCCGCTTAATACGAGCATGATCGGCAGCCGATCGGTCCACAGATAAGCTGCAGCGGCCGGGGTAATCAGCATCGCAACGACCATAATCGCCCCGACAGCGTCAAACGCTGCGACAGTTGTGACCGATACCAGCGACATGAACAAGTAATGCATGAACATGACCGGTATGCCGATACTTGCAGCAAGCGCCGGATCAAAGGATGTGATCTTCCACTCTTTGTAAAAGGCCAGAATGGCCACCACGACAACAATCAGTACAACGATCAGAATAAAGGTTGCCTCCGGTATCTCGCCGATTAGCGGCACCGTGATTTTGTTCCATGGCACAAAGGTGATCTCCCCCATCAGCGCATGCTTGACATCCAGATGGGCGTTGCCTGCCTGTGTAGCAATAAGAATAACGCCAATTGCGAACATTGTCGTAAAGACGACTCCAATGGAGGCATCTTGCTGCACGCCCCGTGAGTGGAACCATTGAACGAGCACGGCGGTAAGCAAGCCGGCGATAATAGAGCCGATCAGCATATGCACGCCGCTAAGCTCGCGCGTAATAAGGAATGCCGTGACGATGCCGAGCAAGACGGTATGACTGATCGCATCGGCCATCATGGCCATTTTTCTTAAAATTAGAAAAACACCGATTAATCCGCAAGATAAACCAACCAATGAGGCGGTTAATAAAATCCAGGCTGTATAACTCATGCTATTTCCCCTCCTCCAGTACCTTGCCGCTTGACCAGGTCCGCACAAGCTCTTTCTTCTGAGCCCGAAGTTGCAGCGCTTTGATCAACAGACCTTTGCGGGCGCCGAATACGAGGGAAATGGTGAACAGAGCGGCTGATGCCACTACGATAAACGGTCCGGTCGGCCAGCCTTTGCCAAGCGTACTGACCATCGTCCCCACTACGCCTGAGCCGCCCCCGAACAATGCGGACAGGATAACCATTCGTTGGAAGGAATCCGTCCAATACCGCGCGCTTACAGAAGGAATAATGAGCAAAGCCGCCATTAGAATAACGCCGACAGCCTGTATGCCGATGACAATAACCAACACTAATACCCCCAGATAAACCCCGTTCATCAATCGGCTGGACAACCCCAAGCCCTTAGCAAAATCCGGGTCGAAGAGGAACAGCTTCCACTCCTTAAAGGCGATAACGACGATAAAAATTACGAGCAGGGCGAGAAACAGCATCGTATAAACGTCTCTGCGTACCATGGAAGCTGCCTGGCCGAAGATAAAGCTGTCCAGACCGCTCTGATTGCCGCCCCCTGTCCGGTTCACAATCGTTAATAACATGATGCCAAGACCAAAGAAAACAGATAAGATCATTCCCATTGCCGTGTCTTCCTTAATTCGGGTCGAAGACCGAATCCATTGAATCATAAAGGCCCCGGCCAGCGCGCTGATTGCAGCGCCAGCAATCATAATCGGCAAATTTTTAGATCCGGATAAGGCGAAGGCAATAACAACGCCTGGCAAAGCTGCATGAGAGAGCGCATCGCTCATCAAGCTCTGCTTCTTCCAGTAGGCAAGGCAGCCGATTGTGCCCGACGCCATTCCCAGAATAAGCGTGCTGAGCAGCACCCACTGTGCATTGGGAGAAAACAGCATGTTCATCATCCTGTTATGCCTCCTTCATCCACCGCAACGCTCCACCGTACGCACGATTCAAATTATTTTTCGTGAAGACATCCTCTGTCTTGCCGTGCGCAATGACGGTACGATTAAGCAGCAGAACATGGTCAAAATAGTCTTCAACTGTCTGCAGATCATGGTGGACGACCATCACTGTCTTGCCGGACATCTTCAATTCCTTCAATGTCGTCATAATGGCGCGCTCCGTTGCGGCGTCTACGCCTGCCAGCGGCTCATCCATAAAATACAAGTCCGCATCCTGGACCAGCGCGCGTGCCAGAAACACCCGCTGCTGCTGTCCGCCGGAGAGTTGGCTAATTTGCCGTTTGGCGAAATCCGCCATGCCCATCTGTTCAAGCGATGCCATGGCTTTCTCCCGATGACTCTTCTTAGGCCACTTCAGCCAGCCAACCTGTCCGTATAGCCCCATCATCACCACATCGAGCGCATTCGTCGGGAAATCCCAATCGACCGATCCCCGCTGCGGGACGTAGCCAATTCTTGTCTTCGTCTTCGAGAAAGTTGATCCGAAGAATGCTACCGAACCTGATAGTTTGGGATGAAGCTCCAATATGACCTTGAGCAGCGTCGATTTCCCCGCCCCATTGGGACCGACAATACTGGTCAGCGAGCCTGGTTCAACAGTAAAAGATACATCATGCAATACATTATTTTTCCGGTAGGATGCGTTCAAGTCATGTACATTCAAAACACTCATCTCACTCATCCCTTCCTTTGTCAGATTGATTATTATTGTAGTTTGTCATTGTCCGGTCTTTCATATTCTCCTGCCTCCCGGTTGCTTCGGGCACTATGCTTCCAGACATCCAGCAAATCATGGGTGAAAACAAAAGTGTTTCCCTAATGCAATTTTTATATCTATATACAAAACTACTCACTTCGCCTTCGTTTGTCAAGTATTTTTTATCTCGTCATTATTAAGCCTATTCACTAATCGGGCGAATTGCTACCTTATAAATAGACATAAACCGGTGCTCAAAAGAGCACCGGTTTAGCGAGTATCACACTACCGTTTGGCAGAGAGATGATTAATTTTTACTTGTTATGAGCTGCCTTCAGGATATCATCTGCGAGCTGCTCCATGACCTGACGTTTGCCCAGAGCAAAGAAAGCTTCATTGTAATTTTGACGAGTCGTCATCCGGTATATATGATTTTCCTTTACAGCTTTGAGTCCCTTCCAGATATTGCTTTCCTCCAACACATTCTGCTCGCTGTCCGCCATCAAAATAATATGATCCGCATCAAAGCTGGATAACGCCTCGAGGCTCGTCACTTTGCCTCCCCACCCGTCAGGCGACGGTGTTCCAGGCGCTTGCGGAAGTTTTAAATCATGAAACACAATGTCAGCAACCCCTGTTCGCGCATAGATGCGAATTTCCTTCTGTGTAGCTTCGATAATTGCGAACGTTCCCTCGCCTGTGGCAGCAGCAATCTGTCCGTGCAGTTCATCAGCTAATTGCTCATAGTCCTGAATCCATGCCTCCATATCTGCTGTTTTATCCAGTACTTGAGCAATGAATGCAAACCGCTCGCGAAATGCATTAAAACCATAAGGCACGCGCACTGTTGGAGCAATCTTCTCCAGTTGATCGACGATGTTCTCTTGCGTCGGTCCGGCAAAAATCAAATCAGGGGCAGCTTCCATAACCGCCTCAATATTGACTTCTGTCTGAAACCAGCCTGCCACGGCTGCCTTGGAGCCGGATTGCTGCTCGCCAAGCTGTTCCGTTAGAATTGGTGTCAGTGCCAATGGATCACGCATATCGGTATTGCCTGTCAATACAGGCCGGTGCCCCAAAATTAGCAATTCCTCGGTAGATCCCGACACATCTGCAATGCGCAGCGGCTTAGCTGGAATCGTGACTGTTCCTCCTGCATCCTCGATGATGCGTGTGGCCGGAACTGCATCAATTGCGCCTTCATTGTTCAATTGTGCCGGAATTTCAGCTTGATTAGCACAAGCCGCAAGCAGCACGATAACTCCGCAAAAAAAGATACCGGACATTTTTTTAAAATAAAGCATTAGACTACCATCCCCTCAATAATGATAATTGTTCTCAATCGAACAAAGTAATCTTACCTGAAGAAATGGGGGGATAACCGCCCCCAGCGGGAGTCTAATGCTGTTGGGCGGATTTTATTAATTCGGATGGATTCACACCGTACTGCTTGCGAAATGCGCTGGCGAAATGACTGAAGTTGGCATAGCCGACCATCGCGGCTGCCGCGCTAACGTTCACCTCACCAGACTGAAGACCCTCCCAGGCCCTTTCCATCCGTTGACCGCGTAAATAAGCGAACACACTGGTACCGAACATCTCTTTGAACCCCATCTTAAGCTTATAATCATTCAAACCGACCAGGCGAGACAGCTCTAACAGCGACGGGGGAGCGTCCATACGCTCCAGAAGAATATCCCTTGCCTTTTTGAGCTTGGTGCAGTCTGTGCGTGACAATCCGTTTGAGACACCCTCGCTGAGAAATTCGCGATCAAGCAGAAACAGATTCAAGTACCCGGATAACAGTTCAAGCGCCTTCCCTTCCATGAACATTCTGCGCATGCCCATGCTGTAGGGGCAAGCTTGCATTTCATTAAGAATCCGCTTCGTTCCCGCGTTTATCGTATGCCGAAACATTCGAAAAGAACGGGAGCCGATGAGCGTGGCAAAACTGCTTTTTTGGACACCTGCATCACCGATATAATCGTCAAACATGGCCACAGGAATACCGATTGCCAAAGCATGAATTCTTGCATTGCCCGCATATTCAAAGTGAGCGGTGAAGTTTTGCATAAATTGCAGCGTACAGTTCCCCGGCACCAGTTCATGAACGCTGTTCCCGACTTCAACAGAGCCTCCCCCGGCAAGGAAGAAACTTAATTCCGCCATGGCTTCATTTGATTTGATGCCAATTGTACGGTTGCTTTGAAAACAAAAATCCGATTGGACAAACTCCAATCCCATTCGGGTAGTCATCCTGCTGATCCCCCCTGTTCCCATATCGTTGTCCAGCACAACCTCTGTTTCCGGACGGTTCTTGGCAGACATGGAAACGGCAGAGAAATAGGTATTATAAATAGAAGATGCACTACCGCTGCGTTCTAGCTCCACAGATCTACTGACATTTTCAGCAGGCTGCCCCATCAATACACCCCTTCTCTCTCATCTATTTTCTTACGCTAACACGAAGTTGCTCGGCATGAGGCTGGATCAGAATTGTGTGGTCACAGATCGCTGCGATATCCGCCTGATCATGGGAAACAAACAGGCAGGTGATATTCGACCGTTCCAAAATCATGCGCAGTTCACTGCGAATTGAGGCCTTTAAATCAGCGTCCAGATTGCTGAACGGTTCATCCATCAGCAGAATGGACGGCCCAGGCGCAAGTGACCTTGCCAGAGCGACCCGCTGCTGCTGTCCTCCGCTTAACTCGTGAGGATAGCGGCGTGCATAGTTTTCCAGTTGAACAAGCGAAAGCATCTCCTCCAGCCGCTGCTTTCGTTCCCGACGGTTGTGCTTGTGAAGGCCAAACGCGATATTGTCAGCCACATTCATATGCGGAAACAAGGCATAATCCTGAAAGACCATCCCAACGCCGCGTTTTTCGGTCTCGATGCATATACGCTCACTGTAGACGGTTTTGCCATTAATCCATATTTCCCCTGCTTCCGGCTCCTCCAATCCGGCAACCAGACGAAGCAGCGAGCTTTTCCCGCTGCCGCTTGCTCCCAACACACCGACGACTTTTCCCTTGTCCATGGTGAAGGATAACTGATCTAGGACAGGAGGATGATGCTTATGATAACGAAATGTCAATTTGTCAATCGCTACAAAACTCATATCTTGGTCTCCTTCTCCAGCTTCAAAATAAAGAGCACCGGAATTAGACTAATTAAAATCAGCAGCAAAGAAGGGAAAGCCGCTTCATAGATGCGCTCATCAATTGCATATTGATAGACGCGTGCTGCAAGGGTGTCGAAATTAAACGGCCGAAGCAGCAAAGTCATCGGAAGTTCCTTTACAATTTCCACGAATGTTAGCACAAATCCTGTAACGATAGCTCGCCGAAGCAGCGGGAGCTCAATCCGAACAAAAGTGCTGAGCGACCCTCGGCCAAGTGTTGCCGATGCTTCCGCATAAGTGCGGGGGATTTTCTCATAACCGGCTTCTATTGCATTGTAGCCTGTCGCCATAAAACGGATGACAAATCCGGCAATCAGCATACCAAGCGACATGCTGAGCAGCAGCACACCCTCTCCTTTGCCAAGCCATTGATATACGGAATCCAGCCGGTGATCAAGCGCGATGAAAACAGCCAGCACACCGATCGCAATAATTCCCCCAGGGATCGCATAGCCAGCGGTCATTAGCCGCGAAATCACCTGTGCGAGAGAGGAGGACAGGATGCGGGTCGTCCGGGCTGACAGCACCGCAACAACGATAATGATGCAGGTGGCAAGCGCGGCGCCTGTCAGTGTATTCAACACCAAGTCCATAAAATCAGCACGCCATACCTTCCGGTATGTCTGCGAGGCCCACACGATGATTTGCAGAACTGGCAGCAGGAAAGACAGCACAAAAACAAGCGTACACAGCAACACAGCCCCTGCAGCAGCAGGTCCCTTCAGCTTCTTGGGCGTCAGCGGTCTGTTCTGGTTTTGACTCGTCGTTGTATGGAACAAGCGATTGCGGCGCAAATAGCGCTCGAGAACGAATATACCGATCACGACAATCATCAGCCAGGCGGCCAGCCTTACTGCGGAATCCACATCATACATGCCGAACCAGGTTTGAAAAATAGCGGTTGACAGCGTCTGAACGCCGAAATAGCTGGCAACACCGTAGTCGCTAAGCACCTCAAAAACGACCAGCATACTCCCTGCGATGACCGCGGGCCTTGTGATTGGCAGAACAACTCGAAAAAACAACGAAAACCGCCTGTGTCCAAGCAGTCTGGCATTCTCTATGTAGGACGCGGTTTGCCGCTCCAGAAAAGTGCGGGTAATCATAAATACATACGGAAATAAAAAAAGGACAAGAATAAATATGGCCCCCCGCAGCGACATAACTTCGATTGTACCAGGCGGTAATGTAATGCCAAACATGTTGCGGAGTCCAGCCTGAATAAATCCGGTGTAGCTGGTCATTGTTCCATACGTATAGGCAGCGATATAAGGTGGAACCGCAAGGGGTAGCACAAACGCCCATCTGAAAAACCGCTGCAAGGGAAACGAATAGCCAACCACTATCCAGGCAAGTAAAACACCGATTAATGTTGCCGATATTCCGGTAATGAGCACCAGCTTCGCGGAACCGATGATGTAATCGGTCAACAGATACTGCTTTACAGTCTGCCAATTATCGTTCGCCGGACGGGTTAAACCGAAAAGCACATAAAGGATAGGCAGCAGAATAACTGCTGCCCCAATTGCGCTTGCAATTGTCCATCCATTGATGTGCCTTCTGATTTTTCGCAGAAGTCTTTGCAGGTTCATCGTTTATTTCCAGCCGACTTTGTTCACAATTTCGACTGCTGTAGGATTGTTTTCGCCGTAGGCTGCAAAATCAATCCCTTGATGCTTGAACTCTCCCCAGCTTGCAAGCAATTCCGGCAGCTTCGCTTCCTTATTAACAGGATACTCATAATTCGCGAGCGAAATGATCTCCTGTGCTTCCGGAGCCGTTAGAAACTCGATTAATTTGATGGCATTTTCTTTATTTTTACTATGTTTGACCAGACCTGCGCCACTGATGTTCAAATGCGTGCCGGTTGTTTCCTGATTCGGGAAAAACACGCCAAGTTGCTCCGCAACCTTAACCTCTTCCTTGTCTTCCGAAACCGTCATGCGGCCGACATAATAAGTATTCATGATCGCCACATCGCCCGCTCCAGCCGCAATCGCTTTAGCCTGGTCCCGGTCGCCGCCCTCAGGTTCACGGGCAAGGTTAGCAGCAATGTCTGCTGCCCACTTCTCCGCTTTCTCTTCGCCTTCAATCGCGATCAGCGACGCCAACAGCGACAGATTGTACAGGTTGGTTGATGAGCGTACCAGCAGTTTGCCCTTCCATTTGTCGGAAGCCAGCTCTTCGTAAGTGGACAGTTCGCTTGGATCAACACGATCCTTGGCATATACAATGACCCGCGCTCTCGTAGACAAACCGATCCACTGCTTATCTGTATCGCGCAGATCCGGGCTTACCTGGGCATCCACCACTGCAGACTCAACCGGCTGCAGCAGGCCTTCCACCTTAGCGGTATTCAGAATGCCGCCGTCAACAGTAATAAACAGATCGGCCGGGGTGCTTGCCCCTTCGCGCTTCAAGCGCTCGATCAGCTCTGGCGCTTTTCCTTCAATAACATTCACTTTAATCCCTGTTTGCTCCGTGAACTTCTGATATAATTCGCCATCGACATCATAGTGGCGTGCTGTATAAAGGTTAACTTCTCCCCCGGTTTTTTCCTCGGCTTCTTTCGCTGGTTCATCCGATGCTTTCTGCTCCTGGTTGTCAGGTTTGTCCGACTGTTCGGCAGTCCCGCCCGCATTGCTGCTTGTTGGCGCAGCATCTTTGTTCCCTGCTCCTCCACAGCCTGCCAATAAGAGGGCAGTCATCGCGATGGCCAGGATCAGCATCATTGTTTTTTGTTTCGAATACATTCTTCTTTCCCCTTTCAAATCGAAATAGATAATCATTATCATTGTATAGAGAATGAAAATCATTACTAGTTAGATGACACAATGATTAGTATAGCGATCGAAAATGAGAAAATGATGTGAAAACCAAATTATTTTTATTGCCAACCTGCCCTGTTGAAGATTTCAATGGCCTTGTTGCGGTGCCGGCCAAGTGCGGTAAAATCGATCTGCTGTGCCTTGAATTCTCCCCACGCTGCCAAAAGCGCCGGAACCTCCGCCTCTTCGTTAACCGGGAATTCGAAGCTGCCTTGCGACAATAGCGTCTGGCCTGCCTTGCTAGTCATATATTCAATAAGTTTGACGGCATGTTCTTGGTTTCTAGCAAACTTAGCCAGTCCCGCCCCGCTCACATTAAGATGTGTCCCCGTTGTATGCTGATTGGGAAAGAAAATGCCCAAATTCGCTGCCGTCGCAGCCTCCTCCACGTCTTTGGAGATTGACATTTGGCCAACATAGTAAGTGTTCATGATCGCCACATCGCCCACCTTGGATATAACGGCCTTGGCTTGTGAACGATCTCCGCCTTCGGGACTGCGGGCGAGATTGGCAACAATGCCCCGTGCCCATGCTTCTGCGTCCTGCTCACCGTTTAGTTCGATAAAGGAAGCAAGCAGCGAATGATTGTATAAGTTCGAAGCCGATCTGACCAGCACTCTCCCTTTCCACTTGTCGCTGGTCAGATCTTCGTACGTGGACAACTCAGACGGATCAACGCGATCTTTGGCATATACAATGACCCGCGCTCTTGTGGCGATTCCAACCCAATGCTGATCAGGGTCCCGCCACTGAACCGGCACCTGCGCCAGCACCTGCTCCGATTCCAACGGCTGCAGCACACCGCTCTGCTTGGCATAATCCAGCACGCCGCCATCAACGGCGATAAAGAGATCAGCCTCGGAAGCCGCTCCCTCCTGTTTCATGCGGGCGACCAGTTCTTCAGCGGTTCCTTTGACCTGATTGACCTTAATTCCCGTTTGATTTGTGAACGCCTCATATAACCGGTCGTCGACGGTGTAATGCCTGGCAGAATAGACATTGACTACGGCCTCCTTGCCGCCCTTCTGATTTTTAACTTCAGCGGCTCCTGTTGTTGATCCGGGGAAACTGCAGCCGGTTAGCACAATCACCATTGTCAGCACGATCAGCGCGCCATTGCACAATTGGTTCCTAAGCATTCGTGTTCATCCCTCCAACCCTAATCCTGATGGGTACGCGTCGGCAGCATAATCCTCACCGTCGTCCCCTCCATCGTTTTACTTTGAATGGAAATCTCGCCTTTATATCTTTCAACGACATGTTTGGCGATAGACAAGCCCAAGCCGTATCCCCCTCTAGTGCTTACGCGTGCCCTATCTGCCCGGTAGAATCGGTCAAAGACATACGGGAGATCTTCTGCTGCAATGCCCTCCCCTTCATCTCGTATGTCAATGATGGCCTGTCCATGCTCCACATATCCGTGAACAGAAACGGCGCTGCCTGCCTGGGAGTGCTTCACAGCGTTGTCCAATACAATCAACAGCACCTGTTCCAAATGCGAAGAAGTTGTCCCGAGAATTGTATTATCCAGGCCATTCAAATGAGCTTCGAAATGATAGGCTGGATAGATCAGCGCTACCTTGGCAATCATGCGATTTATTTCACCCGCGGGGTTCACCAGCCTGTGTTGGACGATATCGTCCTCTTCGCGCTCGGCGCGGGACAGCATCAGCAGTTCCTCGACCAGCCCCTTCAGCCTCTTCAATTCCTCGATGGACACATCCAGCGACTCTGCCAACACGATAGGATCGTTTTTTCCCCAGCGGTGAAGCAAGGCGAGATGCCCTTCAATGATGGCGATTGGCGTGCGCAATTCGTGGGAAGCATCCTCCACAAACTGGCGCTGCTGCTGGAATGAGCGCTCCACCTCATCCATCATTTCATTAAACATGCGCATGAGCGCCGCAATCTCATCTTCGCTCTCCTTCACCGGCATCCGTTCATGAAGCCCCTTCTGCTTCACGCTTCTAATCGTATCGGCCATCGCCTGCAGCGGCTTCAGCAGCTGCCATGCCAGCAGTCCTCCCCCAAGTCCGCTCAATACTAAGGCGCCGATACCGAAGGCTGTCATCACGCGATATACCGCATGAATCATTTTGTCAAAATCATCCATGCTTTTAACGATTTCAATCGTTCCCTGAAATTGAAAAATCGTCAATGGACTTCTCATAATTAATAATGAATGACCGTCATAGCTGCTTCTATGCAGCAGCGTCTCTGAAACGACAGCCGGTTCAACCCACTCCTCAGGCAATCCGTTGGATGCGGCAACAATTCGATTCCCTTGTTCATCCAACACGCGAATCAGCTGATTTTTCTCATTCACCTTGTTCAGAAAATTACGAATGGGAGTGAGTTCGGATTCCGTAAAAGCCGATTCTCTCTCCAGAAAATAGTTGATAATCTCACTCATATTTTGCTCCGTACTTTGTCTCTCCTGATTAACCATCCATTTCTCCACAAAAAAGTATTGCACAGCATTATAGCCGGCAAAAAGGAGAAACAGAATAAAAGCGGACCAAAGGGTAAGCTTCAGCTTAATCGGAATTTTTGCTACCGCGCGCCTCGCCTGTCTGAATACCATTAGCGCATCACATACCCAATGCCGCGCATCGTTTGAATGTAGCTGGGCGCTCCAGGGTTATCGATTTTATTGCGCAAATATCTTACATATACATCAACGACATTGGTATCTACCGCAACTTCATAGCCCCACACGAGGTCAAGCAGCATCTCCCGGTTCAGCACCCTATTCTGATTTTTCATAAAGGCAACAAGCAGTTCAAACTCCCGCTTCGTCAAATCAATCTGTGCCGTGCCCTTGCTTACGATCCGGGTATCCATATTGACACTTAGCTCCTGGAACGTAACGAGCGCAGCGGCTTCATCCTCCTGCTGCTCCAGCTGTCTTCTGAAAATGACCCGGATACGGGCGAGCAATTCTTCGATAGCAAACGGCTTGGGCATATAATCATCCGCTCCGCAATCCAGGCCGCTCACCCGGTCGGAAATGCTGTCCCTTGCTGTCAGCATAATGATCGGCGTTTTTTTCTGCTTGCGAACCTCCCTGCATACCTCCATGCCATCGAGTCCAGGCAGCATTAAATCGAGCAGGATAATATCCCACTCCTCCGATATGGCCGCGAGCAAGCCTGTGTCGCCCCTGGACACTGTATGTACGGCGAATGACTCATGCTTCAATTCAAGCGCAATAAAGCGCGCTAGATTCTTTTCGTCCTCAATTAACAAAATCCTTTTCATGCAGGCTACCCTCTCACTATCGATTTCTAGTTTAAAGTATACCTTACTAATGAGATAATGAGAATGCTTATCACAAGTATTTTGACACTCGTCCCTTGCCGCAGCAAATCAGCAGCGCATAATCAGAATCCAGCACTTCTATAAAGCGTAGCCATGCCGCCCAATCCGCCACCGTCTATGAAGCATATAGTATGGCAAATGCATAGGTAGGTGGTGATGGTAGCAATGGCAAGACCAAGTAAGCCGAACACAAACCGCGCAGTCACCCATCCCAAAATGAGTCCCACATTGCGCAAAGCTGTCAGATCAGCCTGTAAACGCAAAAAGGGCAGGACTCGTCAAAAGTCGCTGCGCATCATTTTGGAGCTGAAGCATCGCCCATCCCGCAAATTAATCCGATCATTAAAGCGATGTGCTCATTCAGGGGACTCGAGTTCCCGATTTAATGTGCTCAAACGCATGCCGCGGCTGAGTGTGATGTCGGCGCGAATCTCAGCAGATTGTCTGCGGCGATTATGTGGACACCGGCATATCAGGCGCGCCCATCTGGACCGTAAAGTGCAAGTAAGCTTAAACGTAGCAACGCCTGCTGTTGGCTCCGCCAAGCTGCAAAAACAGGGGGAAACAGGCAAAGGAATCACGATTGCCATCATTGACACCGGTGCCTATCCTCATCCCGACCTGACCAAGCCTGTTAACCGCATCATTGCGTTCAAAGATTTTGTGAATGGTAAAAAAAAGCCATACGATGACAACGGCCATGGCACCCATGTTGCCGGGGATGCAGCAGGCAATGGCTTAAGTTCGCACGGGAAATATCGCGGACCGGCTCCCAAAGCCAAGCTGGTTATTGCCAAGGCGTTCGATGAACTGGGATTTGGCAGCACATCGGATATCATCGCTGCAATTGACTGGGTCATACGCAAACGCCAAAAATACGGCATCCGGATTGTAAATATGTCCTTTGGCGGCGGCGGAATTACCCGATGTGCCGATGATCCCATCTGTACAGCCGCCGAACACGCCTGGAAAGACGGCTTGCTCGTCGTCACCTCTGCCGGCAATGCCGGTCCAGCACCGAAAACGATCGAATCACCAGGCATCAGTCCGCTGCTGCTGACAGTTGGAGCAGTGAATGACAGGCGCACGATTCGGCAATCCGATGACGTTGTCGCCGGATTTTCTTCGCGCGGCTCACTGCGATGCAAGCGCAAAAAACCGGACCTGGTAGCCCCGGGCACCAACATCATATCGTTGCGCGCACCAGGCTCGCTTGTGGATATCTTTGATCCCGGCAACCGGGTCGGCAAAAGCTATTTCAAAATGTCCGGGACCAGTATGGCAACCCCGATCGTCAGCGGTGCGGCTGCGCAGTTGCTTCAGCGTTCTCCCCGGTTAACGCCTTGTCAAATCAAGCGATTGCTGAAGCGGCATACATTCCGCCTTAAAGCCAAACCAAATGCGCAAGGCCGCGGGGAACTGAATGTAAGATTTTTTGCCAAGCGGCGAAAATGTTCATGCACGAAGTAAAGCAGCAGCAGCGCAAGGAGCATTGTATGATGCCGGCCGCTACTTCTTACTTCTACCTGTCCATGCGCACAATGTCCTGTTTCTGCCGATTGACTGTCAATTGAAAGATATCCGGCCTGCTGTAATGTCCGGCGACATCGAAGTCATACCTGCTCTGCGCAATTTGTGCCAGATCCAGCTCAACCGTTAGTATGCCCTCCTCGCCATACAGCGGACTAGCCACATAGTCGCCAAGCGGGCCAACAATCGCACTGCCGCCGCGGCTTAGTAAATTCGGTTGCCCGCTGAGTTCATCATAACAAGCAAGATCGGCGGGATACGTGTCTTTCGTCGCGAACTGGTTGCTGGAGACGACAAAGCAGCGGCCCTCGCAAGCGATATGCTGCAATGTCGCTTGCCAGGAGTCGCGGGCATCCGCAGTCGGAGTTACCAAAATATCGATCCCCTGCGCATACATCGCCATCCTTGCCAGCGGCATGTAGTTTTCCCAGCATATCAGCCCGCCAATTCTCCCATATGGGGTATCAATAACGGTCAGTGTGCTCCCATCCCCTTGTCCCCATAGCAGCCGTTCGGAACCGGTGGGGACAAGCTTGCGGTGTTTGCCAAGCACAGTGCCGTCAGGGCCGATATACAAGATGGAATTGTACAGCGTGCCTTTGCTAAATTCCTGGTCACGCTCCACAACCCCAATGATCAAGTATACGCCTGCTTCCCGCGCAATCTCCCCGAGCACAACCGCATCCTCCCCCGGAATATCAATCGCGCTTTCCCAATACCTCGCGTAGTCCACCCTGCCCGCAGCATTGCGGCTGCCTACCCGTGCGCCAAACAGCATCCCCCTCGGGTAGCCGGAGATGAACACCTCCGGAAATACGACAACCTTTGCCCCTTCAGACGCAGCCTTAGCGGTCCATTCAGCCACCTTCTGCAAAGCAGATTGTTTATTCATAAGAATCGGTGCGGCTTGGATAACGGAAATCCTAACTGTTGATTCCTTAGTCGCCATTTTATATCCTCCTACATATTGTTGGTTCCATTGTAAAAGAGTCATTTATAAAACTGACCATCCAAATAGGAATAATTGCAACCATCCAGTTAGGAGGCAGAGGTTTGACATAGGATTATGACCAGGTACTAGTATAAGATGGTACTATGCATTTCAGGATAAAGTTGTAAAATTACCTTATCAACTTCAAACAAATTGATCTCAACCGAGGAGGCAATATTATTATGGAAACCAATCAAGTGAGAAGAACATTGAATGTTTATCGCCGCCGCAACACCCCAACCTATACTTTTATGGCCTGGGCAGCATTTGCCATGGCATGCGGCTTTGAATTTTTCGGAGTGTACACATTGAAACAACCATTGTCCGTGCAAGGCTATTATGCAGTTACCGGCGTTCTGCTGATCATTACTTCCTTCTTGCTGCAGAAGATTGCCAGAGATAATGATGAAGACAAGTTTTTGAAAGAAAGCAATCCAGGCCATCGCAACCGCAATACTTCCGCCTTTTCATTCCTTGCCTGGGCAGGGTTCGTGATCGCTGTAGCAGCGCAGTTTATCGGAATTGCAACACTTGAAGAACCGTTCTATGTCAAAGGGTATTACGCGATTGCCGCGGCGTTCCTGATCGTATCCTGCCTCGTTCTGCAAAAGACAATCCGGGACAACGAAGAGGACAATGCACATTTAAATACGGAAGAAGATTAAGCATACGCCACAGTCGCAGCATTTTATGAATAAGGGATAAGTTAAGGAAAAGAGCCTGTACATTGCCTCTTGGCAGTATACAGGCTCACGATGAACTACGGTTTCAAATCACGTCAATCACGTGATATTGAGGCTTCGTCTGCCATTCCCGCTTCTATTAATATCTTGTTTCCCGATGCAAGGTGTGGCGTTTCAATCGCGGGCTATATTTCCGCATCGTCCGGTAAATGATTATGCCAGCTCTGCAGCCAACTGCGGAAACGGATCAGGAAAGGCTGCCCAATCGCGGCCCATCTCCTCCTCTGTCAACAGACAGTTGTCAAGCTCCGAAACAATTTGATTCCGGTCTAGGCTAATCCCTATAAATACAATTTTGTTCGTACGGTCGCCAAATTCCGGGTGCCACTCCTCAACCTGTTCTTCATTCTCTTCCAGGATCGCTTCACGCTCATGCTCTGACAGCGCGGCCGTCCAATAACCAGCTGGCCCCACCTGAATAGAAGGTCCGGCTTGACTCAAGCTTTGAGCCATATCATTGCGTGTCGCAAGCCACAACATTCCCTTCGCACGTACTATTTCAGCGGGCCACTCTGCCATCCAGTCCATTAACCGCGCAGGGTGGAACGGGCGCACTTTGTCATAGACAAACGAACCGATGCCGTATTCATCAGTTTCTGGCGTATGTGTCGCCCTATTCATTTCCTGAATCCAGCCTGCCGCTGTGCTTGCTTCCTCAAAATCAAATAATCCTGTATTCAAAATGTCCTGAGGAGCAACCTTGCCTCGCTCAGCACGAATGAGCTTGGCACGGGGCTGCAGTTTGCGAAGCACCCCCTCCAGATCATTCAAGTCGGCGGAGCTGACCATATCGCATTTGTTCAAAACCAGCACATCACAAAACTCAATTTGATCAATCAGCAAATCAACTACATCACGCGTATCGTCTTCGCCAACCGCCTCTCCCCGATCAAGCAGCGTCTCACCCGAGGCGTAATCATGCCAGAAACGATTCGCATCCACTACCGTAACCATCGTATCGAGCCGGCAAAACCGCGAAAGGTCAATGCCAAGTTCTTCATCTACATACGTGAACGTCTGGGCTACCGGAATCGGCTCTCCTACCCCCGTCGATTCAATTAAAATGTAGTCGAACCGTCCTTCTCCAGCCAGCTTCTCGACTTCTCTCAACAAATCCTCGCGCAGTGTGCAGCAGATACAGCCGTTCGAGATTTCCACCAGCTTTTCATCCGTTCGCGATAAGCCGCCGCCATCCCGCACCAACGCCGCATCAATATTAACTTCACTCAAATCGTTCACGATGACCGCAACTCTTAGCCCCTCCCGATTATTCAGCACATGATTGAGAATCGTCGTTTTGCCTGCCCCCAAATAGCCGCAAAGTACAGTAACCGGAATTTTCTTTGTTTGCAATTTTCTCACGTCCTTAGATGTAATAATTACGATTTATATTGATGAAAAAACGGCTGCTTCATTCATCCACATACCGTTCTTACCCTCTATGATTTCCAGGTTGGATCTGGCTGCACACCTTCAAGCAGTTCCTGGTTCTGATTACTGGGCTTCGATTTCTTGATAAGCCGCCGATACAACTTTTGCAGCCCGATGCCAAGCAGCAGCAAAAGGAGCAGCACGAGCGCTATGGTCCCGCCTGGCGGCGTACTGATCTCGTAGGAAGCGGTCAAACCAGCGAAGACCCCAACCACGCCAATGAGCATTGCCAATAGCAGCGCCGTTCTGAAATGTTTCGCAATCCGTATGGCTAGCGCCGCTGGAAGAATGATCAGCGATGAGACGAGCAGCACCCCAACGATTGGCATCGCCGCAGCGACAATCATGCCTGTCACAATACTGAACAGCAGCGAAATCCACTTGACGGGCAATCCGTTCGTTTTGGCCGTTTCCTCATCGAAGGTGATCTGGTAGAGCGGCCGTCTGAATAAGATAAAGAACAAGCCTCCAGCAAGCGCAACGAATACAATAAGTGCAAGTTCATTTGCATTGACAGCTACAATTGAACCGAATAAGTAAGAGGAGAAGCTTTTATTAACGCTGGGATTCAAGCTCATAAGTACAACTGCACTGGACAAGCCCCCAACCATAATAATTGCAATAGAAACCTCGCTGTAGGTTTTATAGGATCTGCGAACATACTCCACCGCAATCGATCCGAGAACAGCAACGACAAACCCTGTCCATGTTGGATTGATCTTCAGATAGGCGCCGCCCGCCACCCCAGCCAGAGAGACGTGTGACAACATGTCAGCCATCAGTGCCTGACGCCGAAGCATCAGGTAGACACCTAGCACCGATGCAAGCAAGGCAATTATTCCACCAGCCCAAAATGCCCGCTGCATGAAGTCGTAGTGCAGCATTTCCATCCTCCGTCCTCCTTCCGTACCAGCTCAATTACCCGCTCTACATAACCGCTCATTTCGGCAAGATTGTGGGTGACCATTACCACAGTTCGGTTATGTTTCTTCACCTGTTCATTCATCAAATCGTAGAAAGCCATGCGGCTGTCTTGGTCCATACCGGTTGTCGGCTCATCGAGCACGAGCAATTCCGCTTCCTGCACAAGCGCCCGCGCCACGCAAATCCGCTGCTTCTGCCCGCCGGAGAGATCGCCTATCTTGCGATTGCGCAGCTCCCACATTCCAACCTGCTTCAACGCTTCCTCGGTTTTAACCTGGTCTTCTTTGCTAAGCCGTCTCAGCCACGAGCCCGTTGCGAAGCGGCCTGAACGGACAAACTCAAGCACAGTGCTTGGGAAACCACTGTTGAATGCTGCGATTTGCTGCGGCACATAACCGATTCTAAGTTTCTGCTTATTTGCTTTGTGTTGCTGAACTTTCCCTTTCCACGGCTGCAATAAGCCGAGTGCAAGTTTCAACAGCGTTGTCTTCGACGCGCCATTTGGTCCGGTAACAGCCACAAATTCGCCTGCATGTATTGTAAGATTGACATCTTCCAGACAAGGGGTATCCGAATAGCCGAAAGTAACCTCCTGCATCGATAACAGTGTCATTGTACATTCCCCTATTTCCAGTAGTTAATTTTTTTTCAAATTGATCATCACAAAAAGAATGGCTGCCTGCATTTCTTACCAGGGCAGCTCCGAATGAAAAGTGTAATTATTACGCAATAAGAAGTGTACCAGATTTGCTGCTGGGCGTCAACAACAGCGATAGAGCAACATATAGAACACTAGCAATACAAAAGAGAGCTATTCCGCTGTCATCAGGGATGACGGTTGGAATAGCCCTTTCGCCGCTTCTTATTCCAGTGTCTGTGACGCATGTTTTGACCCATGGCGTCGGGAACTGGCGCGGTGGAAGAAACGGCCCTCTGCGTATATCCTGCTAAATCAATTAACGTGAACAACGATTCCGCTATGGAGAGCCGCCCCGGCATTGAACGGAATAAGTTGTTTGCTTGCAGGGTCCCAGCCGAGCAGCCGCTCTCTTCTCACCATTCTGAAACGGTCCGTTGCAGCTTCCGCTCCTGCTTCATTTGAAACGATGGTCATTCTAACGCCTTCAATATGATTGCCGATCGTTCGCTTTAACCCGTCCAGCAGTCGCAGACCATCATCATTAATATGCTCACTGGATGACAACAGCAACAAAAACTCTTTAGATGAATAGATACGTGTTTCCTCAAATGATTGCACAACCCGATCAGCAATCCGCTTGGCTTCCACCAGATGTTCGACATTTGTGCTTTTATTCCAAATAATAATTTCATCCGCTACCGCGCGCAGCCCTTCAATTGCTGCCAGATCCTCAGGGGTGCTGTTATGCTCTAAAATCATAATCAACGTAACGGGAGCAGGCTGCCGGTAAATCAGATTGAAAATATCGTCGCCCCATTTTTCCGCTGCCTTGACCCGGTTGACAGCAAGCAGTTCGGTCAGATTGGAATCTTGTAATATTTTCATCGTCATATGGCCAAAATGATGAATAAAGCTGTCCTGCACAATATGAAGGGTGTATCCTCTCCTGCGAATACGAAGACAGAGGTCGTCATCCTCATAGTTGCCGAGTCCAAATCGTTCGTCAAATCCGTTTACTTCTTCAATGACGCTGCGTTTGACACATAAACAAAACCCGACGAGGCGCTCACTTTCGTATGACATCCCGCGGTAGGCTGCCGCATGTTGCGCTGCAAATTGCTCCAGCTGGTCAATTTCTGTATAGTTGACCTGAATGAGCTGCCGTCCGCTCACATAGTTGGTAACTGGTCCGACCATCCCGATTTTTGGATCGCTCTCCAGTGTGCGCAGCATAGCTTCCAACCAGCCGGTTGTAACAATGGTATCATTGTTCAAAAACAAAATATAATCGCCATCTGCGATTTTCAGCCCTTGATTGCACCCTTTGGCAAACCCCAAATTTTCCTGATTGAACAGCGTTCGGATGTCATCCTGCTCCTGCAGCCACCCTACGGTTTCGTCCGTTGAACCGTTGTCTGTTACAATAATCTCATAAGGCAGCGAAGTATACTTTCGAATACTTTCAATACAGAGCTGTGTTATGGCCAGTTGATTGTGCGTCAGAATGACAATACTTGTCTTCATCCTGCACCCCCATCGTCCGCAAGGCTGCCAGTTGTCTTACCAAATCCATATGTTTTGGAAAAATATTCTTTATTGTAGAGCATGCTCGGATGGGAAGGATGATGCTGCAGCGCAATTTCGTTGTGTTCATACGCCTTCTCGTGCTGTCCCAAGCGATCATAGCACAGGCAAAGCTGAAGATGCGGCAGCCAGGTGAAATGCGCCCGATTGACCATGGAGAGGAAATCTTGATTCACCTTGTAGTCAGCGGCCATTGTATACCAGTAAATGGCGACCTCATAATTATTGTTGGTTAAAAAATGCGCCCCCATCGCACAGCTGAACTCTGCACGCGGTTGATCATATTCAAGTGATCGGCACCAGGCGGCAAATTGCTGTCGGGTGTTCTCCAATCTTCCGTGGCATTCCGCCATTTTCATACACGCTTGAATATTATCCTCTATCCAGCCTTCACCCGTATCCAGAAACTTTTCATAGTACTCGACAGCTTCTTCATTCAGTTGATGATCCCTCAACTCATTGGCAAAATAGTAGAGATCACGAGGCGAAAAAACTTCATTATTGGCCTGCTTGGCCTTATAAATTTTCAGGTTGCGGTCGGTGTATTCCTTGTCCTTCTGATGCGTAACGGCCGCTTCGCTGTGATGCGCCTCGCCCCCGACAGCCAAATACTCATGAACCCTACCAATCCACTCCCACGGTTGACTCCGGCGAACGAGACGATTGCGCCGCAAAGATGACGTGACATTGCCGTCATGATCCATCCCCAGGTTATAGGGCATGGTGACCCGCATGATTTCTCTGGGAATCGTTGCTTTTAATCGCCTAATTATTTTTTGGGATTTTTCATCAATCACATCATCTGCATCAAGCCACATAATAAACTCTTTGGTCGCTTGCTTAAAAGCAAAATTCCGGGCTGCTGCGAAATCATCCACCCATGTGAAATCAAAGATCCGCTTCGTAAATTGGCGTGCAATCTCCTTGGTTCGATCCGTGGAGCCTGTATCAACAATATTAATCTCGTCTGCAAAGCTCTTCACCGATGATAGACAACGGGCAAGACTGTTCTCTTCATTCTTCACGATCATACATAAACTGATTGTTATCATGCACCCTAATCCCCCATAGCCCCTTCAGCCGTGTTCGAAGAAGGTTATTATTAATTGTTTTCCATCAACTTAAATTGCGGTGAATATAACTGCCATATTTATAAATGGCTCGCAAATAACCATGATTGCGCATCCAGGCATCTACCCTTTTCTCAAACAACTCTCCTCCATACACAGGATACCTGGCGCTGGCCTCATGCTGTTCATTGTAAATACGACGCCGAAAGTCGCTCGTTCGGATCAAATAGCATTGATCAGAGAAGCCATGGTCCAGATAAAACTCCGCCTTTTCGGCAACAGCATCGCTTTGCGCCTCATGATATTGACCGTTCCACACCAAGCCTGCAGTGACAATGCTCGCATCGCTATCCAAAACATTCAGAGCAGGTTCAATCCATGCACAAGGTGCCGAAAGCATCGAGTCGCCGGAGTAATGGAGAAGATACGGTGTACGGTTCAAATAAATGCTGACTAACTCGGCGATGGAATAATAGTAGCCGCCTTTAAAGCTTTCTTTGTCAATTCCAAAAAAATCCAGCGCTTCATTGGCATGACGCTCTACCACTTCATACGAGCTCAATATGCCTCTGCGAACCAATAGATCAGCATAAAAAGAAACCTCTTCAGGATCATTCACATTATTGATATACAGGCGCGTTTCTTTAAACGGGTAGTTGTTATGATCGATCATCTGCTCAAGTCGGGGAGTTTGCAGCAGAATACGCCAATCCTTCTCATAGCATTTGGTCTCAAATGTTACATCTCGCTGGCCGCTCATTGCTGTCGTGCTCCAGCATAGTACCATTCACGCGGCTTGATCACCCAATCGTAATGATATAATGTATCATGCACCCTTGATTGAGACGTTATGTCAACTGAAAGCCTTCGTGCCCACTCATCATCTTCGCCATAGCTTGTGTCGATAAATTTGTGTTTTAGCGCATTTCTTCTGGCATGACACATCAGATGATTCGGTTTGCGATAGAAAAAGTGATCGTCCATGCCGTATTCATACTCCAGGCCGTACTTGCACAGCTTCAACGGACTCCCATTCATATGAACCTGCACATCGAACACAATACAATCTGTTTCAGGGTTCTGTTCAATCGCTGTCAGCAAAGAACGAACATAGTGAGGCGACACCCGATCATCATCGTCCACGAAAGCGACATACGCTCCTTGCGCCTGTTCCACCAGGGCATTGCGCTTTGCTCCGATCGTGCGCTTGCGGTTGTCTGTCATAATCAACAGTTCTACCGGCTCCCCGTCGATCTGCGGTTCCAACTGCCAATATAGCGACTCTAAATGTTCTGCCCGCTCTGGCAGGGATGGGATCAGGAGGGAGAGTTTTATTGCCGTGGAGGACTGTGCTTGCCCAGCAGACAGCTTCTCTTGGAAGTAGGTCCGATTCGCGATATAGCTGTTCAAATTGGGCATATGTATGCCCACAACTTCGTTATGTCGAAATGCTCTTCTATAATCTTGCAATTGATCATAACAAACTGCCAGTTGAAGATGAGGCAGCCAGTTCAAATCTTTATCTGCGCCCTCCCCGCCCAACCGCTCAAGCGGAACCGCCTTGATGGCGAGCAAAAACCAGATGGTTGCGGTTTGATATGCTTTCGATTCCATGAACTTGAGACCGGTTCTGTAGCAAAACAAAGCCGGTTTGGCCATTTCTTCCATATATACAAGTCCACCTCCATTTCATATAGAACACTATATTCATTCATAGCGTGGAAGGAGACAATTATTTCCCAGCCCATGCGACGCTGCATGCCAAAGAGGGCCTTTGGCCCTCAACAAAGCAATCGTTTATAAGGATAAGTAAGACGAATACAAAATCAGTTTTTACTGAGATTTTTCTCCGGTTCACTCTTCTGCTTCTCCATCAGTGACTGTAATTCCGTCCATTCGACATCACTGTCCTCATTGACCAAATAAGGAATATCGACAAGACTGGACCCTGCGATCCTGCTTAATGCTTCGACTGGCGGGTTATATCCCGAAGACAGTTCCACAGACTTAATGTAAGATGCGGCCGCCTCTTCCATTCGTCCAAGACGCTCCATACATAGTCCATTGTAAAAATACGCTTGATGGCTTCCCGCCCCTTTGCGTATCAAATATTCCTTGGACTGTTCGCCCAATTCAATACAGCGTGCAAAATAATAGATTGCCTCCTCGTACTGCTTCTTTCTAAACTGTGCTACACCGGAATAAAACTGCAAATCCACATACTCCGGATACATCCGTACAGCAACCTGCAACCCGCGGATGACTTCTTCAGTGTAGACGTCATCCAATACGACCGCATACTTCAACTTATATACAATGGCTGGAGGTATCTTGTCTTTGTCCAGATAATGCCGGATAACAGAGTTCAGCAATCTGAATCCCGGACTGTACACCTGAAGCCGATAATATTCACAAGCAAAATGATAAGCGAGCCACGGATTTTCTTCAACAGCAGTCCGCAATTCACGTTCCAATAGTTCAAGTTCTCTCAGTGCATTGTATCGGTTGCCTGCCGGATAGTTTTCCTTCCTGTAATCATAAATCCGTATTGGAGCAATGGCTACCCGATCGTTTTTTCCATAGCGTGTCAACATGTCATAGTTGAGCAATTCATACGTATGTTTCCCTATGAACTTAAAGCCCGCAAAATTGCGGATTAAACGTGGATATGCCAAGTCAAGAATACGGGTACGCCCTGCCCCGTTTAAACTGTATTCCACAACATGAAGGAAAATAAGATCACAATGTTCCTTATACAGCATATCGCGCAGCCGCAAACTGTCCGTCTCATCGACTTGCTCATCTGCATGCATCCATAGTATCCAGTCCCCGTTCGCCTTCGCCAACGCTAAATTGTAAGCTTCGATTAATGATCCGCCCTGATCATAATCATAAACCGTTGCCCCGAAACGCTCGCCAATCTCCCTGATCCGAATCGTCGGTTCCGTATTGATAAGGATAATTTCGTCAACTGCTTTTCGTGCACTCTCCAGACACCGCTCAAGATTTCTATCATTGGCTGTAGCTACAATACACAAAGAAAGTTGTTTCATTCCCGCTCACTCCTCCTGTTCAAACTTCCAAAAAAACCTTGAAGAGCTGATTCACACAAAAACCCATATGTATTATGTTTATGCCTTTTTATACCTGCCCATGACACGAAATAAAGACCCGTGTCCCTCTGAAGGAACCAACGGATCTTAATTAAAGCTATACTGGTTAATCTCGGTTTACACGCCGCCATCCGCAATTCTGACAATGGACAAGTGTCCGGCCGTATTGGCTGCGAATGCACTCTCAAGCCCGCGTTGACCGTTGGAAAGGTTAACGAGCCTGACCACATCCCCAGCGTTCAGAATACCGATACGACTGGATGTAATCACTCCTGATCTCTCGTGCAAAGCAGTGCCGCTATGAGGAATGTTATTAATAAGAAGTGCGAATAAGCTTGGTATAGGCTGGCAGGCCGCTAAAGTTACAACCCAATCAATATAGTAAAGCCCCGTGCGTGTTATCGTAATTGTATCCACACCATTGAAGTTAATACCCGACAAATCCTGCGGCAGGATCGTTTTCAAATGAACATTGCCGTAGGTCGGAACACATTGCGTATCAATGACGAAATTACCGTAATTTTGTAAGCTTGGTCCACCTCCAGGCCCCGTTGGACCTGTCGGACCTGCTGGTCCGGTCACGCCGGTCGCTCCGCCGCCAGGGCCGGTTGGGCCGGTCGGACCGGTTACACCCGCTCCTGTCGCGCCGGTTGCGCCAGTTGGACCGCTTCCGCTCCCGGTCGGACCAGTCGGACCCGCTGGGCCAGTTGCGCCAGTCGCCCCACCACCGCTGCCCGTTGGCCCGGTCGACCCGGTCACTCCTCCGCCACCGCCCGTCGGACCGGTCGGACCTGTCGGACCTACCGTTCCTGTCCCCCCTTTATTAAACGCTTTAAGAGAATCCATCTTGCTCTGCAGGATGATTTCTGTCTTCATTACCTCTCCGAGCATTTCTTTCACATTGCAGTTGAGCGCAATGATTTGTTCAAGTGTTGGCGCTGGTGTGACGCCGCCGCCCTCCAGAGTTCCCAGAGCGTACTGAATCTTTTCGGCTTCAGCATTTATGATGTGGCTCAGACCAAGCTCTTGCATTGCAATAGACGACAAAATTAAATTTACTACTTCTTCCCGGGTTAACGAGATGGAGGGTGTAATATTTGGAATGTTCGCTTGTGACAATACCCCACTTCCTTCCATTATGCCTAATTATGAAGTCAACTAGAACTCCTACTTATAATGTATGAGATTTGAGAGAAAAGGTTATTCTTCAAACGCCTGTTCTTACAAGCGATGCTTAAAAATAGGACGGTCATCATACACAAAAATTACGTTTCAAGTGTAATAAGACGTGCCGTGATGGAAGTATGCTTAGTGTATATCTGAACGGCTCCTTGTGATTTCGTTAAATATAGATAGGAAGGAGGAATTGCTCTGTCTCAGCCGTCAATTCCTAATATTACCCCTCTCATATCTGTAACAAAAAAAGAAACCATTTCACTTTTATTAAGCTCTATCGCTATGAGTGAACTTGCTATGTCACATATTATCAACGCTGAAGCTGAAAAAATGCAGGCTTTTGTACAATACGCACAACATTCAATGAACATAAAAACGAAAAATTTTATTCAATTCAACAATTCCGTCTCCAAATTATTAGAAGAAATCACTATGGAGCAGTGGCTGGGTCTTAACAAACTTGACCGGATAACACAACTCATCGAAAATCATTACGGATCAAAATCAGATTGCCTGGAGGACAATTTTGAAGAAGATGAATTCTGCCACGAGGAATAATTCTAGTAAACTCTGCCGGGGAGGTGATCGCTCATCATCCATTAATGATGTTTTTAACAAACCATCATTAGCTCATTATGTTTCTTGAAATTACAATACTTAGGTTTTTTAAGGAGAGAATAACAACATGTCCTATCCAAATGTTCCGAATATCACCCCAAAAATCTCGGTTACGACAGAAGATGCTTTCAATCTATTGCTGATTTCCATTGCTTTGGAAGAAATCGGGCTAAGTCATATTATTAATGCCGAGGCCGAAAAAATTCAGTACGTATTAGGCACCTTGCCCGGTCTTTCCCATACGGGTACAGTAGATGAAATCTTAAGGGTTAATAAAGATGTCCGCGCTACACTAGGCGAAGTCGTAAGGAAAGAATTGCTCCTTCAGATGAAACTTGAAACCATTCTTGACCGAATACCATTTGTCCCGGGCTGCACCACGCCTCCTTGCCCGCCGGGAGGAGCATCCGCCCCATCGACTTATCCACCTTTCAGATAGGTTCCAGATTGTCATAAGAAGAAACAAGAGGGACACGGATCGTTCGTTCTTCCCTCTTTCTCTTATTTTACTGGCCTATACCCGCAGTAACACATCATTGTGGGCATCATATTCTGTTCATATAACGAAGAGAAGGGTGATGTCCAGTGAACCAAGAAGACGTAGTTCCGATTACCGTTCCTCTTGATCAAACAAGTCTAGCAAGAGAAGAAATCATCAAGTCGCTTCTTTCATCTTTGGCCGCTGAGGAACTGAAATTTAGCCGTATTAATGATGAAGCAAACGCTAATCTTAACAATTTGCAAAATGCGAGTCGTTCCCTGACCGGCAATGCCAGAATAGCTACAATTAGCGACCTGCTTCACATGAATGAGCATTACCGGAAAGTTCTGCAAGGGGTTGTCCGCAATCTCTACCCCATTCCCCACACGACAAAACAGGAGTAGCTGCAACAGTAACAGGGTGGGGTCGGTCTTGTGATCCGTGTGGCAAATCTCATCCTTAACAGTCCTCCTTAGCCATCTGCGATGGTCATCTACTGCACGTTAATCGGGTTCGGACAAGCGCCAATAACAACCTTTGCTGCCCGGTTTTGACTCCGAACATCGTGAAGGAATTTTTCCCTGGATGTCGAATTATCTGAGTATGATAACAAAGAGAAAAACCCTACTCATTTTTGCAGTTTTTCTTATCGCACTTACAAGCATCCGGCTGATCTGGATTACGCTCCAGACATCCCCCAACCATCCCGCCATTGTACAAGGGCAGCTGGATTTGAGGGAGTGGGATATTGCGGCCAAACGTCCCATCACGCTGAGTGGGCAATGGGAATTCTATCCTAAGGAACTGTTGATGGGACAATGGGATTCTACTAAACAATACACGCTTGTTCCTGGCAACTGGAATTTTGAAGATCCTCTCTCGAATTCATCCAAAATAGGCTATGGAACATATCGGCTGCGAATAGCAGTGCCCGATGACGCTGTATCCAGCTATGGTATCCGTGTACAAGGAATCAGCACTTCTTCTGCGCTGTTCGTCAATGGCAAGCAGATGGGTCAATCAGGCATACCTGCGGCAGATGAGAAGCATCATGTTGCCGGCATCGTACCCTATTCTGCCTCTTTCCCTGCCAATGAAGGGGAAATCGAAATTGTACTGCAGGTTGCCAACTATCATTCTCTCACGAAAGGAGGCATTACCAATTCAATTTTATTCGGAGAAGCGGGCGCCGTTCAGCGTGCGGTAACATTCTCTGAAGGGTCACAGCTAGCTGTCGTTATTGTCCTTGTCATCCATGCCATCTATGCAATTATTCTCTTCTCCATTGGAGCCAGGCAAAAGCTGCTTATTTACTTCACTTTACTGATCGTGTCTGCCATTTTCATCACTGTGCTTGACGACCACAGGTTACTGCTCGTTTGGTCATCCATTAATTATGAGTGGAACGTACGCTTACTATGTATTTCGTTCCTGCTTATGGCAACATTTCTCATTCAATTCATCAAACATTTAATGCCAGAATATGTACATATTAAAGCTTTTCGCTGGTATGCTATGTTTTGTTTGATCTATTCGCTATTGCTTGCACTTCTTCCCTTTAAGCTGCTATTCAAGCTGGATCCCCTGTTCTGGATACTGATTGCCGTCCCGTTTATAGCTGTCCCCGTGCTGCTTCTCCGTACAACAACGGCACGCGACACGAATGCGGTTTTTCTGCTCTTGGGCGCCACAGCACTTAGCATTAATTTTGCCTGGGGAATTATAAAAAACATGGATGGTGTTGAGCTTAATTACTATCCGATTGATATGATCGCTGCTTTTATCGCATTGGCCACTTTTTGGTTCAGGCGATACTTCCAAAACTCGAAACAAACGACGAAATTGGCTGAACAATTACAGGAAGCCCATAAACATAAAGATGATTTTTTGGCCAACACTTCTCATGAACTGCGAAATCCGCTGCATGGGATGCTGAACATTGCACAATCAGTGCTGGAGCAAGGCAAAGATGGACTGGATGCAAAAAACACCAAAAATTTGGAATTGTTAATTACAGTAGGCAATCGCATGTCCTTGATGCTTAATGATCTGCTTGATCTGTCTCGTTTGAAGGAAAGCGGTACCCGTCTTCAGATTAGCGCTGTTCCTCTGCAAACGATTGTCTCCGGCGTCTGCGACATGCTTCGTTTTATGACGGAAGGCAAACCGATTCGCCTGATTAATGCGATTCCGAATTCATTTCCTAACGTCATTGCAGACGAGGACAGGCTTATTCAAATCTTGTTCAATCTGATGCACAATGCTGTAAAATATACCATTGAGGGCACTATTACGATACATGCTGCCATGAAGGGAGATTTGGCAGAAATCACGATTGAAGATACAGGCATAGGCATGGATGAAAACACACAACAGCGCATTTTCCTTCCCTATGAGCAAGGTGACTCGGGCATCACTGCAATGGGCGGCGGGCTCGGCATTGGGCTCAGTATTTGCAAACAGCTTGTCGAATTGCATGGCGGAACGATCAGCGTTCAATCCGAACCTGGCCAAGGGAGTGTATTCACCTTTTCATTGCATCTGGCTGACTATCCCGCGCAGATGAAAGAGACATCACCACTTTCTCTGCTGCCAGTGGCCGCTTCAGCCGAGACGACTTCGCTTTTCACAGGTTTGGACAACCTATCCGATGAGATAACGTTCCACGACAGACCCCGCGTGATGGTTGTCGATGATGATAACGTTAACTTGCAAGTCATCATTAATATGCTGCCTGGAGATCAATACGAAATCGTAACAGTCACGAATGCCACCCACGCCTTGGAAATGCTGGATGACAGAGAATGGGATTTAGTTATCTCCGACGTGATGATGCCTCATATCTCCGGCTACGAATTATCACGCCATATCCGGCAGCGTTATTCGATGTCTGAGCTTCCTATTTTGCTGCTGACTGCGCGCAGCCGCCCTGAGGACATCGCTACCGGCTTCCGATCAGGAGCAAATGACTACGTTACCAAGCCAGTTGATCCGACAGAACTCAGATCAAGGGTAAGTGCGCTTACCGAATTAAAAAGGTCGGTTCGTGAACGCTTGCGTATGGAAGCGGCCTGGCTGCAGGCACAAATCCAACCGCATTTCCTGTTCAATACGTTGAATTCCATCGCCGCACTAAGTGAAATTGACTCTGCACGAATGCTTGCATTATTGGATGAGTTCAGCAATTATTTGCGGGCAAGCTTTGACTTTAAAAACTCGGAACAACTCGTGCCACTGGAGCATGAACTTGGCCTTGTCAGGTCTTATCTCTATATCGAGAAGGAGAGGTTTCACGAAAGGCTGCAAGTGGAATGGCAGGTAGCGGAGAGTATTGAGGGTGGCATGCAGGTAAAAATCCCGCCGCTTTCCATTCAACCGCTTGTCGAAAATGCCACAAGACATGGTATATTGAAGCGTAAGCGCGGCGGAAAAATAGTAATTAAAATTGAGGAGCATCCCATCTCAATTGAAATAGCGATTATTGATGACGGAGTAGGAATACAGGAGGACAGACTGCAGCAATTACTAAATCTCAGTTCTCCAGCTCGAAACGGCATTGGATTGATTAATATTGATCGGCGGCTTAAACAACTCTATGGTCAAGGATTACATATTGCGAGCCATCCTGATTTAGGAACAACCGTCCGTTTTACAATAACTAAATAACATCAAGGGAGGAGCTGTGCGCGTCCTCCCTTGTTTGTGCATATGCATATTCCAATCTCAAAAGCAGCCATAACAAATACGCCTCACAAATCTCGATCCTCGCCCGCTTCGTCGACTGGCTCGCCAGAGTATAGCAATGAATTATCGAGGTTATCATGCTTTTGTGAACGATTAATTCGCCAGAAGTGAAGATAATGCTTGCGGCAATATCCTTGTGCATAATGTTTCAATTCGCAATTATCCAATTGGCATTTTCTTGGTGTTGCAGATCGGAGCCTTCCCATCGATGCTTCTCCTCCATAGCGGTGGCAAAGAATTTATAAATGCTCTTTATAAATTTTAACTATAAACAAAGAATCTATACAAAACATATACAAAGATCAGCCTTTAACAAAAAACAACCCCTCCAAAAAATGAGGGATTGCGCTTTTTCAACCTATAAGCATGTATCTGTTAATCACAAATCTGCGATTAGCGAATGTCGAGTACTGAAAGCCGAAGATTTGGGGAGGTTTGAATATTCCAATACGGACTCGATTTGTTGCCATTGACTAAATCTCCTATTTTAACATCTGTAACATCGGATTTTATTTTACTTCGTTTCATGTTTTGAGCTGGCACCGCGAAATTTTTGGAGTTCACTCCTTGATTTGGAATACTCTTGCGGGAGAGTGCCTTATCGCTCTTGCCAACTTCCGATACAGGTTCCTTAGGTGGGGTATTCATTATTGGAGCGGCTTTACTACCGACCAAATGAAGCAATTCCTGCGACACAGAACGCAATCCTGAAATTTGAAAATAAGTTGGTGCAGGCAACGTCTTGCATGCTTCCTCCAAATACCCGATTTGCGCGATCGTTTGGGCAGCAGCATGGGCGATTTCTTCGTTCCCGTTCAATTCAACGACCTGCTCGCTGTCAAAATACACGATCATCCTCCCCTTCCTCAAGAAGGTGCTTGCTCATCGCAACCAAGCGAACCAGCAGTTTTTGTTTTTCTACCAGTGCTTCAATCACCCGTGCGATGCCATTCTGAAATTCATTGATTTGCTGATTGGTCGGTACAGTAGGGAAGTTGCCGTCGCTCCCTGTGAAGGCTCTGATCTTATCTGATTCTGCTTGTATTAAACTCGCTATGGAGCGCTCTTCCATTGCGACCGAGGCGAGAATTTCTTTCATCACATCTCTGCCAGAGAGTTTCCCTTTCTCTTCTATTATTCTCTCTGTCTGGGATTTGAATGAATCTTCATAGAAGTTTTCAACATTCCCCTTCCCTCTTCTGCCGGGATTGGACATCTCCAATTCTTCCTGCACCATTTCTTTAATAAAAATATCGTAATCCGCATCAATAGGGGCAGAATCATGCTGAGTGTGTTCAGCAATTCCCCTTAAATTGCTCTTGCTCATGATTATCACTCCTTGGTTAAGTCCTGATCACAACTCAGCTTCCTTATCTTTATAACAGCATATGCACATTTTCGATCGCACATTACCAAAGCTCGCCTATTCCTAGCGATTGCCGCTGAATCGCAATTCTTTTATACAGAACAGTAATAATCCGCCAAGCAACAACCATATTATATTAGTAATTAGAGGATTCAAGATTGCATATACACATTTGAAGGGAGCTAACAACAATGTCTCAACCATCCATCCCCAATATTACCCCTCTTATATCCGTTACAAAGAATGAAAGCATCTCTTTATTGCTCAGTTCCATTGCGATGAGCGAATTGGCGATGTCTCATCTGATTAACGCTGAGGCGGAAAAAATCCAGGCTTTTGTCCAGCATGCGCATTGCTCTATGAATGTGAACACGAAAACCTTCATCCAGTTTAATCATAGCGTTTCAAAGCTCATAAATGCTATTACAATGGAGCAATGGCTTAGTCTTAATAAGCTCGATCGTATTATCCAGCTCATCGATGAAAATTACTGCGATTTTAAGGAAGACACGGACAAAGAGAATCTTGATCATTACGAAGAGTATTGTCACGAATAAGCCATCGTTCTTCCTGAACGCTGACGCGACCACGCCATTACATAGATATGGTCACAGCCATACGGTCGTGATCATTCCGCTTCTTCTCCCTCCACACTGATCTCTTCTCCCCTGGATTGTCCCAGCTTATATAACGCTTCCTGCGCCTCCTCATGGCTGGGATACAACGTTAACGCTTCAATATAGGCAAGTTCAGCTTGTTGAATATGACCAAGCTTTTGATAACAACTCCCCAAATAAAACCATGCATGGAAACTCCCGGAACCTACTAATGTCAGGTGTCCATTAGCCTCTTCTTTTATTTCCAAACATTGTTTAAACACTTCAATGGCTTCTTCAAATTGCTGCAATTCGAATAAAATGACCCCTTTGCAAAAATATAAATCAACATAGTCAGGATACATTTGAATGGCAAGCTCAATACCTGTACGCGCCCCCTCAAAACTGCCCACATTGATTAATATTGTATATTTCAGCTTGTATAGCAGTGACGGCGGCTTCTTCCCCGACGCCAGAAACCGACGGATCGCTACGTTCACCTGATCGAATGCCCTAACGAACTCTCCTGCCCGATAAAGCTCACTCCCAATGTGGTAATCTACCCAGGGACTGTATCCTTCTGCATCTTTCTCCTTTTCCAGCAGACGCAAATTGCGTTCACCCTTCTTCTTTTCAGTTACTGTCTCATCCATATATCCATAATGATGTACCGTAACCGGCAGTCTCGTCCCTCCGTAACCTTCGGAGTCAAGAGTCTCAATGCTTAACTGCTCATGAATGGCGTTGTTGAAGCGAAATCGCGGCTCGTTGCGAAACAGCCTGCTTTGTTCCAGCACATGCGAACGATTGGAGTCATGAGGCGCTTTGCCATAATAATTAATTACGCGCACCAGGCCGAGATAACATTCCTCCGTATTGAACACGTCACGAAGATGATGGGCGTCAGCAGTCTCCACTTCCTCGTCAGCATCAAGCCATAGAATCCACTCTCCGGATGCCTTATCAATTCCAAAGTTACGCGCTTCACCAAAGTGATCCTTCCATTCATAGGTATACACGGAAGCGCCAAAAGATCGGCAAATTTCCTTGGTGCCATCCGTCGATCCGGTGTCCACAATGATCATTTCATCGACAACATTCTTCACACTCTCCAAGCACCGGGCAATGCGTTTCTCTTCATTTTTTACAATCATACAAAGTGACATTTTCCCTGCATTGATCAATTATGATCACCCCTGTTATCAGATTAATCGTGTTACGCTGCTTCAGCGAATCTCTCCTCATATCACTTTATTCGTCAACGCTTCTCTTTTATGACTCCACTTCCTGCCTTGTTTCAAGCAAGCCGGGTCGCAAGTTCATTTTTTGTATATGCAGCTGCAGTATAATTATTTAGAAAATCGATATTGAGGAGGCAAACAATGTATTCACCTGTCAAAAAGTATACCGCTGAACTAATCGGCACCTTTGTACTCGTATTGTTTGGCTGCGGCAGCGCAGCAACTGCCGGAGGACAGCTTGGACATCTTGGTATTGCATTTGCATTTGGACTATCCATTATCGCCCTGGCTTACGTCATCGGGCCCATCTCCGGGTGTCACGTGAATCCTGCGGTATCTCTTGCGATGTGGCTGAACAAAAAACTGTCTGGAAGAGATTTTGCAGGTTATCTCCTCTCCCAAACGATCGGTGCAATCGCAGGAGCGGCGCTGTTGTATGCCATCATTAATTCAACCGGGGAAGCTGTGACCGGACTCGGTCAAAATGGTTTTGGAGCAGGTTATGGCATTGGCATTACCGCATGGATGGCAGTTGTTGTTGAAATTGTGTTAACCTTTGTCTTCATCTTTGCCATTCTGGGTGTTACTTCTGGCACTTCGAACAGTAATGTCTCCGGTATCGTCATTGGTCTGACACTGGCATTTGTCCATATTCTGGGAATCGGTCTGACAGGCACTTCCGTTAACCCGGCCAGAAGTTTTGGCCCTGCAATTCTGCTAGGAGGAGATGCCTTCTCCCAACTGTGGGTATTCGTCACTGCCCCATTCATCGGCGCAATTTTAGCTGTTATTGCTTACCGTACATTACATAAGCTGAACAAATAGTTCATTCGGAACGAACCGCTTCACACTACTGTGAAGCGGTTCGCTTTTTATTTCCCCATGCCTATGAACACTGCCTTTTTTTATGCAGCAGAAAGCAAAATGTCCGAATCATTAAAAACCCTCGATACATATTATAAGTATATTGAAGGAAATTTCTGGAGGAGGAGGGCTTCCTAGTGAGCCATCTTTGCCGCGATAAATTAGTGAGAAGCATCCAATCTGTCCATTCCACCATGCTCGCTTATGCCAACTGCTTATGTGAAGATTTTTCGGAAGAAGACCAGGAAGCTTTTTTCAAGTATGGACTTGAATTATCCATGCAATTGCAAGAACTGCGCAAACTTCATATCAGGCTATATCAGGTTGATCCTTTAAATGGATATCAATCAATGAAGTAAGCGCTCATGACTATTTCCAGTACATCACTGTCCACAGCACACTATGCAAGCGACGGCTTCCGTTGTTTCGCTGGTGTGTTTTTTATTCCGGTCAGAATAATAGCGTGCTTTATAACTGAAAAAGGGCTGCCCCTTGATCATCATTGATGACCTGGGACAACCCTTATTTAAAACCTTATTCGATTAGTCGATTGTTAAACCAGCACTTGCGTATCCGACCAACGTAGTAGCAAGTGCAAGCCCTGTTGTAGTTATTGACAGAACCATCAAGAACCGTGTTTGAGGTGAAACAGCTAAGCTGGCACCGCTAATACCGCTAATATTTGTACCAAGAACAAGCGTTCCGGCAAGAGGAAGCGTAACTGCAACACCAGTTGGCGAGAAAATATTGTTTGGTGTAGTGGATTGGTACAACTCTGCCCTAACATTAATTGTTCCCAGACCAAGCGATAGTCCCGCGGTCACACTGAAATATGCAGCGAGCGATGTAACTGTACCTGCGCGAGGAACGGAGAATGCAAAGTTCAATAAGGTTCCTGCTGCACCTGTCAGATCGATCGTAGCGCCGAGAACCGAGAGGCTTGGCGCGGCGTTCCCGAAACCAACTAATGTTGGAGTACCCGCTGCTCCGCCTAATAATGCATTGAGCGTAATTGGTAATCCAGAAGCATAAGCAATAATTGCTCCGCCGCCGCCAGTTGCACCGGTGATTCCGGTTAGGCCTGTGATTCCGGTTGGGCCGGTTACTCCTGTTGCTCCGGTTGGACCAGTAACTCCTGTCGCTCCGGTTGGACCAGTAACGCCAGTTTCGCCTGTCGCTCCATCGGCTCCCGTTGCTCCGGTTGCTCCGTCGGCTCCTGTTGCTCCTGTCGCTCCGTCGGCTCCCGTTGCTCCTGTCGCTCCGTCGACTCCCGTTGCTCCTGTTGCTCCGTCTGCTCCTGTTGCTCCGTTTGCTCCTGTTGCTCCTGTTGCTCCGGTTACTCCGTCGGCTCCCGTTGCTCCTGTTGCTCCGGTTACTCCGTCGGCTCCCGTTGCTCCGGTTGCTCCGTCGGCTCCCGTTGCTCCTGTCGCTCCATCGGCTCCTGTTGCCCCGGTTGCTCCGTCTGCTCCCGTCGCTCCTGTCGCTCCATCGGCTCCCGTTGCTCCGGTTGCTCCGGTTGCTCCGGTTACTCCGTCGGCTCCTGTCGCTCCTGTCGCTCCGTCAGCTCCTGTTGCTCCTGTCGCTCCGTCTGCTCCTGTTGCTCCTGTCGCTCCATCGGCTCCTGTTGCTCCTGTCGCTCCATCGGCTCCTGTTGCTCCTGTCGCTCCATCGGCTCCTGTTGCTCCGGTTGCTCCTGTTGCTCCGGTTACTCCGTCGGCTCCTGTTGCTCCGGTTGCTCCGGTTGCTCCGTCGGCTCCCGTTGCTCCTGTCGCTCCATCGGCTCCTGTTGCTCCTGTCGCTCCATCGGCTCCCGTTGCTCCAGTTGCTCCGTCGGCTCCTGTTGCTCCGGTTGCTCCGGTTGCTCCGTCGGCTCCCGTTGCTCCGGTTACTCCGTCGGCTCCTGTTGCTCCTGTCGCTCCGTCTGCTCCCGTTGCTCCGTCTGCTCCCGTTGCTCCTGTTGCTCCGGTTACTCCGTCTGCTCCCGTTGCTCCTGTCGCTCCCGTTGCTCCGTCTGCTCCCGTTGCTCCGGTTGCTCCGTCGGCTCCTGTTGCCCCGGTTGCTCCGTCTGCTCCTGTTGCCCCGGTTGCCCCGGTTGCTCCGTCTGCTCCCGTCGCTCCTGTCGCTCCGTTTGCTCCCGTTGCTCCGGTTACTCCGTCTGCTCCCGTTGCTCCGGTTACTCCGTCTGCTCCCGTTGCTCCTGTTGCGCCAGTTTCTCCTTTCAAGCTATTAAGGAAATCAGCTGTTGTGCCTGTTCCTCCATTCGCCAAAAATACTTCATACGCCGATAATCCGGTGGCACCTGTGGCTCCCGTCGAACCAACTGTACCTGTTCCTCCTGTGGCTCCCGTTGCACCGGTAGCTCCTGCTTCCCCAGTTGGACCTGTGACAGATGGATTTTCAATCGATACAATTGCAGAGCCTTGTGTAACGACAATATCAAGCGTGTTAGACTCAAAAATCAGATCGTCTCCTAAAGTAACGATAGCTGATCCAGTTGGTCCGATAACATTGAACAGCGCTGTGCCTGTTGCAAATGTTCCTGTTGCTCCTGTTGGTCCAGTAGCTCCGGTTGCTCCGGTTGCGCCGGTGGCGCCCGTAGGTCCTGTCGGCCCTGTTGGGCCGGGAACTCCTCCCGTTGCTCCTGTTGGTCCAGTTGGTCCAGCAGGACCTGCCATCGTAGGCGCAGCTAGAACGGCTTCCAATTTATTAGTAAGAATCCATTCTTTCTTGATTGTCTCACGCAAGGTATCCCTTACGCTCTGATTTACATTGAGTATATCAGTAATTGTTACGATTGGAGCTGAAACTCCTGGCAATGTGCCAAGAACATACTGCAGTTTTTCCCCCTCAGCATTCAGAATGTGACTTAAACCCAATTCTTCCATCGCAATTGAGGAAATAATCAATGAAATGGCATCATCCCTTGTCAGGGTGATTGATGGAGTAATATTGGGCAGGTTAGGTTGTGACATTTTAACAACTCCCACTAATCTTATTTTCTAATCAGTTCTGAACAACGGCCAAGAAATTGGCCGAAACTCACAATGAGCTGTATCCGCTCATCTGCTCATCCGAACTAGTGCCGCCATGCAACCTTGACTTCTTCACGCCAAATACGACTTGACAATGGTTTTGCCACTCTAAATGGCATCAACTAACACTGTTCCTTCAAGTTAAACCTTAACTCGTTTTGATTTACTTGAAGGCACTAGCAGATCTGCATTCAATACTGAGTCAAAGCAGTTCAGAGCATCTTCATTGCATGTGAAGCTACAACCAGTCTCTCTTAGCATGCTCCAAGAGCTTGGCTTATTAATGAAAGTGAGACATGCTCGTCAAATGCAAAGATGACGTCAATCTAAGCATTCTCCTTTACACGTTCTCCTTCCACGAAACAGGGTGCGCTCTTTTCGCTTCTCAAAGCATTACTTTTTTGAACTCACAACAATTTCAGATTACTCCTTTTTTGTCGGATGACATAATATATGAGATTCACATCGTATTGGTAATGGGTGAAATAACCATTTCATATACTCAATGTTAAATTCCACATATTCATGCAAGTCTTTCGCACATGTCTGATTTCCGGCAAAATTCTGCATTCTCCGTCAAAATTGCAGGCTTTTTATTGTCTTCACGATAGTAAGCGAGCTGTATTGTCACAACAAACCTTCGAAACTAGTTCCCAATATAGTAGATTTTCAAGTTAATCAAGCATACTAATCTCTTATTGCACGCAGTACACTTTCTAGTTTGTTAGTTAGAATCCACTCTTTTTTGCCTACTTCACGCAGCGTCTCTCTAACACTGTCGTTAATTGTAAGCAGGTCGCTTAATGTGGGTGAAAGGGATGTAACTCCAGGTAAGGTTCCAAGTACATATTGAAGTTTCTCCCCCTCCGCATTGATGATATGACTTAGCCCCAGCTCCTCGAGTGCAATGGAGGACAGCAGCAAGTTAATCGCATCATCGCGCGTGAGCGTGATCATTGGCGTAATATTCGGAATATTTGCTTGTGACATATTCTTCTCTCCCTTCATTAATAATGAAATAGTGTATGTGCTGCTTCCAAGAGAAGTTACATAGACTTTTTGGAATTGCACGCTACGTAGGCACTCGGACCATGTTATGATGTATTCAATATAACGTGGACAGTGGTCTGCCATGCACTAATAACTAGGGTGGTGTTAACATGTGGAAACCTGATCGTTCGAGCGCCCAACCGCTCTACCAGCAAATATCGGATGATATTGAACGGCGGATCTCGTACGGCGAGTTCCCCCCGGGCAGTCTATTGCCTTCTGAACGCAAATTATCTGCGCAGTTAGGCGTGAATCGCAGTACCGTTGTACTGGCTTATGAGGAGCTTCGATCGCTCGGCATTATTGAGAGCCAGACTGGCAGCGGAACAAGAGTAAGCAAGTATATGTGGGGGGCAACTCCCAAACATACACCTAATTGGCATCGTTATGTTGAGGGCGGCAGCTTTCTCCCTAATGTATCTTTCTTGCGGCGCATTCGTGAAGCGCTTCGCCACAATCCGGACATGATTGATTTCGCCAGCGGCGAGTTGGCTGCAGATTTATCGCCAAATCAGGAAATTAACCTGTTGATGCGAGAGCAAGTTGCAGCCGACTATCTCGGTTATGACAATCCGCAAGGATTTCCGTTATTGCGCAAAGCACTCGTCTCTTTTCTGAAGCAATATCGGAATATTCCGGCCACAGAATCATCAATCATGATTACTTCAGGCTCCCAACAATCCCTTTACTTGATTGCTCAGGGCTTGTTGGCTCCTGGCGATGCCGTCGCTATCGAAGATCCTTCTTATTGCTATTCACTTCCGATGTTCCAATCTGCCGGTGTTCGTCTGTTCCGTCTGCCGGTTGATGAACAAGGCGTCCTGCCTGATGACATCCGCGCTTTGTACAAGAAACATCGCATTAAGATGGTCTTTGTCAATCCGAATTACCAGAACCCGACCGGCCTCGTTCTACATGCTGAGCGGCGCATGCAGCTCCTTGACATTGCAAGCGAACTGGGCATTGCGATTGTTGAGGATGATCCTTTCAGTCTCACTTGCTTTGACGGTGAGCCGCCGCTGCCGATCAAATCATTCGATAAGCTCGGCTCAGTCATCTATATCGGCTCTTTCTCCAAATTCGCCGCATCCGGCCTGCGCATTGGATGGATGGTTGCGCCGCAAACCGTCGTTGACCGTCTTGCCGATGTACGTCAGCAGATGGATTTTGGCCCGAGCATTATTCCACAGCAAATTGCTGCCCAATTTTTAAGTTCCGCTTACTTGAATCCTCATCTGGAGCGGCTTCGTACCCAGTTGAGGTTCAAGCGGGATCTGCTCGTTGAGGCGCTCCGCCAACATATGCCGCAGCAGCTTACCTACACCATTCCGCAAGGCGGGCTGCATCTGTGGTGCAAAATTGAAGCTGTTGTAAGTGACAGCAAACTGTTGGAGGAAAGCATAAGACGGGGAATCGTCTTTGTCCCAGGAAGCGTTTATGGCTCGGATTCCGGTTATGCGCGCTTTACTTTTGCCAGAGCCAAGCCGGAGCAAATCAATTCAGGCGTTCGAAATTTCGCACAAGCGCTGCAAGCCTCATTAAATTAGGCTTTAATAAGGGAAATTTCATCCGAGAATAAATACTGGCTCGTTTGGCACATAATACAAGCAATCTTGCTAGAATGGGGGCTGCTTGTATGCTTACCGGAAATACAATAGATACCGAAATTTCAGGCGCTCATGCAGACTCTGATTCTTCAGCAGCAGTCGATTCCAAGCCGATCGACCACAATTTGCTATGCAATATAGAATATATTCAGGCCATCCTGGGCAACAGCAGCGACTTGATCATCAAGCAATTGCACTGTCTCCGCGAGTGGCCAGCTGCGCTTATTTATATTGATGGTCTGGTTGATACCAATCTGCTGCATGTTTCCATACTTCATTCTCTGATTCAGCATCCTGACAAGCTGGATCAGCGCCGGGATTTCTCTGATCAGGCCGAACGATTGAACTATTTGCAAAGCGATATTCTTGAGGCAGCTGACGTCGGGGTCATCGTCAATATGGAACAGCTTTTGTTGGACCTGCTGTCTGGAAATATTATTTTACTGCTGGAAGACTGCACACAAGGACTGCGAATCGCAGCCTTCGGTTGGGAAGACCGCAATGTAGGAGAGCCTCAATCCCAATCGGTTGTTCGTGGCCCTATGGAAGGATTCAATGAAAATTTGCGTACTAATACCGCCCTGATTCGGCGGCGTATTAAAGACGCCAGTCTGTGGGTTGAAAATATCCAGATTGGCGCAATTTCCAAGACAAGTGTATCGGTAATCTACGTTAAAGATGTCGTCAAAGATGAAATTATCGAAGAAGTCATGGAGCGACTAAGCCGCATTGACATTGACGGCATTTTGGAGGGCGGATACATTGAAGAGCTGATACAAGACCAGACATTGACCTTGTTCCCGACGGTCTTCAACAGCGAGCGTCCGGATACGGTGGCGGCTGCCCTATTGGAAGGACGAGTGGCCATTATTGTGGACGGGTCCCCCTTCGTACTGCTCGTTCCTGCATTATTTGTGCATTTTTTCCAATCCCCAGAAGATTATTATCAACGTGCTGATATCAGTTCTTTAATTCGGCTTATTCGATACCTCGCTTTTTTTATTGCGATGTTGGCCCCCGCCTTTTATATAGCGATCTCAACCTTTCATCAGGAAATGCTGCCAACTAATTTATTGATTAGTCTGGCTGCGCAGCGTGAAGGCGTCCCCTTCCCTGCATTTATCGAAGCCCTGCTCATGGAGTTAACCTATGAAATTCTCCGCGAAGCAGGTGTCCGCATTCCGAAGACTGTCGGACAAGCGGTGTCTATCGTAGGTACACTTGTTATTGGGCAGGCTGCCGTAGAAGCAGGCGTTGTCTCAGCGGCGATGGTAATTATCGTATCCATCACCGCGATTTCAAGCTATGTCATTCCAGAGAATGGCCTGTCGATAGCGGTACGGATTATCCGGTTCGGGTTGATGGCAATGGCCGCCGCGTTCGGTTTCTTTGGAGTTCTCCTTGGCCTTCTGATTATGGTGACACATCTCACCAGCTTGCGGTCATTCGGAATCTCCTATATGAGTCCGTTCGGCCCGCTGGTGCCCAAAGATTTGAAAGATACACTGATTCGCGTGCCTTGGTCCAACATGCTCACCCGTCCGATTTCCAATGAAACAAGCGATAAAATTCGTCAGCAGCAGCCGATCACCAAGCAAAAACGGCTGCGGCGCAACTGATGGGAGCGAGAACGATGATGCGCCGTATCTCATTGCTCTGTCTCCTGACTATTAGCTTGCTGACGCTGCCTGGCTGCTGGGATCGCGAGGAAATGAACGACTTGGCGATCGCGCTTGGTATCGGTGTGGATAAAGACGGTGACATGACCAGGGTCACCGCTCAAGTTGTTGTTCCCTCATCAGTAAGCTCCAAAGCGGGATCAGCACCGGGTTCACCTGTAACTCTTTATGAAGCGTCAGCCGCTACCTTGTTCGAAGCGATTCAGAAATTGACAGAGGAAAGTCCGCGCAAAGTTTTCCTTTCTCATATTCGTGTCCTTGTGTTCGGTGAATCCTTTGCCAGGGGAGGTATCGCTGAGGTGCTCGAAGGACTTGTCCGCGACCCCAGCGTAAGGCCGGATTATTATGTAATGATTGCCAAAAACACGACTGCCAACAACATATTAAATGTGCTGACACCGCTCGATCGTATACCGAGTGAAAAATTGTACAACTCATTGGAGGTGTCTGCGCGCACCTGGGCCCCGACCACAACCGCAACCGCGGACCAATTGATGACCGACATCATCAACGACATTCAGCCTGTCATCACAGGCGTTGTTCTGACGGGCGACCCCAAGGTTGGTGGAAGCGATCAGAACATTCAAAGTGCGGACACCAAGTCGAAGCTGAAATTTACCGGCGTCGGCGTCTTTAACAAAGACCGCTTGGTTGGCTGGCTCAGCGAACAGCATTCCAAAGGCTACAATTATATTCGGAATAAAGTGTCATCTACTGTAGGTCACAGTGAATGTCCCGGTGGCGGCGAGATCGCACTCAGAGTGCTGAGGACGACAACCAAAATGAAGGCCAAAATGGAAAATGACGAGCCGGTGATCGATATCCATGTTGAGCATGTCAGCATCATTCAAGGGGTCGAATGCATTCGTAAAATTGACAGTACAGAAGTGATCTACGAGCTGGAGAAAGAAAATGAAAAGCGAATCGTTCAACTGATGCAAGACTCCGTCACCAAAGTGCAGCAGGAGTTCAACCTCGATATTTTTGGTTTTGGGGACGCCATTCGTCGGGCTAACCCTGCAGTATGGAAAAAACTTGAACCACAGTGGGAAAGTAAATTTCGTCAACTGAACATCAATTACTCATGCAAAATTTTGATCAAGGGAATGGGTACACTGGATGATTCTTTCCTCGACCAGCTTAAGGGGTGATCATATGCTGAATTTTTTCCTGCTTTTGATTGTGGGCACGATGGGAGCCTTGCAATTGCCCGGGCTTATCCGCAAAAAATGGTGGAAGGAAGTGGCGATGTACAGCATCTTGCTTATAGCAGGCACAGTGAGCAGCTTCATCGCACTAAAACTAATTGAAGTGTCCAGTCCATTCGAATGGATCGCCTGGCTGTATCGCCCGATTAACCGGTTATTCGATTAATATAGAGCCACACAATAATAGTGAACAGGAAACAAGGAGGGATTGCAATGCTGGAGAAAGGACGTATTTCAGTAAGACAGTTGGCAGTTCTGTTGCTGCTCGCCGAAATTGGGGACATGATTCTCGTCTTTCCCTCTGTCGTCACCTCATTTGCTCATCAGGATGCCTGGATTTACTCCTTTGCCGGCATTCCACTCGGTCTCCTGGTGGTCATTATCATGGTTCGCTTGTATAAATTCAGGCCCCAATACACCATTATCGAAAGCTTGCAGGACGTTATCGGGAAATGGCTGGGCTCCTTCATCGGCCTCTGCTATTTACTCTTTTACTTTATCAGCGCAACGGTCTATGTACGTGAAGTTGGCGATTTCATTACGACGCAAGTACTTCCTCAAACCCCTGTGCGTGTCATTAATCTGTTATTCGTAGCTATACTCGGCTGGGGATTAATACACGGACTAGAAACGATTGCCAGAAGCTCGGAGATTTTAATGCCGGTTGTGATTTTGTTTCTGCTGCTGCTCATCCTGTTTTTGCTGCCGCAAGCCAATCCTGCGCATTTACAGCCGATTATGGGGATAAATTTCTTCAAAGGCATGCAAAGCATGCTCGTGTCGGTCTCCTATCCTTTTGGAGAGCTGATCGTCTTCCTCATGATACTGCCTTATGTTAAGGAACAACCCCACATGCTGCGCGATGCGCTCCTCACTACCTTAATCGGGGGCATATTGCTTAGTGTAACTGTTCTGATGTCTATCCTTGTCATCGGCCCGCTCCTTACAGAGCACAGCGTATATGCAACATTCGTTTTGTCTCAAAAAATTCAAATCGGCGAGTTTCTGGAACGCATTGAAGCTTTCATGGCCACCGCGTGGGTGATTTCGACTTATGTCAAATGCTTGCTGTATTATTACGCCTTTACGCTCGCTACTGCACAATTGTTCAAGCTGCGGGATTACCGTCCGTTCATTATGCCATTCGCGCTCCTGCTTTACGGCATGGCCTTCATTATCTCTCCGAACATCAAGCACTATACCACTGTCGTTGTGCCGTATATTAATGAGCTTGATCTAACTTACGGATTGGTGCTGCCGATTATGCTTCTTGGCGTCTATTGGATTAAAGACCGACTTAACTCAGCGGATACACTCGGCAGCCGCCAATAATTTATTGCTTAGGCCGCTTGCTACTGGAGGGAATGGCAGCGCTCATCGTATTGCCGGGCGCACTTCGTCATTAACATACAGAAGGAACGGTTATGACCAATATAAAATGACGAAAGATCATATCGTCCTTTGGACGGCTCATAACTAACAAGCAGCCGATGCTTCATATACTCCATCGCTAACTGAACAAACCGTTCTGCCGATTCGGATGCGATAAAAGTAATATAGGCATACAGCGAATGATCAAGGGCATTGTCAAGCATGCTTACTCCTGCACACGAAAACTCGGTATCAAGTTTGCAGCGCTCCAGCTGAACCAGTGCCGGGTACAGTTGCTCATCGACCTCCGTGCCGCTGAATACAGCTGTCCCTTTTAATGCTGCTGCCGGTTTCGGACGCACGACCCACTGCGCCAATTCCAGCTTGCGCCGTTTCCATTGCGCGGCGGTGTGGCTGCTCAACACAATTTCGTCATCACCGGTCTGCGAACCTGTCTGCTCCATATTCATTGCTTCCCCCCACTTCGATTGCTCATAAGGAAGGTGCTCAATGGCGAGCTCCCCTTTACTCTAGCCGATATTCAACTCTCGCGCGGATTCTTCTTGCCATTGCCAGCACGGACAATATTGGCGTACTGCTGAAGTCCGCGCAGCGTTTCCCCCTGCTAGTCCAATTCTGCTTCCTCGACCATATCACACTTGTTCATGATCAGTACATCACAAAATTCAATTCATTCGAACTATAATTATAATTATTACTATTTAATCAGTGAAGATTGTGATCATTTTGCAAATCTGATTCATGGAAAGTGCTTATAGCGCCAGCATTAATGCCCGGTTTTGTTGTAGTTATCCCTTCAAACAGCTACAATTGAAGGAGATAATTTTCAAACGATGATTGGAGCGATTTAATTTATGTACCGAAATCTGGAAGATTGTATAATCGACCTGGAGCAGCATGGGCATCTCGTCCGGATCAAGGAGGAGGTGGACCCTCATCTTGAGATGGCAGCTATTCATATGAAGGTATTTGAAGCTGGTGGTCCTGCTCTCTTGTTCGAAAATGTGAAAGGTTCACGGTTCAGAGCGGTTTCCAACCTGTTCGGCACCATTGAGCGCAGCAAATATATTTTTCGTGATACGTGGGAATCGACACAGAAGGTCATCGCCCTGCGCAACGATCCGATGGCTGCGCTCAAAAGCCCCTTCAAGCATCTGAGCACCGGTTTGGCCGCCTGGAAAGCATTGCCGCAGAAACAATCCGATGGCGCACCCGTAGCACTTCAGGAAATCCAGGTGTCCGATCTGCCGCTTATTCATCACTGGCCCAAAGACGGCGGCGCTTTCGTCACCTTGCCGCAAGTTTATTCCGAAGATCCGGACAAGCCAGGGATCATGAACGCGAATCTGGGAATGTACCGCATTCAGCTTAACGGCAACGAATATGAACTAAACAAAGAGGTTGGCATGCACTACCAGATTCACCGCGGGATTGGCGTCCATCAGACGAAAGCGACCAAATTGGGCCAGCCTTTGAAAGTCAGCTGCTTCATTGGCGGCCCGCCAGCGCATACGCTGTCAGCGGTCATGCCGCTGCCAGAAGGCTTAAGCGAAATGACGTTTGCCGGCATGCTCGCAGGGCAGCGGTTCCGCTATAGCTATATTGACGGCTTCTGTGTCAGCAATGATGCTGATTTTGTCATTACCGGGGAGCTGTATCCCGGGGAAACAAAGCCGGAAGGCCCGTTTGGCGACCATTTGGGCTACTACAGCCTCACGCATCCTTTCCCGCTGCTGCGCATTCATAAAGTATATGCGAAACCTAATGCCATTTGGCCTTTTACCGTCGTTGGACGTCCGCCGCAAGAAGATACCGCCTTCGGTCACCTCATTCATGAATTGACCGGAGATGCCATCAAGCAGGAGCTCCCGGGTGTCAAAGAGGTACATGCGGTCGATGCCGCTGGCGTGCACCCGCTGTTGTTCGCCATAGGCAGCGAACGGTATACACCGTATGAGAAAGTCAAGCAGCCGGCGGAATTATTGACGATCGCCAACCGTATTCTGGGAACAGGACAGCTTAGTCTGGCCAAATATTTGTTTATTGCCGCAGAGGAGCAGCAACCGCTCGATATTAATGATGAAGCCGCCTTCCTAACCTACATTCTGGAACGGATTAATTTACGGCGCGATATTCATTTTCATACAAATACGACCATTGATACCCTTGATTATTCGGGCACAGGCTTGAACACTGGCAGTAAAGTCGTCTTCACCGCCTGTGGGGACAAGCAGCGGGAACTGTGTCGAAGTGTCCCTGATGCTTTGAAAGGGCTGCAAGCTTGGGAGAATCCTCGTCTTGTCATGCCGGGTGTTGTTGCCCTGCAGGGCAACAAGTTTGCCGATTACGGCTCAGCAGCGCAGGAGATGCAGCAGCTTGGCGAAGCGCTTCAGACGCGTGGCTCGCTTGAGACTTGCCCAATGATTATCCTGTGCGACAACAGCAGCTTCTTGAGTGATACGATCCCTAACTTTCTATGGGCGACCTTTACACGGAGCAACCCTTCCCATGATATTTACGGGGTAAACAGCGGCTACGAGCATAAGCACTGGGCATGTGACAATGTCATTATTGATGCCCGCATCAAACCGCACCAAGCGCCCCCGCTTATTCCGGACCCTACGGTAGCGCGGCAGATTGAACGCTTGTTCGTTAAAGGCGCCAGCTTGGGCAATTTGAACCTGTAACTGTAACGGCAGCCAAATTGGCAGACACTTCGCCAATAAAGCAGCAAGAAGCGCCTGCGGCAACCAACCGCAGGCGCTTCTTTCATTATTGATTATTTGCCGCTCAGGGCGTGATAGATCGTTTCCACATTGTGCCGGTACATGCCGAGGTAAGTCCCTTCCTCTGTCCCCTCGTCACCCATCGCATCGGAGAACAATTCTCCACCCAGCTTGACATTCAGCCCCTTGCTCGCCGCGCCCTCTATGACCGCATTGATCGAAGCAGGGTTGATACTGCTTTCGACGAATACGGCAGGCACCTTATATTCCATCAGCAGCTTAATTGTATCATCGATATCCGAGATACCGATTTCATCCTCTGTGCTCAAACCTTGCAAACCCACTACATCAATCCCCTGCAAGCGACCAAAATAACCAAAAGCGTCATGCGCCGTAACCAATACTCTTTGTTCCTGGGGAATTTGCGACAGCTTCTCTTGCGATTCGGCTTTCAATTTGTCCAGTTCGGCAAAGTATTGCGCTTTATTGGTGTCAAAATAATCGGCATCATCAGGCGAATGCTTCTTCATCTCTTCCACGGCAGCGTCAAGCGACTGCTTCCAGAGGTCGATATCAAACCAGACGTGAGGGTCAATGCCTCCCTTGTCGTCCTTCAGCAATTTATCTTCCGGAATTGACTCAGCAATGCCAAGCACAGGCCTCGATTTGCCAATTTGCTCAAAAATTTTCGTCATATTGCCTTCCAGATGAAGACCGCTGTAGAATACGATATCCCCTTTTTCCAACTTCTGAATATCCCCTTGTGTCGCATTATATAAATGCGGGTCAACGCCTGGCCCCATCAAGCTCTGCACCTCGACCCGCTCTCCTCCGATGACTGATATCGGTTCAGCGATCTGACCGATCGTGGTGACTATTCTGATTTTCCCGCCTTCATTGGCCTCATGACCCTTGCCTCCATGTTCCTTGCCCTCATTGCCTGAGCCGCAAGCAGACAGCAGCAGCGACATCGCGAGCACAGCTGTACCCATCATTTTCTTCGTATGTGTAATCATTGGTTTTCTCACTCTCTTCTCCTCCTGGCATTCGAAACACTCTTTCATAGTATGCTCAAAATGTATAATGTGCCTATCCACAAGAATGTTTCCTTAATACAAATCTTATGTCTATATACAAAATTAATGACTAAACCCACATTTGTCAAGTGTTTTACAAATAATTATCCAAAAATAGCCTATACAACATTCTATAGAGTTTCTGTGTCCAAACATTTCATGCTAAAAATCAGCAGAGGGGAAGGATACAGCACAACTAATGTTTCCTTAGGTAAAAAATATTGACTATGTACAAAATTATTGAATTCATTTATACTACATCACATCCAGCGTTGACCGGATGTCTCGCATCAGCATTTTGTACGCAGGTTACTTACATAGGAGGTTCGCTTCATCATGACAAAAAGCGTAAAACGACGCGGAATCTATGCATTCAGCTTGATGTTCCTCGTATTGATCGCAACCTTGATTGCGGCATGCTCTATTGGACCAGTGGCAATTCCCATGATGAAATCACTGGCCATATTGGCGGATTTAATCGGTCTCCCCCACTTCGCCTCCTATACGGAGAGGGAGCAAATGATTGTTGCCCACATGCGGCTGCCGCGCGTTTTGGCAGGCGGGCTCGTTGGCGCTGCCTTGGGCGTATCCGGCGCAGCCATGCAAGGACTGTTTCGCAATCCGCTGGTCGAACCGGGCTATGTCGGTGTTTCCAGCGGGGCAGCGGTCGGAGCGGTCAGCGCGCTTTTTTTTGGCTGGAGCCGCTTCGGGGCATGGACGCTGCCCCTGGCGGCATTCATCGGCGCGTCGGCAGCCGTATTGATTATTGTGGGAGTGTGGCGAAGCAGCAGCGGCAGGTCGGTCGCCTCGCTGCTGCTGCTCGGCATCGGCATCAATGCGCTCCTGGGCGCATTGATTAATGTGCTGGTCGCGAGCTCCGAGAGTGAACAGGAGCTGCGCAGCATCGTGTTTTGGCTGCAGGGCGGTCTGGAAGCCCGCACGTGGGCACATGTACAGATGGTTGCGGGGCCGATACTCATTGGCTCGCTCCTTATTTTTACCTTTGGTCGGGATCTGAACACGATGCTGCTTGGCGACGAGCAGTCGTCGGCGACAGGCATACAGGTCAGAAGAAACCGGTATATCCTGCTGCTGTTGACTTCCCTGATGACCGGATCTGCTGTTGCGATCAGCGGCATTATCGGATTCGTCGGACTGGTCGTTCCTCACACGATAAGGCTGCTCATCGGCCCGGATCATCGCTATTTGCTGCCTTTCAGCGCGCTGGGGGGCGCGATCTTCCTTGTCTGGGCAGATGTCGTCTCCCGCATGATTCTGCAGCCCGTCACCTTGCAAGTCGGTGTCGTCTGTGCGCTCGTCGGCGCGCCTTTGTTTATTTTGTTAATCATTCGTTCACGTCAAGGAGGACAGGTCCGATGAGAATGGTTCACCTGCACAATTTATTTGTTCGTATGGAAGGGCAAACCATTTTGCGAAACATTGCTTTGGCTGCTGATCGGGGACAATTTATCGGATTGATCGGTCCGAACGGCAGCGGCAAATCAACCTTGCTGCGCACGATAGCCGGGCTGATCCGGCACGCAGAGGGAAAGCTTGAAATCGGCCGCAAGCCAATTGAGAGCTATAAACGCAAGGCGCTGGCCCGGATCATCGGCTACGTGCCGCAGGACACGACAATCGATTTCGCCTTTCGTGTCCGGGACATTGTAACGATGGGCAGAACTCCCTACCTGGCAAGGTTTCAGCAGGAAAGCGCGGAGGATAAGCTCATCGTGGAACGGGCGATGAAACGGGCCGGTGTAGCGCACCTTGCGGAGCGCTTCGTCTCCAGTCTGTCGGGCGGCCAGCGGCAACTGGTGTTTATCGCCAAAGCACTTGCCCAAACGCCGCAGCTTCTGCTCCTTGACGAGCCGATCTCCGCGCTCGATATCCGCCATCAGTTGCAGACGCTCGACCTGATTCGCCAGCTTGCCTATGACGGCAAATGCGCGATTGCCGCGCTGCATGACATCAATTTGGCGGCCCGCTATTGCGATCAGCTCGTATTGCTGAACCACGGGTCGGTCGTCTCGATCGGCACACCGGATCAGGTATTGACCCAATTGACGATTCGCAGCACATATAACGTCCATGCCGAATTGCAGCAAGATCCATGGCTCGGCTGTCTGTCGGTAACTCCGATTACAGCGAACCAGAACAGTTCTACCGCGTTTTCACAACAGAACAATAACAAGCCATTGGAGGAACAATCATTATGACAACCATTTCAACGAACAAACACACTTCCAATCCTAACCGTAGACTAACAGTACCGCTTGGCATATGCGCCGTTCTGCTGCTTGCTCTTCTGTCCTCAGCCTGCGGATCGCCCGCCGGGAAGACGGATGCTGACAGAGCAGTCGGCAGTACAGCTCCTGCTTCTGCAGATTCCGGCAGTGCTGCTGAACAGCGTACCCCCCCGCCCAACAGCACGGACGCTGCCAAGGAGTCCACCTCCTCCTTTCCATTGACCGTATTGGTGGACGGGGAAGACATTGCTATTGCTGCGAAACCGATGCGAATTGCCGCATTATCGCTCGACGCCGCCGAGGCTGTGCTGGAGCTTGTTGAGCCTGAGCGGATTGCCGTCATTGCCAAAAGCGCTGCCGATCCGGCACTTGCCTACCAAGCGGAGAAGGCAGGTCAGATTAAAGAGCAAATTTCCGGCGCAACATCGCTCGATCCCGAGAAAGTGATGTCCTACAACACCGACCTACTCGTTATGACCAAAGGGCATGACAAGGAGAAGGAAGCCTCGCAGCTGCTTGCACAGGCAGGAATTCCACTGATCAGCCTCGATGTCTGGAACACTTTCGATAAAATATGGACGAACTACCGGATACTCGGTGAGGCGCTTGACGAGCAGGCGAAGGCTGAAGCGATCGTCGCGGAGATGCAGCATAAACTGTCCCAGACAGAAGCAGCAGTAGCCGGTGAAGCGCCTCCTTCTGTGCTGGTTATTTCTCCCGTCGGACCAGGAACAGGTCCTTATCTGATCGGCATGTCTAATATCTCCAATGATGTCGTTCGCAAAGCAGGGGCGCACAACATGGCGGAGACGCTTGAATTGGGACGCTCAACCAAAGCATCGATGGAGCAGATCATTAAGGCTGATCCCGACTATATCGTTTTGCTGCAATGGAAAGAAGGCGAAACACAGGACCTTGACGAAATAACAGGTTCCGCTGGCTGGAATACGCTGCGCGCTGTCAGCGCGGATCAGGTCAAAGTGATGACCGTCAAGCAGATGCTTTATCCAAACCGCTATGTTGCCGATACGGTCGATGAGTTGGCCCGTTGGTTTCATCCGGGCAAGTTTTAACGCATCGCCTTCAGTGCAAGTGGGAATACCCCCGCTTATGATTTTTACATATTAAAAAAAGGAGTTGCCGTACATGAGAGCGTTACTCTTAATGTCTTATTGCATGCTGTCATCCATAGATGATTTGCTCCCCTTCTACACTCATCTTCATCATGGACGTACGCCTGACGAAGCGCAGCTTGATGAGGCCCGGCTCCGCTACCGTTCACTCGGTAAACCCGATCCGCTCGGGGTCGTCACTGTGCGGCAGGCCCGCGCGCTGGAGCGCAGACTGGAACGCATCTTTCATGAGCGTTTCCCGGTGTACATCGCTTTTCGCCATACCGCCCCTTTCATTGAAGAAACAGTCAGACAGATGAAGGCCGATGGGGTTAGCCATCTGTTTACACTGCCGCTGTCGCCGCTTGCTTCCAAATCCGGCACAGGCAGCTATCAGCGTGACGTGCTGGAGACGCGCGATGCCCTCCAGGCTGGCTTCGCCATCACAGACATCGACCGCTGGCATCTGCATCCCGGATTTACAGCCGCCGTCAGCACCAGAGTCAAGGAGGCGATGCAATGGATTTCCAGACCAAATCGGGAGCGGACCATGGTTATTTTCACTACGCATAGCAAGCCGGGTAAACCGGAGCCTCACCGCGATTATATTCGCGCTTTCTCCGAGCTTGCCCATGCTGTCGCCAGTCAGGCGCAGTGCTCTTCGTGGAAAATCGGGTACCGGAGCGGCGGTCCCGCCCCGCAAAGATGGCTTGGCCCGGATGTGAAGGAACTGCTGCGTGAAGCGGCTCAGGAGGGCTGGCCTGCCGTTGTCGTATGTGACTTGCTCACCATCGCGGAAAATATTGAAGTGCTCTATGATTGCCGCATTGACATTCAGCAGCATGCCGAACAATTGGGATTGGAGTTTGTTTGTGCGGATTTCCTAAATGATACGGATGATGCGATAACCGCTCTGGAGCAAATTGTCTGCAGCGCAGTGCACTCTTCAGAGCTTTAGCACACCGCAAAACAGGGCAGAATCAGCTGAATTCAGCTTGATCCTGCCCCTAAATTGATCGTCATGCCCACCCACGCAAATAGCAGCCCCAAAGCGATTGAGGATAGCACATAGGTTGCGGCAAGTCGATATCGCCTGTCCGTTATAAGCTGCATAAGCTCGTAGCCGAAGGTCGACATCGTCGTATACGCCCCGCAAAAGCCCACACCGAAGATCAACCATAACCCGTCGCCAAGCTGCCCGCTTCGATGCAGATTAAACAGCATGCCCAGCAGCAAAGAACCGGAGAGATTCGTGATCAACGTTGCGAGCGGGAATTTCCCCGTCCTTCGGGCAGCGATCCATAATGCCATATAGTAGCGGACTGAAGCTCCGCAGACTCCGCTGAGTCCAATGAGCCAAATCATGCCTGCCCCTCCCTTTCCTTGCGCGAAGACTTGGTATGCAGCCTCATGCCAAACCAGGCGCCTAGAAAAATAAAGAGGAGGCTGCCCCCTGCTTGCAGCAAAACGTACAGCAGTGCCGCAAACGGCTGATGCATTTCGAACAAGGCGACCGTTTCCACTGAAAAACTGGAAAAGGTTGTGAAGGACCCCGCAAAACCAATTCCCAGCCCGACACGGACAAAAGACGGGAGTCGTCAGCGCAGTGCAAACATCGTATAAAACCAACCCAAAAACAGACAACCTGTCATATTAATGACAAGTGTGCCCACAGGAAAACCATTCGCTAGCGGCTGAATCACCTTGCCCGTGCCATAGCGCAGAATTGTACCGCAAAAAGCCCCTGCAGCCAGTGCGGCAAAATTATGCAGCGACGCTCTCCGCAAGCGGCTGCCGGAGCTTCGAGCGCGTACAGTCCGTTCATCCGTTTGAGAAGGCTGACCGGACAGATTGAACGGTTTCCGGGCGCTATTGCTAACCTTAGAGGCCGAATCATGAATTGCCCCTAATCGATGATTGCTTCCCTCCACCATTAATACGCCCTCTTTCCCGAATAAACTTGGAATCGGTCTCCCGCAACACTTTACTCAGAAGTATAGCATAAATCAGTGCGATGGTTGGCCGCCTACACGTATCGCAGTATCGCACGCTCAGAGTTCATGCGGTCCGGTTCCGGTGGCAAGCTGGCGATTTTTTTCACTACTCCATTAATTCGTTAGAGGAAGGTAACCATTTTACAATAAAGTTCAACATTTTCCATTTTCAATGTATAATTAGCATTAATAAACATAGTGGGCGGAGAGCTTATTGCAAGGTTAATCCACGCCCATTTGTCGTTGTCCATCAAATTTTAATAGATGCAAGAAAGAAGGAGGAAAGTTATGTCGTACCATTTCTATGGTCTTGACCATGTTCAGCTAGCAGCACCGGAGGGATGTGAAGCAGAGGCACGGAAGTTTTTCGGCGATTTGTTGGGCTGGACGGAAGTCCCCAAACCTGAAATATTAAAAAAGCGCGGCGGGGTGTGGTTTCAATGCGGCACGCACCAGGTGCACATTGGGGTACAAAACAATTTTGTTCCTGCGCTCAAAGCCCACCCGGCATTTCAAGTGCAGCACGTAGAGGAGTTGCGTGAGTATCTGCTTCAGCATAACATTGAAGTTATTGATGATGATGCAAGGACCGATGAGGGTGTGAAGCGATTTTATATTCATGATCCATTTGGCAATCGTCTGGAATTTCTGGAATGGCTTTAATGATGGATATGCAATTCAATTTGATGCGCTGATTGGCGCCGATCAACCCATGCCAGTGGTACAAGCGGACACACGTTCCGCTATTCGCCCCAAAAACACTCCAAACCCGATTTTCGAGGACAGACGTTCCGCTATTGGTATAAAAACCGCTCTAAAAACACCCTTTTCACACAAATAGCGGATCTGCTGGCCACCAAAGGTGGCTTTTACCCTGTTTTGAGCAAAATAACGGAACGTGTGGCCGCCTAGGCGCCCACGAGCCGCCCTCACATGTACGCTCTGCTCTGTGCTGCTATGTTTAACATCACTATGCTTTATGCTGCTACACTGCTATATTGGTACATTTGATGCTTATTATTCTGTGCTGCTTACTGCTATGTTGGTACATTTGTTGCTTGGCCTTCTGTGCTGCTATTTTGGGTACATTTGCGTTTCCTTCTGTGCTGCTATACCGCTAAATAACTATGTCTACTCCATGTCGCGATGTTGCTATGTTACTTTACCTTCTACCCTTCATCCATGCGCCTGCAGCAGCCCTTCTCCTCTACTCCTCAAGCGGCGGATCTGTATGCAGGCTGGCATCGGGACTTGCTTGCACCCATCGGGTAAACACCACTTCCAATCCTGCTCTGGTTGGCGCGCAGACGAATGGCCCAGCCTGCTTCCCGGTCACATACGGGAAACGCGCTACCCTTATCGTTCGCCAGCCCTCAGACTGCGTACGGGCTCGAATAATGACCGCATCATTCATCCTTGAGGCGCGGACTGTCACCTCTTTGCCTACCCACTCGGGTACTGGCGAGAGCGACCAATCCGAATAGCCGTCTGTTACGACCACGGCAAGGTGAGGAATGCCGTCATTAAGCTCCACGCCTGCCTTGATCCACTGTTCTTGCCCGTGCCATAGCATCAGCCCGGCCTGATCGTACAGTTCGGTAAACGAGCCCAACTGGAAAGTCACCTCCATCGCGCTGCTGTCTTCCCATGGTGCAAGCAGGGCATGACATTGCGATGCTCGAATTCATACAGCGTCTTTTCCCAGTAATCGCTCCCTTTCGCCGCTTCTACTTTAAGAAAACCGCCCTCCACTTTCTCCGATACCGGAGCTTCCGTCCATTTGCCCTGATCCCATGGCATGATTGTATAAGTCACTGTTATTGTACCTCCCGGTTATAATTAGTTCATCATACTGCGGTTGCGATACACAAAAGGCGTAATGTCCCACCCGCAATACCAACACCACAAATTAGCTTACTTCTCCTGGGCCGCGGCAACTACAACCCTCTTATTTAGATTAAAGCGCCAAAAATACAACATTGCCACGATAGCAACAACAGCCGCCATTACTACACTTATGTTACTGAACGCTGTCCCCGACTGATAATATCGGAGCGGATTAAGTACCACACTGGTATTACCGAAGTCTAGCACTTTGCCAATCAGTACAGTAGAGACCGCTCCGGACAAAAACATATTCATTGAGAACAGCCCCATGCCGATGCCGACCTGATCCACAGACAGCGTGCTGGAAATTGTATTGGACAAACCAATCTGCATAAACGTCTGTCCCAGATTGCCGCATAAGAGCACAGCTGCAATAATCCAGGGCGGAGCACCTGCTAGTATGGATAAGGCAGCGAAGCAAATAAAGAGCAGCGACACAGCCATCATCACAAGAAAGGGACTGCCCTTGCGATCAGCAAGCTTGCCTGCCTTTCTGCCTAGCAGTGCGGAGCAAATGGCCCCCGGAAAGAGCACAAACCCGATGATACTTGGCGAGAGCCCGTTTACATCAGCAAGCAATTGCGGCGCAAGAAACGGGATGCCTATCGTGACCGAGGTACTTAAGAAGCCAATGACAAGGGCGATCACATAAGATCTGTTGCGCATCAGGCTGGGCTGGATAAAGGGATGCGCAGCGCTGTTGATCCGCCAAACCAATAAAATGAGCAATAATGTTCCCGCCGCTGCCAGCCAAACATTGCTGAGCGTAATGGAGAGCAGCAACGCTCCTACCGCTCCAGCAAGCAGAACAGCGCCCACGATGTCGATAGGGCTTGGTTTTTGCGGCTCGTCTTTCAAATATTTACGATAAAACGGCAGCGTGAGCAATACCAGCAATGTCAGGCCAAACAGAAAGCGCCAATGAAATGAGCCTGCGACAAAACCGCCAACAATAGGCGCGGCGGCATTCCCGATCGCAAGTCCGACAGCAACGGTGCCCATTGCCCGGCCGCGAGATTCCGGACTGAAGTAGCGCACCGGAATGATCAAGCCAATCGCCGGGATAACGGACGCTCCTGCTGCCTGCAGCACGCGGCCCACAATAACCATCCAGAAGTTCGCCGACAACAACCCGACAATGGAGCCGCCTGCGAAAAACAGCAAGCCGAAGGTAATTAGATTTTTTAGCTTGTAGCGGTCGGACAGCTTGCCGAAAATGACCGTTCCGATTGCATAAAGGATCGAATAGCTCGTCATTACCCAGCTTACCTGTGATGGAGCGAGTCGAAACTCCTCTCGAATTTGCGGCAGCACCACATTGAACATCGTAGCGTTCATGACCGACAGAATGAGCGTCATCATCAGAATGAGCAAAAGCTTTTCCGCATGGCTGTTCGCAGGTGACGCTGAGGCCTGTCCTGTTGAGGCTGAGGAGATGGATTCGTTGTCGGACATTACGTAAAACCTCCCATACTTCAGAACGTATCCTATGGATTTTTAATATTGCGTCCTTATCCTATCGCTTGCTCCATCATAGATCCACCTTTAAAAAAATCATATCAATATGTGGAATTCCTTCATCCAAGTATACTTCCGAAATCTGTTCAAACCCGAATGATCCATAAAAAGATAACAAATGATGCTGGGCTTGAATTTTAACAACGCTTTCCTTTAATTCTTTATGTATAAATGTTAAAGCGTTTTTTAACAGCTCTGAACCAAGCCCCTCTTTTCGGTGGTTCTTATCAACCAGCACCCTGCCGATCGACAACGCTTCATAGGTCGTACCCGGCGGTAAAACCCGTAAGTAAGCAGCGATTTCTGAACCGTTATGCGCATACAAATGGTAAGCAACTCGATCATGCCCGTCTATTTCCTTGTAAGCGCACTCCTGCTCAACAACAAAAACATCCACTCTCTTCTGCAGGATTTCATATAGTTCATCATTGGTTAGTTCATGAAATTTTTTTATGCTCCACTGCATTTCAATAACTTCCTCTCTTATTTAGAGAATACCTGCTGAAACCGGGGTCTCCGGTGATCTCTCTTGATTATCACCCAATACCTGGATCATATCATCTTCCTCCCAATGAATGCAATTAACGCAGCCATCCCTTCAGCCGAGCAGAGACACTGCGATTTTCCACGGGTATGATCCGCATACAAGCATCGGGGATTTGTCCTCTCCTTCTAGCAATCAACCAAACGCCTCTCTTTTCTATGCTATAATCAACTAAAAACAAGAATGCCGTTATTATGGAGGACTGATTTTGTGAAAATCCTATGGGTAGAGGATGAACAGCGCATTGTTGATGACGTTATTCCTTTTTTGGAAGAGGAGAATTGCACGATCACCCATGTGTTGAATTCAACGGAAGCGATTTCTATCCTTGAAGCCGATCGTTTCGATATTTTGCTGGTGGACTGGATGCTTCCCGATAGGCCAGGGACTGAGTTATGCAGGGAGGTGCAGCATCGATGGCAAACGCCAGTCATTATGCTGACGGCCAAGTCGGACGAGTGGCACAAAGTAATTGCGTTGGAAATTGGGGCAGATGATTATGTCAGCAAGCCGTTTGGGATGAGAGAACTGTTGGCGAGAATGAAAGCCGTTCTGCGCAGATCAGGTTCCATGAAGCAGCCGAATTACGAGCTTCTCCAGATTCATACGTTAACAATTGATATTGCACGGCATGAAGTAAGGAAAAGCGGGTACCTGATCTCATTAACGCCAACTGAATTTGAATTGCTGGTCACATTAGCCAAACAGCCTGGACGAGTGTACAGCAGATTGCAGCTCATCAGTGACACGTTGGGAGACAGCTATTTCGGCTTCGAACGAACCATCGATTCCCATATTCGCAATTTACGGCACAAAATCGAGGACGATCCGTCACAACCCCGATTTATTATTACCGTATATGGCGTTGGCTACAAATTGGGACAAGTGGCCGGGTAATATGAGGGAAATGAACGCTAATCGACGATTGCTTTTTATAGCGCTGGCTGCTGCTATTGTTTGTGCTGGGATTACATACAGTTTCACGTTTTGGATGCAAGCAAAGTTGAACACCGAATATGCGAAAATACAGTCCATCCAGACCGGTGTTCTGCTCAGTTCCACTTACGATTTGTATGGGAGTTGGGATCAGGCAACGGAAAAGCTGCAGTCGTCCCCCTTGCTGCAGGGGCAGCAATTGCAAATCTGGTCCGTGTCCAATCAATTGGTTTGGCCTTGGCAGAACGCGAGCCCTTCACGCAACGCCCCCTTGTTTGCAGATGAAGCTTGGAGTGATCGCCACCCTATTCTACTGAATGGTGAGATTATTGGCACTTTTTCAGGTTTGTCTGGCCGGGAACAACTGGTGTTTCCTTATCCTCTCTTGCTGTCAATTTCAATCGGGCTATTGATCGGCCTGGTTGTTTATTTTGTCATGCAGCGCCAACATGCAGTGCATACCTTGGGCATTCATCGGGTGTCAGCATTGCTTGACAGCATCAGGTCGCGGCAGACCCCATCTCTCAGCATAGCAGCGGCAGGTATGGAGCGAATTGAAACGTCCATCCGACTTATTGACGAACATTTATACCGTTTGGAAACATTGCGCAAATCCATGGTTGCGGACATTGCGCATGAATTGCGGACACCGTTAACTGTCCTCCGCGCCAAGCTGGACAAAGCATTGCTTAGTCAAGCGGCATTAAGCTTGAATGAGGTTGTTGTCCTTCAGGATGAGGTCTACCGGATGAGTAAGCTGCTTGGCGATTTGCAGCAGTTGGCATTGGCGGAATCCGGTCATTTGCAACTGGAAAAAAGATGGTTTCCGGTAGGTGATCAAATCGAGCAGCTTACAGGTTTGTTAGCTATGGAAGCTGAAGAGGACCGTATTGTTATTGACTATCATAATAATGATGCGGGCAGTCTCCTCTATGCGGATGAGAATCGCATCAAGCAAGTCTTGCTCAATATAATGGGCAATGCGCTGAGACATGCCCGGAGCAAAGTTTCGATTAGCTTGGTATCTGAAAATTACCACTGTGTAATTACAATAACTGACGATGGAGAAGGAATTGAAGAAGAGGAGCTACCGTATTTGTTTGACCGTTTTTATCGGGGCACGTCCAGCAGGCGAAGTCAGCCAGCCGGCTCTTCCCCTGGATCCGGGCTCGGATTATCCATCGCCAAAAGCTTGATTGAAGCGCATCATGGGTCAATAACCGCAGCCAGCCGCTGGCAAGAGGGTACGACGTTTCGGATCACACTCCCCGTCATTAACGATAGTGCTTGATCTGCACAACATCTCCACATTTCCTTCATCAGATATGGATACATGTCTGTTACTGTTATTTTCATGATCGTAGAGGAAGTGAGGAAGCAAGATGATTCAAGCAAAGCAACTATCCAAAGTATTTGGAACAGGCGAATCACAAGTTCGTGCTTTAAAGGAAATCGATCTGGTAATTGAAAAAAGTGAGGTCGTCAGCATTGTCGGTCCGTCAGGCTGTGGAAAAACAACGCTGCTTCAAGTGCTGTCCGGCATTGATCCGCCTACGCTGGGCAAGGTTGTCATTGCGGGGTTTGATCTCTATGGCGCCAAAGAGCATGAACGCTCCTCTTTTCGCCTCCATCATACAGGATTTGTCTTTCAGTCGTTCCACTTGATCCCCGTATTGTCTGCCGCAGAGAATGTCGCGCTCCCGCTTATCGGACAAGGCATGTCTGCGAAAAAAGCAAATGCGCTCGCCCGAGAAGCATTAATTCAAGTCGGCCTGGAAAACAAGCAAACAGCCCTTCCTGCTCAACTGTCAGGCGGCCAGAACCAGCGTGTAGCCATCGCACGGGCAATTGTCGCCAAACCAAGTGTCATATGGGCGGACGAACCGACCGGTGCACTTGATACCGATACATCGCATCAAATTGTCGGGTTGCTTCGTCAAATAAACCGTTCCTCTGGAACAACGATTGTGATCGTTACCCATGACTCGCAGGTGGCCCAGCAAACGGATCGCATCATCCATATGGAAAATGGCCGAATCGTGCCGGGCATTAAGAAGGTGGAGTTGTGAAGAACACCTTGTCTTCCTGGATGTATTGGAAACTGGCCTGGCGCAATTTACGCTTGCAACCTAAGCAGACACTGCTTACGATCGCAGGCGGCTGTATCGGCGCTGCATTGATTATGGCATCGATTATTTTTTTCCAATCGTTCGATAAGAGCGGAAGCCGCTGGCTGCAGCAGCATTACGGTCCCATTGACTGGGAGCTTAAACCAACTGATAACCATCCGTATTTTACGGCAGATGATGTTCAGAAGATTGAACAGCACCTCCAGCTTCTTCAACTGCATTCTGTAGCAGCTGTCAAATTTGAAACAAGTGTAAGCAAAGTGGATGGCAATCTTGGTGTCATTCATACGGGAGTGCGACATTTAGCTATTGGCCTTGCTTCATTTGCACAAACGGCCGCGTTTGAACCAACGAACCCGCTATGGAACCTTCCGCCGCTAGCTGCAGATCAAGTTATTTTATCCGAAGCAGCAGCACTTCCAATTGGGGTCAGTGCAGGAGATACTGTCATGCTAATGGACAGCGAACGCGGCAAACATTATTTCCATGTCAAAAAAATCGTTAAAGAAGAGGGAATTACTGGATATAGAGGGGACGCAGCAGCCGCAGGCACCTTTCTCCTGGACATATCCGCAGCCAGAAAGCTGGCCGGCTTGCAGGAGGGGACGTTCACCTCGCTCTTCACCCGTGATCAGGCTGCTTCTGTTCACTCGGAACCCACTTACTTCCCTATCCCATCACCACTGTTTCAGGCGTTGGAACAAAAGCAGTCCGACTTTAATCAGGTTCAGAAAATGAAGCAAAAGCACGGCGCTACCTTTGTTCTTTGCAGTATAACGGCGGTTATTGCCGGTACAGTCTTAATGCTTCAGGTGCTGTTCATGCTGACGGACTCGCGTATGAAAACAACGGCATTGCTGCGGGCAATCGGCTTTCAACGAAGACAAACACAACGTATTTTCTTTATTGAGGCTTTCATGCTGCAATGCTTTAGCATGATCTGCGGGCTGACCGCAGGCATTCCGGTCGGGTATTTCGTTATTACTTTGTTTCAATGGATGAATCGTGATCTCCTGTTCGCATACAGCGCGCAAACGATTCCCATCTCACCTTATGTGTCGCTATCCGGCATCTTGCTTGCGGCAGGCATCGTACTTGGCTTGTTCGCCGCTGCTTCCGTTTTGGCAAGCCGCAAGCTCCGGGCATTAAACATTGTCGCAGGACTGCGCGGGGAACAACAACACCTGAATGCAGCCCATTCTACTGCACACAGATTGCTCAGAATCGTAACCACAGTGGCTGCCGCTGCCATCGTGCTCGTTTATTCCTTTCTGCTCATAACAGGGACAGGAACAGCGCTCATCACATCGCAGCAGCCCTCTGCTTCTGGACAGGCATTTTTTGTTTTTGCCGCATGGCTATTGGCCTCGATATCATCACTGTTTCTTCTCGTGCATCTGCTGCCGTTCGTTCAGAGAGGGATCAAGCCGTTGCTGCGTCGGATAAGCGTTCAAGAAGCTGCTCAACTATTGGCATTTCGTTACCCCGCGGCCAGTTCTCGTCGGACATTTAACGTAATGCTCCTTTTTAGTATTTGTTTTACGCTGCTCATCCTGGTCATTATCATTACACAACACAACTACCGGAACATTCAGCAAAAACCTTATACCGCACTAGGATATCCGGCCTATATCGCATATACCACTACGGATGACAAAGAGCGAACCATCACGCTCCTCAATCAGGATGCGGATATCAGTGAAATCGCTAAACATGTCGTTGTATTGGAGCCTTTGATGCTACAAGTTGCCGCAAAAGGGTTGTTTGCAAGCACCAGCCAGCTCAACCTGATTGGACCTGATCCGCAATTTGTTACAAATAATCGGCTTCCGCTTACAGAGCGCGCTCCGGAATTTGCGTCAGATCACGATGCGTGGCAAGCAGTGCTCCAAAACCCTGACTATGTCATTGTGGATCACAAATACAGTTATGCACCGGAAGAATGGTCTTCCGTATTCGGAATGAACAGCGAAATTATACGTAAGATGACGGTGGGCGAATCCTTCACGCTTGATATTTATGAAAAACCGCCCGCTCCAGGCTCTCCGGGATTTGGAAAAACGCCAGAGGTTAAGGGTGTGGCTAAACTCAAAATTGCCGGATTCGCGGAAAGCAGCAGCAGACTAGAATTTTACAATGCTGTCTTCGTTCATCCCCAAATGTACGATAAGTTCAAGGTTCAGGGTTATCGCTGGGAGAGTACACCTGAGAAGGGTTACATATTACTCCCCCTCCCTTCCAACGACTCCGCTTATTTACGTCAAATGGAACAACGCATCAGTCGTTTAGGGATTACCGGGTTCTACGCTCCCGGCATTTCGGAAGCCGGTGAAGACATTGGCATCATCCAAATGCTGTGGATATTTAATGGATTTATGATTTTGACCATGGGCATTGGATTGGCGGGACTGGCGATTGTACAACTGCGTGCCGTGCAGGAACGATCCAAAATAATGGCTATGCTGCGCTGCATCGGATTCAGCACCCGGATGGTTCGGCAAATGCTGCTGCTTGAAGGGACGTTGATCGGATGGATCGGATTAATGAATGGCCTTGTTTTTGGCTCTGTCGGGGGACATATGATTATCAGCTTATTCGAGTCAACCAAGCGACCGACTGACCCCGCATTGCCCTTTTACTATCCGTGGGAATTTATTGTACCGGTCACAGGATTTCTGATGCTCTTGACGTTATGGCTCAATTGGGCGCCTTCCAAGCGATTAAGCTTGATCTCCCCTGGCGAAGCGATTCGCGCAGCTGATGAGTGATCGTACAAAAGACCGCATTCCGGCAAAGGCTTGGAATGCGGTCTTTTCATGGGGATTTTGACGCTTAGACTTATCAGGATTCGTGTGTCAACTTGCTCTTCGCATAACAACTCAGGACCAACCATGCAAATCAAGTCGTACAGGAGATAATTCAATTATAGCTTGAACAAGTTTCCCAATATCATCCGACTTATAATCACCATGATAAATGTCGTAAGTTTTATTTTTGTAAATAATAGTAACATTCCACCTCCCAAATGCATCTGATTTTTCTAATATCACATTTGCTTTATCAGCATAATCTGCAAGTGTAATCAAATTATTGTAATCAGATTCATGTAATTTCTTCAATTGCTTTTGGGAATGTCCCTCTAATAGATTACTTTCAAAAAAGTCATTACTCTTCCGTGTACCAAATCCAAAGTTCATAATGTGCTCAGACTGTAGATCAAGCACATACGTTTCGTCCTTAGAATCTGGATATATTACTACCCTCAAAATATAACTTTCATTCTGCTGCTCTACTTCCTTAATCATACTTGCCCTCTCAAAATTAGTAGTAAAAAACACGATCAACAGACATACTATCACTGCAGATAAAACAATCCATCTAATCTCTTTTGTTTTTTTCAATTAGTATGCCCCCTCCCCTAACTAGCCAGAATTAACCGTGATGCCTGCCTTCATGGGGAAATGACGCTGGTTGCTTTAGTTCAGCAACGTACCTGTTATATTATAGCACGGTTCACCGCGCTGTCTGTAAGCGGCAAGATTTTAAGACATCCCGTCGGAATCCCCCTGCTGCTTCCAATGCAGTGTAGCCCCCCAGACAATGATCGATGAGCGAGACAGCTGTAGGTGTGCTTAGCCCTTCCTGGTGAATAACCCACGTGTAAAATAAACTTGACATAAGATCTAGTTTTAATTATATTATGTATAGTTTAGTTTACATTTTGTGAATTATACTTTAATCAGGAGGTCAATATGTCATATCAAGAAAAGAAAATTTTTGTTTCCATCATCAGCAATATACTCATCTTCACCCTCTACACTTTATACGCGTTAAAAAATGCCGAGGAAGGCAGCATCACTTCGGCCAGCGACTTCAGTTTTTGGGGTTCCTTCATTCTGGTGTTGCTCCCGGTGTCGATTGTAGTTAAGATTATCATTCATATTGTGTTTGTCATCTTAAATAAGATCGCCACGAATGAAGATGCGCCTGCTTTTGAAGATGAGTTTGATAAGCTCATCGAGTTGAAGGCAGACCGGGTTTCGCTTTATGTGTTTTTCCTCGGATTTATATTATCCATGGTACCGCTCGTTACGGATCTTCCAACTTACTTAACATTCCTTCTGTTGATCTTATTCGGTTTTTTATCTGATCTAATGGGACGGTTCGCTCAATTATTCTTTTACAGAAAAGGAGTTTAACATGGGAAAGGATGCGATCAGCAATCAAATACGGAATCTTCGCTTTCATCATAACGAAATGACCCAGCAGCAATTAGCCGATAAGGCTGGGGTCACCCGACAAACGATTTTTGCTATCGAGAAGGGGAATTATTCCCCTTCGTTGGAGTTGGCTTTTCGCATCGCACGTGTTTTCGGAAAGTCCATTGAAGAGGTCTTTCAATATGATGATAAGCAATAAAACGTGATAAAACTGGAGAATGGAATTTGTGCAAACATCCGCCAAGGGTAAGTATGATAAGGAGGCTAATCAGATTGATGAAGAGTACAGATTCAGGTAGAAGGTCTGCAGTAATTACTGGAGGGCTATTAATAGCCGGGTTGGTTACAGGTATATTTAGTGTTGTGCCTGTTATCGATGGAGCAGACTACCTTGTCAAGGCTTCTACAACTGAACATCAGGTGCTAATAGGAGCGTTCTTCCAGTTGTTAATGGTTGCTTCATATGTTGGCATACCTATTTCGATGTATCCGATTTTGAGTAAGCATAATAGAGGTTTGGCTCTTGGATCTGTTGCTTTCGGCATCATTGCGGGTGTTTTCATTATTATTGGTGTAATCATTCTTCTGTTGTTACTAACATTAAGCCACGAATTTGCAAAAGTTGGAGCTCTGAATGATTCGTATTTTCAGACCTTGGGTGGATTGTTACGTGAAGGGCGTGATTTGGTGAACCATGTGGCAACGACACTGGCATTTGTGTTGGCTATGTTCTTGTTTAACTGCATATTTTACCAAACAAAATTAGTTCCGCGTTGGTTGTCCTTTTCGGGCCTTATTGGGTCTACATTGTCCATCTTGGCAAGCTTATTATTTATGATTCGCTTCATCGGTCTGGATACAGCCTACATGATGTTAAACGTTCCAATCGCCGTTCAACAATTGGTTTTGGCCATATGGCTAATCCTTAAAGGATTCAATCGAGCGAAACAGAATTCTGTACCTAATTAAGATGAATACTTTAGAACAGAAGGTGTAGCTGAAATGAATAAATCAGAACATTTTTGGGACAAAACAGCAAGTAAATATGATCAAGTAGAGATGAAGGATGAACAGACTTACCTCAACATAATACAAAGAACGCAAAAGCATCTCAAACTAAGCGACATTGTTTTGGATTTCGGCTGTGGGACTGGATTGATATCCAATGAAATTGCACAATATGTGAAAGAGATTCATGCGATTGATATCTCTTCAAACATGATCGAAATTGCAGATAAAAAGGCAAAAGAGCGAAACATTGCAAATATAAGCTATGCTCATTCGACCATTTTTGATGAACGGGTTAAGAAAGGCTCCTTTGATGTCATTCTGGTCATTCATGTCCTGCATTTGTTGGAAGATGAACATATTGTTCTACAAAGAATTAATGAACTGTTGAAACCAGGAGGATTATTGATTTCTGCAACACCATGCGTGGGTGAAAAGATTTTTCTAAGAAACTTGTTATTCTTTGCAGGCAGAGTTGGTTTAGTGCCGACTATAAAATCATTTAAAGTGCGCAATTTAGTTGATACAATTGAGAAAGGGAATTTTTCAATTGTCGAATCGGATTGCTTGAAGAAAAGTTCTCAGGAATATTTCATTGTTGCCAGGAAGAATTGATATGTTACAACCTGGATTCCCGGCAACTCATAACGAGGTTGCTTGGAAGTGAATTATAGTACCTTCCTCTGTCACAGGGAACCCGGTGATTGTTACATCATTAAGACCTTATTTCTTAATGTGATGTCCTCCCCATACGGTAGACACGTGAAATAATGCAACCTGTTACTGCAAGGGGAGTTTTTTCATGACAATGACTAACAATTTCGAAACAGTCAAGCATCGATCGAAGATCATTGAAGAATCAGTAAATGTATCTGATTTAATATACTGCTCGGCGGAGATGAGTATTCGTTAGCAGGCCAGCATTGACATTTACAAATGGCAATCCTAAAACATCCGCTATTGTTCCGCGTTCTGGAAATATTTATTAATTACTCCTTTAATCCTTCTAACTCCAGCAGCAGAAGATTGTTCTTTTTTAATACTGAACTTTCCTAAGTTTGTTGTATCTTCTACATGAGGTCCTCCACATACTTCTCGACTCCAAACTTTCCCTTCGTTATCTTTGATTGTATACACCTTAACGATATCCGGATATTTATCCCAAAAATTCCCTACAACATTACTTTCTTTCGCTTCAATTTTAGGCAGCTCTGAAATATAGGTAACTGCTTTTGATGAAATCGCATCATTCACATACTTTTCCACCTCAGCTATTTGCTCTGGCGTAAGTTTTTCATCATGGTTGAAGTCAAACCGTAATCGTTCTGAAGTAATATTACTTCCTTGTTGATGAACATGATCACCTAAAACTTCCCTTAAACCAGCAAGTAATAAATGAGATACCGTGTGCAGCGCTGTTGTTTCTGTTGAATGTTCAGCTAATCCACCTTTAAATTTACCCGCAGAAGCAGTTCTGCTCTTTTCAGCATGTTTCTTTGCCGCCTCTACATAAGACGCCTTGTCCTCCATGCTATATCCACTTTCAGTTAGGAACTCTTCCGTCAATTCCAAGGGAAACCCATATGTTTCGTAAAAATAAAAGGCGTCTGCACCTGTAACTTTACCTTTATTCTTAAGATGTTTTTGTATTTCAATTTCTCCTTGCTGTAAAGTTCTATAGAAAAGATTTTCTTCCTTATTTACTATTTCGATAACTTTCTTTTTATTACTGATCAAATCTTCATAAGCTGTTGCTTCATCTATATAAACTTCAGACAACTCACCCACAAAACTTCCTTGTATACCGATTTTTTTACCTGCACGAATCGCCCTTCTTAATAACCTTCTTGTTATATACCCTGCATCACTATTAGCTGGCTCCGCACCATCATTAATTAGAAAAGTAGCCGCTCTCACATGATCAAGTATGATTCTAAACGACTTTAATTCGTCAGTATATTGTTTACCACTTAACTCCATCAATTTTTTCTTGGGATTAAGGAAGAAAGCCGTATTATAAATATCCTTGTCACCATTAAGGGCTGTTGCAACCCTTTCTAATCCGCCTCCATAATCAATATTGGGATTTTGCATTTTTACAAATCCTGTGTCTTCTTTTTTGTAACACATAAATACGTTGTTCCCAATTTCTAAAAACCTCTCGCTTACAGAAGCAGGATGATCCAGTGAATCACCGCCTGGTTCAAGATCATAGAACATTTCACTATCAGGCCCACCCGGTTCACCAACAGGCATATCCAATGGACTTCCGGCTCGGCTCCACCAATTTTCTTTTTCATCGTATAAGAATATTTTTCCACCTCTAGATACCCCATATTGATAGGGATCATCTTCAATGATAGGTTCTATACCAACTGATTTAAATTTTTCTGACCAGATTTGAATGGCTTCCGTATCTTTCTGTATATTCAAATCATCACTTCCTATAAAAGCACTGATATACAGCCTGCCAGGATCAATTCCTAATTCGATAATATGCCAATTCCAAATGGCATCGATTTGCTTTTTCTTATAGTTATTTTCATTTGCTTTAAACTCCCATCGACCTATCATTTCAAAAAATGTCAGATGCGACGTATCTCCTACTTCATCAATATCCACTGTCCTTAAACACTTCTGAATATTAGCAATATCATTGCCTATCGGATGCTTTTCCCCCAATAAATAGGGAACCATAGGTTGCATGCCACTTCCTGTAAACAACGTTGAGGGATCATTTTCTGGTAACAAGCTAGAAGAGGGCACTTGGCTAGCCCCTATTCCTTTCATAAAATCAATATATGATTTTCTTAACTCATCTGGTGTCATTTTCACCATGCTCAATACCTCCATTTCAATTATTATTTATTCTTGGAAAATTATTTTGCAAATATTCAAACGAGTAGAAATAAAACAAAAAAGCCCTGAGCTGACATATTGCTTGTCAACTTAGGGCGAACTATTATGTCCGTGTTACCACCTAACTTCAGATTTCTCTGCACTCTATCAATACGGGATATCTCCGATATTGTTTCCTGAATAACGGTGGAACTCCGTTGAAGCCTACTAAGATTCCTCTGTTCGGTTCACAGCTCCGAGACTGCTTCACTATTAGATCAATGAAGATTCGCACCAACCATCTTCTCTCTGTGAGATCCCTAATAGCTACTATTTCTCATCATAGCCTTTTCGTTTTAAGTTAAACCAATGCTATCACACTCAACTTGCTCCGTCAATGTAATTCCACTATTTTTTATAAGGTATAAGTCTGTCGATTTCAACATCAGCTTTGGCAATTCGGTTGCTTCGCATCCTCTGACTTTAGCCAAATTATAATTCTCCCCAACCTCAATTCCACATTCCTGTTTACCTGTGAAATAATCAGCAGTTGTATGTGTTTCTTACTCATTCGAAATCCCCCATGATCAACTGATCTAATGTCGTCCCACTGAGAACCATTGGATATACATTTTCTTCTTTTGGCACAACAAACTCAACAAGCACAGGTCCAGGTGTCTCCAAAGCCTCTTGCCAAATACGGTATGCCTCTGCTTTCGTGCTTGCTCTTAATCCCTTAACACCGTAAGCTTCAGCTAGTTTTACGAAATCGGGACTACCAGCAAGATCAATCTGGCTATAACGACTTTCGTACATGATCTCCTGTTGTTGTCTGACCATACCCAACACCTGATTGTTAATTACGACAATTTTGACAGGGATATTATGAATAGCACAAATTGCCATCTCTTGTGCACACATCTGCATACCCCCATCACCATTAATAGAAACCACGAGACGGTTTGGATTTCCTACCTGAGCACCTATAGCAGAGGGGAAACCGAATCCCATGGTTCCAGTACCTCCGGAAGTTACCAGTGAACGGGGATGGTTAAATTTATAAAATTGTGCCACCCACATTTGGTGCTGACCTACGTCAGTGGTTATAATTGCATTTCCTTGCGTTGTCTCATGGATCATTTCAAGAACAAATTGCGGTTTAAGCTCCGTATCGGAATCTTTATACCGTAATGGATACTTGGACTTGTTTACCTGCATTTTATTAAGCCAACTACTTGATTTGGAGAGCGTAGCTTTCGTATTTGCATATTCTAGTACAGCTTTTATATCGCCGACACATGCAATATCCGTTTTGATGTTCTTGCCAATTTCAGCGGGATCAATATCGATGTGAGCAATCCATTTGGCATGTGGAGCAAAGCCATCAACTTTCATTGTGACCCGGTCATCAAAACGTGAACCAATTGAAATAATAAGATCAGCGTTTTGGATTGCCATATTCGCCGTATACGTACCATGGTGACCTGGCATCCCTAACCACAAATCATGGGCACTTGGAAAACCTCCCAAACCGAGCAAGGTGGTTGTCACCGGAATTTTTGTTTTATTCACAAATTTCAGCAGCTCAGTTGATGCATTGGAATAAACCACTCCACCTCCAGCAATAATAACCGGTTTTTCCGACTCTGCAATAGCCTGAATCAACTTATCGATCTCCGTTGGATCAGGACTCGGAGTTGCACTGTACCCCCGTAAAGTTAGCTTGTTTGATGGATGATAAACCATTTTTTGATTTGACACATCTTTAGGAATGTCGATCAACACCGGGCCTTTCCTTCCAGTATTCGCAATATGAAATGCTTCATGGACGATGCGTGGCAAGTCATGTACGTCACGTACTAAATAGCTGTGTTTGGTTATTGGCATTGTAATACTAATAATGTCTGCTTCCTGAAATGCATCCGTGCCCATGACTGTTGTCGGGACGTTGCCAGTGATAACCACAAGCGGTACAGAGTCCATATAGGCAGTCGCAATTCCTGTCACTAAGTTCGTCGCTCCTGGTCCGGAGGTGGCAATGCATACTCCTACTTTTCCTGTTGATCGAGCGTAGCCGTCCGCCGCGTGGACAGCACCTTGTTCGTGTCGAGTCAAAATGTGTTTGAAGTCTGGATTACTGACCATTGCATCATAGATGTACAGGACATTTCCTCCTGGGTACCCAAATACACATTCAGTACCTTCCATTAGCAAGCAACGTAACAGGGCCTCCGATCCAGTTAACAAATCCTGAGAATATTGATGTGTTTTGTTCGTGAACATAGATACTTCTTCCATTTAATTTCCTCCTTAAAAATATAAATAACCCCTCTCATCCTCAGTCGACAGTAAACAACTGTCGTGCCTGCAGGGACGAAAGGGGAACTTTTCGTGGTACCACCCTGATTTGCCAAGAACCTTACGATTCCAGCCTCATGAGGTAAGGTTTCCCTTACCTGCAGCACGATAACGTGTGCTATTCCGTTTGAGCCTACTCATCGAGCCAAATCTCGATTCGACTTTCGATCAAAAGCTCCGAGACGACATCATACAAAGGGAGTATGGCAAAGGTTTCAGCATTTTCCTTTGCTCTCTGGGCATAAGAGCCTTCGTATTTTTTTCTCTTCATCGCAATTTATAGTTATAAAAATAAATAACCCCTTTCATCCTCAGTCGACAGTAACAACTGTCGCGCCTGAAGGGACGAAAGGGGAACATTTCGTGGTACCACCCTGATTTGCCAGGAACCTTACGATTCCAGCCTCATGAGGTAAGGTTTCCCTTACCTGCAGCACGATAACGTGTGCTATTCCGTTTGAGCCT
>REGQ01000018.1:0-2414 GCA_004134985.1 Paenibacillaceae bacterium | reverse complement strand
GAACCTTACGATTCCAGCCTCATGAGGTAAGGTTTCCCTTACCTGCAGCACGATAACGTGTGCTATTCCGTTTGAGCCTACTCATCGAACCAAATCTCGACTCGACTTTCGATCAAAAGCTCCGAGACGACATCATACAAAGGGATTATCGCAAAGGTTTCAGCATTTCCTTTGCTCTCTGGGCATAAGAGCCTTCGTATTTTTTTCTCTTCATCGCAATTTATGATTGCTAATACGATAGCACAGAACCTACGATTTTTCAAATAATTTATTGCATCTTATCAAACATCTAAGAACGTCCTGCTTAATACCCCACTGATTTATGTAAGGTAGCGATATTTTCCTGGAGAAAAGAATGATTTTTTTCGACGCCTCTGTTCTTGCACCAAACAACTGCACTGAAAGCATCATAAATATCATAGAATGGCAACACTTTCTCCAGATTCACCATAGGGCGAATCGTTTGATACCCTTCAATGTACGGTAGTTTTGCTCTCGGGTTTACTCCCCAAATATATCGATTGATTTTTGTAAAGTCAATTTCTGACGATCCACCACGAGCACTCTCGAAATCAATAATGCCACTGACCTTGTTATCGTTCACCAATATATTAGCAAGTCTAAAATCCATATGAACAACACATGGCCCGTCAGGTTCCGGTAAATCTGAAAATACGCCATCAAAGTGAAGAATACATCTTTCATACAGTTCTGGATTGAGAATCCCTTTGCAGGGCTCTTTCCACTTTTCAAAATTATTTTTGATATGTAGTCTCCAATTATCTTCGTCAAGAAACTTAAATCCATCTGTTACATGGTAGCCATATCCTGGGGTTTTAACCTCGTGAAGCATCGCATGATACATGCCAATTTGAAAAGAAAGGTTCTCATCTATATCTTCTGTGCAAGGCAAACCTGGAATCGCCGAAAGAAGCAACGCCCCAGTAGTATTTTCATCTCCCTCCCAAAAGTCCAATACTTTAGGAACAGGTATTACGCTCTTCAATGTTTCAAGCATCTGAAATTCACGAAATAGTTTATCCTTGTTAAATGGAATTTTCACATAAATGTTTTCTCCGTTAGAAAGAGTAAGTTTGTAGACATCAGAACTAAATGAGTCTGGAACATCTTCTATATTCAAGACGTTCAGCTTTAACTTTTCTATAACATTCAGAATAGCACTCATATCGCAACTCCTAGAAAGAATTTATCTTTTAGTCAGAAGATCCCATTTATCACATTCATAGGTGGCCTGTTCAAAATCGAAGTCTTTCCGCTCACTTTGTATCGATTGACAATTGCCGCGGCTATCATTGAGAAGTTTAATAAAGTTGTTCGTGATAAATTCCTTCATATTCTCAATCCCCAATAATTTTATAATGACCAGCACTGCTATCAAAATCTCTCAAACTTGACACTCCTTTTTTATTATAATCTATAATAGAATTATTTCCCATTAGTTGAAGATGAATAAAGACCGCCCATAATGAGTAAGCGGCCTGTTATTGAGCAAACACATTTTCATTGCACATTTAAGAAAAAACGGAAATGAATTCAATAGGCGATTTCAATTGGTCCCAATCCTCCTCATCTAATAGCTGAAAACAAATTCCTTCAACATCCTTCTAAACTCACATGTGGAATAAAAATTTAAATGATCGGCATTACATACATCCCAAAAATCATCATTAAGATCAAAATAAGAAGTAATACTAACTTTATTTTTTCACTTTTCGCCAGTTTTAGAATCAATGCAACGACAATAAGGTACCCAACAAGATAAAGCAACCCCTTCCATGCAGCAAAGAAGATTATCATAACAAGCATGGTTCCCACAAATACCAGATTGAATAACTTTCTATCCACAGTGATTTTCCTTTCCTCTTTACATAAACACTTAACTTTAATATTTTCATTTGCCGAATTGAGCCTTTGTTAATTGATTTCTTTATACTTCCTTTCAGGATGCATCGCATTATCCCAAAGTATAAATACTCTTTGATCAATTGGAATTTCACCCCAATTAAATTGAGCGTTTTGAATGAAATTGTCCCAATCTACTCTTCCATAAAATGTGAATGGGATTTCCTTTTGTAAATCTTCAAATATTTCAACACTTTTCTCTTCAGACATCACAACACACTGATTGCCTAATTTTCTTATACATTTATTAAATAGAGTCATATTGTACACCTCGGTAAAATTTATTAATTTAAAGATTTAATATATTCTTTTATAAGTTTCTTCATTACCATCAATTTTTAAAACGTACTTCTCAGTTCCTTTTCCGTTACACCTGTTCCTCCTTTGTTAAGGCTCTTTCTGTTTCGTGGGTCTCTTGCTCTAAACATTCCTGTAGACGCTAAGAAATGGCGTTGGACAAAAAAAGGAACGCCTCGTATGATGGAGGTGTC
>REGQ01000017.1 GCA_004134985.1 Paenibacillaceae bacterium | reverse complement strand
TTCAGGCCTTTCGAACCGTCTTCGAGAACTACCGCTTCCTCCTGTAAATTTCTTGAAGCGTTGTGTAGCAAGCATAGCTGTGGCAAGCGTTAGAGCAAGATACCCCACTCACCCAAATTCCTCAACCGCTGATTTCGGCTGTGAGCCACATTATCCAACCATTCTTAAGATAAATGACTTTTTCAGGTGAAATCATGTAGACAATTTCACGTTTGTCCGGCGCCAGAAGCATGGAGCAAATCAAAGGGGATCTAAGAGCTCACAAATTTCCAATATAACACTGTCCCCTTCCCAAGCCGGAATTCAATCATTCCTCCAATATAACACTGTCCCTTTCCCAAGCCGGAATTCGGTCCTTCAATTTATTACTGTTAAATGCTCAACAGAGAGAAATGCTGGGGCTCAAAGTGATTTCAAAGGCGCGTCCCCAAATAAAATCAGGGTTTTTATAATCAAGACAAGCGCTGATATAGCCCGCTAACGTCCACGTGTTACCGCTGATCTGCCGCACATCATACGAAGTTGCCGCACACCCGATTAAGAAAGCATTTTTGGCGCTAAGTGTGGCCATGTGAGCTTGCATTTGATTTCGCAGCATCTGCTGTAAATGGATATAATCACTGGCTGAATTAAAGAGCAGCATATTTTGATCGGCCATGGAGGCCACATTAGTATAGATGCAGTGCTCCCTTGCATATTGGCGGATTTCCACAATGGCAAGGGCTTTATAGTAGTAATCTTTCAAGAAGCGCTTAAACAGCAGCGATCCGTGCGCATTGACGGCTGTGCTGAGGGCCCAGGGTTGTGTTTCTGATACCAAATAGGCATACCGGGCTTGTGCCATCCCCAGAGCAATTCCGATTTTGTTTCCTGCGGTGTTCCATGCGCTATATCCCAAAACTCGGCCTGTATACGGGTTCCCCAGCAACGCCTCTGTTACTTCAGCATTGCCAACACCTCCTCCAGTAAAATCAATAACAGCCGTTGCGAGACAATTCGCCGCGTTAGTCGTCACCTCGCTCACTGCGTCAGACGCTTCGTCAGCAGCTGTGATGGCAAGAATTTCGACATCAGGCGCATGGGCAACACATTGACCGCCAATGACATCGATATGCCGCATCATGTTTTCGTGTACGTCCATATATTCGTAGGGATTAATAATGGTTGAACCGTGCGGGCCATAATATCGCACTCTGTATCTTGTCTTCGCCCCGCAGCGGTAGAGTTGATTTGCCATCCGGGCAACAAGCGAATGTCCCAGACCATCTGCATCCGGCAGAATGATGGCGCGATTCGGGTTTTGCCCATCAATCCCCCCCAGGAATGTAGTAATGTACCGTTCTGCAAAGCGGATTTCGTTGATTTGTACCCCTTCTGTATTGGCATCATCTACTCCAATGGCCAGGAAATCGATATAACCGCACCGCGCGAGCTGATCAAGAACATAACAATTCGATTTAAACTTGTGCTGCCGCGCAAAATAATAGTGGTCTTTATTAAATGTGGAAGTGTTCCCATAAGGGGTTCCATCAGACGATAAATCGTAACCGTATAAAATATCATTAAAAGTCGTGGAGGCGGTGAATGGTTGTCTCGGTTGACCCATGAAATTGCGTGATTCCGAATAGGCAGTAAATAAGAGTCCGTCAGCAAACGCAGTGGTTGCCAGCCGCATAATCGTATCCAACACATAAACGGGCTTGTTCGGATACATCTGCTTGATCTGACGAATTACTTCAAGCAGATGGGTGGTGCTTGAATCATAGTGAGGGTAGGTTCCCCCACCGTTTGTACGTAAACGTCTGCCGCCGATCAGCCCGCCGTAAGCAAGCATGTCAATTGAAATGATGAACCCTTCCACAATTCCGGCGTTGTTCCAGATAAACTGGCGAATGTTTGCGGTATTGCCGTAGGTAGGCGAGGATGTGCTTGTAATCTGGTCTTCAGAGACGGTTTTCTCAGAATCAATTCGGTTGCGAATGTCTTGTTCATTAGGCGTAATTAGATTTAAGCCTGCCGATTTACCAAGCAAAATAACATCATCCAAATTGACTGGCCGATCATCAAGTGGAACATACAATACATTTTTCATAATCGATATCTCCTTTTTAATTGAGGTAGCCTTCACTTATAGGGCAATTTATCTACTTGGATTACAACCCGCCCCCTGATTTTTTTTTGCGAAGCAGTTCGTTGTTATTTTTTTCGGTACTTTTGGTCGATTGAATCGCTTATCCCCTGCATGTATGATAAAACACATATTCAGGAACATATGTTCCTATTTTTGTTTATGATATATGTAGCGAAGTTGCATGGAAGAAGAGAGGGAGGGACATTCCTTTGATGAAACAAGCATCGGCTTACGAAAAATACAGAACTGAGATTTATCGGATTGGATGGCGGTTGCAATATAAAGTGAAAAAAATCAGAAGATGGGAAGCGCCTCTTGATGACGCACATCTTGTTCGTTCTAATCTTTCCGCTGCTGTCGAAAATAAAATATGGATACAGGATTTGATTAATTCGCTATCCCCGCAGGGAAAAAAGATTATTAATAAAATTTACATCCAGGGAATGACGGAAGCCGAAGTTGCGGAGCAGCTTCATATTAGTCAACAGGCGGTGAACAAATGGAAACAAAAAATGATTCAGCAGTTATTTCAGACCGGGAATTTATAGCATTGCTAAAGGCAGCCAAACAGCATGATGCGGAGGCTGCCCTGCAACTCATAGCGCTTTATAGGGAGGATATGCTGCGAATAAGCAAATATATTCAGCTTCCGGAAGAGGATGTGGTGTCACATATTGTACTTGAGTTTCTGGAAATGATTCAGACCGGTGGGTGAGAATTGGGATGCTTTTGATTTAACTCGTTTTCGGGCTATAATAACGGAAGTGCAGCAAAGAAATCATAAGATGCTGACAGTTGCTTCTTGCGGTTCTATTGCAGCACTGTATAGTTCGAGGACGGAGGTGCCGGAGTGCAGCTTATTAGCCAAACGGAAATACAACGCAGAATTGATCAGCTGAAGGATCAGGAGCTATATGTGCATCTTGAGATGACATCGGGCGCTTACGCCGCCCACCTGGACAGCACCAAGCATCCGACCGCCACCTTTATTACCAACGCGGTCATTCGTTATTCACACGGATCGATCACCGGGGAGGGACCCTTCCGAATCGGCCTGAAAACGGCGCAAGGATGGATTTACTCCGAGGGGCTGACCCACTATGATGACAATGAGGTGGACCGACTGATTATAGCGGGACACGACAGTGCAGGCAAGCTTGTCGTTGCCCTGCAGCTTAGCCGGGAGCCCTTCTGATATAAAAAGGAGATGAGCAATATGGAACGGCATATATTAGTTGTGCTGCCGCATCCGGATGATGAGGCTTTTGGCGTGTCTGGAACGCTGGCCATGCAACTGCAGAACGGGGCGCAAGTGACCTACGCCTGTCTGACGCTGGGAGAAATGGGGCGGAACATGGGAATTCCGCCGTTTGCCACGCGCGTGACGCTTCCGGAAATAAGGAAGAAGGAATTGGAGGATGCCTGCCGCGCAATCGGCATTCAGGATTTGCGAATGCTCGGCTTCCACGATAAAATGATCGAATTTGAGGAGCAGGACCTGCTGGAAGGGCGGATCTTCGATCTGCTGACGGAGCTGGAACCGTCCCTGGTCATTACATTCTATCCGGGTTATGCCGTTCATCCTGATCATGACGCCTGCGGCGCCGCCGTTGTCCGCGTGGTGGCCAGATTGCCTGAGGGAGAGAGACCGCCGGTACACTGCATGGCATTCGCCAGAAATTATGAGCAAACAATCGGACAGCCCGATATTGTTGTCGATGTGAGCGAATTTCTGCAGCAGAAGATGGACGCCATCAGAGCGCATCGTTCGCAGTTCCAGGCAGCGGAGCTGCTGGGGAGCAAGGAGTATACGGAGGCGGAAATTCGGGAGCGGTTCGGTACCGAACAGTTTTGGACGTACCGCTTTGACTGATTGCGACTGACCTGACTATGAAACTTCTCCCTTTATCATTTCGTCTGTTATATGGTTATGATTGTCATAACAGTATACTAAATGCAAGTGATAGAGGGAAAGGAGATTGTCATGCTTAGAAGGGTAAGCTTACTGTCTTTGGTATTTGCTGTGCTGTTCGCAAGTCAAGCTTTTGCATATGATGTTCAACTCCTGCCATTCAAGGATGAAGAGGATGATTATTCAAGAGAACCGATTTATACGTTGTCTGCGATGGGCATTATTAGCGGTTACGAGGATCGAACCTATCGTCCGAATGCGGACTTATCCAGAGAGGCCTTCATTAAATTGCTTGTCATGGCGAGCCAGTTGGATCGAGGTGCCGTCAGCGGCAACACCCCGGCTGATGTAGCAAAGAACCGCTGGTCTGCGCCGTATATTGCTGCTGCCTATGAACGTAAATGGATGGATAGTTTGCTAGATAAAGAGGGATTGCTCCATCCAACGCAGACGATTACCAGACAGGAGGTTGCAATGCTGGTCGGGAAATCGCTGATGGAGTCGGCGAATGAAGAGACGCGTCAGCGATGGCTGTCCACCGATTGGAAGAAGGAGCGGGATAAGCGGGCTTTTAAGGATCAAGCCACGATAGATGAGGCTATGCAGCCCTATCTTTATTATGCCGCGCATCACGACATTATGGAGGGTGCTTCTGCTGGATTTAAGCCTAATGATCCGTTAATTCGCAAGCAGGCGGCAGCCGTTATCTATCGGTTGATCGATAAGCGGATTGCCTTGCAAACGATCGATTTTACCGGTTACTATGCCATTCAATCCTACCCGGCGATCAACCAGATGAACAAGCTTGCCAATGTTATTTTTGGCTGGTCACATCTGGAATACGGCGGCTCAGGGGAGGCGAAATTAAACACCACTTCCACTGTCAATCGAATTCCGAGCGGATATGAGGAAGCGATTGCCGCCGCGGATGCTGCTGAGATCAACAAGGAACTGATGGTATTTTACGACAACGGCGATCTGAAGGATTTTCTAAAGGATAAGCCGGCGCAGGAGGCTTTTATTCAATCTTTGCTTGTGGTCTTAAACGATCCGTCTTACGGCTTCGATGGGGTGAGCATTGATTTCGAAGGCTTGAAAGAAGCGGGAAGTGCGGCTGATTATGTTCAGTTTCTGCAAAATTTGAGAAAGCAGCTGGGCTCGTCAACGCTATCTGTAGCCGTTCCTCCTATTCATTATTATAAAGGCTATGATCTAGAGGCAATTGGTAAGCTGGCAGACACCGTTATTCTGATGGCCTACGACTTCACCCATCACGAAAGCAAGCTGCCTTCGGCGCCCTTGCCGCTAGTCAACGACACGATTGCCACAGCGCTCCAGTCGATCCCGAAAGAAAAACTGGTGTTAGGCATTTCGAAACAGGCGAATCAGTGGATTACAGCGAGCGGCACAACTGCGCCTCCGCTTAGTCCAGCCATCACAGATGTCGAGAAGCGGCTGGCCTTGAAGGACGTGGACAGCACTTTGACGATGCCTTACTTTGTGAGAAAGGCGACGTTTACGGATGAACGCGGCAGCCATGAGCTGTTTTATGAAGACACACAAAGCGTCGCGAAGAAAATATGGCTTGCCAAGTTTTATGAGCTCCAAGGCGTTTCCTTATGGTTTATGGGCAGCTATACGGCCTCAGATTGGGAGCTGATTGGCGGGCAGGCGACAAAGTAAGTTTGATAATATAAGCTATAATTCAATCTTGACATCGGAGCAGGGGTTCAGTATAATCTCCATTAACTTACATTACATATTGATAAAAGCTAAGAAGAGAAAGAGTACCAAAGCGATATCTTTCAACAGAGAGCTCCGGCAGCTGAAAAGGAGTAAAGAAGAACTTTGGGAACATGGTCTCTGAGCTGCGCATCGAAACCTCATTTGGTTGTAGGCTGCGCCGGAACCCGCATCCGTTACAGTGCTAGGGTATAAGCGCAATCCGCGCCGTACCTGAAGAGGTGAATGCTGCAAGGCATTGATAAAATTTGGGTGGTACCACGTGAGCATAAACTCTCGTCCCTTTGGGATGAGGGTTTTTTTGTGTTTTTTCAAGGACGGCAAAGCCGTTCAGGCTTGACAATAAGGGGGAGCTTAGTATGGCGAACATATTCATTGGCGGAGCATGGCCTTATGCAAATGGTTCTTTGCATTTGGGACGATTGGCGAGTTTATTGCCCGGGGATGTATTGGCGCGTTATTACCGTGCGAAGGGACAGAAGGTGTTGTATGTATCCGGCAGCGATTGTCACGGCACACCTGTCGCTGTTCAGGCGATCCAGGAAGGTGTTGCGCCAAGTGATATTGCGGACCGGTACCATCAGGAGTTTGTTGATTGCTTTCACCAATTAGGTTTTACTTATGATCTCTATACCCGGACGGACCAGTCGTTTCATCATCAGGTTGTCCAAGAATTGTTTTTGAGCTTATTGGAAAATGATCATCTATACAGACAAACGAACCAGCAAACCTATTGCGAAACGGATCAGCGCTTTTTGCCGGATCGGTATGTGGAAGGCAATTGTCCCGTATGCGGAAGCCGTGCCCGAGGTGATCAGTGCGATGCTTGTTCAACATTGCTCGATCCTGCGGATTTATCCGATAAGACTTGCAAGCTATGCGGGAATCCTCCTGTCGAGCGTCCAACGGAACATTTCTACCTTGCGCTCTCCAAATTCCAGGAGGCATTGACGGCGTACGCAAGTGAAGCCAGGGAGTGGGGGGACAATGCTATTCAACTGACCAGGCGGTATCTGGAGGAAGGACTTCAAGACCGAGCGGCGACCCGAGACTTGACCTGGGGCGTTGCTGTCCCTATCGAAGGCTATGAGGATAAAAAAATATACGTATGGGTGGAAGCTGTCAGTGGATACTTGTCAGCAAGCAAGCAGTGGGCAGCGGAGACCGGCGGCGATTGGAGATCATTCTGGCAGGAAGGCAACGAGAAGATAACCGCTTATTATGTCCACGGCAAAGACAATATCCCGTTCCATACGCTCATTTGGCCAGCGATCCTTATGGGAGTCGGAGGTTTGCAATTGCCCGATCGGATTATTTCCTCTGAATACATGACCCTGGAGGGCAAAAAGTTCTCAACCAGCCGCAATTGGGCGGTCTGGGTGCCCGACATTTTGAGTCGATATCAGCCAGACTCGATTCGTTATTTTCTCATTGCTAACGGTCCCGAGAAACGCGATACGGACTTCTCCTGGCGGGAATTTATTTATAGCCACAATGGGGAATTGCTGGGCGCATTCGGGAATTTTGTGAATCGAACGCTGGCTTTTATCGATAAATCCTATGGGGGAGCTGTTCCTGAAGGACAGCTTGAAGAAGAATGGCTGGGGGAAATTGCCAAGTTGTACCGCGAATCAGGCGATTTGATCGAAAAAGGCCATCTCAAGGAAGCGCTTGAGCGGATATTCGCATTTGTCCGCGGCGCCAACAAATTTTTTGACGAGCAGAAGCCATGGGCACAGTTGAAGGAAAATCGTGAAGCATGCAGCTATACACTGCACACCTGTGTTCAATTGATCGCGAATTTAGCCAACTTGCTGCAGCCGTTTATTCCTTTTTCATGTGAGCAAATAAGAGGGTTTCTGGGACTGGAACATCCGGGCTGGGATGTGATTACTGTACCTGCTGGCCGGAAAATCGAAAATTTGACGCTGCTGTTTGAACGCATTGACACGAGCCGGATTGAAGTGGAGACGAGCCGATTGGAGCAACAAAAAAAACAGCTGCCACATCATCCTTGAAAATATAAAAAACCAGATTTCTGAGAAATCCGTCTCCTCCCCCTTTCCGTCTAAGCAGCGCAAACTGTGTTATAATGGTAATAATAGAGGGAGGGCAGGGGCCATATGAATTTTACAAAAATCGATCAATTAAAAAAAGAATTGGACGAACTGCGTCCCTTGCCAGCGGCTGCTGTAAAAAATCTGGAAGAGGTATATCAAGTCGAGTGGACTTACAACTCCAATGCAATTGAGGGCAACACACTTACCCTACTGGAAACAAAGCTTGTTCTTGAAGAAGGACTGACGATTGGCGGTAAAAAGCTGCGTGAGCATTTTGAGATTGTTAACCATTCAGAAGCAATATATTATGTACAGGATATAGTAAATAGAAATATTGCATTAACGGAGTATGTAATAAAATCGATTCACCATTTGGTGCTTAAAAATATTGATGATGAAAATGCAGGGAGATATCGTTTGATTAATGTACTCGCCGAAAAGATGGAACAACTCATGCAATGGTATAATGATAACGCAGAAATTGTGCATCCGGTTGAGTTGGCCGCGGAGTTTCATTTCCGCTATGTTCACATCCATCCGTTCTCTGATGGGAATGGCCGTACCGCGCGACTATTAATGAATTTGATTTTAATGAAAAACGGATTCCCGCCAGCAATTGTTAAAGCGGCAAACGCCGACCGGTTGAAATACTATGAAACTTTAGAAGCCGCAAGTATAGACTCTGATAAGAAACCATTTATTCAATTCATTGCCGGGTGTGTAGAAGAAAGTCTGCAGAGATATATTGGCGCGGTAAAGTAAATTTACGAGAATGGCCCGTTCCCTTGTGTTCATTGGGGCGGGTTTTTTAGTCGAATATAACTTTAATAATTTATAAAAGTTCTGTCGCATATGCGCACGATGCCAAAATTAGTGGTAATATATTTGGAATGGAAATCATTTCAAATTATTAGGGGGTTCACTGATGCTCAAAAGAGCGTTTACGATCACAATTTTATTGGCTGGCTGTTTCCTTGCTGCCCTGACAGCAGCAGCCAAAGAAAATGTTCTTCCTGAAATTAACAATTCTATCGTGCTGTGCATCGACAGCCCCAAAGTATATGTAAAGGGCAAGCAAGGCAGAATTGACGACAAGAACAAAGAGATTGCTCCTTTTGCAGAGAAGGGCAATACGTTCGTCCCTTTACGATTCATCTCTGAAAAACTTGGCGGCAAGCTGTCATGGAATGCTAAGACGCAGGAAATTACGATCAGTGTGAACGGTGACAAAGCCAAGATGACAGTAGGGGAACCATCGCTATCGATTAATGGAAAGAAATTGGCGATGAATACAGCCAGTCAAACCATTAATGGCACAACCTACCTGCCTTTAAGGCATGTTGTTGAAGATATTTTCCATCAAAAGCTTTATTACAAAAACGGTATCATTATCATTAGCGACAAGACCCCGGTCATTTCAAAAAGCACACTGTCCGAACTTGAACTGGCACTCAAACCCAAGGCTGTCTATTCTGGCGGTCAAGAGCTGCTTTACGTATTTGCAGACGGGACGAGCATTAAGAAGAAGCTGCAGGATGTTGGTGATGTGCCGTGGGGGCGGATAAGCAAAGTAGAGGACATATCTGATCAGCATTTTTACATAGCAGAGAGCGATTGGGGAACGAATAATCTGTTCATCTATAAAACCGATCTGAATGGAAACAGCAGCACAATTGAGCTTGACCCGAGTGAAAGCATGAGCCTTATCGCCGTCCAGGACGGCCAGCAATACTACAACGCCAAGAACAATATTGTCAAAATCAGCGAAGCTGACAGCTCCAAGCGCCAAGTGCTGGGCAAAGGATATCTTATGCAAGAAAATATGATTATTGAGAAGGATACGATCTGGTTTACAGATGTTTTGGACGAGTATACGATCTTCAAGCTGCACAAAGGCAAGAAGACAAAGCTAACCGGAACGGACGCTTTTATCCGATACAGCCTGGGCAACTGGATTTACTACGGCCACTATGAGAACAAACGATGGGCATTATATCGGATGACCAAAGACGGGGGCAGCAAAACTAAGCTCTCCGGCGATGCGGATATCGGGCATAGCATCATTGCCAATAACAAAATTTATTATCTTGACCTTCATTCCAAAACGGTGCGTGTCATGAATGTGGACGGTTCGAACAAACAAGTGATTTGCCAGCTGAAGCAGTCAGGCGTAAGTATCCTTGCAGTGGATAAAGGTTTTATTTATTTCACGGAGGATTATCAGGGAAGGGACGCTTGGACGCAGACTTTGTATAAAGCCAATCTCTCCAACGGGACGAAAACAAGGCTGGTGCATGGGGACCTCGATTATGATGACGGCTGGAAACGCATCAAAAACCTTCAGGTGCTAGGTAACTATATTTACTATTCGATTTATGGCGATGTCTTTGTAATGAAAAGCGATGGTTCCGGCCGCAAAAAAATCGCCTCGCTCTATAGCGGCTACAGAAACACGGTGAAGAGCATAAAGAATTAGAAGCAGCCACGCGACCGGCCAAACCAACAATACAATCGTCATTTATAAAAACCGCAATGGCTTGCTGCTATGCGGTTTTTATGCGTTCAAAGGATGAAACAACTGTCAATTGTTAATGATATCAATTGGAAGCGATCTGCAACCTGCCGCCGTTTACTTGCAACCTTATTCACCATTGGCGAGCTCTAACTGCTACGTTTAATCAGGAGGTTCACTCTCCGTTCATATTATTGTGCTATGATTTCAAATGAAGTTGAGGGCCGGCTCTCAAACAAACTGCAGAATGCTGGAGGGCTATCATGTTATCATCTATGCGAATAATATCTTGGAAAATGATATGGATGGGATTGGGTCTCGGGTTGCCATCGCCAAGAAAATCGTGACCCTCCATCATGGAAACATAGAAATGAAAAGCCAGGTAGGGAAGGGGACGACAGTGGTTGTCCAATTGCCTGTGCGCTAAGCTTGCTTAAGTGCGTTAATACAAAGGGCTGTACCCGGCAGGACAAACTGCCGCAGTACAGCCCTCTTTATTTATTTTATTTGGCAGTCTGTTTGCTCAACTCAATGGCATCGAGCAATCGGATGATTGCGACAACCGCTTGCGCTTTCGTCACGTGAGTCTGCGGGCTGAACCTTGATGACGATACGCCCTGCATAATTTGCTGCTCCGCCATTAAGGCAACGGATGCTTTAGCATAACCGGAAATTGCAGCTTTGTCGCTGAATCGGTCGAGCACGGCATCATTGGCTTTAGCCGACAAGCCCGCATACTGCCAGGCACGGGCCAAAATCGCGGCCATTTCCTGCCGGGTAATGAGTCCGTTCGGCTGGAACGTATCCGCCGTTTTGCCTTGAATCAGGCCAAGCGCCTGGGCAGAAGCGATGTCCCCGGCATACTGCGCCCCTGAGCGGACATCAAGGAACGGATGATGTTTGTAATCCGGGAGAATGCCGAGCCCTTTTATTAGAACAGCAGTGAATTCGGCACGGGTAATGTTCGAGCTCGCTCCGAAGCGGTCGGCAGTTTCCCCGGAGACGATGAGCCGGGCTGAAGCCCGATCAACCGCCTGCTGTGCCCATGGCATCGTAACATCCTTGTAATGACGGTTTGATTCCACTATCGTGTAAATACTATTGCCTTTCCTTTTTAATTCTGCGGTCACTTTTCCATCCTTGCCTTCGGTGAAAACAGTGGATACAGAGCGGAACTCCTTACTGTCTGGCAGATAGATGACCCCTGTGGACCGTTTGGTGTCGAGCGAATTGGCATCCAACGTATAACTGCGGTGGAGGTTGTATTCGCCGAAATCCGTTATTTCCTCATACGTATCGCCAGAGACAAGTTTCTCGATTTTGAAATCAAGGGCATCGGCGCGCAAGGTCAGGCCGCTGTCCTTCGCCAGTTTGTCAATTGCGGCTGCGGTATCTGCATCAGGCGGCGCAATTGTAATTCTGATATCGGTGTTACGGTTGATGGCCTCTGCCGGAATCTTATAGGAGATGCCGTTCCAAATGACCACAAGGGATGTGTCCGCTCCTTTTTCCACGAGCGCCTGGATGACCTCTTTCGGCACGTATACTTCAATGGCAGAAGCTTCACTGCCTGCCTTAATAGTAAAGGAATGTTCCTTGGCAGCCTTAATTGACTTAATGGCAGTATCCTTGGCAACATTGATACGCCATTTGCCATTGGTTTTGACAACGGTTGTGTCCAGCTCATTGCTGTCTTTGTCCGGAGTTGGCGGTACATAACTTGGCAGTTGTACATAGCCAGACGATGGGTTCGCCTGTGTCGCGGCTCGCAGCGTTTTGCTGGCCGGAGACACGGCCTCAACCTGCTGAGCTTCTTTGACGATAGCGAATACATCGATGTTGTAATTGGTGCTTGCCGTGAGCGACTTAAGATCGTATTGCGTTGTCTCCGTATAGCCGACATATTGATTATTTATAAATACTTCATAACCGGTTGCTTCTGCAACAGCATCCCATTTCACCTGCAGGGAAGTTGGCGTTGAAGCAACAACCGCAACATTCGATGGCGCAGCAAGCGCATCGGGATTCACTTTCCCGTCAATCGGCAGATCATGTTTCAACTGATCAATCAGCGTTCGGTTGCGGTCCCCGCTCACTTCCCAGTTCATGGTGCCAGCCAGATTCAGCGTTTTGACGAGCGATGCGCTGTAGATCATGCTTGTGCGGTCATTGTAAGTAATGAAAATCTTCTTTTCCGGATTATAAACGTACGACACCTTCGCCGCATCGTTCCAGTAACGGGTGTAGCCGTTTTTATCTACATAATTGGTTTCCAACTCGGTGTAATCATAGATGCCTTTCTCCCATTGTCCAGCCGATGGGCCGGCACAGGTCGAATATTGTCCGGGCGGTTCGCACCCTTCCCAACCTTTGCCGTAGAATGGAACGCCAAGGACCAGCTTGTAATCAGGGACTCCGCCATTCAGATGTCCCAGTGCGCCGCCTCTGACATTGTTGCGTGGTGCGGATGGCTTTGGCAGCTTGCTGTCGTGATATAACGGTGCATTGTGATTGGCGAGCGTCTCCCAACCGCCGCTGTAGTCATACGTCATAATGCTGATGAAGTCGAGATAATTAGTGGAGTTCGCCAGATCGGCATTGACGACAAAATTGTCCCCTTGACCGGAGGCGATCGTGAGCAAATAATATTTGCCGTCTTCGGAACCGGCGGCATCGAGCGCTTCTCGCACCGTCTTCATAAGCAGCGTGAAGTTCTGTTTGTCATTCGGGCTGTGAACGTTGTGGTCTTCTCCACCTTCGACCGGATACTCCCAATCGATATCAAGTCCGTCCAGCTCGTAAGCCCGAAGGAACTTAACCGCTGAATTGGCAAAAGTCCTGCGGGTCACTTCATCGGCGGCCACATTGGAGAAGTTTTTCGACCAGGACCAGCCTCCAACCGACACCATCATTTTCAAATTCGGATTATTTTTCTTAATATCTGCAAAAGCGGCGTAGTTTTTGAGGTCTGCATCATTGTCTCCAATAATGATTTCACCGTCATATACATAGTCTTTTTGCAACTCGATATCTTTGTTTTGACAGGAAAGAATTTTGGTTCCAGCCTTGCGCCAGCAAATATCTGCAAACGCATAGTTGATATGAGTGACTTGAGAGACATCTACATTTTCTGGGAAAAACTTACGGTCAAAAATAGACCAGGCAGCAAAATAGGTGACATTCGTATAATTGGCTCCAGGCACCGCTGTAATACTATCGCTTTTGGATGACTCCCATACGCCATTGCGGGCAGCGATAGCATATTGATATGCTTGACTTTCCTTCAATCCTTTCGCAACATAACGGCTGGTATCGGTTGTTCCAATCAGTTTGTCATCCTGATAAATATCATAGGCAGTTGCGCCAGGCACAGGCGCCCAACCAAGGGCGACCGTCGACCGATTCGCAGTAACGATCTGCAGATCCTTAGGGGGAGCCAGCGTTCCGCGTGTAATATGAACGATGTTGCTATCCTTGGAAGTTGTCTTTATACCACCTGCGTTTTTCTGCGCTCCAACCGTAAACTTGAAATCGGTTTCGTTCTGATTTTCTGGCCATGGGTAGGTGAAGGAGTTGGACCCGTCCCATATCCCCCCCAGATATCCACCATTTAAGTAAAAATCATAACCGTCAGCGCCAGGGCTTCCTGTCCATTGGAAAGTAATGTATGAATCGGTTACAGTGGATACTTTAAGGTTCTGAGGAGGTGCCAGTGGCGCTTCTTTATATTCGGTGGTGTCTTCTAAGGTTGTAAATGTGACAATATTGCTCCTATGTGCTTTTGTTGCTGGCCTTTCATGCCAAGTGATATAAATCGAGTACGTAGTTTCAGGTTTTAATTGACCAATAGAATGATGCCATAAGTTTGCATCGGTAATATAATCATTTTCATTTTCGGCGGGATATGCTTTCCAAACATCAATATAGTTTCCGTTTGGAGGATCTAGATCGGCCCCAATAAAATCCCAAACAAACTGAACTGAATTATGGGTAATCGAACCTTCAACAATCCGCAAGTTCTGCGGGGCGAGCGGGTCTTGTTCTGGTGCTAGATCTTCATCAACAGTCTGTTCCTGCTCCCCCTCTCCCTCAGCATAGGATACCGCCGCATTAAACAGGGAACTGAACAGGAGGGCAAGGCAAAGCAACAGACTGATTGTGCTTAACTGGCTTCTTCGAGCAGAATAATACACTCAATCACCTCGATCATTATATTCGTTTGTACGAAAATACGGATGCTTCATGCGTATGCCGGGCTGGCTGCACGTTGAGGATGATCAATAGGGCTGGGCTGCCGTGTGCGCCGGCAAAAGGGACGTGTCTGCTGTGAACGCAAGATGTTCACGAACGTGTCTGAACGGACAGGTGTAAGTGTAAGCGTTGGGTCTGGATGAAGGGCAGGCAAACAAGCGTCTGCAATGCAGGGAATATGAGGCATATGTGTATGAACAAGGTGAGCGGTTTCATGCGTATGCAATATACGTGGAGATATGTTCTGGTTGGATCGTAAGCGCGTTATACAGCGGTGTGTGTGTATGGACTTGAATCGTGGTGTACTGTGAAGGTTGGTAGAACAAGTGGCTTGCCTGCAGCTTTTAAATCATGATTCACCTTCCTTTCTGCCGGAATTAATAATAATGCCGGGAACTTCGAAAAGTAGGGATATGGTTAAGCTTACTTAAATCATAAAATGAATTGGAAGGAAACGGAAGGGAGACAAATCATTTTTTGGGGGAGAAATATTTATAAAGGGTCAGTGGATGAAACTATCGGCGAAAGCGATCCTGAAATTCAAAGAGTGAGCAAAGGCGATCACGCGGCGCAACCAAACCGTAAACATCGGCGTGCTGATCAAGAAGGTTGTAAGATCCAACAGCATCCCCAACGGGGATAGCCATGGAGGAACCGGATGCGATGAACCGCACGTCCTGGTTCTGTGAGAGGCCCATGAATTTATTCATGGGCCTAATCGATTATAAGTGACATTTTCTCAGACGATTGACAACAATGATTCCGGGGTTGCGCCATAAACAAATTATGAGTTTGCATCTGATGTGTATAAAAAAAATGTTTCTAAGTTACAGTCCGGTCTCAAGAACCTTAGAAACATAACGAAGCGCGCGTACTAATTCACTTACTTCAGTTTTAATTTTAAAAAGAGCAAAAATCACTGCAACTAGAAGAATGATAAAAATAACTTTGTAAATATCATCTTTTTTCAATTTATCTGCTCCTCATGTTGTGACTTAATAATCATATCTATCTTTTATAAACGACGTGGCTGATGCTTCAACGCCTAGGATTATTGTCTTCTTCTAGAGAGCGCGTCTGTAGATATAACAGATGAATGTTTTACCTCTAACTCTTTTGCTTTGTACGCAGTGTCAGTAGCAGTAATTTTAACAAGGTCTTTAAGCGCAAAAAAATCGAAAACAGTCTGAAACCAAGAAAACAGAAAGCGTATTTCATTTTTGCAAATAGCTTTGTAATTCATTAATCATTAATGAAGCTCCCTTCTTTTATTTATAAAATAACTACAACAACCTCAACCAAAACCTTCTTTTTATTGGAATTTGTTACATATTTATAGTAAAATGCATTCCTCTATTTGTAAATGAAAAATTACTGGTAGTCAATTTTCAACTTCAAGTTTGGCTCTACCTAAAAATCAGTGCTTGCCAAATGCGAGAAAGGCAGCGAAGAGTTGCAGGGATGTTGGAAAAACGAAGTGATCGCTTTTTAAAGTCGGATTTCAACCTTTAGAAAATTAGAATAAAAAATCCGGCTTTGAATGGCGATTGGAAACACCCTGCGAACCCATAGCAGCACACTCGAGTTTCGTCAAGCACTGATTTTGGTTTTGAGCCTCAAGTTTTGAAGAATAAATAGTCATTGGGATAAAGGATTAGCTGTATATAGCCAGGTATTCTCCCAAAGCCTGAATTGCCTTTCGTATAAGCGAGTTTTTGCGGATCAGCTAGGTAAGCAGCGAAATGCAGCGCCTCTGCGTTGACATGCAAACCGCCGCGTTCCATACAATTTGAGTTAGTCGGGTGAGTGTCCCGCGGGAGAGAGGCACTCAGCATTAATGGGAAAATTCTCTATACGATTTCGCAACCGAAATGATTTTGTTATCGTCTATTACAAAGAATGGAAGAGAAGGGGAGTTGAACTAATGACGCTAATTTGATTCAATTTATATAGTTAACGCAATTCTTATAAAGACGGGAGTGAAATTAAAATGGTGAAACATATAGCTGCATTTGTTGGATTGTTGGTAATCATTGTCGGGCTTGTGGGGACAGGGCATGGGAAGGCGGTTGCTGCAGGAGAGAGCATAAAGGGGGAGTTAGCGGGAGAGCAGCTTTATATTGTTAAGGCAAATGGTAAATACGGCTTTATGAACAGTCAAGGTGAGATCGTTATTAAGCCGATCTATGATGGGGCTGGTTATTCTGGCCAATCCGGAAGTCCGGTTTATGTAGTAGACCGCACGGAGTTGCAACAAATTTATTTCAGTACAACAGGAGACAGATTGTTTGACTGTCCGCTTAACACATGTGGTGTTATGTATGATGGATTGGCACAGTATACGGCCAAAATTCAAACAAATGATGGACCCGTCGTGACCAGGCATGGCTACATAAATAGTAAAGGAAAAGTCGTCATCCAACCGATCTATCATCGAGCCTTTAACTTTGTGGAAGGACTCGCTCGAGTCAATCAGGGAAAAGCGGGAGGTTATATTAATACAGAAGGTGAGTTGGTTATCCCGTACCGGTACAGTCAAACAACAGACTTCTCAGACGGGATGGCGGCTGTGATGCTCAGTGTAGGTGGCAAATACGGATATATTAATACGAAAGGAGAACTGGTTGTGCCGCCAAGGTTTGCCCATGCAGAGCCATTTTCAGAGGGAGTTGCTGCTGTTTACGTAAACGGCAAATACGGATATATCGATAAGACAGGTGAATATATTTTGCCGCCTCAGTTTTCTTTGGCCAGACCTTTTTCTGAAGGACTCGCCTTCGTCGAACGAAATGGGGTAACCTTCTATATCAACACGAAAGGCGAGAAAGTAATTCAAAATATTAAGGCCGGAGGACAGTTTTCGGGAGGCTTGGCACCTGCAAGTAAAGGTGGGAAATATGGTTATATTAATACATCGGGAATTTTTGTCATTAAGCCGCAATTTGAATGGGCAGATTCTTTCTCAGGAGATTTGGCGGAGATATACTTGAATAACAACCATCTACGAAACTATCAATATATTAATCGCAGCGGAGAAATTATGCATCCACAGTAGCGAGGCTGGACGAAATGTTCAAAGCGGATTAAATGCTTTCCCGGAAATAGGTCCAATGTATATGGATCATGCTAACAGGAGGATCTACGGGATGGCTCATAGTGAGGAATCGGCGCCGCATAATGATGCGGGAGCCTTCAACGTGCATACATTTGAGTAAGCGCTCACATCGGGAGCTTCACATGACAACGGGGGGCAACCAGGTGCCTGAGCTTTCTATGCGCGGACTGGAGGGGCAAACGGGCTGGTAACAGGCGTAACACCGTATTCCTTTAACCCGAATGCCAACATTACCCGGGAGCAGATGGCGGCTATGCTCGTAAGGGCGTATGAACTTGCTGCGGGCAAGCCTGCTGGAACTGGCAATGTGCCGGCTTTCAAAGATGAACAGCAGGTTTCAGGTTGGGCGCAGACAGTTGTTCAGCAGGCTGTATTTACTCGCTTGATGCAAGGCAAGGGCGCGGGGAAATTTGCACCCGGCAGTCTGACAACCCGAGAGGAAGCGATACAGGCGATTTACAACTTGCTGCAGCTTACGAATCAGGAGTAACGTCATCAAAGATGATCCAAGCCATGCAGGCTTGGATCATCTTTTTAAAGCGCTATGACAGCTATGATTTAAAGCGTGGCTTAAATTCCCTTATTTATAAGCATCTTAATGAATAGCCCACCCTGCACCGATCGGTTTTGAAAATTTTCCATTTTCGCATTCGCCGTTGAATAAAAATCCGTCATTGGAACACGGCTTTCCGACTCGTTATACGCAAGCCACAGGCGGTCTACGATGGTCGTGAAGTCTTCCTTGTTCTCGCAAAGCGCAGCGCTCCACACCAACCAATCCGATTTGGTATAAGTGTTGCGGTTATCCAGCATGAGTCCGTAGGGACCGGAATGCTTTTCAATATAGGCCTTTGTCTCTGCCTTAAAAGTGTCTTTAGGGAACAAATTCAGACCGAAAATTTGATCCCAGATCGCGTTGTATTTCATACTGAAGGAGCCGGGACGGTCAAATGCGAGACGGAACGTTCCATCTTCATTTGCAGCCATGGCCAGCCATTTGTCGACCATGGAACCGGCAATGCTCATCAGTTCATCTGCTTTCTGATCATTTCCTGTTAAGCGGTTTAGAATGGAGAAGCTGGCGATCCCCATAATGGCTTTAATTGATAAGTTACAATTATGGGCCAGATGCCCCGCGAAATCGTCCGTACACAACTGATTATCCGGATCTACGCCGTTTTCGATGAGGTAATTACACCATTTTTCAAGATGGTCCCAATTCTCCTCGGCAAAAGAGACGTCATTTTCCGCAAGAGCGACCGCTGCGCTACAGATCAGCATATTGCCACATTCTTCTACTGGCATCTGCCAAGTAGGGCATGTTCCATGACTATATACCTGTCCATTAAGGAGAGGATAAGTTCCCACATCGTGGGGAGCAAAGTCGTAATGCCAAACGTCCATTGAGGCATATTTGAAAATCGGTCTTAGCATCCCTTTAACGAGCTCCGGGTTATAAATTAGAAATTGAGGTATAGAAGGGTAGGTCACGTCAACGGTAGCCGCGCAACCGTTGCTGAAATTCTCCTTGGAAATAAACAACACATCTCCGTTTGGATCTACACAAATTTTGTGCGCTGCAATAGCCTGTCGGTAGGCAAGAGACACCAGTTCAGCGTATTTTTCATTGCCTGATTCCGTGGCATCCTGATATAGCTTGGACGAAAACAGCTCGCATTCCTCGAAAATCGCATCATATTCGCCAAGCGCTTGCTGAATGGCTTCCTCGATCGTTTGGCCGTCCTTTTTCCAATAAGCGTTCAACGGCTCGTGGAAATATTCAATCGACTTAATATCGTCGTAAGCGACGGCAAACAGTCCTTCGTTATGTTGTTCCGTATCTAGCGTAATTGCCAGTGCCATTGTATGGTTCAAGGTTCTATAATCATTGGTGCTGGCAGCAGCCGTTACAACGGCCTGATCATGATTCGATGCAAGATAGACGTATCCCCAATTGATTCTAAGGTCATCGCCGGCTGCAGTTAACATTGTCTGGATCTTGCTTCCAATTCTGCCGCAGGCAAGGCCCGGTTGGCTAAGATCGGTATATTCGGTTGGAAACTCATATTTTAAATTTTGGCAAAACTCGTCATCCACCGTAATGGTAATCGTCACATTATGATTTTTCCCGTCGTTGGTCCAGGCTTTTGTATGAATATATGAAACTGGTCTGGCCGTCAATTTCAAATTATCCAACAAAAGAGGGGTAGTAAATGTCACTTCTAATTGAATTTCATCACATGCAAAACGGTAGTTGGTCGAGAGTGCATTAATATCCAGATTGGTTTGTTCCATTTTCAAGCTGGTTGACCTGTCCCCCATAAAAAGATATTCTTTGCCATCGACCGAAGCGATGCCGGTCATTCGGTGAGGTTTGCCCGTCCAATGCTTGGTGTCCGATTCATTCAATTTGTCTGCCATCGACCAAACGGAAAAATAAGGGTCTACGGTAATTAGTGGAACAGCTGGAGCTCGCAAATTCATTTTAATTCCTCCTGTCTTCGCCCTGGATCTCATTATTCATACAAACTATTTTGCTTGTTTATGGTTCAATATATCATATCATTAGGGTTATAATAATAGAAAAAATCATTGAAAATGTGAGGATTATAATCATGCGCGAAGTCATTCATAATTTTTGGCATATGTGTAACTCCAAATACCCTCTAAATGTCGTCATGTCGGGTATCTCTTATTGTGATAAAAATTACCGCATTGAGCGGCACGGGGAAAACCTGTTTTCGTTCGAATATATTATCGACGGAAGCGGCGTTCTGGAGATTAATTCCCAAACCTTGCACCCCCAAAAAAATGACGTCTATATTTTGACTCGAAACAGCGATCACGTGTATTATTCCAGTGAAGATCATCCGTGGACTAAAATTTGGATTGTTTTTTATGGGGAATTTGCCGAGTATTTATTTTCGCAGTATTTGCCTGAAGATACGTACATTGTTAAGAATTGCAACATTCTTTCTTATATGAATGAAATCATCAACATCTCCTCCGCCAGCCATAAAAGTTATTCCGAGGTGATTGATGAAGTCTCAGTCACGCTGTTAAAGATCTTTCTACGTTTGAAAAACCATTTGGAGCACAAAGTGCTTACTGCTGCGGAGCAGATCAAATTATGCCTGGACGTCAACATTGAAAACAGGTTAGATTTGAACGATGTTTGCACACAACTCGGATATTCAAAAAATTACATTATCAAGCTGTTTCGGGAAACGTACGGCATCACTCCCTATGCTTATTTCCGCAAACAAAAAATCGAACTTGCCAAGCATTTTTTACAGCATACTCAACTCAATATCAATGAAATATCCGTCAGACTGAACTTTGCAGACCAGCATTATTTTTCCTCGACTTTTAGAGCCATTCTTGGCATCTCCCCGTCTGAATACAGGAAAAGCGTGTGCATCCAACGAGGAGATTGACCACAACCTGACGGCTAACTCTCCGCTTAGGTTGTTAGTTCATCCCCTCCCCCGATAAAGGAAATTCGACTTAAACATACACATAAATCCCGAAAACAAGCCATACAACACTGCTCGCAGCCGTTCTACAATAAGGTTACATAAACTTACGGCGCTCGGGAGGAAATCGATGACAAATTTTTACCGTTCGATCATGAAAGCGAAATATATTTGGCTCTTGGTATTGCCCGGCATGTTGTATTACCTCGTCTTCTCCTATATTCCCTTATACGGTATCCAGATTGCCTTTCGGGATTATACGTTCATCCACGGGATAGGGGGCAGTGAATGGGTCGGGCTGCAATATTTCCAGGAATTGTTTCAGTATGGCGAGTTCTGGCAGGCGGTCAGGAACACAATTCTGATCAGCCTGGGCCGTATTGTATTTCAATTTCCAGTTCCGATCGTCTTAGCCATATTGTTGAATGAGGTGAGCCGCAGCGCATTGAAGCGGTTCTACCAGACTGTATTTACATTCCCGCATTTTATATCATGGGTTATCGCGTACGGCATTTTATTCAATCTGCTTTCTTCCGAAGGCATCATTAACCAGTTTCTAATTGTGGCCGGATGGAACGAGATTGGTTTTTTTACATCGCCAAAAGCTTTTTTACCATTAATTTTCGCTTCGGACTTATGGAAAACGATGGGTTGGAATTCCATTATTTTCCTTGCGGCCATTGCCGGGATCAATCCCGAAATATATGAAGCCGCCACTGTGGACGGTGCGAGTCGCTTCCAACGGATGAAGCATATTATGCTGCCCAGTCTGATTCCGACAGCCTCCATTTTGCTTATTCTGCAGGTCGGCAATTCGATGAATGCCGGGTTCGATCAGATTATGAATATGTACACGACCAACGTATACAGCGTAGCGGATATTATCGATACCTATATATACCGCATTGGCTTTCAAGGCTCTGGGAGCTTCAGCTTAAGCGCCGCCGCCGGATTGTTCAAATCCGTTATTAATTTGGGTCTGCTGCTGTTCGCTAATCGGATCGTCAAACTAGCCGGTCAGCCCGGAATATGGAGGTAGCAACAATGAATAACGAAACCGTTCGGAAAAGAAAACGCCAGGATACGGGGTTCCAGCTAGCAAACGGATTGTTTCTGGGGTTTCTGGCTGTAATAACGCTGTTTCCTTTTTATTATGTGGTCATCGTATCGTTCACCGATTTTAAGGACTATATGGACAATCCGCTAATGCTGTTTCCAAAATCCTTCAACCTGGACGCCTATAAGTTCGTATTTCTTAAAACGAATTTTCTTATTGGGTTGAAAAACTCCGTGATCGTAACTACCGTTGGCGTTTTCTACAATATGCTGCTGACCGTCACACTTGCATACGGGTTATCCAAGAAATTTGCCGGCCGCAATTTGTGCTTGAATCTGATTCTGCTCACGATGTTTTTCAGCGGTGGCGTAATCCCTTTTTATATTATGGTGGCCAATTACTTTCAACTAGTCAACAGCATATGGGCGCTTATTCTGCCCGTCGGGATCAATACCTTCAACCTGCTTGTCATTAAAGGGTACTTCGAGAGTCTTCCCGCCGAGCTGGAGGAATCGGCCAAGATGGACGGCGCCAATGAGCTGCTTATTTTGTTCCGTATCATACTGCCCGTCTCGACGCCCGTTATTGCGACGTTCTCGCTCTTTTACGCGGTTGACCGGTGGAATGAATGGTTTAATGCGATGCTCTTCCTGCAGGATCGGGATTTATATACGCTCCAGCTTGTGCTGCGGGAAGTGGTCGTCAACTTGTCCAGTATGCAGCAGCAGCAGTTGGAACAGTTATCAAACCGAACGATTTTCAATATGGCCGTCAAATGTGCCACGGTGGTCATTACGACGCTGCCGATTATGCTCGTTTATCCGTTTCTGCAAAAATACTTTACCAAAGGACTGCTGGTAGGCGCGATCAAGGCCTGATCGTCCAATTATTAACCATAATTAATCGGTGCCCGCGGTTTAATCTAAAAATCAGTGGTCTGAAGTGATTGGCTAGCCAGCTTGTCAACCACTGATTTTGGTTTTAAGCCGTCGATGCTGATATAATTATAAACATCTATAGGGGAGGCTTCATATGCGTTACAAAAAGATTACGATTCTATGTATTGTTCTGATGCTCGTCGTTTCTGCTTTGGCGGCTTGTTCTACAAGCGACGGCGGGAAAGATGCGGAGAGCGGACAAAACAAAGGGAGCAATCAGACCGGAACGGCCGGTGACAACCTATTGTCTCCAATGGAGATCAGCGTTGCTCAATGGGGGTCAGATGTCTGGGGGCAGCAAAGCGACGACAAGTGGCTAGATGACTTGGGCAAGAAGTTCAATGTTACCTTCAAACCGATAGCGCTTACATGGGCGGATTGGCAAGATAAGCTGAAGATATGGGCGGCTTCCGGCAATCTCCCGGATATGTTCGTCCACGACTTCAATACGTTCGAGTGGGGCGGGCAAGGCTTGGTGAAGCCGATCGATATCGCTCAACTGCAGAAGTATCCTAATGTCAGGAGAAATATTTCTGACAGCTTGCTCGAGGCTTTGACCGTCGATGGTCAAATTTACAGCATTCCGAGGTCATTATGGCCAGACGCTTCCAAGGCACTCACTTTATCGGGAATTTATGTGCAGAAATCGTATTTAACCAAAGCGGGCTTATCTACTCCGCCAGAAACGCTGGACGGCTGGGTCGATTTCCTGCGGAAAGCGGTTAAGGACGACTACAGCGGATCGGGCAAAACAATTGGTCTGGGAGGAATCGTCGACCAGATCATGATCAATCCGTTTGTGCCAAACTACTCCTCCTGGATTCAGGAAGATGGAAAGTGGATTCCAGGCTATTTCTCCAAGCATCATATCGAAGCGCTGAAATTCGGCAGACAGTTGTACAAGGAAGGCTTGATCGATAAGGACTTCTCCATCCGCAAGGGCGGGGATATCGATAAATTGTTCCAGCAAGGCCGGGTAGCCTCCTATGCGAACAATACGGACCCTGATATGCTAAGCAACCAAGTGACGTCGGATATGAAAGGGATCACCACAGCCGCTGATTACATTACGCTCGCCTTGCCACCACAAGCAGCTGACAGTAAACGCTATTTCCCGGCAACACAAAATTTCTCGACCTATACCGGCTTTAGCAGCAAGATCAGTGACGAGAAATTGGAACGAATCCTGCAAATTCTTGATTATGTAGGAAGCCCGGAAGGGCGAATCTATTCTGTATACGGCGAAGAGGGCAAGGACTTCGAAAAAGAAGGCGATACGATCGTCAGCCTGCTTCCGAAAAATGAAAACGGGAAACAAAAAATGCTGCAGGACGTTTATCCGAGCTCAGGATTCGGCCGCTGGTTCCTGTCTTGGGACGTCGAAACCGCCATGACGAATGTGGCGCATTCACCGGTCATTCAGCAAATGTCTGCCGATTTTTACGATTCGGTCAGAAGCCAGACGACAATTCCCGATCCGGACTTCCAAATTCAATTCATGTCGACGCCGGCAAAGGACAAACTGCCTGATCTAAACAAGGCGTATACGGACATGTACACAAAAGTCATCATGAACGACAATGACATCGAGAAAGCTTTCGAGGAATGGCTTGATCAGCAAATGAAGAAGGCCAGCAAAGCCATCGAAGAAGTTAATGCACGCGTAGCCGAACTGAAATAATACTGGAATATAAATGAAGTTGAAGTTAAGCCCTTCTCAGCGCCATACAAAGGCAGCGAGAAGGGCTTATGTTATAATCTTTTGAATTTGCCAGGGGGAACGCCAACGATTTTTTTGAACAGCTTGTTAAAGTGAAAGTAATCTTTGTACCCGATCTTGTGGACAATTTCTTCGATCGTTAACGACGGGTCGCACAATAACTCTTTGGCCAGCCTGATGCGTTTGCCTGTTACATATTCGGTAAAAGTGATGCCAGTCTCCTTCTTGACCATCGAGCTCAAATATCCCAGACTGACGCTAAACTTTCTTGAGAGATCGCTAAGCGTCAACTCCTGCGCATAATTATCATCGATATACGCAATGATGCTCCGTATCATATCGTTAGAAATATGATAGTGGCTGCCTGATTGCGGCTGGAGCAGGGCACCAACATGATGCAACAGCTGTTCCAGGGATTCGTATGCCCGTGTCATCTGGTCATAGTCCATAAACCCGATCGTTCCGGAATTGTCCGGTACGTGTTTGTAGGCGATGGAGACCATCTGATTGTACAGTCTTGCCGCTTCCTCCGCAGACCAGGCCTGATCTTGCATCAACGCGAGAAATTCGTTCATCATTCGCTTAATACGTGCGGCATGGCGCTCCTTCACCGCAATTTCCAACTCCAATATTTGCCCGACCGTCTGTTCGGCACGGTCCGTCTGCTTATATTCTGTGACGCCTTTGCCCGGATTAATGAAAGATTGGCGACAGGCGATATCGGATTCGATGAACAACTGTCTGATAGGCGTCGAATAGCTGCCAAGGCTGCTGATGCCGATGTGGTCAGCATGCCCCTTCAATTGAGCAACAGTATCCAGAAACGGCAGGGGGTTCTGCCGTTCATCGAAGTTCAGAAGGTAGGAATGCTTATTCTTTCCGGTTCGGAAATGGAAGCGGTGAATGCCTTCCACGCCTGACGCTTCCGGCGTCGCCTTATGTTTCAGTCCCTCCGGGAACAAGCAGGTAATGAGACGATAATGAGGAAAGACATCGGCAACACCTTTCTGGGAAACAAAATTATGAACCTTGATCGGATAGGCAGATTCCAGTATTTCGAACAATTCGTCAACCGTCAGCTCGGATGCATCCGTATGCAGTCCCGCTTCCCTCGCCAATTCCGCGCTTACTTTGTCAAGGGCGGAACGAAGCGCAGCTTCTTCCACCTGCTTAAGCAAATATTCGGAAGCGCCGAGTTGAAGGGCACGCTTGGCGTAATCGAATTCAGCATATCCACTGATGAAAATGACTTTTGCGTCGATGTGCTCCTGTCTAAGCGTTTCAATTAATTCAATTCCGTTTAAACCAGGCATCCGTATATCTGATATGATAATTTCCGGCTTTGACTGCCGAATGATGTTCAGTGCGTCCAAGCCGTTGTAAGCTTCTCCAATTATCCGGTAGCCTGTCGCTTCCCAGTCAATCAGGTGTTTGATTCCATATACGACCCATGGTTCGTCGTCCACCAGCAGTACACGATGCACCGAAATCCCTCCTTATTTGTTGTGTTATTGCTTTGTTTTAGGGAATACGATGTGCACAGAAGTGCCTTCGCCCGGCATGCTGTCGATCGCCATTGTGGCGGCAGCACCGTAAAATAATTTCAATCGATGATAAACATTTTTCAACCCTATGCTTGTCCGACCTGGTTGGGAACCCGCGGAATTAAAGGTGAGAAGGTCGCCGTTTTGGAAATTGTCCCGAAGCGAGTCGAGCCGTTTTTTTTCTATACCGACCCCGTTGTCTCTCACTTCATAATGAATATTGTTGGCTTTGTCCGGGTACATTCGGATATGCAGCAGTCCGCCTTCTATCTTTTGTTCCAAACCGTGGAATACCGCATTCTCGACAATCGGCTGTACGATCATTTTCAACGTTTTGTCCCGGACAATTCTTTCGTCGATGTCGAGCTTCGCTTGAATGCGTCCCGCAAAGCGGATGTGAACGATGTTCAAATACTGCTCGATGCATCGTACTTCTTCGCGAATGTCCACAAAGTCTTCCGCTTTAATACTGTAATGAAACAAGCCGGACATCGCCGCAGAAATGTCGATGATCTCCTTAGCTTTATAACTGATAGCAATCGCTCTTACGCATTCAAGCGTGTTATACAGGAAATGGGGGTTAATCTGGCTCTGCAGAGCCGATATTTCGGTTTGCTTGCGGACAAGCTCAAGCTGGTACAGGCGTTCCCGCTCGATATGGATCTCAAGGCCGAGCCGGTCTATTTCGTCCAGCATATTATTCATCGATGTGGCGAGTACGCCGATTTCGTTGTTATACGTTATTTCATATCGCTTGTTTATGCCTCCCCGCGAAATGGATTTCATGAAGTCAATAATCGACTTGATCGGCCTCAATACACTGGAAGAGAAGAAGGACATCGCGAGCACAAGAAGGATAATAGCAATAATATCGACTGCGGCCGTTATCCGCTTAATGGTGTTCAGGTCTTTCCAAAGCTCGTGTTTGGGGATCGCGCTTACCAAGGTCCACCCGCTGGCATCCAACGGAAGCTCCTGAAGAAGATAGTCGTCTGATTTCGATTTTACAATCTTCAAGTCATCCGAGACGTCCGCCTTGCCGCTGTCGTCGGCAATGACCTTCCTGGACTTGTCGAGCAGGAAGAAACGCGAATTGGGCGTTATGCGCAGGGCGGTAACGATATTGCTGTAATTTCGCGTATCCATTATAAGGATACACGTTCCGAGCTGCTCCCGAAACGTACCGATGTTTTCCGTGGAGAAGACGGGAACGTAGATCATATAATAATGGTGAAGGCTGGATGGGCCGACCGCATTGGTGCCTTCCATGACGCCCGAATACTCCGTATGATCGAGTGATTGGCTGATGGCCGTTTCGACCGGTCCTTCTCCGATTTTAGCGGTCAGCATCCCCTGTTTATCATACAGTTGGATGCCCTTTATATTGCTCTTCATAATAATGGTATTTACAAATACCCGCCGCAGTTCTTCCTCCATGTCCATTTGCGCCAGTCGATTATCGGTTGCCATATAACGCTGCACAGTGGGACCATATACAAGGGAGCTGGCAATGCCGTCCATGTCCGAATAAAAGCCAGAAATATTGTCTTTGATCTGAATCATCATTCGGTTTGACGCATAGGAGGTTCGCTCCTCCATAGTTGATTTGTAGATGTTAAAAGGAATGACATAGGACAGAATCAGAATGACGAAAAAGATCAGGACGAAGAGCAACGCCTGGTTTTTGAGGCTTAAATGATTGAGCGCTTTCATGGATGTGTACCCCATAATCTCGTCGGATTTTTAATACCTGTTCATCAATCGTGCTGCGAAACTTTTTTAACCGGAAATTAGGATCGCTACTCGTAACACTATAATAAACAGCAAATCCTCCGGTGTAAATCGATGGAGTGAAAAGAGACATAAATTAGAAAATAAATACATACTTCGTGGCAAAACGGCAAGCTACAATGGAAATAAACGAAAGAGGAGTGACGATATGTCCCATACTTGCCCCGCCCCCCTTTATAGAGATCCTATCCATGACGGTGCGGCCGATCCTACCCTGATCTGGAACGAGAAGGAACAGGCATGGTGGATGTTTTACACAAGCAGGAGGGCAAATGTGGATTGTCCTGGCGTCGCCTGGTGTTACGGTACCGGAATTAGCATGGCTTCTTCCGCCGACGGTGGCTGCACCTGGGTTTTTCGCGGCAATGCCGCTGGACTGGAGTTCGAGAATGGAACCAACACCTTCTGGGCGCCTGAAGTTATTTATCACTGTGGGGTTTATCATATGTATGTCAGTTACATCCAGGGTGTATACACGGAATGGGGAGGCAAACCTGGCATCATTCATTACACGAGTGACGACATGTGGAATTGGACATACCAATCCCGTCTTGTCTTGTCTTCCGACAATGTCATTGACGCTTGCGTCCATCCGCTGCCGGAAGGCGGATGGCGAATGTTTTACAAGGATCAAACGAATCATTCCCACACCTACGCTTCGGACAGCCACGATCTGTACGAATGGCATACGACAGGCCCGGTTATTACAGATTGTCCCCATGAAGGGCCCAATGTCTTCAAGTGGCAAGGACAGTATTGGATGATAACCGACCCTTGGAACGGATTGGGCGTCTATCGTTCCGACGATGAGATGAAGTCATGGACCCGTCAGAACAATATTCTCGAAAAGCCGGGTACTCGCCTTGATGACGGAGTAAAGGGCGGGCATGCGTCCGTCATGGTTGCCGGCGAGGACGCCTATTTATTCTATTTCACTCATCCGGAAAGAATCATCGGGAATGAGGAAGATTACAAGCAGTACGATCGCTGGGTGATGCCTTACAAGTACCGACGAACTTCCATTCAAGCGGTGAAGCTGGAACTAGCGGACGGACGGATTGTATGCGACCGGGACCAGCAGTTTAAGCTCAATCTGGGAAGACCAGATTTCCCCCTTTTGGAAAGCAAAGGATAGGAAATCTGGCTTTGTGGTTGACTGCCAACACGTGTCGCCCCACCGGGCGCCTCGAGCCGCGCCCGGTGCACAGAAAGTGCATGGCGACGAGAAGAAACCTGCACAGCCGCAGCGGCTGCCGGCGGCTTTTGTTTACGCATGTCCCAACTGGTTCAAATGATTTAGCGGCGTCTCTTTGCGCTGGATACGTAATATATTTTGCACGAAGAAACGGTATCTTGTTTCATGAAACTTGGTTCCGTCAGGCATGCCTGCTGTATGAGGGGTAACGATCACATTGGCGAGCGTTCTCAGCTCGCTATCCTCGCTCAAAGGCTCGATGGCGAATACATCAAGGCAAGCCCCGCCAATCACGTTGTTTTGATGAAGTTAGCGCCGAACATATCGACAGGATGCTCGATAATCTCCCTTGGCTTAACGGTCTGCTTAAACTTGTCGTCTGCCACCGCCTGAATGCGCCGTTCACGCTCCGCTTTTTTCACCTTTTTTATTTTCAGGCCATAAGCCGAATTTCCATAAACTTACATGTGGGGAAGCCGAATTTCCTGATTAGTAATTTCCACAAGTTGAAATTCGGCTTCAAAAAGCGGCCACTTCGTTTTCCAGAATCACTACATCCCTCCCGCTGCATTAGCTCCCAACTAATAAAACTACAACAGATAACCCCCCAACAGATAACCCCCAACAGATAACCCCCAACAGATAACCCCCAACTGATAACCCCAACTGATAAACCCCTGTAACTGATAAGCCTATAGCCGATACATAACTTATAAACCGACTAATTAGCAGCACGCCCGTTGACAATGGTTGTGCTTTGGGATATTATCTAATTTAATATTCATTAAATTAGATGTTTGATAAATTAAATGATCGTTAAATCGGATGAGGGAAGTGACAGAGCATGCAATTAGAGAAAGTGGTTGGGTATCATAAAGCGCTTGCGGACCCAACAAGAATCAAAATTTTAATTTTGCTTGCAGACGGTGAACTTAACGGTCAGTCGTTGGCGGAAAAACTCAGTGTCACGCCTGCGACAATTACGCATCATGCAACAAAGCTGCGGGAAGCCAGTCTCATCAATGAGCGACGGGAGAAAAACACCATCTATTTCTCATTAAATGATTACTTCATTAAAAACAGTGCAACGGCGACTGAAAAGTTAATTTATCGACAAGTGAATTCCAATGGGGAAGAGGGGGATTTGATGCAAGTGGAGCATGCAAAGTTGAAGGCAACGGTCATCCGAAGTTTTTTCACAGCCGATGGAAAACTCAAAAGCCTCCCTGCACAGCTTAAGAAGAAGCTTATTGTGCTGGAACATTTGGTCTCGTCATTGGAAAAGGGGCGGAAATACACGGAAAAGGAAATCAATGAATTTATTAAAAAGTATTATGATGATTTTGCAACCGTTCGCCGGGAGTTTATTATGCATCAATTTATGTACAGAGAACATGAAATTTATGAATTGAATCCACAGCAATTGTGGGCCAAGTGGGAAACACTATCATGACGGAGATAGTAGGCGCTGCTATATAAGTTGAGCGAAAGCAGGATCAGGGGATATTGTTGTATTTTCTGCAAGAATTCAGCTCATAATCGGTCATTTCCCTGAAATTGTTGCATTTTATACAACATTTTTGGCAAAATAGCAATAATTATCTGAAATTGTTGTAAGAAATACAACAATCCCGGCTTTGCCTCAAAATCATCGCTTGCCCCTGCAAGCCCGCAGTAGCACATCCGCGTCTCGTCGGAATCTGATTTTGGTTTTGAACCTGATATAATAAGCAATTGAGATAGGGGGATAGACAATGGCGTATCAATCTGTTGATGAATATATCGCACAGTTTCCTCCTGAAGTTCAGGAAACGCTTGAAACGTTAAGAAAGACCATTCAAGCGTTGGTGCCTGAGGCCGTGGAGAAAATAAGTTACCAAATGCCAACGTTTGCACAGCATGGCAATCTGGTGCATTTTGCTGCATACAAACATCATATCGGATTTTATCCGGGAGCAAGCGGGATTCACGCTTTCCAGCAAGAGTTGTCAGCATATAAGGGGGCAAAAGGATCGGTGCAATTCCCTATAGATAAGCCATTGCCCTATGAATTGATCAGTAAAATCGTTACCTTCAGATTGGCTGAAAATATTAAAAAGGCAGAAGCCAAGCGGAACAATAAGAAGGCAGAACAGCAACTTTAATTTTTTACTACCTAAAATAAAATTACGAGTTGATACGGCAAAAAAACTGTTTGATTGTTTTGGGAAATATTGTTACTATCTAATTAATTAAAGAGGAGGGATCGTATGAATAAAGCGATTTGGGTGATAAGTGTCGTGCTAGACAGCAACGAGCTCCATGCAAAGTCTATACTATGAACAACGGCGGTTGTTTGTATGGAGGGTTCTTATTAATAAGGTAACCGCTTAACTTTCATTTGACTCGTATGGTGAAAACGTGTTTGTAGTATAGACTTTGCTCCCTTAAAAGCGAATTTATTTTTAAGGAGCGAAGTGAGAATGAGTTATTTAAAAGGTGATCATATATTTCCTGAAGCTTTACTTAAGGAAATACAGAAGTATGTCCATGGAGAGATGGTTTATATCCCGATTTCCGACGGGCTGCGTAAAGGGTGGGGCGAAAAATCAGGGGGCAGGAAGCTGCTGAACCTCAGAAACGATAATATTCGCCAGCAGTTTTCGGAAGGGATGACCTTAGAACAGCTTGCTGACGATTTCTGTCTATCCTATGATAGCATCAAAAAAATTGTTTATTGCAAAAAATAACATTAAAGAAACGGATGCAGTCCTTGCGGCTTGCATCCATTTCTTTATGCAGTATTAACTGCGTACGCTTGCCGCGCTAATTATTAAAAAACCTCGCTCCCTTCAATAACTGCTGCTCCCGGCAGCAGCACAAGGCCCGTCCATCTCTTCCCCATAGACTGTATTTGCAAAAGCATCAGCCAGCCCTTCAATGACGAGAAATGTCAAGAAAGAATAGGTGTTGTATTGACAGCAAGCCTGATAGCTTATATGATTTTAATTGACACGGAAGTCAATTAAAAAAGGGGTTCATTATGTCGCCACGCACAAAAGAGCAAAATGAAGAAATCCGCAAGCAGCGGACCCAAGAAATTTTGGCTGCAGCCATTCACATTTATTCGGAGAAAGGTTATGCGGCGTCAGAGATCGGAGACGTTGCGGAGCGGGCCGGTCTTGCGCGCGGGCTTGTATACCATTATTTCAAAAGCAAGCAAGCCTTGTTTCGCGAGCTTTATGAGTCGATGATGAATCGGACAGAGCAGTTTACGAAAACGCATTTTGAGCAGGAAGGCTCGGTGTTGGAGCTTTTTGGCGGCTATGCCTTGGCGGTATGCAGGCAGGTGCTGGAAGAACCTTCGGTATCCCGCTTTTATATGCGAATCAGTATGGATGTGCATTACTTATATACAGACGAGCCGTTTTCCCCGTTTGTGTGGATGAAGCGTTTTTTGCAGCCGATGGCGGCGGCCATTGGCAAGGGGATTGAGCAAAGCACGATTCGAACAGGTGATGCGAATTTGATGGCGATGCAGTTTTGGGGCGCTGTATCGCACGGTATGAACTACTTGGACAAGCTGCAGCAGCAGCTTCGTGCAGAGGAAACCGCAGCGTCGGAGACTAAGCAACAACTGGAACAGGTGCTGGAGCAAGTGGTGGAATCGGCCCTGGCCGTCGTGAAGCCTGCATAAAGATCGAACAGATAAGGCTGTTGCCCAAATTAGCAATTAGCCTGATTTTTTTGGTTTTAAAATTGACTTTCGTGTCAGTCAAAAAAAGGAGCGATAAAATGACCTTAGTTACGATGCAAAAACAGCAATTTGAATCAATGAGTGATGAGCGTCTTGGATGGGCATGTATAGCGCCGACTTTACAACAAATTCGCGGGCGAGAGATTGCAGTGAAAACAGCGGCCATTGCCAGGCTCAATAAGGGACAGCAAGCATTATGCATGTTCAGAGTGCTTTACGATCATGCCAAAAATTCAGCAGGCGAGTATTATGCCTGGTTGGCCTGTATTTTGGATACGCCGGGTTACTGGGAAGGAGTCAGTGGAGGGCTGCATTTTTTTGATGATCAGGCGATGCTTGATTTGCTGGAGAGGACCAGGGTGGTGATTGAAGCCAGGGATCGCAGGCCGGGTGTATCACTCTATGATGTTTCGATAACGGATCTCGATGGGGATCAGGAGCTGCGAAGCACGATCACTTTGCTATTCGAACAATTTATTGACACTGCTGCACACAGTCTGCAACAAATTGCCGTGTATATTCGCTCCCATCCGCAGCAATTTGTGCTTTTCGAGGAATAGCATGAGACGTTTGCGCTTAGAGGCTATGTGAGTTAGCCGGACACAACCGCTTATCACGAGGACTCCCCGAGTCAGGTACGCTTAGCGCAAGTGATCTGTCAGATTCCGTTTCAACAAAATGTCGTAATACTTTCGCCATGTTCACGTGCCTCGGCATATGAGAAGATAATACACAAGAGGCAGCTAAGAGCATAACGCAAGTTACGCTGCGGCCGCCTTGACACAGCGTGTCTTGCTTGCATTCTTCAGGCTATTGCCATCCTTCCTTCTTACAACTTCTTGGGTGAAATTAGGGGGCAGCTCTCCTGAAGAGATGTGCAGGCAAGGCATTCTTTCCATAGAGAGGAGGCAGCCGGAACGTGATGTCCTATTCGCTTCAGCAAGCCCTCGGGGCGACAAGGGATCATCAATGCGGCGTCCTGTTATGAAAAATGCCATTTTACTTCGAAGAACTAGGAAGCTGAGCGTAGTGCCAGGCCAGCATATCCTTCCCCAAACCTATATAGCTACCGCAATGAAAAATATAGAGTATCTAGGATTTACATTTTCCAAGCAGTTGATGGACGTTGTACAAACGCTGTCTGTAGCGGAATTCACAGCTTTGTATCGTGAAGTTGTGAGCGGATTGGAGTCGCTTGTAGGAGCCAATGTCATCTTCAAGCCGATGTATCCCGGATTTCCTCAACAAGTCATGATGGCCAATGAAGCCGAGCTTTATATCAACGCCGTGCTGCATTATGTCACACTCGGAATGCCTGCGTATGTGAAGGAAGAGCGCTCCCCATTGCTGGATCAAATTGATCTGGAAGTCATCGAACTGGGCAGCGGGGAACAATTCGACGGGATCATTCGCAATCTGATTCAATCCAACGTTTCGATCTCGGCAACCGATAAGGAGGATATTGAATGGGCAATTGCCGCCTATGATGAGATGACGACTCTGCTGCCGGATGAGATCCCATTGAAAGAAAATGTAGGTTTTGTCGTTCATGCCCTTCTTAAATATAACAAAGCAAGCACGATGCAGATCAGCAAATACTTTAAGACGGCAACTGATGTCTTGCGGCTGGCCGTTGCGCTGTCGGATGGCGATGTAAGTCTGGCAGCAAACACGAAGTTTCGCAAATTCAAGCGCTCTGAGCGACGACTGTTATTGGGTTTGCTCGATCAGTGCGGGAATATCGTGGAGGATATGCTGCGCCACAAGCAGCGCTGGATACGTCTGGGAGAAATATTGCATCCTGCCGAATACCGCGGCCGGTATAGCAACTGCTGTGATGCCTTTCATAAGCTTCGAAATAACCTCCCTGTGGAGACGTTCAGAGGGAAAGTGGAAGAAGCGCTTCGTTACCGCAATATCGATTGGGCGGTTGAACTGCTGCAGCAGCGTCCAGGCGAATTCGCGAGACGGTTGGATCATTTGCTGCGAATCAGTGCAGATTATGCCTTGATTATTGCGAAGTTCGATGAAGCCGCGCAACAGGTTTCAACCCCGGTGCTGCTGCAGGTACTTGAGCATTTCAAACGAAGAGATGAGCAGCATGAGCTGCGTACGTTCTTTCCAAAGGGCAATGTAGCCAAGGCCACGGCCGTCCAAAACACGCTCCCTGCAATTGATACGGACGCTTGCGCCGCAGTCGTGCAACTATGCAGGAGCACACTGATCGACCGTTTCGCCCAACTCCCTCCGCTCGGCAACGTTTATGTTGAGGAACAATTACAGCAGTATCTGGTTCCGTTCTCGCAGCGGTCAGCGAGCAAGGCGCTGCGAACGATTGTCCGGGGCAGCAAGCTTGCTATGCCGGAAGGAGACACCATTCGCTTCTTTTTGTGGTGGAAAGAAGGGAAGGTCGGCGGGCAGCCTACCGGAAGAGTGGATATCGACCTGTCAGCGGTCATGTATGATGAGAAGTGGCAATATATCGAACATATTTCCTACACAAACTTGCGATCAAGCAAATACAAAGCGGCGCATAGCGGGGATATCACCTCGGCTCCTCATGGTGCTTGCGAATTCATCGATATTGACATCCCTTCCGTGATCCAATACGGCGGGCGATACATTGTAACGTCCCTGCACGTATTTACGGGGCAGCCGTATTGCAATCTTCCGGAATGTTTCGCCGGCTGGATGATGAGAAAGCGTCCCGCATCAGGCGAAATATTCGAACCGGCGACAGTGCGCGATAAAATCGATCTTGCAGCCGATACGCGAATTGCGATTCCGGTCGTGATCGATCTGGTGGAACGCACCCTCATTTGGACGGACCTGGCATTGAAGAAGTATCCAAATTTCCACAATAATATAGAAGACAATTACAAAGGGATTACACTGATGGGGAAAGCGATGGCCTCATTAGTGAAACCTTCGCTGTATGAGCTGTTTCTGCTGCATGCCGCTGCCAGAGGGCGTTTGGTAGAAAGTCCTGAATTAGCGGAGACGGTGTTCGCCGTGAACAGCGGGATCACCCCTTACGACATCAGCACCATTATGGCGGAATTCATTGCCTGATGAAGGAGAACTGGCTTCGAATGGCGATGGGATTACTTCAAACCTGTGTTTCGAGTTTAACATTCGGAACGCAGGTTTGTTTATTTTTGAGAAAAAACACCCTCCAAACGAGGAATAATTTGCTATGATGGATTTAGTAAATACATTCCAAGGGCATTACCCGGCTCCCGATAGAAGGGACAGGGTTAATTCTCGATACGATGCCGAAGTGGAGCGGCTGTCGGCCGGGAGGAGCACCGTCGATTGAGACGCCCGCGTTCATGCTGATGACGAACCGCGAGCGGACACACGTTCCGCTAAATCGCTCAAAATAACGAAAAAGTATTTTTGGCGGCCACCAGATCCGCTATTTGTGTGAAAAGTATGTTTTGAGGCGTGGTTTCGTGCCAATAGCGGAACGTGTGGCCGCGAAAATCCCATTTGGGTGTTTTTGAGGCAAATAGCGGAACGTGTGAGCGTGTCGATTAATTGTGGACAGTTTTAATCTCGGCGTTTTTGGGCCTCTAGAAGGCTCTCAGATCGATTTATTTTTCAAACGAAATATGCTGATAATAAAAATTCGATCTGAGAGGCGTTTTCAGGCCAGAAAAAAAGTTATGCACAATTAATCGACAGCCTCCGTGTGGCCGCGAAATCCCCAGGCGAGTCTTTCAATTGAACAATTGTTTATTTTCAACTTGAATGGGATGGAATGTAGAAGAAACATATATGGGGTAGAGACGATGGATGCTAGTGAATTGAAAGAAAAAATATCAAATTTATCCATTTGGAAGAAGCATGGCCAACGTGCACCTCATAAACCGCTGCTCATTCTTTTAGGGCTGGCCCAACTGCAGCATAACAATACCATTCTGCCTTATGAACAAATACGGGAGAAATTGAAAAAGCTATTGAGGGAGTTCGGACCCTCCAGAAAATCGTATCATCCTGAAGAACCGTTTGTTCGGCTTGTAACAGACGGGATTTGGGAGTTGAATCGTATGGTAGATAAAAGAAGCTTTTCGGATAGACAGCTTATGTCGGATAAAGTGGCAGGGGGTTTTAGTGAGGAAGTGCTTCACCTTCTTAACAATAATGATGCCCTCATTCAACAATTGGTTGAATTGCTGCTGAACGAACATTTTCCAGAGACGATGCATCAAGAAATTGTAGAGGAAGTAGGGCTGGGCTTCACCATAATGAAAAGGCGATCACGCGATCCTAACTTCAGAGAGAAAATTTTAAAGGCCTATGAATATAGCTGTGCGGTCTGTGGATTTAATGTCCGGCTTGGACATCATTTGGTAGCGATCGACGCAGCCCATATTCAATGGCACCAAGCTGGCGGACCAGATACGGAAGAGAACGGGATTGCACTATGCTCGCTTCATCATAAACTATTTGATCGTGGCGTATTTACGATAACCGAAGATAGAGTGTTGCTCGTTTCCGAGCAGGCTCATGGGACGAACGGATTTGAAGATTGGTTAATGAAATTTCATAGTCAAAAGGTGCGCTCTCCGATACACCCGGTATATGAGCCCAAAGATCATTTTATTAACTGGCATATCAGGGAAGTATTTCGTGGCCCGGCCAGATACCGGGCTACCCATTGAAATTTGGACAGAGGTGTTCTATGAAGCAAGGTCTTTATGAACAAATCATAAATAATGCAACATTCAAGCAGCTTGCAACCTTGGAAGCATCTGCATTTGATATTGGCAAGGAGCCACTTGACCCCGAGGAAGCGAGGAAGATTCTTTCCAGTTATATTGCTGCGGTAACTCGAAGGGCATTGAAGGCTGTACGAGAAAACGCGGACAGTGACGAACAAGCCGTATTGGCACAGGTGCGCGCATGCAACGAGATTATAGCAACGTTAAGGAACGTTCTAGATCAAGAAGATTATGAAGCGCTTAGGCTGAACGAACAAGGGGAAGTATTGACGTATGTTTATGCCAAGCTTAACTCGATTCGTGCGATCAAAGATGCCAAAGTACTGCGCCCGACAACGCCATTATCTCAAAGTTCACTTTTTACAGGTTCACATGCCGAACCCAATATGCTTAGTGAATTGAAAAATGAGATTGTAACCGCGGATCGAATTGAATTTCTTGTTTCCTTTATCAAATGGAGCGGCCTTCGTTGTCTTATCGAGCAGCTTGAGCAATTTACGGCAAGAGGCGGACAACTGAGAGTCATCACCACGACTTACATGGAAGCGACTGATTTCAAGGCGGTTATGGAATTAAGCAAGCTTCCGAATACTGAGATTAAAATTTCGTATGACGCAAGTCGCACCCGGCTGCATGCGAAAGCCTATGTTTTTAAACGGGACACCGGGTTTACTACCGCATATGTAGGATCATCCAATCTTTCGAATCCTGCCCTTACCAGTGGGTTGGAATGGAATTTGAAAGTAACAGAGAAGGACTCTTATGATGTCCTGAAGAAAATTGAAGCGACTTTTGAAAGTTATTGGAATGATCGTGAGTTTGCTAGCTTTCTACCATCTAAACCTAGCCATGAGCAACAATTAAAGGAGGCACTTGGCAAGCATAAATCGCTGAATCAGCAGCAAGATGCCATTTCCTTTCATTTCAATATTATGCCCTACGACTACCAAAAGGAAATTCTAGAAAAACTTGAAGCAGAGAGAATGCTGTACGGCAGAACAAAAAACTTGGTTGTAGCGGCTACAGGTGTGGGCAAAACCGTGGTGTCTGCTTTTGACTACAGACGTTTTGCCAATCGCAAGCCGCTGGCCAGACTTTTGTTTGTTGCTCATCGGGAAGAAATTTTAAAGCAAAGCTTGGACACGTTCCGCTTCGTCTTAAAGGATTTGAACTTTGGGGAACTGCACGTAGGGAATCATCAGGCAAAAGCGCTTGATCACTTATTCATCAGTATCCAGAGCTTAAATTCCATGAAGTTAACCGAGATGACGACAACAGACTACTATGACTTTATTGTTGTGGATGAATTTCATCATGCCGCGGCGCCATCCTATCAGAAGCTTCTGGCGCATTACGAGCCAACCATATTGCTGGGCTTGACCGCTACACCAGAACGAATGGATGGCAAGGATATTCTTCATTACTTTGATGACACGATTGCGGCGGAGATTCGCCTTACTGATGCGATTGACAGGAAATTGCTCTGTCCTTTTCAATATTTCGGAGTGAGCGACCATATTGATTTATCGCAAGTGAAGTGGTCAAGACGCGGCTATGATTTGCAAGAACTGGAACACTTATATACGAACAACAAAATTCGGGCAACGCAAATTATGAACAGCCTGAGAGCGTACGTCACAGATGTGGATGAAGTGAAGGGGCTGGGATTCTGCGCTGGTGTCGAGCATGCGCTTTACATGGCCAAGGTGTTTCATGAAGCAGGTATTCCTGCGATCGCTTTGCATGGCAGCTCATGTGAGGAAGACCGGAATCAGGTGAAAGCAAAGCTGGTAAATGGCGAGATTAAAATGATTTTCGTTGTGGATCTTTATAATGAAGGGATCGATATACCGGAAGTCAACACCATCTTGTTTCTGCGTCCAACAGAGAGTTTAACCGTGTTTTTGCAGCAATTAGGCCGGGGTCTTCGTTTGGCAGAAGGGAAAGAATGTCTAACGGTGCTTGATTTTATTGGACAAGCGCATACAAACTATGATTTTCAAAATAAGCTGCGAGCCTTGCTCGGTAAAACAAAGCATTCTGTCCAGCATTATGTCGAGCATGGCTTCTCCAGTCTTCCAAGAGGGAGTTTCATTCAGTTAGAGAAGCTAGCCAAAACGTATATCTTAAAAAACTTGAAGCAAGCGACAACCAATCGCAGAAATTTAATTCATAAAATGAAATATTTTGAGGGGGACACAGGGCTTGATCTCTCGCTCAAAAATTTTACTCGTTACCATGGAATATCATTGCATGAATTTTATGGCGGGAGAACAGGGAATCGTACCTTTCGGGGATTGATGGTTGAAGCAGAACTACTTGAACCTTTTGAAACGCCCCAAGCAGACTTTTTAGTCAAGCGTCTTCCTGCTTTACTCAGTATGAATTCACGAAGGCTAATCAAATTTCTTCTAGCCTACCTGTCCGGTGAAAGAGCGGCAGAGACAGAGGACGAGCGATTGATGTTAAATTTATTCTATTATACTTTCTATAGAGTGGAGCCGCAGCGAGCGGGTTTTGAAAATATAGAGCAAGGCGTTCAGTCCATCGTATCTTCTCAACCATTTCGTGATGAAGTCATGGATATTCTACACTATAATTATTCGCATATTGACTTTGTTGACGAGGCCAATGATTTTCCGTTCGCAAGCCCGTTGGACTTACACTGCAAATATTCTACGGATCAAGTATTAGCAGCATTTGGTCTTTGGAATGAAGACAGGGCGCCGAGCTTTCGCGAAGGAGTCAAATATTTTGAGGACAAGTGCACAGATATTTTCTTTATTACGCTGAATAAGTCTGACAAAGACTTTTCTCCATCCACACTGTATGAGGACTATGCGATCAATGAACGGTTGTTTCACTGGCAAACGCAAAGCCGAATTTCTCAAGAGACAAAGACAGCACAAAGGTATATTCATCATCAGCAGCAGGGTCACCGTATCGCACTATTTGTTCGTGAATATAAGGAAGAAAATAATTATACGGCGCCATTCACGTTTCTTGGGGAGGCGGAATATGTCAGTCATACCGGAAATAAGCCGATTAGTTTTGTATGGCGTTTGAAGAAAGAGATGCCGCCCGCGTTAGTACCAGCAGCCAATAAAGCGATTGTCTAGAGGATGTGATTGGGATGATTGAAGTAGCAGCAGCTATTATTGAAAACGAGCAGGGACAAATTTTGATCGCCAGACGAAAGAAAGGGAAGTCTCAGGAAGGAATGTGGGAGTTTCCTGGTGGCAAGCTTGAGGAGGGAGAGATGGCTCCGGATTGTCTCAGAAGAGAGTTGCTGGAGGAAATGCAGATCGACATCATTCCTGCGGCATTCTTTGGTGTGAACGACCATCATTACGGCGCCATTCAAATTCGTCTTATCGCTTACAAAGCAGCCTATGCCGGCGGGGAAATTACTTTGGTCGATCATGATGACTACCGCTGGATTGCTCGCAGTGAGCTTCACGAATTTGCGTTCGCCCCAGCCGACATAAAGTTTGTTGAGATGCTGGAACGAGAGGTTTAAACGAGATTGGAGCTGTTATACTTTATCAATCAAAAGGCATATCAGCAGTACACGAAACTGCTGGCATGCCTTTTTGATTTTGAAGAATACGCCTCAAGCTGCCTTAACTATGCTAAGTAGGGTTGGTCTTCGAGGCAAGTTGAATAGCTATCGAAGAGTGAAATAGCTGTTAGTTGTTGCTTGCTGTAGCCAGCAACTGTTCGACGATATAGTCGAGTTGTTTATCTAGCAAGCTGTAAGGTCGCAGTGCCTCTTACACCACAAATAAAGCTGCTAGCAGGCAGCAAATAGTCCTGCAGTATTTGGCCTGGGTTCATAATGACATGCCTAATATCCAGTATTTTGACAGCTGCGTGGTTCCACAGCAAAATATGCTCTTCAAGTGTCATTGCGATAATACCCCCGATTCGTTTTCCTAGATGATTGTCAATTTTTTTGATTTTCCCTGCTCATTCAGGATGAGACAATATCTTTGTTCTTAAGGCGGCGAATGGTCAGCGATGAAAAAATAATAATAAACACCGTATTCATCGTCCAGAACATGATGTTTTGTACGGAAGACAGCCCATCCTGATTAAGCACGCTCATGCCGATTGTCAGCAGCGAAAACGGGAAAAACATCCCCAGCTTGGCGATATACATGCCCAGACCTACGAAGACCGCGCACAGGCTGATGCCAATCGGCGTTGCAAAGCTGCGCATGCGAATGGACAGTCCGAGTTGCAGCGCGCTAATGGACAAGCAGGCGAACCAGCCCCGGATCGTCCAGACAAGTGTCTCCATCGGAAAGGGGGCAACCAGCGAGAACAGGTTGCCTGCCAGCAAGTAAAGACCAAAGAACAGTGTCTGGGCGAATAACAGCAGCAGACTGACTATAACCAGCTTACTCAGAAATACGCTGCCCACAGACACTGGCGAGGTGAGAATCATATGCCAGTTGCGGTTCAGATGCTCCAGCCTGCACACAAATGCGCAGCAGATGGCGACCAGAATCGGTAAGAAAAACTCGCCGTAGAACAGACTGGCCTGCGTCCAGAGACTGTACCAGCCGTTGCTAAGCGCCTCCCGGTTGAAGTAATAGTTGGCGCAGCCGATCATAAGGCTGATGACCGGGAGTACCGTCAGCACAAGAATGATGCGGGAATGCCGCAGTTTAAGCCATTCGGCGGAAATACTTCGTAACATCAACGTTCCTCCTTACAGTTCCCGCCGGGCAGTATGGATGCTGCCGGCAGTGTAGAATATGAGGCTCATGAACAGGGCGGCGACAAGCAGTCCCGTGGAGATGTTCTGCACGACGAAGGTGCCTGCAGCTTCTGCGTAAACATAAGTAACCGGACTAAGATCGGTATAGTAGGACCAGATGAACAGTTGCCTTGCGGCAGCCGGAAACAGGCTGGCAGTTGTGCCGATAAAGCCGCCCAGCATGCCAAGGCAGAGGGCGAAGGCCTGGTTTCTGATCGCCAGCGAAAGCCATTGCTGCAGCGCTGTGATGGCAAGGGTGGTGAGCAGCGTTCCCCCTATGAATCGGATGATTAATTCGGCAGGAAGCGGTTCGGCGATCCCTTTGGCCAGTCCGAAAGCGATCATCAGCCCTACCTGTGCCACAATGCCATATAGCAGCAGGGTGACTGCACACCCATACTTGGCCGCATAAAGCTGCCCCCGCCGCACATTGGTTGCCATGAGCATTTTCCAGGTAGAGCCTTTATGCTCCATATCGCAAATTCGCGAAACGACGATGGCCGAGATAATCGGCAGAAAAAGACCATTCATGGAGGCGACGCTGAAGATAATGGATTCCCAGCCCGCATTATCTGGGTTTTTGGCGATCGATCGGCTGATTGAGAGGAACGCCCACAGCATTTCTGCGGACAGAAACAGGGTGATCATCCCCCCTATTTTTTTACGACGAATTTTGTAAAACTCAAGCAGCAATGCGCTCATCACAGACTTCGCTCCTTCCCCGTCAGCTCCAGGAAGATATCCTCCAAACTTTGCTTATGCTCTTCAATACGCGTGACAGCAATGTTGTGATCGACCAGCAATTTATTGGCTGACGCCACATCGGCATCCTGCAGGTGGTCGAACTTAAGCCGGCCGCCGCTCTGAACCGGCCTATATCCTTGGGTGAGCAGCAGCCGCTCCGCTCGGGAATTGTCGCCGGTTCTTATGGAGATTGCCCGCTTGTTTCTGGCCTGAAGACTTGCCATGCTTCCCTGATACAACAGTTTTCCGTCGCTAATAATGCCGACAGAGGTTGCAATCTGCTCGATTTCGGACAGCAGGTGGCTGGAGAGCAGAATCGTCATGCCGTACCGCTCGGGCAGCGATTTGATTAATTCGCGAATCTCCCCGATCCCGGACGGGTCAAGGCCGTTTGTCGGCTCGTCCAGAATGAGCAGTTTCGGGAAGGCGAGCAGCGCCATGGCAATGCCAAGCCGCTGCTTCATGCCGAGGGAATATTGCTCGGCTTTTTTGTTCTTTGCATTTTCAAGCCGGACGATTTTCAGTGCCTCATGAATGTTCTTATCGGGAACATTGCGCAGCCGCTGCATTACTTTCATATTTTCCAGTCCGGTAAGATGGCCATAGTAAGAGGGAGATTCAATGAGCGAGCCGGTTTGTTTCAGGATGGCAGGACGGTGGCTGTTCAGACTTTTTCCGAACATCGCGATGCTCCCCTCGGAAGGCTTGATCAGGCCAAGCAGCATTTTGAGCGTTGTTGTTTTGCCTGCCCCGTTCGGTCCCAGAAAGCCGTATATTTCACCTTCCCGGACGTTGAGATTAATTTGGTTCACACGGTGCGTTCCTCCGTAGCATTTGGATAACTGGTGTGTCTCCACAATTGGCGTCTCGTGCATGTCGTTTCAGCTCCATCTTTCAGAATTTAATCAGGCTCCTGATGATTTCTACTCTAGCCGTACGACCTTTCTCCAATCTGAAGCAAACCTTACGCCAGCCTTAAATCATCAAGGGGAGTCCGGGCGGATGGGGCGTTTCATGTATAATAGAAGCGGGTGATCAACCGTGGAAAATATGAAAGACAAAAAAATTATGATCGTCGATGACGAGCCGGAAATAAGAGTGATGATTGAAAGGTTTTTACGCAAGGAAGGTTTCTTCCGCATATACACCGCCGCCGATTTTGCTGCTGCTATGGCAGTCTGCCGTACAGACAAGCCGGATATCGCAATTCTCGATGTGATGCTGCCGGACGGGGACGGGTTTTCGCTGTTGTCTGCAATCCGCTCATTCTCCGATCTGCCGGTGTTGTTTCTGTCTGCACGGGGAGAGGATGAAGACCGATTGCTGGGGCTCGGTCTGGGCGCGGATGATTATATGGTGAAGCCGTTTCTGCCGCGGGAACTGGTGCTTAGACTGATGGCGGTTCTAAAGCGGGTGTATGCATCTGCGGCTGTCGAGCGGCTGCCGGTGTTCATGCTGGGGGAGCAAACGGTTGACTTGGAGAGCGCAGTCGTGCGCAGGAGTGAGGCGGAATTGCCGCTGACGGCCAAGGAGCACGCCATTCTGATCAAGCTGTACGAGCATCAGGGACGGATCGTAACCAGCGATGCGTTATGTCAGGCGGTCTGGCGAGATGACAGCTACGGTTATGAAAATACATTGATGGTGCATATCCGGCGCATTCGTGAAAAGATCGAAGCCGACCCGTCCAGGCCAGTCTACCTGCTGACAGTTAGAGGACTTGGTTATAAGCTGATGACACAGGGGACGAGCTAATGGATGGAATTATTCGCATTTTACGGCGGTTTGTCGGTACGACGATCTTCGTCTCCTTCTTTCTGCTGATCGTTAACTTTGTGCTGCTTGGGACATTGGTGTTCAAGGAAATCAATCACCGTCCCTCGCCCGGCTCGGTGCTGGAGCAAGTGGCGCGGGGGCTGAATAAGGCAGATGGCGAGGATGAAATGGGAAGTAAGGATAAGGTAGGCGAGGAAGGTGCTGCGGGGGATCAGGGTACAAGCGGTGAGGCAGATGGGGCGGTCGGGTTGGGCGGCAGCTTTTTCTTAAGCAATTCAGCCGCGGGACTGCTGGACGATCATCAGGCGTGGGCGATGCTGCTCGAGCCGGGTGGTACGGTCGAGTGGAGCTACCATCTGCCGCAGGACATTCCGCGCACCTACAGTCTCATCGAAGTGGCGAAGTTTTCCCGCTATTATTTAATGGAATATCCGGTGTACATATGGGAGCACAAGGAAGGGCTGCTGGTTGTGGGTTATCCGAAGAGCAGCTATGTGAAATACCAGTTCGACTTTTTGCCCGATTGGATCAGGTCGCTGCCATTGCGTTTGCTGCTGCTTCTGATTTGCAATGTGGCGCTGGCCTTGCTAATCTCAATCATCATCGGCACGCGGCTAATTAAGGGCATCCGCCCTCTGGTCGACGGCATTCATAGTCTTGCCAGGGAGAAGCCGGTCCAGATGGACGCCAAGGGCATCTTCAGCGATCTGGCTCAGAGCGTCAATTCGACCTCTAACATCCTGCAGGAGAAGACGGCTGCATTGAAGGCGAGGGATGAAGCGCGCTCCAATTGGATTGCCGGGATATCCCATGATATCCGGACGCCGCTATCGATGATTCTCGGTTATGCCAGCGAACTGGAAGAGAGCGCGGCCTTGCCGGATGAGCAGCGGCAGCACGCGGCGATCGTCCGCCGCCAGGGGGAGAAGTTGAGGTCGCTTGTCAGCGATTTGAATCTTGTCTCTATGCTGGAGTATGAAATGCAGCCGCTGCATTTGAAAAAAATCCGGCTATCCGTTCTGGCACGGCAGGTTGCGACGGAGTTTCTGAACGACGGGCTGGACGAGCGGTTTGAAATCAGCTTGGAGTTGGTCGATGAAGATCTTCATATACAAGGGGATGAGCGGCTGCTGCTCAGAGCGATCACCAATCTCGTCCATAATAGTGTGCGCCATAATCCGGAGGGCTGCGGAATCGTGCTGGAAACATTCCGTACCGCTGACCGAAGCGGTTATGGCTTCATCGTTGCGGATAACGGGCAGGGGATTCCCAAGGAGCAGCTGCCGGAAGTGACCAAGCTGCCTTATTCGGCCGGAAGGAAGCGCCCCGTTCATCAAGGCCATGGGCTAGGACTGCCGATGGTTGCTCGCATCGCGGAAGCGCATCAAGGACAGTTGACGCTTGATAGTGATCAAGGCGAGGGTTTGAGGGCGACAATGATGTTTCCGGCGCCTGGGGCGTAGAAAGGAGTGGGAGTGTCCGCGGCAACTTCGTCGCATGCGGCATCAAAGCGCCCCAAACAAACTTTCGCGGCCAGACGATCCGCTATTTGCCTCAAAAACACCAATACGAGATTTTCGCGGTCAGACGATCCGCTATTGTGGCGAAAAGCCGCGAAAACAGCCCTTTTATCAAAAATAACGGAACGGTGTGCGACTAGAATATAAAGTAGACACCAAGTTAACGGACAGTTCATAATAACCGTATATGGAGGTGTTCACAAAATGGGTGAGCAGCGGCAACGATACAACGATGAGTTCAAGAAACAAACGGTCAAATTTATTCAAGAGCAGACGAAGTCGTTAGGGGACATCGCGGAGGAACTAAATATCCCCAAGAGTACCTTACATCAGTGGCTGGCGCAGTATCGCGAATTTGAAAGTGAGCCGGTAGCCAGTGCCGAGCGAATCCGTCAGTTGGAAGCGCAAGTCAAGGAGCAACAGCGTCAGATTACCGACTATCAAGAAGAACTAGCGATCGTAAAAAAGGCCGTGCACATCTTCAGCAAACCACGGAACTGAAGTTCCAGTTTATTGAGGATCACTGCTCCGAGTTCCCCGTGGAGAAGATGTGCAAAGTGATGGAGGTATCCCGGAGCGGTTACTATAAATGGAGCCATGCCCAGCCAAGTGCCCAGGCCTTACGTAAAGCCATGGTGCAAGAGCGGATTGTCTTCCACTTTCATGACTCGTTCAAGCGCTATGGAGCACCTAAAATCACCCAGTTGCTGCTTCGAGAGGGCTACCCCGTGACCGAGCGGACGGTGGGCACCTATATGGCGGAACTTGGGCTTCGCTCTTGTGTGTCTCGGAAATATAAGGTCCAAACGACGGATTCCAACCACGATTATGCCCTTGCTCCGAACCTGTTGAATCAGCAGTTTCACGTCGAAAAGCCGGGCAAAGTTTGGGTCGCAGACATCACCTTTATTCCCTGCCGTGAAGGCCGACTTTACTTGGCTAGTGTGATGGATCTGTGTACGCGTGAGATCGTTGGTTGGAAACTGGGATCCCATATGAAAACCGAACTGGTGCTGGACGATGCACTCAAGGAATACAACATGACAGCCAGTATGAGTCGCCGAGGGAATTGTTACGACAACGCGAGCATGGAATCGTTTCATAGCATTTTGAAGAAGGAATTCATCTATTGCACCCGATTTCGGACCAAGCAACAGGCGTACGATGGGATCTTCCACTATATTGAATTTTTCTACAACCGCAAGCGAATCCATGGGTCGCTAGGCTATGTTTCCCCTGTCCGCTTTGCTACACTGTTTGAGCAAACCGCTTAACTTTTGTCCACTATTTTTCTGTCCACTTTCTTGACAGAGGTCCAGGTTGAGAAAAGGTGGAGTAGGTGAACCGACTCCCACGGGGTACTTTATTAAATAATTTTAGGAGTGACGACTATGTCAGAAACTACCACTGTATCGGTAGAATTCAATATCTTAGGTGAGGAGTTTCCAACCAATATTATAACCGATACGTTAAATCTTTTTCCAACAGATGTATATCATAAAGGGGAATTATCTAGGACTAATAAGCTTAGAAAAGAAACATGTTGGTCATTGGCCACTCCGTATGAAGCATCTTTTGATATAAACGATCAGTTGAATTCTATTATTAGCAAGATTAAACCTCAAACGGATCATTTACTTCAATTGAAAGAAACCTATTCATTGAGCTTCTCCTTTATGATTGTTATTAATATAGAAAACAATGCTAAGCCTGCAATTTACTTTGATGTTGATACGATTCATTTTGCCAGTGAAATAAAAGCAACGATAAATTTTGATTATTATATTTACTCTTAGTAAAATTGCCACATGCGAGTGTAACAACTCCATGTGGTTTCTTTTTGCCAAAAAACAAATAGAAGACCAACCATTTTACGAGTGGTCTTCTATTTAAATTTATATTATTGTTGTATTTTGGCAATCGTTAAACTTTATAGGCGAGATGTACTTATCGCAGAAAGCTAATAAGTATAGGGAACTGCAGCAAGCTTGCTTGCTCGAGGTGGCCAAGGTATTCAAATTGATCACTCATATTTTGCTGGCCGCTTCGAATTCGGCATTAGTTACGGGAGCCAAGGTGAAGTGGTCTACACAAGAAGCGATCGATATGGTAATTAACTATATCGAATGGCGCTATAAAGATGAAATCACCTTAACAACGCTAGCGGAAATGGTCTATTTGACGCCGTCTTATTTGATTCGAATATTTAAAGAGCATACCGGTTATGCCCCGATTGAGTATTTGCAAATGCTTCGCATGAATGCAGCGGCTAGCTATCTGGAAAGAACGAATCTGCCGATGAAGGTCATTATTGAAAAAACGGGGTTTAATAGCGTGCAATATTTTTGCCGTTTGTTTAAGAACAAATATGGAGAAAGCCCGGGGCAATGGAGAATGAAGCAGCGGGCCTTGCAGCACAAGGAAGAGAAACCATGACGAGACAAGCCGTGGAGAAGGGCAATCTTTGGCTTGTTTTGCTGACGGGGAGTCGTTCATGTATAGTATTGAAGATTCTTGCACTAAACTTTACAAAGAGCAGAGAGAAGGATAGCCATGATAAAAGTACTTGTGGTTGATGATGAAAGCAGTATTTCGACAGCCGTGGCGTACGCGCTGCGCAGAGAGGGATATATGGTTGAAACGGCTGCCGATGGCCTGGAAGCGCTTGAGAGGGTGGAGATATTCAAACCTGATGTAATGGTGCTTGATGTTATGATGCCCCGGCTAAGCGGCTACGATGTATGTCGCAAGCTGGATGGCCAATCGCGGCCTGCGATCCTGCTGCTGACCGTTAAGGATGATATTGTTGATAAAGTGCTGGGCCTTGAGCTTGGTGCTGATGATTATATGACCAAACCGTTCGATATTCGGGAATTGGCGGCCCGAGTGAAGGCATTGTCGCGCAGGGGAACGGCCTTGGCCCAGCAAGGTGAGGAGCGGCAAGTGCTCACGCTCGGCGGGCTTACCGCAGAATTGTTAAGCCGTACAGTTCGCATGCAAGGGGAGCAGCTCGATCTCACACCGAAAGAGTATGATCTGCTCGTGCTGCTGATGCGCAATCCCGAGCGGGTCTATTCGCGCGAGGCGCTGCTGGAACTCGTGTGGAATATGGATTTTGCCGGAGGCACCAGAACGGTCGATATCCATGTGCAGCGCTTGCGCAAAAAGCTGGGCGATCTTCAGGGCATCATTCAGACGGTGTACGGAATCGGCTACAAGAGTACGGGGACGCCATAGATGAAGAAAGGATGGGCGGACCGTCGTCATGCTGAGTCGCATCAGGCGCATAGATCGCTGCGCCGCACATCGGGAGCTGCGCGCGCAGGCAGCCGCTTCGGTCTGAAGGTCAAAATATCGCTGCTGCTCGTCGTGCTGCTGGCCTTTACTTTGACCTGTCTGAGTTTGCTGGTATTGAACGGTATTCGGGAAGATCAGCGGACACGTTTGGAGCAGTCTTTTGCAAAACAGGCGGAAGTCGCCAATCTCAGAGTAAGGCACGATTACTTGACTGGCAGGCGGGAGTCGCCGGATACGTTCATGCAACAAAGCGGGCAGCGTTTGGCGGTTGATCTGGGCACCCAGAGCGGGATGGCGGTGACGCTCTACACACTGGACGGCACCTTCGCAGGCACATCGCTGCCATTTCAGCCCAAAGCGGATGCCAGCGATGCGCTCGCATATACGGCGAAAGGGCAGTCCGCCTATATTACAGAAGGCGACCAACTGTTGTATTTGGCGCCTCTGTATGATGCGGAGCAGCGCCTGGGCACGATACAGTTTCATACCTCGCTTGCGGAGCAGAATGCTTTTTATTCCCGGATTCAGACACTATTTCTTGTTACCGGTGCAGTTGTGCTGGGTTGTGGTTTTCTAATCGGTTACTTGTACGTTCGGCGTCAAGTTAATGTGATCGAGCGTTTGAACGACGATGCCAGACAGATCGGACACGGCAGCTTTATAGCTGCGCCATCGGTCGTGCGTAATGATGAACTGGGCGAGCTTGCACACGGGATTTACGAAATGAGCGAAAGCATCTCGTCATCGGTCGGCGAACTTAACGAGGAGAAGCGCAAGCTGCTTGAAGCTGTGGAGCGGCTGCAGCAACTGGAGCAGCAGCAGAAGCAGTTTATTGGCAATATCAGCCACGAGTTGAAAACACCGCTGACCTCCATTATTGCCTATGCCGATTTGCTGAACATGTATCGTGACGACCCGGGACTGCTGGATGAGGCCGGTCAACGAATCGGAATGGAGGCTCAGCGGCTTTATGCGCTGGTGGAGAAGGCACTGCAGCTGTCGGCGATGGATATTTATGACTTTGAGACGAAAGCGGAAGCTGTTTCGATCCGTCCGCTGCTGCAGGAAGCGGTCAGCAGGCTGCGGGGCAAAGCTGATAGCCGCGATGTAACAGTCGAAGAAAATCTGATCGAAGGTGAAGCTTGGGCAGACCCCGAGAATGTAATGCATATGGTCATCAATTTATTGGACAATGCGATTAAATATAATAAACCTGGCGGGAAGGCAATCATTCGCAACTATATTGCAGCCAATGCCACAGGTGACAACTGCATGGCCATTGAGGTCGCCGATACCGGGATCGGAATTCCGCAGGATGCGGCGGAACGAATTTTCGATCCGTTCTATACAGTGAGCGGCGATCGATCAAGAGCAAGCGGCGGCACCGGCCTTGGCTTGTCTCTGGTGCGCAGCCTCGCTGAGAAGCAACGGGGGGCGGTGTGGCTTGCTGCGAGCGGACCGGAGGGTTCAAAGTTCGTGCTCCAGCTGCCGCTCCTTTACACAGATGAAGGAGACAGGGCTGAATAAGCCCGGAATTCCAGAATCCCAAAGTTCTAAAAGTTCAGAATCTACCATGCCAGCTGCTCTGAGGCAGAGCAAGATTCATGAAGCATTTCACGCTCATTGTTTACAAGTCTGTTACAACCCGGATATGTTGACGAAATATTCTCGTTCTATATTTAACAAGAACAGAGAATCCTTGAAGCATGGCGGTCAGGCTGGACGGCGAGACAAACATCGGCAAATTCATCAGGACAGACAGCGTTCGACATGATATCAGGATGGATTGTCGTAGATGGTCAGCCACGGGGAATCCGTTTGACCGGCAAGCAAATAACCCTCAGGAGGATCTGGATGAGCGCTATGACAGGTAAAAAAATAGTTAAGCTTCTTGCCCTTGTCACATTGTCGATAAGCATCCTGGCGGGATGTCAGCCCGGTGATTCGGCGCCTCCGGCGTCAGGCGGCAGCGGGGCGGAGACAGGGAACGGCAAGCGCAAGCTGACGGTTGTGAAGGGCGAGGACAGAGCGGCTGTCCAAGGCGTAGCCATCGAACGGATTCACCAGATTAAAGGAGCGAATATCGAAAAGTGGCTCTCCGATCATGTTGTCAGAGTGATGACCACCCGGTTGACGAAGGAAGCTACACCGGTAGAAGAAGCGGAGTACGCATATGAATGGTCAATTTTTGATCTAGCAACAGGTGAACAGCATAGTGTGGACGATCAGTCGGACGAGTCGGCAGATAGGGTAATAAAAGAATTTCCTTCACCGGACGGCAAGTTCAGTTTCGTGCAGCTATGGGAGGACAAGTATGCGGCAGTCAACAGTATAAAGGATATCGCTGTGGGCACAAGCCGGCAAATTGAGATTGCTAATTATATGGAAGTCGGCGGATGGCTGGACAACACCTCTTATGTACTTGCTGCAGGATCTATGGATGGCCGGGGGGATATTTGGCAGATTTTCGTTGACGGGACGTATCGGAAGCTGGAGCTTGAAGACCAGGACGTCGATAACTTTGTGCATTTCAGTGCGGCCGATGGATACATTTATTACGTAGATGCGAACAGCCGTCTGAAAAGATTTTCGCCATCGCAGTCCAGGCCGACCGAGCTTGCGGCTAATATCGACTCGTTCACATTGTCGCCGGACGGCAAAGCGATTGCAGCTTCAACCTCCCGAATCAGCGGCAAATCGGAAACGGAGCTTCTCGTTTACGACACGACAGGGCATCTGCAAGGTTCCCTGATTGGCAAAGGCGATGTGCTGCCTTATGTGGCGTGGTCCCCGAATTCAGCGAGACTGGCCTTTGCGGTATATACCGAGGATCAAGGAGGGATGAACGGCGTTTATATTTTCGATTCCGTGTCTGGGGAAGTCTCCCCGGTTGGCCCTACTTATTATCCGTTATATCCGTTAAGCTGGAATTCGTCCAGTACGAGGCTCGGTATTACCATTGAGGATAACGAAAACCTGATTGTCACACAAATTATTGATTTTAAATAACGCTCTATTCTAGAGAAAATTCATTAAAGGAGAGATTCACGATGAAAAAAACACTTTTATCATTAGTCGTATTGGGCATGACCGTCACTGGGGCAGCAGGTGTCTACGCAGGAACGAAGCTGGAGAAGATCAACGCCTATCTCAATCATGATATCGGCTTTAAAGTGAATGGCTCAGCTTACACGCCTAAGGACGGCAATGGCAGCAAGCTGGCGCCGATTACGTATAACAATTTGACTTATTTGCCTGTCCGGGCTATATCCGAAACACTTGGCGTGAAGGTAACTTATGACGCTGCCCATAATCAGGTGCTGCTTGATGCGAAGCAGGAAGCTGGACCGGGTACATCTGATCAATGGACAAAAGTGGTATACACCGAAGCGCAGCTCAAAGTGATCAAGCAGGCGTATTCCGAGTTTGAATCGTTTGAAACAGCTTATGCGCCTGGACAGATGGCTGCGGGAGACAGTTATGTTAAAGCTGCGGCTTCCAGCGATGGCGTGAACTTGCTCTTCAAGCATATGACGGTCAACGTCTCTCCAAGAGACTACTCCTCTGACTATGAATCCAAGTCCGTCAAGCTGTCCAATGGCGTAACGGCCAAGTGGTATACGCCTGATGAAACACCAATGCTCGGCTTCCAACTGGATGATCGCACCGTAACGATCAGTTCACCTGACGGCTCGCTGAGCAGCGCACAAATTGAGAAAATTGCGGTTAGCGTAGCGAAGCTGCAGTAATTTGAAGATGGACCATGCGGTACTGATTGAAAGCAATGGCTTGTACGGCTATTCATCAATGCTCGTCAATCGCAGCCGTCCCTGCTGTTTTGCCAATCGCTTTTGCCGGAATATAGATATCGACCTCACCGTAATCCTCACTAGCATAACTCGAATCAATTGACTCAAAATAGTAGCAATCGGCTTTTGCATAATCTGAATGAAGCTGCCAATATTCATCGATAAAGGTCCAAATTTCATCAAGATGGTGAATTGTCAGGTTCATCGGATGAAAATTGCAAATATATTTGAATACGGCGTATTGGTTCGCCGGTACGATTTCAAAATCGAGCCCGTCGGGAATCGTGGCCAGGGAATGCACTTCCATCGAAGGCAAGTAGTAGCTCTGCACGTCGTCCAATTCACGCGTAAACCCAATATATTTGTCGGGATGATGTACCTTGTTTTCAATTAAGGAACTGTAATTATTGTAAAACAAATTGCCGTGCTGATTGGAAGTGCAGTTTTGTTCATTGTCCGCATAGCTGATTATTTTTTTCAGGCCTACCAGATAGCTGGTAGGTTTTTGCACGTAGATTGGTTTGAAAATGACGGAACCGCTAAGATTGGATGCCATGGAACTGTTCATCTTTTCAACGATTTTAAGTTCCTGGCGGCCATGCTTTCTGAAATGCGCGGGGGTAATGCCGAATTCTTTCTTGAAAGCCCGGATATAGGATTGCTCAAAGTCGAAGCCGTATTGAAGGCTAATCTCTATAATCGATAGGGAGGTGTCGGACAATTCGGCCAAACTTCTCGCCAGTTTGCGGGAGCGAATATAGTGCATCACGGGCTGGCCAGTAGCGGCTTTGAGCAGCCGATGAAAATGAAATTTGGACAGTTGAACGGCATTTGCCACCATGTCGAGTGTCAGCTTCTGTTCAATCTGTGATTCAATATAATCCATGCTTGCATCAAGAATGTGCTTGATGTCATAAGGCTTCAATGGTATTCCCTCCTGAGTCGTCAAAACAGCAAGAACGGTTAATTTTTAGTCGTCCTTATCTGTCATAATGTAACACATTAACGATAATAAGGGGAATACTTGCAATGAATGCGTCTACATCTTATTCAACTTTCAGAACTTTTGTACGGCTGCTGACCTTATCCAAACCGTATTTGGCCTGGTACGCGCTTATTATTGCCGCTTCGCTGCTTTCCACGGTCATCGGGCTGGGAATTATGGAGTCGGTACGGCGCATCGTAAGCGGAGCCGCGGATATGGCGACGGACATGATCTATAGCGGATTCGCTATAGGTCTTGCAGCAATTGCTGCCGGAAGCTTGAACAATCTTGCGGTTGTGTGGCTGCAGGCTACCTTTCACAACAAATCGACAAGCGATTTGCAATTGCGTATGCTGCACACGGTTGTTTCGAAAAAGCTGTCGCAGTTAGAAAGCTTTCATAGTGCAGACTTGTCCGCCCGTGTGACTGATTCAGTATCGGAAACGCAGAAGGGGCTTAATGAGAAGCTCGTTTTGTTCTTCACTAATTTATTCCAAATGGCCGTGGCATTTGCTTATTTCAGCTGGCTTAACCTGCCGCTTACGCTCGGGATGATCGTCTTCACTGTGGCGTTCCCGCTGCTGACGTATCCACTGAGCGGACGACTCAGAAGGAATTATGATGAACGCAATGACACAACTGCGCGCAAGGACATTGTGCTGCAGGATGCTATCCAAGGGGCACACAGCATTCGCTCCCTTTCACTGCGGTCGCTGTTCTCCGGCAAGTATAACAAGATGCTCCATCGATTAATGAAACGCGATTTGGTTATTGCCGGTTATGACGGCTTAGTTGATTATGCGAATCGGACGCTCATGTTCGGCGGTATGCTGTTTATCTTAGGTTTCGGAGGGTACCAGATCATGCGGGGCGAACTGGATGTAGGAGGACTTGCCGCATTTCTGGTTGCCAGCAACAAGCTGACAGGGCCCATCCAATCGATATCTGGTATTTGGAACGAGTTGATCGCTTCCATCTCTCACGCACAGCGTTTCTTTGCCATTCAAAGCTTGGAGGATGAGCCGCTGGGGAGGAGCGGTTCAAGCGCTATGAACGAGACAAGTCTATTGAACCAAATCCATTTCAATGAAAATAATCGGTCTGTTTCCATTCAAATGACGCAACTTAATTATTCGTATGCTGCGGATCGGCCTGTGTTGAATAACTTCTCCTTGACCGCCCGAGGCGGTGAACTGACGGCAATTGTCGGGCCAAGCGGTTCAGGGAAATCGACGATTTTAAAACTGGTGGCCCGGCTGTACGAGCTTGAATCCGGCAGCGTGATGTGCAATGGCGTACCATTATCTCGTCTTGATCTTGCATCATGGCGGGCGCACACGGCTTATGTCCCTCAGGAAAGCCAGGTATTCACAGGCACGATTCGTGAAAATATTTTACTAGGCAACCTTGATGCAGCAGAGGATGAAATCGTGTACGCGGCACAACAAGCCGACATTCACGAATGGATTGTAAAGCTTCCGCATTCGTATCATACGATGATCGGTGAGGCGGGACATCAGCTGTCCGGGGGCGAACGGCAGCGTATTGCGCTGGCCAGAGCATTCCTGCGAAATCCGGCCGTGATGCTGCTTGATGAACCTACATCAGCGCTGGATCCGATCAGCGAAGCGAAATTTATGCATGGACTTCATACGTTAAGGAAAGACAAAACAACCATTTTAATTACACACAAGCTATCGCTTGTCCACAAGGCGGATCTTATCGTTTTTGTCGATCAGGGAACAGTTTGTGAAGCAGGCACGCACGAAAGTTTGATGCAGCTCCAGGGGAAGTACTACACAATGTTAATAAATCAAGAACGAGAAAAGGAAGAATCCGCGTGAATCATGAGACCGCTTCAAATCATACATTGCAACGCCAGCTTTCATTTATTTTTCAATATGTAAAAAAGTACCGTGTTCTGCTGCTTGTTTTTCCATTTCTAATCGCTGTGGATGTTCTTTTTGATATCGGGATTGCCAGCATGCAAGGCTTTTTTATCGATACAGTATTCGAGGGCACAGTCTCCGAGCTGTTTTACTTCACTAAATGGGCAGCCTTTCTACTGGTGACCGCAATTTTGGTGCTGATTGTGCATAAGTTTTTGATTCGATTGCTGCTGGGTCTTGTTTACCGGGATTTGTCCGGCGACTTGTTCACAGCAGTGAATGAAATGCCGTATGAACAGGCGAGCAAGTTCCACAGTGGTGATCTGATGACCCGCATGAAGGACGACACCAAACATGGTGCCGATCTTGTCGATGCTTCGATCGAGTTTGTGACGGTCGCTATTATCATTCTGTCATCATTTGTTTATTTGCTGTACATTGATGTCGTGCTTGCCTTGTTCGCGCTTGTCGGCGCCCCGGTGCTGCTGGCAGTCGGGAGATTGTTCGATCGCCGGATAAGCCGTCTCTCTGCACAGATTCAGCCTTGCGAAAGTGAGGTCAGAGGGATGACACAGCAGTTGCTGCAAGGGATGCCGCTGGTGAAAACCTATGCTTTGGCCGACATGCTGATCGCCAAAATCGCCAACAAGCGCAAGGAGTTAAACAAATTGCAGCGAAAACTGGATATGGCACGCGGATTAAGCGGCAGCGTTTCAGAAAACCTGTTTTATTTGTTGCATATTTGCGCGCTGCTGTTCATTGGCCTGGCTGCTGTTAAAGGTTCGCTCACCCCAGGCACAATCGTCACCTTCAGCCTGCTGTTCGAACTGGTTATTTGGCCGGTCGTTGGCTTGTCCAGTCAATGGAACCGCCTTTATGAAGGCAGCGGCGCATTCCAGCGCATTTATGAACTGCTGACTTTTAAGAAAGCATCGCCGCGCCAGACGGAAAACCATGTTTTACCTGATGAACATAGAACCTCTAACAAGGATAAGCTCCGCCCGGGAGTTGGTTCGGAGAATAATGTGATTACGTGTGAAAATGTATTTTACCAGCCGCCTGAAGCAGGTACTGCTGTAATTGCAGGCTTGAACCTTACCTTGAAGCAAGGCGAGACAGTCGTTGTCGTCGGACCGAGCGGTGCAGGGAAATCGACCTTGGCCGACCTGTGCAGCGGCTTGATCCAGCCGACTGCGGGCACTATAACGATTAACGGGGAGCGGGCTGCCGAGCTGGCGGAAGGGAACGAGCAGCGCTTGATGTACCTGACGCAATTTCCTTACCTGTTCGCTGACACAGTGAAGGAGAATATTCGGCTGGCCAGCTGTGACGCTTTCGATGAATGGATCAGGAAGGCAGCGGAGCAGGCGCAAATTGCCAATTACATCGCGAAGCTGCCGGAGCAGTATGATACTGAAATTGGGGAGCGGGGCGGTCGTTTCTCTGGTGGTCAGCAGCAGCGGCTTGGCTTGGCGCGAATGTTCGTCAGGGAAGCCGAAGTGATTATTCTAGACGAACCGACATCCGCGCTGGATGGAGACACAGCGCAGCGGGTGCTGGGAGCGATGGAGGCATGGCTTGCAGATAAGACGGCGATCATCATCACCCATCAGTTGACATTGGCTCAGAAATTGGCGGACAGAATTATCGTCATGACTGCGGGCGCGATTGTGGATGAAGGCACACATGATCAGTTGACTGGCAGGGAAGGATTGTATAGGAAGATGTGCGAGCTGGAGAAAAGCAGGCATGAAGTGGATGCGCAGCGGGTAATGAAAGGCAGGTATGAAGTGGAGGAGCAGACGTGAATGAAAAGCAGATATGAATTGAAGTCAAATCATGAAGGAACTGCGATGGGTTTCAGCCATAATCAGGCAGCCTTCTGCCAGGATCTTGCACTCTCCACAGCCGTAATGGTAGTATAAGGCGAAGAAGGAGGGGAAGTGTCGTATGGCATACAACATTCCGGTAGAAGCGACATTGGATGTCATCGGAGGCAAGTGGAAAGTCGTCATTTTATGCCATCTGGACAAAGGTGACAAGCGGACGAGCGAGTTGAAGAAGCTGATTCCGGACATTACTCAGAAAATGCTAACCCAGCAGCTCCGCGAGTTGGAAGGGGACGGCATGGTGGAGAGGACAGTTTATAATCAGGTTCCTCCTAAAGTCGTCTATTCCCTGACCGAATACGGCTGGTCTTTCAAGCCGATCTTGGATGCGATGTGCGCATGGGGTGAGAGGCATGTCGAGCAGCAGCAAATTGATTGTCCGGTGCCTTCGGGAAAATAGAGAACGCCCCTTTGCCATGTGTTGGCAATCAGGTGTCGTTCTCCTTTGTTTTATTCCGCAGTGGAGACCGCTGCGCTGCAGTGCCTTTAGTCCGATAACTCTGCCAGCCTCGTATAATATGCCAGACCATCCGAATGAATGAGATGCCTTCCGTAAGCATTCAGAAATATATCGTTGTACTGATCGGTTTTCAAATTGAATTGCAGCGTCCACAATCCCCAGTAAAGATCATAATGCCTGTCACCAATTCCTCCGAAGCCCACATCAATAAATCCCTTGAAGACAAAGTTATCCATAATAATGTTCGGCAAGCAATAATCCCCGTGTATAATAACTTGATCAGCAGGAGTATAGTTCAATTCATTTAACGTGGCGAGTGCCGCCTCGCTGATACCTGCTTCCTTCACTATTTCCCTGGTCCGGCCAGAGTAGGGGCAGCCATCTGTCGGAAGAGTGTGCAGCATTTGCAAATATTCGCCGAATGCGGCCGCTAGTTGAGCGGGCTTGCCAAGATGCATTGGCGCTGTTCCATCTTCGCCTTCCGCTGCTTCCAGCAGCAAATAATCATGCTCCCCGTCGGATTCATATGCAACCACTTTCGGAGCAGCATGAAGGCGGTGAAGGAATGCGGTCATGTCGGCTTCCCGCTGAAGCGTTTGCTGCTTGCTGATTTTAAGAAACAGCTTATTCGCTCCGCTGATATACAGTGTCCTAGCATTCTCGGAACAACTGCTGTCATAGATCATTGCATTTTCAAAATAGGGACGAAAAGCAGTTGGTACGGTGTCTATGTCAAAGTGGATTTCCGTTCGTTTCATTTTCCTATACCTCCAGAACGTTGGAATGCCTTGTGCTTCTCAAGCATTGCAAGATGTCCCTGCAAGCAGAGTTTGGCCTTGCTGTAGCTTTTGTTAAAGATCTTAACATGCGGCAGCGGGTGTTGTCATGCTGGGTGAGTCCCAAACCGACTTTGTACCAAAATGTACACTGTGTGCCTGACAGGTAGACGGATTTTGGAACCCGATTGCTTCAGGCAAACAAGACCATTCGAAGCATTACCAACCTTGTATTTTACATCACAATTGAGAAAGACTTTGATCTGATGTGCCTCTCAAATACGCCTTCTCCGCTACAAGCCGGATATCATGGACAAGCGACCTAAAAATGCTACTATGTGCTGAGCTTCAGGTAGGATTGGTGGTGCTACGATGGAAATAATGCAAATGTGCAGGAATTGGCGCGCGCATACAGGACATTGGGGAAAAATGATGCGATTGTGCAGTAGTTTTTATAAATAAATCTTGAATTGGACTAATATATGAGAAAATCCTGCACTTTTGCAGGATTCATCGTCATATTGTCCAAATCAGCCCCCAAATCCTGCACTTTTGCAGGATTTCTGCCCGCTATGCCCCCTCACACTGCTACCGCGAGTCTCCTCCGCGCCCCGATAGAGCTGCGCTCCTCCGCGCCCCGTAGAGCTGCGCTCCCTCGCGCCCCGAAGTCTGCGCTCCCTCGCGCCCCGAAGGCTGCGCTCCCTCGCGTCCCGGTAGAGCTGCGCTCCTACGCTGCCCCGAAGGGCTGAACTCCTCCGCGACTCGCGAGCGACGCCGCGACGAACTTGCGTCCCGAGCCGAGAGCTCAGCGGTCGCTCCTGGCATCGCCCTCAGCGGTCGCTCCTGGCATCGCCCTCAGCGGTCGCTCCTGGCATCGCTCTCAGCGGTCGCTCCTGGCATCGCCCTCAGCGGTCGCTCCTGGCATCGCCCTCCGCTGGCTTCTTCTTGCTTCTACGTTCGAACAACGACGTGCAGATTAAAAGGAAATGCTCTGCAGTTCACTCCGCAAACTGTTCAGCGTTTTCATCCTCGCCTGATCATCCTGCTTATCGTAGAGCAACTGCTCCATGAATTCCCATATATCCTCCAGTTTGCGTCTGGCACGATAGAACTGCAAAGCTTCGGAATGGATGGCAAACTCCGGACGGATGCTTTGGTAGACACCGATAAAATCATCATAATAAGGCTTGTCTACGAGGGACATCATATCCGCTTCAACAGGCGCCAGTTTAAGCCCTTCCCAATCAATCAGCATCAACTGCTGTCCAGACTGCATAAGGTTCCAATTGTGGATGTCTGTATGGCACAGCGATATGTTTAATTTGGCGTGCTTCAGTTGGGCAGCGAGCGTGTCCACGGTTGCGGTCAACTTCCGCAGCTGCTTGAGCCAAGGACGAATCATTTCTTGTAACGCTTGAGGAATGTCAGCGTTGTCCTCATCCAATGCGCGGCTTAGCGGCTGCAAAAACGACACCTCAAAGTCTTCCCTGATCGCCGCAGTGTTCAGCGGCAGGTTTGCTCCATAGCCGTGCAACTCGGCAATAATTCCAGCGAGCTGGCGAACCTGCGTCATGTTCAGTTGCTGATTGCCAATCGTCTGCCCGTCAATATAACGGTACAGAAGATAAATGCCGTCATCGTCTTCGCATTTGTACGCGCCACTGATTGTTGGCAAGGGTTGCGGCAGCTTGCCCTGCAAACCGCTATTATTGCCAAGCCAGACTATAATCGGCACGTAATGATCGATCAGGGCCGTCCATTTGGAGGTGGACGACCTGTCTTTTTCATACACTTTCAGAAAGTAATGCTGGCTGGAATCAGTCACTTTATAGGCCAGCGCTGCCCAGCCGCCCTGCTGCGGTACAATCGCTGCAGAATCAATATTATAATGGGATTTCAAAATTCGGCTTAGATGGTTCATGTTGTCCTCCAGCGTCTGGAATGGTTGTCACCCAAATTTTAACATAACGAGGGAGACAATCCTACCTGAAAAGTGTTCAACAGGCACGCGAGCCAAGGACTGATTGTCTCGAAGGAGGAGCATATTGGCGCATTTGATGACCGCTAAAAGATAAAGTTGGTATGGTCGATTCTAGTTTCAACGTCAACGGTGAAAGAGGTGGATGAATACGTATCCCGCCATTCTTCTTTCATTCTGCTCCACTGTTTCGGGAATTTGCGATGGATTTTTTCCCCGATTCCGAGCAGATCACTTTTATGCTTTTTAGAAAAGCGGATGAATTGGTTGATTTCAGCGCGAATATCTTCGTTGAGCTTATTTTCCCAGTCAGCGATCACTTTGGGCGTAATGGTCACTTCGTCGCACTGTGTGCTGTTCAAATTCAAGCTCGCATAGACGTCAATCCGGACAGACGGCTTCATTTGCTCATCCAGCTTGATTTGAATGTTGCTGCGGTTGTTTATATTTTCAAAGGTCATCGTCTTGCCGGCGCCGCAGGGCAGTGTTTCGGTTGTACCCACCATTTTGTTAAAGGAGCGCAGATAACCCATTGTTTCGGTAGGGCCCATCAGGCCGGCAAGCTTGTCTCCCCGAAAGATATACAGGCCGCTTGATTGGAGCAGCTTGCGTTCATTCTGCTCCCTGTCCTTGATAATCCGAATGGAGGGAATGCTCAAGTCGCGGTAACGGTTCACCAGTTCTGAATACACATCAATCAGCATCACTTTCTGTGTCAGCGCCGTACTGACGCCGCCCTCTGTAAGTCCTCGCAATACCTGTGAATTAATGCTGGCCATCGGGGTTGGCAGCTGCAAGGTTTTGTAAGCATCATCTTCAGAAATATAGATTTGGGTGGAGTTGCGGAATTGTCTTAACCGTCTGATGGATTTGATTTGATCTTCAATGCCTTGTTTGGCGACAGCCTGGCTAATCAAAATGACTGCAGCGTGTCCCCACAGCAGCGTCCTGTCCGACTTGGCGCGGATCAGTCGGCCTGCTTCAAACAGACTGTCACCCTCAGCCGACAGAAAGAATGTGCGATCCTGCATACCTTTGGGCTGCTGGCCACTAGCGGTCAGCTTGGCGATTTCGGCGGTTAACAGAACCTTCTCGTTGGGCGCTTTGTCAATGGCAATGGAATGAACGATATGAAGCTCATTCAGCTCATGGCTTCCCCGGCAGCTTGTCATGGTCAGGACAAGACCTGCTACAACAATTAACAGGATGGTTTTCTTGATTATCTTCATCCCCGTTTGCTCCGAAAGCGGAATTGCTTTAATGGCCGGAACATCCGAGGTACCTTATTGTTGTAGGTATGCGGTCTCCTCACAACAACATCCGTCAGCCCGTTCAGATCGAATGGGGCGGCCGGGCTTAGATAGGGAACGCCGAAGGAGCGGAGCGATGCCATATGCGTCATCAGCATAATCATTCCGATCATGATTCCGACATAACCAAGCATGGAGGCAAGCAGCGTCATCACAAATTGCAAGATCCGTATGACGTAGTTGACGGTTGTCGGTGGAAGGGTGAAGGTGCATATTCCGGTCAGCGCGGCGACAATGACCATGATCGGCGACACAATTCCCGCCTGAACGGCAGCCTGCCCGAGTATAAGCGCGCCGACAATACTGACGGCCTGCCCGATTTGCCGTGGCATGCGAACGCCGGCTTCCCGCATAATCTCGAAGGCAATCATCATCGTAAAGCTTTCCATCACTGCCGGGAACGGTACCGGCTCCTTGGCCGAGGCAATGCTCTGCAGCAGCGGCGTGGGCAGCAGCTCGTGATGAAAGGTGACGGTAGCGACGTAGAAAGCGGGAAGGAACAGGCCGAGAAACCCGCTCAGCAGGCGAAGCAGCCGAATCAGGGAACCGATGTAATAATTCCAGTTGTAGTCTTCGCTCACTTGGAACGCCTGAAGGAAGGTAAACGGAAGCATTGAAACAAAGGGCGTGCCTTGTATCATCAGAGCGACCCGGCCATCCTGCAGCGCCCCGATTACTCTGTCCGGCCGTTCCGTCGACTCAATCAACGGGAACATCGTCCCCCGGTTGTCAGTAATCCATTCCTCAATTTCGTTGCTTCCGACAACTGTATCCGCCGGAATCTCATTAAGCCGGTGGATGAGCTCTTGAACAATCTCCGGATTTGTCAAACCGCTTAGGGAAAGCACGGCCAAATTCAGTTTGCTTAACCGCCCAATCTGCAAGTATTCAACTTTCAGACTCGTGGAGGGAAAGTGATATCGGACTAAAGCAATATTGTTTTGCAGCGCTTCAGTAAATCCACTGCGTGCTCCTTTTAACACCGATTCACTGGTCGGTTCCTCTACATTGCGCAGCTGCACCCCTAATGTACAGATAGCAACTCCTCGCCCTTCTGCGGGAAACAGCAGCACAGAGTAACCCAGTGCAAGATGTGCGGCAGCCTCCTCCAGCGTGGTCAAAGGCGTGCTGTCTTCATAAGGAGGCAGCATTTTTCCCCTGTGCTGACTATGGAGCAAAATTAGCCTTTCCAGCTTCATCTCATCAGTCAGACCTTTCACATAGCTGACGGTTATCGGCTGCTCCCCTTCAGGCGAGATATCCGTTATCATCAGATCGTCTGCATTCTGCATCAGCTCGGCCAGCCGCTTGTTATTGGCTATGCTGTCGCTTGAAATCAATGTTTCCTTACTCTGCTTATTGTGCATCCCATTCACCTGTTTTTATCTGGATTAAGCTTCTCCTTGCCAAGCGCGACGAGCAGGAGAGCAGTCGGAACGAAGAGCTGGAAGATAACAAAATACCAGGCATACTTGTCATAGAAAAATGCAATTTCAATTAGCCCCCATGCCTTATAATTGGCGCATATAATACATCCGGCGATTAGCGGCCAGACAACGAGACGCGGATTGCGCAAGGAAAACAGATCAGTGAGTCCCCGAACAGCTGACCAGAGATAGACAGTAATTTTGACAAACGAGCTCATTACCCATACGGCAACAAGTATCGCGTCGAAGCGTTCAATATTGCGAAACAAACTGATATTCTGGATCAAACTGATGCTTGGATAAGTGAAGGTCGCCGTTGCTTCGCCGCCCAATGACATCGTGCACGTCAAGACGGACAGCAGCAAAATGATTATAATGATGCCGATCGTCCCCGAAATATAGTAGGGCGTTTGTTTGGTTTTGCGAAGATGGTTAAGCAGCATGGAAATGATCATTAAATCGCCAAACCATGAGATAGGAACCATTAATCCTTTTAACGGCTGGATGAGTCCATGCTCAAGAACAGGCAGCAAATATTCGGGATGATACTGGTTAACCAGCACCGCATAGATGGCAAGAAATACGAATGTCGTTACGAAAAAAATAATTTCAGAAACCCTCGCAAAAACTTCAAGCCCCATGTAAACGGCATAACCGCACATAATTCCGCCTGCGATCAGGTACAGAATGATAGGAATGGTCGGGTCAAGGGCGATAACAAAAAATTGGGAAAACTCCCTCAGCACCCAAGTTCCAAGATCCATGAAAAAAAAGATATAAACGAGCGCAAGCGCGCCTCCAATCCATTTTCCGAGCAGATGCGTAATGATCGTGATCAGATTTTTGTCAGGGTAGAGACGATTCAGCCAAACAAATAAATAGATGTTGAATACGCCGATCATCCCTCCGACAACAACGAGATACCATGAATTGCGTTCTGCATAGAGAGCAAGCGTGGCAGGGGCATACAAACTTGAGGTTCCCACGGTTGCGAGCGTTACGATCGCCATCATCTGACGGTTTGAAATAACGGTTTGCTGTTCCATGTAAGACCTCCCCTTCCAGATGCTGTTAGTATGGCTTGGACGGGAGGCGATTTATTCAGTTGTGGTTGTAAAAAAAGGATCAGATGAAGGTGGAACGATTTCTGTCCGTGCATAGACATTGGCGGGACTTCACAGATTATACAATAACTAGTCAGGATGATGCGGAGAAGGGAGCCCTGGGATGAAACGCTATATTTATGTTTGCATGCTTGTCGCGCTGTGGTATGGACTGGAAGTGATGTTTTTGGCCAACAGTGAATGGTACCGAATCATCGCCCGTCATCCTTGGAGCTATATTCTGGTGGATGGATTGACCTTTGCTCCGGTGCTTATCATGCTGATCATTGGCGATCGAATAATTGGGCAGGCGGGAGACGGGGACCAGGGGCCGTTAAGCGAACTGGACAAGCAGATGGAGCAGGGACAAGAAGGGCAGGCTGGACAATCGGCGGTTGAGGGGGAGGCCCCAGAGAAGGATGCCAACGCCATGTCTGGATCAACTGTGCCAAACAAGGATATGCCGAGCAATAGCACACCTAGTGCAAGCGCGTCCCCCTCACAGCCAGGACCGTCCGGAGCAGGACAATGATATGACGGATTTACCGATACAGCACATGCGAAATACAGCTGAAATCGCGGATGATTTGAGCCCGTCTAGATGCATTTCATGATATGATGGAAAGGAAGAAACAGAGCGGAAGATTCCGTTTCCCCTGTGATCTAATCATTGCCTTGCATGGCACGCGGCAGCATGTATCTCATAGTATCTCATAGTCCCACATCCCAGGAAGGTGGCATCCGCCGATGTACGAGCAGAAAACAAAAGAAACTGAAAACAGTGTCATCGAGTTTATAGAAAATATCGAAAATCTAAAAAAACGAGAAGATGCATATAAGCTATTGGACATATTTACGGAAACGACAGGCCATCCCGCGAAAATGTGGGGACCAAGCATTATCGGCTTTGGATCCTACCATTACAAATACAATTCCGGTCATGAAGGGGATGCGCCGCTCGCCGCCTTTTCACCCAGAAAAGCGAAAATCAGCCTATACTTTGCCACGGGCGACGAGCGTGCCGCATTGTTAGCGGACTTTGGCAAACATACCGAAGGTAAAGCTTGCGTGTACATCAACAAAGTATCGGACATTGATGTCGATATTTTAAAAGCGCTGATCAATCAGACAATCGAGTTTCTGGAAGAGACCTATCCGAATGAGTGAACAATAGACCGCTCTCTGCCAACAGAGAGCGGTCTATTGTTTAAAGCAATTTTCCAGAATAAAGAGAGCTTCTTGCGAAGCCCTCTCCTCATTCCTATAGGACAAACCGGCGATTATTCCACGCCATCTTTGAAGTTTTTATTGTAGTGTTTGTCGCCTTTATGCTCAAGATCGTCAAGCGTCTTTTCCAGAGTGGTGACGATTTCTTCCTTGACCTGTGTCAGTGTCTCATAAAATAATGCCTCTTCCGAACCTACAATTCTTACCCCGCTAATCGCCTGCATGGACTGAAAGCGGCGGTGATGATCAGCAAGGTCATCGATCGCAGTCAAGGTATGTTTCGTTTGCAGGAACAAATCTTTATGATGTTGATCGACCAGTCTACGTTCCAGCTGTTCCATTCGCAAGTTCATGGGCACTATTCCCTTCGTAATAAATTGTATGAGACATGTACAGGCTCAAATCAAAAGCCGTGGTTGACAAGTTCGCTAGACAATCGCTGCGGATAGTCAGGGTGCCTTCAATCGCCATTCGAAGCCGGATTTCACAATTGATTCTTAAACGGTTGAAATCCGGCATCAAAAAGCGACCACTTCGTTTTTCCGGCATCCCTGCTATCCTTCGCTGCTCTTGCTCTCTATAGTCAAGCACTGATTTCTAAAAAGAGCCCACGTGCAAGCAATATCTTTTTTTTCATTGTACAATTATTTGCCCCCGAAAAACAACTGATGTACAAGTTGCTGCCTTGTTTGGCGCTTATTCCTGAATTGCTGTCACAATACCGTCATCAAGATAGATATATCGAAACCCGCTAAATACCCATTGCTCAGTTTCCCCGAATTTGGTTTTTGTTTTATTAATTTTAGTTGGCACGCCCCATTTCGTATTTCTTGCTTCATTTGCTGTCATTCCAATAGCCGGGGGCAGCTTTTCCTCTGGGATCCGAGTGAAATGGCTTATTTTCGTAAATTCTTTATTGTCTTTGATATTAATTAATTTGTTATCAGTTACAATGAAGACTTTTGAACTAACATGCATCTCATTATTGACAAGGGAAACGGGATAAGAAATGACGCTTTGTTTGGTATACCCTGGATAGAACACGTAGGCCATTTGGTTGCCAGAAAAAATAATATTTTGAAAACCGTCCTCATTTCCCCACGTTCCCTGGAACGTATTTAAAATATCGATGTTATCCAAATATTTTTTTGCATCATCGTATCCATTGCTCTTCGAAAAGTGAAATTTGGCTGATTTAAAGTCACCCTCCTCGTACTTGCGAACTGCTACCAAATAATATGCCTTATCTAAGATTTGGGCTGTATCTCTATAAGTTTTGATTTTGCCGAGAACTCTGAACGCGGAACTGTAATCTGTTTGTTCAATATGCTGCTTTCCCAATTGATACTGAGCTTCCCGAATAAGCTGCACACTTTCCTCATGTTTTCGATTTTTCAGCAAATATTCCAATGACTCAGCATAGTTCCCAGCTTCTAATAAAGTCTTTCCATGCAAAAATTCTGATTGAACGCGTAGTTCCATACTTTCTTTATATGTGTCCAGTTGCTCAAATAACGCAATAGCTTGTTCAAACTGTTGATTATTTTTCAGGTAGTTGGCATGAAGATAATCGTTTTCGAGAATTAGCGCAGACGAGTCTTTATAGTCCCCAAGATCTATAAGGAGTAGCGCAGCCTCGTCGAAACGCTCAGACGACATTAAGGACTTTGCGTGGGAATATTTTTGATAAGGCATGGCCGGATTAAATACAATTACAGTAGCAATAATTAGCAGAGAACAAGCCGAGAGAATATATAATTTTACTTTGCTGCGTCTGCCGCTCGGTATCCTTTCAGTATCAACTCGCTCAGAAGTATCATAACTCTTGAATGGGCTGGGCGCTGGCTTTGGTGTCTCCACATCTGATGGGGGTTCGATGTTAAGTGTGGGATTTGGAAGAGGTTTAACTGGCTCTATTAATCCCTCTTTTATGACCTCTACTACCTTTTCTCCGCAAAAGCTGCAAAAGATACTTTCGCTTATAATTTTCTGTTGGCATTTAAGACATATCATACTTAGAAAGCCACCTTTTTTATTAAATAGTTTTTTAGTAGATTCCATATTATTCCTCAACCAGTAAAATTATAAGTAGTTTAAAAGTATTAATCAATGCCTTTAGACCTATAATCGTTTTTTTATGCAAAATAAAAGAAGATCCCCTTAAGGAGATCTTCTCTGGTTTAATATTGTTCAGGCAGGCCGCAGGAGCCCCGGATGACCAGTTCAGGCTCTACCTTGATCGAGCTTGCTTCAATTTGCTTGTTCATCAGATCGAACAGCACCATTGCAGCCAAACGTCCGATCTTCTGCTTGTCCTGCTTGATCGTGGACAATGGCGGATCGGTGTAGCGGCAGGCGTCAATGTCGTCGCATCCGATGACCGCGATATCTTGCGGAATGCGGAGACCGCTTTCTTTGAACGCCCGCATCGCTCCGAAGGCAACAAGATCAGTCGCCGCAAACAACGCTTCAGGCAAAACTCCTTTTGTTATCCACGATTTGGCTGCCTGATAACCATCCTCTTCCGTGTAGTCCTTACTGTAAATAAACCATTCCGGATGCACTGGCAAACCGAAGGTTTTCAGCGAGGCGGCGAAAGCCTCCTCCCGTTCTTTCATCACCAATGATGGACGCTCAATACCGATAAATCCTAAATTGCGATAGCCGTTCAAGTAAAAAAGCTCAACAACTTTAGATGATATTTTATCATTGTCCGACATAATATAACTGGAGTTTTCGCCTGTTAATTCAATGTCGATGCCGATGCAAGGGATGCTGCTGGAGTCCAGATCGTAAACACTGCTTTCCACTTCATCTCCGGCAATAATGATGCATCCGTCAACCGAAAAGTATTTGGAACGCGCCAAGTAATCCTCGCCGTTGTCTAAAAACTTCTCATTCGAAAAAAACAGCAGGTCATAGCCGAGCAAGCCAATTTGCTTTTTGAAAACATTGATAATGTCTACGAAAAAAGGATGGTTGAAATCAACATTCAGCTTTCCTGCAAATACAACGCCCACCAAATTGGATTTCTTGGTCGCCAATGTTTTGGCTGAAGATGAGGGGCGGTATCCTGTTTCGTGCATAATTTTAAGCACTTTTTGTTTGGTCTCGTTGCTGACATCCGTGTAGTTATTTATGATTTTGGACACAGTGGCGACTGAGACGCCAGCCATGTTGGCAATGGTTTTTATGTTCATGTATTCCTCCACATACTAAAGCGGTTTAGGTCATCGTGTTCAATGATTTAACTTTATTTTATGGCAAATATCGCATTTCGTCAATAAACCCGCTTTTCAAGGGGTTTTCAATTGTCTTTTCTCAAAATTAATGATTTTCTCGAACAAAAAATAAAAAAATACTTTACAAAATCAGTAAATTGGATACATAATAGTAGTTAAGTTACGAAACCGCTTTCGTTAACGGTTTCGAAAGCTGTTTTTTCACAAACAATTAGCTGAATGGGGGATTTGTATGTTTAAAAAGGGAGTGTCGTTATTACTTGCATTCGTATTGCTTACTGTGCTTGCAGCTTGCAGTGGCGGGAGCGGAGGAAGCGAAGGAACAGGCAGCGGTGAGAAGCCTGGCGTAAAAAGCGGCGGAGATAAGAAAGTCACTTTGAAAATCATTCATTGGCAGCAAGAGAACATTAACAATTACATTAAAGCGTTTAATAAAAAATTCGAAGACCAGCATCCCGGCGTAACAATCGAATATACGACAGTGCCTGCCGATGCTACATACGACCAATTAATGCAGACGCGTATGAATGCTACGGATGCTGATATTATTCCGTTGAAATTCAGCTTTGTGGGGGCGCCTGAGGAATGGTCTGTGGGAGCGGAAGACCCGCTGTGGAAACAATGGATCGATGGCGGCTTGATTGCTGATCTGAGCGATCAGGATTTTATCAAGCATTACAATCCGGTCGATGTTGCGAACGCAATGACTTATAACGATAAAGTATATGGCATCAACATGGGGAAAGTTTCGTTTACAGGCATGTTCTACAATAAGGATATCTTCAGTAAATACAGCCTTGAAGTCCCTACAACATGGGATGAAATGCTGAACGTGATGGCGACCCTGAAGGATAATGGCGTGACGCCAATCGGTTTCGGTGGCAAGGACGTCTGGCCGCTTAATCTTGCCGTACAAGGGTTGCAGGCATCCGTTCATGACGATCAACTGGCCTATATCAAGGGATTGTGGACAGGCGCAACGAAACTGACCGATCCTGTGAACCTGGAAGTATTGGAGAAGGCACAAATTTTGATGGACAACGCAATCAATGGATTTATGGGCATTGACTACGGTACACTGCCAAGCCTGCTCACTACGGAGCGTGTAGCGATGATTGCTGACGGCACTTGGGATGCGACAACAATTGATGCTGCGAATCCGGATTTGAACTATGGCTATTTCCCGATTCCGGGCAGCAATAACCCTGCGAACAATAAAGATCTGGCAGGCAAGTACGATATGACGTGGATGGTTTTGGAAAAAGCCAAAAACAAAGATTATGCAGTCAAATGGCTGGAAATGCTCTCGCAACCTGACAACTATACAGAGTTTGTTAATGCAGCAGGTTTCTTGCCTACTCAGCCAAATGTGAAGCTGGAGAGCAAATTTGTTGGTGAGCTTGAGCCCTACATGAATAACTTCAAGCTTGCTTGGGATCAGTTGTTCATCAATCGTCCCAACCTGGGGCAATACATTCGTGAAGCCAGTGTGCATGCGGAGTTTTTGGCTCCGGCGGGTCCGCTCAAAACGCCAATTGAGCTGGCTGAGAAATCGCAAGCCGATTGGGACGCGGCCGCGCCGAAGTAACCTCGGTTACAGCAGGAAAGAAAGTGTGCTGGTGATTGATAGGATCGTCCAGCACACTTTTTTTTGCACAATTTAAATAAAGAGGTGTAAAGCCATGTATCCTTTTGGGAAAGGAACGGCAAGGTTATTGCCGTATCTGTTGTTGGGAATTCCGTTGTTGCTGTATATATTTCTGGGTTTTGGCCCTTCCATGGTTACCGTTATTTTTTCGCTTACCGATGCAACGGGAATTCCCGGCCAATCCTGGAATTTTATCGGTTTGGAAAACTATAAAACCTTCTTCACGGCTTCCAACGCAAGCGATCGGCTTGCATCTGCAGGCCGCTCAATTTATTTTGCCTTCGCGGTGGTCATTATTCAGAATGCGGTCGGCTTGATCATGGCGATCATCATCAACAAAAAATTGAGAGGCGATGTGTTCTACCGTGCTGTCTTCTTTCTGCCTGTTGTGCTGGGCGTCACCGTATCGGGCTTGATCTGGCAGCTCATTGCCAACCCGCTAGGCGGGCCTGCACAGGCCATTCTCAATTGGTTTGGCACCAGCTCCAACTTTTTTGGCGATTACAATATTGCCTTTGAACTGATTATTTTCGTGCAAATCTGGATGTACATGGGCTATTCCATGATTATTTTTCTCGCGGGTCTGCAATCGATTCCGAAGGATTTGTACGAGGCGGGTTACATGGATGGGGCCGCAGGCTGGAAATCGTTCAAGAACATCACTTTTCCTATGATTGCTCCTTCATTTACTGTCAATATGCTGCTGTCCATTATCGGGGCGCTGCAAACTTTCGATATTATTTATGTGTTGACCGGCGGGAAATTCAATACGACTACGCTAGCGTTTGATGTGTTTGGCACAGCCTTCAGCTCCGGCAGGGCGGACTACGGTCTGGCATCCGCGGTGGCGATGGTTCAGTTTGTGTTTGTCTTTATTGTTTCAATGGTTGCCTTGTATTATTTGCGCAAAAGAGAGGTGGATATGTAAATGAGCGAGTCCAAAACAACAAGAGGGCTAAGCTACGCCATTGTGCTGTTTATGCTCGTACTCTACTTGTTTCCGCTATTCTATCTCTTTAATGTGTCCATGAAGTCGCAGAGTGAATATATTATGAACCCGGTTGCGGTGGCCGAAAGTTTTCGCTATGAGAACTTTTTGGAGGCTTGGGATAAGGGGGATTTCTCCCAATATTTATGGAACAGTATTTTTTATACTGGAAGTGCAACGCTCTTTACCCTGCTGCTGTCGGTGTTTGCCGCTTTCCCGATCGCCAGAGGATACGTGAAGTTCAGCACCTTTTTCTACGTGTTTTTCCTCATCTCGATGTATTTGCCGAATCCGCTTATCCCGCAGTTTGCATTAATTAACCAGTTGGGGCTCTATAATACCCAGTTTGGATTTGTTTTGTTGAAGACAACAGGCGCAGGGATTGCCTTTCTAATGTTTACAGGTTATATCAAATCGGTATCCAGAGAATTGGATCAGGCTGCGGCGATCGATGGCTGCGGTTATGTCAAATTTCTGAGCCTGATTTTGGTGCCCCTCATGAAGCCGGTGCTTGCAACGGGCGTTATACTGACGGCAATCGGGATATGGAACGATATCATTGGACCGACTATTTATTTGTCCAATCCGTCGTATCAGCCGGTGACCAAAGGGTTATTTTCGTTTTATGGGCAATACATGAACAACTGGCCTCTATTGGCATGTGGAATCTTAATTGTTACGCTTCCGCTTGTTATTTTGTACATCTTCCTGCAGCGCTTCATTGTAAGCGGGGCAATGGCCGGAGCGGTGAAAACGTAAAACACAGCCATGACATTGCTGGACATTGCTGGACATTCCAGGCCTATTCCGAACACATCTGGCAGCGCCGTCCAACGGGCGGCGGCAGCTGGGCTGAACGCATGACTGGGCTTGCGACTTTCGCCCAGGCCTCAAGGTTGTTGCTTGGTTTGCGCCTCGCTTCTTTCTTACTTTCTCCGTGAATGTGATCGCATTATCGATTGAAACTTTCAATTTAGCAATAAACAATTCTGCCTCTGCGCTTAGCGTCCGCCCCTTGAGCTTGATCCATCCCAACCGCATCATGTCCCCGTAGTCCTCCAGAGGAATGGACATGATGCGGCCGTCCATAAACGCTTCGACCAGCAGCCCGCTCCCGGTAGAGACGACATCCGTATTGCATACAATGTTGACTGCCGTTGCCCGGTCATTCACCACGATGGTCCGGTTTGGCTGCCGGGCAGGCATTACATTGAACTCCTCGGCAAAATCGATCGACTCCCCCTGTTTATGCTCGAAAGCCATGTAGATATAGTCGTTGAGCTCCTCGGCTTTGAGCGACTTTCTTCCCGATAGCGGATGACCTTTTCGCACATAGACACATGGTTGAATTTTTTTCACGAGGTGGAATTCTATATTGCGAACATGCAACAAGCGTTTTATAAATTTTTCCGTCAAATTGGATGTGAAAATCACCCCCAAATCAGATAGCGATGTATATACATCATCAATAACCTTGTCCATGCTGGTTTCCCGGATCGTAAAGTTGAAACGGGGATTATTCATTTGATTGACGAGGCTAACGAAGGCGTCTACTGCGAACGGATAACGCTGAGTCGATACGGAAAACTGCACCTCCGGCTCCACATAGGGCGAAGTATACAAATTTTCGATGTATTCCTTGCGTTCCAGCAGGGAAGTTGCATAGCTTAGAAACTGTCTGCCCTCGGGAGTTAGCTCAACCCCCTGATTGCTTCGTTTGAAAATGGTGATGTTTAATTCTGCTTCAAGCTCCTTCAGCGCACTGCTGATGCTGGATTGCGAAACATATAATTTGCTTGCCGCCCGGTTAATGGAGCCGCATCTTGCAATTTCGACGATATATTTCATTTGCTGAAATGTCATGCGCTGTGCACCTCCTATACTGCTTTGTTTTCAAACTAACGCCCGCTTGAGTTCCACCACTTGCACTTGTACCGTTTCACCCACTAACACTTGTATTTTACCATATTAAAATTGTTCAGGTGCCAAGCGGCCGTGCAGGGGCAACGGCAGCCGAAATTGTTGAGTCGCGGTTTATAGTGGTATTGTCCTGCGTATGCGCCTGCCTGGCAACTCGTGCTGCCGTTTGCAATATCGGTCAGGCAGTTCATTTGTTATCGATTGAATCGATAACGAATAGTGCATTTTATGTTGTAACGCACCGCGAAATCCAATCTGTATAATTCAGATAGGGTTCAGAGCTTAGGATACCTAGTGTTTATAGTATTTTAATCGAGAGGTGCAACACAGTGAAACAGAACAAAATGGGTGCGCTTGCGCTCAGCGGCTTTATTATCGGACCCTTGCTCGGGTCGGGCATTTTGATTTTACCGCCTATTGTATTCAACATTGCCAAGGAATGGGCGATTCTGGCATGGGTTGTTATGATCATGATCAGTTTTATGGTGGCATTTATTTTTGGTTTTATTAGCATTCAGTTTCCAGGAGATGGCGGGGCAACGATTGCTATTGCGCATGTTTTTGGTACTTATGTGAAACGGCTGGCCGCTTTTTATCTCATTATCGGTGTTACGTTCGGGGCCGCCGCGGTACTGCTCACAGCCGGACAATACATTGAAAAATTGAATTTTGCCTCATCATTAACGGTCAGTTACATACTATTGCCTGTCTGCATCACTTTTTTACTGGCACGAATCAATGTGCTTGGCAAAATCGCATTTGCGATGTCGATTATTTCAGCACTTGTCCTATTTGTCGGTGGAGTCAAAAGCCTGCTGGATCATCCGAAGGAGATGGTTATCGCCACCAGCTTTAATCCGGCTGATTTTAGCTATTCTTTGTTGATTTTATTTTGGGCGATTTTCGGTTGGGAAATTATCGGCAACTATAGCGCAGATGTGATTGAACCGAAGAAAACGATCACCAAGGCGATTATTGTTAGCATTTTGGCAATCTCCGCTGTTAATCTGGTTGTCGCCGCCGCGGTGCAGTGGACGGATACAAGCGCTTTTTGGCAAGGGGATCTAACCATTACCGCAATTATTACCTCGCTGTTCGGGAACATGAGCAATCTGATTATGGCGACACTCGCGCTATTTTTGTGTTGTTCCACTTATTTTTTGTACGTCGGAGGGATTTCCAGACTGGTCGCTTCATTGGCGAAGGAAAATGTACTGCCGAAATTGCTGTCCAAACGTTCGCATAATGATGTTCCGTATGTTTCTGTGCTGCTAATGTTTCTGCTTAATTTGATGGTACTGCTATTTGTACAGGCTGGATTGTTCGATTTGGAGAAGCTTGTCGCGTTTGCGAACAGTTTTTTGACGATCAACGCCTTGATTGGTATCGGTGCAGGAATTGTGCTGATCAAAAATAAATGGATTAAAGTTACCGGTGCTGTGCTGTCTGTGTTTTTTATCGGGATGCTTGTTTACCATTCTTCAACAGTTTCTTTGATTTTAATGGGGGCATTGGCAGTTTATTATGTGTGCAAGCAGATATCGGCTAACCGGAGAAACGCCAAGGCGGTGTCATAGATTGAACTTCATGGTCTGAACGACAGCGCCTCTTGGCTGGTACTGCTGAGAGATTTCGAAGAGAACGGTGTACCAATTTGTATAGATAACCTTGTTTCACACAAAACCATCTTTCTTGCAGTTGCTCAATGTTCCGAATTGTTATAAAATGGAGTTATAAAAATGAAATTGAGTTTCATCTAATGAAACAACATTCGTTTTAGGTGAGTTGGCAAACGAACGCTATCCATTTTAGACGGCAATCGATTTGAAGGGAGATGCTCTGAAATGAACAGTAAAGAACGGTTTACGAATCGGGTCGATTCATATGTTAAGTACCGCCCGAGCTACCCGGTTGAGGTCATCGATTATTTGTATAGTACGATCGGACTGCAGGCGTCCAGTTTGGTGGCGGATATCGGTGCGGGGACAGGTATTTTCTCCAAATTGCTCCTTGAGCGCGGGAGTCGGGTAACTGCGCTGGAACCGAATCAGGCGATGAGGGATGCTGCACAAAGGGAATTTGGTGGAAACCCCAATTTTACGATTTTGCCGGGATCTGCTGAAGTGACAGGGCTGCCTGACCAATCGGTGGATTACATCGTATGTGCTCAATCGTTTCATTGGTTTGACCGCGCTGCCGCGCAAGCGGAATTCAGGCGGATTTTGAAGCCGGGCGGCAAGGCGGTCCTGCTCTGGAACTCCAGAATTACGCATGGCACGCCGTTTCTGGAGGGATACGACCATCTGCTCTATACATTCGGCGTCGACTATCATAAAGTAGCTGAAACAAAAGGGACGCTGGAGAAACTGACCCCGTTCTTCAAAGATGGCCAGATTCATGAAAAGCGTTTTTCAAATCGGCAAATCTTTGATTTTGAGGGATTGAGCGGACGTTTGCAATCCTCTTCTTACGCTCCGGTAGCCGGAGCGGCGAATTACGATGCCATGATGCAGGCGCTCAAGGAACTGTTTGAGCGAAGTGAGCAGGATGGCAAAGTGTACTTTGACTATCAAACGGAGCTATTCTGGGGAGAGGTCTAGTAAGGCGTACGGCAAAAGGAGTCCGGAATGAACAATTCTGATAAAAAGCTAACAAAACATTTTATTACACTTGCTACCGCCCTAACGGGCGGATTTTTGTTTCAGTGGATCGGACTGCCGATCCCATGGCTGCTAGGGCCGATGATCATGACGCTGCTCGGCTCGATTTTTCTGAAAAACAATTATGCCTGGAACAAGGGCATCAGGGATGTCGGGATGCTGCTGGTTGGCTATACGATCGGATTATCGCTCACCGGGGCAGCGTTGCAGGCGATTGCTTACCAACTGCCGACCATGCTGCTCATGACGGCTTTACTGCTGCTGATGTGCGGCTTGTTTGCCTTGATTGTTTCCCGGCTGTCGGGAATCGGATTTTTGACTTTGCTGATGGGCAGCATCCCTGGCGGTCTGACACAGACATTGATTTTGGCTGAGGAGACCAAAGGAATCGATCTGACGATTGTGACGGTATATCAGGTTATTCGTGTGATGGTGATCGTTACCGTGGTGCCTTTGTTAATTTTCAGTCCGTTGTACGGTTACACGCATACGGATATTTTTGCTGATACTGCAAGCGGCGCAGCTGCAACTGCGGACTTCCTCCGGCCGTCGGAATTTTCCTGGATGCTTATTTTGTTTATACTGGCAGCTTGTGCAGGCGCATTTCTTGCACACCGAATTAAACTCCCGACGGCTTTCATCCTTGGTCCGGTTCTTGGCGTCATGCTGCTGCAGCTGTTGTGGCAGCCGGGCCCGGCATTGCCGGAGCTCCTTCTCGATGCCGCTCAATTGATGATCGGCGCCAATGTAGGGCTGATGCTGAAGCCTTCAGCGATCCAGCACAAAATGCGGACAATCGGACTCGCGATGCTCAGTTCTGTGCTGCTTGTAATCGGTTCGGTGGGATTAAGCCAGCTTTTGAAATGGCTGCAGTCTCTTTCACCGGCAACTGCTTTATTAAGCATGGCGCCGGGGGGCAGCGACCAAATCAGTATATTGGCTCATGAGATCAATGCGGATCTGTCGATCGTGGCGGGGTACCAACTGTTCAGGACATTTTTTATTATGCTGGCTGTGCCGCCTTTGTTTCGGGTGTTGCTAAAGTATTACAACAGGCGGAGTGCGCGACTGTCGCATGAGGATAAAAAGTAGCATTTGGCTGTCGACTAGTGCAGCGGTGTTGCGTGATGGCGGCGGATTGGCCTTAGTTCGAGTTGTTTGAGGTTAGACTTGAATAATGGCGTGGTGTGAACGAGCGATTCGAACGGTTGATGTGCTGACTGCGGCGCTTGATGTGCTTGGGAGTCTGAAAATAATGTATTTGTGCAGGATTTGAGATGAAAATTGGAGTTTGTGAGCTGAATTGCTGCGATTAAGCAGGATTTTGTAGTCGTAAAGCTGAAATGTTGGCCAAACTGAGGGAGAATCCTGCACATTTGCAGCAATTTTTGCAAAAGAGGGCCAAAGCGCCCCCAAATCCTGCATATTTGCAGGATTTGGGGGGGGCGCGGCCATTGCGCCAAGCCGGCGCCCAGCGCCAAAGGCTCCGCCCAGCGCCGATGCTGCGCCCAGCGCGCAAGCCAGCGCCCAGCGCCGATGCTGAGCTCGGCGCCAAGTCAGCGTCCAGCGCCCAAGCCAGCGCCCAGCGCGCAAGTCGGCGCCCAGCGCCGATGCTGCGCCCAGCGCGCAAGTCAGCGCTCAGCGCATAAGCTGCGCCCAGCGCCGATGCTGCGCCCAGCGCCCAAGGCAGCGCTCAGCGCATAAGCTGCGCTCAGCGCGCAAGCCAGCGCCCAGCGCCGATGCTGCGCCCGGCGCGCAAGAGTCGGCGCCCAGCGCCGATGCTGCGCTCAGCGCATAAGCTGCGCTCGGCGCCCAAGCAGCGCCCAGCGCATATGCTGCGCTCAGCGCCCAAGCAGCGCTCAGGGCTTCGCTAGCGCATTAGTTGCGCCAGGTCCGCCCTCTGGCGCTGTTCCTCCCTTGAAAATTTTTGCTCAGAGTTGTCGCTTGGCTTGATTCATGTCATAATAAAATCGAACCGGTTTCATATATTGCGGTTTAGTACGAAACTTAGGAGTAGATTTGCATGACCAAAGCGGAGACAGTCACCATTGCCGACGTTGCGAAGCGGGCAGGCGTAGCGAAATCAACGGTATCAAGAATTATAAACGATATTCCGGGCGTAAAGCCCGTAACACGCAATAAAGTGATGAAAGCCATAGAAGAGCTGGGCTTTAAACCGAATCTCATCGCCCGCAGCCTGAAGACAAATATGAAGCAGCAGATTGCGCTGGCGATCGATGATATCCGCAACCCATTTTACCCGGAATTGGCCTGGGCTGTAGAGCAGGTTGCCAAGGAACATGGCTACCGTCTCGTGCTGCTCAATCATTACGGCAACGCGTCGGAGGAATTGTCCATTTTAAGACGAATGCACGAGATGCACATTGACGGTATTATTTTTCTGTCGATCAGCTATCCGCAGCAGTTGAAACAATATATTAATCACGCTTCCGTCCCTGTCTGCCTCATTGGCAAGCTTGGCGACGATGTGAATGCGGATATGGTTTATTTGACGAAGCCCGAGGGCTCGCTGGCAATGGAGCATCTTGTCCGCATCGGCTGTACGAATATCGCGTATGCTGGCGGACCGAAGCATATGCATCAAGGCACGCGTTATGCTTCCTATGAGCAGGGACTGAGTGTCAACTTTATGCCTTTCAAGGAAGCGAACGTGTTTATCGGCTCCGATTTCTCGATGCAAACCGGCATTCAGGCAGCGGATTATTTGGCCGCGCTCCCGCAGCTTCCTGATGGCGTATACGCAGCCAATGATCTGGTGGCGATCGGTTTGATTCAACGGCTAATGGAGAAAGGCATCCGGGTGCCGGAGGATGTTGCCGTCGTTGGAGTGGATGATATCAGCTGGTCGATGATCGCCAGACCAAGAGTCACATCCGTGTCCAATCTGGCCGGGGAGACCGGCCGGATTGCTGCCGAACTGCTGTTCAAACGGATCAAAGAAGGCCAATCCACCTCGCTTAGCCAAGTGCAGCTTGAACCGCGGATCATTGTGCGCGAGTCCAGCGTCAAGGTGACAATGGCATAGTTTAACAACGAGGGAGCGGCGACTAAAAAGTCAGATTGCACACTGTGCTCGCTGCCATGTATGACGATAGGGCCGGGACGCTGACCGCGAGTTTCGGCTCCTTGACAATTCAAATCGGTCATGCAATAATCATTTTAGAACCGGTTCGATAATTCCCTGAGAAATAATTCATGATTTATACGTTTGACCGTGCTGCTTGTACAGGGTGCTGGAAATAACCTATTTTTGAATTCATGAAAGAGCTTACATCGGGGTGTGTCAGTTGATGAAATTGGGAAGAATGATATTTTATTAAATTCAAGGCATCACAATATCAGGCATCAAATTAACAGCGATTGAATAGGAGAGAGGCACATGCTAAATACAAATTCATCGGAACTCCGCAACAAGGTAATTCAGGAAGACTATATCGAACGTACCTATGCTGGCTGGCTAGGCAAAGTAATCGGGGTACGGCATGGCGCCAACGTAGAAAACTGGAGTTATGAGAAACTTCAGCGCGCTTTTGGGGAAATGACGGGTTATGTACATGAATTCCGTAATTTTGCTGCTGACGATGACACGAACGGACCTCTGTTTTTCCTGCGGGCATTGGAAGATTATACGCATACACGGGATTTGACGCCGGAGCAAATCGGGCTTACCTGGCTGAACTATGCGCCGGATGGCCACGGCTTCTACTGGTGGGGCGGTTATGGTGTTTCGACAGAGCATACGGCTTATATGAATATGAAGAATGGCATTATGGCGCCAAAGTCCGGTTCGATAGAACAGAACGGACATGCGGTCGCAGAGCAGATCGGCGGTCAAATTTTTATTGATGTATGGGGAATGATCGCTCCGGGGCAACCCGAATTGGCTGCAGAATATGCGGCGAAAGCAGCCAGTGTGTCCCATGATGGCGAAGGGATATACGGCGGACAATTTATTGCCGCGGCCATTTCCGCCGCCTATACGGCTTCAAGTGTGGATGAAATAATCGATGCGGGGCTGGCGGTCATTCCGGCATCATGCGAATACCGGAGAATGACCGATGCGGTCAGAGCGTTCCATGCTGAGCATCCTGACAACTGGCGCGATTGCTTCCTGTTCGTAAAGGAGAACTTTGGCTATGACAAATACCCTGGCCACTGTCACATCATTCCGAACTCGGCCGTTATTGTGCTGTCCTTGCTGTATGGCGGCGGCGATTTTTCCCGTTCGATCAACATTGGCAACATGTGCGGCTGGGATACCGATTGCAATGTAGGCAACATCGGAGCGATCATCGGCGTCTGGGTTGGGCTGAATGGCATTGGAACGGAATGGAGAAAGCCGATCAACGATTTTCTGTGCAGTTCAAGTGTCATTGGTTCATTGAACGCGCTGGATTTGCCATGGTGCGCAGCTTATATCGCCCGGTTTGGCTATCTCGTCGCCGGCGAACCGATGCCGAAAGATTGGGAAGCGATTTTGCTTGGCACTGGCGCGAAGTTCCATTTTGAGTACCCAGGGTCGACGCACGCGATGCGGACGGGGACGAGTGATGACAGTCATGTCACCGCAGTAATCGAAAACTCCACAGAACAGGCTTTCTCCGGCACTCGCTCATTGAAGGTGGTATTCGACAAAGTGCAGGGCGGCCAGGCTTACCGGGTCTACAACCAAACTTACTATCGTCCGGCTGATTTCAATGACAGCCGCTATGATCCAAGCTTCTCGCCAAACTTATACCCCGGTCAGACGATAACGGCGCAGGTGTACTTGCCAGAGGACGCGCCGTCTCCGGTGAAGGCCGTAATGTATGTTAAGGACGGAAATAGCAGCGAGGGCAATGAACGTCACTATGGCGAATCGATCCGCCTTGTGCCTGGACAGTGGCAGGAAGTACGCTTCGATATTCCGTTTCTCTCGGGCGCATGTCTGGAGGAGGCAGGCATTGAACTTATTCCTCTTGATGGTTGGGCATCCGAATTGATCGTCTATGTCGATGATATCCATTTCGGGGGCCAGCCGCATTATGAATTAGACTTCGCTAAGGAGCGGCTGGAAGTATGGAACAGCCTCCATACGGAAATTAGCCAGTTCACCTATTTAAGAGGACTGTGGACGCTGGAGAATGGGGAACTGAGCGGCAGTTACCCGGTAGGATCAGCCGAATGCTACACTGGGGACTTGGCCTGGACCGATTACGAGATGGAAGCGGAACTTACCCCTAAACTGGGCAATGGGCATTATATGCTGGTGCGCGTGCAGGGCGGAATCCGCTCCTATGCGGTCGGACTTGCGCCGGGAGGCAAGCTTGCGCTTCTGAAAAACAATAACGGTTACCGTACATTGTGCGAGATTGATTTTCCTTGGGTGGCAGAGCAAACCTACCGGATCGGCGTTGTCGCCAAGGGCGGCCATCTGACGGTGACACAGGATGGCAAGGAATTGCTCTCCTATGAAGACCAGGATCATCCTTATCTTAATGGCAGCGTCGGGTTTGCAACGATGGATGGCAGCCATACGCATTACAGCCGCTTCACGGTGAAAGGAGTTTAACATGGGAACAATTCTGGCAGCAGGCAGCATTAATATGGATGTTGTCAACGGGGTCGCCGCTTTTCCTCTTCCAGGCGAGACGATTACAGGCAAAGGGACGGAATATCATCCCGGCGGCAAGGGCGCCAATCAAGCGGTTGCCGCCGCTCGCTCAGGCAGCCCGGTCGTTATGCTGGGCGCTGTCGGGTCGGATTCGACGGGTCAGACCATGCTGGCGGAATTACAGGCAGCAGGCATTCGAACGAGCCATATGATGATCAAGGAAGGCCATTCAGGAATGGCGTTTATAACCGTCAGTGATGCAGGAGAGAACACCATCGTGTTGTCTCCCGGCAGCAACAGCCTCTTTTCGCCGGGAGATATTTCGCTGGAGCTGCTTCAGGAAGCGGATATGGTGCTGTTGCAGAACGAAATTCCATGGGAAACGAACAAGGCGCTTATGCAAGCGGCGGCTGACAGCGACTGCAAGGTTGTGTATAATCCGGCCCCTGCGCACCGGCTCGATACGGAGATCCTCCCGATGATCGATACCCTTGTGCTGAACGAGACGGAGGCGAGTGTCATAACAGGACAGGAAGTCTCCGACTTGGCGGGAGCGGAGCAGGCGGCTGAAGGTCTCATTCGGCTGGGCGTGCGAAATGTCATAATTACGCTAGGCAGCAGCGGGTCATATTATGCGAGCCAACTGGGAGAAACGCTCCATATGCCGGCCTTCAAGGTGGAGGCGGTTGATACGACCGCAGCGGGGGACACATTCATTGGCGCTTATGCTGCCTCGCTGCATCAAGGCCGTTCGCGGGCGTCCGCGCTAGGTTATGCCACCGCCGCTGCGGCGATTGCCGTGACGAAAGCTGGCGCTCAGCACTCTGTCCCGTACGCCGATGAGATTGCAGCGTTTCTGGAACGCAATTCTCACGCTTAACGATGGAGGAGCAAGGTCCAGCCAAGCAAGCCGACAGGTACCGGACATATTGGCCTGGTATTTCGTCGGCGTTGCTGCGCTGGTTAATCTTTTTTTGACAATATTCCGTTCAAATGCTAACAAGATACGATGAGCCGGCAGCGTTGCGCTTCCGGTTTTTTTAAGGTTGGATGGCGTCTCTTATCCAGTGTTTAGTGGTTGACTTCAAATTAAATAAATAGTATATTGTTGTGTGTAATCGGTTACCTATATTTCATGGAGTGTAGCAGACATGACCTCAATTAAAGACGTTGCCAAACTTGCAGGTGTTTCTGTAGCCACAGTGTCCAGAGTATTGAACAATAAGGGCTATGTTGGTGTAAGCACAAGAGAGAAAATTGAAAAATTAATTGAAGAATTAAATTACAAGCCGAATGAGGTTGCCAGAAGCCTGTTCAAGAAACAATCCAATACGATTGGCTTGATTGTGCCGGATATTATGAACTCTTTCTTTCCGGAATTGGCCAGAGCTGTCGAAGACACCGCAGCCACTTTGGGATTTAATGTCATTCTGTGCAATTCGGATGAGAATAGCGAGAAGGAACAGACCTATCTAGATGTATTGCAGCAAAAGTATGTGAACGGTATTATTGTTAGCTCCAACACAATAACTGCCGAGCAGATTCAGAAGCTCAATATTCCGGTTGTCAGTATTGACCGGGAAATTAGTAAAGGTCTGCCAACGATTGTTGTTGAGAACAAGAAGGGCGCAATCACGGCTACCCAGTTTTTGAAGAACAAGGGATGCACAAGAATTGCGCATATTCGGGGAAGCGATGGCGTCGTCAATGCTGAAGAGCGGTATGAAGGCTATAAGGAAGTTGTCGGTCATGACGAGTGGTTCGAAGAGAGTTATATTGTTAACGGCAACTACGATATGAGAACTTCCATCGCTGCAACATTGGAACTCCTTAAGCGGCACCCGGAAATTGACGGTATTTTTGCAGCTAATGATCTTATGGCCATTGGTGCAATTAAAGCTGCCTATCAGCTTGATATCAAAATACCTGAGCAGCTATCTATTGTTGGATTTGACGGCATTACACTATCTGCGGCAACCACGCCTGAGCTAACGACCATTGTGCAGCCGATTTATGAAATGGGCGAGATCGCGACAACGATGCTGGTTAACTTGATGGAGAAGAAAAAAATAGAGAAAACATACTATAAATTGGATGTTGAATTAGTAGAGAGAGAGTCGACTTAAGGAGTGGAGTGTTACAATGCAAAAGAAACCAAAAGTGACGATCGTGGGAAGCATCAACATGGACTTAGTTACGATTACTTCACAATTGCCCAAAGTGGGTGAAACCCTTCTGGGCGAAGCGTTCCAAATGAATCCAGGTGGAAAAGGAGCCAATCAGGCGGTTGCGGCAGCTAGACTGGGCGCACAAGTTCATATGATCGGCTGTGTAGGAAATGATCGTTTTGGCCAAGAGATTGTCGCGCATCTTCAAAAGCAAGGTGTTGATGTGAGCAATGTGGAACCGGTTACGGACGCAACAGCTACCGCTTCAATCACGCTCTCCAATAAGGACAACAGTATAATTGTTGTGCCGGCAGCGAATAATTATGTAACAGCAGAATTTGTTGCATCCAAACAGGAAGTAATCGCCAATAGCGACATATTGATGCTTCAGTTGGAAGTGCCGCTGCCAGCTGTTCAGAAAGCCGTGGAAATCGCTAAAGCGCACGGTGTAACGGTTATTCTGAATCCGGCGCCGATCCAAGCACTCCCTGAACAGTTGGTCCGGGCAGTAGATTATCTCACTCCCAATGAGCATGAGCAGGTGCTGTTGAAGGAAGGCCGCAACGAAGAGGATTTTGCAGGAAAGCTCATTGTAACCAAAGGCAGCAAGGGCGTCTCGATTTATGAAGATGGCACAGAAGTGACGATCCCTGCCTATGATGTGACGGTAGTGGACACGACTGGAGCGGGCGATGCATTCAATGGCGGAATGGCCGTTGCGTTGGGCACAGGTTTGAACCTGAAAGCGGCATGCCAATACGGCAATGCGGTAGCTGCATTATCGACAACGAAGCTTGGTGCACAGACAGGAATGCCGACTAGTGAAGAAGTGGAACAGTTTATTAATCGCTCAATGTAAAGCAATTGAGAATTAATATATATTTTGAAGCTTGACTCATATATTTTCTAGCTAGGGGGAACATAAGATGACACAAAAACCAATTATTATCGACACAGATCCAGGTATTGATGATGCAGTTGCACTCGCGATCGCGCTTTTCAGTGAAAAGCTGGATGTGCGGTTGATTACAACGGTTGCCGGCAATGTCAGTCTTGAGAAGGTAACCATCAATGCATTGCGTCTGCTTAAGTTTTTTGACAAGCAAGTGCCTGTTGCTTTGGGAGCAAGAAGACCATTAATTAAGGAACCCATCGATGCCAGTGATATTCATGGTTCGACAGGGATGGACGGTTTTGACTTTGAAGAGCCGACTGAAGATCTTGTATTGAAAGAAAATGCAGTAAATGCGATGTATCGTGTCATTATGGACAGTAAGGAACCGGTTACACTTGTTCCGATTGGTCCTTTGACGAATATTGCACTGTTGTTTCTGATGTATCCGGAAGTAAAAGATAAAGTTGAAGAAATCGTACTGATGGGCGGCTCCACTTCCCGTGGCAATATGGGCGTAATGTCCGAATTCAACATTTTCGCCGATCCTGAGGCAGCAAAAATCGTGTTCCAAAGCAAGGTGCCGATCGTCATGGCTGGACTCGATGTGGGATTAAAAGCATTGGTGTATCCAGAGGACAGCGCGCAATTGAAGGATATGAATGAAACGGGCAAAATGATTTATCAGCTCTTTCAAAAATATAGAGGCGGCAGCATGAAAACCGGGCTGAAAATGTACGATAGCTGTGCAGTTGCCTACCTGCTTCAGCCAGAAATGTTTGAAGTGCAGGAAACCTTCGTCGATGTGGAATTGAACGGTTCGATGACCGCCGGTTGTACGGTAGTCGATTTGAAGGGATATTTAAAACAGCCAAGCAATGCCAAAGTATTGGTCGATATCGACCCTCAAATGTTCAAAACATGGTTTATGGACAGCTTGAGAAAGTGCAAATAAATTAACAACTGAATGTAAAGGAGCACCATCATGGGAGACAACTTAGTAATGTATGCTTCTGCCATTATATCCGTATTGATCGTAATCTACATGCTAATCAAAAAAATGGATATCAAAATCTCACTGTTCCTCATGGGGATCATTCTGATATTGACAAGTATGGCAATGGGGAAAGAAATCGATTTGAAGGATTTCGTCTCTACAGGGTCGGTTTGGCTGGATCCTCTGCAAGTGATCGTTACGCAATTTAAGCAAACTTTTGGAGCAGCAGGCTTCATCATTCTTATCCTGGGCGGCTATACAGCTTACATGTCGTCCATTGGCGCTAATGAAGTGACGGTCAGTGCGCTCACCAAGCCAATTTCCAAAATCAAATCGGTTTACGTCCTGGTTCCCATCGTATTTTTACTGGGCAACTTGTTGTCACTTGTAATCCCGAGCGCATCGAATCTGGCGATTATTTTGCTGGCGACATTGTATCCGATTTTAAGAAAAGCAGGTATGTCCGCTCTGACAGCCGGGGCCGTAATTGCCACGTCAGCTACGATCGTACCGACACCGCTTGGCAGTGACAATGTGGCGATTGCTGAGGAATTGGCTAAACATGCCTCATTCGCCAACATGAATGTAACGGATTATGTGTTTAATTATCATGCGGTCATTTCGATTCCGACCTTGATCTTTATCGCGATTGTTCACTATTTCTGGCAGAAGAGAATGGATAAAAAGGCGAATCTGGCTGGAGATGCAGGGGCAGACGCTGAGATTGAAATGAAGGAAACGGCAGAAATTACGGGCGGCAAGCTGTTCAAAACGGTCTATGCCATTCTCCCGATTTTCCCGATTTTGCTGCTGCTCGGCGCATATGCCGTACAGCTCTCAACAGGCAGCTCAATCACGATCAGTGTTGAGGTCGCTACATTAGTTTCCTTGATTCTTGCGATCGTCTGTGAATTGATTCGTCATAAGAGCAGCAAGAGCGTTTTGGAAAAAACAGAATCGTTCTTCAAAGGCATGGGTGGTGCAATTCCGATTGTCGCCTTGCTTGTCGCCGCATCGGTTTTCGTTACAGGCTTGAAGTCGATCGGTCTGGTCGATGAACTGCAAGCCTCCATGCAGCATGTTCAAGGCAATGGAATGAGCTTTATTCTCCCATTAATCCTGGTTGCACTGACCGCGCTGATTGTTATCTTGAGCGGAAGTGGAACGGCGCTGTTCTTTGCGATGGTGCCACTGGTTGTTCCATTGGCTATATCGGCGGGTATCAGCCCGATCTCGATCTCTATACCGCTTGGATTGTCCGGTAATTTGTTCAGGGCAGTATCCCCTGTCGCAGCGGTCATCCTGATTGTAGCCGGTACGGTGAAAGCTGATCCGATTGCCATTGTAAAAAGAACATCTGTTCCGATGATTGCCGGTGTTGTGTTTATGTTCATCCTGTCAATGATCGTATTCCTGTAAAACTTACTGCGGAGGGCTGAATGATTTCAGTCCTCCGTTTTTGTGCATCCTGCGGAAGAGAAAGCTGTAACTCTGCTTTGGGCTTGTCTGATTTGCTTCGTCTGGATAGGAATATTGATGCTCATTCTTGTTCACCAGCGCTATTTATTGCGTGGTCATAATGATCCACAGCAAAGCCAAATAACACTTTAAGCATAAATAACAAGCAAATGGTCAGCATATATGGCTGTATAGCTGGCAATAGTGGCATCCCTGCGAGGCCAAGGGACAATAGCCATCCGGCGACAAAGCGTTGTGAATGCTTCCCGATCAGTGCATTGACGATAATGGCTCCTGCGATCGTATAAGCCCAAACCGCGATTGCGTACCAAATAGCTGTATTAATTAAAAGAGCAACAAGCACAATATGAAAGTGGATTGAAATAAATACGATACGATGCATTTTACGTGAAGCATAATAATTACTGGTTGATACGGTGAAATTGGCAATACAGCCGGACAAAATATCGAAAATGAGTAAAAACGCCAGAACGCTGCGCCATTTCGGCAAGTTGTCCGTAAGTTGGGGAAATATTATATATAACGCCGCAGTTAACACTCCCCCAAATAACAGTATCGCAACAATAGACCCGACGCGTTGCGTTTCCCCAAAGACATCATGCAAAAAAGCAGGAATTCTTATTTGTTTCATTACATTGCCTCCCAGTAAAGTGGACGTTCAATGCGTCCTGATAATATTATAGTTTTGTACTTAATTAATTCATTTACTATAAAACTATTATAATCCCAATAAAATAATTTTCAATAGATTATAGTATTTTTATGGCTCCTACCTAAAAATCAGTGCTTGAGGGCTGCGAGAAATACCCTGCGGACCCGCAGCAGCACACCTGAGTTTCGTCAAGCACTGAATATGGTGTTGAGCCATTTTTATTGAACAACTCTAAAACTTAAGTTAAACTACCTATGAGGTGGAGCAGATGAATGGCTTCGAACGACGGAAAAACAAAAAAATTGAACAAATATATCATGTTTCATTTGAATTATTTTCTAAACACGGCTTTCAGAAAGTTAGTGTAAATGAGATCGCGCATAAAGCAAAGGTATCCCCAGCTACGATTTACAACTATTTTGGCACAAAGGAACAGCTCTACACTGATATGGTCGTAAATTGGATGGACAAGCAGTTGGAGCACTATGAGGAGATTCTGGATTCAACCCGATCCTTTCCTGAGAAAACCAGGGAAATTATGCTGCTGGAGGCCCAAAACTTAAAAATGCTATCGAATGAATTTTTGAAACCCCCTTCCTCTGAGTTCAGCGAATTGGTTCAAACAATGGAAGCATACAGCGAGCAGAAGGTTGCCGGCTTTTTTATGAAGTTTGTGGCGCTTGGCAAACAAGAGGGTTATATACAGCGTACCCAAACCGAAGAAATGACGAAGTTGTACTTTACGATGTTTAAGAATGAACTTGGCAGGTATTGGGAGGCATCAGATCAACAACGTGCAACTCAGAATATGGATCAATGGATAAAGCTATTCTTCTATGGATTAGCCGGACAGGAGAGGAATAACTGGGAAAACCCGGTTTAATCTCCCCACTTGCAACCCCCACTGCAGATTGTTATAATAACAATTAATAAATTGGTTGAGGGGTTTGGAGCTATGAATAACATCGTCGTTTTAAATCAACAACATCATCACAAGCAGCGTTAGCACACCTGTAATCATCCAGGGTGGGCTAGCGCATCTCGCGTTGGCCTCCCTGCGGCATATAGAACGCGCAGGACCATGAGGTCCTGCGCGTTTTTTGTTTGTCAAAAGTAACTGAAAAGGGGAATGATCAACTATGCAAAATGTTAAAGGTACCTATGATTTTCTCGGCGAGGATCAGTCCCTTAGGAGGGCAATTCGCTCTGTGTTGGAGGAAGTGTTTGCGTTGTATGATTTCAACGAGACGGATTCGACGGTATTGAATGAGTTGGAACTGCTGACTTCCAAATATGCGGGCGGCGATGAAATTGTGAAGGAGATGTATCAGCTGACTGATCAGGGCAGCCGCAAACTTGGGCTTCGTTATGATCTTACGATCCCCTTTGCCAAAATCATGGCGCTGAACCCCGGCATCGAACTGCCTTACAAAAGATACGAAATCGGCAAGGTCTTCCGGGATGGGCCGGTCAAGAAAGGACGGTTGCGCGAGTTTTTGCAATGTGATGCAGACGTTGTCGGCACTGCCGGGCCAGCAGCCGAAGCTGAGTTAATGCAGCTGGCGGTTGAAGTGTTCCGCAGACTGGATATTCCAATTACGCTCAAGTGGAACAATCGGCAGTTGCTCGGCGAAATTTTGGAAGCGGTCGGGGTAGCCTCAGAACAGAAGCTGTCGGTTATGCTGACACTCGACAAACTCGACAAAATCGGCCGTGACGGCGTGATCAAGGAACTCGCAGGCAAAAATGTAACTGCGAATGCAATTGACGGCATCACCGAATTGATCGGGATGGATAGTCCCACTATCGGGGCGCTGACCCGCCAATTTGGACTCGAACAATCGAGAGGACAGTTCGAAGCCGCCCTGCTGCAGGACATGCTTGTCAAATTAAACCTTGAGCAAACATGCCAATATGATCTCTTTTTGTCGCGGGGTCTGTCCTTTTATACGGGCACGGTGTATGAAATTTTTGATGCGAGCAAGACGTTTGGTTCAAGTCTCGGCGGGGGCGGGAGATATGACGCCATTATCGGCCAACTGGTTGGCCGGGATGACATTCAATACCCGACTGTCGGCCTTTCATTCGGCATGGAATCGATCATGGAAATGATGAGGCACCGCCCTGTGGCGATGAAGCTTCCGCAAGTCGCCGTCATACCGATCGGAGATACAATGGCAGCGGCATTGAACGCGGCGGGAGAGCTCCGCGCATCCGGAATTCGGACGCGTCTCGAAGCGAGCGGGCGCAAATTGAAAAAATCGCTTGCTGCCGCATCGGCCAAGGGCATTCGTTATGTTGTTCTGATCGGCGAAGAGGAAGCGGTCGCTGGCAAAGTCCGGCTGAAGGACATGCAAGAGATGACGGAGCACGTTGTATTCCTATCGGATGCAGTAAAGCGATGCGCAGCTGATTGATCCACAAGCGGCCGCCCTCGTCATGTAACCATCAAATGCTCCTCCAGCATGGTCCAAAAGCTGCGCATCGCCGGGCTAACCAGCTTGTTGCGATGGCGAACCGCATAGATTGTCCGTTCCGGAAGCCAGCAGGGGATCGGATGCGACTGCAGCATTCCTCCTGCGAGTTCGGTTTTAATAGCACCCTCAGCAATCATGCCATAGCCCATCTCGCACAGGACGGAGGCTTTTAACGATTCCGAGCCGGACACCTCCATCGCAATATCGAGCTTGACGCCGTTTGCCTCCGCCCAGCGGTCGATCAGCTTTCGACTGATGGAACCTTCCTCATGGGAAATGAAGGGATGGCTGCATAGCAGCTCAGGCGTCAGCTCGGTCGCTTCCAGCCTTGCCAGCGGATGCTGCGGGGGGAAGATCAGAACAAGATCATCCCGCACGAGCGGCTGGGAGATCAGATCGGGATCATCGATGGCGGTTTGCGAAATAATGCCGATATCCAGCTCGTATCTTTTAATTCGCTCCATAATGACAGGTGCCGGGCGCACATCAAGAAACAGGGAGATGCCCGGTATCGACTGTTTGAGCCGTGCGAGCAGCGGCGGAAGCATATAGGTGGCTGGCGTGTGGGTGCTGCCGATTGTCAGCTTGCCCGCAGCCGTTCCCCGATGCACATCTATAAGCGCCTGGGCTTCCACAGACAAGGCGTTGATTTGCGATGCGTAATGATAGAAGGCCTTGCCTGCTTCCGTTAATTTGATGATGTGGTAAGAACGGGTATGAAATAGCGCTACGCCGAGTTCCTCCTGCAATTTGTTAAGATGAAATGTTACGGTGGGCTGTGTAATGTCCAACTGCTGTGCGACGAGATAGAGCTTTTGCAGTTCGACGGTAAGTACGAAAGCTTTGATCTGCTGCAAGTTCACTAAGTAGGTCCCCTTATCACTCAATCATAGATTTTATTAAGCTTATCATATATAACATAGATTTTGTTTTAAGATTATTTAACGTCTGGATGATATAAGGATGAAACTGTTCCTGTACGATTAAGCAGTAATCTAAAAAAGAGCAGGAAAGAAAACGGAGGGTGACATGGGAAATACTAAGGGCAGAAGAAGCGCAAGGCTGATGCTGGGGAGTCTGATTCTACTGGCGATGATGGTGATTGCCGCTTGCGGGAGCAATTCGGGAATTGATGCAACCACGAACCACAATGCTGCAGAGGAAGCAACGGGATCGGCTGAAGCGAACTCTTCCGACTCAGCTAATGGGAGCGGTGCTGATGAGGATACCGGCAAAACCATTTATTTATACGGCAATGATTTTGTGGACTTTATCGCACCGAAGTTTGCGGCAGATACCGGTTTTAAAATTGAGGCCGTCCATTATGGCGGAGGAGAAGCATTGGCCAAAATTGAAGCTGAACAGGGCAATCCGCAGTGGGATGTGCTGATGATGGACGGACACGGCTCGGTGCGCAATCTGGCTGACCGCGATTTTCTGCTGACCGGCTGGCAGCCGGACAACTTGGCGAACCTGACAGAGACTGGCGCGTCATATGTTCCTGGCGATCTGGCGTACTTCCCGATGGCGATTCACGCTTCTGCTGTTATTGCCTATAATACAAATTTTGTGAATGCAGATCAGGCACCTCACACATGGGAGCAGTTTTTCGCTTATGACGGACCGGTTGGACATGCTGATCCGGCGGTAGCGGCGCCTGCTTACCCGCTCGTCTCCGCGTTTTTTGACAAGTGGGGCATCAAGGAGACAGAGGAGCTCTACACGGATCGCTTTCAAAAAGGACTTCACATCTATCCGAAGAACGGGCCGGTTGGTAAGGCGCTGCTGAGCGGAGAGATTCACATGGCTGCGCTTCAAGAGCACAATGCTTATGAACTGAAGCTGGCAGGCGAGCCGGTAGAGATCATCTGGCCGGAAGAAGGGGCGCCGGGAAGCCTTCGTGTGATGGCGATTAGCAAGCATACGAAAAATCCTGCAGCTGCAAAAGCATTTGTCGAATACATGCTGAAGCCGGAAACGCAAGCGCTGCTGACCTCGCTGGAAACGTCGGACAGTTTTTTCACACCGCTCGTTAAGGAAGTTGCTGCAAGAAGCGAGCGTGAGGCAAACGGTGCATTTCTGCTGCCGACAGCGGAATGGGCGGCTGAGCACGAAGTTGAAATTAAAACCTGGTTTGCTGACCAGAATGTCAATTAGGAGCTGAACTATGAAAGCTTCGGAAGCTCGCTTGGGAGGCGGGGTCACCCTCCTCCTGTTTCTTTTTATTTTCCTGCCGCTGGCGGCGGTGCTGATCAATGTCATCTTCCCTGGCTTGTTCTTCGGTCAGCTGCAATTTGGCGGCTTTAAACTGATCGGTGAAATTTTTCATCGTCCGCTATGGGCCAAATCGCTGCAGAACTCACTAATCTTGGCGATTGGGACGGCCGTCCTCGGTACGATAATCGGCGGCGTACTCGCAACAATTCGGGCGCGTTGGCATTTCGCCGCGGCCGCATTATTGGATGTGGCGGCATGGTTGCTGCTGATCGCCCCCTCCTTTATGATCGCGCAAGGCTGGGTGTTGTTCGCAAGCGCGGATGGACTTGTCAACCAGTGGCTCGGCTGGACATGGGTGACATCGTTTATTTTTCAGCCGGCAGGGCTTGTATTCGTGATGGCGCTCAGCAAATTTCCGCTCGCGTATCTGGCGATTCTGGCGGCTACAGAGTGGAATGTAAGCCAGTTCGGCCATGCTGCACGGCTCAATGGCGCCAAGCCTTTTACTGTATGGCGGACGATTGAGCTGCCGTTGTCGAAGCCGTCTTATTTGGCAGGGTTAACGCTCGTATTTATGGATACGATCGGCGATTTTGGACTCCCGGCTGCCTTGGCGACGGTCTATAAGTTTCCGACGCTGACTTATTCGATTTATTCAGCGATTTACCAATCGCCGGTTCGCTTCGATATGGCGGGTGTGCTGGCCTTTTATCTGGTTGCGCTGCTCACGATTGCCATGGGGCTGCTCGTCTTCGCCCTGCGCCGTTCGCGCTTTGATTTCCTGAACGCCCGCGCGGTGAAGAGCGTCAAGAGCAAGCCGCGGCATTCCTGGCTGTACAATGCTGCCGTAGGTGTATTTCTGCTGATCTGTCTTGGAATTCCGATCGGGACAAGCGCCATCGTGTCGCTGCTCAAGCGAACAGGAGGCGGACTTGGCTGGGACAACTTGACGCTGGCGCATTACCGTGAGCTGTTGCTCGGAGCGGCAGGGGATCATCGGCTGCTCGTCTATGCGGAAGGTCTGTACCACTCCCTGTCGATTGCGGCAGCGGCAGCGGTGTTCAGCATGCTGATCGGATTTTGCGCCGCTTATGTGCTGAGCTTTACGGAATCGCGCTTCAAGTCGGCTCTGCAGTTGTTTTCTATCGTTTCGCTGGCCGTTCCGGGAGTGGTGCTTGGCATCGGATATATTTTTATCTGGAATCAAAAGTGGCTGGAGCCAATCGGATTGCATCTGTATGGTACGCCTTACTTGCTCGTCATCGCAGGTATTGCCGGCGCGATCCCTTATGCGGTTCGTGTGCAGTTGGGCGCTTTCGGCAATTTATCAGGCACGATGCTCAAGGCAGCGGCCATTCAGGGAGCGGGCCTGTTCGACCGGATGCGGCATATTATTGTACCGCTCGTGCGGCAGTCGCTGCTGCTGGCGACACTGGCCTCATTCGGCACGAGCATCTTCGATCTGGCGCTGTCTTCGATGCTCAAGCCGGCCAATTACTCGCTGATGCCGCTCGTTATCGATCGCGCATTTGAATTTTCGCGTTACGGCTATGCTACGGCTGCCACAGTCGTCAGCTGCCTCATTGTTGTTCTTATAATTGTTGTATTGCAACAGGTTGGGCGCTGGCTGTTTCGCTGGCTGGACCAGAACCGAGTTTAGGGGGAAATGACATTTGGGTACGATATTGAAATTGAAAGGTGTAGGCAAGTCATTCGGGAGCCAGCAAGTGCTCAAGCCGCTATCGTTTGAAGTCGGTGAAGGGGAGCGGATTTGCATTCTTGGACCGTCCGGCTGCGGAAAGTCAACGCTGCTGCAGATGGTCGCCGGCCTGCTGCGGATTGATGAGGGCGAGGTGGAGATAGACGGCGTTTCGGTAGAACGGGGCAGACATTACATTCCGCCGGAGAAGCGTCCGGTCAATATGGTTTTTCAAGATTATGCGCTATGGCCGCATATGACCGTGCGCCAAAATATTGTCTACGGCATGAAACGTAGGAAGACCGCAAGCGATGAGATGGAGCGCAGGCTTGGCGCGCTGCAATCGCTGCTGAAGCTTGACGGTCTGCTCGATCGGCTGCCGGCGCAATTGTCCGGCGGACAGCAGCAGCGGGTTGGAATTGCCAGGGCGCTGGCAACGGAGCCCAGGCTGCTGCTCATGGATGAGCCGCTGTCCAACCTGGATGTCAAGCTGCGCACCGATATGCGCGGGGAGCTCGCACGGCTGCTGGGCGAGTTGTCCATCGCTACGCTGTACGTTACGCATGACCGAATGGAGGCATTCACGATCGCCGACCGGATTCTTGTGCTGCGCGACGGAGGCATTGACCAGATGGGACGGCCGGAGGAGCTGTTCGACACGCCGGCAAGCCCATGGGTAGCCCAATTGATGGGCTATCATAATCGGCTCGAAGTGACCTTCGCAGCGGACGCTCATGGCAAAGCATTGGCTGCGGACAATCGGGAAGCGGCGACGGTTGCCGGTAAAGGGGGGCCAGCGCCAGTTCCGTATAGTCAGGACGTAGCGCTGGTTGCGGGCAGCCCGATAACCGGTCGGCGCATGACATCAGCTGACCGCTCTGCGTCCGGTCGTGACATGACACCGGCTGACCGCGCGGCGTCCGGCCGGGACATGACACTGGCTGACCGCTCGGCGTCCGGTCGTGACATGACACCGGCTGACCGCTCGGCATCCGGTCGTGACATGACACCGGCTGACCGCTCGGCATCCGGTCGGGGCATGACACTGGCTGATCGCTCAGCGTCCGGTCGGGGCGCGATGCTGCTGCACCCTGATGTCATCTCCGTCCAGGAGAATGTGCTTCCGGGAGCGACAAATTTATTAGCTGTTACGGTGACGCAGTCCATCTATGAAGGGACGAACTGGCGCCTGATTGTCATGACTAACGACGGGCAGCCGATTCATCTGTTTCATAGCCGGAGGGTGGATCCGGGCACAATCTTGACGCTGCACCTCCCGCCAGCGCGCACGATGCTGTACGATATTCCGGCGTCTGATGCCGATGGGTAGAATATTGGCGGTTTCGGACATCCACGGCTACAGTTTTTTGCTGGAGCGGCTGCTGCATTTTGCAGGCTACAATTCAGCGGAGGATCATTTGTATTTACTCGGTGATTATGTAAACAAAGGACCTGATTCCAAGGGGACATTGCAGCTTGTTGAACGGCTTTGCAGGGAAGGAGCGATTGCGCTGCAGGGAAACAATGAGCGCAAATGGCTGCTTGAGATGCCAGTTGATGCCGTCTCAGGATCGGTTGAAGCTGCACGCTGCCGCAGCATGATCGCTTGCCTGCCGCTATGGGCGAAGCACGGACGTTATCTGTTCGTACATGCAGGCTTGCGGCCAGGTGTGGGACTGAAGGAGCAGTCGGCCGAAGACTTGACGAATATCCGGGAGGAATTCCACCAATCGCCTGCTATGAAGGGGATAACGGTTGTATTCGGTCATACGTCGACATTTCGTTTTGGAACCAGTCCGGATTGTGTCTGGCAAGGTGAGGGTAAGCTCGGCATCGATACCGGAGCGGGACACGGTCGCTATTTGAGCCTGATCGACCTGACAGGCAACTGGCAATGGTTAATCTCCGTGACAGATCCCACCGAAATGCGTAAGCAGCGGCTGCCCTGCCCATTCTTCGTGTAAAGCAACGATTGTGTGTCTTTATGCGTGAGGCACTTGTTGGCGGAAATGCGATAGGGTGGGAGCATGGATGGCATACTGCTCAACTGTCTGGCCGTCCAGCTTTAGATTACTTGTTGTTTGATTTCCTTGAGCAGTTGGCAAATACGGCTTTGCGAGACCCCAATAATGCTTGCCAGCTGCTTCTGCGACGCCAAAGGATGCTGCTCCAATGCCGCGGCAAGCCGTTGAATTGTATTTTTGCTTCGCGTCTGCTTCGCTTTAAACCCCGGTTCATGGCCTGGAAGAGTATTGAGTATTTTAGCATCGGGAGCGGATGGGGATGCGGGAATAGAAAGCGGCTTGACAGTGGAATCAATTATACCATCCAAAACTTCTGTTTCAGCCAGCACTTCCGAAGTACGTGCCACGCCTTCTTCCAGTTGATCACCAGCTAATTCCAACAAACAACTGCGGCACACAAACCGTTCATGGTAATAAGCCAACTGCTCGCTGTCTCCACAAAATATGCATTCTTGGGTACGGTACTTGCGAAGAATCAGCTGTTCTTTAGCATCATTGACGAAAAATTCTACCGGATCGCTTATCGTAATTCCCATCGATCGCCGCAGTTCAATCGGGAGCACTAACCGCCCAAGTTCGTCAACAAGACGCACAATGCCTGTATTTTTCATGAACCATCTCTCCCAAGGCCATTTTTCCTATATTATACTATATTAATGAGATTTATCCATAGTTTTCTAGTGAAAACTGAGGCGCTCCCAATTACATAATTATGGAATGACAGGGAAGGTTGAAGTATAATGCAAATAAGGGGAAACATCGTCTTTATGGAGTAGAAACTATGCTGGATGGGATCAGCGCATTCAAATCCCTGAACAGCTTCCACATTACACGGCGGCGCTGATTCAATCGCAGTTGAGCCTGCTTCAGGAAGCGGTAAAACATAATCATACCAGGCCGATGTCAACTTATGTGTTGCTGGCCCAGTGAGGAGGCAATCAACCGCATAGTGGGTTTGGCATTAGTAATGGAACATGCATAGCCATGTTCTTTTTTTTAATACTCAGGAACATATTGTTAAGGGGCTAGCTGCTGATTTTGTTTGTATACCCTAACTCAGCTTCATGGGCCGCCTGCTGATTTTTTTTGTATACCCTAACTCAGGTTCATGGGGCCGCCTGCTGATTTCGTTTGTATACCCTAACTCAGGTTCATGGGGGCGCCTGGTGATTTCGCTGTATACCCTAACTCAGGTTCATGGGGCCGCCTGTTGATTTCGTTTGTATACCCTAACTCAGGTTCATGGGGCCGCCTGTTGATTTCGTTTGTATACCCTAACTCAGGTTCATGGGGCAGCCTGCTGATTTTGTTTGTATACCCTAACTCAGGTTACAGGAAATATGTGGTCATTCCGTGTGGAGCACCTGTTCCTGTAAATGCTGGTATCGCGTCTATTGCTGGAATTTACACATCTGATTGATTCAGGTTATAACAAAATAGGATTTGATGAAATTGCGTTGGATGCGACTGCTGTAAAGGTATAAGGTACTGATAAATTATGGGAAATGTGCGGCTGGTGCAAAGGTGCGAATGGTCGAGGCAGTGAGTTTGGAGCAATGATGCAATTGTGCAGGATTTGAGTTGCTGAAACAGGGTTTTGTAGTGAAATGATGCAATTGTGCAGTATTTATTTAAAAAATGTGCAATAAAAGAATATTTTAGAGAAAAATCCTGCACTTTCGCAGGATTTATTGCAATATTGGCCACATCGGCTCAAAATGCTGCTTTTTTGCAGTATTGGTCGTTACAGCGAGCGTGGAGAGAAATGTCGGGCTCTAAATGCTGACTAGCAGCACATGACCTGTCGTACCATCGTGTTCCTGGCGTGTTAGCGTCATTCTGTTCTATGGTGTCCAAGGGTGTTAGTGTCATTCTGTTCCTGGCGTGTTTGCATCATCGTGTTCCAAGGGTGTTAGTGCCATTCTGTTCCTGGAGTGTTAGCGTCATTCTGTTCCTGGCGTGTTAGCGTCATTTTGTTCTTGAGCTATTTGCATCATCGTGTTCATAGGGTTCTTGCACTATCGTATCCCTTGACTGTTGGTGCCATCGCTTCCGAAGGTGCCGGCTTCATCAGGTTCCCGAGTTTGCCCGCGCGCATCGCATACTTTGGGCGCCCGCACGATCGCGGTCACGTAGCGCATGCCAAACGCGCCGCATCTCAGAATCTTAAAATCAGTACTTTTGCGAGGAAGTGCAGCGAAGGGTAGCAGGGATGCTGGAAAAACGAAGTGGTCGCTTTTTGAAGCCGGATTTCAACCGATAATAATCAATTGAGAAATCCGGCTTCGAATGGCGATTGGAAGCACCCTGCATACCGCAGCGACCTGCATCGAACAAAGCACCCTGCATACCGCAGCAACCTGCATCGAACAAAGCACCCTGCATACCGCAGCAACCTGCATCGAACAAAGCACCCTGCATACCGCAGCGACCTGCATCGAACAAAGCACCCTGCATACCGCAGCGACCTGCATCGAACAAAGCACTCGGCATACCGCAGCGACCTGCATCGAACAAAGCATCCTGCATACCGCAGCGACCTGCATCGAACAAAGCACTCGGCATACCGCAGCGACCAGCATCGAACAAAGCACCCTGCATACCGCAGCGACCAGCATCGAACAAAGCACCCTGCATACCGCAGCGACCAGCATCGAACAAAGCACTTGGCATACCGCAGCGACCAGCATCGAACAAAGCACTTGGCATACCGCAGCGACCAGCATCGAACAAAGCACCCTGCATACCGCAGCGACCAGCATCGAACGAGCACTTGGCATACCGCAGCGACCTGCATCGAACGAGCACTTGGCATCCGCAGCGACTAGCACCGAACAAAGCACTTGGCATACCCGCTAGAATATTTAGTAATCGCTTACATAACCGGTGGCAGAGGAGGAGACAGGATGTGGTTTAACAATAGAGGATGGCTGCACACCATATTTTCAAAGCTGGTCATTGCGTTTTTGCTGGTCGTCACACCGCTGTACGGAATCGGCTTGCTGATGAACAAGCAGGGGGAGAAAAGCGTGCGCAGCGAAGTCATGAATTCCCTGCAGTCAAGAGTGAATTACTACATTCAATCGCTGGAGACCGATAAGCAGCATATGGTCAGCATGATGAATCAATTGGCTGTAGACCGGGATCTATATCATCTTACCTATGCCAGCGAATATATGAAAATCAACGAGTGGTCCGATGCAGTCATAAGGCTGGAAAATCGAATGCGCTGGATGAAAGAATCCAGTCTCTATATTGAGAGCGTCAGCGCGCATATGCTGACGATCGGGCGCACGATTTCCACGAAAAAGTCGATTACCGACCAATTGAACGAATATCATCCTTACTCCGAGGAATCGGAGGCAATAGCAGAGCGCACGTTTGATTATTGGGATAATCGGTTGTTCTTGGGGCTGAATTCTCCCGATTCGGAAGTCGTCCAGAATAAGCCGCCGTCTTTTGTGCTGCAGATTGAGTTGAATTTACCGGGCCTGCGCAAGGCGCTGAAACATGCGATGGATTATGAACAGTCAGGAGCCGTGCTGATGAATCTGAGGCAGCAGTGGGAGGTGGCCAACATGTCCGATGAACCGCAAATGGCGCATTTGAAAGCCTATTTGCAGCAGCTTGATTCGCAAGACCACGAAAATATAGGGACGATTGTTATGGAAGGGGAACCGTATTTGATCGCCTACAAATATTCCGGGCAACTGGACAGTTATCTGATCATGTACGTTCCCCAACGCCAGTTGTTCGGCCAGATGAATTCGTATAAAGAACTGCTGTGGGTATTGTCTCTGTTGTCTATCATCGTAATTCTTCTATATTCCTATTGGATCAACCGCTTAATTCGCAAGCCTCTGAAAACATTGATTCGAGCATTCGGCAAAGTGGAAGGGGGGAATATGGAGCTGGCGAGCTTGCCGCGCAGCAAGGATGAATTCCGCTATCTGTTTCAACACTACAACAGGATGGTGGAGCGGATGCGGGTTCTTATTCACGAGGTGTATGAACAGACGCTCCGTGTACAGACGGCAGAGCTCAAGCAATTGCAATCGCAGATCAACCCGCATTTTTTGTATAACACCTACTTCATTCTCAGCCAGCTCGCCAGCATTGACGACAATGAAAATGTGCGGCGCTTCAGCCAGCATTTGGGCGAATACTTTCAATACATTACCCGAAGCGCGGCGAACGAGGTGACGCTGGCCAGTGAGGTGAACCATACGCGGACGTATGTGGAAATTCAAAGCATCCGGTTTTTAAACCGCATTCAGGTGGAGTTCCCCGAACTTCCCGAGTCATGCAAAGATTTGCTTGTTCCCAAGTTGTTTCTGCAGCCTGTGATCGAAAATGCCTATCAGCACGGGCTGGAATCCAAACGAAAAAATGGCGAGATAGCGGTTGGGTTCGAGCTGCAGACGAGCAAGGTGATCATTACGATTGCGGATAATGGGGAGACGCTGACAGACGAAAAACTGCAGCAATTGGATGAAAGCTTGCAAAGACAAGGACTGGATAATGAATACAGCGGGTTGTTGAATGTGCATCGCCGCCTGCAGCTGATGTTCAATCATCATGGAGGCATTACCGTCGCGCGAAGCGCAAGGGGCGGACTGCAAGTCGCCCTGCATATTCCGTTGTCAAATGAAGGAGGTCGCCGAGCACATGTACCGTCTATTGATCGTTGATGATGAACCGATTATTGTGGAAGGCTTGTTTGACACTTTTTATAATCGTGAGGATTTGCCGCTGGAAGTCTACCGGGCCTATGACGGCCAGGAAGCCTATGAGCTCGCGCGTCATTCGCGAATTGATATTTTGCTGACTGATATCGAAATGCCGGGAATGAATGGCATTGAGCTGCAGCAGCAGGTGGTGCTGCAGTGGCCGCGCTGCAAAACTGTATTTTTAACCGGCTACAATGATTTCAACTATATCCAGGCGTCCATTCGGGGCGGAGCCAACGATTATGTGCTGAAAACAGAAGGCCATCAGGCGGTTGTGTCTGCGGTAGAGAAGGCGGTGCGGCAGCTGGAAGAGCAGCTGCAATACGATCAGTTGCTTGGCCAGGCGAGCAGCAAGATGAGCGAAGCGCTGCCGATTCTGCGGAAGGAGTACGTGCTTGAACTGCTTCGCGGCGAAGTATCCACCGATGAATCAAGAGCGGCACGGTTCGCCGCCCTGGATATTCCGCTGCGTGCAGACCAGCCGGTATATTTGGTGACAGGACGGATTGATGCCTGGCGGGAAGATATCGTATCCAGCGATAAAGCGCTCTTTGAATACTCGATTAATAACATTATTGAGGAATATTTCGCACATCTGTTCCGAACCGTTCATCTTACTTATGCGCCCGACCGGATGTTATGGATCTTGCAATCCCATACAGACAATGAACGGGAGTCCATGCATCTTGACCGGGACAATAATGCCCATTATATTCTGGAGACGATTGAATCGGTCCAGACCGCATGCAGCCGCTATTTGCAGCTGCGCTGCTCGTTTGTCGTCGGCAGTGCCCCTCGTGACTGGTGCGAAATCTCGCTGCAGTTCGATCGGCTGTCGGCGTTGTTTACGCGGGGGCTTGGCCAGGGGAAAGAAGTTGTCCTGCTGGATCGGCATCTTGTTTCAACAGAAGAGCGGGTGGAGCAAGTGAAGTTGAAGCGGGTGCAACTGCTTGGCGAATATTTGGAGAACAAGCAGTTGAAAAGCTTCTATTCCTTGCTTGATGAGATTATGGGCACGGTCGGCAGCCACTCGCTGACCCAGCCGGGGATCGGAATGGAAATCTATTATTCGGTTGCTACCATGTTTATTTCCTATTTAAACCGTTGGAATCTGATGCAGGAATTGTCTGACATCGTTAGCATCAACCAACTGATATCGATTGACGAGCATGCCTCATGGCAGGATGCGACCCGTTTTTTTCACAACTTGGCAGGCGAGCTGTTTGAGCGGAGGAACATCGAGAATGAACTGGAAATGAACGAATTGGTGCGCAAAATTCACGAGTTTGTCGATTCGCATTTGGAAGGCGATATCTCCTTGAGCCGTCTTGCTGATCTTGTCTATTTGACGCCCTCTTATTTGTCCCGCTTCTATAAACAGGAGACTGGCGGCAATCTGATTGATTATATTACGAGTGTCAAACTGCGAAGGGCCAAAGCGCTGCTGGCCGATATGTCGCTCAAAGTGCAGGAGGTTGGTGTGAGCATCGGGTTTGAATCCGCCTCGTACTTCAACCGTTTTTTCAAAAAGCATACCCATCAAACGCCGCAGGAATACCGCGATATGCTAAAGAGGATATAAAAAGTCAATAAAGACAACACAGTCTTATAGCCCGCAGCCATTGCTATTGCCCATAATAATAGTAGAACCTAACTAACGAAAGAAAAGGGAGGAACAAGGATGGCTAGCAGGAAATCGAGACAGATGGCAATCCTGTTAATGGCGTTAGTTCTCGTCATTGTAACGGCATGCAGCAAGGAAAATACCAGCGGCAAGGAGCCGAGCAGCAAGCCTGCAGTGACCGAGACGGCTAAGAAGCCGGAGCAGCAGGTGGAAGCAGGACCATTCGGCAAGTATGATCCGATGATTACTGTTTCGACTGTTCGTAAAACAGGCGATAACGAAGAATACAGAAAAGGCGAGTCATTGGATGATAACCTGTGGACAAGAGATCTTCAAGAAATTCTGGGCATCAAAGTCGAAAATAAATGGAAGATTCACAACTCGCAATATGACAATAAAATTACCGTTTCGATGATTTCAGGCGATCTGCCCGATTTCTATGAAGTGGACGCGAAGCAGTTGAAGCAGCTAGTCGATGCCGGTCAAGCTGCTGACTTGACGGAAATCTATGCGAACTATGCTTCGGATGTGACAAGAGCCTCACTGGAGGAGTATGACAAAATCAAGCTGGAAGGCGCAACATTCGATGACAAGCTGATGGCGATTCCGCTTGGGGGGGGCGCGCCGGGCGGGATGCAGATGATCTGGATTCGCCACGACTGGCTGCAAAATCTTGGCCTTGAACCGCCGAAAACGATGGATGATGTCATCAAAATTGCGCTTGCTTTTACAAACGATGATCCGGACGGCAATAACAAAAATGATACATTCGGCTTGAATCTGGATATGTTCCTGTTTGACGGCTGGGCAGGACTGGATGGCTTCTTTAATGGATATCATGCGTACCCTTATAATCCATCCAACGGTTCGGGAACCGATCTGATTTTCCTGAAAGATGCGGACGGCAAACCGGTATTGGCAGATACGCTGCCTGAAGTGAAGACTGCGCTCGGCAAGCTGCAGGAGCTGTATGCAGCCGGCGCGATTCATAAGGAATTCAGTGTTGCCGATGGAAGCAAAGCCGGCGAATATGCTACTACAGGGCAAGTAGGCATGTCTTACGGGGAATTCTGGGTCGGCACTTGGCCGATCGCCAGCATGAAAGCAGAGGATAACAAGGTAGATTGGAGACCGTACCCGATCGTGTCTGCCGACAGCAAGCCGGCTCACCCGCTTGGGCGCGGAGGCATGCCGGATAAATTTATGGTCGTCAATAAAAACGCCAAGCATCCGGAAGCTGTGATGAAGATTTTGAACTACTTCCACGAGAAGGTAAGTGGTCCGGATGCGGATGAAAGCTATCACCAGGTTATTGAAGGCGAGAAAAACTATCAAGTATTCGGACTATCCCCGGTAATTGGCCCAGGGTTCAGCAATGCGAACCAGGAGGACAACGACGCGGTTCAGCAAGCTTTGAAAACAGGCGAAACAAGTGAACTGTCCCCTGCTGCTGAAGGATATTACAAAGGGATTCTCGATTACCGCAATGGAAATATGGAAATGTGGTTCTGGAATGCCCTGTTTGGGCCGGATGGCGCTTGGTCGATTAATGGCCAATATGAGCGGGAAACCCCGCCGGTGCTGAGTTACTATATTGGTCAACCGACGGCAACGATGATTTCCAAAGGCCCGATTTTGCGGGATTTGCAAATTAAAGTATTCACTGAAATTATTAACGGTACCCGTGCGCTGGATGACTTCGATACCGCTTTCGTTGAAGAATGGTATAAGCAAGGCGGACAGGAAATTTTAGATGAAGTGGTTGAGAGCGGAAGATTTCATTAATGAACAGGAGGAGGTGGGGAATCACTCCCCATCTCTTTTAAGAAGGAGGCCACTATGACGCGTACAAAATGGCGGATGGAATTGCCGCTCCACATCATGCTCTGGCCGGGACTTGCACTTGTACTGATCTTTTCGTACGGCCCAATGGTGGGAATTGTTGTTGCGTTTCAGGATTTTATTCCAACTAAAGGGATTTTTGGGTCTGAGTGGGTTGGGATGAAGCATTTCTCTTATGTCTACAGTTTGCCTCAAACGAAGTCCGTCATTTATAACACCATCTTTATTTCGGGCATGAAAATTATCGCCGGGCTTTTCGTTCCGATTACGACGGCTTTGCTGCTTAATGAAATTAAAAGGCAGGCGTTCAAACGTACGGTTCAAACGGTCATCTATTTGCCGCATTTTCTGTCGTGGGTCGTATTGAGTGGCATTTTGCTTGATGTGTTGTCCCCAAGCAGCGGAATTTTGAATCAGGCGCTCGGTGCTCTGGGTATTGAGCCAATTTATTTTCTAGGCAGTCAGACCTGGTTCCCGTTCGTGATGGTAGGGACGGATGTATGGAAGGAATTCGGATTCGGCACCATTGTTTATTTGGCCGCACTTACGTCGATTAACCCGATGTTGTACGAAGCAGCGGTAATTGACGGGGCCAGTCGCTGGAAGCAGACGCTGCATATTACGCTGCCGGGTATGCTGCCGATTATCGTCCTGATGACGACGCTCAGTCTTGGCAATGTATTGAACGCCGGCTTTGACCAAATTTTCAATATGTATAATCCTTCTGTCTATGCGACAGGAGACATTCTCGATACATTTGTGTACCGACTTGCTTTCATTAATGCGCAGTTCAGCGTCGCAACAGCAGTGGGACTGTTTAAATCGGTCATCTCCTTTGCGATGATAACGATCTCCTATTTGCTTGCTTACCGGTTTGCAAACTATCGTATTTTTTAATAAAAATACTTCTCCGCGAAACGAATGCTCCCCGTCCAAGGGACGGCGAAGCCGTTTACGCTAGGCTCGCGCGAAGGGAGTTGTCCCGAATGGTTCAACAAAAAACACTGTTCAATAGAATTGTTGTCCTCTCGATTTATGGGGGGCTGACAATCATGGCCATATTGTGCATTTTACCGCTGGTTAACGTGCTTGCGCTTTCATTCAGCTCAACAGGGGCGATTCAGGCCAATAAGGTCACGCTATGGCCGGTCGAATTCACCTGGCAATCCTATCAGTTTGTAGCCCAAAAACGGGATTTCATCGCATCAATCTGGGTATCTGTACAGCGGGTCGGCTTAGGAATTATTGTCAATATGGTACTTACAGTGCTGGTTGCTTATCCGCTATCCAAAGAGGTGTCGCAGTTCCGGTTCCGCACATGGTACGTATGGATTTTTGTGTTTACAATGTTGTTTTCCGGTGGACTGGTGCCGTCTTATATTGTTGTGAAGGAACTGGGGCTGCTTGACACGATGTGGGCGCTGGTGCTGCCGGGGGCGGTTCCAATCTTCAATGTCATTTTGATGCTGAATTTCTTCCGGGCTTTGCCGAAGGAATTAATGGAAGCTGCCTTTATGGACGGGGCTGGACATTGGAAGCTTCTGTGGCGGATCATTGTGCCGTTGTCACTGCCTTCGATCGCTACTGTAGGTTTATTTACGATTGTTGGCCATTGGAATGAATGGTTTCAAGGCATCATTTATATGAATGATCCGAGCAATTACCCTTTGGCCAGCTATTTGCAGACCGTTGTCATTAAGCTTGATTTATCGAAAATCAGAGATGTCGATGATGCCTTGAGAATGATGAAGCTGGATAACCGTGCGGTTCGCGCCGCCCAGATTTTCGTAGGTTCATTGCCGATATTTTTGGTATATCCCTTTCTGCAGCGCTTCTTCATGACAGGTATTGTGATGGGCAGCATTAAGGAATAACGGAAGAGAATCAGTGGGGAAGGGAGAATCAGCAAATTGAAATTAGGTGTCGCTTATTATCCTGAACATGTTGCTTCAAATCAGTGGGGCGTCGATCTGAAGTCAATCCGCGCAGCAGGAATTCGCCGTGTACGAATCGGCGAGTTCGCCTGGTCGGAGATGGAGACGGATGAGGGGAAGTATCAGTGGGACTGGCTGGATCAATTCATCGATCTGGCAAAGGACCATGATATAGAGGTTGTACTGTGTACGCCGACGGCCGCCCCCCCAATCTGGCTTGTCGAGAAGTATCCTGAAGTACTGCCGGTCGATGCGCAAGGACGCCGGAATGTATTTGGCGGCAGGCAGCACCGCTGCTACAATGCTCCGGCTTATCAGCTTCACTCGCAGCGCATTGTCGAACAGTTGGCGAAGCGGTACGGCAACCATCCCAACGTTGCTGCCTGGCAATTGGACAATGAATTCGGCGGAGAGCAGAAGCGGTGTTACTGCGGTTATTGCAAACTGGCGTTTCAAAACTATTTGACTGACAACTATAAGACGATTGAACAGTTGAACAAGCGATGGGGCACAGTATTCTGGTCGCAGACGTACCAACGTTTCGATCAGATCGCTCCGCCGATGACGTATACGGCTGACTTGCAGGTGAAGCATCATCCGAGCCTGGAAATGAATTTTACAAGATTCAGCTCCCGATCGATTAGCGCATTCAGCAGAATGCAGACAGCCCTTCTGCGGCAGTGGAGTCCCGGTCGTCCGGTTTCAACGAATGTGTATTATTTTCAATGGGGAGACAATATTGACTGGATCGATTTGACAGAAGATATGGATGCCGTCGGTATTGATGTTTACAGTGATGAGCTGTACGAAAATGCTTTTTATGCCGATTTTATGTACAGTTTAAAGCCTGACAATGCCTGGTTTCTCGAATACGGGACAGGCGGCGAATTGAAGGGATGGCTTGACGGGATTGATCAGGCGCGCAGACGGCGCAACAACTGGTTTTTTATTTTTAAATTGAAACCGTTTTCTTTCGGTCAAGAACAAGGTTTGCAAGAATTGATGACAATTACGGGTCAACCGACAGAGAAATATGCGGCCCTGCAGAAATGGTCGCAGTTAAGAAGTGTAGAAGACGCGAGGCTGGGGACGGAACAAAACCAGATACAGGATGGCGATTTATTGGTCCCCTCAGGAATCGGTCTGTATTTCAGCTTTGAAAGCTCATGGGTCTACACGATCAGTCAGTGGGACAGCCACTTGCCCGATCGTTTGAAGTATACACGTTATATGGTTCATGTCGTTTACCAAAGCATATTTGCGGCTGATCAAGCACACCGGATCGTGTATTCGGCGGATCAGTTGGAAGGGCTGCAGACCTTGATTCTTCCACGCCACATTATTTATGATGCGGTGCTGGAGAGCCGTCTGCTGCAGTTTATGGAAAACGGCGGAACTGTCGTTGCCACAAGTGATTTGTTTCAAAAAAACAGCGACAATGTGTACTTGACCGAAATGCCAACGATTTATGCAGAGGTGCTTGGCAGACAATCTTTTATTACAGATGAAAAAAATGATGAACCGATCATCCAGCATGTATTGCAGGGGAGGGGAGAGTTAATTATTGTCCACAAGGACACCACGCTAGAGGAATGGCAGGCTGTATGGAATGGGTTGGAGGGAAAATAAGCCAGGCCGTTCAGGTCATCCAAGTCATCCAACTCATTTAAATCATCCAAGTAGAGCAATTGATGCAGCAATTGAATAATTAAAGATTCGGGAGGAATTATTCGATGCGTATGGTTTCCAAGACGATGCTTAGTTTTTTAGCGCTATGGATGGTTGTATTTTCTTTTATTGGTGCTTCTGGTCAATTTGCTGCGAGTGTAACAGCAGCGGAGCATGCAGGGACAGGCATTGAATATGAGACGTATGATCACTCTGATTTTAAACAATTCAAGAAGCGTGGCACATTAGATAAACTGGGCTTTTCTACATGGGATGTTGATCCATCCAATTGGGATGCTCCTTATGCTGTCCGTCTTATCGGACAATTGGAAGCGTTGAATACGGGAACGTACACCTTCCATACGCAGTCTGGTGCAAATGACAAATATCGATTATGGGTTAATGAGGAACTGGTAGTTGACTATTGGCAAGGTTCGGGTACACAGGTATGGAACCAAGGCACAATTGACCTTGTTGCAGATCAGAAATACGATATCCGCGTTGAGTTTAAAGCCGTTGACCGTTCCTCATTTCTAAGAGGAGAGTGGGAATCAACAGGCGTTACACGCGGCGATTCCCAAAAGACGCAATTGTACCCGGCAGTCAGATTGCTGCCCGGGGCAGTAGAAGATCTGGCTGCGACAGCGGTTAATTCCAAAGAAGTGAAATTGACCTTTACGGCGCCAGGCGATGAGGGAATCGAGCTGGAAGGACGCGATTATAAAGGATGGGGCAGCGCAGTATCTTACGATATAAGATACAGCACATCGGAAATTACGTCAGCGAACTGGGCGGCAGCGACGAAGGTCGCATTGACAGCGCAGCCGCTTTCCGCAGGTACGGTAGAAACGGCAGTGGTCTCCGGACTGTCTGCAGAGACGACGTATCATTTTGCTATGAAGGCAACAGGCAGTGCTGGTGAAGGGGCATTGTCCAATCTGACCTCAGCAGAAACGTTCGTACTGAATACACAAGCGCCTGCGGCAATTACTGATCTTCAGGAGACGGCTCCTGGTCCTAACTACACGGTGGATATCGGATGGACAGCACCGACTTCATGGGTGAACCCGGGAAGCAGTGCGGGCACGGCAACAGCCTATGATATTCGCTACAGCTCCACACAGATTACAGAAGCAAACTGGGCGCAGGCCAGCAAAGTGTTCGGCGTCGTGCCAGCGCCTGCTTCTGCTGGAACAGCCCAGACGATGAGGGTGCAGTTGCAAGGCGGAGAGTCATATTATATCGCCATGAAGACGATGGATGAGGAAGAGAACCTGTCTTCGCTCTCCAATGTAATTCAAGTCGATGTTCCGCTGCAGCAAGTAGGCGTTTCCGGTAAAATTTTGCTTACGCCGGATATGACAATGAATCTTTACTCCGAAGGTTCGCCAGCGATGATGGTGGATGAACAATTGCTGGTCGGGGATCCAAAAGCAGGTGTTGGAGGCAATCCGACAACGATGTGGGAAACGGGCTATGGGCAGTATTACCGTAACCCGAATGATGCGGTTATCGATCTGAAAGCGTCATATGAACTGGAGGATATTTATTTATACGGCAAAGGCAGCAACGGGAAAAATAAAATTTACTATGGCTCGCCGAACAATTGGACACTGCTGAAAGAATACAGCAAGCCGGTTGGGAGCGAGAGCTGGACACATTACGATGTCAGTGCAGCCAACATTCAGACGCGTTATCTGCTGGTCGTTAATGACAATCAAAGTCCAACCGGTGCATGGGTTGGTGAGCCGCGGTTGTTCAATGAGATCGTACTGTACGGTAAGCCGCTGGAGGCACTTGAACAGGAGCCGGCTCCTACGCCTTACAAGGCGCGCGAGACGATGGACCAGTTTATTGGTATCAATGCCTTCATTGATGACCCGCTCGATTTGTTGCTTGTTGCTGGCAACATACGTGAGTACCATAACTGGTACTGGGACGAAGGCGACTGGGCGGAGGACTATGTAGGGTATCCAAACAGCAAAAATGCCTGGAGCCCAAGCTATGCAGGGGGCGGCTGGGATTTCGATGACTACTATAAAAAACTGCACCAAAATGGTGTGACTGTATTCCCGGTTATTCAAAATGAAGTGCCATGGAACACCAATAAGAAAAATATGGTGGCGCCGAATTCCAATCCGGAGATCCCGGCTTCCTACGCGCCCTATGCAGATCATTTGTATCAATATGCCGCGAGGTACGGCAGCACGGCTGTCGATGCGTCTAAACTTAAACTAGCGGACAGCAACCAGCCTTTAAGCGGTTTGGGCTATATTCAGTATTTTGAAGGCGGCAACGAAATCGATGCGCCATGGGAACCGCGCGAAAAAATGTATACCCCCTTCGAATACGCTGCCAGAATGAGCGCTGCGTACGATGGCCATCAAGGGACGATGCTGGATTCGAACAATGAGAGCACGTTTGGAGTCAAGCAAGCGGACCCGAATGCAACTTTCGTAATGGCAGGTCTGGCAGATGCTTCACTAAGCTACTCCCTGGATTATATTAAAGCAGTCAAGTTGTGGGGGGAACAAAACCGTGACGCTAACGGAATCAATGGCAGCTTCCCCGGAGATGTCATCAATCTGCACGTGTACACCTTCAACGATGAGTGGAAAGGGCTTAGCCCGGAAGCATTCGGTCTGAAGAACAAATTAAAAGTGTTCACAGACTATCGCAACCGCTACTTGCCGGACAAAGAGGTTTGGGTGAGCGAATTTGGCTACGATGTTAATCCGGGTTCACCCATATCGGCCCAGCCAATCGTAAATACGGCTAATCAAGTCAACTATTCATCAGAGGAAGTGCAGGCGCAATGGCTCACTCGCTCCTACCTTGAAATTGCTGCCGCTGGCGTTGAACGGGCACAGATGTATATGATTCGTGATACGGATGGCATCGAAACGCCTGGACAATTCGCGACTTCGGGATTAGTGACGAGCCCAGCGACAGGGCAAGTACCGCGCACATCCTGGTACTATACTTACACGATGAAAAACACGCTGGAAGGTCTCTATTTTAAAGAAGAAGCCGATTCGGGCAATCCGAACGTCCGAATCTACAAATTTATGGACGAGAACGATGATGTGAAAGCCTATGCGGTATGGAGTCCAACGAGCAATGGCACTGTCGTCAACAACTACACTCTGGCGCTCTCCGAAAATCCGGATGATGCCACGCTGGTTGAATTGGTCGACAAAAGCCAGCATGGAAACTTAACCCCATTGAACCTGACGGCTAACAGCCAAGTCACGATTAAGGTAAGTGAACGCCCTGTGTTTATCCTGCTGGACAGTGCGGAGGAAATGAAACAAGCGCATATTCTGGCAGCGAAAGATGCCATTGCAGCGCTGCCGGAGCCAGCCAGCTTGACGTTGGCAGACAAAGCAGCTGTCGTTGCAGCCAGAGGGTTGGTTACGATTGCAATTGGAGCGGGAGCGGTACATGCAGACATTACCAACCTGCAGAAATTGCTCGATTGCGAAGCGAAACTTGCTGCGGAGTACGGCTACAAAATCGAGAAGGTAGGCACGCTCGGGCGAGCCACATCCTTGAAAGCAACGGTGAAGGTTTCGCCAAGACCAGGGGGGGATCTGCATGACGGCGCTGAGGTTGTCGTATTCGAGCTTCTGGACGGCGAAACGCCGGTCAATATTGTTGCAGTGGAACAGGATGTGACGACGGAGCAAACGATCACGGCGTACTTTAACGTGCCTGATCCGAGCAAGGCTTCTTACAAAGTAAAGGTGTTTTTGTTTGATCAGTATGATGAAGTAGGGCAAGCGCCAATCAATCTGGCTGCATCGGTGCAGTTCGACTAATGGAGAGGTGGAAGAGCCACATGCGGCGTCACATACACCGAGTATTCATTCAATTGCTTGTCATTGTCATGGTATTGCCCGCGTTGTCTGCAGGGGCCAGTGCTGCTGACGCAACGGTCACTCTAAATCCGATAGCCAATAAGCAGACTGGCGACCGTGTTGTTATTGCGGGCACGACCGCTCTCCAAGAAGTGACCGTCAAGGTGCTGCGGCCGAATGAGACGTTACTTTATGTAAATGTTTTGCAGGGGCCAGCTTTTAGCGATGCTTTTATACTGCCGGCAGCTGCTGCGGAAGGGACCTACACAGTCATTGTTGGGCGGGAGCAGGATACAGCTGTGCAATCCTTTCATGTAGCGAAGCGTCCCGCAGCAACCCAGTCCTGGAGCGGTGGAGGTTACAACAACAGCAGCGCTCAGAGCGGAATGGAAAAGCCTGAGGTAGTCCGCATGGATGGCAAGGTGAAAGTTGTTATCCCCTCAGTGAAAGCCAATGAAGCGGGAATGATGAATGTCCAGGTTGACGCTGCAGTGCTGCAGGCAGGTCTCGATCTTGCGGCACCGGATTCTAAAGGGGTTAGGACGATTGAGGTGCAACTGCCGGAGGAGCAAGGAGCGAAGGGGCATGTCATCACTCTGCCTGCCGAATTTATTGCGGCAGCTTCGCTTGCCCACCGGATTCAAGTAAGTACTTCGGAAGGAACGGTAACCCTGCCGGGCAACATGTTCCGCAGCGGTGATTTGGAACGTTATGCAGGCAGTGCGCTGCCGCTTCAAATCAGCTTGAGCATCCGCAAGATGAATCCGGTTGGATTGACAGCGTCGCCTGCCGCTGAAATCGGGAACAGGCCTGTGATTAGTCTAGCGATGTCCGTGGATGGCCGTGATATTCCTTGGAATAATCCGTTTGCTCCGGTGACCGTCTCGATTCCCTATCAGCCAAGCGCGGTCGAATTACAGGCTGTGGAGCATATTACGGTATGGCACATTGACAGCAACGGACATACCCGTCCGGTAACGAGCGGCAAGTATAACCCGGAACATGGCGCCGTTCAGTTCCGTGTCACCCATTTCAGCAGTTTTGCGGTCGTTTTTGTTCAGAAGACATTTGCTGATCTCGCTTCATCCCCTTGGGCAGCAAAAGCGATCGAAGTGATGGCATCCAAAGGGGTGATTAACGGGATGTCCTCAACTGCTTATCATCCAAAGGAGGCCATTACGCGGGCAGATTTCATCCAACTGCTGGTGACAACACTCGGATTGGCGGCGGATGCGCCGAAACCGTTCGCTGATGTCCCTTCAACGGCCTACTACTATGAAGCCGTCGGCATAGCGAGAACGCTGGGAATTACGACAGGCACGGGAAGCAATGCCTTCAAGCCCAAGGAATTCATCACCCGACAGGAGATGATGACCCTTATATTCAGGGCGATGGATGCGGCTGACAAGCCGCTTGCCGCAGGGATGGAGCAGGATTTAAGCGCGTTTGGCGATAGCGCAGAGATTGCGCCATATGCTCGCGACAGTGTTGCCGCCTTGGTGAAGAGTGGTCTTGTCCAGGGAACGGGTGAGGCGATTCATCCGCTTGCCAACGCCACTCGGGCGGAAACGGCCGTGCTGATATACCGACTTTATAACAAGTAGTGATGCACCACGCGATAAAGTATTGGGGGGAGTGTCTCTCAATACTTTATCGTTCTTTCCCAAACTATTCAGCCGCAAGGCAGGAGGCGCACAGCATGACGGTTGTCTATGATTTGTTCCCTGGCGGGAAGCCCAAAGCCGTAACCTTAAGCTATGATGACGGCATCGCACATGATCAGAAAATGATTGAAGTTTTGAACCGTTATGGACTGAAAGGTACGTTTCATCTCATTTCGGGGGCATTCGGCAAGCCGGGATTTGTAGCGGCAGATGAGGTGAAGGCGCTGTATGCCAACCATGAAATTGCTGCTCATACGGTCACCCATCCTAATCTGCCTCATATCCCGCAAGAAATGCGAGTATGGGAAGTGATGGAGGATCGCCGGGCATTGGAGCGAATCGCGGGTTACCCTGTCAAGGGAATGTCCTATCCATTCGGCACATACTCTGATGAAGTAGCCAGACTGCTGCCATCGCTTGGGATCGCGTACTGCCGGACGACGATCTCGAATTACAGCTTTGAATTGCCGGAGAATTTCCATCAGTGGACGCCCACTTGCCATCACAACGAAGATTTGCTGGCGCGTACGCAAGCTTTTCTGGATGAATCCCCGATGGGGAAGCCGCAGCTTTTTTATGTTTGGGGTCACAGCTTCGAATTTGCAGACGACAACAATTGGGAACTGCTTGAACAGTTCGCTGAAACCATCGGACGCCACGATTCGGTCTGGTATGCCACGAACAAGCAGATCGTTGATTACACTCAAGCGCTGCGGCGCCTGGAGGTTTCGGTCGATGGCAGCTTGATCTACAACCCGTCAGCGCTATCGGTATGGATTACCGCGAACGGTCTTCCGGCTCAAATTAAACCTGGCACTATACTGGAGGTTGCAAATGACAAGGAATCAAACGATTAATTGGGGTATTCTTGGGCCGGGAAGCATCGCCCATTCTTTTGTGAAGGATTTGCACCATGTTGCCGATGCCAAAGTGGTCGCCGTCGGTTCGCGAACGTTGGACAATGCAGAGCGGTTTGCCAAGCAGCACCATATTGCCAAGGCGTATGGCAGCTATGCATCGCTAATTGAGGATGCTGAAGTAGATATCATCTATATTGCGACGCCTCATGCTGCTCATGCAGCTAATATGCTGGCCTGTCTGCGGGCTGGAAAGGCTGTGCTATGCGAAAAGCCATTTACGATGAACGGACAGGAAGCGGAGGAGATCGTTCATTATGCCAAGCAGGCCAAAGTGTTTCTGATGGAAGCGATGTGGACCCGGTTTCTTCCCGCGGTCGTTCAAGCTCGCAAATGGATCGATTCCGGCCGGATTGGCGAGGTCCGCATGCTGACGGCTAATTTTGGCTTTCGCGCACATCGCGATGAGAGCAGTCGTTTGTTCGATCCTCGCTTAGGCGGCGGGGCGCTGCTGGAGGTGGGCATCTATCCGATTTCGTTCGCCTCCATGATGTTCGGCCAAGCGCCGGCAGCGATTGCGACGCATGCTCACATCGGAGCGACAGGTATTGATGAGCATTTTTCCGCTTTGTTTACCTATTCCGAGGGGCGGACGGCAGTGTTAAACAGCAGCATTGGTCTGCACCTGGCTAACGATGCTTATATTTATGGAACGGACGGTTACATTCATCTTCCCGTCTTTCTGGCAGCGCAATCTGCAAGTCTGTACGTGAATGGTGCTTTTGCGGAAACGTTTGTTTATGAAGGTGCGGAAGCCGGTTACGCATTCGAGGCTGCCGAAGCGACACGCTGCCTGCAAGCCGGCCTTTCTGAAAGCAGCATTATGCCGCTCGATGAAACACTGCAAATTATGCAGACGCTGGATGCGGTCAAACAACAGTGGAATGCGCTGCAGTCAACGCCATCCCATCCATTCAACCCGCATCACGATCAATCGATTCATTCAGGAGGACAGCAATGACCAGACACCGGCAACGATTGGATAAATGGCAATTTCAAGTTGATCAAAACAATATTGGCGAGGAGCGGGGCTGGTTTAGGCCAGCGCATGATACATCAGGGTGGATGGCAGTGGAGGCGCCGAAGCCGTGGGATTTCTATCATGAAGCATTTTGGGGCTATGAAGGTGTCGGCTGGTACACCGCCGAGATTCAAGCGGCGGGTCCCGTTGAACCTGGCCTTCTACAGCGAATTATTTTCAACAGTGTGAGCGGCCATGCTCGAATATGGCTGAACGGGACGTATTTAGGCGAGCATTTCAGCCCCTATATGCCGTTTAATTTCCTGATTACCCCCTATTTAAAAGGGGAGGGAAGCAACGTGATTGCAATGAGGGTGGATAATCGGCATCGTGAAGAATGGCTGCCTGGCGGGGCTACTGTGGAATGGATTCAATATGGCGGCATTTTGCAGCCTGTGGAAATAGAAACAAGCGCAGCGGTCTCCATCCATTCTGTCAAAGTCGATCCAACCCTGCGAGACAACCAATCGGCCATCGTTCATTGTCGGGTTGAAATTTCTAATGCCTCTGCGCAAGATTCGTTTACGGGGGAAGTCACGATTGAGCTGCCCGGCGATGGCGGAGGGATTGCAGCATCGGCAGCATTGACATGTGGATGTCAGGAAACGGTTGAGGTTGCGTTGGTGTTTGATTTGCCCGACCCGCAGTTATGGGATGTGGACCATCCCCGGTTGTATCGAATGCAGGTAAATGTACAAACAAAACAAACGATCATCGATCAGATGGAGCAAAGGTTTGGCATTCGGACAATTGAAACCGTCGGCACCCAAATTATGCTGAATGGCAAACCTTTACTTATCAAAGGCGTGAACCGCTATGACGAGTATGCGGGTTTTGGTCCTTCCGTTCCACCCGCAATGATTCGCGAAGATTTGCTGAAAATTAAAAGTATGGGTGCTAATTTGGTGCGGTTTCATTATCCGCAATCCGAGGTTCACCTGGACATAATGGATGAGCTTGGTTTACTGCATTTTGCCGAGGTGCCTTTAAACTGGTGGTTGTCGGAGTGGGGAGGAGACCGGCCTTACATTCCAGAGGTGATCGACAAGGCGGAAGTCGTATTGGAAGAGATGATCAAGCGGGATTACAATCACCCTTGTGTCATCGTATGGAGCATGTGCAATGAATCGGGAACAAATACAGAGCATGGCATCGCCGCAATGCGCAGGTTGATCCAGCGGACAAGGGAACTGGATAAGAGTCGACTGACCACTTTTGTTACAACGGGCTCCGATGGTCATGCCGCATTTGATGAAGCGGATCTGGTGTGTGTCAATTTGTATTATGGCGTGTTTTTTCATCGTAAGCTGGCTTACGAAATTGCGGAACTGGATGAAGTTGTGCGTATTCCGACGGAAGAACATTTGCGCAAGACAGCTGCCGATTATCCGAATAAACCGGTCATCATGGCAGAATTCGGCACGCATGGCATTTTCGGATTAAGCGGCAAGGATCGATTCTCCGAAACTTATCAGGCTGCTTACCTGGAGAGTGTATGGCAGGCAATAGTAGGCGCCAGGATTCAGGGCGGTGTGCTGTGGTGCTGGGCGGATTATTACCATCGCAGAGACTTCTTTAATACCGAAGGATTAATGTGGCAAGCGCCTTATGGACCATTCGGCATTGTAACGATTGACCGCAAGGAGAAGGAAGGATTTCATACGTTATCCCGGCTGTTTAACAGCACAGTCTAATCTGTCATTGGTTCAGCAGCCAACACTGCGTGTGTTTAGCAAAACGCTTGGTCTCCGAGCGTTTTTTTGCCGTGATCAGGTTGAACAGCAAAGTTAGCTGCTGATAGGGACCGATAGCTGATGACTGCGTGTTATGACTTAAAAAAGCTGATAAGCCACTCGGCAAGCTGTTTTTGCGCATGGCTAATGAAGCGATCGGAACGATAAACGAGTTCCATATGGCGCACAGGCGTATGGCCGGTAATCGGAATAGCCACAATATCATTATACTCAGAGACATCTCTGAGCAGCCGGTTAGGCTGAATGGTAACCCCGATTCCAGCTCGAACGAGTTGGAGCAGGGAGAGCGCTGTACTGGTCTCCATTACTGTCGTTAGTGAAAAACCTTGCTCGCTGCACACCCGCTCGATCAGATCGCGTCCAAGAAAGCCGCGCGGATACATGACGATTGGGAGATGTTCTAGCTCATGAATATCAACGCCCTCTCTGCCAGCAAGGGGATTGTCGGCGTTAACGAGCAGATGATAGGGTTCCGATCCAAGCGGCACTTGAATGAGCCGGGGATCGGGCGTGTTTCTTAGTCCGATGCCAAGATCCACCTTGTTGCCAAGCACTTCGTCATGAATGCGCAGCGTTGAAAAAGCTTGCAGTTGAATTGCCGGATATCTCTGATGAAACTGAATAAACAAAGGCACTAATTGAAAGTCCAGATCGGAAGGCAGCACCCCGAGTCGAATCGTCCCCCGTTCGCCAGAGCGCAGCTCCATGATCGCTTTCTTCGCATCCTGTTCGGCCTGAAGCATCTTTCCTCCATGAACCAGCAGCAGAGAACCCGCCTCAGTCAACACAATTTTCTTGCCTACCCGGTCAAACAGCGGCATCCCCAGCTCATCTTCAAGCACGCGAATCTGCTGACTTAATGTAGGCTGGCTAATGCCCAACTCATTGGCCGCTTTAGTAAAATGAAGATGCTCGCATACAGCGAGAAAGTAATGGATATGTCGCGTATCCACATTATTTTCCCCTTTCTAACAATAGTTATTTACTATTATAATAATAGAAATGATAGTATTTATCAATGTTACTCTCTTCTCTATACTCAAGTTACACAACATGAACCTATAGAGGGGTGAACGCAGATGAGAACAAAACCAATTTATATCCTGCTGGCAATTTTTATAGCCGCGTTGAATCTGAGACCGGCGATCACATCTGTCGCTCCATTGTTAGAAACAATTCAGGCCAATCTGGGTATGAGCGGACTCACCGCAAGCCTGCTGACGACACTTCCGGTTCTATGTATGGGGGTATTTGCCGCCGTGGCAACAACAATCCGTGATCGTATAGGGCTGGAACGGACCATATTTATTGCTCTTCTACTCATTACAGCGGCTACCGCATTGCGCGGCATGACAAGTTCGGCATCGTTGCTCATCATAACAGCCATTATTGCCGGCATCGGAATCAGCCTCGCAGGACCGCTGCTGTCCGGCTTTATTAAAAAATATTTTCCCGACAGTCCAAGCATTGTAAGTGTATATTCCGTATCGATGACAGCGGGCGCAGCTATAGCTTCCGCACTTTCAATCCCAATCTATACAAGCAGCAATCATAATTTGCCGTTTACGCTTGCTTGCTGGGCTGTGCTGGGAGTGCTGGCCATGATCGTCTGGGGGACGCTGATTGGCCGCAAGGACACGGGCCAACGCCAGATGAAGACGAGACTTCCGATTCATAATACAAGAGCGCTGCTGCTGACCCTCTTTTTTGGACTGATGGCGAGCATGTTCTACACGATGACTGCGTGGATATCACCCATCGCCCAAAACCTGGGCTACAGCAAATCGAGTGCGGCACTGCTGCTGACCGTATTTACACTCGTTCAGATTCCGGTATCGATGATTTTGCCTGCGATTGTCGCCCGGTTCGGCAGACGCACGATATTTCTGGTAATGTGCAGCGTGTTTGAGTTGGCGGGCATCATCATGTTAATGCTGCATCTGCCGATGATGCCTGCAGTTATCTGCCTCGGGATCGGTGCGGGAGGATTATTCCCGCTGGCGTTAATGCTTCCCATTGTGGAGACGCGCACAGCGGAGGACGCCGGTTCCTGGTCGGCCATGACACAGTGCGGCGGCTATATTATCGGCGCGATGGGGCCGCTTGCTACAGGCTTGCTGTATGACCGTTTTGACAGCTTTCTGCCTGCATTTGTAATGATGCTTTTCATTGTCATTCTCATGATTGGCGTTCAATTGCGCATCGGCATGGGCAAGCGCGCCTCATGATGCAGGGTTGAATTGGCGGCATTTGTTAGTGGAACGGAACGAAAGAAGTGACTGCGGGAGAATTGTTGTATTTTCTACAACATCTTCAGACGTAGGAGACGATTTTAGTGAAATTGTTGTACTTTATGCAACTTCTTCAGACGTAGGAGACGATTCTCGTGAAATTGTTGTACTTTATGCAACTTCTTCAGACGTAGGAGACGATTCTCGTGAAATTGTTGTATTTTCTACAACATCTTCAGACGTAAAAGACGATTTTAGTGAAATTGTTGTATTTTCTACAACATCTTCAGACGTAAAAGATGATTTTAGTGAAATTATTGTACTTTAGAGTCGATTTCATAAATAAAATCCCTTGCTATGACTGGGTTTTTGAGCACAAAAAAAAGGAGTACCTCCCTAAGTTC
>REGQ01000001.1 GCA_004134985.1 Paenibacillaceae bacterium | reverse complement strand
CGCCTAATTTTTTAAAAAAATGAGCTTTATAATTGGGTAGGTATGAGGTTAATTTTTTTGAATTATGAAATTGACTCGGAAATACAACATTTTAAATGTAGCTGAGCCAGGTGTATGTGACTTGGTGAAGCTAGTGCGTGTGGTGGAGGTAGAGAGTCAGGTGGAGCTGGTGCGTATGGTGGAGGTAGAGAGTCAGGTAGAGCTGGAGCGTGTGGTGGAGATGGAGAGTCTGGGAGAGCTGGTGCGTGTGGTGGAGGTAGAGAGTCAGGTGGAGCTGGTGTGTATGATGGAGCTGGAGAGTTAGGTGGAGCTGGTGTGTGGTGGAGGTAGAGAATCTGGGAGAGCTGGTGCGTGTGGTGGAGGTAGAGAATCTGGGAGAGCTGGTGCGTGTGGTGGAGGTAGAGAGTCAGGTAGAACTGGTGCGTATGATGGAAATGGAGGGTTTGGTAGAACTGGTGCGCATGATGGAAATGGAGGGTTTGGTAGAACTGGTGCGCATGATGGAAATGGAGAGTCTGGTGGAGGTAGAGAGTCTGGTGAAAGACAGGGCGGTAGGTTGGTGGATCGGGTGACGAGACAATTAGTATAATAGGTAGTTTTTGTGGGATCTTTAAGTTATATCTGGTACAAAACTGTACGATTTGATTATGAACACGTCTGCTGACACCAAACTAGCATAGTAGGAAATTAAGCGGACAGAGGATACGTTATTTGTGACAAATCACGGTGATTGCTGTGTTTCGCGGACACAGGATCCGCTAAATGCCGTAAATGGGCCTGTTTTGGGGCTTTTACGAGGCAATAGCGGATCTCCTGGCCGCCAAAATCCCAAAAAGGCTAAATTTGGCGAAATAGCGGAACGTCTGTCCGCCAAAGTTCATGCGCCTCGCAAGCCGGCCCCAAAGTCCGTGTCCAGCGGTGGCTCTTCCGCGCCTGCACAGCACGGGCCCCGCGCCCGCGCAGCATGCGCCCGCACCCGCGCAGCATGCGCCCGCACCCGCGCAGCAAGAGCCCCGCGCCTGCACAGCATGCGCCCGCGCCTGCACAGCATGCGCCCGCGCCTGCACAGCATGCGCCCGCGCCTGCGCAGCACGAGCCCCGCGCCTGCGCAGCACGAGCCCCGCGCCTGCGCAGCACGAGCCCCGCGCCTGCACAGCATGCGCCCGCGCCTGCACAGCATGCGCCCGCGCCCGCGCAGCAAGAGCACGGGCACCGAGCCCGCGCAGCATGCGCCCGCACCTGCGCAGCATGCGCCCCGCGCCTGCGCAGCAAGAGCCCCGCGCCTGCGCAGCACGGGCCCCGCGCCTGCGCAGCACGGGCCCCGCGCCTGCGCAGCACGGGCCCCGCGCCTGCGCAGCACGGGCCCCGCGCCCGCGCAGCATGCGCCCGCGCCAGCGCAGCAAGAGCCCCGCGCCTGCGCAGCAAGAGCCCCGCGCCCGCGCAGCATGCGCCCGCACCCGCGCAGCATGCGCCCGCGCCTGCGCAGCACGGGCCCCGCGCCCGCGCAGCATGCGCCCGCGCCTGCGCAGCATGCGCCCGCGCCAGCGCAGCAAGAGCCCCGCGCCTGCGCAGCACGGGCACCGAGCCCGCGCAGCATGCGCCAGCGCCCGCGCAGCATGCGCCCGCACCCGGACAGCATGCGCCAGCGCCCGCGCAGCAAGAGCACCCCGCGCCCGCGCAGCAAGAGCACGGGCACCGCGCCTGCACAGCATGCGCCCGCGCCTGCACAGCATGCGCCCGCGCCTGCACAGCAAGAGCACCGCGCCCGCGCAGCCTGGGCCCGTGCCTGCGCAGCACGAGCTCTGCGCCTGCGCAGCATGCGCCCGCGCCTGCACAGCATGCGCCCCGCGCCAGCGCAGCACGGGCCCCGCGCCTGCGCAGCAAGAGCCCCGCGCCCGCGCAGCAATAGCCCCGCGCCTGCGGAGCACGGGCACCGCGCCTGCGCAGCAAGAGCGCCGCGCCTGCGCAGCCCGAGCCCCGCGCCCGCGCAGCATGCGCCCGCGCCTGCGCAGCATGCGCCCGCGCCTGCGCAGCATGCGCCCGCGCCCGCGCAGCATGCGCCCGCGCCCGCGCAGCATGCGCCCGCGCCTGCGCAGCATGCGCCCGCGCCTGCGCAGCACGAGCACCGCGCCCGCGTCGTCGCTCTGCTCTTTTACTTAGGCTGAATCCCTTTGCCAAAAGGGACGATTAGCGGGGTATGGAACAGCGGGTCCTGAATAACCTGGCAGGACAAGTCGAAGACGTCGAGAATCAGCTTCTCGTTGACGACCTGATCCGCAGGGCCTTCCGCGTATACCTTGCGATCCTTGATGGCCACGATATTGTGGGCATAACGGCAGGCGAGGTTAATATCGTGCAGCACCATCACGATGGTTCGCTGTTCTTTCTGATTTAATTCATACAATAAATCAAGCACCTCGATCTGGTGGGACAGATCCAGATAGGTCGTCGGCTCGTCCAGCAGAATCGTCGGTGTTTCCTGAGCCAGCGTCATGGCGATCCAGGCACGCTGCCGCTGGCCGCCGGAGAGCGAATCGACGGTTCGCTCGGCAAGCGGCTCCAGATGGGTCAATTCGAGCGCTCGCCGCACCATCGCCTCATCCTGGGTCGACCATTGCTGGAGCCAGCTCTGATACGGATACCTGCCTTGCTTGACCAACTGCAATACGGTAAGGCCTTCGGGGGCAGAAGGCCCCTGCGGCAGGATCGCCATCCGCCGCGCAACCTCTTTGGTTGATAGCGAGGCAATATCGCTGCCGCCCAGTACAATCTGTCCGCCCTTAGGCTTCAGCAGCCTTGCAAGCGAGCGAAGCAGTGTCGATTTGCCGCAGCCGTTGCTGCCGATAAAAACGGTAATTTTTCCTTGGGGAATCGCAATGTCCAGTTCTTTAAAGATGCATGTATCCCCATAAAAAAGACTCAGGTTTTTCGATTGGATTGCGGTCATCGTTCCAGCTCCTTATTATAGGCTCTCTAGCGGTTGCGGCTGCGATAAAGCAAATAGACGAAGAATGGGGCGCCGATGCAGGCGGTGAACACGCCAGCTGGAATATCCAGCGGGGACAGAATCGTTCTCCCCGTCAAGTCGGCGACAAGCAGGACAATCGCGCCCATCAATGCCGAGGCGGGAATTAACGCGCCAAAGCTTGGCCCTACCAGCTTGCGGGCGATATGCGGCGCCATCAGTCCAATGAAGCCGATCGCCCCTCCGAAGGCGGCGGCCGCTCCGGCGAGTGCAACGCTGAACAGCAGCAGAATAAACCGTTGGCGCTGTACTGCGCTGCCCATGCTGCGGGCGACATCTTCCCCCAGCTCCTGAATATTGATATGGCGGGAGTAGACAAGCACGAGCGGCAGCAAGACTGCGACCCAGGGCAGCAGCGGCAGAACCGACTTCGCCCAGGAGACGCCATAGACGCTGCCGGTCATAAAGGTCATCGATTGGTTGGCCAAAATGATCGGGCCGGAAATCATCATCATATAAGTCAGCGAGCTCATGGCAGCCGAAAAGCCGATGCCGATCAAAATCAGCCTGAGCGGCGTCACGCCCTGCTTCCAAGCCAGCGAATACACGATCAGCGAGACGATGAAGGCGCCGATGATAGCAAACACAGGCAGCAGGTGAATACTGATCTGCTCCCCGAAGAAGTAGAAGTAAATAACCGCGCCCAGTGTGGCGCCGCCAGTAATGCCGATTGAATCCGGCGAGGCCAGCGGATTGCGAATGATGCCCTGCAGCAGAGCACCGGATACCGCGAGCGCCGCACCGACCAGCACCGCAACAATAATACGCGGCAGCCGCAGCGAGCGGACGATCATTTCATTGGCTGCGTCTCCGAATCCGAAGATGGATCGTACAACCTGCCAAGGCGAAATATAGACACTGCCGATGCCTGTGCTGAGAACCATGATGGCGATTACGGCAAGCAGTAGTGCAATGATAACGAGCACAGCCTTCTTGCTGATTAGTATAGAGTAAGTTTTGCCGCGTACGGCAGTATATTGGCTAGGTTGTTTCATTAAATATGCCCGCCTTTCCGTGCGATGTAGACAAAGAAGGGCACACCGATCAGCGCTGTCGTAACTCCGACAGGCACTTCTTTGGGCATCGCTATAAAGCGCGCACCAATATCCGCGCTGACGAGCAGCAGCGCTCCCAGTACAGCGCAGTAGGGAAGCAGCCAACGATGATCCCGGCCGACGAGAAACCGCGCAATATGCGGAATAATGATGCCGATGAAGACGACCGGGCCTGCCAGTGCAACGGAGCCGCCTGCCAGCACAACGATGACGATCGCTGCAGCAGCTTTAATGAACACTGTATTTTGCCCGAGACCTTTAGCGACATCGTCGCCCATCGCCAGCACATTCATGTGTGAGGCCAGCAGCAATGAGCCGATCAAGGCAACAAGCATATATAGATAGACCGAATCAAACATTTCCATTGTTCGTCCTGCAACGGAGCCGACCAGCCACGAGAGCACCTGGTCGAATGCCTTACCATTGGAGAGCAGCACCCCTTGGGTCAAAGAAGCGAAAAAAGCGGTCATCGCCGACCCGGCCAATGTAATCTTGATCGGGGTGAGGCCGTCCCTGCCGATGGAGCCGAGCAAATAGACGGCGCCTGCGCTGACAGCCGCTCCGAAGAAGCCAATCCAGGTGTACTGTGTGATGCTTGTCACATTAAACAGCATGACCGAAAGCACGATGGCAAACGCGGCGCCGGCGTTGACTCCGAAGATGCTTGGCGACGCCAGCGGATTGCGGGTCATCGCCTGCATCAGCGCGCCGGCCACGGCCAGGCTGGCGCCGACGATGGCGGCGATCAAAGCGCGCGGCATACGTGTGCTTTGAATGATAATATGCTCATTTGAACCGTTGAAATCGGTATAGGTGGCGAAAATCTGATGGATGGAATAATGATTGATGCCGAGCATCAGGCTTGCGGCAAAGGCAGCCGCGAGCAGCAATAATGCGGCAAGCAGGCCGGTAATTTTGAGAGAGAGATGCTGGTTTTCTGTTTTCATAAGGTGGTCGGTGCTCCCTGTCATTTTAAACGCTATCTATCATTGTAATGAGACATGCTGTTCTTTGTCAACGAGTTTGAGAATCGTTATCACCAATATTGACATCGACGGGGAATTCCTCTAAGCTTGACTTTGCAAATGAAATTAATTCTCAAGCAACAGAGAAGGATGGGGGCACCAATGATTTACAGAAGTAGAGGTTCAAATTCAAAATCGGCCGCTTTGCTGGCGACGCTGGTAATATGCCTGTTACTAAGCGCCTGCGGCACATCAAATACGGCGGAGCCTGCAGGAAACAAGCCGTCGGATGCGGGAGCATCAACAGAGAAAGACACACGTACCGTCCAACATGCGATGAGAAAAGCGGAAGTGCCGATCCATCCTCAGAAAGTAATAATTCTTACTAATGAAGGAACCGAAGCTTTACTGGCGTTGGGCGTCAAGCCAATCGCCGCAGTGGATTCTTATTACGGCGATCCATGGTACGAGCATATTGCAGCCGACATGGAAGGCGTTCAAAATATTGGCGGCGAATCGCAGCCAAACCTGGAAGTGATCGCTTCATTGCAGCCGGATTTGATTCTGGGCAATAAAATGAGACATGAAAAAATTTATGAGCAGCTAAGCGCGATTGCTCCGACTGTCTATACCGAGACGCTGCGCGGTGAATGGAAAAACAATTTTGAAGTTTATGCCGACGCCTTGAACCTGAAAGATAAAGGCGATGAAATTATTAGCGCGTTTGATCAGCGTGTTGAGGATTTCAAGAGCAAGGCCGGAGACAAGCTGGATGAAAAGTTGGCTGTCGTGCGGTTTATGGGCGGCAAAACTCGCTATTACTACGGTAATATGTTCTCTGGCGTCATTTTCAAGCAAATTGGCTTCCAGCGCAACGATCCGCTCAGTGATGAGAAAGCATTCGAGGATATAACGAAGGAGCGTCTGCCGGAGCTGGATACCGCGGATACGGTGTTCTACTTCACCTATGACCTGGACGGCAAAGGCAAGGAGCAGGAAGAGGAGTGGATGAATGATCCGCTTTGGAAAAACCTGAAGGTCGTTCAGAACAATAAAGTATTTCAGGTTAAGGATGCAACATGGAACACATCCGGCGGTGTCAAGGCTGCTAATCTAATGCTGGATGATTTGTATGAAATTTACGGGTTGGCCAAGTAAGCGCGACGCATACAATTAACGATTTTTCGGGTGGAATAGCAAAGCCGTCCCTCTTAATCCTGACGATTAAGAGGGACGGCTTTTGTCGTTTTTTTCACGGGGGTACAGGTGGTCTCGCCGTCCGGGAACGGTCAAGACAGCTACGCTTGCGGCTGGGCTGAACCGCTAATCCAGAAAAGCCATACATGCGACAACCAGCAGCAATGCTCCGCTAATCAGTGTACCGAACTGTCCGACCGAATATTTGCCAATTCGGACATGGGAAAGTTTAATGCCGGAGGCGACGCCAATCCATACGGTGACGAAGCTGCCTGCAGCGGCCAGGACAGAGATCAGGATCGGGGAGAGTCCAAGCAAACCAGCCCCGATGCCATTCGTCAAAGCATTGGCCGAGAGTGCAACCCCGAGGAAAATCGACTCCAGGAAGCCGATGCTTTGCGAATTGTCGATATCGGCCGTTGTAGGGTCTTTCATGACACTTTTCAAGCCGGGCGTTTCATTGGAATCCGGCGCCTTGGACGATGCATTGCGGTTCGGTCTTGCCAGCAGCATAATACGAACACCGATAATGGCCAGAATAAATGCGCCAAGCAGGATGGGGAAAATTCCGGGCAGCAGCTCGGAGATCCACATTCCGAAATAGATGCCGCCAGCACTGAACAGAAAGCAGATGACGGCAATTAACAAGTTTGACAACAGACTGATCTGAATGTTTCGAATACCGTACGAAAGACCAACGCCCAAATTATCGATGCTCGACGAAAAGGTTAATACCGCAATGAGAAGCCAAGGTGTCATTTGAAAAACTCCTTTGTTTATCGTTTAGTAGCACTTGCGAATGGGAACCGATGAAGTTGCGGGCGGAAAATGGCGATTGCTGCATCTCCTTGTCGGTTATTCGCCCTGAGGTATTATATTAGCAACGTTTAGAAAAGTGCTTCATTTTTTTTGATTTGTTGCAAAAAACGATACACGTTGCACGCAGCTGCGCAAGATTTATCAACATGTTGGGTTAGTAATACGGATTTCTTCTATAGAACAAGCAATTTTTCACAACAGCTGCGTACAATGAAAGAAAAGCATGGGCGGGAGGGGGAAACTGGCAGTGATACATAATGGGGGAACGAATAATCAGCTCGGTTCCGTATTGAAATCAATGATGGAGAACCGTTCCTTGTCGATGCGCAAGCTGAGCGGGCAGATTGGGATGAATACAGCTACGATCTCACGGATTATGAGCGGCAAACAGACACCAAAGATGGAGCACCTGCAAAAGTTCTCAGACTTCTTTGATATTCCGGTGTCGCAGCTGTTGGAAGCTTCAGGGGTAAAGCTGGAGTATGCAGAGGTAGGCAATGACCTCGACTCGTTTGCTGGAATTATTCAGGAGACGCTCGACTTCTCGGGGGTGATTGATCAGAAACAGCTCATTCCTCGGGTGAAGAAGGAGCTTGAACGGTATGAACGCTATGCATGCACAGAGGAAGGACAGCAAATCATCCATGAGAGATTCCAAATAAAAACACAGCATGTCGACGGAATGGGCCCCTTCATCGAACATTTAACGCAAATGTATGAGAAAATTTCCAGAGAGGACATTTCCGATGCCGAGCGTGCGGTACTGGGGAGTGTTCTATTGTATTTTATTTTGACTACCGATATTATTCCTGACTATATCTTTCCGATCGGCTACCTGGATGACGCCATTGCCATTAAGCTCGGTCTGGAGCGGCTTGCAGAATTAGAGGCGCAGCCCAAGCATCAGAAGGGATGCTGAGCGGCGCCGCGAACATATAACGAATTAAACGCCTTCCTGTATAACGTTTTTCTGGTATTGGCTCGGCGTCATGCCGATCCATTTCTTGAAAGTGGAGCTGAAATGGCGTTCCTCTGTATATCCAACCTGCTTGGCGACCGCATATATTTTATAGTTGGACTTCAGCAGTTCCTTGGCCTGTTCAATTCGGTATTGGTGAAGGTAATCAAGAAAGTTGACGCCAAGTTCCTGCTTGAACAGCCAGCTCAAGTAGGAGTTGCTGACGAACGTTTCCTTGGCGGCAACCTCAAGCGTCAGGTTGGTATGAAATTTGCTGCGGATCAGTTCCAGTGTAGCTTGTACGGTGCGGTGAAGCTGCTTTTGATTGGAAGCGGCTTCGACGATGCTTTGCACAATTTTTTGAAGAATGGCTGAGCAATCATCCAGCGTCTTCATAGTCGGTATGCTCTCCATCCAGTTGACCAGATCGTTCTGCCATTCGATGGAGGAGGCATAACGTTCTTTGGCCAGACGCTGCAGCTCCATAATCATTCCGTTCACCCGCCATATAATTTCTGAGCGGGAATAGGAGGGCTGATCTTTCAAATAGGCAATGCTTTCCTCAATCACATCGACAGCTTCCCCATACCGGGCGTTTTGAAGATGAGCCAGCAGTTCCTTCTCTGCGCGTTCCAAGTAAGGATCTTCCCAGATGGACGGGTTGTTAGCCTGTTCGCTTTGCCGGTCGCTATAGACAAAGATGCCGCCGCTTCCCTGGTAAAATCGCGCGCCCATTGCACGGCTGGCTTCCTCGTAAGCTAATTTGGCGTCATTCACAGACGGTTTGATGGAACTGAGCGCCAGACTGACGGTCAGCATGAGATACGATTCCAAATTGTTTTTGAGCAGCGCCAACTTATCTTCATGACAGAAATCCTCCGCTTGCCCCGGACAATTGCCGATCCACAGCATCTCCTCGCCAAACCGGAATACTTCAAGCTTCCTTCCGTAGACCGATTTCAAGGTTTCATCCGCTATATTCAGAATGGCATAACGGAGCAGCTCCAGGTCGCGGTTGCTGCGAATATTGCGTCCGTTGTCATCCTTGTCCAGCTCAATCCGTCCGACAACAATCTGCTCTGGCGTCAGACTCAGATTATATTCCCTAATGGCCAGTATACGGTCCTCCAGCGGCATAAGGGGCTGCTGTATCCATTGGGAGAGCACCTGATTTTTGAGCAGTTGAATGCTGCGATTCCAGGTGCGGTTAATTTCGGTAAACGCACGTTCTTCTTGGGCAGAAGCTTCAATCTTTTGTTTCATATCCAGTACAACACGCAAAATGTCATGAGGCATGCAAGGCTTCAGCACATAATCAGATACGCCGAGGGAGATGGCTTCCTTGGCGTAATCAAATTCATTGTAGCCTGTCAGCAGGATGGATTGGAATGAAAGCCCGGCCTCCTTCGCCTTACGAATCAGGTCAAGCCCGCTCATTTGGGGCATGCGAATATCGGTCAACAGCAGGTCAGGCTGATGACGCCGCATTAAATCCAACGCTTCCTTGCCATTCTCTGCTTCTCCAACAATCTCAACATCATACAGCTGCCAATCGATTGCTTCAACAATACCTGAGCGGAATGACTGCTCATCCTCGGCAATAATGATTTTAAGGGGCATGAGCATCGTCTCCTTCCTTGATTTTCAACTGTATTCTTGTGCCGATTCCTTCTTTGCTCATGATATTGAAGACGGCCTCCCCGTAGAAGAGTACGAGCCGTTCCTTAATATTGGCGATGGCCATGCCGGAGTGCATCCCTTCGGTATGTGTTCGCGCTGCGCCAGTGGAAGTGCTGGATTGAAGACGCATTACTTGTTCCTTGGGCATTCCCGGACCGTTGTCGGAGACTTCCAGCAGCACCCAGCCATCTTCCCGGCAAGCTTTGACGTAGATGTTGCCCGTTCCTTCGGCCTGTTCAATCGCATAGATAACGGCATTTTCGACCAGCGGCTGAAGCAGCAGCTTGGGCAAGCGGAAATGTTTTAAATCCGGGTCCATCTCAATTTCAAAGTGAAGCCGATTAAGATACCGTTTCTTCTGCAGAAATAAATAATGGCGCACCAGTTCGATTTCCTGATTCAGCTCCATCGACTCCTTGCCCTGGTTCAGGCTGAGCCGGAACACCTGGGAGAGCGCAACGACCATTTCAGATATTTCCTTATCCCCTTTCTGCACCGCGCTCCAATTAATCATATTCAGGGTGTTGTACAGAAAATGAGGATTAATTTGTGATTGCAGCGCTTTAAGCTCCGCCTCCCGCTGCTTGAGACTGGAGGCGTATACATCGTCAATCAGCGCTTTGATTCTTTCGACCATCGTGTTGTACAGGTAGCCGAGCCGCCCGATCTCATCCTTGCCGTTGATTTCCACCCGCTGCGAAAAATCGCCGATCTGCAGCGCCTTCATGGAATGCATCAGTTTTTTCATTGGATTGGTGACGACCCGCGCGATTACCCAGGAGAACAGGATGGAAATAATGCACACCCCCAGCATGATGGAAAAGGTGGCCGAACCGATGTTGTTCAGTTCCATAACCAGCTTGCTGCGATCCTGAATGACGATAGAGTGCCAGCCGGTAATCTCGGAGACCGCGTCCGACACGATCAATTGGTCCCGCTGTTTCAATATGGCAAGCGCGTCTGCCGGGGGACTATCGCCAGCTCCTGATTGCTTATAGATGGGAAGCTCATTGACGGAAAGCCCGATCCATGCCAGATTGGAAGCTGCGAGCACAACGCCGTCCTCATTCATAATGAACTGCACAGCCTCCTGCGTATCGTGGAATAAGCTGCGGCTTACCTTGTCGGCGTCCATGCCTACAATTACCAGTCCGTTCTGTTGGTAGTTGAAATCTTTATACCGTTTGATATAGACAAGCTTATGATGATAATCGCCAAGCAGAATGCTGTCCACAGGTTTGAACATATCCCACAGCTGGTTGCCGGGGGAGGCTGCGAGCTTCTTGTAGTAGTTGGTTTCTGTGAAACGCTCGTAGCTGATAGCGCTTGCAATGCCGGTCTGTGTAATAACGAATGGGGTGCCTGATCCCTCCTTCGTCGAGTACAGAATAAGAGACTGAATCGTCTCGTCTGTTACCATGAGCGGCAGCAGATTTTTGAATACCAGGTCGCGTCGGTAAGGGGTATCATCGTTTAAGACCATCTCTTGGACTCTGGGGTTGAGAAACAGATAATTGCTGAAGCTTATGGAGTTGCGGGAGAAATGATCCAACTGATCTTTGGTCTTCACTGCCATATTAAGCTGGGCCTGCCAGATTTTATCGACAACTTCTCTGGAGGCGATGACATAGGAGTAATATCCGGTGATGCCAACTGTGAGAATTAGCAGCGGGACGATGAGCGCCAGCAGCTTTCGCTGAAGCGATAAATTCCAAAAAGCCTCCAGCGGCGATCGCATAAGAGCTCACCCTTGTATTTGTAAATTTAGTAACTTCAGTATAACAAGAAATAAATGCCCTGGGTAAAAAAAGCGCCGAACTTCAAAAAAATGATGCAGTCGTTCTAAAATATGCAGCATATTTTTCCCAAAAGCAAAGGAGCTATAATAACAATAGAACAGTAGGCATCAGAGGAAGGGAGGAAATCATCCGCAGGATTCATTGTGGTCTGATGTTTGGGTGAAATGCAGCAATCGTTCATTAATCGGTTAATGGCAAGTTTGAAGGCGACGTTCAGGATCGGAGGACCGGTTTGGGCAGCCGAATCTGTTGCCATTGCAGTTCATAACGGATTCCCGTGCCGAGGCGGTCACATTAATTTTTTGTCGCTGATGCAAGCGTAACAATTGAAAATAAGAAAAGGTGGGGTACAAATGAAAAGATTGATGTTAGTCTGCGCAGTGTTCTTGTTGGCGCTGACAGTGGCGGCTTGCGGATCAAGCAATAATGGCGGTTCGACAACCGAAAAACCGGAAAGCACTGGCGAGACGGTGAAAACGCCGGAAACGAAGAAGGAAGATCCAAAACCGGAAGAACCCAAGGAGCCTGAGCAGGTCACATTGAAGTTCTTCACTGCGCTTGCCGACCGTTCCAACGGGATGGGTAAAATCGAGCAGGATATCATCAATGCCTATATGGAACAGAACAAGCATGTCAAAATTGAAGTCGAAGCTTTGCAGGATGAGCCTTACAAGGCGAAAACCAAAGTATACGCCTCGACAGAGACTTTGCCGGACATTATGCAGGCATGGGGACAGCCGTCCTTTATCAAACCGCTGATTGACAGCGGATTGCTGCTTGAACTGAACCCGGGTGATTTTCAATCCAGCGGATTTATCTCCGGCTCAACAGACGGCTTCGCGCAAGACGGCAAGCTGTTCGGTTTGCCCCGCAATACGGACTTTTTAGTCGTCTATTACAATAAGAAATTGTTTGATGACAACGGCGTTAAAGTACCAACTACCGTACCCGAGCTTGTCGAGGTATCGAAGCAGTTCAGGGAAAAGGGCATTAATCCAATTACGACCAACGGGATGGAGGGCTGGTCCCTGCCAATCTGGTTCGAATACGCGGCACAGCGCGCCAGTGGTGACTTCAACAAAATCGATGCGGTATTAAACGGAGAAGCGACTTTCGCTGGCGATGCAGACTTCCTCGCAGCCGCACAATCGATCCTGGAACTGGGAGGAGCGAAGGCCTTCGCAGACGGCTTCCTGACAGCTGACTATGGCACATCCCGCAACTTGTTCGGTCAAGGGCAAGCGGCCATGTTCATTATGGGCAACTGGGAAGCGGGTCTTGCCACGGATGAGAACTTCCCGCCTGAGTTCCGTGACAATGTGAGCGCGATTCCTTATCCATCAGGCGATAAAGGCCAAACAACCGATCTTGCTGCCTGGTTTGGCGGAGGCTACTCAATATCGAAGAGCACAAAGCACCCAGAGGAAGCGGTTAAATTTATGCAATTTTTCTTTACACCGGAAAACTGGGCGAAACAGCTCTGGCAAACCGGTTCCGGCACACCAGCGCAGAAGTTTGACGATTTCCTGACTGGCGAAGAAACGGATTTGCAGAAACAGTTGATCCAGATTTTCAATGCAACGACATCGGCAAGCAACACGCCTTTCCATGATCTTGGCACAGACGAGTTCAAAACAATGGTAATGGAATCGCATCAGAAGCTGTTCGGCAACTCGATTAGCGCGGAGGAATTTCTGAATGAGCTGGATGCTGCAGTCCGCGTTTTGCAATAACGTAATGTTTGGCAAGCCAGGAGGTGGAGAGAACGATGCATAAGCTGCTTAGCAACCGAGTGACCATCTTCACCCTGGTCGCGCCAGGACTGTTCCTGTTCTTGTTCATGGTCTGTGTCCCGATTGTCATGAGCGCTTATTATGGGCTAACCGATTGGAAAGGTATTGGAGCTTACAAATTTGTAGGCATGGATAATTACATTAAAATATTGTTTAACGACGCAGTGTTCTGGCGCTCTCTGCTGAATGCGCTGCTGCTGTTGGTTGTGACATTGCTCATTCAACACCCGGTTGCCCTTTTGTTTTCTATTTTTATTACACATGCAGGAAGGTTCGAGAAGCTGTTCCGCACTGTGTTTTTTATCCCGGCGGTCATCTCGATCGTCGTCACGTCGAAAATGTGGGTGAGCGTCTTTCACCCCAATTACGGCATGTTGAACAAGGTGCTGGAGGGAGTCGGACTGGCAAGCTGGAAGCAGGACTGGCTGGGCGATCCCCAGCTTGCCATCTGGTGCATCATCTTTGTGGTCATGTGGCAGGGGTTCGGCTATGCGCTGCTGCTCTACTATGCCGGATTGCAAGGCATTCCGAAGGATCTGTATGAAGCGGCAGAGCTGGATGGCGCGGGCAGAGTAAAGCTGTACACGCACGTCGTCATTCCGCTATTGTCCCCGATGGTAAGGGTGGCGGTCGTTATTGCCGTGACAGCCTGCCTGAAGCAGATGGAGACGATCTTCCTGATGACCAATGGCGGGCCGTTGAATACGACGCAATTTGTCGGCAATTATTTGTATAAAACCGCCTTTACTTCGTCGCTGTACGGTTACGGCAACGCCATCTCGGTCGTGTTCGTTGTGGTCTGCCTGATCATCACAGTTGTCATGAATCGCATATTCAAAAAAGATGTGGGCGAGTTTTAATGAGAGGAGCACACAACACATGATACGTAAATTCAGTTTGCAGGCGCTGTTGTGGTTCGTAGCTCTGATGCAGCTCTTCCCACTCATTTGGCTGATCAATTACTCTTTTCTGAAAAGCGGGGATTTTTTCGGAAAGCGCATTTTACAGTGGCCGTCACAACCGGAGTGGATAAACTACGTTAATGCATTCACATACGGCAGTGTGCCCAAATTTTTGTTGAACAGCTTTTTCATTACGATGGCTTCGGTATTGCTGGCGGCATTGTTGTCTCTTATGCTGAGTTATGCAATATCGCGGATGAAGTGGCGGCTGAGCGGTGTGACGATGGCATTCATAATGCTAGGCATGATTATTCCGATCCATGCAACGCTTTTGCCGAATTTCATATTGTTTAATGAACTGAATATGATTGACAATCCGTTTTCACTTATTTTTCCTTACATCGCTTTTTCGTTGCCAATCAGCGTATTGATCCTCACCGGATTTCTGCAGACGCTGCCCCGAAGCATTGAGGAATCGGCGGTGATGGACGGCTGTTCCGTCTACGGTGTTATCTTCCGAATTATCATGCCAATGACCAAGCCGGCAATCGCAACGGTCTGCATTATGAATTTCATCAGTTGGTGGAATGAATTTATTATGGCGAATACTTTTCTAACCTCTGAGAAATTCAAGACATTGCCGTTTTCCATTATGAAATTCGCCGGCCAATACTCATCGAACTACGGCGCGCAGTTTGCCGTCATGACGATGATCGCATTGCCGACTGTCATTATCTATCTGCTGTTCACAGAGCAAATGTCCCGCGGCATTACCGCCGGGGCGGTCAAGGGGTAATCCGCTTTTGAGTGGACTGAGGCGCTTACGATGGTTATGAGGCCAGTGGCGCTTATTATGAATAATGAGGCACGCGGCGCTTACGAAAGCCGTGCAATGCAAAGAAAAGCCTTGACAATGGAAGGTTGTCGCGGCTTTTCTTATTTATGTTTATGCAAGTTGTCTATTGTTAGGGTATCGTGGTTGGAATCACGGCCCGTCCTCCAACGGACCGCACGATTTCTGTCTCATGGACGCCGCAGGTGTGCTTATGCGTCAAGCTGTACTTCCAGCTCATCCAGCTCCGCGGCGGCCTCAAGCAGCAGCTCTACAATAGCTGTGACCTCCTGCGCCGTCTCGGGCACCGGTAGTTCTTGCTCAGGTGTCCCCTCCGGGCAAGCTTGCCCGGTGCCGGCAGCCAGCAATTGGCTGCGGCTGATCCGGATGACGAGCGGCAACTCGACCCAGCCGCTCAGCACGTCCCATAAGGCATCGAGATTGCGTCCATACCAATCCGGCAAGCCAAGCTTTTCGCTCAACTGGTCATGTAATTCAGTTGCGCTGCAATTCATCGCTATATCCAATGTGACAATACGCATGTTAACCCTCCCCGCCGTCAATCCTCGTAAAAGTCTTATAGTGATCTCTAGTCATATAGATCATCCCGTCGCTTGAATACAAAATCCGGTCAGCGCCTCTTGTGCCGCCTGAATAATGAATATCTGCCTCGTACCATGTTCGTCCCTTGGCAGATGGCAGCTGACGCTCACGATTGTAAAACACATCGCCGCCGATCGATGAGTCCGGAGCGACCTTATCCAAATTCCCTTTCTGTGCAACCCATCCAAGCTCCCGTGCCTCGGCCTTGGTCAAGTAGTAATCAGGCAGTTCGCCGTGTTCCAGCAGGTGGAGCGCGACCGTTCGAAATTCATCAAGCTCGCCATTGTCATTATGGAGCGCTTCGAACTCCCCGCTTAACGCGATGCCGGAAGCAGGGGCGTCACCATCAGAAGACGTGTTTCCGCGCCCATCAGCGGCACCATTGGGCGAAGTTGCTTCATTCACTGAAGGCTGTTGATCCAATACATCATTTAAAACCGCGCATCCGGTGACCGCCGTGAACATAAGGGCTATGAATAGCAGCAGCCCGAACACCCGAATTTGCTTGATCAGTTTCATTGTCTGTGTTGACCTCCTTGTATGCTTCTCATCGTTGCTGGCAAATAGCAAGAGTTTGACAACCCCCGTTTAGAAATTATAGTTTCTGAGGCCAGCCTCCGCAACCAGTCGGCATAATAAATGTAAAGACAGTATTGCTTTTTTTGGAAATCTATTATAGTTTGCTATATATGGGAAGTTTGGGGTTTATTAATTCTGTCTAGCGAGGGGGGAGTGAATGAGCATGTGGGATGAATGGGAACGCAATATAGAAAACAGCGTAGCAACGAATAACATTCCCGGGTTGGCAGCAGGCGTGGCCAAGGAGGGGCAGGTGCTTATTCAACAAGGTTACGGCTTCCGTGATCGGGAACATAAGCTGACTGCAACTGCGCATACGACTTTCGGAATTGCCTCGATTACGAAAACCTTTACGGCGCTTGCCATTATGATGCTCCAGGAAGAAGGCCGCCTTTCCATCGATGATCCGGTAACGAAATGGTTGCCGGCGTTGCGGCTTCCGCGTCAATATGCAAACCATATTCAAATCAGGCATCTGCTTAACCATACAAGCGGTCTTCCGAATCTTGCGTTATACTACCGTATGATGGTGAATAGTTTACGTCAGGATAACGAGTATCGAAAGTCGGAACGATTGCCCTTCAATCCGTTTCGGGTGGAGCAGATATCATCCATGGATCAGTTCATTGACTTGTTTAACGAATCGGTGAAGGAGTGGTTTGGTCCGCCGGGCATCAACTATTCCTATTCCAATGAAGGCTATATGTTTCTGGATGAAATCGTCAGCCGCGCCAGCGGCCAGCCCTATATTGAGTATGTGATGCAGCGGATTGTTCAGCCACTGGGCATGTCAGATACGACGTTTCACTTCGGCTCGCCTGAAATAGCGGAGCCGTCGGCGGTTTACTATTCCTATCCTCACAGGGATTGGCGGCGGCCATTGCATAAGGAAAACATCATTAAACGGGGAGAGTCACCGATCAGCAGCGGGCCCGTTTACGGACACGGCCATTTGCTGTCATCTGCAGCGGATCTGCTGACGTTCAGCGAGTTGTTTTATGAAGGGGGAACGGCCCGCGGCGTCCGCCTTGTCAGCAGCCAGGCCATTCATGAAATGATCCGGGGCAAGCTTGGACTCAGTACGCAAAAGTGGCATAACGGGATGACGCTTGTCGGACATTCGGGCGGGCAGAAAGGGATATCCAGCGACATTTATATTGCCGTCGAAGCGAAAGTGGCTGCGGTGGCCATCGCGAACATTGCGAGAGCGCCGGTATGGGATGTGACCTTGAATGGGGTGAATGCCGCGCTCGGTCGACCTTTGTTTGATTTGCCGGTTGAACGTAAGCCGGTCTTGGATACAGAACTTTTGACGGAGAGAATAGTTGGCGAATATAGTTGTCCGCGCATAGGCAAAGTTCATATTGATTCGAAGCAATCCGGATTGGTTGCGAAAGTGAAAGGGATGAAGGGCCTGATTCTCCCTAAATTCGCCGTTCAAGTCGATGAGAACGCATCACTCCGGCTCGGACGGTTTCCAGCGGCAATCATTTTTAATGAAAGCAAAGAAGTATTAGGTTTTTCAATTGGACCGGGCTATTATTTTACTCGAAGATAACGATAGACAAGCTTCCGTCCGGTTGCTTACTATGTTTGGACAGCAGGTGGTGACAGTATGCTAGAACCTTATATTTCTCCGGTTGCGTACGCGTTTATGTCGTTCCCGGTTGCAGCGTTGCTCTTTACGCTGCCGTTTCTTATCATGCAATATCGCAGACATGGCTATGTAAATTGGCTGCGCAGTTTTCTTTTATATTTGTTTTTGCTTTATTTGATCAATGCATTATTTCTCGTTATTCTGCCTTTGCCGACTAGCCGTCACAATGCGCCAATGGCTTCGGGTTATACGCAGCTTGTTCCTTTTCAATTTGTGAGCGATATTATGAAGGAGACGGGAATTGTTCTTGACCAGCCGTCCACCTACATGCGGTTGTTCAAAGAGCGAGCGGTGCTGCAAGTGCTGTTTAACGTAATGCTGACCATGCCGCTTGGAATGTTCTTGCGTTACTATGCCAGGGTAAACTGGAAAACAGGGCTGATCTTGTCCTTTTCGATGGCGCTTTTCTTTGAAATTACGCAAGTAACGGCTATTTACGGTTATTATGATTATCCCTATCGTCTCTTTGACGTAGATGACCTGATGCTCAATACGCTTGGCGGAATGACAGGCTATGTTGTCGCCTCATGGTTGTCTGCCGTGCTTCCGCGCATGGAGTCGCTGGATGCCGGAGTTGATCTCGCCAAAAAGCGTGTCAGTTATACGCGGAGGGCGATTGCGCTGCTATTTGACTGGATGGTGCTTCTGCCTGTCATGCTTGTGTTGTTCATCCTGGATTTGAAAATGTATGGCATCGCAGCATTTATCCTGTATTTCCTGCTGGTTCCTTACTGGACAAATGGAATGACACTCGGCAAAGCGCTTGTCCGCATCCGTATTGTAGGCAGCGAGGAACGGCTTGCTTTCAAGGAAGTCGTGGTGCGCAATGGCATATTGTATGGCGGATGGTGGGGGCTTAATGCATTGTTTGCTGTTTCGGCAGTTAGTTCAGGGCTCGGTATGCTTCATATAATTGGTGCGCTGTTGTTGCTCATCGTCAACGGCTGGTTATTTATTCATCTGCTCGCGTGCCTGTTCAATCGCAATCGCGTGCTGCTGCATGAACGAATCAGCCGCACGACCCATGCGATCATTCCACCCAAACGGCTGGCAAAGGCACGTTCGAGTGAAGATGAGTTATCAGACAACGCTGAGGAGCGTACGTAGCGTTAGAGAAAGCCGCGGCAGCGATGGCCGCGGCTTTGCTGTGCTCATGGAGTTGCACTGCTGCTTCCTGTACGCTTTATGGTGCTTCCTGTACCTGCTGGCTTTGCAAATAGCGCTCATATTCCAAGGTAAATTCGAGCGCTTCTTCAAATTCCGGAGAGCGCAGGGAAAGGGCTGCGACAACGTCCACTTTGCCAATCTCGCTCAATGCGATTATTTGAGGCAGGCGGGGAATGCGAAACTGTGAATGATCGTGATAAACGATAGTTACCAATGTTCCGAGCGCTGTCCCGTTTGAAGAATAGACTGTACTCCACATCCAGCGCTGCTGCTCGGTTTGCTCCTCGTTTCCCCATTCGCGTGAAATATCGAAATTTCCGGGAAGATGGGGATCAAGGCGAAAGCCCATTTTCTTAAACTGCTTATGAATAGGCAGAAATAACAGGTTTAAGTAGGTTCCGTAAGCCGCATCGCCAGCTTCATTGTATGCCTTCAGCAATCGTTCCTGATTGTTGTGCAATACAGCCTGAGCTTCTTCTCTAATATAATTGCCGATATAGCCTGCAATTGCCTCAATGCGGTCCTTTCCGTTTTCCTCAAGAAATTGTTGCAGTGTCATCGTTTGGCTCATCGTAGCTCCCCTTTCAAGCTCAAATTGGATGTTCAAATTCATTTTACAACAGTCATGCAAATGATAAGGTTTCATACAATCATCCACAGTTTGTGAGGCAAACACATTATCATGTTCTTTAATGTTATAGAACGGGTTGAAGTTTAATCATCAAAAGAAGGACTCTCCTAAAGGTCTAAACGACCTAAGGAAAGTCCTTCTATTCACTAAACCTTATATCCGCCAAAATGTTTCATGGGCTGTCCATCTGAAAATAGCTTTAATCCACAGGTTTCTCTGTCTATCAATGGTCAGTTCTTTCTGCTTTCAGTAGAAGTAAGGCTATCGACAATAATCGGGAGCACTGCTTCCAGTGTGATGGGATCGTTGAAGGCTGCGGAATGCTTGTCGATGTAAAACACCTGATTATTCTTAACAGCAGGAAGTGCGTTCCACATATCGCTTGTATACATAGGACTGGTATCCTCTGCTTTTGAGGAATCCGGAGATGTAAAAATATAATCGCCAACATACTCAGGAAGCTTCTCAAGAGAGATATCTGCATAACCAAGCTTTATGTCAAATGCTGGAGGGGCCTTTAGTCCAAACTCACCATATAAAATTTCCGTTCCCCGTCCATAATTTTCACCAAAAATATATACACTTTTATCATACTGACTCAGCACAGATACCGTTTTGTCACCGACTGCCTGCAAAACCTGCGGTTTGTATTCGGCAATCTTTTTCTCCCAATTATCCACCCATTGCTGGGCCTTATCTGTACGATTCGTTAGTTTACCGAATTCAATCAGTTGCTCTTTATAGTCTTTTTCTCCGTAATTTATCGTTACGACGGGTGCGATTTTACTTATTTCTTCCAGATTTTCTGTACCTTTAATCGCAATGATAAGATCCGGATCTAAAGTTATAATTTTCTCGCTTGAAAAGGCACCCGGAGCCCCGATATCCTCCATATCATCAATCTTGCCTTTATAATAAGGATTTCCCATTGTCATTGTTGGTGCTCCGACTGGATTAATGCCGAGCGCCATGAAATAGCCAACATAGGCATGGGTCAGAAGAACAATTCTTTGTGGATTTCTCGGGATCTCAACTTCGCCATCGGCTCCTGTGTACATAATCGTTGCTGAAGCCGCCGCGGGCTGTTTCGCCACTGCCTGTCCATTGTTTCCACTGGCGGCTCCGCTTGAGGCTGAACCAGAATTTGCGGCTGAGTTGTTATACGCTGCGCCTGAGCATGCGCTAAGCAGTAAAGTAAGACTAAGCAGCAGCGTTAACGCGGTTGACTGTTTTCTGTTTCTGATCAAATGAAATGCCCCTTTATCGATATATTGATAATGATTATCACTACGTTTATTAATATAGCGTCTAATCTTATGAGGAACAATGGATGATCCTAGCATGAGAAATGGATTATACTGCTTAACCAGCGGATCATGGCAGGTTTCGCGGTAGCGGAGAGGGGACTGCCCGGTTTGTTTTTTGAAGATGCGGCTAAAATAATACACATCAGTATAGCCGATACTTAAGGCTATTTCCTGCAGTGCTGCTTCCGTGTTGGCAAGCAGGCTTTTGGCTCTGTTGATCCGCAGGCGGATCATATATTCAATGGGACTGCAGGATGTGCGCTGCTTGAATATTCTCGACAGATGGCTGGGGCTGCAATCCAGCACCGATGCCAGCAACTCGAGTGTCAAAGGCTCGGTATAATGTTCTTGCAAATATCGTAATGCTTGCTCAGCCGGGTCTGCCCGAATGATTCGAACATCCTGTTGATGCAGTTGGCGAATAAGTCCGTATATAAATTGATAGAATAATGTCCTCGCATGAAGCCGCTCGAGATTGCCTTGCGTGAGCCATTCTTTGGCAATACGCTCGAGCTTCTCATACAACGACAATGGATACAAAGGGGCATAGCCGTATTGAATCTGCAAAGGATTCCCCGCTGCCATGATGCTGCGAATTTCCGGGCTTTCCGGAAGCAGAAAATCCGCCTTATACAGGATAAGATAATATTCGAAACGCTCTTGCTTGAGCTGAATATCCAGATACATTCCTTTGCCGCCATGCAGTACATACATGCTGCTCACGACATATTCCACATCATCAAGCTTAATCTGCGCTGACCCGCGAATAGCAAAAAGAAATCCGTTAGCGGGAGGGCGATAAGCCGGCAGCTTGTCGCCACTGGTCATTGTTGTATGTCTGACATCCATCAGCTTAACAGAAGCAGATGTCCAAATTAGCATATGTTCGTTCAGCTTCATCCCGTCACCACCTGTTGCCGATACTTTTGAACTTCTCCCTACATATTACTGATAATAATTCTCATATACAATCTTTTTTTGCATATCCGTCTCTTTGCCAGTAACAACAGTCGGAGAGCACCGCTCTTAACGAAAGTTAAATTGCATAATAAAGGAGCATGATCACAAAAGTTTACCATAGTTAATTTCGCCATGTGTGAATTATGATGAAGGTAGATTGGCTGACAGCTGGGCGGGGAAAGTATGAAGCCGAATAAGAAAACGAATAAGGGAAGCAAAGCGAACAAGCTAAGCAAGGGAGTGTCATATATGAAGAATGAATTCGAGACCACTGCAAAATGGATCTGGATTGCCGGGGATGAGCCGCTGCCAAACTCGCAAAGTCATCAACTGGTTTATTTTAACCGCACCTTCATTATTGAAGAAAAGGCTGCAGTCAGGCTGGTTATTAACGTTTCAGCGGACAGTCGCTACCGCCTTTATCTGAATGGCGACGCAGTAGCTGTCGGTCCATGCAAAGGGGATGCAGGAACGCACTATTATGAGCAGGTGGATGTGACGCCGTATCTTAGGACGGGCACCAATGTTTTGGCTGCCAAGGTGCTGCACTTTTCACCTTCCCAGCCGTTTGCCATGGGACCAGGCGGACCTGCATCCGTATGGCGTTCCCAGTCCGGGGCTTTTTTGCTGGAGGGGGAGGTGGTTGATGAATTTGGCGATATAATATGCGCGCTGCATACGGATGAGCAGTGGAGTTGCCTGGAAGATCAGGCGATGAATTTCTCCTACAATATAAAGGATCCCTTGTTTATTGGCGGCATGGAGGACGTGGATGGCAGAGTCATAGAACCGGATTGGAACGCTGAGGGAATGGATAAGAGCCGGTGGAGGCAAGCCTGTGTGATTGCGGAGCAAGAAGACCAGGTATACGGTGCGCTTTCTACGTGGAATTTGACCCCTCGTCCAATTCCCCAGCTATATGAGCTGGCCGCTTATTTCCGCAGTATTACAAAAGTTGAGGGGAGCAAAGAGGATATTGCTTTTCATCTGCCTCTGGATGGCACTGCTCCGGCGGCGCCAATGAAAATCCCGGCTGGCACACGAATAGTGATAGAGCTCGATGCAGGGGAGCTGACCACGGGTTATCCTGTGCTAGTGCTTGGCGGTGGCCGAAATAGCATCGTGAAACTGCTCTATGCCGAGTGCTATGAGCGTCCACAGACGCCTTCCGGGAAACGGCAGAAGGGGAGAAGGGACGATGCTTCCGGGGTTCTCTATGGGCAGTATGATCGCTATACGGTCGGAGGAACAAGAGAGACAAGAGGAGGAAGTGGGACGCAGCCTGAAATTTACGAGCCGTTCTGGTTCAGGACCTTTCGCTTTGTCCGATTAGAGGTGGAGACAGCGGATGAACCGCTTGAGCTGCAGCATTTCTACTACAGGGAAACAGGTTATCCGCTTGAAATCAAAGCGGAATTTCAGAGCTCGGATGCGACATTCGCACCGTTGTGGGATATCAGCGTCAACACCTTGAAGCGTTGTATGCATGAGACTTATGAGGACTGCCCTTACTATGAGCAGCTTCAATATGCGATGGATACAAGGCTGCAGGCATTGTTCACCTACCAGCTTAGTGCGGATGACAGGCTGGCTCGCAAAGCGATCTTCGATTTCCACAGCTCGCAGCTGCCAAGCGGCATGCTGCAAAGTCGTTATCCGTCTGTATCGCCACAAGTCATCCCGGGATTTTCATTATATTGGATCATGATGGTTCATGACCATTATCAATATTTCGACGACGTCTCGCTTGTCCGTTTATATTTGCCAACCATTGACGGCGTGCTTGGCTGGTTTGATAGGCTGGTTGGCAGTGATGGACTCGTCGGCAAAATGCCGATCAAATATTGGTCATTTGTAGACTGGGTGCAGGAATGGCATGCCGGTGTTCCCGCGGCTCACGGGCAAGGAGCACTGACCATCTACAATTTGATGTATATCAGCGCGCTGTTTATCGCTGCCGAGTTGAATGAGGCGGCCCGGCGCTTTGCGACAGCGGAGGAATATCGCGTCCGTGCTGGTCGGGTGCGGGATGCGGTGAATCAGCACTGCTGGTCGGCAGAGCGGATGTTGTATCGTGACGGACCGCTGCACGATGAATACAGCCAGCATTGTCAAATCTGGGCTGTCCTGTCGGGTACGATGGCTGACGAAGAGGCTGTACAGCTCATGCGACGCACACTTGTCGATACGGCTCTGCCGCAGGTGTCCTATGCGATGTCTTTCTTCCTGTTCCGGGCGCTCGAGCAGACAGGGCTGTATGAGCTGTCCTTTCCACTATGGGATACATGGCGTGAACTGGCCGCACTGAATTTGACGACATGGGTTGAGGACCCGGTCAGCCAGCGGAGCGATTGCCATGCTTGGGGCGCTGTGCCGCTGTACGAATTCACCGCGCTCATCTTAGGAGTAAAGCCTGGAGAAGCGGGGTGCAAACGGATTGTTGTCGAGCCGAAACCCGGCCCGCTGACATGGGCCAGAGGAACGGTCGCTGTTCCGCAAGGTATTGTAGCAGTGGAATGGAGCATATCCGGGGAGGGACAATTCGAAATTCGCATCCATGCTCCGGAAGGTATACCTGTTGACGTGCGACTGCCGGATGGCCGGATCGAAAGCTTTACGCCAAAAGGTGAAGCGGCCCATTGTCTGACCTGCGCAATAGGGGGAGGCATGCAGACGGCAAACGAATAAATAAAACAAACCTAACAAATTTTTAAGAATACTGTGTCGGGAACTATACAAACTGTCATGCACGGGGGATGTTGCTGAAACTACACTATTTGTCGTGAAATTTTGGGAGTTGCTGCTGAAATGTCGAGCATTAGTTGAGCGCTCATACGTTCTACGATTTCGATCAGAATAGGGAAACGCAACTTTGGCGGACAACAGACCCGTTATTTAAGGAAAAAGTGTGATTTTTAGCGTTTGTTCAAATCATTAGCGGAATGTGTGAGGTTGTCGTTTAATTGTGCATAACTTTTTACTAGCCTGAGTCTTCTATATATGTTGAACGAAAGAAGAGTCATAGAGGAGGGGATAAATTGTTGTATTTTGTACAACATTTCCAGATGTATGAGCGGATTTTCATGAAATTGTTGTAAAAAATACAACAATTTTTAGTGTAATTTACTTTTACAGCTAAAATGTTGTAGTTTATACAACAATTTTACTTTTTCGCGGCTGTTTGATTGTTGTGGTTGGCTGCCAACACGTATGACCCCACCACGCTCTGCATTGCACGCGATCAAATACAAAATTTGTTCCCTTCTCTATCCCCTTTCGATATTCAATCGTTCAACTTCTGTAGAGTACCAAAAACGCCAAAATTAAAACGTTCCACAATGAATCAATACGCTTTGTGTGTCCGCGAAAGTCACATTTTGGGTGGTTTTCGGTCGATTAGGTTCGTCGACACATCCTGCGCTCCTGCAGAAGCGCTTCTCACTACAAAGGGACATGACGTCTACGTCATGTCCCTCAGTTTATTTGCTATCGCGGTAGCGCTAGGCGCTTTTCAGCACTTCTGCTTCGCCCTGGCTGTCCTTGGATTTGGACGACAGCAGCAGATTCAACAGAATCGCGGTCAAGGAGCCGGTGACGATCCCGTTTTGCAGCATCATCTTCGCGAAGTCCGGCAGCGCATCGAACATTTGGGGAACAGTCGCTGAGCCAAGACCTACAGCAATGCTGCAAGCGATAATGAGCAGATTATTTTCCTTGCGCAAATTAACTTCAGACAAAATCGACAACCCGGATACGGCAACCGAACCGAACATGACGATCATCGCGCCGCCCAGCACTGCGCTTGGGATGACGGTCGTAATGGCCGCCAGCTTCGGCAGCAAGCCGAGAATAACCATAATTCCGCCGGCGGCAAAGATAACATCACGCGACTTCACGCGTGTTAAGGTAATTAGTCCGACGTTCTGGGAAAATGCAGTATACGGGAAAGCGTTGAAAATACCGCCCAGTGTAATGGCGACACCTTCCGAGCGAAGGCCGTTTACGATCTGCTTCTGTTCAACTTTCTGATCCGTTGCTTTCCCGACAGCGAAGTAAACGCCGGTGGATTCGACCATGCTGACGATATTGACCAGAATCATCGTAATGATAGCGACAAGGCTGATCTGTGGCGTTCCGAAATAGAAGGGCTGCACGATATTAAACCAGGACGCTTCGCTGACACCCGCGAAGTTGACGACACCCATAAAGTAAGCGATGATTGTCCCCGCTGCGAGTCCGATCAGGACGGAGATGGAGCGCATGAATCCTTTGGCGATCCGATTGACCACCAGAATAATGATGAGCGTAATAAGCGCGAGCAACAGGTTGCTTGGCGCGCCGAAGTCAGGCGATGAAGTATCTCCGCCGCCTACGTTGGTCATCGCAACCGGAATGAGTGACAAGCCGATGATGGTTACGACCGATCCGGTTACAACGGTAGGGAAGAAGCGCAATATTTTGCCATAGAGCGGGGCCGCCAGTACGACGAAAATCCCCGAAATAATAATGGCGCCGTAGACGGTCGCCAGGTTGGAGGCCATTCCGATCGCGATGATGGGACCGACCGCTGTGAATGTACAGCCGAGTACGACGGGCAGCCGGCTGCCGAAATATTTGCCGCCCCATACTTGCAGGATCGTAGCGATCCCGCAGGTGAACAGATCGGCTGCAATCAGATAAGCCATTTGCGCTGCAGTCAAGTTGAGGGCGCCGCCTACGATTAGCGGTACAATGACCGCACCGGCGTACATCGCCAGAACATGCTGAAATCCTAATGCAACGACTTTTTGTTTAGTTAACATGCTGTTATACCTTCTCCTTTAAACGTTGTTTCGGTTCACTGCTCTCTGGGATAAAATGAATTTCACCAGGCTTCATGGATGCGATGCGGGCCAGCGACTGTACATGCACGCCTTTGGCTTCCACAAGATTGCGGCCTTCCTGAAAGCTCTTTTCGATGACACAGCCGATGCCAATCAATTCGGCGCCTGATTCCCGCACAATATCGACGAGTCCGATCAGCGCAGCGCCAGTGGCGAGGAAGTCATCCACAATGAGCACTTTGTCGCTTGGGCCAAGATACCGCTGGTCGATGCTGACCTGGTAAGTCTCCTGACGCGTAAAGGAGTGAACGGGAGCTGAGTAAACCCGGTCTGACAGGGTAACAGCTTTTTTCTTTTTCGCATACACGAACGGCACATTCAGGGCAATGCCTGCGGCCATGGCAAACTGAATGCCGCTTGCTTCAATCGTCAGCACCTTCGTGATGGTCTGGTCGGCGAACAAACGCGCAAATTCACGGCCGATTTCCAGCGCCAGCGCCGTATCCACCTGATGGTTCAAAAAAGAATCCACCTTGAGCACAGTGTCTGACAATATCGCACCTTCCTGTCTGATGCGTTCTTCCAATACTTTCATGTTTGCCTTTCGCTCCTCTGTTAAGAAATAGAAAAGACAAGCTTCCTTGAGCTGTTTCATTCTCAAGTGAAGCTTGTCCTTCCGGAAGAATATCCTGATAAGCACATGCGCAGCGGGCTGTTGCTGCTTTGAATAGCCTGCCCCTCGCTCCGCGTTCACTCATAGTCGGACAAAGTTACGGTTATCCGGTAGAAACTTATGGGCCATATCCCCAAAATTATATGAGTCATATTTAATTGTACCTATGATATAGTACCTACAATTTTCATTTGTTTCAAGGATAATTTTTGCGAAAGCTAGACGGGCTCGGCGGAGGTCATGACTTTCTCATGCTTTATTATCCATTTATCCCATGTATTACAGGAATTAACCATCTAAAAGCGAATAAGGTGTAGGCTTGAGGAGGTGTAGATTGTGAGCAATCCCGAGCAGCCATCGTTTATTTTGGTTATCACAAATAATTTCGTACTGCAGCGGTGTTGGAATTCCTGTATCCTCTTCCGCCCAAATTAAATGTTGACGGTGGTGGTCGGCTAAATATACCGCTTCATTGCCGCGAATGGTCAGATGTTCGATGACATGCTGTTCAATATCAGGGACATGGATTCTGCTTTTGGTCGTGCGGAATATACGGTATTCAAACTCGGTTTCTTGGTCGCTGTAAAATAAACTGAGTCCCACCAATGTCTGATTCTGAACGAGGTTGCGTACAACAACTTTGTTTCCGGTTTGCTCGCTTTCGGCTGCCATCTCCGCGATTTCCTCATCGGTCAAGTTATCAAATCCGTAGAAAACCTGGATGTTTTGCAACTCCGCGTGAGGCAGCATCAAGCGCATAGGCGAAGCCAACTGCAATAGCGAAGGGAGGCCGTCTTCCCATTGTACCGCTGCATAATTTGTCTGCTGACTGAAGAAGGGTTCCCCTTGCCCGGCGATGTACACCGCTACGCCCATACCAGGTTTCAGATCTTGTATAATCGTATCCATAATTTCATCATCCTGAAAGGAATCGATCTGCACAGTTGCCAATACTTCCCCTTTCGTATTCCGCATTTGCACGTGCTCCATCACTTTATTTTTCAGCGTGGCAGGGGGGTGAACAGCAGCAGCCTTCCTTTTCAAGCTAAGCAGCCAATCCTCTTGCAATGGTCCATTATTGAGCATCGTATTCCCTCCGTATTGATTTTCTCATGCGCAGCAAAGCCTGGTTTAATCGTGACTTGACAGTGCCGACCGGAATGTTCAGCACCTCGGCCACTTCTTGCTGGGACAGCTCATTGATATACCTGAGGACGAGCACTTGTTTCAACTTATCAGGCAAGCCATTCATCTTCTGGAAGACTGCTTCATCGTCCTGTTCCATACTTAATTGAACAATTACCGTATCTTCAACAGAGCTTGCCGTACTCAAGTGCATTTGCTGCTCTTTCTGCAATTTCCGCTGCTCACGCCATTGTTTTCGTTTATGCCCCTGAATTTGCCTGATCGTAATGCCGTAAAGCCAACTATGGAGCGACTTGGACAAATCATATTTATCCAAATTTCGGTACAGCTCCAAATAAACCGTCTGGGCAATATCTTCGACATCGCTTTCTGATTGGCACAGAAAATATAAGGTGCGGTAGACACCGCTGACGGTTTCGCTGTACAGTTTTTCGAAGGCCGCTTGTTCTCCGGCAAGCACAGCCTGGACGGTAGCGGCTAGGTCCTGTTCGCTCAGATGAATTCCCCCTTGAAAAGCGTGAGTATACTTCTAATTGGCCTGATTTGGCAAAATGGTTCGAATGTGAGCGAAAAAAATTGCGTAACGGACATTAATCCGGCAAATCCCCCGATAAAATAAACAAACTAATTTTTCGTGTGATAAGACTGTTGACAGAGGGCCCGCTAATCCAAGCCTGCGGCTTGGTGCGGGCCCTTCATCATGACCTGGGAGAGCTGTGATGCCATATGAGCGGGCGAGAAGGGGAGCTCTTCTTCCAGCCAGGATAAGATGACGGCGGTGAAAGCCCCGGTGACATAGGCGGTCAGCAGTCTGCTGGACACAAGCAATTGGTTTTCGTCAGGCTGCATCACAGAGATGCTGGCACTATAGAGCCGCTGGATCATTTCTGACAATTGCTGACCAAACAGCGGGACATGTTTCAGCATGACCCGGTAAAATTGTTCGTGTTTGCCAATATGCTCAAACATCAGTGTATAGAACAGGAGCGGAGCTTCCGCACCCTTCTTTTTGCTGTTCCCGTCATGCAACACAGCCGGACGCATGATATCTTTTTCAGCGAGGGAGAGCATGCTCGCGATGCTTTGCTCCAGCAGATCCTCTTTGTCTTTATAGTGATAGTAAAATGTAGAGCGATTAATGTCCGCAAGCTCCGTAATATCTTGCACAGTTATAGAGGGATAGCCCCGCTCAGCAATGAGTTGGACGAATGCGTCCCGAATGGATCTGTTTGTCCGCCTGATTCGCCGATCGGCTTTTTTGTCCAGGTTCATTATCCTCACCGCTCCCTCATCATTTTTCTATGAAAAGCAACAGATGACTGCTATGTGTTGAATATTCAACGGCAAAGCCTTGATTAATGGTTGTTCCGTTTCTTTGGATTATTACAATGGAAAGAGTAGGCAGCTTGCTCTTCACTACATCAAGCAACCACATACATCGTATAAGAAAAGAAGGAGGAACACAATGAGTTTGCATCCCCATATCGACGCTTTTCTCGAACGTTATTACGCAGTCGCAAGTACGGCAGCAGCCGAACCATTGACAGTGGATCAACTTAGATACTTTTTTAATCTTACCTGGGCAACGGATCGTCTTGAGCCGGTGTTTCGCATAGAGGACCGGAACATTGCCGGGCCAGAGGGCGATGTTCCGGTGCGGGTCTATACACCTGGCGATGAGGGGCCATATCCTGCATTGGTGTACTACCATGGCGGAGGCTTCGTGCTTGGCGGGCTGGACTCCCATGATTCCATCTGCCGCATGTTGGCCAATGATGCGCAGGTGGTTGTCATTGCGGTAGATTACCGGCTTGCCCCGGAGCATCCATTCCCGGCGGCGGTTCAAGATGCTTATGCAGCTTTGAACGGGGTCGTTGAGGCTGCCGATTCGCTTCACATCGATCCATCCCGGATTGCGGTAGCGGGAGATAGTGCTGGAGGCAACCTCTCGGCTGTCATGGCCATCATGGTCAAGGAGCGGGGAGGACCTAAACTTGCGTATCAATTGCTGATCTATCCCGCAGTATCACTGAATGTTGAGGCGGGTTTTCCATCGATGACTGAAAATGCTGAAGGTTATTTGCTGACGCTGGAATCTATCCGCTGGTTTTACCAACAATATTTGCGAGATGAGGGAGAGGCGAATCATGTCTGGGCATCGCCGCTGCTCTGCGCTGATCTAACCGGCTTGCCGCCAGCGATGGTTATTACAGCGCAATATGATCCGCTGCGTGATGAAGGAGCGGCTTATGCGAAGCGTCTGCAGGAAGCAGGCGTGGCGGTTGATTACAAGTGCTGGGAGGGCATGATTCATCAATTTTTCAATCTGGCGCATGAAATCGAAGCGGCGCGTGCAGTCGTTCGCGAGGCGGCCACCGCGCTCAAAGCATCGTTCGAGACGTAATCCGGCGCGAAAAATTAAGCCGCTTCAAGGATTGCGGCTGATGCCAAAGGATCCAGAGGATCCGCTTGTTGTCGAAACCGCCTGACGGTATTCGTTGCCGATACCTGACGACATTTCAGCGGCCAGAGGATCCGTTATTGCCGAAAAAAGGCCCAACTGGTAGTTTCGCGGCCAGAGAATCCGCTATTTGCCAAAAAAAGGCCCAAACAGCAATTTCGCGGCCAGAGGATCCGCTATTGACTCAAAAACGGGGCCAAAAGCCCGGTTTTGTCACAAATAGCGGATCTGGTGGCCGCGAAACTCTCATTTTGCCTGTTTCGGGCCAAATAACGGATCTGGTGGCCGATAGGCTTACTATCCGATGCATCCGGACTGTCTGGTGGCCGATAGGCTTACTATCCGATGCATCCGGACTGTCTGGTGGCCGCTTGGGCTCACCATCCCGATGCATCCCGAGTGTCTGGTGTCCGATGGGCCTACTATCCGATGCATCCCGACTGTCTGGTGGCCGCTTGGGCTCACTAGCCCGAATGCATCCCGAGTGTCTTGGCGTAATACCGGATCTGGTGGCCGATTGGCCCACTATCCGATGCATCCCGACTGTCTCGGGTCCGATAGGCTCACGATCCCGATGCATCCCGACTGTCTGGTGGCCGGCGAAATACCGAATCTGGTGTCCGCGGCTACAGTTGGCCGCACACCATGCCTATTTTGTACCGGTACAGATGGGAGTTTCATTTATTGTCAGCCGCAGGGAAGCGGCTGTATAGTGGTGACAACATCCTGAAGGTACAGGGTACAGAGGAGGCAACAATTTATGCATTTACAAGGATCAGTCAAGTCAGCGTACTTGGCCGCGACTTCATATGCGTTTATTATCGGATTTTCCTTCATGTTCGTCAAAATCACGGTAGCTACCGTGCACCCGCTTGATGTGCTGGCCCATCGTTTCATGATTGGTCTGATTGCATTGCTCATTCCGGTGCTGCTGGGAAAAGTGCGTATTACTGTCACGATGAAGGAAGTATGGCGCATTGTCCCCCTTGGTGTGTTGTCTCCCATTTTGTTCTTTTTGTTTCAAACTTTTGGTTTGCTGAACGCTTCATCAGGAGAAGCGGGTATTATTGTATCCCTCGTTCCGCTGTTTACACTGCCGATGGCCATGTTATTTCTGAAAGAACGAAGCAATCTGCGGCAGCAATTGTCGCTGCTGCTGTCCGTGGCAGGTGCGGTGTTAATCTTCGCTATGAAAGGGGATCTTGGCGGTGCAAGACTGGAAGGGATTGCGCTCCTGTTGTTATCCGCTCTGTCCTTCGCAGGGTATGGGGTGCTGGCCAGGCCGCTTGTCCGCAAGCATGCGCCGCTTGAACTGGCGTTTATTACGACCGCCATGGGTTTCATTGCATTTAACGGTGCGGCTTTGTTCAGACATATCGGGGCAGGCACGATAGATGGCTATTTTCAACCCTTTGGTGACAGGCCATACCTGCTTGCGCTGCTATACCTGGGCATTTTGTCCTCCGTCGGCACAACGGTCTTGTCGAGCTATGCATTGCGCTTCCTTGAAGCGTCCAAAGTTAGCGTATTCGGCAATCTCGCTACATTGATCTCGCTGCTCGCAGGAGCAATCATTTTGCATGAAAGTTTGGGATGGTACCATGTACTGGGCACCCTGATGATTTTGGGAGGAATCTGGGGGACGAACCGGGGGAAGGTGGCCTCAAAGCCGGATAATGGGAAAAAAGCAAGTCATGAGACAGTGACGAGAATGTAACCGGGGCAGCAATTGGCAGCAGCGGCAACGAGGGATAGTTACCGCTTTAAAATGTCTGCAAGCACACTTGCGCCTGCTTGTATTTGCTGCCCGGCGGCATTGGCCACACTGAGCTTAAGGATGTTATCGGGCGCAAACCAGGGGAGATAATGTTTGTCGATGGCTTCGATTACGACTTGTCTCGCTGCCGCTTGGGTGATAATGACGCTTGCCTGTCTGCTGCTATCTAACACAATATGGCTTAGCAGTGCAGTATAGCCGGGGGGTGGCGGCGGCGTAAATCCGCTGCCCGGCAGAGCAGCTGCTTGTTCCAAATGATGCTGCAGCATCTGCGCCCTGCTTTTGTACGCTGCACGAAGCTTTTCCTTGTGGCGGTCGAACATCCCGCTTTTCAAATAAATTTCCAAAGCGCCCTGCGAAAGCATGGAGCTGTCGATATCGAGGCTGCGCTTGCGCTTAATGAAAGCCGAAGCCAGGCTGTCAGGAACAACCGCAATGCCGATCCGAAGGCCGGGGAAAATAACCTTGGCATAACTTTTCAAGTAAATCGTTCTCGACTTGTCGCCGTAGGCATACAAGGGATCAGATTTGGAGCTGGACTCCATATCAGCCAATTGATCATCTTCGACCAGGTAGACGTCGTATTTGGCAGCGAGCGCCGCAATGCTTTTTTTCTCGTCGGCGGTATAGGAGCTTCCAAGCGGGTTATGGAAACGCGGCATCGTATAAAAAAATTTGATGTTTTCTGTGCGGAACAGACGCTCCAGCTCAGCAAGGTCAATGCCATCCATCGTTCGGCGAATGCCCATCACTGGAATGTTGTAGGTGAGCAGGTGCTCGATATACAGGTGATATCCAGGCTGCTCAATGAGTACCTTCTCTTTGCCATTGGGAAACGGCAGCGACGAAAGAATCGCAAGCGCCTGCTGCACACCGGATACGACAAAAATATTGCCGAGCGGGGCGAACACCTGATAGTTGGCAAGTTGTTTTTGCATAGTGGCGAGCAGTGACGGCAGTCCTTGCGCTGTGCCATACAAAAAAAGATCCTGCCTGTACGTATCAATCGCCTTATTAATGCAATGCTGAAAATCGACATACGGAAAGACGGTTGCATCAGGCGCAGAAGTGGCAAAATCAATCCGATTCCCTGCGGTTTCTTGAACAGCCGCCCCGGCTTTGAGCACGTAGTAGCCGCTTTTTTCTGTAGCATAGACGAGATGCCGCCGTTCAAGATCGCTTAATGCCCGAATGACCGTGCTATTGCTTACTTTATATTGTTCTGCCAACCCGCGGATGGAAGGAAGCTTGTCCCCTTCTTTAAAGGTACGGTTATGGATTAGCTCCTCCAGCTCCTGCAAAATCCGTAAAAACTTCAGCATGGTTTTGCTCCTTGCCCATTCTTTTCGCCTTGCCCATTCTTCTGTCCTTATCCATTAATTTAAGTATAGCGGATACAGCTTGCAAAAAACATCTTCCGCTTAGGATGTACAGGGCTTTTTCCTCTGCATTTAGCACAAAACCGGTACATACTGCGGCTGCGGAAAGACTTTACATCAGTCCGCTTGATACAAATCAAACTGATTGCCATCCAGATCTTCAAACCCGACCCCTCTGCCGCCGGGAACAGCGCTAGGTTCACCATGAAACGAAACACCCCTTGCCTTCAATGCCCGGTAATCGCCTTCAATATCATTTGTTGCAAACATAAGGAGCACTTGATCAGCGGCTTGTTTTCCGATCAGTGCTTTCTGTTCAGCGGTATTTGCCTGCAGCAGTTCAATCACTGTCTCGCTATCCTTATGTGGAGCGACAGTGAGATAGTGCCATCCAGGACCAAATGTGAGCTCAGTATGTATGCAAAATCCCAGTTTTTCAGTATAAAACTTTTTTGCTTCCTCCAGCTCGTTCACAAAAACAGTGGTTTGAATCATTTTAGTAATCACGGTTGTTGTCTCCTCTCGTTGGGTTTGCACGCGGCCATCGCATTGCGTCTCCCCATTGCTTTTATTCTAACATGGATCGTCCGACCGGGTTTCTCATCAATTGCTCAATCAAGCTCAAAGATCAGAACACTAGCGGTAGGAATTTTGTTGGAAGGCGGAGAATTAGTACAGATGGACAAACTGGAAATGAGGCAAGCGAATGAACTATAAAGCGATTATTTTTGATCTGGACAATACATTGTTGAACTATACGATCAGTGAGCTTAAATCCATGCAGCATACCGTACAGGAACATGGGTTAATCCATCAGGAAACCTTTGTCTGGGATACATTCTGGGCGCTTTTCGGGAGGCATAATTGGCAATATTGGAGCAATAGAGTCCAGTATGGCTACAGCATTAATCAAGTATTGGAGTTTTCGTTCCGCGATACGTTACAGGAATTGGGGCTGCATGAGGCAGACTCAAAGGTGCTGGCCGACTTGTATTGGAAAGCATTTTGCAATTCCTGCGATTTTGAAGCCCACGCTGCAGAAACGCTGAACGCACTGCATGGCAGCTTCAAGCTGGCCATTATCTCCAACGGTATTGGTGCAGCCCAGCGCAGCCGACTTGCAGCGGGAGGAATCGATCATTATTTCGATACTTTGGTTATTTCGGATGAGGTCGGATATTGGAAGCCTGATAAAGAGATTTTCGATGAAACATTGCAGCGCTTGCACATCAAGCATACGGAGGCCTTGTTTATCGGCGATTCACTGCAGGACGATTACCGTGGCGCGCTAAACGCCGGGATCGACTTTTGCTACTATAATCCGAAAGGAAATCCGATTGAAAAGAATATTATGCCAAAATACATGGTGCCGAGTTTAAATCAAATCAGCGGATTGCTGGGGCGTTGAAATGGTGCGTAATAAAGAGATGACTGCTTCTTGCATTGCGGACACGAACAATGCGGCAGTCATCTTTTGTTGAAATGTTGCCAGTTGAGTGAAATTCCCCGTCCTGTATGTCGTCGATGGGTCGGATATTAGCCGGTAATATTGCCCGCCAGCTTAAGGCGTTTGGCGATTTCCTGGAACTCCTCCGCTGATATGCCGGGAGCGAACTCCTCGTCCACAGCAGGCGCTTCCGGAATTGGCACCCCTTTTGGCGCTCCCTGGATGACTTCAAGCGGCTGATTATCCTCGGGATGCGTACCTTTCCAGATCTGCCCGATCGTCGTAAAATCACTGTCGCTCCACGTATACAGCTTCGTGTGAACCCCTTTGTCCTCATACTTCCTTGTTTCATTAAACGCTTTATTATTAAGGGAAGGAATGGGTACCAGCTTGGTAACGTTGACCCCTGTTGCAATTTCCAGCGCCTTCGCATAAGCGACGACATGGACTCCGCCCCGAACGAGCAGAAATCCGACGACTTCCCGTGCTGCCGGATGATCCGTCGTTTCATATACTTTCATTTTATGTGTTCGCGCGCCGCACTCAAGAAAGAAGTTATGCAGCAAATCTTCGACCAGGTTGCCGCTATTGAACACGTTGGCTCCTGTCCAAGGATTGCCCATCGAGTCAAATGGCATTGCGCCTTGTCCACCGGCCAGGAAGTGGTAGGAGAAGCGTGCGTCCTTTACCGAGCCGAGCGGTGTTGCATCCGGTTCCTTCGTTTCTGTCGAGCCGCGCAAACATTTGTTAATCGCATGCGAGACAAGCTCGACATGGCCGAGCTCTTCCGCTGTAATACTCATCACCAAATCGTAGAAGGGCTTCAGCTTTTCTTTTGAACGGAAATTAAAGGATTGATACAAATAATTGTTAAGCGTGGACATCTCGCCGAATTTGCCGCCGAGCAATTCCTGTATGGCAGCTGCGGCATTGGGGTCAGGCTTGTGCACATCGGGAATTTCAATCGCAATCTCATCCATCCGTTTGAACATGTGAAAACCTCCTAAAGTTTTGTGGAGCCAAGCATCCTGAATTATCTCTTGGTTAGTATGAGCTATTTTCTCCTACTTAAACTTTAGCAAGTGGCATGAAACCTGTTATTTCCGCAAGAAGCGCGAAGCAAGCGAAATGAATTATAGGTTAAGGGATGGGAATTCCTGCTTTTTTGCAGCATTCGGTGGGCGGAAATGAACGGTTGAAGGAATTTGATGCGATAATGCATTATTTTTCCCGAAAATAATGCATTTTGGTTAAAAGTCGCTGTAAATCCTGCACTATCGCAGCAATTTTGTTGTGAAGTGACGGTAACGCGCAAGAATCCTGCATTTTTGCAGTATGGGAAAGGAGACTTAACAGGGGGGAAATGAAAAACATGTTGACCACAAGCTGCAAAATATAATAAGATATTCCACATATCAGAACAACGAAGACAAAGGGTAAGTACACTTGTGGAAGTGGATTTCAGAGAGCCGGTGGTTGCTGTGAACCGGTGTCCGACGCAAGCTGGAATGGACTTTGGAGTTGCTTTGCCGAACCGGCGTCAAGCTGCAGTAGGTGAATGCCGGGTATCCCGCCGTTATCAAGGGAGCGGTATCGAGACTGTTTTGCATTGTCTCCGCACCGTCCAGAGAAGATCGTAACGTCTGCATTCGCAGCAGCGAACGATTATTTAAGGTGGTACCACGACAACTTCGTCCTTATTGGATGGGGTTTTTTTGTTGTTTTATTCGTTAAAAGGGGGTGATGGCCATGGAGGATGGCTGGTGGTGGCGATGGCAGACCGGGAATCAATGCAAATTCATACAACATGACAGGACGCAATTGCACATACCTGTCACACAAACAAGGAGGATGTACAATGAAAGAACGGGTTCTGACAGGAGACCGGGTCACCGGCAAGCTTCACCTTGGCCATTACGCAGGAAGTCTGAAAAATCGGGTCGCACTGCAGGAGGAGCATGAGCTATTTGTTATTTTGGCCGATGTGCAGGCGCTAACGACCCACTTCGAACAGCCGGATCTCATCCGGGAGCATCTCCGCGAGGTTGCCCTCGATTATTTGGCTGTGGGCATCAATCCGGAGCGGGCGACGATTTTTGTACAATCGATGGTGCCGGAAATTGCGGAGCTGACCGTCTTGTTATCGATGTTTGTCACGGTGAATGCGCTAAGGCATAATCCGACGATCAAGTCCGAATCGAAAAATAGCGGGCTGGACGAAATGTATTACGGCTTCCTTGGTTATCCGGTCAGTCAGGCGGCGGATATCGCTTTCTGCAAAGCTTCGATCGTACCGGTAGGCGAGGATCAGCTGCCGCATCTGGAGCTGGCGCGCAAAGTCGTGCGCCGCTTCAATGAACTATACCGTCCGGTGTTTGTGGAGCCGCGCGCGCTGATCAGCGAAGTATCACGGCTCGTCGGGACCGACGGCAACGCCAAGATGAGCAAAAGCATGGGCAATGCGATTGCGCTCGATTCTACGACAGATGAAATAACCTTCAAAATCAGGCGGGCCAAAACCGACCCGGCTCGCATCCGCGTCCAAGATCCGGGGCATCCGGAGCAATGCCCGATCTATGCCTATCATCGTGCGTTCCGTAATGGCGATGAAGCGCAAGAAATTCGCGAAGGCTGCGAACGGGGAACGATTGGCTGCACCGGCTGCAAGCAGTTGATTACCTCAGCAATTGAGCAGCTTCTAAAGCCGATGCGGGAGCGCCGCGCGTATTATGCAGCCAAACCAAAGGTAGTCGACGAGATATTGATCAGCGGAACGAGTCATGCCCGTTCCGTTGCGGCCGAGACGATGGTTGAGGTGCGGGAAGCAATGCAGCTTAACTACTTCGGGTGAGGAAGGCAAGCGAAGCATTTAGCGGTTTGATGAATGTCCGGGCATCCGCCCGGGCATAATTAATGACCGCAAGCAATCATTACGATAGCATCAATTGAGAATTATTATCACTAATATCGAAGATGTGATGTTAATAAAAATGACATAAAACAAAGATTAGTTTCGAATATTAGACGTAAAAGTCGAATCGTAGGATTTTAATGCGCTGTCAAATTGATAAAATGGAATTACAAATCAGATGAGGGGTGAAGGCAATGAGAAAGTGGATCAAAATGTCACTTATGTTGACACTTATGGTGGGATTGCTGGCAGCATGCGGTGGATCGAAGAAGGAAGGGGACGGGGGACAAGCCTCGAATAAACTGGTCGTCTATACCCCGAATAGCGAAGTGATGATTAATGCACTGATCCCTGCTTTTGAGAAACAGACAGGCATTACAGTTGAACTGGTATCTGCAGGCAGCGGAGAGCTCATTAAGCGAATTCAATCTGAGAAGTCCAACCCTTATGCGGATGTAATGTTTGGCGGGGCATATGCGCTATTTAATGACAATGCCGATCTATTCCAGGAATATGTGTCGCCCAATGACAAGGATTTACTGGAAGGGCACCGCAATACGACCGGTTTTATGACTCCGTATGTTTCAGATGGAAGCGTCATCTTGGTCAATACGAACCTGGCTGGCGATCTGGAGATCAATGGTTATGCTGATTTGCTCAAGCCTGAGTTGAAAGGGAAAATCGCCATGGCCGATCCGGCCAACTCCAGTTCGGCATTCGCCCAATTGACCAACATGCTGGAAGCGATGGGCGGCGACTATACTTCAGATGCAGGATGGAACTATGTCAGTGAACTGCTTAAAAATCTTGATGGAAAAATTGCTGGCGGCTCCAGTAAAGCACATAAAAGTGTAGCGGATGGCGAGTATGTTGTGGCATTGACGTATGAAGATCCAGCGGTCAGCTATGTCAAAGACGGCGCGCCGGTCAAAGTTGTCTATCCATCCGAAGGCGCTGTATTTCTGGATGCGGTAGCCGGCATTGTCAAAGGATCAAAAAACGAGGAAAACGCTCAGAAATTTATTGATTATATCATTTCGAAGGAAGGGCAGGATGCGCTCGGCCTGGAAACAACGAATCGTCCCCTTCGTAAAGATACGAAAATTGGCGACTTCATGACCCCGATTGAAGAGATTAAAGTGATTGAAGAAGATGTTGCTTATGTAGCTGAGAACAAGGCAGCGCTTGTGGAGCGCTATACCGATTTGTATACAAGTGTATCGAAATAATTAGGCAGGAAGCAGGTGTTAGGTATGAGCGTTGCGATCTCATTTCGTGATATTGTCAAAAAATATGGCGATACAACGGTCATTCCCGAACTGTCTCTGGATATCAAGGAGGGTGAATTTTTCACCCTTCTTGGGCCCTCAGGCTGCGGGAAAACGACTTTGCTGCGTATGGTTGCCGGTTTTAATAGCATTGAGGGCGGAACGATGTCCTTTAACGGCAGGAAGATGAACCAGGTAGTGCCTGGCAAGCGGAATATCGGGATGGTGTTTCAAAATTATGCGATATTCCCCCATTTGAATGTGGCTGAGAACGTTGCATTTGGCCTGCAAAACCGTAAAGTTGCCAAACCGGAGCAGCGTCAGCGTGTAGATGAAATATTGAAAGTGGTTCAGATCGGGCAATACAGGGACCGCATGCCCAAAAACTTGTCAGGCGGGCAGCAGCAGCGGGTTGCGCTGGCGAGGGCGATTGTCATTCGGCCGGATGTGCTGCTTATGGATGAGCCGCTCTCCAACCTGGATGCTCAATTGCGGGTCGATATGCGCAATGCGATCAAAAGCATTCAGCGCGAAGTAGGCATCACGACGGTCTATGTCACCCATGACCAGGAAGAAGCGATGGCGGTGTCGGATCGAATCGCAGTAATGAAGGGCGGCGTCATACAGCATGTCGGAACGCCGCGTGAAATCTATCAGCGGCCGGCCAATCTGTTCGTGGCAACGTTTATCGGCAGGACGAACATTATGGATGCGACGCTTGCGGCTGGCGAGAATGGAGCAGCTTTGCTGCAAATTAGCCGCAACTATTCGCTAGAGCTGCCGAAGCTGAACTTGCAGCACATGCCGGAAGCGGCTGGTTCAATCAAACTGTCAGTACGTCCGGAGGAGTTCGTGCTCTCTGATGATGGACAGGGGCTTGAAGGCAAGGTTGTCAGCAGCATGTTTCTGGGACTCAATACGCATCTGGTTGTTAAACTGGCCAATGGCGATGAGGTGGAAGTAATCAGCCAGTCCGAAACTGACGATATTGCGGTAACAGGGCAGGACATCAGGCTCAAAGTCAACGCAGCTAAAATCAACGTCTATGATCAGTCAGGCGAGCGGAACTTCACCGCGGGAGCACAACTATGAATACCCGGATGAAGCGATGGGATGTCTGGACGCTCATTACGATGGCGATCTTCATCGGTTATATCGTCTTTCTTGCCTTGCCGTTGTTTATGCTGTTGATCAAAAGCTTTTTCGATGGATCAACCGGGGAGTTTTCGCTTGCTTATTTCGCCAAATTTTTCAGTAAAGCGTATTATATGAATGCGGTATGGAATAGTATTAAGGTCACTGTCTGTGTCACGTTCTTATCTATTATCGTTGCCGGTCCGTTGGCCTATATTATGTCCACAATTAAAATCAAAGGCAGCTCGACGGTCCGCATTCTCATTCTCATCTCGTCGATGTCAGCCCCGTTCATAGGCGCTTACGCATGGATTTTGCTGCTGGGACGAAGCGGCATTGTAACGCGCTTTGCGAATGATGTTTTTGGAATCAAGCTGCCGGATATTTATGGCTTTGCCGGAATTTTGCTCGTGCTGACGCTGCAGCTTTCACCGCTCATATTCATGTACGTGTCCGGCGCATTAAAAAATGTCGACAATTCGCTGATTGAAGCAGCGGAAAGTATGAACTGCACTGGCTTGCGCAAAATGTGGAAGGTGCTCGTTCCGCTAATTACGCCCACACTGCTTGCCGGCGGGCTGCTCGTGTTTATGCGGGCATTCGCAGATTTTGGTACGCCGATGCTGATTGGAGAAGGCTTTCGAACGGTACCGGTCCTTATATTCAATGAATTTATTAGTGAGGTTGGCGGAGATGACGGATTTGCGGCTGCAATCAGTGTAATCGTTGTGGTATTTGCAACGGCGGTGTTCTTGCTGCAGAAGTTTGTTGCCAACCGGAAATCTTACAGCATGAGCGCACTCAATCCGATTGAACCCAAGCCCATGAAGGGAATTGGCAATATTGCGGCGCATGCGTATGTCTATCTCTTTACAATTATAGCGATGATGCCGCAGGTCTATGTTGCCTACACATCGTTTCAGAAAACGTCAGGCAAGATTTTTGTGCCTGGATATTCGCTCGACAGTTACCGGGCAGCCTTCTCCAAAGTAGGGGACTCGATTTATAATACGTTTCTGCTTGCGGGAATTACGATTGTTATTATTACGCTGGCTGCATCGCTGATCGCTTATGTGACCGTCAAACGGAAGGGCGCCGTTGCCAATCTGCTGGACACGTTTACTATGCTTCCTTATATTGTTCCCGGTTCGATTCTTGGTATTGCGCTGCTGGTCACCTTCAACAAACAGCCGTTAGTGCTGAGCGGGACAGCAGTCATTCTGATCGTCGCGTTTGTTATCCGACGGCTGCCATATACGATTCGATCCAGCGCTGCTGTTCTCCATCAGGTGAACGACAGCATTGAGGAGGCGGCAATCAGTCTGGGCGCTTCGCCGATGCGGACCTTCTTCAAAATTACCGTTCCGATGATGATTTCCGGTGTGTTTGCTGGGGCAATCATTAGCTGGATCAGTATTATTACTGAGCTAAGTACATCGATAATATTGTATACTGGTAACACCAGGACAATGACGGTTGCGGTATATACTGAGGTTGTTCGCGGCAATTATGGGGTAGCAGCGGCTTTGTCTACATTGCTTACCATAACTACCGTTATCTCATTGCTCATTTTTTTCAAGTTGACAGGAAAGAAAGAAGTAACAATGTAAGACCGGTCCTCGCGAAAGCGAGAACCGGCTTTTTTCAAATCAGGCAGGATCGCGGAGGGGGGAGCGGGGTTGAAAATGAGCGTAGAAAAAGGGAAAGGTTTCAAGGATTCGCTCAGGCGCATGTTTTTGCTGCATACCTTCGTACCGATTTCTTTGCTGTTTGTTTTATTCCTGTTGTTTGTGATCATCAATGCCCGTCTGACGCTGGTGAATCAGACAAAAGAGGCAGGCAAGGAAATAACGACGGAACTCGGACAGATGTATCTCTCGTATCGGAATGAGATCACCCGGGCTGCAGAAGATGAGGCTGTCATTGAATATGCACAGAGCAGACGCAATGGGCCGACCGTGTTTGAGCGCTTCTATGACTTTAACAACCGGCAGCAGGTTAAAAGCATTATGCATATCGTTGACACGGATGGGACAGTGCTTGCCACATCTGCCAACTACGGCTCGGATCAAGCCGATCATGCGCTGTCTGCAATTGTGCAGCGGATGTCCCGGCTTGGCATTTCGACCCTAACGGAAACCAATCATATCCGTTATTCTCATGACCGTTATACAGCCTACACATTTGCGAAGGAAATCATCGGTGCGAGTGGACTCGCTGGCTATTTAATTTATCAGATTTATGAGGTTGATTTGCAGAAGCTGATTTTTGTCCAAAAAAACGAAATTGCAGTTTTGGTCGATTCCCATAATACGGTCATAGCGACGACAAATAATATTGCGAAGGGGCTGATGAATAAGTACAGTCTGGGCAGCGAGAACGATTATGTGAACATTAATGGAGACAAATATTACAGCAGCGAGACAGCGCTTCCAGTTGCCGGGTGGCGCATCTATACTTTAAATGCAAGCCAGTGGACCACTCATATGTACCTTTCCTTGGCACTGTTTTTTGTCCTGGCCAGCATACTGCTTTGGTTTCTGATCCAGTACCTGGCTCGTATTATTGCTACCCGCCAGACTCGTTCCATCGACAAACTGATTTATGCCGTCAAAGAGCTGCAGGCAGGCAATATGGATTCCTACGTCTATATCGGGACAGGGGATGAGTTTGAAACGCTGGCAAATCAATACAATAAAATGCTGCACAGGCTGAATGCGCTGCTGGTGAAAAATGAGGAGCTCTCCGACCTGCGCCGGGTAATTGAGGTGAAGCATCTGCAATCGCAATTCCATCCGCATTTTATATTTAATGTTCTGGAAATGCTGCGTTATGCTATAGTAGTGGATAATAAACTGGCCCAGGAAATCGTGCTTACGCTGTCGAGGCATTTGCGCTATAGTATCAGCAATGATGGGGATCATGTACTGCTCGAAAATGATTTAAACTTTGTGAATGGTTATATGATGTTGCAGCAGATGCGCTTTAAAAATCGGCTCACCTACACAGCCGATGTTGATCAAGAGGCCTTGAAGGCGCTTGTACCACGGCTGATGGTGCAGCCTGTCATCGAGAATGCGATCAAATATGGATATAAGCAAAAGGAGCGCTTGTCTATTGCTGTGAAGGGCTACGTAGCCCAGGGTGACCTCATCCTTGAAGTTAGGGATGATGGTGGCGGAATGACGGACGAGCGGCTGCGTGAAGTGCGAGCCATTGTTCTGTCTCAAGATAATCAGGCGCAGCATATCGGCCTGCACAATTTGCATCGCCGATTGGTTCTTATGTACGGGGGGAGCTATGGGATCGATATCGAAAGCCGCTTTGGAGAAGGGACCAATGTGAGGATAACGATTCCAATGAGAAAGGAGAGTTCCGATGTTCAAAGTGCTGCTGGTGGAGGATGAGGAGATGATTCGCCGAGGCTTGCGGTATACGTTCGATTGGCTGGAGGCAGGATGCATCGTAGTGGGGGAAGCGGAGAATGGTGAAGATGGGTTAAGGCAGTTCAAGGCGCTCGAGCCGCAAATTGTCATCGTCGATGTGAATATGCCGCTTATGGACGGAATTACGATGATTGAACGCAGCCAGGCTGAACCGGGAGCGAAGCCATGCAGTTATATTATACTGTCGGGTTACGATGAGTTTCGGATTGCCAAGCAGGCCATTCGGCTCGGCGTGACCGAATATTTGCTGAAGCCGCTGGAGCAGGATCAATTGCGGGGGGCGTTAGAGAGAGCCAAGCAGCAGGTGCGGATGAAGAAGCAATATGAAGTGATGTTAAGCAGCGCCGGGGCAGGCAGCGGAGAACGACTCGCACCGCTGGTAGCGATCCCGGACAAAACCTCCCGATATGTAGCGAAAATATTGGCCTACATTCAGGAACATTACGCCGATCGCATCAGTATTCAGGATTTGGTCGAACGGTTAAATGTAAGCGCTACGTATTTGAATCGGGTGTTTAAAAGCGAAACGACCTACACCTTCAACGATTTCCTCAACCGCTACCGTATTCAGCAGGCGATGGACAAGCTGAAAAGCGGCGAGGAGAAAATCTATACGATTGCGGTGGATGTTGGCTTTAGTGATTACAAATACTTCATCACGATATTCAAGAAATATGCCAATTGCACCCCTGGCCAGTATCAGGAGCAGTTCGGCCAGCAGGGCGAGTAGGGAAGGGAAGCCATAGCCGCGCAGCTCTGACAGCGAAGCTTGACGTTTGCCCGATTGTCAAATTTGTTGTTTTGTTGAACATCGCAAGCTGATCAATTTTTTATGATAAAATCACTAGAGAACTGAACATGAATTTTCTGTGATGCTTGGAGCAGTCGCAATAAAGGAGCGGGTTGGAATGGAGCGTGCCGCACGAAACGGCTGGGTAAAGTGGCTGGTACTGGTCATCGTATTAGTTGCTATAGTCTACGCGGTTATGCAAACGGTGAATGATAAAGAAGTGAAGGCGGAAATCGGCAAACGGGCGCCGGATTTTACACTCACTAATTTGCAAGGCGAGCAGGTGCAGCTGAAAGACTTGCGTGGCAAAGGCGTGCTGCTCAATTTCTGGGCTTCCTGGTGCGGGCCTTGCGTCAAAGAAATGCCGCTATTAAATGATGCCTACACCCAAGTGCCAGGGGTTGAAATTATAGCCATCAATATGGGGGAGAAGCCGGATAAGGCCCGGCAATTTGCCGAATCGCTCCATTTGAAATTTCCTGTGCTGCTGGATGAACAGAGTGATGTTTCCGGTCAATACCGGGTAAGCGGGCTTCCGGTCACTTATTTGGTTGATCCCAGCGGAACGGTAATCGAAAAGTATGTAGGTGAACTGCAAGGGTATGATTTTATTATGGATTTGATGAAAAAAGTACAGCCTGCGGATTCCTGAACAGTCAGCGCGAAATACGAATTGAAGGGGGACGACAGCACAAGTGGATAGTTTGACATGGACCATCGCATTCGGGGGAGGGGTGCTTGCTTTTGTGTCTCCATGCACCTTGCCGATCTACCCTTCCTTCCTATCGTATATTACCGGAATTTCGGCAAGTGAACTGCAATCTCGCGGTTCATCCAAAATACATCGGACGGTGCTGCTTAACTCCATCTTGTTTTTAATCGGGTTTTCACTTGTCTATTATGTACTTGGATTTTCGGCAAGCATGCTCGGGAATGTGTTTGAACGTTACCAGGATTTGATTCGGATGCTTGGCGGCGTATTTATTTTTGTCATGGGGCTGTTTCTGCTCGGGGTCATTCGTCCGCAGTTTATGATGAAGGAATTTCGATTTCCAATCGTGAAGTCAGGCCTTGGCAAATCACTTGGGTCAGTACTGATCGGCATCGTTTTCGCAGCGGGCTGGACACCTTGCATTGGTCCGATTTTCGGGGCGATTATGTATTCCAATTTAATCAATCCGAATCCGATGCAAACCTTTGTGAACGTCACCGCCTATTCGTTGGGTTTTGGCCTTCCTTTCATTATAATGGGTTATTTCATTGGCAAAATCAAAGGTATCCTCAAGTACTCCAATATGATGATGAAAATCGGCGGGGCGATGATGGTGTTCATCGGAATTTTGCTTTACTTCGATAAGGTAAGCTGGCTCAATACCTGGTTTTCTTGAAATCCGTTGCGAGTTGGATTGATTTGAACCTAAGGTGGTGAAGCAACGCCGCTTTCATACATGCGCACCCTGATGAAGCTATTGGGGGCGATTGTATGGGAGCGGCGTTTGTGTTGTCATTGGCATGACAACGGCCAGAATCAAGCATCGTGCCTATAAAGAAATCACCCCAGCGATGCAGCTAATTTATAATTCCCGATATTGTGAACGAACTTTAGCCAGCTGTTTACCTAAACCAGATCTGTTCGGCTTTCTCCAGTGTCGATCTCGCCTGCTGCCCAGTAATTGTTTCCACATTCGCGAGCAGGACCAGTACACGTCCTTCTTCAGGGGAGCGGACCAACCGGGTCCAGTAGCCCGGCCATCCGCCGCTATGGCTCAGCAGTTGGCGGCCAGATGGGGATTGGGCGAGAAACCAGCCGTAGCCACATGGGCCATCTTCCCCGCTGGTCAGCTTGCACGGGACAGACGCTTGGTAGAGGGAGTCGGGATTCAACAGTTTGCCAGTGTTTAGAGCCGTGTCGAATGCGAGTAAGTCCTGCAAGGTCGAATGAACTGTACCGTCGCCTTGTATCCCGTCCAGATAGATGACATAATCCATCTCCGGCAGTTCATCGGGCAAGGAATAACGGCCCTGATCATCTCTGATCCAACCGCTGGCGAAGTCTGAGAGCTTCTCTGGCCTGAGCCGCCGATTGTAGACGCGGGAGCGCTCCATTCCGCAAGGCTGAAAAACTTCCTTCGTCATGAAATCGGCGTAAGGCATGCCCGAAACAGCTTCAATAATGCTGGCGAGCAGGACATAGCCAGTGTTGCTGTATTCGCAGCGTTCTCCCGGTGCAAACTGGGGGGCAGGACGATGTTTTGCCAGCATCTGCACCACATCGCTGTTGGTATAGATGTGGCCGCTTTGCTTATGCTGTTCCAGCAGGCTCATATAATCCGGCAGTCCGGAGGTATGGGTGAGTGCGTGCGCAATGGTTATTTCAGGGTAAGGAAGCTCTGGCAGCCAGCGTACAAGCGGCTCCTCGTAATGAAGCTTGCCCTGCTGCTGAAGCAGTTGAATAGCCGTTGCTGTGAATGGTTTGGTCACCGATGCCAGCTCATACAGGGAGTCAGGCCCAAGTCTGGCACCGGTTCGATAGTTTTTCAGACCAAGCACAGTAGACCAGACAGTCCGAACGGACGTGTCTGCTGTTTCCGCTGCCGCTACCGCAATGCAGCCAGAGAATAGTCCCTTGCGCTGCAATTGTTCGAATAATTGAATGATGGCGGCAGCGTCCTGCTGATCTCGGCTGATCATCGAAACTTCTCCAATACGGCGCGGGTGATCGCAATTTTTCCATTGGCCGTACCGCCACCGGAAACAAGCGGGTCTACTGCATTGACGTAAGCTCTGCTGTTCTTCGCCGCATCAAGCCCTTGCCAGACCGGGGAATTCTGCAGTTCATCCAGAGCCGCCATACTGCCGCCATTTTCATACAGATCATACTGGAGCAGGATGTAGTCCGGGTTCATTTGGGATAGCCCTTCCAGCGATAAAACCTCCTGCTGTCCGGTTTTTTGAATCAGTCCGGGTACCTTGAAACCCAACTGCTCATACAACACATCGTTAAGAAACACATCCTCGGGATAAATCATCATCTGCTGTCCGCGCACACGAATGGCCAGCACTTCCGTATTCTGATCCAGACTTGCGACCAACTGCCTTGCTTCTTCCCGGCTTTTCTCATAATCAGCAATGACAGTGCGTGCCTGTTCCTGCTTGCCCGTCAGCTCTGCCAATAGCTCCAGATTATTCTGCCAATCCGGACCGAAATGGGAAACCGGAATAGTGGGAGCGATCTTGGACAGCCGTTCATGAACGGTTGCGGTTTCCATATCTGTGCCAATAATCAGATCAGGTGACAGGTCAAGCAAATATTCAAGGGTTTCCTCCGTCGTTCCGAGCAGCGGGATGGTGCTTCGCATTACGGTACCATAAAAACCCGGGAAGGGATCATCATCATCGCCGATTGCACTTGAGGCGTAAGGCTCAACACCTAGCACTACCGCATCTTCCATTGATTCAAAGGCGCTCATGAACAATATTTTTTGCGGAGCGGCAGGCACTTCATAGTCAGTTCCCAGATACGTAATCGTCCGCAGCGCGGCGGGTTCTTCTTGCGCAACTTTCTGTGAGCCTTCGTTGGCCTCTGTGCTATTGTCTGGGCTGGATTGTTGCCCGCAAGCGGAGAATAGCAGCAAACCTGCTAAAGCATAAAGTAAAATGAGTGATTGACGATTCATGCACTAACCTCCATTGAGAATGATTCTTACTCATAAATAGTAGAGAATCAGAAGATAGCTGTCTATGTACAAAAGGAGGTAATCGTTATGGACAATCCTCGGTTATCAGCTTCAGAACATCTTCTACTATAAGCAATCTTGACAGTGGAGAGTCTTCGCGCCACGGGAAGGAAGCTAATGATTTGCAGCGATTGCTTCTTACGGCAGTCAGCTCAAGCCAGTCTTCGACAGTTTGAAGCTGCTGCCATGTACGCATCGTTTCTTCATCCTGATAGACGAGAACAAATAGATAATCCGGATTAATAGCAGCAAGCTCGATTGCAGTAACCGGCTGTTTGATTTCAGTCGGCAGAACAACAGCGGGCTGCAGGCCAAGCTCGCAGAACAACATATCTGCAGCGGTCCGGTCATAATGAATCATAATTCGGCTGCCTTCAACAAGCAGAAACAGCAGACTGCGGCTGCGGTAGACGGCCAGCTTGCGGGAGGCATACTGAACCCTCTTGTCGTACTGCTGCAGCCAATGATTTATTTCATTTTCTGCGCCCAAGCAAGCGGCAACCTGTTCGAACGGTTCGCGCCAGGGAAGTTGTTCAAGGTTGATGACGACAGTGCGGCCAATCCGCTCCAGCAGGGCGAGCTGCTGCTTGTCCATCCAGTCAGGACAGAAAATAACGTCGAATCTCAATCCCGTCTCCAGCAGTGCTTTGATATTGTCCGAGATTAAACCGGGGCTTCGGCCAACAGATAATCTTACTTGGACATGATCGCCAAACATTACTTCGTAGCGGGTTCGCCAGACGGGATGCATCGGAGCGGCGATTGGGAAATAATGCAGCGGGGCCAGCATGCCAAGAAAAACGCTATCCAGCACGGCAATGTTTCGGCTTCGGCTGCGCATAAATAATGCGGGGGTAGTGCCAGTATCCAGCTTAAAGCGACGGCTGAAATAAAATTCATCATTATACCCGCAAGCACGGGCCACCTCTTTTAATTTGCCGCTTCTGCGGGCAAGCATTCGTTTGGCTGCTTCCATACGGATACTCGAAAGATACTGCATCGCTCCCATGCCGAATCGCCGTCGAAACAGCTCCATGTAGTATTTAGGGCTAATATTAGCCTGACGCGCCAGGGAGACAATCGACAGCTGTTCTGCATAGGCTTCTTGCATATAGTCGCTGCTCCGCTCAATTCGATCTGTCACCTCTTCTTCCGGTCGCTGCTGTCCAGAAGCGATCAGATGGAGAAGCTCAAGAAATCTTGACTGAATGAGCAGATGATCGAAAGTACTGCTGTGTTGCCGAAGTTCAAGCATTGCGTGGCAGAACCCGATTGCCTGGTCGAAGGCATAAAGTCTCGTTTCCGGGGGAAGTAGTGCTGCGCGATCAGCAGTTGGCCCGCTATGGGGAAGCGAATCAGTCGGATACGATTCGTCTTCAATAATCAAATAGGTATCGAACTCAATAATGAACAGCGCGGATTCAGCTCGCGCAGTCAACGCCAACACGAAATTGCTGTCCGGGGGACAATAATAGAAAGCATCGGGGTTGATGGCAAAGTGCTTATCATCCATTGCAATCGTCCCTTCGGTCTGGAGCGCGACGATTAAGTGATGCCTCCCGGTCAGCCGCCGGCCTATTCGTGTGCAGGAACTGCCCTGATAGTGATGAATTTGCTTCACGCGGTGAAGCAAGAGACGGGTAACATTTCTGTTCATGTCTATGGCTGCTTTCTCCTTCCCGATCTATTCGACCATAATGGAATTGCTAATGACTGGCTATAGCTCAATTCCTCTTCGCCATCTTTCAAGGTATTATTGTGCTTTTCATTATTGTACTTTACTATTTAGTGATAATGCCATTGCTTGTCAACTAATAATGCTCAGGAAATAATGAAAAAAGCTATCAGATTCATAGAATTGGGATAAAGACGGAAGTGGGGGCGGCATAAATGGATCATGATCGTGTGAGTTATTCGCGTTTCGGGGCACCTCTTGATGTGCTAAGCGTAGATCGTGTAAGGCGGACAGCCCCTGGCCCCGGCCAAGTGCTGGTGCGCATGCTTGCGCGTCCCATCAACCCGTCAGACTTGATTCCGGTTACCGGTGCATACGCGCACCGCATCTCGCTTCCATCGATTGCAGGATATGAAGGCGTAGGTATCGTAGACGAAATTGGCCCAGGTGTGGGACAAGGCCTGCTTGGCCGCCGTATTCTGCCGCTGTGCGGGGAAGGAACATGGCAGCATTACGTTAAAGCGCCTGCAGATTGGTGCGTTCAGGTACCGGAAGAGGTAGATGATGGGGATGCCGCACAGCTCTATATTAATCCGCTGACGGCCTGGCTTGTCTGCACAGAGCAGCTAAAGCTGACAGCCGCTGATACGCTGCTGGTCAACGCTTGCGGTTCGGCAATCGGCAGATTGTTTGCTCAGCTTTCACGAATGCTCGGCTTCAGGCTCATTGCCGTCGTTCGGAATGATCGCTATACCGAAGAACTGCTTCGGCTGGGCGCTGCGCAGGTCATCAATACAGCAAGGACACGGCTGCCAGTTGCTGTGCTGGAGTTAACTGGGGGCAACGGGGCAACGGCGGCCATTGATTGTGTCGGCGGCACGGCGGGAACGGAGCTGGCTTGGTGTGTACGCCCGGGCGGCGTTTGTGTAACGCTTGGACTGCTGTCTGGCCATTCAGTCAACTGGACAGAGATTGCCCGGGAAGCGGGTGTGACAGTCCAACTGTTCCACTTGCGGCATTGGAGCAATCAGGTAACGGTACGGAGATGGCAGGAGACATTCGGCCAGTTGATTAGTATGGTGAGCGACCGCAGGCTTCAGTTAATGAAGCCAAGCGCACGCTACAAGCTCCGACAGGTGCATGAAGCGGTGAAGGCCGCACAAGCGGAGGGAGGCAATAAAGGAAAGGTTTTATTGGTATAGTGGAGTCAAATGATCCAGAAAATCGGAAGCCTTCCATCGTCTCAAAACACGATCCCCATCATTACGAAAAAAAGGAGTATCATCATGGAAATTCGCAAGCTCATTTTAGATGAACAGCCTCCAATGGAACTGCTGCTGCTGGCGGACCCGTCGCCTGAATTGGTGAATGATTATTTAAAAAGAGGAGATTGTTATGTTGCCGTGGCTGACGGCTCGATCATTGGCGTCTATGTTCTGCTGCCAACGAGACCGGAAACGGTGGAGATTGTCAATGTTGCGGTTGCCGAGAGTCGACAGGGGGAAGGGATCGGCAAACGGCTGGTCAATCATGCGATTGCTCAGGCGAGGGAGCATGGTTTCAGGACGGTTGAAATTGGCACTGGCAATTCGGGTGTAGGCCAACTGGCGCTCTATCAGAAATGCGGGTTTAGAATTACAGGAGTAGACAGAGATTTTTTCATCCGTCATTATGATGAAGCAATTTTTGAAAATGGTATTCAGGTTATCGATATGGTTAGGCTGGCGCAGGATTTGCAAGAATAGGACATCAAAGTTAGCATGCAATTAGGTATGGGATGGGCAGCAAGAGTTGGTTGGCTGAAATTGAGCTCGTGCAGTACCCTATGTACGAAGCATAGGATCAAAGGCTGCTTTGATGTTTTTAGCAATAAGCAGTATAATAAAGTCATTAAGGTCGTGAAGCACACGCCGCTCTCATACATGAGCATCCTGATGAAGTAATTGGGATGAATTGTATGGGGGCGGCTTTTGTTTTGTTATTGGGCAGACCATCATCAGCACAATTCATGAAGATCCCAAAGGAGGGGCAAGTGCAATGTCACGATTCGAGCAGCAATACAAGGTATGGTTACAGGAAAATATAGACAACGAAATCAATCCGAGAAGACGTGAGCGGCTTGCGGGTGGGCTGGGTCATGGAACCGTTGCGTTTCTTCGTTCCGTATGGTTTCCCGCAGTCGGACATTTGGATCATTTGTTTCCCGAGTGGGAGGTGCGTGATTTCAGCAACGGCTACCGCTATCTTGATTTATCCTATATGCCTGGGCATGCCAAGGGCGGTATAGAAATTCAGGGCTATGGGCCTCATGCGAGAGACCTTGATGTAAGGCGGTTTAAGGATTTATGCCACAGGCATTGCTTGCTGGCGCTGGATGGATGGACCTTCCTTCCGATTGCTTACCCTTCGATCACTGACGAGCCAAAACAGTGCCAGCAGCTGGTTCTTTCCTTTATTGGAAAATTCATCGCATCCGATGTTCCTTCTCAGTTATCCTGGTTAGAAGCCGAAACGGTTCGGTTGGCACGCCGTCTGCTGCGTCCTCTAACGCCTATAGAACTGGCCGCCCACCTCAAAGTAAGCGATCGCACAACGAGACGTATTTTGCATGACTTGGTAGAGCAGCAAATTCTGGACATTGCAAGTGGCCGGGATCGAGCCCGTACTTATAAACTTCGCTTGTAACTGGGGAGCGCAATGGGTAACTTGATGAGGAGCAGCAACAAACATTTATGTAGAACTATAAGGTGAAGACTGTAACTCGGGAGTAGATGAGTACCTGTCATGCGGGGAGTAGCTAAAACTTCTAATTGGTAAATGCATGGGGCGAAGGATGTAACTGAATAGTGGAATGGTAACTGTCGTGCAGGGAAGTGACTAAGAGCTGCTAATTAGTAACTGCATGGCAAAGGCATAACTCGAGTGGAGGGTGCATGGAACGCTTGGCGGACAGAGGATCCGTTATTTGACCCAAAAACGCCTTTTTTTGATTTTGGCGGCCACAGGATCCGTTATTTGCTCGAGAAGAGCCAAAATCACCCTATATTTTGAAAATAACGGATCTCCTGGCCGCGAAACGATGAAAAAGCTCGAAAAATGCAAAATAGCGGAACGTGTGTCCTCTCAAACCCTCTAACTAGCTCAAATCAGCCCAAACAAACCCGAACCACTCTGATTAGCTCAAACCAGCCTGAACCACTCCCAACTAGCTTAAACCAGCGAGAGTCCGACTAATCCAAACTATTCCCAACCAGCTTAAACCAGCAGAACTCTGCCACCTCGGGCTGGAAATGCCACAGAAAGCAAATAAAACGGCTTACCCGCTCCATAGGACGGATAAGCCGTTTCGTTTATGCTAGCGCAGTGCAGTTCAGCTCGGTTCAGCGCACCTCAATCTTCCGGCACCTTCATATTTCTCGCCGCATAGAGCACAGGCGTAGCGAGGAAGGAAATCAGCAGCTTGAGCACATAAGTGGTCATGAAAATCTGCAGCCAAATGTCAAACGAGTAGACGTTGTAAAAGGCAATCGTGCAGAAAACGAGCGAGTCCAACAGCTGGCTCACAAGCGAGCTGCCGTTGATGCGAATCCAGAACTGGTTGCGCACGGGGAACTTTCGTTTCAAGTAGCTGAATACCCGGACATCGAGAAACTGGCTGACAAAGTAGGCGCACAGACTTCCAGCGGCAACTTGCGGGAGAAATCCGAAGATGGCGGTCAGCGGCTCATGGGCGAAATCTTCAGCCTGCGGAATGAAGGCAAGTGTCATCTGCATCAGAATATTGGATGCAATGAGCGTGAAGAACCCGAACCATACCGCCTGTCTGGCGTCCTTGTGACCATACTTTTCGTTCAGCAGATCAGTCGACATATAGATAGACGTGTAAATCGTATTGCCGAGCGTCATGACGATGCCGAATGTGCCTAGCGAGAGCTCGATGGTTTTCGTCACCTGAATATTGGCGATGACCGTAGCAAAGCCGATCCAGGCATACAGTCCCTTTTTGCCGAACATCCGGTAGCACAGCAGAAACAGGGAGAAATGGACGAGCATAAACAGAATGCCCCACAACAAATTAAACATGACAAAAAATCCTCCTTAGTTTTGGTAACGCGGGATGGTTTCGAACCGCGGCTGCTGATGCAGACAGCCACTATCATACCAGTTTTCCGAATCGGAAGATAGTCATAGTTATTTGCAAATCTATGCTAAATATTTCTATTGAACGACCCTGCAACGATTTCGTGAATATGACCTGCCATTGGCACAATATGCAGTTGGAATAATATGCGATAGGAACAACATGCAATTTGAAAAAAAAGGACTTTTGTCCATATCATTGCCTATAGGCATATGATAAAATTGATAGGAACATGCATTCCCGTATGGTGACGAAAATAGCCCTCGGGTCTGCTTATAATACATTTGCGCAACTATTATTAGCCGTCCCCGGGACGGCAGCAGAGGGTTGTGACTGAAGGAGAGAGCAGCAGATGACAGCGGAGATGATCAAGCCTCCGGTTGAACAACGATATGCCAGGGAACTGCAGGCATTGGCGGCTGCCGATGGCGGGGCCAAGCCACCCAATTGGCAATTGTCTCCGCGCGCGGTGCGTGATTTTATTATCGGTCGCGAGGAGCCGGTGGAGCTGGAGGGAGAAGCGGTCGCGGTCACCCGCAAATTTTACGGGGATGACGCCCTGATCGAGCGCGCCGTTGTGACGCTTGCCGGTAACCGTGGACTGATGCTGGTCGGCGAGCCGGGAACAGCGAAGACGATGCTAAGCGAACTGCTGTCCGCTGCTATTTCAGGCAGCAGCATCAATACGATTCAAGGCTCGGCCGGCACCACCGAGGATATGATCCGGTATTCATGGAACTATGCGATGCTGCTGGACAAAGGGCCATCTCTCCAGGCGCTTGTACCTTCGCCGCTTTATCAGGGCATGAAGCACGGGATGATTACCCGTTTTGAAGAAATAACCCGCTGCCCGCTGGAAGTGCAGGATGTATTGATCAGCGTGCTCAGCGACAAGGTGATGAACATTCCTGAGCTTGAGAACGAGATTTTGTTCGCCAGGCCGGGCTTTAATATCATTGCGACAGCGAATATTCGCGATAAAGGCGTCAATGAAATGAGCAGCGCCTTGAAGCGGCGCTTTAACTTCGAGACGATCATGCCTGTCAATCAGGTGAAGCTTGAAGCACAGATTATTCAGGATCAAGCCCGCAACCTGCTCCGGGAAAGCGGACTTGAACTGGACATTGACATCGATGTGACAGAGCTGCTGGCGACGACATTTATGGAGCTGCGCACGGGAATAACCAGCGAAGGGTACAAGCTGGACAAGCCGCAGTCGGTGATGAGTACGGCCGAAGCGGTTTCAGTTTATGTGCAGAGCGCGCTCACGTCTCATTATTACGATAATAAGCGGATGTCGCTGGAGCGACTGGTACAGAATATGCTTGGCACAATCGCCAAGGATGACCAGAAGGATATCCAAATTTTGAAAACCTATTTCTCGAAAGTTGTGAAAGAAAGGGCAAAAGGACAGGATCTATGGGGAGCATATTACAACGAGAAGAAATGGATCAAATAGCTGCAATCGCTGCAGAGAAAGTATATAACCTGCAATCGGAGATCGTCTTTTTTCCGGTGCGGCATCACAGTCCGGCCTGCTCCTATCATTTGCAGCAGACGATAGCCGCTTACAAGCCCGATATTATTCTCATTGAGGGGCCGAGCGGCAGTAATGCGCTTATCGACATTTTGAGCGACGGACTGACGGAGCCGCCGGTAAGCATTTACTATGCCCGAATGGGGCAAGAGGATATGACCGCCTGTTATTATCCGCTGCTCGCCTATTCACCGGAATATGTCGCTTTGCGTGAAGCCAGGAGGCGCGGCATTCCGGCCAGATTCATCGACCTGGATTACCGGAGTCGCTCCGTGACCCGTCAGACAGTAGAGGGAGAATCGCCAGCGGCAAATGACGAGAGAACGGATCAGAACGAACAGGACGAGTCCGCAGGGCCGGACAAAATTTCCCTGCTGGACGAATCAATGCTGTTCCGTTCGGAATACATTGCTCGACTGTGCGCCAAAACAGGCAGCCGCAGTTTTGATGAGCTGTGGGAGAACGTATTTGAAATCGGCGGGTTGCGCAAGCCGACTGCGGCATTCGTCAGCGAGGTGTTCACCTACTGCACGCTCGCCCGCAAAGGCTACAGCGAGGAGGAACTGGCCGCATCGGGCGATCTGCTCCGCGAAGCCCACATGCGCCGGGAAATTGCCGCGGCGGCAGACAAGCACGGCAAGCTGCTTGTCGTAACCGGCGGCTTCCACACTTGGGGGCTGTTAGATGGCTTGGAGACGGTTAGCGATTCGCCAATGCTGGCTGGCGAAGCGTCAGAGACGGCTTGCCGGATGCAGGTGACGAATTGCAATAAGCCAATGCTGGCTGGTCATGCGCCAAAGACCTCTCTTGGCAATACGAATGCGGTGGATGAGGGGCAGTCGCAAGCTGCAGCCGGACAGACTGGACAGATCGAGCGGACCGAACAGACCAAGCAGACCGAGCAGGTGTTTCCGATGGTCTACTCCTTCGAGGAAGCGGACCGGCTGAACGGTTATGCGAGCGGGATGCCATACGTCAATTACTACGACGCCGTATGGCAAGCGCTGCAAAGGGGAGACGCCGATCCTTACATCGGGGTGATGTCGCAGTTTTTGGCACAGCTGCTGCAGCGGTTGCGCCGTCGTTCGGAGCCGGTGTCCACCGCGGACGCTATTGAGGCCCATAGTCTGGCGCAAGGGCTGGCGCTGCTGCGCGGGAAGGACGCGCCAGGCGTCTACGAATTAATCGATGGCGTACAGTCCGCTTTTACCAAAGGCGAGAGCTCGGTGGCAACGGCCGCGCCGCTCGAGATGCTGCATAAGCTGCTCACCGGCGACAAGATTGGCACCGTGGCGCGGAACAGTCTGGAAGCGCCGATTGTCAGGGATTTCAAGGAAACATGCAGGATATACAGGCTTTCCATCGGCGGTACGGGGCGAAGCAGCAGACAGCTTCAGCTCTATGCGAAGGAGCGCCATCGGAAGACCAGCCAGTTTCTGCATTGCGCCGAATTTTTGGATACGGGCTTTTGCAAGCGGACAAGCGGACCGGACTGGATCAACCGCCGCGATGTCAATCTGCTGCGGGAGAGCTGGGATTATGGCTATTCCTCGCTGGTTGAGGCACGGTTGATTGAAAATTCCATCTATGGCGGTACCGTCGCTCAAGCGGCCATCCGCAAGATGGAGGAGCGGATTGCAGCCTTGCCGGATCAGCAGAGCGAGCAAGCGGCCAAACTGCTGCTCCAAGCGCTGCTGATGGGACTGGAGCAGCTTGGCGAGCGGCTGTACGCGCTTGTCGAGTCGTTCCTGAGCCGCGACGGCAGCTTTGTCTCTCTGTGCGGTACACTGCAAATTTTGCTGCTGCTGCAGGAGCAGCGGACACTGCTTGGCATTGCCGACGGCAATCGCCTGTCGGGCTTGACCCGCGCAGCCTACGGCAATGCCGCAGGCAAGCTTCATACGCTTGCCCGCCCCAATCCGCAGGAATTGGGCGAAATTGCGGACCGCTTGAAGCTGCTCTACATGCTGTCCCTTCAGGTGGAGAGTGAGGAAATGGCTGCAGGCATATTCCGCGAACAACTGCAGGAGCTGCTCGCTGATGCTGGGCTGCCTGCATTGCTTGAAGGGGTGGTTGCCGCGATTTTGGTTAACCTCGGCAGTCTGGAACCGAATGAACTTGCCCGCAGAGCCCGCGCCTATATCCACGGCAGCGAGGCGCAGATGCTGTGCACCGCGCAATATTTACAAGGGGTTTTTACGGTCAAGCGCGATATATTTCTGCATGATGACCGTTTGCTTGGCGAATTGGACACGCTCCTTGAGCAGCTTTCCCATGAGCAGTTTGTGCAGCTTGTGCCGGAACTGCGGCTCGCCTTTACCTATTTCACCCCGGTTGAAATCAGCAAAATTGCCGAGCGGGCGGCAGCGCTATCCGGTTTGGCGCCGCAGCATTATGGCCGCCCGGCGGTGGACGAGGCGCTGCTGCTGCGGACACGCGCGCTGGATGAAGCGATCAAGGAGGAGTTTAGACAGTGGAGCCTCATCTGAACCAGGAGAAGCTGAATCGCTGGCGGCTGCTGCTCGGCAGCAGCTCCGAGGACAAACTGGCTGGCCTGGACGGGTACGAGCCTGCCAGCTTTGCTTATGCCGAGCTGGATGAACTGCTTGCCTTTCTGTATGAGCGGGAGCAGGGCGAGGAGCAGGGCTATCGCCGCGAGGGCGGGCAGGGCCGCTCGAAGCTGACCGTGCCGGCCTGGCTGGGCAAAATCCGCCAGTTGTTTCCGAAGCAGACGGTAGAAATTATGGAGAAGCAGGCGCTGGAGAAATACGAGATGACCGAGATGCTTACCGATCGCCGCGTGCTGGAGAACCTGGAGCCCAATATGCATTTGCTGCGCAGCATTATGCAGTTCAAAGGCCATATGAAGGGTGCGGTTGTGCAAAGCGCGAAAGCGATCGTCCGCAAAGTTGTGGACGAGCTGACGAAAAGTCTGGAAAATGAGGTTCGCCAGAGTCTGTCAGGCAGGCGCAACCGCTACCGGCGCGGCTACGTCAAGATGCTCAAAAATCTCAACGTTCAGCGCACCATCACCAAAAACCTGAAAAATTACGACCGCCAGCGCAGGAAAATCGTCGCCGATCAGCTCTATTTCAACAGCCGTTATGAACGGCATAACAAATGGCATATTGTCATCGCTATCGACGAAAGCGGGAGCATGCTTGATTCCGTCATTTACAGTGCCGTCATGGCAGGCATTTTTCATAAATTAAATGCACTCAAAACAAAACTTTTCATTTTCGATACGCAGGTGGTTGACTTGACCGATCGGCTCGATGATCCGGTCGAACTGCTGATGAGCGTTCAGTTGGGCGGGGGAACCCACATTTCCCGCGCGCTGCGCTATGGCCAAACACTGCTGGAGCATCCTTCCCGCACGCTGTTCATTTTGGTCAGCGATCTGGAGGAAGGATACCCATCAGCAGAGATGTACCGCGCAGGCAAGGAGATTATCGATGCAGGATGCACATTTCTTGTGCTGACCGCGCTCGATTTTGCCGGGCATGCCGCATACAATGTGGACGCTGCCCGCAAGCTTGCCGACATGGGAGCCCATGTCGCAGCGATTACACCGACGGAATTGCCGCGCTGGATCGGCAAAATAATGTCCTAGCAGGAGGAAACAGCATGCTGTTGAAGAAAAGCGAAGATCATTCTTTGGTGGGGAAATTCCTTGCCAAATTGAAGTTAGAGGCCGGAATCAGCGAGGAGTTGAAAGAAATCACAGGGCAGTATATTACTGGAGCCTGCGATACTTTCCCGGGAGTTCCTGGAAATTCCGTTAAATATGTTTATACTTTGCTTCATATTTTTCCGGAAATGCGGAGAATCGATGAAAATATGTTTTTCCGCGCGGCAGCGGTTCTGTTCGCAATGGCAACTAGTGGACATAGCCGCAATCAGATCTTGGAGATGTGCCTGGGAAATGACCTAGAACCATTCGGTCTCGGTACGAGCATCTTAGAACCAGGGGAATTGGAGACGAAGCGTCTGCATCTCATCGGCTTGACCAATAAGCATTTGGGGGAAGATGGCATTGCAAAAGATTTGGAAACGAATCTAAAGCTTCGCGGACCGCATTCGTCCATTTCAGATATTGTTAGCATGATGTTGATGGTTCGGTATATGGAATTGGACAAACAAGGCTATATCGAGCAAGTGAAGGCAAAGCTGGCGCCGATCATGTATCATGCCCTGACGGGCGATTATACAGGATTGCGGCAGGAGGCGGAGCGGTTTGCTGAGGAGATAGTTATGTCCCCACTGCCGATCAAAGAGCACACCTCCCGCAAGCAGCTTGAATCGACTTTTTTGGATGTCAGACGCGATGCTGCACGAGCCGAGTATGTCGCCCAGGGCAAGGAGCTGCGTTCAGCGACGATGACAGCTGCTGATTATAAAGAAAAGATGACACTGCTCAGCGCGGTCTTTTTGTACAAGCTGAATGTACATGGCGGCAAAGCCAGCCTGTTGAATACGCCTGACGAAGGGGATGGGGCGCTGCTGCAAGCGCTGAGGACGATTTATGCTGTTGACCCCATTCATGTCATTCATAATTTGCTATGGCTGGATAACCATCGTACTCATGAGATGCGGTTCTTAGAGCTGCTTGGCGATTTCATCCCGTTCGATGAACCGTACGAGCTTATTATTTTGATGATGGCTGAATTTAGCGGCTATTCCGTCCATTGGGAGGAACTTGACCGAAATATGCTTGCCGATCCTGCCCGGGCGCTGCGGACAGCAGAAATTGCCGCTGATCCACTTGTGAAAGGCTTTGTTTATAAGCTGCTAGACAGCAGCGGACATCTGGTTCCCGATGTCAACCTCCGACTCGAACAGCTGGCGCTGTCGTTGTTTCAGTCGAGCAGCAAAAGCCGCAATATGTACCGTTATCTGACTGGGGAGCTAACCTTCCCGCAGTTGCAGGAGGCAGAATCGGAAGCCTCCAAGCGGGGCTGGGGGCTTGAGCGCGCAGGTGAAGTTCATCTGATGCTTTTTGCCTTTCTTGAGCCTTCGACACCGTTATTCCGCCGTTTTTTCGTTCTGCTAAGCCACGTGGCAGAGCCCTATTTGCAAGAAAATCTGTTGAGAAGATTGTATATAACCCGCTGTTTTGATGGACTTGACGCGATGTCTCGCTATGCGGACGATCCGGAAGTTAACGAACGGCAATTCCTGTTGGCGGCGTTGAAGCTGGGAGACAGTGACTACAACCGATCGGTGTCTGCTGAACAATTCTATGGATTCATATCAGGGAATGCTGCGCAATGTCTGGATATGTACAAGGATCTGTCCCTTTGGGTAAGGACAGAAGTGCTCAAAACGCTGTACGCAGCCAAAGACGAGCTGCCGCAGGAGCACTATAACCGTGCGGTGCAGCTTGGGCTTGGCGATACGTCGAAGGCAGCGGCAGCCGTTGCTCAGGCGGAGTTCGCCGCTTCACGCGACAGATCGCTGTACATTCAGCTGTACCGCAATGAGAAAAAAGCCAAGGTGAAGGAACTGGTGCTGGAGGCGATTCGGTCGCTTGAAGATCACGAGGCGATTTATAGAGAATTGCTGGAGCAGGAGAAGAACGCGAAGTTCAAACAACTGATTCAGCAGCTGCTCGATGCGAAGGATGCGCCGCCTGCTGAAGCGCATGCAGCGCTGGGCAGTGCAGCCGACAAGAAGCAGCTTGCCCGGTTGAACTGGCTTGACATGGAGCGTTTGCCGCTGCTTGCAGACCAGCAGGGTAATGCGCTGGCGTCGGAAATAAAAATCTTTATGTTGACCCAATCGTTTGAATTCGGCACAGCCCCCAATCCGCTTGTGCTGCAGGTGAGCGAGTATGCTGATCCGCGTTCGCTAGCTGATTTCTCGATGGCAGTGCTTGAGCAGTGGCTGGATAACAAGGCCCCGGCGAAAGAGCGCTGGGTGCTGTTTCTGGCGGCGGTCCTTGGAGGGAACAGGCTGACCGAGCGGCTCTCCGCACAAATCGAACAGTGGGCCGATTCATCACGGGGAGCGATTGCCGCTGATGCGGTCAGGGCGCTCGCCTTCACAGGGGAACTGTCCGCTCTGATGCGCATCGACACGTTCACGCGCACGGTGAAGAACAAGCAGGTTCGCGGAGCGGCTGTGGAAGCGCTGATGGTGGCTGCGGACAATATGAATATGTCTACAGCGGAATTAGAGGACAAACTGGTGCCAACGCTCGGGTTTGACGGGGACGGCAAGCGGCAGTTCAATTACGGTGAGCGAGCTTTTACAGTCAAAGTGAATAACGAGCTGGAACTGGCCGTTACCAATGATGAGACAGGCAAGCAAGTCAAGAGCCTGCCCGCTCCGGGGCGCCTGGACAATGAAGCGCTGGCTGCAGCGGCCAAGGCGGAATTCGCCCAGCTCAAGAAAGATTTGAAACGGCTCATTACGGTGCAGTCCTTGCGGCTGGAGGATTCGCTGTCCAGACAGCGGCTGTGGAGCGCAGCATCATGGAAAAGCCTGTTCGTCGGCAATATGCTGATGCAAAAATTCGCCATCGGACTCATATGGGGTGCCTACAGCAACGGCGAGCTGCAGGAAACGTTCCGTTATATGGAGGACGGTACCTTTAATACGGTGGATGAGGAAGAATATGAGTTAGAGGAAGCGACGATGATTGGTCTGATCCACCCGCTTGAGCTTGATGCAAGTGCGGTCCAGAATTGGGTGGGGCAGTTGGATGATTACGAGATCGTTCAGCCGTTCCCCCAGCTTGCTCGGACAGTCTATGTACCAACGGAAGAGCAGGCCAAAGGCGTTGCAGTGGAAGACATTCCAAACCATGAGCTGTCGCCTTCGACGCTTATCCGTGTGATGGAGAAGTACGGCTGGGAGAAGGGCGGTGCGATGGATGGCGGCTGGTTCCATGAGTTTTATAAGGAGTATGGCGATATCATTGCGGAGCTGAAATTCAGCGGCACGAGCATCGTTTACTATGAGGGGCAGGAGCAGGTTGAACTGGAGAAGCTGGTTTTCTACTCCAATCGATCTGTCAGTGCCTATTACCGCGATGAGCAGCGGCTGAAGATCGCACAGGTTGCGCCGCGGATCTACAGCGAAGCCGTATACGATGTGATGAGAGCAGCAGGGAAGTAGCAAGAGCAGCAACCCGGTCCGCAGGAGGGCCGGGTTGCTGGGCTTTATTATTGCCTGGGAAATCCCAAGCAGAATCCCGCTCTGCCGTCCTGTTGATTGCCTACCGTAATTTTGTCCGCTGCAGCGTTCGACAATGCGACAGGATATGCTAGCCCGAGTCTGTCAATGGACAGTAAAGTCGTTTCTGCCTGTTTATTGTCGGATTTCGGCGTTGGTTGTATAATGGAAAAAACGGTTGTTTTAACCAATATCCATCTATTATGTATGGAGGACCTTATTAATATGGAAGATTCATCCTCGATTCTACAATTTAAAACGCTCTTGTCCAATTTAATGCGAGCGCGCTTTCCTCATTTATACATACCGACATGGGAAGAAGAGCGTGCGCTATCTGTCATCCGATCCGTGTCCGCCAATGAAGGGCTGATCAAGACAGTGCGCAAGGTGTTCACCTGGAGTTTAACGAACGGCATGGCGGAGGATGGCAAGAAGGGCTCGGAAGAGTCCAAAGCACCGCTCAAATGTCTCGAGTTCATCGAGTCATACGATCAACCCGCCGTTTTTGTACTGAAAGATTTTCATATCTATTTCGGCGGAGCTGGCCGACAGGCGGAATTGCAAGTGATCCGTAAAATCCGCGATCTGGTGCCAGCGTTGAAGCAAAGCCCCAATCCGAAAAATGTCATCATCGTTAGTCCCATCATGATGCTTCCCACTGAACTGCAAAAGGAACTTACTATCGTTGATTTTGACTTGCCCTCGTTTGGAGAAATCAAAAGCGTGCTTGAAGAAATGATCGATGCCAACCAGCGAAGCGGCCGAATAGTCATCGATTTATCGCAGGAAGAAAAGGAACGGTTAGCCAAAGCGGCGCTTGGGCTTACGTTGCATGAAGCGGAAAACGCGTTTGCCCGTGCGATGGTTGAGGATGGGCGCTTGGACGCAAGCGACGTAGAGGTTATTTTGGAGGAGAAGCGCCAGATAATCAAGAAATCCGAGATTTTGGAGTTTATCAAGTCCGATTTGAAAATCGAGGATGTCGGCGGTCTGGAGAACTTGAAGCGCTGGCTGCTCAAACGCAACAAGTCCTGGCTCGATTCCGCGGCGGAATATGGCTTGCCAGCTCCCAAGGGGGCGCTGATTACCGGCGTTCCAGGCTGCGGGAAGAGCTTGATTGCCAAAGCGATCAGCGCGATGTGGCATCTGCCTTTGCTGCGGCTTGACCTCGGTCAAATTTTTAGCGGTATCGTTGGCAGCAGTGAGGAGAACATGCGCAAGGCGATCAAAACGGTTGAGGCGGTGTCACCGGTTATTCTCTGGATTGACGAAATCGAGAAAGGCTTTAGCGGCTTGTCAAGCGGGGGAGATGGCGGCACATCTAACCGCATTTTCGGAACATTTCTGACTTGGATGCAGGAAAAAACGAAGGCAGTGTTCGTCATTGCGACAGCGAATAATATTCACGCCCTTCCACCGGAAATGATGCGGAAAGGAAGATTTGACGAAATCTTTTTCGTGGATCTGCCAACCAAGAAGGAACGGGTCGAAATCTTTCGCGTGCACCTGCACAAACGGCTGAAAAACCCGAGAGTTATTGGAGATTTCGCACTCAGCGAAGAAAATATCAATCTGCTGGCAGAGTTGACCGAAGGGTATGTCGGGGCGGAGGTGGAGCAGATTGTCGTGACTGCGCTGTTCGAGGCATTTTCCGAAGAGAGAAGCATCCGTCTGGACGACTTCCAGAAGGCGATTCAGACAACCGTGCCGTTATCGATTACGCAGGCGGAACAGATTCAGCGCATTCGGGAATGGGCGAACGTTCGTGCCGTTGCGGCTACGCCGCGCGAGGATCGGATGGAATATAAGCAGGAGATTGCTGCGGCTAAAGCTCCGGAACCGGAGGATGAAGATGTCCGGTTTGCCCGCGGGGGCAGAGCGGTTGATTTTTGAGCATTGAGCTTCAGGTGCAGCATCGTCAGCTGGGACAACCTGTGAAGAGGGGATGATTCCATGTCAAAAAAGCAGATTCGGGTTCAGATTTTTCCTGATGGTCAGATCAAGGCGGATGTTATCGGCATTAAAGGGCGAGCCTGCACGGACTATATTGAAATATTGGAGCAAATGTTAGGCGCCGAAGTGGTCGATTCCGAGTATACCTCCGAATACTACGAGACCGAGCAAGTTCACGTTGAGCAGCAGCAATTTCATCAAATAAAACATCGTTAAGGAGGGGCGCAGATGTCCGTTTCGCTCGCGCTTATACCTGTGGCACTAACATTGCGCATGGTGATGGGCAGTGCAAATTTTGGAAAATGGGTGACATCAAGGGAAGTGAGAGTGCCAAGCATCTTCCGGGATGCCAAAGAACTTATGCACACACTGCACAAAGCCGGCTATGACGGGGAGGTTTGGGGAGGAAGCATCAAAACCCACGTCAATGGAAAAGAACTGTTTGCTTTCTGGGAGCTGGTGGACGGAAAGTGGACGGCGATTTTTGATCGATCTGATTCCAGACAGCAAATTGATCGGTTTATGGCCGACATTAACCGAGCCGCTGGCGGGCAAGTGCTGGGGGAAACGGCTGTCGAGCATGCGCAGTCTCGGATGCAGCCGGAAGAGGCGCCTCAGGCGGCTACATTTCCGACTAATTTCCGTGACGGGGAGCTTTTATTTCGGACATTGAAGGAGTTTGGCGTCAATCCGGCGCGCCAGGGAGCGCACATCGTATGCAAAGTAGAGAACTCCGTACTGACATTTGTCCAGGCTGGCGAAGGCCCTTTCTATGTGGAAATTAAGAATGCGCCCGATTTGCACAAGATCTATGAATACTTAACGCACATCGATGACGACTACAAGCGCTGTCTGCAGACTATCGTATACGAGCGGTTGAAAGAACGGGCCGCCGCCCAAAATATGACGGTTGAAAGCGAAGAAGTGCTGGAAGACAACTCGATTGTCGTTACGTTAAATTTAAGGGGGTGAAGCCGATGAACCCTATGAATAAAAGCTTGTTTTGGAAAATAAGGCACTCCTGGTGGATATTGCTGACGTTTACCCTGTTCTTCAACTGGATCGCTTTTATTTATATTGGCAGCAAAGCCAAGACGATGCGTTGGGGCCTATGGGGCCTTTTTTATGCGCTCCCTTTTATGGTGATGTTTGCGGGCCTGTTCGAAGACGACAGTTGGCAGTATGATCTTTTCATGACTTACTTTCTGATGAGCGGCATCGGTTCAATTTTTCATGCGTTCAAAATCCGCAAGGAGTTTCTGCTGCGCTTGGCTGTCCGTCAGATGGCCGCCGGGTCAGCGGATGACGAATTGATGCGCAGAATTCAGAGGGAATACGCTGTCAAACACACCACTTACAGTTCGCTGAATACAAGCCGGGCATCAGGAGGCAGACAACAGGGAAGCATGCTGCAAGAGGATATGCGGGTGGTCCAAGCAAAAGCGGCCAGAATGAATCGGGAGATGGAAGAGCTGGAGAAGATGCTGAATGACGGCATGATGGAAGAGGATGCCGAAGTGATGCGGCAACTGCAGGAAGTGATGGATGAGCAGGCCAGGGATTCGCAGCGAGGCATATATGCCGCACCTGCGGGTTCGGCCGCTTCGCCTGGGTCGTTTGCTTCGCCTGCACCAACCGCAGCTGCGCCTTCGGCTTCCGGATCGTTTGGAACCCCGGCGAACACGCTGTTTGAAACGTCTGTCCCGAGACCAGACCTTGATGTATTAACGAGGCCGGCAAGACAGGAGACAACGCCCCCGCCTGCTGCGTCAACCCTATCATCCATGCCAACGATGTCCGAGTTTACGCATTTGCAAGCGCAGATGCTTGACCTTAATTTCGCTTCTGAAACGGAGATTGCAGCCCTGTCGGGGATCGGCATTGTTTTGGCCAAGAAAGCTGTTCAGGTCCGTCAAGCCAACGGCGGGTTTCGCTCTGTAGATGAATTTGCCCGGGAGCTGGGGCTGAAACCCCACATTGTCGAGCGAATTCGCCCGCTTGTTACGGTAGGGACGGTCAATACGCCGCCGCAGAACGGGAAAGGGCGCGTGGTGGATTACTGATGGCATTGCGAGTGCATCGTTTTTTGCCGTCGACGAAGGTGGAAGGGCCGGGTACACGGGCATGTCTGCAGGTTCAGGGATGCCCGATTCATTGCCCCGGCTGTGCCGTGCCGTTCACATGGCCGACCAACGGGGGCTACACGATGGAAGTCAGTGAACTTGCCGAGCAAGTTCTCCAAGGCCCTGAAGTGGAAGGCATTACCTTTCTCGGGGGCGAGCCTTTCGCGCAGGCGAAAGAATTGGCGGAGCTTGGCGGCATTTTAAAGCGGGCAGGGCTTTCCGTAATGACGTTCACCGGTTATTGGCTTGAGGATCTGCAGGAAGCGGGCAACCAGCATTACCTGGATTTAATTGCTGTTACGGATTTGCTCATCGATGGCCCATTTCAGAAGGAAAACCTGGATACAAGCCGTCCTTGGGTCGGATCATCCAATCAGCGCTATCATTTTTTGACCGACTGTTACACGCATTTGCAGGATGAGTTGACAAGCATTCCGAACCGGCTTGAGGTGCGCCTTAATCCGGATGGCCGTGTGATGATCAACGGCCTGGCAGAGGTCCATCATCTGGAGGCGTTATTTAAGGGATTATTATGACAACAGGGAGATTGGCATGACAGATTTTCAAACCTCATTTCATCAGTTCATCGGATTGTGCACGGAAGATTATTTGGTCAGACACGCCAATAAAGGGCTCTATAACCGCGCCTGCAAAGATATTGAAAAGGGAACTGAAGTGCACTACGACCTTCAGGCAGACAAGGTCATCTGCACGCTGAGCGATGGCACCGAATGCCAATTGCAGGGCGACCTTGCGCACTTCTCCTGCAGTTGTCCTTCCGATAAGCTATGCAAGCATGTGCTGATCGCGCTGCTGTTCTACAAGGAGCGGCATGCGCCGGATACGGCCGTCAGGCAGCTTGACTTTAGCTGGCTGCTGGAGGTGCCGTTGCAAAGCATTGCTGCTCAGTATAAGGCCCAGCAGATCGAAGAGGTGCTGTTCCGGCTCGCTTACCAAGAGAAGCTGGATATTTCGGAGAGCACGCTGCTGACCATTCGGCTGAACTGGCAGCAGGTTGACGTGGCGTTTACGGACGAAGCGCGGCTGGATAAGGCGCTGTGCAGCAGTAAAGAGGGAGAGGCTGACTTGTATGTGCTGGAGGCGCTGCTTCGCTACCGGGCTTTGCACAGGGAGGATAATTACGACCTGCTCCTGCCTCCCGAAAGCGGGTCCGATCCCGCGAGTGCGACGCTCCGGGACTGCCGGCGGATTGCCGAAGAAATTGTGCAGGCGGGTCTGGTCAAGCTGACGCAAAGCACGCAGGCGCAGCTGGAAGTGCTGGCGCTTGCCGCCCGCACGGCCAGGCTGCCCGAGCTGGAGAAGGAGGTGCGCGGCATCCGCGGCGAGCTGGAATTGTTTCATCAGCGGCATGTCCGCTTTTCGATGTCGGCGCTGCAGGACAGGCTTACCCGCCTGTTCATGATGTCCGCTGCGCTGGAGGGCGAGCTGCCTGCAGTACAGCGGCAGCGGCTGACGGGCGCTTTTCGCAGCCGTTACTTTCGTGTTCCGCGCTTGCAGCTGTACGGCCTGGGCGCGCATCCATGGGCAACCCGTTCAGGCTACAAGGGAATTACCTATTATTTCTATTGCCTGGATGATGGGCGAATGTACAGCTTTTCGCAATCCCGGCCTGTCTATTATGAGCAAAGCTCGTTTAATTACAATCAATTTTATACCCAGCCTGGAGCATGGGGATCAGCGCTGCCAATGAAGGAGCTGACTGCCGGACAAGCCTCGCTGCTGCGGATCAAAGTTAACCGTGAACAGCGGTTGTCCGCCAGCGAAGAAGCTGTCATCGAGCCGCTTGAGCGGATGGCAATTGAACAATTTGACTTTGGCGAGCTGCAATTGACCCGTGCACAGCATCAGAGCGGCGCAGTTTTCAGTGGACTATTCCAGCGAAAGAATAATATGCCGTTGCTGGTGCTGCTGCACAAAATCGCGGAGGTTTCCTTCGATAAGGTCAGCCAAAATCTGCTGCTGGCCGCAGAGGACGCGGGCAGACAGCCGCTGACGCTGACCATTCCCTATGAGCCGCAGTGGGCAAGTGTATTCAAGACTTTGGAGCGCAGCAGTGAACTGCTGGCGCTACGCGATTTCTATGCGTTGGTGCGTATGGAGAATGAGTGGATTTATCCAATCAGTTTGCTGAAAGGCTGTTCGTTGACTAATATTATGCTGGATTTGTAGGAGTGAGCAGAAGTTGAATGCTTTGGAGCAGTTGAAAGAACGGCTCGATGATTGGAGCGAACGACTGCTGCTCAAGGGGATGACCGCACTCGATTCCAAAGATGAAACAGAGCTGCGGCAGTGCGCCGAAGACGCGGCTAATCTGGGGATGGCATTTTTTTCTGATTTGCTTGAGCAGCTGGCCAGAGAAGTAAACATCTTCTTGTATGATCCGCGTCAGGAGAGCAGCGATTTTATCCGCCGTTATTTTTATGTGAACCAATACGTGCAGTTGGCCGGTACGAACGGTCGTGCACATGAAGAAGCATCAGATGATTACTCCTTACCGGAGTAACCGTCTGATGCTTTTTTGCCTATGAGCATTATGTTGCACCTATGTTTGGCATGCCTGGCGTTATGCTTCAGGCGAGGGGCCGAGCGGAATTCGGTATTGGGAGTTTTCTTCAATAATATGCTCCCCTTGCGCGTAAACCCAACGAAAATGAAACGCATCCCCTGTGTATCCGGTTTTATTACGGATGTCAGGAATAATGATTTCAGTCATATTGTCAAGCAGCGTTTGCTGCAGTTCCGTAATTCTCTGTTCGTTCACCTGTCTGCGCTGCTCAGCCTCTTCCTCAGAGGAAGAGGTCTGATTATAATAGGCCACGCCAATTCCTTTGTCGCTTAACGTTGAAGGCAGCGGGGCGCCAGCGCCATGAAATACGTGCTTGACCGTATCCAGCCAATCCTGATAGAGATTTATTTTAATTGCCAATGAAAGCTCCTCCTAATTGATGATACTGATGTGCCAATCCTCTCTATTTTACGCTAAGTTCGTCTGCTGCGTACAGTCCTATCCCTACGTCATCATTCTATTGGCAGGCCTAATGAGCTCGATCGTTTTCATCATGCATTACCAGTTGGCTATATTTACTAAAAATTTATAAATTTTTAACAGAACATGCGTAGAATGAGCTTGATTTAAAAACGTACAATGTTACTTGGCTCAATAAAAAAACCAGTTGGTTGATTTTATCCGCGATCGAAGAGAGAAGGGGGGATCAACCTGTTTACGCTCATGTAGCGAAAGCACCGCATGCGCGTGGAATTCTAACCGGACGCGTGGACTTCTAACGCTGATGACAGACGCTATTCAGGGAAATTCAGCCCAATAAATATTGTAAGGAAACTGAGCCACGTTATTTTTAGAAAATCGCACGGTTTTAGCCGTCTAGGGGGGAAATAAGCACTGTGGCCAGCGTTAGATTTGCAAAAGGGTCATTTGATGCCATTTAACGGCTGTGGCCAGCGTTAGCGCAAGGTACCCCGCTCTCTAGCATTCGGCAATCGCTGCTTTTGGCTTTGACAGGCAAGAAAACCAGATTCATTATTTTTAACAATATTAGTTAATTACTATCAGATTTCGTTGCAATTGCACATAGTAGTCAAGTAATCGGTACCGTTACAATGAAAGCATGAAAAGGCATCGCTCTCGTTGCGAGGCATTTTGCCTGGACTAAAGTTGAAACGCTTTATTTTAACTAAGATATTGTCAAATGGAGAGGAAGGGATTCAGTTATGCACATCAGCAAAAGTAGGAAGCGATCGATGAAGCGTTCGCTGTCTGTTCTGCTCGCAGGGATCATGTTCATTGCAAGCTTCGCGGGGATGATTGCCCCAATGCCTGCTGCTCATGCAGCTGGAGACAAGCAGATCATTGCACAATGGCTGTTCAATGCTGCCTCTGGCAATGGCAAAGTTGCGGCTGCAGTCGGGGAAAACAAGCTGTTTGCCAGCTTTCAAGCGATGGGAGGGCCTGTCTTTGAGGAAGCTTCGGCAAACGGAGGCTTCTTGAAATACCAGGGCTGGCATCAGGATGCAGAACAGAAATATTGGTTGGCTGCTCTTTCTACAGAAGCCTTCGAGAACATCACAGTTTCTTCTGTACAGAATTCTTCAGGATCGGGCCCCAAGGACTTTCAACTTCAAATAAGTACGAATCAATCCGTATGGCAGGATGTGCCTGATGGTGCATTAACGATGGCTGTGAATACGTTTGCTTGTGCAGACGCTGCTTGCAGACTATCTGATCTGCCATTACCCCAAGCTGCCAACAACCAGCAAATGCTATATCTCCGTTGGCTCGTCGCTTCGAATGAGGCAACGAATTCTTCCAATGCCGCGATCGGCCAATACGGCTCCAGTGCAATAAAGGACATTGTCATTAAGGGAGACCGGATTCCCGGGCAGGAGCTTCCGAAGGATGAAGAGCAGCCAACAACGCCAACGGATGTGATGGGTCAAGCGCTGTCAGACAGCTCCATTCAATTGGATTGGACAGCTTCGACGGATAATGTAGAGGTCGCAGGCTATCAGATTTATCGAGATGGGCAAAAGCTGACGATGGCTGATGCTCCTCCGTTTCAAGATCAAGGTCTTGCCAGTGATACGTCATTTACATACACAGTGAGCGCAGTAGACAGCTCAGGCAATGAATCGACCCCAAGCACGGAAGTGACAGTCACAACATTGAAGTCTTCCAATGGAGGACCGAGAGAAACGATTGCCCTGTGGGCGTTTACGGGCAATGGGGATAATGGAACCTTATGGGCAACGGATGGGACGTACAAACAATCATCTATGATCCGCGGTATGGGCGGGGTGAAGTATGAATCTTTCGATGCAAACAGAGGGATCTACTATAATAATTGGAACAATGGGGCCGGCAATAAATATTGGCTCGCTACCGTTTCAACGAAAGGATTTGAACAAATCAAGGTTTCATCCGAGCAGCGCTCCTCCAACTCGGGACCAAGAGATTTTCAGGTGCAAATGAGTACAGACCGGAACAACTGGACGGACATTCAAGATGGGGAGCTTGTGCTTATTAATGGAGATAACTGCCCAGGCAATACATGCAAGCTTGTGAATGCCTCTCTTCCTGCCCAAGCAGATAATGAGGATGTGCTCTATATACGTTGGGTTGTTCGTACGAATACAGCTGTGAATGCGATAGCGAATCCCAATGGAATTGGAAGCTATGGATCCAGCTATTTGAAGGATGTTCGGATTACGGGCTCACGCGTTGACGGTGCAGTCATTCAAGATCCGACCATTGTCGTTGCCGAGCTGCCTATCGATGGCGAGGGGCAGCAATCGGTTGAGACCCCGATTTCGATCTCCTTTAACAAAGCTATTAAGTTGAATCCGGATTATGCAGTATCCATTGTAGACGGAAATCAGACTGCGCTGACGGATGTGAAGGCGACGGTGTCAGGCAAAACGCTGCACATCGCTCATCCGATCCTTGCTTACGAGCAAAGCTATACGGTGTCGCTGCCTAAGGAGCTCATTCTAGGTGAGGATGACGTAATGCTATTAAGCGATTATTCGTGGAGCTTCAGCACAGAAGGTTCGCCATTTAAGCCCAAGCTGCTCAATATGACCATTAATGGTGATCCGAAGACAAGCATGGCGTTTGCTTGGTACACAGACACGATGACAGATACGGTCGTTGAAGTTACAGAAGCGGTGAATGTAAAAGCAGGGGTTTTTCCGAAGGAAGATGTGCTCGTCTTTAAAGGAACAGAAGAGCGAATCGAAACCTTTATGGTAGCGGGGGATCGGGCAGCACAGAAGCGTACGCCGTTCGTAAGCCATAAAGCAATTGCGGATCAGCTCGAGCCGGGAACCCATTATAAATTCCGTCTCGGCAATGGCGAGGAAGGCGCATGGAGCAAGATTGGCTCTTTCACGACAGATACCGCCAACCATCAGGACTACCGTTTTATTGTAGGAGCTGACTCGCAATCTTCAAGCTTATCGGGTTTTGAGCCGTGGGGTGATACATTCAGGAAAGCGGTTGATTATATTGGAGATCCGAAGTTTCTTATCGTAGCGGGCGATCTGGTGGATAATGGCGACCTGGAGACGCATTGGCAGTGGATGTTCACGGTTGCAGAAGACTCCTTCCTGCGCGTCCCTTATATCCCTGTGCTCGGCGGTCATGAGGTCAACGATTACGACGGGGATGTTACAACGGATAATAATAACTTCTACAACCATTTTAATGTACCGCAACAGATCGTTGCCAGCACTCATGAAGGCTCTGTCTACTCATTCGAGTATGGGGATGCTTTGTATATGGTATTCAATTCGCAATATGAGGGCGGGCTTGCTGGGAACGGCAAGGACATCGATTGGGAAGATCCGGAGTTTCGTGCTCAGGTGAATTGGATGCGCAATACAGTGGCAAGGTCCGATAAGAAATGGAAGTTTGTAGCCTTTCACAAAAGTCCGTATGCATCAGGCAATAATTCCGCCTTGTATGAGGATGGGCGTGTTCAATTCTATCGGCAGCATTTGACCCCTGTTTTCGATGAGCTGGGGATTGATATGGTGTTTGAAGCACATGACCATATGTATATGAGATCCTTCCAAATGTACGGCAACGAGGTGGTGCCCAAAGCTTCTCTTGAATTCGACAACGAGGGCAATGCGGTAAATCCTAAAGGAACGATATACCTGATGCCTAATGCACTCGGTAATAAGTTTTATACGAAGCAAGAGTTTTTGCATGAGTTTGACGAAAATTGGAATCCGGTGATCAAAAAGGATGAGTTCGGCAATCCGATTCCGTATGATCATTTCTTCGCTGATGTGAATGAGCAGCCTTTCAAAAAAATGTTTACTGATGTAGCGATTACGGATCAAATCCTTTCTTTTAAGTCGTTCACCGCGGCTGTAGAGGATGAGGGTGAGCCGGGAACGGTCGGCAATGGGCTGATCGAATACGATAAATACGGGATTAAGCGCACGGATGCCAAGCCTGATCCAGTTGAAAAAGCACAACTGGCGTTGGGAGAGAATGAGGCGGTGCTGACCTGGGATTTGCCAGCCGACAGCAAAGAGCCAATTCGAGGTTTTAGAATTTATGAGGAAAATGATAAGGCAGGAACACATTGGAGTGTATACATCCCTGTGAAGCAGGGCCAGACCTCGTATAGCTTTACTGCGCGGCAATTGGACCCGGCCAAGAAATATGATTTTATCGTGAAGGCCGTTGGCACAAGAATGAACTCCGATGCGATTACACTGACGACGATGGATGACCCGAATCTGAATGAGCCGCCTTCTGCACCGACGAATTTAACAGGGAAAGGTATTTCTTCCTTCCAAATTGAGCTGGCGTGGCAGCCGTCTGCAGGAAATATACAAGTGGCAGGCTACGAGATTTATCGGGATAATGTAAAGATAGCTCTAGTACCAAGCAAGGAAACGACATATACGGATCGTGGCTTGCAAGCTGGCAAGACATATTCCTACTATGTAAAAGCGCTTAATGGAGCGGACCTCGCCTCAATTGCCAGCAATCGGGCAGATGTAAAGACGAAAGAGGCTGCATCCGGCTCTGGACCTAACAAGTCGTTCCCTCAGCATCCTCAATACGCCGCTGGCACAATCAAGCCAAATCATGTTACGCAGGCTGACATGGATACTGTTGTGCAGCGCTTATTCCAGGAATGGCGGGCGAAATATTTGAAGGCAAATCCATACGATGCAACGCAGAAATACATTTGGTATACCGATGATGATCCGGAAGCAATAGAAGAAGAGAAGGACGCATCAGGGAATGTCTTATTTGAATTCAAACCGCTAACGGTATCAGAGGCACACGGCTACGGAATGATGATCATTGCCTTAATGGCGAAGCAGGATGCCGATACGCAGGCTGATTTCGATGCTTTGTATCATTACTTTAGAGCGCATCCAAGTGAAATCAACCCTCAATTGATGGCATGGCGGCAAGGCGATAATGGTCAAGCTATTGTAAATGTCAGCGGAGCGGATGCAGCAACAGACGGAGATATGGATATCGCTTACGCGTTATTGCTGGCCGATCAGCAGTGGGGCAGTGGTGGCGATATTAACTACTTAGCGGAAGCCAAGAAGGTAATCGCTGCAATAATGGAAAGCGAGGTTTATAAAAAGGACTGGACATTGCGACTGGCGGATTGGGCATCCTCTGGAAAATATGTAGGAGCTACTCGTCCATCTGACTTTATGCTGCAGCATATGAAGGATTATGCGATCGTAACGGGTGATTCACGTTGGGATCTGACGGTTGAGGGAACCTATCGTGTCATTAACGATATGTTTGAGAACTACAGTCCGAATGCTGGACTTTTGCCGGATTTTGTTGTGAAGGATGGGCAGAAGTTCGTGCCGGCAGAGCCTCATTTCCTGGAATCGAAATTTGACGGAGATTATTATTACAATTCCGCCCGGACACCGTGGAGAATTGCAACAGACTATCTGGTCACCGGGGATCAGCGGGCTAAAAAGCAATTGACAACATTAAATGAATGGATTCGCAAGAAGGCGAATAACAAGCCGGAAAATATTTTCTCAGGCTACAAGCTGGATGGATCGGCAGGCTTGCAAGCTGCCGTAGAGGAAGAGTATGAGGATATTACGTTTATCGCCCCCTTCATGGTTAGCGCGATGATCGATAGCAGCAATCAGCAATGGTTGAATGATCTATGGGATTACAGTGCTGCGATAGATACCGAGGAGGAAATCTACTTTGGCAACAATATCCGCATGCTCAGCATGATTGTGGTCTCAGGCAACTGGTGGTCCCCGGCCATTGTCGATACGGAGGCGCCTACCGCCCCTGTAGTAAACTACGCCAATGCGGTATCCAATACAAGCATTGAGCTGAGATGGCTGCCTTCTGAAGATAATGTAGGCGTTGCAGGCTACAAGGTTTATCGTGACGGCGTAGAAATTGCATCTACGACAGAAACAAAATATGTGGATACAGGTCTAACGCCGAATAAGCAGTATGCGTATGTTGTTGTTGCATACGACGCTGCAGGCAATAGCTCGAAGTCCAGCAACATGCGCTTGGTCACTGCTGCTGTGTCAAGCTCACCGGGTGGCGGCGGCTATGTACACGTTAACCCAAATGATCCAGCGGACGATACAGGCAAAGATACAGACGAAGACCCGAATTCAGGGGAAGGGGCGCCAACGGAACCAACCGATCCAGCGAACCCGGTTGATGTTGCACAGCCAAGCTTTACAGACATTGATAAAAATTGGGCCAAAGCAGGGATTCTAGCTGCAGTAGATAAGGGCATCATTAGCGGCTTCCCGGACGGCACTTTCCGTCCAAACGAGGCGGTTACACGCGCACAGTTCGCGATTATATTATCAAGGGCGCTTGGTATGCAAGGAACAGGGCAATCTGCCGCCTTTAAGGATGAGGGCAAAATTGGTCCATGGGCAGCAGCGGCGATCGCGCAAGTTGTTGAAGCAGGTATCGTAAATGGCTATCCGGACGGAACCTTCCGTCCGAACGCTGCCATTACGCGTGCCGAGATGGCGGTCATGCTGGCCAGAGCGGGAGCTATGCAAGCGAGCCCGCAAGCTCGCACGAGCTTCTCGGATGATCATGAGATTGCAGGATGGGCTAAAGGGGCTGTCGAAGCCATACGCGAGAATGGGCTTATGCAAGGCAGAGGAAACAATCATTTTGCAGCAGCAAGTGAGGCGACCCGTGCAGAAGCAGTGATCGTTGCGCTGCGGTTAATGGAGTATCTGTCCAAACAGCAATGATGGGCTCGTTTATTAGAACGTTAGACTGTTCATAGTTCATGTAACGTGAAGACAGCGGAACAGGGCGATCCTCCGTCACCATTAGTGACGGGGCAATCGCCCTGTTCGTGTTGCAGCGAACCCTCTAATTCCCAGCAAGCCAATCTGCCAGCTCATTCGTTTGCGACAGCACAGCAATCGGGTCATAGTACCAAGAGCGCTCTTCTTTCCAAACGTAAAAGCGGTCGTTTTTGATCGCATCGAGCGTGTTCCAGACCGGATCTTTCTTGAAGTCCTCGGCTGTCTTGTTATTGGAGGTCAGTACGATGTAATCGCCCGCGTATTCTGCAAGGGATTCGAGGGACAGTTCCTTCCACTGCTTGTCCATAATTTCCTCAGCCACTTCTGCCGGCGGTTTGCGGCCTAACGCTTGATAGATGGGTTGTCCGCCTCGTCCGAAATTATCGCCGTACACCCAAACTGCTTTGCCCCCTTCTTCAAAAATAGTAAAGCTGGCATCCGCAGGGATCGCTTGATCCACTTTGGCTTTGGCATCGGCAATTTGCTGTTCGTAATCCGCCAGCCAAGCGGCAGCTTCTTTCTCAAGGCCCAGAAGCTGACCGAAGTAAGTCAATTCTTCATGCGCGTTCGTTAGTTCGCCATACGGAATGGCTACGGTCGGTGCAGCTTTTGCCAGCAGATCATACCTTGCTTCGTCTTTAGTGGCTGTAATAATCAGATCCGGCTGCAGATCAATAATGCGTTCCATTGAGCTGCTGTTGCTGTCTCCGATGTCAGCGACACCTTTCAATGCTTCGGCAAAATACTGATTTTTCAATTGGAGGCTGGGTGTACCTACTGGTGTTACGCCAAGCGCAATCAAGGAACCCAAATAACCATCGGTTATGATTCGTTGCGGCTTGACCGGAATTTCTATGTCCCCGTGAACCGTGGACACGGTTTTAGTACCAGCTTCCACCGGCGTCTCTGCCGAATTGTCAGCTGCCGGCTTTGCAGCCTCATTAGCAGCTTCAGTACCCGATTTGGTATTGTCATTGCCTTCGGCTGGTTTGGCAGCCGTATTGCCCGAATCAGCAGGCGCTGGCGAATTTGAACCGCAAGCTGTTATTGCCAGCATTAAAGCGATTAAGATGATAGCCCATCCATGTCGTTTAGGTTGCTTCATTTGTATAAATCCCCTTTTTGCATTTTTTAATAATGATAATCATTATCGAATAATAACTTTAAAGGCATTCGTCTTAAAATGCCATGTCATATTGTGATTTGGGATCATGCTTTATTATGATATGAGACTGCCAAGCAGCAGCTCCAGCTGCTTCTGGGTAGAAAGCGGGTCAAAGCCGTAGAAGACATCGAATTGGTTAAAGACGATTGTCCGTATGTGCTGAACGGTCTCTGGTCCGGAAGGCGCGGGGCAGACGGTTGAAGTGAGACCGGCTTCGATGCTGGAACAAATGCCGACACCTGCAAACAAGTCAAACTGCGGCGTACATGTCATCGAAGTAATAATCATGTAATCGGCTGAATAGCGATGAATCCGCTCAAGCGGCACCCGAATATAGCCTGCCGTTTGTACTCCTTCTTGAATGAGCTGTTGAGGCAGCTGAAAGCCTAGATCATCGTACATAATATGTCCGGCTCTTCCGAAACGGCTGCCAAAAGCATACGCGCAATCGGCATGAATCTCCCACATAATGACACTTCCCCGTCTGCCTAGCCGCTTGTCCAGCAGCGCATTGCCTAATACCACCCGTTCATTATACTGTTCCAGTATCCGCTCAGCTTCACGGCGCTTGTCAGCTATATCAGCAATCACACACAATTGCTCCCGCCAGTCCATCCTCATCAGTGGAACGTCAATAACCGGAGCAATACTTGCGAGTTTCTTGTCACTGGACATCCGCTCGTAGCCAATGATTACATCGGGCTGCAGCTGGCTCAGTTCCTCATAGATGCCATGCCCCGTTGACCATGACAGCTCCCGCTGCTGATTCTGCGGCAGACCGGAATAATGCATCCGCATCCACGATGAGTAAGCGCCCATGACAGGTTGCACTTCCAGCGCTAACAGCATTGCTGTGTGATTGTAATTCGATGCGGCAATCCGCTTCGGCTTGCGCAGAAAAACCGTCGGTGCAGTACCAACCAACTGTTTGAACTTGCGGCTCAGGTAGAAGCCATCCTTGTACCCTACCTTGGACGCCAGATCATGCAAGCTGCTTGACTGGCCGAGGAGCAGCCGCCGCTGTACATCCCGGATGCGAAGCAAGTTTATATAGGTGCTGAACGTACGTCCGGTTTGTTTATGGAATACGCGGGAAAAATGCTCCGGGCTGACACCTGCCAGCAGCGCCAGCTGTTCTCGGGTCAACTCATCCCCATAATGCCGGTGGATATGTTCAAGCACACCGTGCAGCCAGTCGTGTGCTGTCGCTTCGGTCGTTTCTTTATCCAACTGTATTTGTTCCAATAGCTCCAGAAATAGACGATGTGCCTGAATCCGCTGTTCCGGCTGCATCCATACTGACTCAAACTGATGGGCCAGCGTCATCGTACGCTGGGAGCAGGGACGGGGAATCCCGTTCCCGGGAAGCTGCTCGGGAGCAGCGTTGTTGAAGGTGAAGCCGCGATAAGCGATAAAAACACCGCGCAGCAGCTGCCTATCCAGTATTTGCAGCTGTACTCTTCGCTCAGCGCAAAGAATTGAGCCGCACGAGATGAGCCGCTCGCTTCCGTCAATCCGCAGCAGCAGCTCACCGCCGGTAACGATCAGAATAAACGGATCAATGAACTGCGAATCCGATGTGCCGAGCTCAGTCATGTATGACAGACTGCACGCATAGAAGGGCAAATAATACGTGCTGCTGGAAAACGCCTCTACATTTATTTTATTCAAAATGTTCATAAGCGCCCCCACGAAACTTTTTTTGATAATCATTCTCAATATATTATAGCCGATGCTGCTCAGTAAAAAAAGGAGCATTGACAGCAAATCATTCTCCCTATATAATCCCAAGTATAATAGTGGGTTTTATGGAAAGCAATTATATTAGGAAATTAGAGGAGAGAGCATAATGGCATCTGTTCAAACATTTAAAGCAACCGCTCACCTGCAAGACGGTTTTCAGGTTAAAGCCGCTTCCAGAAATTTCGAACTGACGATTGACGAACCGAAAAGTCTTGGCGGAACCGACACCGGCATGAACCCGGTGGAAGTGGTGCTCGCCTCATTGGGTGCATGCCAGTCCATTGTAGCGCGTGCCTACGCGGCCAAATTTGGCGTCGAACTGAATGATTTCCGCGTTGAGGTGGAAGGCGACCTTGATCTTGACGGTTTTTTCAACCGGTCTGAAGTGCGTCCAGGCTACTCTGACATCCGTTATACCTTCTATATTAAGACAGATGCGCCGCGCGAAAAGGTAGAGGAGTTTGTATCGTTTCTGGAGAGCAAATGTCCGGTAGGCGATACACTGGCCAACCCGGTCAACCTGCAATTGAACCGCGTAGTCATTGAGAACGAATAGGCATCCTGTTTATTGGCAGGCCGTCTGGTGCGCTAACGAGCTGTAAAGCTTAAAAAATAGTCATTTATCAATAAGGGACAACAAGCCAAGCATCAACTGCCTCCCAGCAGCGCTGATTGTTTGGCTTTTTGTTGTGGAGGAAACAAGCGGATTTCACGCTCTTTTCTTGTACTCCGTCCACGGAAACGATATAGTAAAGTAGAAGAAGTCGTTTAGCAAGCACAGGCTTTCTCGGCCAGTGACAAATGTATGATTTAAATTTAATGGAGGTTATGGCGAATGATTATTAAACCTCGTATCCGGGGCTTTATTTGTACGACTGCTCACCCGGTTGGTTGCGCACACAATGTACAGCAACAAATCAAATATGTAAAAGGACAACCGAAAGTTGAGGGCGGCCGCAAAGCGCTGATTATTGGCGCATCAACAGGATTCGGGCTGTCGTCGCGTATTGCGGCAACTTTTGGCAGCGGGGCGGATAGCGTCGGCGTATTCTTCGAGCGTCCGGCTTCTGAGGACCGCACAGGAACCGCAGGCTGGTACAATACCGCTGAATTTACAAAGGCGGCTCATGAAGAAGGGAAAATCGCGATCAATATTAATGGCGACGCCTTCTCCAACGAGATCAAGCAACAGACAATCGAGCAGATCCGCGAGCATTTGGGCAAGGTTGATCTAATAGTGTACAGCATTGCCTCACCGCGGCGCACACATCCGACAACAGGGGGAAGCTTCACTTCGACGCTTAAGCCAATCGGTGACACTTATACGAACAAAACGGTCAATACAACAACAGGCGAAGTAACCGATATTTCCATCGATCCTGCGTCGGAAGAAGACATTCGCAATACGGTTGCCGTAATGGGCGGCGAAGATTGGGCATTGTGGATCGAAGCGCTTCGCGAGGCGGAGGTTATCGCTGAAGGTGCAGTAACGGTGGCATACTCCTACATAGGTCCGGAAGTTACGCATCAAATTTACCGTTCCGGCACAATCGGCAGAGCGAAGGAAGATCTGGAAGCGACTGCACATAAGCTGAATGATCAACTGGGCGCATTAGGCGGCCGCGCGTACGTCTCTGTCAACAAGGCGCTTGTTACGCAAGCGAGCTCGGCCATTCCGGTCGTTCCGCTCTATATTGCCCTGTTATTTAAAATTATGAAAGCCAAAGGAACGCATGAAGGAACGATTGAGCAAATGTACCGTTTGCTGAATGAGCGCATTTATGCTGCCGCTGGCACGCCAGTGGACGAGCAGGGCCGGATTCGGATTGATGATCTGGAAATGCAGGAAGATGTGCAGCAACAGATCGACCAATTGTGGAGCAGCATTTCGACTGATAACCTGGAGGAGCAATCAGATATTGCTGGTTATCGTCAGGACTTCCTGCGCTTGTTCGGTTTCGGATTCGAAGGCGTCGACTATGAGGCTGAAGTCGATCCGAATGTACAATTGTAAGTTTGGTGTAAGAAACCCTTATTCGAAGTTATGCTATAACTAAACAATTAAAATAGACAGTCATCTTGCCTTATTGGCGCGGATGGCTGTTTTTTTATGGTTATAAAAGGTTTTTTAATTCATAAATGGATATAATTATTTAAAATTATCGAGGGAAATCTATTGTTCTCTATCAACCTGAGACAAATTTGTAAAAACTATCACAGAAATTGTTCAGAAATTGTTCAGTTCCATTTCGTATGATTTCGACAGCATATTACATAATATTTTGTCAAATGGAGGCTGAGTAATGAAGAAGAATTCGAGGTTTCTAGCAATAATGTTATCATTAATGCTAGTCTTTCAACTTTTCAGTTACAGCAGTACGCTGAAGGAAGCCGTAGCTGCAGGAACTGATGAGGTAATCCACGATGCTGGGGATGCAGACGATAACGAAGATATTGAGGATACAGCAGGTGTGGATGAAGATGAAGATGCGCAGAATGAAGTATCCGAGGATGCTCAAAATGCATTTTCTCAAAAGGTTGCAGGAGACAACGACGAGAATGTGGAGTCGAAAGGTTTAGTTTTTACGAATATTGAGTTTAGATATGATGATGGTAATAGGGAAGAGATAGTTACATTACCTGGGGGCACTCAAAAGAACGAAATAGATACAAACAGACCCTTATATTTGGAATATAAATGGGAATTGGAATTCAATAATCATCAGTTTGACGAAGATTATCCTCAAGGCATATTCTACCTTCCGAAAGAATTGAAGTTATATGAAGATGCTTCTCAACCTGATAAGTATAAGGATCTATTGTTATTAGACAAGGACAAAGTACAGATAGGGAAATATTCAGCATTTGAGGAAGACGGAAGAATAAAAGTCGTTCTTACGTTTACTGATGAAAATGTGTTAAATGCAGGGCCAACAGATGGGTACTTCCAGTTTTGGACAGAGATTAATGAGACTGAAGTAGCCGACAAAGAAGAAGTGGAGTTTAAATTTTCGGAAACACACAAACTAAATCTGAAATTTAAGGGACAACCGCAACAAGAGCCTCAACTAGATATTTCAAAGAATGGAACAGCACAGTATAATGCCAAGTATATTGAATGGAGTATTGATGTAAATAAGAGTCTTGATAAATTAACTGATGCGGTTATTACAGATTCTATTCCTAATGGATTGTCGCTAGATGAAAACAGTATTAATGTGTATCTGCTTGACAGCAACGGGAATGTTCCCCCTAATGCGACGCCTATAGATCTAACAGGGAAAATTGATCTGACTGACAATGGCCAAGGGTCAATCACCAAACTAAAGATAAATCTAGGAGACATTGAGGAAGCTTATCGTATTGAGTACAAAACCAATGTAACAGACAAAGGTACAAAGTTTGAGAATAAGGCGACCCTTTCAGCAAAAAATGTTACAAACCCAGAAACTGCTAATAAAACGGTCGAAATCCAAAGAGGTAATTTACTCAACAAAAAAGTTGCGAACCATAATCTAACTAACAACAAAGTTACTTGGGAAATCGAGTACAATTTTGGCGAAGACTCGATTCAGGGCAATAAAGCAATTATTGAGGATCAATTTAGTGAAATGTTCGAGCTGGATGGAGCGATTGAAGTATACAAAGCTTCGCCAAACAGCGATCCTCTCTATGAAGAAACTGATCTTGTTCCTGCTGGAGATTATAGTTTTAACATGAAGAAGGATAGGGAAGATAATGATATTCACAATGAATTTGAGCTGAAATTCCCTAATGGCATTGATTCAGCCTATGTTATTATTTATACTACTAAGCCAAAAAGCGGCAATCAAGTATATACCGATCTTTACAACACAGTAAAAACGCAAGATCAAACTAAAACTGTCCGTTCGGTTGAACAGAATTTTCTAAATAAGTCTCATAAAGGGATCAATTATAATACTAGAACAGTTGATTGGGAGATTAATATTAACGAAAGCAAGTATATGCTTACCTCTGCAGAATATACAGATACTTTTTCTCCCGGACTGCGTCTGAAACTCGATACATTTGTAATATTAGAAGATGGTACGCCTATCAATTATAAAACCACACCGGGATTGACAGTTTCATTTAAAAACGAAGGAGATGGAACAGGGGAGACTGAAGGTTTTGTCGTTAATTTCCCTAATAATAAAAACTCTATTTACAAAATTCGTTATCAGACTTCTTATGATTATATAGGTGATTCTTATGATAGTTTAAAAAAATTATATCGAAATTCGGGAGTGTTGAAATTTCAAGATGGAATTATTAATGAAAGCCAGTACGTATCTACAAATTCTGAAAGAACGGTAAATGAACCTACCCTGAATAACGGTTTAAAAACTGGTGAATACAATGCGAAAACCAAGACGCTAACTTGGGGAATAGTGATCAATTACAATAGCAAAGAAATGAAAAATGTAGAGCTTATTGATAAGTTAGAAGGTATTCAAAGGCTTATCGATGAGGACAGCATTAAAGTTTCAAAAACGACTATTGATGAGGATGGTAATAGCTCCGGGTTAGATTTGAATCCAGCCAACCACTTGAAATTGGATGATGACTATACAGTAGAATATCCGGATGAGGTCAATCAAAACACACTTACTTTGAAGTTTGCAAATATTAATGAACCATATTACATTCAATTTGAAACTTCATTAGAGAATCAAATCATCGGTAAAGATCAAATTACTGATGAGCAAATCTCGAATAAAGCGATTTTAAAAGCGGATGATAATTACACCGATAGGTCACTTGAGGGAAGTGTGAAAATCCCCAATGTAGGAAAATTCATTGAAAAGCAAGGGACGCAGGATGGGTACAGGTTTGATTGGGAGGTATTAATCAATTTAAGTCAATCAACCATTAATGATACAAAAATCACGGATAAGCTTACTACTGACAACCATGTATTTTTAAAGAACAGCTTTGAGGTATATTTGGTTGAAGTCAATAAAGATGGGAGTTTAGCTACTAATAAAGAAGAGTTAGTGAAAGAGGGAGAAACGTACACATTAAATTGGGATGATGAAGATTCATCATTTGAATTGAACTTTTTAGGGGAAATATCGAAACCTTATATACTTAAATACTCTACAATTTTGGATATTGAAGAGAATACAAACGGAAATATTGAAGTGCGAAACGATGCTAAATTCCAAGGGAATTCAATTGGCAATGACGGAACAGCAGGTTTTAAGAGATTCAGCTTTCATTCATCATCTATCAATGCAGGTGCCAACACGTATAAATCTGATTTGATAGTCAAGAAAATCGATTCTAAGACGAAAAAAGGACTTGCTGGCGTTAAATTTGTCGTCGAGCGGGCGAAAAATGGAAAAATAGTTCGGGAAGCACAAACAACTAATGATGATGGTGAAATTGTATTCAAGGATTTGCCGTTCGGGAACTATAATTTGCGAGAAACAGTTGCCCATGTTGGCTACAAAGAATTAGACGGCACAGTTTTTGTTCTTCATTCTGATCAGGATGGTCAAGAAATTACAGTCGAAAATGAACGCCTCGTCGGCGGCCTGGAAATCACAAAAGTAGATGCTGACCGTCCAGCTACCTTACTCCCTGGAGCGAAATTTGAACTTTACGAGGAAGATGGGAAGACATTAGTTCTTCGTGACTTGGTAACCGGAAATGACAGAAACGATGGAAGCTATGGTAAAGTAATTCTTAAAGACCAGCTTCCATTCGGAAAGTATGTCCTGAAAGAAGTACAACCACCTGCTGGTTACTACATTCAAGGTTCCAACACATGGAATGTTGAAATCGAGGCTGGAGAAATAACAAAAATTACAGTAACTAACAAACAATACATCAACTATCCTAACTTCCCTGGCCCGACACCGGGACCAGGAACAGATCCGACAGATCCGAACGGCAACCCAGGTGAACCAGGCGAGCCAGGTACACCTGGCAAACCGCTCTTCCCTGGTAAGCCAGGTACGCCGGGCGGACCAACAACACCAGGTGGCGGTGAGCCGACTACGCCAGGTGGACCGACAACGCCGGGTGGCGGTGAATCCGGTAATCCGGACGAGCCAACTACGCCAGGCGGAGAAACAACAACACCGGGCGGCGGCAAGCCAACCAAACCAGGTGAGCCTACAACACCAGGCACTACACCAGGAAAAGTAACAGACAAAACAACAGAAGAACAGCCTGTAGGCGGCAATGTTAAAGTGCCGACTGGCAGCAAGACAACGGAGGGTACTGCGCCGAACAATGGCAAACTTACGATAACTCCGGATGGCAAATGGACCTATACGCCAGACCCTGGTTTCGTAGGCAAGGATAGGTTCTCTGTTATTGTTACCGATGAAGATGGCAATGAAGAAGAAGTATGGTTTGAAATTGATGTTGAAGATATTCCAAGGGGCGGTCTTGAATCTTCACCAGGCGGCAACAAACCGGCTGCTCCAGGAACTAAGCAAACTGCAGCATCAGGTGTGAACCAGTTGCCTAAAACAGGCGAAAACAGCCAACTGCCATTCTATCTTGCAGGCATTGCGCTGATTCTCGGCGGTGTCGCATTGGGAATGAGAAAGAGACGGTCTGTCAAGTAAATCAACAATTTTAAACACCTATTTTTCAGGTCTGTGGGTAAGCAAGTTCCTTTAATGGAGCCTGTTTGCTCGCAGGCTTTTTTCAAATTATAAGATTGTAAAAAGTTCTTTGACTTGGGTTTAGGACAGTGATTTTCAAGGACAGATGGCACAGCCGTCTATGCTGGATAGCCATTCATACCTTGTCATAGAAATGTCATAAATATTATTTAGAAATGTAGTCTGCAACACATATTTTATTGCTCACTTTTGTTATAGTTCAATGGTAGCCAGGCAGAAAGGCAGCCAGAAATATATTCGGAAAGGAAGAGACTTTACTGAAAATCCAAACTTGATTTTAGTCAATCGCTAAATGTTTTCTCAAACTGCTGAATTTTGTCACAAATTAACGAAATTGTATAGATTGTATTCAGAGATAAATGATATAATAGGAATAAAGAACTATGAAACGAATAATAATATTTAAGTAATATGAACTAGTTTAATGGAAAAGTTATGATGTAAGGACTACTTAATAGAATTAGAATTGCAATTAGAAATTTAAAATTAGAGTTAGCATGCCATTAATACTAGACTTACAGCTTAAGGAAGTGAACAGAGGTATGAACGCGGAACATTTAAAAGATTTTCACCATTTGAGCCATAATGATGAGATGAGGTACAAGCTTCTGATGTGGGAGGTCAAAAACCTGCTTCATGATAAGCAGCAATCGAGCTACCTGGAGTCGGTAAAGCGGAAATGGTCGAAGCGTAAGCAAAAGCTGAAAGTTGAGGCGTTTGGTTGGGCTGTTTTTCAGAAATAGATTGATGTGCCAAATGGACTGCTTCTCACTCGCAACGGAAAACACAGCAGCTTGAACTTGCGGCTAATCGCAGCGCTTCAGGGAACGCTGTTGCCAATTACGATTAAATAGGATATAGTAGTGTTAATTTCATAAGTGGTACGGGTGCTGGATCAAGTCCGGCTGAGATAGAGACCTTGTGTTTCTGACCGTTAATCTGAACCAGGTAATGCTGGCGTAGAGAATCTTTCGAATTTAAAGCCATTCGTCTATTCTCGGATGGCTTTTTTTCTATTGCCTGCAAGTACCTTCCACAAAAAGGGAGAGTTACGAGCAAAAATGTCTGATTTGTTGATCGGAGAGTTGCAGAGTCAGGTTGAGAAGAGGCAAGCGGAGTTGGTAGAGCTGCTGGCGGAGTTGGTTGCCTTTCCGACAGTGAGTCCGCCTGCCCGCAACACACAGCAAGTACAGGAGTATGTTGCAAGGCAGCTCGCAGCTAGCGGGTTTCAGCCAGAGCTATGGGAAGTTTATCCCGGGGACCCAAACGTGACTGCCATCAAGCAGGGCACGCACAGCAACACGTATCGCAGCCTGCTGTTAAATGGCCACATCGACGTGGCCGAAGTAGGTGATCTTACAGGATGGAAGCGCAATCCATTCGAGCTTACGCTGGACAATGGCCGCGCTTACGGCCGGGGCACGGCAGATATGAAAGGCGGGGTGGCCGCGCTGTTGTTTGCGGTAAAGCTGATCGCAGAGGCAGGCGTACAGCTCAAAGGCGACCTATTGTTTCAGTCTGTTATTGGCGAAGAGGCCGGTGAAGCAGGCACACGCGCCTGTACCGAGCGGGGATGCGAGGCTGATTTTGCCGTCGTGGCCGATACGAGCGGGATGGCTATTCAGGGGCAGGGCGGCGTCATCACCGGCTGGGTAACTGTCCAGAGTCCGGTCACTTATCACGATGCCATGCGCGCGCGGATGATACATGCGGGCGGAGGAATTCATGGGGCCAGTACCATTGAAAAGATGGCCAAGTTGATTGCCGGACTGCAGGAGCTGGAGCGCCACTTCGCTATTACGAAATCTTATCCCGGTTTCGCGCCGGGATCGAATACGATCAACCCGGCCGTTATTGAAGGTGGTCGTCATGCTGCATTTATTGCAGACAAATGTGAATTATGGATTACGGTGCATTTTTATCCCAATGAAGATTATGAAACGGTGACGGCAGAAATTGAGGAACATCTGCTGGCAGTAGCTGCGAGCGATCCTTGGCTGCGGCTGCATCCGCCTGCTTTTCGCTGGGGAGGCCGTTCAATGCTGGAAGAGCGTGGCGAAATTTTCCCCTCTCTGGAGCTGGATGAACAACACGCTGGCGTTAAGCTGCTGACAGCCCGTCATCAGATGGTGCTGGGGACCGCTCCGGAGAAGGGAATGAGCCAAACGGTAACTGACGCAGGGTGGCTTGGCCGCGCGGGCATTCCGACCATTATTTACGGACCCGGGCAGCTGGAGGATGCACACGCTGTTAATGAAAGTATTTCGATGCGCGAATTGATAGATTATACGAAAGTGATGATTGCCTTCATTATCGACTGGTGCAATCGGGAGAAAGAGCAGCCAGCAGAACAGGTACGCAATCCGCAAAAGGACCTTTTTTCGACATTACAGGGGAGTGAAGCTAAGTGACATTGCCATTTGAGACCGAGGGCCGGCGTTTTAGTGAACGTCTTTATGAATCATCCAATGCGATTTGGGAGCAGAGTCACCAGCATCCGTTTTTGACCGGACTGAGAGAGGGGACTTTGGAAGCGGAACGGTTCATTTACTATATGAAACAGGACTATGTCTATTTGATTGACTATGCCAAAATGTTCGCGATCGGCAGCATTAAGGCCCGTGATCTGGAGACGATCTCCAAACTTGCAGAGCTGTTCCATTCGACCTTGAATGTGGAGATGGAGCTTCATCGGCAGTATGCGGACCGGCTTGGCATTTCGCGCGGGGAGCTTGAAGCGACGGAGCCTGCTCCGACTACGATCGCTTATACAAAATTTATGCTGGAGGCGGCTGCGCAGGGCTCACTGGCTGAAGTGATCGCGGCATTGCTGCCCTGCATGTGGAGCTACCGCGAGGTAGGCTGCGCCTTTGCCCAAGTGCCGGGGACGTTGGATCATCCGCTTTACGGGGAATGGGTGAAAATGTACAGCTCCGCTGAGTTCGGCTCGCTTACCGATTGGACGATCGGGTTGATGGACTCGCTCGCCGCAGGGCTGCCGGAGCGTGATCTGGGCCGGCTGGAGCATATTTTCATCACAGCTTCCAAGTTTGAATATATGTTCTGGGATATGGCTTATCGCCAGGAGGAATGGCCGGTTTGACGAGCTCCGTATCAACAGGGCGTTCACCGCTATTGACCGTTCAAGGACTTACGCATGCATTTGAAAAAGATCGTCCATTATTCGACAACCTGAATTTCACCGTGTATGCAGGCGAGTTTGTCGCTTTGTTGGCCCCTAGCGGCATGGGCAAGACGACCTTGTTTCGTCTGCTCGCAGGGCTGCTGACCCCGCAGAGCGGTACAATTGCACTTGGCGCAGCCCCGGGTGGCAGCGATACGGATGCCGGCAACTCGGTTGCCCGCTCGGCACCGCTTGGCAAGATCGGCTACATGCCCCAGCGCGATTGCCTGATGCCCTGGCGGACGGTGCTCGATAACGCAGCGCTCGGATTGGAGCTGCAGGGCTTGAGCCTGCGGGAGGCGCGCCGGCAAGTGCTGGAATTGCTGCCCGCTTTCGGGCTGGAAGGGACACAGCATAAATATCCGCACGAGCTGTCCGGCGGGATGCGGCAGCGGGTTTCTTTTGTACGCTCGCTGCTTGGCGGCGGGGATGTGCTGCTGCTCGATGAGCCGTTCAGTGCATTGGATGCGATGATGCGGGTGACGATGCAGGAATGGCTGCTGAAGGTTTGGGAGCGGCATCGCAAAACCATTCTGTTCATCACACATGATGTTGATGAGGCGCTGCTGCTTGCGGACCGTGTGCTGATATCTGCCCGTTCTCCCGTAACGGTGATGAATGAGCTGATCGTCGATCTCCCCCGGCCGCGTGCGTACGAGGCGGTACTCGATGAGCGCTTCCTTCGGTTAAAGCGTCAGGCGCTGCAATGGCTCGGCCGCGAAGCTGGCAATCGTGCCGGCGGCGGCAAGCCAGCCGATGCTCCTCGCGCCGATGTCGTCGCTGCGTCACGTCTGGTGCCTGATGGCAGGACAGGAGGTGGAGGGACATGAAGGCTAAAGTCTTGCAAGGACTTCCTGTTCTTATTGCCATCCTTCTGCTCGCGGTTGCTTGGGAGGCGGCTACCGCTTGGCTAACGATTCCCCATTACATTATTCCGCGATTGTCGAATGTACTCATGTCCATTGCGGATAACGGGGCGCTGCTGGCGGGACATTTTGCAGTGACTCTGGGCGAGGCGCTGTTAGGCCTTGGGTTTTCTATTCTGTTCGGAACGCTTGCCGCACTATGGATCGATAGTTCCAGGCTGGCTGCCAAGACGGTGTATCCACTTCTGGTCGCTTCGCAGACCATTCCGATCATCGCGCTTTCACCGATTATGGTGATGTGGTTCGGCTACGAAATCTGGAGCAAAGTTGCTGTTGTCATCTTGTTCACTTTTTTCCCGATTGCGATCAATACGGCTGCCGGACTGCGTGCCGCAGATAGCGGAATCGGGGAACTGATGCGGTCCATGGGAGCAGGCAGACGAGCGCTGTTTGTGAAATGGAAGCTGCCGTCGGCGCTGCCCGGTTTCTTCACCGGGTTGAAGCTGGCTGCTGCGATCAGCGTTGGCGGAGCGACGCTTGGCGAATGGCTGGGCGGCGAGGCCGGACTTGGCATGTATACGAAGCGGGCGTCCAATATGCTGCGCGGAGACGCGGTTTTTGCGGGTGTGCTGCTGCTGTCTTTCATGGGAATATTGTTGTTTGTCATTGTTCAGGTGCTGGAGCGGGCAATTGTGAAGCACCACCATAAATGAGGCGTCTCACAAGTGAAGCATCGTCCGGCGCATAATTGAGAGGGGAAATTAATAATGATTCGTACGTGGAAAAAATACATCAGCTATGGAGCGGCAATCGTGCTGCTTATCCCGCTGCTGGCCGGCTGCGCCGCCAAGACGAAGGCGGGTCAGACGGAGCTGACGGTGCTGCTGGACTGGTATCCGAATGCTGTGCATTCCTTTTTATATGCTGCGGAAGAGCAGGGATATTTCGAAGATGCCGGACTCAAGGTCCATTTGAAAACACCGGCAGATACCAATGACGCGATCAAGCTCGTCGCCAGCGGCAAAGCCGATCTTGCACTCAGCTACCAGATGCAGGTCGCCATTTCAAGGGGAGAGGACATTCCGATCGTGTCGATTGCTTCCATCGTTCGGCATCCGCTCAATCAATTGTTTGTACTGGAATCAGCAGGGATACAAAGCCCGAAGGACCTGATCGGCAAAAAAATCGGCTATCCTTCGATTCCATTGAACCAGGCGATTGTCAATACGATGGTAAGTGACGATGGCGGAGACGCATCCGCTTTGAATTATGTCGATATCGGCTGGGATTTGATCCCGGCGATGACAACCGGCAAGGTCGATGCGATTATCGGCGGTTATGTGAACCATGAGAAGCTGCTGCTGGAGCGGGAAGGGGTCAAGCTGCTTGCTTTCGAACCGGCGGATTATGGTGTGCCTGACTACGACGAGTTGGTGCTGACCGCAAGCGAAGCGGGGATCGAGGAGAATGGGGACGCCTTTCGGAAATTTTTGGAGGCCATTGTCAAAGGCTATGATTATACTGCGAATCATCCTGATGAAGCGCTGCAGCTGCTGCTCGACAAACAGAATAACAACTATCCGCTGGAAGCGGACATTGAGAAGCAAAGCCTGGCTATTTTGCTGCCGCTAATGGACGCGGCTCCGGAAGCATTCGGAAGCCAGTCGGAGCAGTCCTGGCGTTCGACGATTGCCTGGCTCGCCGAACACGGACAGCTCAAGCGGGAGATCGAAGCAGGGGAAGCATTCCGCAATTTGCTTGAATGAACAAGGTTTCTTGAATGAGAATTTAAATCGCAAAATTGCAAAGGGGTGTGTACAATGAAGGATTTTCGCTTATATGCCATCACAGGCGAGCAGTTTCATCCCGGCCGGGACTTGATCGCGGTCATGAAAGAAGCGATTGAAGGCGGCGTGGATATTATTCAGTTGCGCGACAAAACAAGCAGCAAAGCGGAGGTGCTGCGCAAGGCACAGCTGCTGCGTGAGCTAACGCTTCGCTATGGGGTAACGTTTATAGTCAATGATCATATTGACGTGGCTATGGAGGTCGACGCGGATGGCATCCATTTGGGGCAGACGGATTTGCCGCTCGCCGAGGCACGCCAAATCGTCGGCGACAAAATCATTGGCATTTCCACGCATGCGCTGCAGGAAGCGGTGCTTGCCCAGCGGCAGGGAGCCGATTACATCGGGGTAGGTCCGGTCTTTCCGACAAAGACGAAGGAGGATGTTGTGGACCCGGTCACCGTGGACTACGTTCGGGAAGTTGCGGCCACGATTCGCATTCCGTTCGTAGCGATTGGCGGCATCAAGCTGCACAATGTGGATGAAGTTATCCGCGCAGGGGCAACCCGGATTTGTGCAGTTAGCGAAATTGTCGGCAGCTCGGATGTTGTTGGCACCTGCCAGGCATTTCTGCGCAAGCTGGAAGGGGTGTAGCCGGCAATGAACATTATCGTTAATGGAGAGTCGAAAACGATCCAGGCCCATACGATCAAAGAGGTTATCGATCATTACGGGTTAACCGGCAAGCCGATTGTAGTAGAAGTCGATGGCGCAGTGCTGACCTCGGACCATTGGGAGCATACAACGCTTCGGGACGGGATGAAGATCGAGCTTGTTCATTTTGTGGGGGGAGGCTAACGTATGAGTCGTATGGAGCAAGATGAGCGAATAGATACAGCGCACCGCCCAACGCAAGACAAGTGGCAAATTGGCGGACAAACATTGTCTTCCCGATTTTTTCTCGGAACAGGATTGTTCCCGAATCCCCATGTCCAGATGGCTGCAATTCAGGCCTCCGGCGCCGAGGTGCTGACCTTTGCGATTCGGCGGATCAATCTGGAGGCGACGGAAGACGATTCGATTTTACAGCATTTTGAGGAGGGGCAATTTCATTACCTGCCCAATACATCCGGGGCGCGTACGGCGGAGGAGGCCGTGCGCATCGCCCGTCTTGCCAGAGCTTCCGGCCTTAGCGACTGGGTGAAGGTGGAGATCAGCGCCAATGAGCGGACACTGCTGCCTGACCCGATCGAGACGTTAAAGGCGACAGAAATTCTTGTGAAGGAAGGTTTTGTCGTACTGCCGTATATTTCTGATGATCCAATCATCTGCAAGCGGCTGGAAGAGGCTGGAGCCGCTGCTGTCATGCCAGGTGCTGCGCCGATCGGCACAGGGCTCGGGCTGCTTAATCCATACAATCTGGGGCTGATCGTCGAGGATGCTCGCATCCCGGTCATTGTCGATGCAGGGCTTGGTTCAGCAGGCGATGTAGCCCAGGCGATGGAGCTTGGCGTGTCCGGTATATTAATGAATACGCCAGTAGCCAAAGCGAAGGACCCGGTTGGCATGGCGCGGGCGATGCGTCTGGCGATTGAAGCGGGCAGACTGGCCTATTTGTCCGGACGAATTGCGAAGAAGCGTTATGCTTCAGCAAGCAGCGGACTTGAACAATACAAACTAATGTAAGGCGGGCAGCAGATGAGCGAGACAATCGTAGTAATGGGCGGCGGCGTTGTGGGGCTGTCCTGCGCGTTTGAACTGCAGCGCAGAGGACATCAGGTCACCGTGCTGGAAATTAATAGCTGCGGCGGTCAGGCATCGGGAGCTGCTGCCGGAATGCTGGCGCCCTATTCCGAGAACATGGAGGGAGCGGACCCGTTCTTCGGATTATGCCTGCAGAGCTTGCAGCGCTATCCGGCGTGGCAGGCGGCGGTGAAGGATGCTTCGGGCCAGCAATTTGAATATACCGAATCAGGCAGCTTGTACATTGCTTATCATGATGCAGATTTGCTGGCCCTTGAAGGACGGCTTCGGTGGCAGCGGCAGTTCGGCTCCTCCGGCGTTGTGCTGGAGGGCGATGAGCTGTTCCGTCTGGAGCCTGGTCTCTCCCGTGACGTGCGGGCAGCGCTGTATACGCCGGAGGAAAGCCATCTGTATGCGCCGCATTATGTCAAGGCGCTGGAAGAAGGCTGCCGCCGTATAGGCGTGCAAATTTACGAGCAGCTTGAACAGCTGGCGATTGAGGAATTTGCCGGCGAGGTGCTGATTGCGGCACAAGACGGACGGCGCTTCAACGGCGACAAGCTGCTCGTCTGTTCGGGCGCATGGGCAGCGGAACTGGAAGCGGCGTTCGGCATTCGCATTCCGGTCTACCCGATTCGCGGACAAATCTGCGCATATCATACCGCCGGGATGACCGCGGTGAACCACATGGTGTTCAGCAGCCAAGGCTATCTCGTGCAGAAGGAAAACGGCACGCTTGTTTGCGGCGCGTCTGAGGATATTGCGGGTTTCGACACATCGGTAACGGAGCGGGGGATTGACCGGCTGCGCAGGTGGAACAAGCGGGTATTCCCGTTTCTGACTGAAGTGGAGCCATTTCATCGCTGGGCGGGCCTCCGCCCTTCCACACAGGACGGTCTTCCTCTGATCGGCGCATTGCCGAACGCGAACCGCGTCGTGTTCGCGGCGGGGCACTACCGCAACGGCATTCTGCTTAGTCCGGCCACAGCGGAGCTTGCCGCCTGTTATATTGAAGGCCGCGAACCAGCGGCGTTCACCCAGGCGTTTGACCCGGCCCGTTTTGGAGCGGTCGCCAGATAACTGGCGCACACCGCCAGTCTCATCAGGCAATGATTTTGGTTTTGAATCGTGAAAAAAACGGGAGGGCAACAAAGTGACGAATGCAAGAGGCAAACAGGTTGCGCGGGCTTTAACAATTGCTGGCTCGGACAGCGGCGGCGGGGCAGGCATTCAGGCCGATCTTAAAACATTTCAGGAGCTGGGAGTGTACGGCATGTCCGCGCTGACGGCTGTGACCGCGCAAAATACGACCGGTGTGCTGGCTGTCCATCCGCTCAGTCCGGAAGCGGTCGTGCAGCAGATGGAGGCGGTCGGCAGCGATATCGGCGTTGATGCATTGAAGACCGGCATGCTGTTCAGCGGCGACATTATCGCCGCAGTCGCCGGGTCTATCCAATCGCACGGCTGGACCAATGTGGTCGTCGATCCGGTTATGATCGCCAAAGGTGGAGCAGCGCTGCTTCAATCCGAAGCAGTGGAGGCGCTTATCCGGGAACTGCTGCCGCTTACGACGGTCATTACGCCGAATATCCCGGAGGCTGAATGTCTGACCGGAATGGTGATCCGCAGCAGTGCGGACAAGCGGGAGGCAGCGAAGCGGCTCGCGGCGTTTGGAGTCGCATATGTGCTGATCAAGGGAGGCCACGACGCCGGTCCACTATCGACTGATCTGCTGTTTGACGGCACGCAGTTCATCGAGCTTGAAGGCATCCGGGTCGATACGGTGCATACGCATGGTACTGGCTGTACCTTCTCTGCGGCGCTGACCGCAGGGCTTGCTGCCGGGATGAGCGTCAGTGAAGCGGCGCATCAGGCGAAAGCGTTCATTCAAGCAGCGATTGAGAACGGGATCGCGATTGGCCATGGACGCGGTCCGACGAATCATTGGGCATACGGGCGCGTGCAGGCGGCGCTAAGATAACGCGGCTTTCTGGCAAGCAGCGTCTGGTTGACTGCCAACACACAGCGCGCCACCGTTCGTTGGTGGCGCGCTGTGGAAATGCTGCTTGGCTCTTACCGTCATCTTCCTTAACATTCATCTCCTTAACATTCAACTACTTAACGTTCCACTCTTAACATGCAGCTATCTTACAAGGCACTCGTTCGTCTTTCATGCAGCAGGCCAACCCGCGTATTGCGGGTTGGCCTTTTTGAGCATTCCATTGGACTTGTTAAGAAGTTGTTCAGTCCGATGTTGTAAAATAGGGAAAGTGAGGTCACGATAATATTTTTGAATTGAGAGGTTTTGACGAACAAGATTCAATTTAAGGCTCAGCTGCGTCTGGTTGATGGGCAGTAATGTAGAAAATTACCCGGACAGACAATCCGTTATTTGTGACAAAACCCTGGTTTTCGTGAGTGGTGCGGACACAGGTTCCGTTAAATGCTGGAAATGAGCCTGATTTTGCCTATAGAAGTTACAATAGCGGATCGTGTGGCCGCCAAAGAGGCAAAACACGTCAAAATGGCAAAATAGCGGATCGTGTGGCCGCTGAGGCTCTTTGTCTTGGAGATTTTGGCTTGAATTCTAAATAATATAGGCAAAAAGGAGTAATGAAGCGTGTTGAAGTTTATGAAAGAGCAGTACAAAGGAATGGTTGTCGGTTTTTTAACATTTGCCTTGTTTGCATCGTTGTTGGGTACAGCGGTGGCCGCGGGGAAGGTTACGTCTATCAATGTGATTAAAGGCGGCATCAAATTGTTCATTGACGGCAAGCATGTCGTTCCGACCGATGAAAGCGGCAAGGAAGTAGAGCCTTTCCTCTACGAAGGGACTACTTACCTCCCGCTCCGCGCCTTGACCAATGCACTGACGAACAATGAGAAGCCGGTAACCTGGGACAGCAAAACGTCATCCATCTACATTGGACAAGCCCAGGGGCCCGCAAGTTCATCGGTCATAGATATTTCACAGCTGCCGCTGCATGTCGGTTACAGCGAAAACATTACCAAAGGAAGCAAAGCATCATTCCATTTGCTGGATAAAGTTGTTACACCGACAAACCGTTTCACAAGCGGGGTAAATTACACTTATCAATTGGATAACAAGTATAGCGAGTTGCAAGCAAAGCTTGTCGTTCCTTATACGAAAGCAGGCAATAAAGCTAAAGGCGGCATCCAGTTTTTTAATGTGAACAAAAAAGGCGAGGAGATTCTGCTTCAGGAGCACAGCACGGTGGCCGGCATCGAACCGCTCAAAATTACCGTCGATCTGCAGGGGATCGAAATGTTAAGAATTCGTACCTACTTGACAGGAGTCGGCTCCAATGCCGTTCTGTATGATGTGATGCTGACAACAAAATAATCGGATAAATATGAACGGCGGGCTCCAGTCTCAGGAGGCCGCCGTTTGTCATGCTCTCAGAGCGGCAGGCCTCCATCGGTACAGCATAGCGGTGAAAAAGTTGCTTGTCAGCTTCCCTATACAGTACAATTGACTATAAATATCTAATTTTAACGATAGGGGAACAATCAATGAAAGCAAGACAAGTTTTGGCTTCAGTATCCGTCATGCTCATCGTTGTAGTGCTTGTCAATTATTATATTGGCCTGCATGTTTGGCGGTTGATTCAGGATTGGCTGCCAGCGGTGGGGGCGGGTTTGTTCTGGCCCGTATTCGCAATTATTTCTTTTTCTTATTTGTTTGGACGGCTCAGCCGCCCCAAACCGCTGCTTCCGCTGTTCCGCGGATTGAAAGTCATCGGCTCTTATTATTTCGCCATTATGGAATTTGCCGTGATCATGCTGCCGATCACTGACTTGCTCTATTTGCTCCTGAAGCTCAGCGGCGCAGATATGACGCATTTCGTCTCAATTGCCGGATTTGCGCTGCTTGCTGCCCTCGCTCTGTTTCTGCTGTGGGGATCGCGAAATGCTTGGAGCACCATCGTCCGCACGCAGCCGGTCAGCATTGACAAGCAGGCAGGGGACCTGGCCAAGTTAAGAATTGCGATGGCTTCTGACTTGCATTTGGGGAATATTGTCGGCAATCGTCATCTGAAGAAAATGGTATCCAAAATCAATGCGCTTAAGCCCGATGTGGTTCTGCTTCCGGGTGATGTGCTTGATGACAGTATCGAACCTTTCATCCGTAACAAGATGATGGACAATTTAAAAAAACTGCAAGCCAGGGACGGCGTTTATGTCGTACTGGGCAATCATGAATACTATGGCGGCTCTGTCGAGCAATATGTGGCTTTGATGGAGGAGAACGGCTTTAAAGTGCTGCGGGATGAAATTGCCGAGCCATCGGGGGCCTACTACGTGGTCGGAAGAAAAGACCGAACAGCCGAATCAAGGGAAGGCCGGCTCAGTGTGAGCGCATTATTGGCAGGGCTTGATCCCTCCCGACCGATTATCGTCATGGATCATCAGCCGTACGGCTTTGAACAGGCCGCCGAGGCGGGTGCGGATCTGTTGTTGTGCGGTCACACCCATCGTGGGCAGATTGCACCCAATCATTGGATCACGAAGCGGCTGTTCGAATTGGATTGGGGCTATATGCGCAAAGGTAAAATGCATGTCGCCGTCTCATCTGGATTCGGTTCATGGGGACCGCCGATCCGTATTGGCAGCCGTTCGGAAATTATTGAGCTGCTGGTTACTTTTCAGCCCAGGGCAACGGTTTAAATTATGTTCACGGCAAGGAGCGGCATCATGAATTATCTCTATTCACTTCATCGTACAGAGGCGTGCAATCTTCCGGGAAACCGGACTTTTGTGAAACAGGTGACAGAAGTTTTTGTGCTTATTGTGGTGAAGGAAGGCAGAGGCGAGGCTAGCATCGATGGCAAACATACCTTGCTTCATAAGGATATGGTGCTGCTCTGCAATCCCGGACGTGTGCTGGAACTGCATTTTGCCCCGGATCAATCATTAATGATGCAGTTTGTTTACTTTCACCGTCTGCGGCGGGAGGAAGCAGAAGGAGGGGGCTTGCTCTATCGGGCATGCCAGGACCCTTGGCTTCCTGATGGACAACTGCATGTATCATCCCCCTACCAGTTTGGGCAGCTTGTCAAGCAACTGCTGGCACTCGAGGCTGTTCATGTTGACGGCCGGGAACAAGAGGAGGCGGCTCTGTCCGAAGGGGTACTGCTCTATGAGCTGCTGCGGATGGTCAAGCCTGGCGGTCAACAAACATCAGAAGCGATAGCGTCCAACCAACGGATTCAAGTGGCGCTGGACTATATTCAAGAACATTATCAGGAGGAAATAACCCGCGATGGGCTGGCAGCGATGACCGGTTTCAATCCGCGGTTTTTCTCCATGCTTTTTCGCAAGGAAACTGGCTTTGGCTTCGCGGCGTATCTGGCCCATGTCCGCATTAGCAAAGCGAAGGAACAATTGCTGCTTTCCACACACAATTTGAATGAGGTAGCGCATAATGTCGGATATTCGAACGGCTTGTACCTGAGCAGAAAGTTCAAACAAATTGTGGGCGTCGCGCCTTCGGCCTACGTGCGCCAGCCTAAGCGAATCGTCGTGTACGACTGGATAGGGAATGTTTTGGCGTTAAATATAAAGCCTGTGGGGGCTTCCTACTTTTTCGGGCTGCACAATTTGACACTTATGAAGGAAGAATTGCAGGGTGTTATCGATGTTGGACGCTCATCCATTTCGCCGGTATTGCAGTTGGAGCCCGACTTGATCGTGGCGCCAAGCTGGCTGGAGACGGGCTTTATTCAGCAAATGCAGAAAGTTGCGCCTACATTGATCGTTCCCTATGGCGATCCTTTTGAGCGTTTCAGACATTTGGCTTCTCTGCTTGACAGACGGGAGGAGGCCGAGGTTTTTGCCGCCGCTTACCGTCAGCATGCCGCAACCGTGCGTGAACAGATTGGCGAAGCAATCCGTCCCGGGGAAACTGTTGGCATCTATGAAATTCAACAGGACAATCTGTGGATTATGAATGAATATCACGGCAGGGGAGGGTATAATCTCTATCGCTCGCTTGGGTTGAATCCGCCTGCCAAAGTGAAAGCTGATATTTTCGGCAGAGGCATGGCCCGCAAAGTGCCGCTTGCCATGCTGCCGGAGTATGCCGCAGACCATATGATTTTTTGCAGTTTCGATGAAGATGGCATTCGGGAGCAGGAGCGTCTCAAGTCGCTTGGTTTGTGGCAGACGATTCCCGCTTGCGTGAACAATCGCGCATTCTGGGTGAATCGGCTTGTGTTCCATCCCTATGATGTGCTGGCGCTGGACAAGCAGCTTGACATCCAGGGACAACTATTGGCCTCCCGCATCTCTAAGTGAAACAATGCCTCAGCAGCGCTTGTCCGAGGGCGAGACAGCATGAGCGAAGATTGACAAAAGCGGGAAAGTGAATTACCTTTAATTAAAGATATTAATTTAACGAGCTAAGGGTGATCATTATGAGCAGCGTTGAACGTGAGGAACATTTAATATCGTTGAAGTTGTTTGTCGTGCTTTCCAAAGCGTATAAAAGTGTGATAGAGAAAGCAATCAAGGAAATTAAGCGTTATGGCTTGTCAGCGTCAGAATTCGCGATTCTGGAAGTGTTGTATGCGAAAGGACGCGTCCCGCTGCAGCAGATTGGCGAGAAAATACTTATTACAAGCGGCACTATGACCTACAATATCGATAAGCTGGAGCAAAAAGGGTTTATTAGCCGTGTTCCCTGTGAGCACGATCGCAGAGTAACCTATGCTGAATTGACACTATCAGGGACAGAGTTGTTTGACCGGATCTTTCCTGCTCACACCGAAAGCATTCATGCGATGATGGACGGGCTGTCGCCTGAAGAAAAGCTGGAAGCCATTCGTCTGCTGAAGGTTTTGGGGAAAGGTGCGGCCATCCAGCCGTGATTTTCTCGCCGCGGGCAGTTCCCGGCGTGCAGGATCAGCAAGGCAAGCAAAGGTACTGAATGAAAGTGGGCTGCAACGAGCAAGGGCGCTAATGGATGGCGGTTGATCGCAAGAAACGCAAAGGGCCTTCGGCCAGCAGTAAGTCTGCTGGCCGAAGGCCCTTGCTGTTCCAGGTCTCAAGTGAGGCAATCACTTGCAAGATTAGCTTATCTTAATAGTGGCGAATCGGTTTTGCCCTGCAGTTCGACCAGACGCATCAGCAGTACGGCTGCCTGGGCTTTCGTTACAGGGGCCTCAGGCGCAAAGCGGCCGTTCGATGCGGTCAGTAATCCAAGCTTGCTGACAATGGCTACCGCACCCTTGTTTTTAATCTTGGCGGCATCCTTCAGATTGCTGATTTCCCCGTCCTGATCCATAAATGCAGACAGTTTGCTGTAATTCAGCATTGAGGAGAGCATGACCGCCAATTGCTCGCGAGTAAGCTGCTGCTCTGGTGCAAGTTTGGTTTCCGGCGAGCCTTTAATCCATCTGTTCATTGTGAAAAAGTATGCAGCGCTGTAAAACTCGCTGTCCTTGTCTATGTCCTCGAACAACACCGTTTCATCTCTGTGATACATGGCGAATTGCTCAAAGTAGTCTCCCATCGCAGCACGGCCCACAATATTCATCCAATCTCCCAGACGAAGCTCAGCATTGGGATGAAGCAGCCCATCCTCCTCGGGAGCGATGACGCCTCGTTCGAACAAGGTTGTCAGTTGTTTGCTTGCCCAGTGTCCGGCGATATCTGTAGGAAGCTCAGGTGTGCCGTTCTCATCTGGGGTTTCAAAGGGATAGTCGTTCAGCAGTTTGCCTGTGACGGCATCAACTGTAGCAAATTGTTTCCCATTAAACAATGGGACATAAGCAAGATGCGTTTTTTCCTCAAGAGGGGTGCTATCGTAATAATAGCCTCCGGTAGTAATGTATTGCAGCTCAATGTCTAACGCTTCTTTCACGATGACGGCAGCTTCTTCCTTTGTCACCTTGGCTTGCAATGGTTCGAGGGCGTCGGCGATTGTCGCAACATCTTCCCCATAGTACTGATAACTATACAAGTTGCCGTTGCCATCGAGTGTCAAGGTAACATTGCCTTGTTGAACGGGGTGATCCTTATAGAAGCGTTGGAAATCAAAAGGGAACAGGCCAGATTCTGCTATATATTGAGAGGAAGCAGACCGCTCGAGCAGTTTAAGTTCCTTTGCCGCATCCGGATAAAGCTGCTGAATCAATTCCAATGCTTTATCTTCTGCCTGTTTGGCTGTAATTTTCGCTGGAGCGGCTGGTTTCTTCTCCTCCATCCCCGGGCCGTAAAAGTTCGGATATTGGGAAATATTCAGCAGTCGGCCGGTTTCCGCATCCACAGAAGCGTTAATATAATCGCCTGGCCCGAAAGCTTGCCTCTTATTCCAGTTTAAATACCACACTTCCTTGCCATTTATGCCTCTGGAACTACTCATACTGTGCTCCATTGTATAATCTTCAGGGATATCTCTCCACTGTTTAACGATGGCTGCGGCTTGTTCTGCGGTCAGCTTTTGTCCTTGATGGGCTTTGTACTGTTTCGTGCCTGCAACAAACGTTTTGTAGGTAGGGCCAGTGCCATCCGCCGTAGTTAAACCTGGCGTATCTATTGCTTTCCCAGTCAAGGCATCCACTGAGTTCACCGCGACTGGCACATAAGCAAGTTTCCAGCCCTTAGGGGGATCAAAGTAGTTTTTCTGACTTTCAGGCACATACATCAATTGCAGCAATAGATGATCTTGCAGCTGCCGCTTGATGTCTGCAGCAGGGAGCGCTTTGGATGGCGATGGATATTCGGCTTGTGTTCGGTGATGACTGTAGCCGATAATTTTGCCGTTCCCATCGACGCTAACGTTTAAAGAGTCTCTTGATTTAATCCCATGAATGGGAATGTTGTAGAAAAATTCATATTGTACAGGCCCAAACAAGCTGCTGGACGATCGGGATGGTTTCAGATCGCTGTCAAGCAGGTCGGAAATTTTAACGGAAGGCGAAGCTTGGGCAATGAAATCCAGTGCAATCTGCTTGGCTTCATCTTCGAGCACGGCTGGCGGATAATATGACTGATTGCCATCTTCACTATGATAGAGCGGATAGTGGTAGGAGAGCAGATCACCTGTCAAGGCATCCACTCTGCTGCTGAAGCCATAGGAGGAATTGCCATCCTCTATACTCCATGACAAATCCCAGACCAGTTCTGGCTTGGGCGGGTAGGAATTGCTATTTCCCAATGTTACACGCTGCAGCTTCGCGTTCGAAAGCTCCGGAAACAACTTGCGAAGTTTGGCTTCCGCTTGTTCTTTCGTCACTTTGGCATCGTTGGGGTTGACTTCGCTCGTACTCAGTGCGGGCATAGCAGGTGTTGCAGCATCTGTGACTGTGACGCTTTGCGCAAAGGCGTGCGAGCCCGCTAGCGGCGCTCCGAGCAGGCTCAGACTGAGCGTCCCGGCTACAGCTAATTTAACGGCTAGCCGTGAATGAGAATAAAGCTTTTTCTTTTTCAATTCAACATCTACCTCTCTTCATTATGTATAGAAACCAAATTAAGGCTCCTTAGATTAAACGTTTGAGGAAGATATTGGTTTCAAAAACATGGGAAAGATGATTCGTTAGCAGGGGGATCAGCTGATCTGCAGCCAAATAGGCTATTTATGAGGAAGAAGATCGCTGCTGCTTTATACTTATTACAGAACGGGCGTTGAGCAGTCTATTTTTTGATTTCCATTGTTGAGCGGTCATTTTTAGTATATTATTGAGAAGTACAGATCGTTTGAAATGATCATATATTACATACGATGGGAATCGATGACATATGACAATCGGTTTTTTTGACTCGGGGCTTGGAGGGCTTACCGTCCTGGCGGAATCGCTCCGGCGGCTCCCCGCTAAAAATTATCTCTATATGGCGGATACGCTGAACGTCCCTTACGGAAGCAAATCGGAGGAAGCAGTCAGGTCATTTGTTCTTGAATCGGTCGAGCTTATGATGCAGCAGGGAATTGACGCCCTTGTAGTAGCATGCAATACGGCAACGAGCATCGCAGTTGCGGATTTGAGAAGCATCTACTCTATTCCAATTATTGGTATGGAGCCGGCTGTCAAGCCAGCAGTTGAGATGAATCGCGCGACGGGAAGAAGGGTGCTGGTATTTGCTACCCAGTTAACATTGGCCCAGCCGAAGTATTACGCGCTCGTATCTCGGGTAGACGACCGGGGGATTGTTGATTCGCTGCCCCTGCCGGAACTTGTTAAATATTGCGAAGACCTGCAATTTGATAAAAAACAGATGCACGACTATTTTCGTGTCAAACTTGAAGGATATAATTTGGATCATTACGGGATTGTTGTATTGGGCTGCACACATTATCCTTTCTACAAAGACATTTTGCGCGAACTGCTGCCGCCGCATATTCAGATTGTAGACGGCAATATCGGCACCGTTCGGCGGCTGTCGGCCCAGTTGAACCGTTTCGGCATTTCAGAAGGAGGCGGCTGCGGGGATGTGCACCTGATGTGCACGAGCGGCGATACGGCTTATATTGATAAAATGCGAACGGCACTTGCGCTTTTGCGTGCGAAAGATCAGACGCAGGAGTGTGAATTTGTACAGGATGGGCCGATTAGCGGCGTATAGATAAGAAGACACCGTCTCCCGTATCAGCATGCAGGTTCTCCCAATACAATATATCGCCGCTTCGTGCCGCAGGATCAAGTCCGGCGCGAAAGCGGCTTTTGCAGGTTCCAGCAGTACGTGAGTCGGCATGTCAAGGTTCAAACCAGGCGTTCTTTGCAATGCAGGTCAACTGCAAGCCAAGTGTGCCAGCTTTGTCAGAGTAGACGGGCTGTACAATTATTACACAGGTACGGAGGGAAAACATGCTGGTCGCTTACACATGTTTGTTTATGGCCATTATTTTGGAAGTGTTCGGCTCTTCCATGCTGAAACTGTCCAATGGTTTTACTAAAGCGGCTCCAATTGCGGGTGTAGTGCTCGGCTACGGCGCCGCATTTTATTTGCTGTCCCTGGCGCTCAATGATCTGCCGCTTAGTCTTTCCTATGCTACATGGAGCGGTCTGGGTACGATCCTGACTGTTCTTGCAGGGGTCTATGTGTTTAAGGAGAAGATTAACAGGCAAATGATCGTCGGCCTGATCATTCTTATTATCGGCATTGTCATGCTCAATTTGGAAAAATAGACAGGGGCGTTATTTCGATGAAGAGAAGCATTTTTTATTTGTGTCTGGCGATTTTATTTGAATCGTTTGGCTCTACGATGTTGAAGCTCTCCGCGGGATTTACCGTATTATGGCCATCGCTTGGCGTAGTTACCGGTTTTCTTGCGTCTTTCACCTGCCTCAGCTTCGCCCTGAAAAATATCTCGCTTACGACTGCATATGCGACGTGGTCGGGAGTAGGCACCGCACTTACCGCCGTAATCGGTGTTGTGCTGTTTCATGAGCATCTGAGCATGTTGAAGGTATCGGCGCTAATCCTCATTATTACAGGCATTGTCGTGATGAATAAGGCGAAACCGCAAGAAGCTGCTGCTGCTTCAAACAACTGATTATGGTACACTTGAATGGTCTATGTTAATGAAGGGAGTGAAAATAATGCAAACGTTATTGGTGCTTGGCAGCGCGAATATGCTGCTTGCCGTTATATTAGGCGCATTTGGCGCACATGCCCTCAAGAAGCGGCTGACGCCGGAGATGGCGGCAATCTATCAAACAGGGGTGCAATACCAGATCGCTCATGCGCTCGGACTGCTGCTGCTCGGCTTAATCTACAACAATGTATTGCCAAGCAATTTGGTCTATACTGCCGGATGGCTAATGTTTATCGGAATTATTTTGTTTAGCGGGAGCTTGTATGTGCTTAGCCTTACAGGGGTCAAGAAACTCGGCGCGATTACACCGCTTGGCGGTCTTGCCTTTCTCGCAGGCTGGGCATTGGTCATTGCAGCTGCGGTAATCGGGTAGTTATCCCGCAGGGGAGATGATGGCATGTATTCATTCTGGATTTGGCTCGCTATGCTGCTGCTGGCCTGGACATACGGTCTGCTTCATCTTTCCGGCGAGTTTGGCGAGCAGCCCTGGCGGCTAGCTGCCAGCGCGCTGCTGTTCTGCCTGTTCTTTGCAGCGCCGTTATTCAAGAAGAACCCGATTGTACTCCTGCTGTTGCTAACCGTTGCGATGGCTGCTGCAGTTGGCGCCTTATGGCCCGATGGGGGAAATGTTCCTAATCCTTACGTGCTGATCGTCTTTTCGCTGCTGGCCGGGAAGGCGGCCATCCGGTTGCCTTTGCCTCATATGCTAGTTGTCGGTACGGTCGGATATGTCAGCCTGCTGGCGCAAAGTTTGTGGGCGACATCTTCTTATTCGCTGCTGTTCATTACGCTTTATGCTGCGCTCAACCTGATGGGTCTGGCGTTTTTTCGCATGATCCATCAACGCACGGAAGAGCTGTCATCCGGCAATGAAGCGCTGCTTAGCGAATATCGCAATATGAAGCGGCGGCTGATTACAGCAGAGCAATTGGCCAGACAGGAGGAGCGTGCCCAGGTAGGCCGAGACATTCATGATTCGGTAGGACACAAATTGACAGCGTTGTTGATGCAGCTTGAAGTTTTTAGAATGCAGGCGAGTGAATCGACCCAGCCGCAGGTACAGCAATTGAAGGAGTTGGCCAAGGAAAGCCTCGAGGAGACGCGCAATGCAGTGCAGTCACTAAAGCGCAATGAACTCGGCGGATTGTCAGCGATTCTCAGGCTGCTGCGCACGCTTGAAGCGGAGAGCTTCATCCGGATCAACTTCTCGGTTAAACATGGTGCGCTGTCTGCGCCGCTGCGCAGCGAACAGTCGATCGCTGTCTACCGGGCTGTTCAGGAGGCGCTGACCAATATGATGCGGCACAGCAATGCCCGCGAGGCAGATATCCGGTTTGAAACGCCAGGGGGCGGCGTGTTCCGCTTTGAAGTGAGCAATGCCCTTAAAGAGAACAAGCCTTTGCGGGAAGGGTTCGGATTGCAGTCGATGCGCGAGCGTATTGAACGTACAGGCGGAAAGCTGGACATCATTGCATATGACGGTTTGTTTACTGTGCGCGGCACTTTGCCAATGTTGAACAACCAGGAGGAATCTTAGCGATATGATTCGGATTTTGCTTGCCGAGGATCAACTGTTGGTGCGTCAAGGTTTGAAGATGATGATTGAGATGGACGAAGAGATGCGTGTGACAGGGGAAGCTGCCAATGGTCAAGAAGCGGTTGCCTTGTGCGAACGCAATACCTTTGAGCTTGTCATTATGGATATCCGCATGCCGGAGATGAACGGATTGGAAGCCGCTCGCCGAATTCGGGAACGCTGCCCTGACAGCAAAATTTTGATGCTGACCACATTCAATGATGATCAATATGCCTTGGAGGCGCTGAAACTCGGTGCGAACGGGTATCTGCTCAAGGATGCGGAACCAGAGGCGTTGATTCGCTCGATACGCAGCTGCTTGGCGGGCGGACTATCCTTGCAAGACAATGTGGCAGCCAAAGTTATCCCGCGATTATTGAAGAGCAGCGAAGAGAAGCAGGTAGACGCTTCGATCACGCCCAGAGAGCTCAGTATTGTGCGAAAAGTGGGAGAAGGTCGGAGCAATCGGGAAATTGCCGATGAATTGAGCCTGTCCATTGGAACGGTCAAAAATCACATTAGCCAGATTATGGACAAGCTTGATTTGCGGGACCGGACGCAGTTGGCTATTTATGCCATCAGACACAACGTCGTATAAAATTAAACGTACCTAACATGACTGAAGTCATGGTTGGTTGCTAATAAAATGACTGCAGGCAGTGGAAACACTGTCTTTTTTTATGTATTTTAACTATGAACGATAAATGTGCACCGCAGGGGACAGGGTGTTGGACGCTGGGAACTGGGAGCGTCGCACAGGGAACTGAGCGGACACACGTTCCGCTATTCCGTCCAAATAAGGGAAAATCCAATTTTGGCGGCCACAGGATCCGTTATTTATGCAAAAAGCGGGTAATTAGGCCGGTTTTCGTACCAATAGCGGAACGTCTGTCCTTGAAAATCCGTTTTAGCGTGTTTTGAGGCAAATAGCGGAACGTCTGTCCTCTTGAGGCGGGTTCGTAGTCGGAGAGGTCGAGTTGGGTGTTATTGCGCAGTAATTTCTTGTAAGTATGTGCGGCTACCTAATAATCAGTGCGTGCGTTTTGCGGACAGTGCAGCGGAGGGTTGCAGGGATGCTGAAAAAACGAAGTGGTCGCTTTTTAAAGCCGGATTTCAACCTTTTGAAAATTACGATGAGAAATCCGGCTTTGAATGGCGATTGGAAGCACCCTGCGAACCCGTAGCAGCCCCCCGGGACGCGTCGAGTATTGAGGATTGGTTATGGAAGTGAGTTTTGCTCGCTGCAATTTCGTAGAAGTATCGCTCCAGAAAACAAGCGTATGCTTTCGAAGCAAGTTTTGCTGCGCTTCGCTCCACAAAACAAGCGTATGCTTTCGAAGCAAGTTTTGCTGCGCTTCGCTCCACAAAACTTTAAGGATGTGATTGTTTGCTGGAAACGGTGGATTTGCACAAAGCTTTTAAAGGAAAACATGTCGTGGACGGGGTCAGTCTTTATCTGGATGAAGGGGAATCCGTTGGGCTGCTTGGGCCGAACGGCGCCGGCAAATCGACAACCATTTCCATCATTTCATCATTGATGAAGCCAAGCTCTGGCGATGTTCGTTTGAATGGTGCGAGTATGATCAGACATCCGGAGCATATCCGCAGCGTGCTGGGTGTGGTGCCACAGGAAATTGCACTATATGAAGAGCTTAGCGCTTTTGAAAACCTGAAATTTTTCGGGAGCTTATACAAGCTGAAGAAAGAAAAGCTGTCCGCGAAAATCCAGGAGGTGCTGGAGATGGTGGGACTGCGCGATCGGCAGAAGGAACTGATCAAGACGTATTCCGGTGGAATGAAACGCCGTATTAATATCGCTGCCGCGCTGCTCCATGATCCGAAGATTGTCATTATGGATGAACCGACGGTCGGTATTGACCCGCAATCGCGCAATCATATTTTGGAAACTGTGCGCTTATTGAACCGGGAGAAGGGAACAACGGTGCTCTATACAAGCCACTACATGGAGGAAGTGGAGCAGCTTTGCTCCCGTGTATACATTATGGATCACGGCAAAATCATTGCATCTGGCACCAATGAAGAGCTGAAGCGCATTCTGTCAGGGGAAGATACACTGCATATCCAGTTAAGCAAGCCAAGCCAGGAGCTGGTCAAGGATGTGCAAAAACTTGAAGCGGTACTCCAAGTTGAAGAAACGGACAACGGGATCAAGTTGATTGTCGCCAAACATAAAAATGTGCTGTCCAGCGTCATTCAGACGGCGGAACATCATCAGGTCCAAGTCGTGAATATCAATGTGCATACCCCAAGCCTGGAGGATGTTTTTCTTCATCTGACAGGCCGCAAATTGAGGGATTGAAAGGAGGATGACTGATGCATCCTTTCTTTTTCAAAGACGTGCTGATTTTTTGGCGCAGCCGCAGAGAACTGCTGGTTTCACTTATTGTGCCAATTATACTTATCGTTCTGCTTGGCTTTACTTTGCCAAGTTGGGTTGAAAACAAAAGCGACCTGCAGCAGATGGCGGTTGCGCTCGTGAATGAAGACGATGAAGCGGGAGCGGTGCACCAGCTACGGCAGCATGAGCCGCAGAGCGCTGCACTGCTGGAGGGACTGCAAACGGCTGATCTGCCGATCGAAATGTTCATGAAGCTGTTCAGCCAAGCGGAAATCCAATCGATGGTTAACATTCTTGAAACAGATCGGGAAACGGCTTTTCAAGCTTTGCAGGATGAAGCGGTTGAAGCGGTCATTACGATCCCGGAAGGATTTACTTATGCTGTTCTGCAAAGAATGCTGCTCCACAATGGAGACGGGGCAACGATTGAACTGAGTGCGGATAACGTATCATTGCGTGTGAATACACTGCAGGATATTTTGGGAAGTTTCGCTCGGGAACTTAATTTACAGTCCGCAATCAGCTATGCTCTTGCGAGCAGCTCAGCCCATGCCGTCACCATAGCAAATCCTGAGCAGATGGAGAGCATTGGCGGGAATGAAGCAATAGACACTTTTCCGATGATTACCTCATTTCAATATTTTGCGCTGGCGCTCAGCATTATGTTTGCTCTAATGATATCGTTATCGGCGGCAGGCAAAGCAGCAGTCGAATTGCGCGGACATGTCATTCACCGAATCATATTGTCAGGCGTTCATCCAGTGCGCTATTTAGCGGGCAAGTTAGGTTCAACATTTATCGTATCCTGGCTGCAGTTCACTACCGTGGTGCTGATTACGCATCTGCTGCTGAATGTGTTTCCGGACCGCTCGTTGACATTTTGGCTAGGCATTGCATTTATTGCCGCATTTCTGTCGCTAAGTGTGGCTGCGCTGACCGGTTTGTGCACAGCTTTACTGTTTCGGGTCAATGAAAATATAGTAACCAGCCTTTTCACATTGATATTGATGGTCTTCTCGGTCATAGGGGGGAATGTTGTCCCGCTGTACGCCTTGCCTGAACTGCTTCAGCGTGCAGGAGAGTGGACGCCGAACGGACAACTGCTCGCTGTGTTCATGCAGTGGGTGCGGCAGGAGGATATGGCGGTTTTGTTCTCAGCGCTGTTTAAGGTGGCGATCAGTGCGTTGGCTATGCTTGTCTTGGCCGTGTGGCTGTTCCCAAGAAGGGGGAAAATTTAATGATTCCGGTGTTTGTCGCACAATGGATGAAAGAAAGGCGTTCCCCGTTTGTGGTGCTGCTGTTTAGCGGATTAAGCATCGCGGCAACGCTGATGTTCGGGATGAGCATCGACAGCAAAGTCGTCGTCCCCCTTTTCAGTGATTCGAATGTGACTTCAGCGGAAGAGCGCGAGTGGCTTGAACTGCTTAATGAAAGCGAGGCATTTTCTTTTAAAAGCGTCAGTGAACATAAAGCGAGGGCGAACGTTCGGGAAGCGCGCAGCGATTTTGCCGTCAGGCTGATGAAAGATAATTATCGGATGATTGCCGCAATCGACAATCCCAATGCTAAACTGGGGGAACAGTACATCAATCGCGTGTTTAGAGAGGAATTCATGCTGCGCGATGCTGGCAAGGGGACGGGTGATGAGCAGCGTTTTAACGCTGAGGTGAAACAATATTTGAAAAATCCGCCAATACTGATGCAGGAAGCGACTACCCAAGGCGAGGACATCCAAGCCTACGATATGGGCTTGCAATTGTTATTCGGGTTTTCACTATTTCTTGTTGTTTATACCATTGCATTCAAAATTAATGAAGTGAACAAGGAAAAGACGGCGGGCATCTGGAATCGGGTCATTTTGTCGCCTGTTGGAAAAACAGAAATGTATCTTGGTCACCTGCTTTACACATCGATGATTGGCTTTCTTCAATTGCTTGCTGTCTTGCTTATTTTTCAATATGGTTTTGGATTTGAGCTTGGTCATTTCGATAAGATCATCGTCATCATTGCGTTCTATACGCTATCTATTGTTGCCATCTCGATGCTGTTCACAGGCATCTTGCGGATGCCGGAGCAATTTTCGTCCATTATTTCGGCACTGGTGCCGGTTATGCCATTGCTAAGCGGGGTTTATTTTCCGCCGGGAACAATTTCTAATGTGTTTTTCCTGGGGGCAGCGCAATTTATTCCGCTTACCCATGCAATGGATGCCTTACTGGGCGTAGCCATGTACAATAAGGGCTGGACGGACATGTTTCTGCCTATGGCGAAGCTGTCCCTCATTGGTGTCATAAGTATGGGCGTGGGCATTAATCTCATCGAGCGGCCCGGTCGGCATTAAGGATTCCGTAGACAAGTATAATCAGCGGGAGTATCATAGGAGTGTACAAAGCAGAAGGCTTTGTCGTCCATCAAGGGCGACGGAGCAACCGGTCTGCAAAGCCGAACAAAGCACATTATATACTCAAGCTTATAAACGCTGAATCTAACAAAAGCGCTTACGAGAGGGGAAATTCATCATGAGCAATACACTGCCGACAACCATGAAAGCCGCAGTTATGAACAAAACACGCGAGATTACAATCGAGGAACGTCCGGTTCCGGAAATTGGCGGCAATGAGGTGCTGGTCAAAATTATGGCGGTGGGCATCTGCGGATCAGATATCCACTATTATGAGCATGGCAGAATCGGACGCTATGTGGTGGAAAAACCGATCATTCTTGGTCACGAATGTGCCGGTGAAGTGGTTGCTGTCGGAGCGGGAGTTACCCGAATTCAGCCGGGCACACGCGTTGCGATCGAGCCTGGCGTTCCCTGCGGCTTTTGCGATAAATGCAAGGACGGCCGCTACAATTTATGTCCGGATGTCGAGTTTATGGCGACCCCGCCTTATGATGGCGCATTCGTGCAATATGTGAAAATTAGAGAAGATGCCGTGTTCCCGATTCCGGATGAGTTGTCATATGAAGAAGCGGCGCTGATTGAGCCATTTTCCGTTGGACTGCATGCGGCAAGACGTTCCAATCTGCAGCCTGGCAACTCGATCGCGATTATGGGAATGGGCCCTGTCGGACTGATGGCCGTTGTGGCTGCGAAAGCTTTCGGCGCCGGCCGGATTATCGTTACCGATCTTGAGCCGGTACGGCTTGAAGCGGCGCGCAAACTGGGTGCGGATGTTGCTATCAACATTCGGGAGCAGGAACCAGTGGAAACGATCAAGGCGCTTACTGGTGGTCAAGGCGTGGACGTAGTGTGGGAAACAGCTGGTCATCCGCAGGCATTGCAGGCAGCGCTTAAGTCGGTTAACCGCGGCGGCACGCTCGCAATTGTCGGCCTGCCGATGCAGGATGAAATTCCACTCAACATTCCGTTTATTGCAGATAATGAGGTTGATATTTTCGGCATCTTCCGCTATGCGAATACTTACCCGCTTGGGATCCAAGCCTTGTCTTCCGGCGTGGCTGATGTGAAGTCGCTCGTCACGGACCGTTATACGCTGGAGCAGACACAGGAAGCGATGGAGCGTGCCATTACGAACAAGGCGGGCAGTTTGAAAGTTGTCGTCTATCCAAATGGCTTGATTTAAGCGGCGCTTGATCAAAAATAAAGAAGCAGCAAAGAACCCGATGGAGGCATTCATCGGGTTCTTTGTTGTCTCAGAAAATCGCTTCAAAGCTGCTTATTTCATAGCCAGTTATTTCTATTTGCCGATAAGCGCAGCAAATGAAACATTTTCGGCCGCTCGTTTGTTTTTAATATAAAGAAAGAATTTGAGACTGGCGGGAGGGAGGAAGCCGATGGAAGTTCAACTTAAGCATACAGAGCAAGCCATTGGTGAAATTATTGCAGAACATGCGGATATGGTGCTGAGGCTCTGTTATGTTCATCTCAGAAACAAGGCGGATGCGGAAGACGCTTTTCAGGAAGTGTTTATGAAGCTGTATGAGAAAAGCCCGACATTTCATGACAAGGAGCACTTGAAGGCATGGCTTATCACTTGTACGACCAATCATTGCAAAAACAAACTGCGCAGTTATTGGCATCGCAAGCGGGTTGATATCGGCGACGTTGCCATACCGGAGCGGGCAAGCGACGTCAACAAGGAGGAGCATTCGCTTATCCCTTATGTGCTTGCCTTGTCACTAAAGTATCGGCTCGTCATTTATTTGTACTATTACGAAGGGTATAGTCTGCGGGACATTGCCCAGATGATGAAGGCAAACGAAGCGACGATTCGAACGCGATTGAGCAGGGGCAGGGAGCAGTTAAAATTAACGATTGAACACGGGAGGAATCAACTATGAATGATCTTAAACTGAAAGAATTTGACGCAATCAAAGCGGACCGCAAGTTGATTGACAGCACGACACAGCAGGTGCAGGGCATGCTTCGCAAGCGGGGGAGAAAGCGTCCAGGGCGTATGGCAGGGATGATCGCTGTCGCAAGCATGGTTGTTGTTGCAGGAAGCTACGCAGTCTATACGAATATCAATTCGCCGGGGCAGTCGATTGTTTCGCCTGTCGGGGGCGGCGAAACGGTCGTTGCAGGCGGGGTGAAGGTTCCTGCAATAGAACTGCCTTCACAATCCAATGGTGCTGCGGATATGATCGGGCTGATCGTTTATGACGGCAGAATCTATACCCAATCTTTAATTGAAAATGACCCTGACAAGATCCTTTCCTTATTGGGAGAAAAACTTGGAAGAACCAAAGGAACGCTTAATGAGTGGAGTGAACAGGATGCTTACGCCACTGAGTTTGCCTCGTCGATTGGCGAAGCGGATGTCTACACCGTCAAAGGCTACGACACCGATTTTCGGATTATGACGTACATTGAACAAGAAGACGGCACGAAGGTTGCTCAGCTGTTTGAATGTCTGAACGGAATGACTGTTAGCAGCGGCGCTGATTTGTTCGGCAAGCTCAACCTCGGCGGCAATATTGTGCAGGCCGATTACCGAAGCTTTAGCGATTGGGATTATGAAAAGGATAATTTCCAACCCTTCCAAGACAATGCGCTGCTTGATCAGTTCACCTTGGCCCTTCTGGATGCTGTGCCGTATTTGACGGCTGACAATGAGGAACGGCTTGGCGACTATAGGAATGACGCAAGATTTAAGGAACTGGTGCTCCAGCTTGATGATGGACTAAAAGTGAGTCTGAAACTTGTCGAGGGAGGTTATGTGCTCTATAATGGCTCCCCGCTGTTCTTCGCTCTGGATGGTGATGTTTTCAGGCAGGTTTGGAGTGCTATGGGGATGGCAGACGGGGGACAGAATCAATAGCTCGTCAATTGCCTGCAGAGCATTTCCATAAGGGGGATGCTCCGCTCTCTCCGCTCGCATGCATCGAGCAACAATAGCCGCTCAACTTCCTGTACGGAAGGTGAGCGGCTATTGTACTGCGTCATGCGGGGGCATCCACTCCGCAGCGTTTGCCGTGCAGAGACGCCCGAACAGCGGTGCTGCAGAGGATTGCTGTCACTGCTCGGCCAGACGGTACTCCTCGATCGCAATCTGGTAACGATGAAATTCCTTCGTTAGCCCCTTTAGCTTGCGTTTAATGCCAGTCCGCTTTCTGACACTGGATTCTGGACTCATGTACTGGTCAATGTAACCGTCCAGTTTCTCTCGAAGCTCCAGAATGTAACCTTTAGCTGGCTTTGTCTTCGCCAGATCCCGCAGGTCTTCGGCAAGCGCTGCGCTCAATCGATTGAGATTGGGAACTTCCAGCGGCTGTTCGATGACAAACTTCTCAGGGGTAAAGTCGATGCGGTAATCTTGGCCAGGCACCTGCCGCCAGAAACTCGACCATTGCTGCAACTGGCCCGTTTCGAATAATAGGAATTTTAAAAAGCCGCATAGCCAGGCGGTGCAGCTCGTATTGCGAAGCTGACAGCCTGCTCCATTGACAAGATGCGCACATCCGCTGCAGCAGGAGCCGCCGTTTGGGATACATACTTTGCATATTCGTTCTGAACCGATTTCCTGAAGGGCGCCCAAGCCAAGCTTGATTACGTCTTCACGACTGATTTGCTGTGCGCCGAGCGGCAGGGAATGATTCGTATTCAACACTTTCTCACCCGCCTTTTCACGTACACTTTGTTCATGGTTCGTCAATAATCGGCGTTAATGTATTATAAACGACTGCTTGTCAAATAACAACAAACTGGTACGGTGAATGCAGCTTATGAGTGTAGTGTCACTTTTGTGCAAAAGGAATCAATGAAATGTCCATGGATTGCCCGCATAGATTCATGTATAATGATAATCATATTCATTTGCGGAATAGCGAGAGGGAGTGGATAGCGATGGCGATGTTGGACTTCGATACGCTGGAAGAAAAGTTTGGAATTCGATTGTTGGAAGCGAGTGAGGCAGTCTATACAGTCAATGCTGCGGATTTGCTTAATGAAACGCATATGAGAGATTTTATTGCTGCGTATGGACCGATGATGAAAGCGCTTGATGACACGGCTGCGGCGGCTTATTTTTCCAGTTGGCTAAGTGGCATTGCACTGGCGCAGCAATATATGGTTTCCATTTATAATACCGCGTTGGATCTCTCGCTTGCCAATATTTCGGTCTGTCTTATACCGGCATCCGGATATACACGAATTGCATTTCATCTGCATCAATGGCGGGAAAATGAAGGTCCGTCAGCATCGCTTGCAAGGGGCTTTTGGCGAGAAGCGGTATTGACGGAATTTTACGGTGAAACGATGCGTCCACTGATGGAGAGGCTGTCAGCCGTCTCCGGGCTGCATATCGGCCAGTTATGGGGACAGCTGCCGACAAAATTCAATTATTATATGGCTGCTTTCCAGAAGATCACCCGGCGGGAGAGCCAGCGGAAACGTCTGGCGGACGATTATGAATATTTGAAGCAGGAGCTCGATCCTGCTGTATTCGGACGCAGCAAAAATCCGTTTGACGTCAAGCCAAGAATGATTGAGCACCTGCTGGACGCTTCGCAGCAAGTGCGAATGAAAAACTCCTGTTGCCGGTATATTCATACAGAAAACGGAGATTATTGTTATACATGTCCGCGTCTGAAAGAAGAGGAGCGCGCCGTGCTGCGAAGGGATTACCGGGCCAAAGCAAGCGCAGCGGCCTCCGCCTCAAGCTGAATCGTGCCGTGAAGTCAACGCCAAGGATACTGCATTGCTGCACGCTCTCCTATCGATACGACCCCAAAATAAATAACAGGCAGGATATGCAACCGCGAGGTTGGCTGATCCTGCCTGTTTCTGTGTGTGACGCATTCTTTCGTTTATAGGGAATAAGGCCGTTTGCTGTGGTTAGACCTATTACGATTGCTGATCAGCCTTGCTTGTTTTGTACACAATCAGAATGGCACTCTTTTGCTGGGCAAGCTTATTAGGGTCTTGCTTTATCATGCTGCCATAGCAAACCTGCACCACTTGACTCTCATCAAGATTCGCAAGAAATGCGTTCGCCCGCTTTTCCGCCAATCGTGAATCCGTATCGATAAACTCTTTCACCTGTATCATTTAAATCACCACCCGGACATAGGATAGGGCTTTTCAGTTAGCCCGAATCATGAACAACTAACAGCGGGAAACGTATATTCCATCCCGTCAAATAAAGCGGAAGGCATCCTGCCCCATGAGGACAAAATGCCTGTTTGCAACAAACATAACACAAAAGGTAACCGTTGTCAAAAAACAAAAAAAGATAACCAAGTGACATTTTGAATCAACGCAGCTAAACCATGTTTTCCCGTTTTCGACTACAATAGAGTCAGTCAGGCGAGGATGCTTTTTTTACGGTACTGATTGGGCGGGAGACCGAACGTTTTCTTGAAAAGCTGACAGAAGTAAGAAAAGTTAGGAATGCCGACAGCGATGCCGATCTGCGCGACCGTCTGGTCGGTTGTGGTGAGCAGCCAGCAGGCTTGACGCAGTCGTCTTGCATTGACGTATTCCATGACACTGCTTCCGATCTCTTGACGGAAAATACGCGAAATATAAGGTTTGGTCAGGTGCAGGTGTTCGGTCAGCCGGTCAAACAGCGGTTCTTCATGATAGTGGCTTTCAATCCAGTTCATGATTTGCTCTGAATGGCGGCGCGAGCGAATACTGTCGCCAGTTCGCTGGTTTAGCTTGCCGGGCCCAAGCCCTAATTGCTGCAAATATTGAAACAGCTGTACAACAAGCAGACCGAATTCATGGATACATTCAAAGTCGGGCAATTCCGCCAGCCGATTGTGATGCAGGGAAAACAGGCCTTCAAGCCAGTTGTCTGATCCTGCGCCCTGATAGACGGAATTGGTTCCATTCCCGCTCCACAGCGTGTGGAAGAACTCCTGCAGATGAGGAAACGGTTGGAAGTAAGATTGAAAAACACTGGGCTCCAGCGATACAATCGTTCTTTCATAAGGATGGGATACCGCGACATCCATTTGCACCCGATGCAGTTGAAATGGCTGTATGAAGACGAGCGTACCAGGCTGCAGTGGATAAATCCGGCTGTTCATCATCAGCGTTCCGGTGCCTTGGTACACATAGAGAATTTCCATACCTTGATGGCAATGGTAGTAGCCGCTATAGTTGTTGTCCGTATACCGCCGATAACTGAGTCGATATGGAATCTGATGCAGATGAATCGGTTCTAGTAATTTCGTAGCCATGTCGGACCCCCGTCGCGCGTACTTCGGTTTTTGTCATTATACCACAGCGGGATTGGATAAAAGGCAAAAAAACAGCAGGATTACTAAAAGAAAAAACAATTATGAAAGCGGTTTACTATAATGGAAGGGGATAAAGAGAATGAACAGTAAGCAGCAGTTTGAACCTACCCAATGGGCGGAACATGTCTGGCAGTCGATTACAAATAAAATTGACCTAACGAGCCATCGAATCGGAGACAGTTTTCCCTATGTTTCGCTGGATGGCAAGTTTAATAATGAAGAGGCGGATTGGTGGACCAACGGATTCTGGCCGGGGCTGCTATGGCTCATTTATCGTGAAACAGGGAATGAGCGGCTTCGGGAAATTGCTGAATCCGTCGAAGCGCAGATGGACGAACCGCTGCAGCAGTTTTATCCGCTCCATCACGATGTAGGCTTTATGTGGTCGCTCACCTCTGTAGCGAACTACAAGCTGACGGGGAACGAGCGGTCCAAGCAGCGCGCGCTCACTGCGGCAAGCCATCTGGCTGGGCGCTACAATCCAAAGGGCAAGTTTATCCGTGCCTGGAACCAGCCTGAACGCATCGGCTGGGCAATCATTGACTGCATGATGAATTTGCCGCTGCTCTATTGGGCAAGTGAAGAGACGGGCGACCCGCGCTTTAAGCACATTGCGAGGGAGCATGCAGATATGACGCTGCGCGATTTTCAGCGGCCGGATGGCTCCACTTGCCATATTGTCTGTTTTGATCCGGAGAGCGGAGAGCGATTGCATTCGCTTGGCGGGCAAGGCTACGGGCCGGATTCGGCCTGGTCGAGAGGCACCGCATGGTCATTATATGGGATGGCGCTCAGCTACCGCTATACGAAGCAGCCTGCCTATCTTGAGGTTGCAGAACGCAATGCCCGCTTCTTTCTGAACCAACTGCCCGAGGACAAAGTACCGCTGTGGGATTTCCGCGCGCCGAAGGACATGGCGGACGCGCTGGATTCATCAGCATCTGTGATCGCCGCCAGCGGAATGCTGGAACTGAGCAGTCTGATCAAGGCGGAGGATAGCACCCGTGCAGTCTTCTATTATGAGGCGGCAGTGAAAATTTTACAGTCGGTGTATAACAACTACGGCGCCTGGGATGACCCGAAGGAAGAAGGCTTGATTATGAAGACGACAGCCAACCGTCCGCGAAACGCCTATATTAACGTTCCCAATATTTATGCTGACTATTTCTTTGCCGAGGCGATTGGCAAACTGCGGGGCAAAGTGAATTTATTCTGGTAGGAGGAGATCCATCCGATGAACCATACTAAGCATTCAAATCACTCGAACCAAGTGAACGAACCGAACGATTTGGCCGCTATGGCCTTCTATGTTGCCATTGATGGAGATGACCATAATCCAGGGACGCTGGAACGTCCTTTTGCGACGCTGGAAGCTGCACGCGATGCAGTGCGGGCGCAGAAGCAGAAACAGGGTCTTCCAGCAGGTGGCGTGGAAATATATTTGCGGGAAGGCAGATACCAGCGCAGCGCGTCCTTTCTATTAAGTGAAGCGGACAGCGGGGAGGCGGGAGCAGCCATTGTGTACAAGCCGTATCCTGGCGAGAAGGTTTCGCTGGTTGGCGGCTACTCTCTGGATGCCGGTGCATTCGAGGAAGTGACTGACGAAGAGGTGCGGAAGCGTCTTTCAGCAGCGGCGCGGGACAAAATTCGGCAAATTGATTTGAAGAAGCAGGGCGTTCAGTCGTTTGGCGAGATTCAGTCTACCGGCGCCGGCGCATTGACTGGCTCAGGGGCCCAATGTCCATCCCCGGAACTGTTTGTCAACGGTGAGGTCATGAGACTGGCCCGTTACCCGAGCGAAGGCTATTTGACCATCGGTGATATTGTCGATCCCGGCTCAAAACCACGGTTTTATGAAGCGGATGTTCTGCCTCATGATCCGAATTATGTCCCCCCGGAACAGCGGGAAAATCCGCCGCGCCCGTTTGCCTTGCGCTTTGAGGATGAACGGATGGCCAACTGGCGGCTTGAAGATGTATGGATGTTCGGCTACTGGTACTTTGATTGGGCTGACGGGACCTTGAAAGTTGCTGATCTGGATCATCAGGAGGGGGTCATCCGCTCATCGCAAGCGAGTTACTACGGTGTGAGAACAGGACAGCGCTTCTATCTGTTTAATCTGCTGGAGGAGCTTGATAGTCCAGGCGAGTTTTATCTGGACCGGACTTCCGGAATGCTGTACCTGTATCCGATAGAGGAACTGCATGAGGCTCGTGTTACCTTGTCCATGCTGAAAGAACCGCTTGCCCTGCTTAACCAGGCGTCGCATGTCACGCTGGAAGGGCTGATCTTTGAGGAAACGCGGGGCTACGGCGTTCAAGTCATCGGCGGCAGCGACAATCGCATTGCTGGCTGCACGTTCCGCAACATTGGCTTGAAGGCGGTGCTGCTCGGCACTGTCGGGGAAGGTGAAGGTGAAGATTTCTTCTGGGGCTACGGAGACGCTGGCTTGCGACACGTTATATCGGGCTGCGTCATTCACGATACCGGCCATGGGGGGATCTGCATGAACGGCGGCAACCGAAAAACGCTGGCGCCCGCAGGCCATGTAGCGGAAGCCAATCATATTTACCGCTACTCGCGCATCAAAAAGACGTATTGCGAGGCGATTCAAATCTTCGGGGTAGGCAGCAGAGCCAGCCATAATGTCATTCATGATGCTCCGCATGCTGCTATTGAGTTCCGCGGCAACAACCACGAGATTTCATATAATGAGATTTATGATGTTCTCCAGGAAAGCGACGACGCTGGGGCGATTTATTCGGGACGGGATTGGACGTACCGCGGCAATGTTATCCGCAGCAATTACTTGCACCACTTGAAAGGAATTGGCGGCGAAGTCGGAGTATCGGGCGTTTACCTGGACGATGCGATGAGCAGCGTTGAGGCAACAGGCAATGTTTTTTATAAGGTTAATGAAGCATTCCATATTGGCGGCGGACGGGATCACCGAATTGAGTCCAATCAGATGATATGCTGCCCGTCTTCTATCCGCTACGATGATCGCGCTGCGACATACGATTGGTTCCTGCCTCATATGGATCGTGAGAAGGGAACGATGTTCATCCGGTTGCGGGAGGCGCCGGTAGAGAATGAAGCATGGCGGGCCAGTTATCCTGAACTTGTAAAGCTCGCTGACGATGAGGCCGGCATTCCAAAAGGAAGCATCATTCGCAACAATTTGCTGCGAGACAGCGGCGAGTTGAAGTTGGCAGCCGATGTCGTGAAGTATGGAGAAGTTTCTAATAACATTTCTCTCTCTACTCTAAGCGCGCAACCGTCCGATAAATAGATTGAAGCGGATTGAGGAATGTGAACCTGAGCCACATCAAATGGAGGGAACCAGATGTCAACAGTCGATACGCTGACACTCAAGCAGTTGAAAACGATACTGGAACGAACGGCCGGAGAAGCGGATTGGGGACAGCGTGAGGCGGAATGCCGCGACATGCTGCAAAGCAGCAGCACGCAGCCAGAACTGGCGAACTATTTGACTGAGCTGAATCTGCTTGGGAAGAAGCGGCTGGCTAGTCCGAGGAAGCCGCTGCTGTTCTCCGAGTTTATCCGTTTTGGCACCGATGGCAACAGGGCGTCGTTCGAAGCAGCCTATTTCGAACGCAGAGAGAATTTAAGTTTATGGACGATGTTGTATTTGGCGGAGCAGGACGAGGCTGTGCAGCGTGAATGGCTTGAGGCGCTGCAAAACCTTATCTGGGAAATATGCAATGAATATACATGGGTGCTGCCAGCCCATGTCGGATTATATGTCAATGAATACCCGGACAACATCTGGAACCGACCGCTGCCGCCGCGGGACAATGTCGACTTGTTTACTGCAGAGACAGCTTTTGCGCTGGCTGAGGTTGTGACCATGCTACAGGAGCGCCTGCACCCTTGGGTTACTGACAGGGTATGGACAGAAATCAACAAGCGTGTGTTCGTCGTATATTATGGCGACCCGGCCCCGCAAAACTGGGAGATGAAGACGAACAACTGGCCGGCGGTGTGTGCAGCGGGAGCTGGCGGCGCGGCGCTGTACGGGGAGCGGGACAGCGAGAAGCTGGCCGGTATGATCTGGCGGACGCTGCAATCGCTGCGCGCTCATCTGTCAGGGTTTGACGAAGACGGGGCGACCCCGGAAGGGGTTATGTACTGGCAGTACGGGTTCGGTTATTATGTGTATTTCGCTGAGCTGCTGAAGCGTCGCACACGTGGAGAGATCGACCTGCTGGACGGGGAGAAAATTGCCAGAATCAGCCGCTTTTCGCTCGCCTGCATTCTCTCCCAAGGGCAAACCGTCAATTTCTCAGACGCGCCGAGCTATGCGGAGCTGTCCAAGGGCTTGTTCGCCAAGCTGTGCGAATCGGTGAGCGGTATGTATAATCCGGCCGAGCCGCTGCGCGTTGATGGCCTGAGCCGCTGCTGGATTGCATTCAGCCGCAATGCGTTCTGGACGCTGTCTGCTGTCCCGTCGAAGCAAGCAGCTGTCACGCAGCCGACAGAAGGGCAACGGCTGCCTCTGCGGGAGGACTATCATTTTAAAGGACATCAATGGGTAATTTCCAAACGGCTGACGGGAGGGAAGCTTGCCGTCTTTGCCGCCAAGGGGGGCAGCAACAGCGAGCCGCATAACCATAATGATCTTGGACATTTCATTATACATGTCGATGGCACGAGCACTTTGGCGGATTTGGGGGCCGGGGAGTACACGAGGCAATATTTTCAGCCGCAATACCGTTACGGGACCTGGCTTGCCGGGTCAAAAGGGCATTCCGTTCCGATGATCGACGGTCAGGGACAGCCCCATGGGAATGAATACTGCGCCGAAGAGCTGCTGTATGAACAGGAAGGCGCAGCGGTGCGCTACTCCCTTGATTTGACCAAAGCTTACAGCTGCAGCAATCTGAGCCGACTGGTGCGCAGCTTCGAATGGTTGAGCGAAGGTGATGAATGCACCTTGAAACTGCGTGATAAGGTCAATTTCCAGAATGTGCCCGCGTCATTTGAAGAGGTGTTCATCAGCGCTGTAGAGCCAGCAGGTTCAGAAGGTGCTATTCAGTTGGACCAATTGTTGCTAAGCTATGATCAAGCGTTATGGCAGCTCTCATGGGAACAGCATGAAGTGTCCCTGATCCATGGTGCCAAGCGTTTCTTCTGGCGGCTGAGCTTCCAGCCGCGCGAGCTGAAGAGCGAGATGAGTGCCGAGTTTCATTTTCACATCAATAGACCGAATAAACCGAACTGATTAGGTTGGGTAAAATACAAAACTTCATCCCGTTTTGGTCTTAGCCCTATCAAAACAATGAACAAGGGGAGGCAGGCCGAATGTATATCGATAGCCATATTCATTTCTGGCAGTTGGAACGTGGCGATTATTATTGGTTAAAACCGGAAAGCAAGCTGCTGTACCGCAATTATTTGCCTGAGCAGTTATTGCCAGAACTAACAAACAACCAGGTGGAAGGTGTCATCGCTGTACAAGCTGCCTCAACGGTGGCAGAAACCGATTATCTGCTGGATTTGGCGGAGCGGCATCGCTGGATTTTGGGTGTTGTTGGCGGATTCAGCCCGCTTTCCCCAGATTTCATGGCAGAATATGATCGTTTGCGGCAGCGTGACCGTTTTGCAGGCATTCGGATCGATGGCGCTTGTCTGGCGGCAGTTCACACTGCGGAGTCGGATCTGCTGCTGACGCAGCTGAGAAAGTTTGCCGATGATCAGTTTCCGATTGATCTGCTCATCCGTACGCATGATCTGGACAATGCGCTCGCTTGTCTGGCGCAGGTGCCCGAGCTGCGAGTAGTCATCAATCATCTTGGCGCGCCGTACTATGCTGATGAGGACGATTTGGGGAAATGGTCTGCAGGTATGGAGCAAGCGGCGCAATACCCGGGCGCAACGTGCAAAATCTCCGGCATCATTACACAAGCCGCGAAAGCGGGAACGGCTGCAGCTGATCCTTATATAAAGAAATTGTTTGCTTGCTTCGGCGCCGAGCGTCTCATGTTCGGCAGCGATTGGCCGGTTGCGCTGCAAGGCGGCGGCTATGAACAGGTGGTTGAGCTATTTGAATCGCTGTTGCCCGCATCGTTGTCTGAAGCGGACAAGGAGAAGGTGCGCAGCGATAATGCAAAAGCTTTCTACCTTAAGTGAGCAGCGCGAGTACAATACGACACAAGTAGTACAGGCTGTGCTGTTCCTGGACCACGGTTAGAAATGCCGTTGCACAGCGAAATACACAAATTGGAGGACTTCCATGCAACGAATGATGTACTTATCCCGTTTAAAACAGCAGCACTCCGAGACTTTCCTGCAGCATATCCATGCCAATCAGCCGCAGTGGGAAGCGTATTTGGCAAATCAGCGAATACTTGAAGCGGTGTTGTTCCAGGATGACGATCTGCTTATGCTTTACGTGGAGAGTGAAGGGGAGCCGCTATTTGAATGGCCTGAACCGTACATGAATTGGCTGGAGCAATGGCCTACGGCAATAGGGCTGGCATCCTGTATGCCATTGATGGACATCTTTCACGATGGTTTGCCTGCCTCACAGACAACTTGGCGGGAGCGCGAGCCGGAGCAGCGATTTGGCGCGATCGCCAGATTGAAGCCGGAGATGTATGCAAGTTATGTCTTTTATCATTATCAGCTTCAGGAAGAAAAGCCAAGCCACTTCAACAAAATGTATATGATTGGCGCCTGTGGCAATTTGATCTTCTCCTACAGTGAATCCCCCGCAACGATGGAGCAGCCGCCAAGGCAGGGATTGCTGCAGACGAGCAATACGCCAAGCGACTGGGTGAGCGCGATGGACCCTCATTTCATTCCTTGGGAGGGCGAGCCGGACAAAAGCAGGCTATGGCGTCAGATGCGGCTTGTGCATTGTTACAGCGACAGTGCTTTTGCTGATGATTCAAAGTCGGTTTAAAGATGGTATAGTGAAATAAACGTTATAAGCACGCGGTTAATTTGCATAGGTTATCCAACGCATTTGTATATTATACAGAGCGTTGAATAGCCTTTTTTTCGTTAGGCGGCAGCAAAGCAGTACCTTGGTCGGACTAGAGGTAGACCTGTTCCCCGACTTCAGTCCAGTATTAAAAACCGCCGCAAGTCGGTTTTGAAAAACAGCAAAACAATCTAAACTAAGGACATAAGATAAACGATGCAGTTGATACTTAAGAAAGGCGGTGAGCACATAATTATGAATAGTAGAACAGCGCTTGGTGCATTGCTGGTTATTATCGGAGGCTGGGTTGTGCTTCGGTTTCTTGGCATCAGTCTCGGACCGATCTTCGCATTCCTCTTCCCGATTATACTGATGGGGCTCGGATACATTGGCATTAAGAACAACAGCAAAATTATCGGCAGCATTCTTTTCGCAATTGGATTGATTATGATGATTGGCAAGTTGTCAGGTTTATTCTTCTTCTTGGCAGCAATCGGATTGATTGTATGGGGAGTATCAATGTTCAAAGGAAATAAAGTATATTAGGAAATGGAGGGCCAGCGATGAGTCTGATTCGACGAGTACGGGATATCACAGTGGCTACCTTAAATGAACGATTGGAGAAAGCGGAGGACCCGGTAAGGATGATTGATCAGTTTCTCTGGTCCACCAGAGAAGACATCATCCAGGCGGAGCGGTTGTACCAGCAATACTCTGCCCATGGCAGTCATTTGAAACAGCAGTGGCTGCAGGCTGAGGAACAGCGGGAGAAACGCGAGAGACAAGCGATGACTGCCCTCAAGGCAGATGAAGAGCATATTGCCCGCCTTGCCCTGCAGGAGAAGGCAATGCATGATAGCCGTGCCAAGCAATACAAGGAACTGTACGAGCAGAGCCGGCAAAATATTATCGATCTGGAAGAACAGCTGCGCGAGCTGCGCAGTGAATATCAGGCCGTATATGACAAACGGGAATTTTATACTGCGCGGATGGAATCCTTGCGGTTGCAGCAGAGGTTGAATGAAAGGTTTGGCGGGTATGGCTCGCAGTCCAAGCCGGAAGGCATGTTCCGCAGGCTGGATGACCGCATCAGCGACATGGAGGTTGAAGCAAGAAGCTTGCGTGATCTGCGCCGCGCCGGACAGGATTTTATTACACAGACCGGGGCAACAATGCAATCGGTAATCGAACAGGAACTGCAGCAGTTAAAACGCAAATTAAACAAGGAAGGATGAAGTCGCCATGAAGAAGTTATACCGATCCACTCGGGACAAGAAACTGCTAGGCTTGTGTGGAGGAGTGGCCGAAATGATGAACATCGACGCGACGCTTCTGCGGGTTCTGTTCATTGTGGCGGTTGTACTCTCCAGCGGCGGATTAATTCTGGTATATATACTGGCAGGTCTGGTTGTACCGAAAGAACCGCCGTACTCTGGTTTTGGCGGAGGATACAACCCTTACAGCAATCCGTATGACAGTTCTTCCTATACTGGCGGAGGGCAACACTCCGAGCGGAGAGACGCAAGAGATAACCCAAGCTGGACCCATTGGCAGCAAAACAATCGTCCAGAGCATAACCAGTATTCATCGAACCCGAATACAAATTCGAAATATGCAAGCAAGGAATCGGCAAATCTTGATGCAATGATGCAGGATGTTGAGAAGAAAGCAATGCGTAAAGAAATAGATGAACTTCGCTCTAAATTGGCGAAATACGAGAAGGGAGATTACTAAACATGAGTATTTTTAAACGAATGAGAGATATGACGAAGGCGTCTTTGCACGAAATGCTGGATAAAATGGAAGATCCGGTTGTTATGCTGAATCAGTACTTGCGGGATATGGAGGCTGAAATTCACCAAGCTGAGGTGACGGTTGCCAAGCAAATGGCGAATGAGCGCCGGATCAGACAGCGCTATGAAGAAGCAGCCCGTTCTTCGCTCGACCGCGAAGCCAAGGCAGAGCAAGCGATCCGCTCCGGTCATGATGAACTGGCGCGCAAGCTGTTGGAAGAGAAAATCTATTTTGATCAAAAAACAGTGGAGTATGGCGATCTTCACGCAGAAGCGAAGCAGCAAGCGGATGAGCTGATGAGACAACTGCATGATATGAAGGATGAGTTCTATCAATTGCGCAACAAACGCAACGAACTGTCCGCCCGTGCGCAAATGGCGAAAGCAAAAAAACAAATGTCGCAGCTTAGCAGTGTAAACGCCATTGAGAACGGCAGCGCATCCCGCGGGTTCCACCGCATGGAAGAAAAAATTATGCAGTTGGAAGCTGAGGCGGATGTATTGCGCGCACCTGGCATTTACAGAAGCACGAGCACAGGCTCCCTGACGAGCACAGTGGATACCGAGAAACAATTGAAGGTGGAAGAGCAGCTTCAGGCTTTGAAGTCCAGATTGGCTCCCCCTCCAGCTGATAATTAATTAGCTGCAAATACTGAACAAGGTTAGCAAGCCAGTACAGCAACGGCTCCCCATCGGGAAGCCTTGCTGTTCCGGCTTGCTTTCCTTTGGCCCTGTTTAATGAAAAATGAAACAATTCAATCAGATATTTCGTATGGATAGATGAGATGCGTTTTCTGCGTGAACGGTGACGAAAGGAAGTGCGGACATGGATGGCAATAAACCAAATGGCAAACGCGAAGATCATGTGCGTCGGAACACTGCAGAAACCATTGTATGGCTGCTGGTTATTATCGGTCTGCTGATTCTCGTGCTGCAGGGAACCGGTTATCTGAACTGGTTTCAGCTACAGGGGACTGCAGCGGCTCTCGGCTTGTCAGTGATCGGGATCGCTTTGGCTGCGGGTGCGGTTTATAGCTATTTGCAAGGATTGAAACTTAAGGAAACGATCAAGCGTCTTTCCGAGCAGCAGCGCAAGCGGATGCGATCTTCCGTAACGTTGTCCTCCGGTGAAGGAACCGGTGAGACGGGGGCGGAGCAGGTGGATGAAGAAGAACAGCTGCGCACAGAGAAAGTCCGGTTTTCGGCTGTAATTGAGGAGCGGCAGCGGCTCGCCCGTGAGCTGCATGACGCGGTAAGCCAGCAGCTGTTCGCCATCTCCATGACGGCAACTGCGGTAGGCCGGACGCTCGACAAAGATTTTGACCGCGCGAAACGTCAAGTGGAGTTGATTGAGGAAATGGCATCGGTAGCGCAATCCGAGATGAGGGCGCTGCTGCTCCACTTGCGGCCGATCCATCTGGAAGGCAAAAATCTGGAACAGGCGCTGGAAGGCTTGCTGGAGGAATTGCGGCAAAAAGTGCCGATGTCCATTTCGTTTGAAATGGATCCCGATATTACGCTGCTGCCAGAGGCTGAGGACCATCTGTTCCGTATCGTGCAGGAGGCATTGTCCAATACGCTGCGGCATGCGAAAGCCTCGGCAATGGAAATCAGCATGAAACGTTTAGGCAAGCAGATTTGCATTATTTTGCGTGACAACGGGGTCGGGTTCGATCTGGAAGAGAAGAAACAGACTTCGTACGGGCTGTTGACGATGGAGGAGCGCGTAACTGCGCTTGGAGGAACGTTGAAAATGATTTCGGCTCCATCTGAAGGTACCTGCATTGAAATATGGCTACCGGCTATTTTTGAAGAATAAGGGGAGCTGCTGATACAATGGAACAAGCGATTAAAGTGTTGCTGGTTGATGATCATGAGATGGTGCGGATCGGTCTGGCTGCGGTACTGGATACGGAAGATGGCATTGAGGTTGTGGGTGAGGCTAGCAACGGCCAAGAGGGAATACGGCTGGCGCAGGCGTACAAGCCGGACATTGTGCTGATGGACCTTGTTATGGAGGGAATGGACGGGGTAGAAACGACAAAGAAACTGTTGGAAATTTACCCGGAATGCAAAGTAATCGTGCTGACAAGCTACCTCGATGACAGCAAGATGTATCCGGTTATTGAAGCTGGCGCATTCAGTTATTTGCTTAAAACATCGCGTGCGAATGAAATCGCCGATGCGATTCGCGCAGCGTCCCGCGGCCAATCAGTATTGGAATCTCAGGTAGCTGCCAAAATGATGAAGCGATTCCGCCAGCCGAAGGTGGATCAGAAAAAACCGCTGTATGAGGACTTGACAGAGCGGGAGATGGATGTACTTAAGCGTTTGGCACAAGGAAAGTCCAATCAGGACATTGCGGATGAGCTTTTTATCGGCATTAAAACGGTCAAGTTTCATATTACGAATATTTTTGCCAAGCTTGAAGTGGATGACCGCACTCAGGCAGCCATTTACGCTCACAAGCAAGGGATTGCAGAGTAGCAGCAGTAGCCGATAGCAGCGATCTTGGGATCGGCAAGCTGGTGTCCCTCTTCCGCAAGGACAAACCTGACAGCAAGTCGCTGTCAGGTTGTTTGTCGCTAGACGAACATGCTCGGCGGCACGCCATAATGCTTTTTGAACAGTTTGACAAAGTAGCTCTTGTTGTCGTAGCCGAGCGCCAGCGCGATTCCCTCGACGGTATTTCTCGGGTCGTCAACGAGTTCCTTCGCTTTTTCCATCTTCAATCGGGTAATATACTCCACGAATGTTTCGCCGGTTTCCTTTTTAAACAGTCTGCTAAAGTAACTGGCGTTCAGATACAGATGATCAGCCACTTCTTCCAACGCGATTTTCCGGTGCAGATGCAATTGAATATAGGACTGGGCATCGATAATTTCGGTTTTCTTCCGTTTCTTTGATATTTGTTCCATTACGGACACGGCTTCCTCGAGCGAATGGCTCATCCATTCCTTCAGCTCGCTCATATGGCTAATATTGTCCAAGACGTGCTGCTGCTTCTCGTTGTTGTACGGATGGTTCAACGTCAGCTTGACTTGAATATCGAGCAGCAGCTTAAGTAAAAACGGCTTGACTTTGACAGGATGAAACCTGCGCTCCTCAATAAAGTGGATGAAATCATCAATCGTCGGCTCTACCGATTGGCTGCCTTCCCATATTAAACGATTGATGCGGTCGGCATATTCCGAATAGTAAGAGAGCAATTCCTCGCCGGACTGAACCGACTGCAATTGGTTCGACTTGACAATCTCAGGCCGCGCCGAATAAAAGAAATGACTTGGCGCCAGCTGCAGCAGCACGGCAAATTGTTTTTTGAGGCCCAGTATGTCATTGTCCATTTCACCGACGAGCATCGATACGTGGATTTTCAATGTTTTGGACAGCGAGTGCTGAATACGCAAAAACAGGTTTTCCAATTGATCGTACGGATTATGCTTCAAATCTTTGCGGCAGGCGAACAAAAAGCAAAGCTCCTTGGCCGTGTACGAGAAATGAATCAAATTCGGTTCATCGTGCAGCAATTCCTCCAGCGCATTATCCATAATAAACTTCAGCGTCTGCTCGTTGCTGTAGCGGATCAGACCCTCCTGATAACGATATACCGAGCATACCGCAGGAATGTAATAATCCATGCCGCCGCGCATACCAAATTCGGCAAGCTGGCTTTTCCAGGAAGCGGGGTCGACCATAGGGGTGTTCATAAAGTCGAACAGCCAATTTGACTTTCGCCCGAGCTTGCTGCGCGATGCTTGGACATGCATTTTCTCCACTTGATGACGGAGCGCGGCCTCGTTCTCCATCTGTCCCTTCAGACGCTCCAGCACATCGGTAATGATCGACGCATCCAGCGTTTCCTTCAAGAAATAATCTTGTACGCCCAATTGTACCGCTTGCTGTGCATATTTGAATTCATCATGGCAGGAGAGGATCAAAAACCGGGGATGTCCGCTTTGACGTTTCATTTCCCGTATCAAATCGAGGCCGCTCATGCCCGGCATGCCAATGTCGGTGATGACAAGATCAGGCATCGACTGTTCACAGGCCAGAAGCGCTTCTTGCGCATTCGTACAAGCAACGGTTAATTGAAACCCGTAATCCTTCCACGGGATCATCGCTTGAAAAAATTGAAGTACGGCTACATCGTCATCGACAACCATCGCTTTAAACATGGCCGTGATCCTCCTTTGTCGCGACTAGCGGTATTTTTAATGTGATGCATGTGCCCTCGCCGGGGGTGCTCTTAATATCCAGCTCGTAATCGGAACCGTATATAATGGCGAGTCTTTCGTGAACGTTCCGCAGCCCGATGCCCGACACTTTGGCCGGGACGGCACGGTCGGCGGAATTAGGGCGGCGCAGCAGGCTCAATATATCGGTAAGCTGCTCCTCCGACATGCCTTTGCCGTTGTCTTGAATTCGGATATAGAGCGAACCGCCTTGCTTTCTGGAAGTTATTGAAATCTCGCCGCATTTTTGCTCCAGCCCGTGAATATACGCGTTTTCAATAAGCGGCTGCAGCGTAAATCGCGGCACCGTATCGAGCAGCGTGTCGGAGGCCAGGCCGACCGTTAGGAGCATCTCTTCGGAATGCCGGAAGTTCATCAGCTTCATATAATGCTCTACGGTTGCAACTTCCTCATGGAGCGGCAGGAATTCATTGTTGCGATTAATGGTCATTCGCAGCAAAGTCGAGAGGGAGCCTATCGTGCCAGCCAGTGCTTCCTCGCCCTTCATCATGACCCGCAATCGGATCGAATTGAGAATGTTGAACAGAAAATGCGGATTGATCTGTGCTTGAAGCAGCTCCAGCTCGGCAATTCTTTTTCGGCTTTGCTCCATTTCGATCTGACGCACCATTTCCTGGATTCGATCCAGCATTCGGTCGAAGGAGAGCCCCAGCCTGCCGATTTCGTCCGTTCCGCCGATATGGGAGCGGATATCGAGATTGCCGTCTTCGACTTTGCCAGCCGTTCGTGACAAGCGCAGGATTGGGAACGTAAATTGCCGCAATAAATAAAACATGATCATGGAAAACACAACGAAAAAGGCGATTTGCAAAATAAACAAGTAATTGATAAAGCTTCCGATATTGCCTGTTACGTAGTCGTAATCGGTCAGGCTCTGCATGCTCCAGCCTGCGAACGATAACGAATGCTTAACGGATATATAAGGCGTTCCTCTCCAGAGGACAAGCGTGTCCTCTCCCTTGACGAAGGACGGGGCAATCGTTTGCCCGATTAAATCTGCGTCGGTGTTGGAAATAATGATGCCTTCCTCATTTTTGAGCATCATAATCTGGTCGGGCTCGTATTTTCCGAAAATTTGATGGAACTGTCCTTCAGGCTTGCTGATGATGATCAGGGCGTTGGGGCTGTTGGCGTAAAGCTGAAAGGTACGAACGGTCGATACGAGATTCGGATATTTGGCTGCGTCGGAACGGACATAGTTCGGCTGCGGGCCTACCCATCTCGTCGTATTGATCGGATCGTCATACATGCGCTTGAGCCACGGTTCTTCGTACAAAAAAGACAGCTTCAAATTGAAAGTCGAGTAGTTCGTAAAATACAGGCCGTTCGGCAATAAAACGGTTACATACGTTTTGTCGCGAAAAAATGTAAAGTTGTCCAGCTTCTCTGTTATTTTTTTGAAAGAGAAAAAATCGATAGCGCCCGCTTCGTCATTGTATTTCGTCCATGCGATGCGCAACTGGGTAATGATTTCACTGTCGTATTGAATGGAATTCATTGCGGAGATCATATCGTTCGTTAAATTGGTGACATAGTGGTCAGCTACCTCAAGTGATTGCTCCGCTTTGATAATTGCTTTTTTTTTGAATTCGTTTTTCGTGTGAAGGCTCGTCACGGCCAAGGTTGCCAGCGATGGAACGATCAGACATAACAGTGCGGTCGTAATCAACTTTTGTCTCCAACTCATCCGTATCCTGTTCATCCTTAAGCCATCCTCACATTTGAAATAAGAAAAAGAGAGGGACGCAAGAGCTGCGTCTCCTCCTTTAATATAGCGGTTTTTCTACTTATTTGCATCGACAATCTTTTGCAGCGCAGCCTGCGCATTGGTGATCGTCGTATCCAAATCTGTATAATCGAGCATATATTTTTCCACTTCTGCGATGAAAGAGCTCTCGATGTCACCGCTGTAGGAAACGGTATGTGCAGGGTTAGGCAGCTTCGTAACGCTTAATGTCGCCATGAGGGACGCTTTATCGATTTTGTCCGGCGTTTGGGTCGAAGCGATAATCGAATCGACTTCTTTTTCAATATCGGCCTGGCTCCATGCGGACAGTTGCTTGGTCAGCGACATGCCTTCGGTAGATAGGAAGCGAATAAACTGATAGGCCGCATCTTTATGCTTCGACTTTGCTGAGATGACGAGCGAATCGGCTCCGCCGAACGAGTAAGGCTCGTCGCCCGCCGCATTGGTCGGCCAAGGAGCAAAGGCGGATACGAACGTCGCCGGAATGTTTTCCGTTCCGCCGGCTTCCGCAACCATCCAGGGACCTGTCGGCATCATGCTGGCCTTCTCCTGGAAGTATTGATCGCGATACGGGATTTTTTGCGTAATGACATCCTGGTAAGGGGTAGCCGATTTATCCGTATATTCCATGTCGTAACGAAGCTGGAGCGACGCCTTCATCAGCGGGTTATCTGTATTGAGCTGCGTCCCTTCGTCGTTCATAATGCCTTGATTGGAGGAAGCGCTGTACAGGCGAAGCAGGAAATAGTCTTTCCAGGTGTGGAAGTGGGCGCCGTACCGTTTGGTCGGTCCCTCGCCTTCCGTCAGCTGTCTGGCGTAATCTTGGAACTCATCCCATGTCCAGCTCGCCGGTACAGAGAGGCCAGCGGCATCCAGATGATCCTTGTTCAGCAAAATAAACCACGGACCGAACTTGCCCGGCAAGGAATAGCGATTGCCGTCGATCTTCATTTGCTCCGCCTTATATTCCTTCGCATAGTCGAGACCCTCTGCAGCGATATAGCTGTCGAGCGGCTCGAACATGCCGTCGTTGGCCCGTTGACTGAAGTTGGTGGCAGAGTTAACGGAGAAGACATCAAAATCATCACCTGAAGCGTACATAATATCCAGCTTCTTCAACGTTTCATTGGAATCGTTCTCAACGAGTGGTACATATTCAACTGTAATATGCGGGTATTTGTCCTGAAAAGCGTCGATCGCCGGCTGGTAAACAGCAGGGCTTTCCCAGTTGATAAACTTGATCGTTACAGGCTCCTCCTTCACTTCCGGTGCTTCGGCTTCCTTATTGACGCTCGTGCCGCTATTGGCTGGGGGACTGTTCTTCGGCGCCTCGTTGCCGCCGCAAGCTGCGAGCAGGCTGGTCATTACCATCGTGAGGACCAGTGACATTAAACGTAATTTTCTCATTTTCAAAAAACCTCCCTGGATATGCTCTACTGCTCTTGCCATTGCATCGTATCATTGTTGTAGAAGGGCCGATAAGGGAAAAATTTTACTTATTATTGAATATTTTTACCGTTTGATGCTAGCCTTTCACACCGCCGAGTGCAATGCCTTCGATGACCTGCTTTTGGCCGAGTATGAAGATGATAATCAACGGAACGATGGCCGACACGGTTCCCGCCATAATCAAGGAGTAGAAGGCGCCGCTTTCCGAAGCGAACTTTTGAATGCCGAGTTGAATCGTTTCAAGATGCCTGCTGCGCAGGAAGATAAGCGGGTTCGCATAATCGTTCCATGTCCAAATAAACCTTAAAATCGCATAAGTTGCAAGTGCCGGACGGACGAGCGGGATGGCTATTGAAGCAAACATCTTGTATTGGCCGGCGCCGTCGATCCGGGCAGCCTCCAGATATTCCTTGTGGATACCCATAAAAAACTGGCGAAGCATAAAGGTGCCCAGTGCGCTGAAGGACCCCAGCAGGACGAGTCCCAAATGGCTGTCGAACAGATTCAGCCAGCGAAAGATCATAAACTGCGGCACGACGATAGAATACATCGGAATCATAAACGTCATCAAGACGATGACGAACATAAAGTCCCGGCCTTTAAACTGAACATGAGCGAAAGCATAGGCCGCCATGCTTGAAATGGTGACGGACAATATAGTTGTCATGACGCTTACTTTAATTGTGTTCCAGTAATAAGCGGCAAACGGATGATCGCCGAACCAGACGTTATAATAGTTTTGATAAGCTTGCCAATTTTGCGGAATCCATTCGATCGGATATTTGAAGACGTCGACCTCCGGTTTGAACGAAGCCGATATCATCCATAAGAACGGCAGCAGAAACAGAAAGCCGAGCGCCCCCATAACGATGGTCAAGGCCAGTTTGCCCCAATCGATGCTGTTTTTCATACGGTACCTCCAGCTTTAATAGTTGACCCACTTTTTCTGTCCGTACAATTGAATGACCGTAATCAGCATGACGCAGCCGAACAGGAACAAGGCAATGGACGAAGCGTATCCGGTTTTCAAGTTTTCAAATGCGGTCGTATATAAGTAATACGTCACGACGGAAGTGGAGTAGGAAGGCCCTCCGCTTGTAAGCACCTTAATAATATCAAAGGACTTGAAGCTAGCAATCAGTCCGGTAACGAGCAGAAAGAACGTTGTAGGCGATACGAGCGGCAGCGTTATCTTCCAAAACTTCGTCGTCGTCTTCGCCCCGTCGATATCCGCTGATTCATATAAATCTTTCGGTATCGCCTGCAAGGCGGCCAAATAGACGACGAGCGAGAAGCCAATGCCGACCCATACAAGAATGAGCATGACGGAAGGCAGCGCGTAATGCAGATCGGCCAGCCATTTCGGAGGATTGTCGACCCCCATCGCACGAAGCGTTTGGTTGATCGGGCCGAACGAGGGGTGAAAGAGCAGTTGGAACACAATCGCGACGGCTACGATGCTCGAAATATAAGGCATAAAGAACACTACCTTGAACATGCCCTTCAAGTAAACGTATTTATCGATGATGACCGCGATGACGAGCGACACGATCAACTGTACAGGGACGACGAGCAGCAAAAAGAGATTGTTACGGAATGATTTGAGAAAGAGCGTGTCATCGAGCAGCCGGGAATAGTTCTGGAGTCCGACGAATTTCATCTTATTAAAGTCGGCGATAAAGCTCCACTCGGTAAAGCTTAATACAAAAGTAATGAGAGACGGAATAATCGTGAGCACGATGAGACCCAGCATCATCGGTCCGACAAAAATATATCCGGCAAGCGTTTCCTTCCGTGCCCTCTTTTTGCTTTGCGATAACGTTGTTCCGATTCGTGGACTCGTTTCGGTTTTCATGGTATGCACTCCTTTCAGTTAATTAGTTATAGATGCTATTAAACCTTGTTTCGTCATGCTTCGGAAGAAAGAGATTTGACCAATATGTAAAAATTTTTTACTACGTCAGTTTGGAAATTAAACAGCAACGATGTGATTGGCGACGATTTGTGGAGATGGCGAGTGGATCATGGCACAACAATAGTTGTATACGTTAAGAGGGGAGACGGATGTCTTCTCTCTTTTTTGGCATGAACAGTTGTTTGTTGTTTTTCTGCATCGTTGTGATCTTGAGCGGCCACACGATCCGCTATTTCACGAAATTCGGCCAAAAAGGAGATTTGGCGGCCACACGTTCCGCTATTTTTGTCAAAAGCGTGTTTTTAAGCGTTTTTTTGACCAATAGCGGAATCTCTGTCCGCGAAAACCTCACATGGTGCGTTTTTGCGCCAAATAACGGAACGTCTGTCCGCTTGCCCATGCGGGTTGTTGCCGCTCCTCCGCGTGGAGCGTAAACGGTGGATCGGCCTAGATGCGGGAAGCACGCCTGCGCCCGGGCTTGCCGTGGCTGGCCCGCCGAAAACGCGCCTGCACCCCGCCCCGCCGTCGCTGGGCCGCCGTTAACGCGCCTGCGCCCGGGCTTGCCGTCGCCGGCCCGCCGTTAACGCGCCTACGCCCGCCCCGCCGTCGCTGGCCCGCCAGTAACGCGCCCGCCCTGGCCCCGTCGAAGCTGGCCCGTCGGAAACGCGCCTACGCCCGCCCCGCCGTCGCTGGCCCGCCGGAAGCACGCCTGCGCCCGGGCTTGTCGTCGCTGGCCCGCCGGAAGCACGCGTGCGCCCCGTCCCCGCGGTCGCTCGGCCGCCGAAAACGCTCCCGCCGAAGCTCGGGCAATCGGCAGCGAGCCGGCACATATCGGCCCCAGCTCAGCCGCCCCTTCTAGCGGGCGGCAACGCGCCGGGCCGAGCTGGGTTTGCATGCAGGATGCGCATTTTTCTGGTGACATGCGACTTAAGGTCAGCCTTTTCCCCGACTTGAAGCTAGGTCAAGAACCGCCGCAGGTCCGTTTTGCACAATTGGATTTCGTTATATCATAAGTACATAAGGAAGAGCGCAAGACAATTGAGGAAAGAAGGTGAAAAGAAGAATGAAGGGAAAAACGGCACTTGGCATTGCACTCGGGCTAATCGGCGGAGGAATTGTGCTGAACCTGCTGGGGATATCATTATGGACACTCATCGGATATTTGATCCCGCTGCTTCTGATTACAATCGGTTACGCGGCCTTTCGGAATAACAACCGGCAGCTTGGCGTTATCCTCGCTGCACTTGGAGCGATCCTACTGCTTCTCAAATTGTCCAAGTTAATATTAATTGCAATCGTCATCGGTTTGGCAATATGGGCAATCAGAATATTCATTGGGAAAAAGGCTTACTGAACTCACATGTTTTGATCAGATTGGTTACAGGAGGAGAGAGATGAATCTACTACGAAGAGTCCGTGACATGACAGTAGCAACGATGAATGACCGTTTGGACAAAGCGGAAGATCCTGTCAAGTTGATCGATCGCTTTCTAAGCGCGACAAAGCAAGAAATTGTACAAGCTGAACAGCTTGTTGCACAGAGTACAGCACATAGTGTCCAACTGAAGCATCAGTGGCAGCTCGCAAAGCAGCAGGCAGAGCGTCGTGAACAGCAGGCGATTACAGCACTGAGAGCAGAACAGGAGACAGCAGCCAGACTTGCGTTGGCCGACAAAACGGCGCAGGATGAGCGGGCCGCACAATATGAAGAACTCTACGAACAGAGTAAACATACTTTGCTTGAACTGACAGATCAGCTTGATGAACTGAAAAGTGAATACTGTGCGGTGGCTGACAAACGTCAGTATTACATGGCCCGCATGGAGACACTTCGTCTCCAGCAGCGGCTGAACGCAAGGCAGAACGGACGTCAGGGTGGATTGGGAGATCCTTATCGCTCCAATCAGGTTTTCCAACGGTTGGAGGATCGGATGCAGCAGCAAGAGTTTGAATCACAGAGTTTGCGCGAATTGCGGCGCTCAACCGGCGCTGTTTACCCTAAACATAATCCGGAACTGGATGCTTCTGTTGAACGTGAACTGCAGGAATTGAAAAGCAAACTGGACAAAGGAGGTGCCTAAACGATGAGAAAGCTGTACAGATCGAGAAGGGATAAGGCGATTGCAGGCGTATGCGGCGGCATAGCGGAGTACACGGGAATCGATGTTACGCTGATAAGAGTAGGTATGGTTATTCTTACGATTTTCTCGGTAGGGACGATGTTGTTCCTTTATCTGATCGCTGCACTGGTCATCCCGCTTGAACCGACGTTCATTGGCGGTGGCTACGGCAACCACCACAATCACCACAATCACGGAGGTCCGGCAGGTTATGCACCGCCTGAAGGGGCGTGGAGCAGCTATAACTCCCAAGGACCATCAAGCAAAAGCTTCGCCTCGTCCTCCAACATTGATGCAGTGATGGACGACCTTGAGAAAGCGGCTTTACGCAAGGAATTAGAACAATATCGCGCTAAACTTTCCAAATTTGAAAAGGGGGAACTTTAATCATGGGAATCTTGAAAAGAATGACGGATATGACAAAAGCATCGTTGAATGAAATGTTGGATAAAATGGAAGATCCGGTAATTATGCTGAATCAGTATTTGCGGGATATGGAAGTGGAAGTCAGTGAGGCAGAGCGCACTGTAGCCAGACAAATGGCGAGCGAGCAGCGTATGAAGTACCGTTTGGACGACGCGCTCAAAACAGCTTCCGAACTAGAGACGCGGGCTTTGGCGGCGTTGCGTGATGGCCAGGAGGAGCAGGCGCGTGTACTGCTTGCCCAGAAGGTTCAAAATGAACAGAAAGCGGAGGAGTACCGTGGACTGTATCAACAACTGCTTGAGCAGGGCGAAGAGCTGCGCCAAGAGCTTGATAGCCGCAAGGAAGAACTGCAGAGCTTGCGCAATAAGCGCAGCGAGCTTGCTTCACGGGCTGAAGCGGCCAAAGCGAAAAAACAGGTTGCTGACCTCGTTCCGCAGCAGCACTCCATTGAAGGCGGCGGAGCGGTAAGAGGATTTAACCGCATGGAAGAAAAAATCCTCCAACTGGAAGCGGAAGCTGAAGTAGCTCGCATGCCGGGGGCGTATCGTCAGCCAACTTCTGCCGCTGTGCCAAATCCTGCACAATCTCAGCAAGTTGAGGAGCAACTGGCACTGCTGAAGCAAAAGCTGGGTGAAGATACACCGAAGGCAGTCGAGACGGCTAACCCGGAGGGCGAAGCTGGAGCAGATGAAACACCAGCGAAGTAATTCTAAGATGTTACGCTTAAATGACGGTTTAGGCAATGAGAGGCGGCTTACGCCTCTTTTTTTGCTGTAATTGCAGTAAAAAGAGATATAGGAATCGGGATTTTCCGTGCACTGTGGTACTGTCGTCGCCTTCACAGCGGTAGCGAGATGCCTGCTTGAGCGTCGCCACGGGTCGACATAGCAACAGCGGCACATGAATGGATCAGGTTGTCAGCAATAAAAAAATCCCCCTTGTACCGATATACACGGGGGATTTTTGTGGCACATTTCTAAAAGTTATCAGGTTCCTGCATAAACTTTGCTGCGAATGATATGGGAAGATGAGCAGTTCACCAACAGAAAGCGGCGAAGCCGCTCACGCTTGTTAGAATGTGTGATTCAGCAGCCAGCCGCTGGGAGGCAGTTGAAAACCCGGCCGTGCCGTTGGCTGGTAGATCGTAAATGCATGAATCGACTGTGCGTCAGCGTCGATGATATCCAGAGGGGGCTGCTGATCGAATGTCTCCAGTATGCGCAGGAGAGAAGCTCCCCAGCCCCCCGGGCCGCTGAGCGCAAGCTTCGCTTGAGCAGGCCGGTCGCGTGCCGTCTGTGTCCAGCGGGCTTCGTCAAGTTCCCAAACACCGCTGACATTGCGGATGACGCCGAGCTGCTTAAGCTCGGGCTTATTCATCGTCTCTTCCAACGTTCGCATCAGTGCGGGCTTTAAAGAAAGGGACAGCGTTCTATGAAGCTCCGCCAGCCGGTTGATCTCTGCAAGCACAGCCTGCATATGCCGCGCAGCTTGTCTCGCGTTGAAGCTCACTCTGACTGTCGCGGTTTGCGGGGTTGCACTATCGATACGGAATTTGACCCGGTCATGATCCAGGGCAATTTCTCGGCTCGCCGAGCTTTTGATCGGACCATCGTTAATCCGGTAGGCACAGTCAGCAGCGGCCTGTACCATTCGTCCGATGCCCGCAGCATTGATTGCATGACCGCTTAAATCAGCGGCGGCAAAGGAGCGGTGGTGTCCTGTTTCTGTTGACTTGACAACAAGCCACACCGTATCATTTCCGTTATTTTTGATTGCTGTTGCTTGGACCGCAAGCGAAGCTTGATTGATTGCATCTCTTACCTTAATAAGGGAGTGATAGTTCGTGTCCGATGCGCTGATACTGACAGACAGATAGCTGGTTTGCCCGCCCTGCGTGATGTAGAAAGAATGCGTACCGGTTTGTATAACAGCATTGCTGCTGCCGGATAACTCATAACCCGTATTAATCTGCAAGGCAGGGGGCGTTATGATGTCTAGCTTGTAAGATTGCAGTTCGGCGCCGGGTTCGGCTGTGCCTTCGATGTGTCCGGGTTCAAGGGTTGCTACTCGCTCCAGCCAGGTTTCGTTCATGGCCGAAAGATGCTTGCGGACCTTCATCATGGCACTGCGGCTTTCCTGCAGCCAACTGCTGGCGCTTTGCGCGGCCTTGCGCGCTGCCTGCATCCAGGCGTAATTTTTCTTAGCCGGAAGTCGGCGGTTGGGTCTGGCGAACAAGGCCCTCTCCTGGGGATACGGATAGTGCGCATAGGGAGTTGCTGCTTGTACAGCTTGATGATTCAAGGGTGGCGTGATACTCCGAATACTATGAGTCACTGGCCGTCACCTCCGTTAGGATAACCATTATACCCATTATATACCTCCCCTGCGGGAAAATGAATCAGCACAGCGGGCCTTCTTGAAAATTATTTTTGCTTCGTGAACGGATCTCCCCGGTCCAAAGAGTGACAAATTCACAAGCGTTTGCAAGCTGTTTTTGTCGAAATAAACTGTTCAACGGAAGTAAGGGCTGTCGAAAAGCAGAGAGTATTCAGGAATTGGGTGGAATGGATACTGATGAAGTATAATAAAGGTGCGGCATTACAAGCCTTTACGTGATTCGGGTATGAAAAAACGGCGCCCAGTTCGATGCCAGACGCCGGCGCTTGGATTAAATAAACAGAAAGAGCAGAGCGATCAGCGCCAAATCCAGCACAAATGGCGTCCTGAACGGCGAGAAGCCACCCGGACCATAGGGACCGGGATAAGATCCGAATGGCTCTCCGCCCCCTGGAAAAGCTTTGGTTAGCGCTTTACCTTTGACACTGGTTTTCTTGCGTTTTGACCGCGGTTTTCTTTTGGACAAGCCCGATTTATGCAGCACGTCCATGGTATCGGCATCGTCGATATTTTCTTCGTTAAAATACAATTGACCGCCACGGCATGAACTGAGCACACCAATGTGGCGTGTGCCATCCTCCATCACAGCACAGACCACTTGCCCGCAAAACCGACTTACATACTCTTCAGTAATTGGATAAATTCTTTCCAAGCCTATACACCTCCCCTAGCATTCATGTCAGCAGTGTATTCACCCAGAGGCGGGTGTGTATAGACATACACCCAGAGGGGCTTCGTACTTTTTTCAAAACCTTAAAAGGGGATGACACGATGAAGTACACGGTACAAAAACACACTGCACAAAAGCAATCCCGGCATTCGAAACCGAGTGGCAAAAATATGCTGTTAGCGCTGTTGATGCTGCTGGCGGTTGCCGGATGGGCGATTGTTTCGCAGGTTCCGTCGCAAAGTGATTCGGGCCAGCGCGCACATCTCACGGCCGAAAAAGATCTTGGCAAGCTCTGGCGATGGGCGGATGAGACAGTGGCCGGTGGAGCGAGCGGCGCAGAGTGGTCCGTTCGCTGGGATGGAGAGGGGAAGCTTTCTTCTATTGAAGCATTGGCTGCAGCTCTGCATATCGAACAACCCTCCGGAAATGGGACAGGAGCAGGAACAGAGGAAGGGCATAGGATAATGAAAGAGCGTGGAGGAGGGAGTGTAATATCCTTTGGCAACGAGCATGAAGGCAAGCTGCAGCTGTGGCATTCGGGGCGAAGCAATGTGATGCAGGCGTTTGATTTGCCCCAGACGTTCGTGCTGCTATACGAGGGAGCACCAGGCGAAACCTATCGGACGATCTCCGGGCAGCTGCGCACGGTCGACAGCAAATTGCTAGAACAAGGGCTAAGCATGCGGACCAGCTTTTCCTTCCGCGGGGATGCCGACGGTAACGAGGCCGAACAGAAATTGACGAAACTTGCAGACGGCAAACTGCAGGAAAGCTATGAAGACGGTCTGACAATAAGCCGGACGTACTACTCGGCTCATCTGAATACGGCAACTGACAGCGGGGGCCGCAAGGTTAATTTGCAGCTGGCGCAATTTCCCGATGGAACAAGCGGAAGGATGCGGCTTGTGGCGGGCGTTCCGCTCATTACCGGCGATTATGTGGCGGGAGCCAATAAATAAAGTGAGGTACCGGCAGGAATTGGTATTATTATCAGTTATATAAATAATTTTGATAAGGGCTCAAAACAAGCTTCCGACATGTCTCAAACCCTTGCTGCTGCTGGAATTAGCGGTCGTTTGCCAGCTTGCAATCATTATTTGAACAATCGAGTAATAATATGCTAAACTACATTACATAACTGTGCTTACTCGGCATGTTAAAATAAAATACATAGAAAGAATGAGGGACTATGACGGATCAACTCAAAAACGACCCAATTCCTGCGGCAGGCGCCGTGTTTTACTTGTTCGGAGCTACGGGCGACTTGGCGCGCCGGAAGCTGTATCCTGCTCTGTTCAGTTTATATAAGGAAGGCAAGCTGGCCGACGATTTTGCTGTTGTAGGGCTTGCCCGCAGACCAAGAACCGATGATCAGTTTCACAATGATGTTTTTGAATCGATCCAGGAATTTTGCCGCTATGATGCTGACGACTCGGCGCTCTGGAACCGGTTTGTCGAGCATTTTGTATACATGTCTCTTGATATTAATAATGTGGAAGGGTTCCGCGAGCTGGAGCGCTTGTCCACTAACCTGGACGCCAAGTTTGGCATTCAGGGCAATCGTCTGTTCTATTTGGCGCTGGCACCAGAATTGTTTGGGCCGGTTTCGTTTAATTTGCGCGATGGCGGCCTGTTGGAATCCAAAGGCTGGCACCGTGTCATTATTGAGAAGCCTTTCGGCTATGATCTGCCTTCGGCCCAGCAGTTGAATGATCAGATCAGCCAAGTGTTCAAGGAAGAAGAAATCTATCGTATTGACCACTACCTTGGCAAGGAAATGGTGCAGAACATTGAAGTCATCCGTTTTGCGAATGCCTTCTTCGAGCCGCTTTGGAATAACAAGCATATTGCCAATGTGCAGATAACGCTGTCGGAAACGGTGGGCGTAGAGGAACGCGGCGGATATTATGACAAGTCAGGCGCCCTGCGCGATATGGGACAAAATCATATGCTGCAGATGCTGACGATGATTGCGATGGAGCCGCCAAGCCGTCTGCATGGCGAAGATATTCGTGACGAGAAGGTGAAGGTGCTGCGCTCACTTCGCCAGTATGCGTCAGCGGAGCGGGTTTACGGCGATGTTGTGCGAGGCCAATATACGGAAGGCGCGCTGCGCGACAAACCGCTCAAAGGCTATCGTGAGGAAGATTCCGTTGGAACTAACACCATGACGGAAACTTATTTTGCAGCCAAAGTGAATGTGGATAACTTCCGTTGGGCGGGCGTGCCTTTTTACATCCGCACAGGCAAGCGTCTCCCGGTCAAAACGACCGAAGTTGTGATCGAGTTCAAAAACATGCCGGAAAATGTACTGTTTGCGAGCCGCCACAATTTGTCGCCTAACCTGCTTGTCATTCGGGTTAACCCGACAGAAGGGATTTATATTAAAATCAATGCTAAAAAACCGGGATCGGATTCTCAGGTACAGCCGGTAGCGATGGAGTTCTGCCAAAGCTGCATGGTCGGCATCAATACGCCTGAGGCTTACGAACGTCTGATTTATGATGCGGCGCGTGGTGATTCGACTTACTTCACACGTTGGGATGAAGTGTCGCAAGCCTGGGCATTCGTAGATAAAATCGCCGCTGCATGGCAAGCGGAAGAAGCGGAATTACACACCTATCCTGCGGGCTCTTGGGGACCAAAAGCGGCTGATGAATTGCTGGCCAGAGATGGTTTCCATTGGTGGCCGGTTAACGGGCAGGAAGAGGATAATGTGATCTGGGTGTCCAACTCGGGCAAATAGAAAGGGCAGGCAAGCATGGGCAAAACGTTAAAAGATGAATTACAGCAAGAAGTGGATCGACGGCGGACATTCGCCATCATCTCTCACCCGGATGCGGGTAAAACGACACTTACGGAGAAGTTGCTGCTGTTCGGTGGAGCAATCCGGATGGCCGGCTCGGTAAAAGCAAGAAAAGCAAGTCGGCATGCAACATCCGACTGGATGGAAATCGAGAAGCAGCGTGGTATTTCAGTTACCTCAAGCGTCATGCAGTTCGATTATCTTGGTCACCGGGTCAATATTTTGGATACACCCGGTCACCAGGATTTCAGTGAGGATACCTATCGTACGCTGACTGCAGCCGATAGCGCCGTTATGTTGATCGACGTCGCGAAGGGTGTGGAGGCACAGACAATCAAGCTGTTCCAGGTATGCCGCAAGCGTGGCATTCCAATCTTCACCTTCATCAACAAGCTGGACCGCGAGGGACGCAGCCCGTTTGAACTGTTGGAGGAGATTGAGCAGGTACTGGGCATCCGTTCTGTACCGATGAACTGGCCGATCGGCATGGGCAGGGAGTTATGCGGCGTTTACGACCGGATGAATTCGCAGGTCGAGCTGTTTCAGGGCAACGATCATCAGAAGATCGAAGTCCGCAAAGTGGATGATTATAATGATGCCGTCATTCGTGAGATGGCTGGCGAGTTTCTGCATGATCAGCTTTGCGGCGAGCTGGAGCTGCTCGATGTAGCAGGCGATCCGTTCGATTATGAGAAAGTAAGCAAAGGCGAGCTTACGCCGGTATTTTTCGGAAGTGCGGTCAACAATTTTGGAGTGCAGACGTTTTTGGAAAGCTTCCTGAAGCTTGCTCCCAAACCAGCTCCGCGCAACAGTACTGATGGGCCAATCGAACCGACAGGCGAGAAATTTTCGGGTTATGTGTTCAAGATTCAGGCGAATATGAACCCGGCGCACCGTGACCGTATCGCTTTTCTGCGTATATGCTCCGGCCGCTTCGAGCGGGGGATGGGCGTCAAGCATGTACGTGTAGGCAAGGACATCAAGCTGTCGCAACCGCAGCAGTTTCTGGCGCAAGATCGGGATATTGTGGAAACAGCGTACCCAGGCGATATTATCGGATTGTTTGATCCCGGCATTTTCCGGATTGGCGATTCATTGTCTCAGAGCGGAGAGATTACCTTTGACGAGCTTCCGGTGTTCTCGCCTGAGATTTTTGCCAAAGTAACTGTCAAAAACGCGCTCAAACATAAGCAGTATCAAAAAGGAATCGATCAGCTGACAGAGGAGGGCACCATTCAGGTGTTCCGTACTGCAGGCGGGTTCGAGGACACGATTCTCGGGGTGGTCGGACAGCTTCAGTTCGAAGTGTTCGAATACCGGATGAAGGGCGAATACGGTGTCGATATTCAATTGCACCGAATGCCTTATCAGTTTGCCCGCTGGATCGTTGATGATAAGGTTGATCCATCCAAGTACCGCATCAACTCCACGCTCGTAACAGACAAGAAGGGCAATTATGTCGCTTTGTTTGAAAACGAGTATGCGATGCGTACCGCAATGGATAAAAACCCGTCATCCAAATTTTTGGAGACGGCGCCGTAACAGAGGCGTCAGGGCGGCTGCATCCTTTAATAGCAGTTAAAAAGAGCGAGCCTCAGCAGTTCCAGTTGGAATTGCTGAGGCTCGCTTTTATGTGCAGAACGGTAATGTTTAGCTTCCTGGGTGAACAATAACTGCGGCTGAATCAGGGCAGTATACGTGGTGCTTGCAGTCGAAGGGTGTAAAGCTGCTCTAACAACTGCTGTTCATTCTGTATATTATATTCTCTGACCATTCGGGAGAGAAGACATAAATCGATGATAAACCAGATGAACAATGTCGCTGCAGCTATAATAAGGGCAGCAGGAACAACAACATTATAAGTTTGAGATCAAATGCGGCAAAAACGACCAGCATAACATAGCTAGCTATGAGGAACAAAACAGCCCAAGTTGAATCACCGCAGTACCTGTACGTTTTAATTAAAAGCGATGCACACCGAGATGACCGCCGATCAGCAATCTAATAGGCCAGCATTAGCGACTTCCTCGGTTCGACTGATTTCTGATCGGAAAATGACCAGTTCATTTATCGTCAAATCCTGACGGGTCAGCATTAATAGGGTCTGTTCATTGCCGTTTCAAAATGACGATTGGAGAGCATTTGATCGATGATTCTGGCTTCGAGATGCTGGTTATGATCTTTTACCCATTGATGCAGCAGGAATGCATCCACAATTAGCCAGATCACATTAACAAAAAGTCCGATAATAGTGATTGTTAGAACGAGTTGTGCAACGGCAACCCCATTACGCTGCATATAAAAATTATGTGCGCCAAATAAACCAAGGAAGTACCAGAGTATATAGGCGACAACCATGTTTTTTCCATGGTTTTTGACTTCTTGCTCCAAAAGCAGCAGTTCCCTTGTTTCCAACTGGCTTTTCTGAGCAATGTGATACGAGATGGACAACATGATCATCCTTTACCTTAAAGTAATTGCGTTCTAATTATACAAAATCTGGTGAGCTTTCTCAATATAAACGATCAGGTTAAAATGCAAACTTGTTAATTCCAATATTGCAAAATAATATGTATTATAAAGTGGCCTTGTACTTGCGTAATTTTGTTGACTTGGAAAGGTTTAGGTAATATATTTAGGTCAAAGCTTTGGATGGGAAAGTTGCGCTGGTTGCGGGGTAGCAGGTCGTAGGCTGCTTCAGGAAGCGGATGGCGGATGACTTCGGGTTGCAGACTGCTTCCAATCGCCATTCAAAGTCGGATTTCTTATTCCAATTTCAAAAGGTTGAAATCCGACTTTAAAAAGCGACCACTTCGTTTTTCCAGCACCCAGCACCCTTCGCTTCCTTACTCTCTCGCGACAACTATTGATTTTTAGATAGAACCTGTTACAAGTGCGAACGACTAGTGCGAATGTATAGTGCACATGAAAACCCAGGAGCATTCGCACCAATGAATTAACTTTATATTCCATTTTAATGAAATGAAAGGGAGTTTTTTTGAGTTAATTATTAGAGGTAATCTACTTTTACAAGCTGAAACAATGAATTTATGCCCTTTTTGGGCAAAAAATCGCTGTCGCATCCCATGCGGATGCGTGGATTGAAATCTTAATTTTTACATCGGCATTGATCTTGTTGACCTGTCGCATCCCATGCGGATGCGTGGATTGAAATTTGCCCTCATCCCGCAGGCGCTTAATATAGGCAAGTCGCATCCCATGCGGATGCGTGGATTGAAATGACGCCATATGGTGTTAATCATAACGCCTAACAAGTCGCATCCCATGCGGATGCGTGGATTGAAATTCGAAGCTGGCAGCGCAGAAAAAGCTGCAGAAGGCACGTCGCATCCCATGCGGATGCGTGGATTGAAATACGCCATACTCCACAATTGCGTGTGTCGCAGGTGGTCGCATCCCATGCGGGTGCGTGGATTGAAATGACACCCTTCCCGTCCAGCGGGTTAAATCGAATGTTTCATACCATGCGGGTGCGTGGATTGAAATCATTGTGTCTGACCGGAAGTACTGGATGATCAACGTCGCATCCCATGCGGGTGCGTGGATTGAAATCTCAATCTCTTTAATCTCTTGCTTCGTGCGATTAGTCCCATCCCTTGATTTCCGCAGGCAGACTGCGCGAAGATTCGTTGTACGATTACAAGCTGGTTGCAAAACGCCTTGCGTGGTGCATCAGGCTATATTCAGGCAAAATAAGGGATCAATGTGCAGACTCTTGGATTCTCCAAGGGCTTGTTTTCTTTTGGGAATAAGTAACAATTAGAACGTGTGGTTACATTCTGGGTATCCTTCGTGTGGAGAATGTCGGATATGCTTATAAGGGAGCAACTAGATTCTTTTCGCTTGTATACCCTAACTCAGGTTACAGCATAAGGAAGATTTGTGTGTGCTATTGCATGAGGTGGCTGCATTTTCGGGCAATTTACCTCTGTTGCGACGTAACTGAGATAGGGTATACAACCACAATATCGTAACCTGTGTTCTAATTAAGGGATCATTACGATGAATTAGTAAATTATCTAATGAGAATACACTGTTGACTTGGAAAGAATTTGATCTTATATTTAGAGTGCGAATGGCTGGTGCGAACGTATAGTGCACATGAAAACCCCGGGACATTCGCACCAAATAATTAACTTTTAATTCAAATAAATCACAAAAAAAGTAATTATATTTGGCTATAATAAACCAAAATAGTGATTTTTATAGTATCACAATCAATTTTTGGGCCGTTTTGAGCCCAAAATCGCTGTCGCATCCCATGTGGTTGCGTGGATTGAAATTTTGAAGTCTGATGTAATCAGCACATTGTGCTGGGTCGCATCCCATGTGGTTGCGTGGATTGAAATAAGGGGCACGAAGAAGAATTCTGGCAGGCGTTTTGTCGCATCCCATGTGGTTGCGTGGATTGAAATCAATCGCCTCCGTTTGTTTGTTGTTCGATCTGAGTCGCATCCCATGTGGTTGCGTGGATTGAAATCTTTAGCGCGGAGTTTTCCCCAAATAGATTGCAAGTCGCATCCCATGTGGTTGCGTGGATTGAAATCGAGATACCCGTGAGGATGCCTTGCGGCCATGCTGTCGCATCCCATGTGGTTGCGTGGATTGAAATCGACCGCCCTGTATTCCAGAATCAACGGAATTACCGGTCGCATCCCATGTGGTTGCGTGGATTGAAATTCGTCCCGATCTGCTGTGTATCCGCAACGCTCAGTCGCATCCCATGTGGTTGCGTGGATTGAAATTAAGGCGCGCTGGGTTGAACCAAGAATTTACCCCGTCGCATCCCATGTGGATGCGTGGATTGAAATGTTTCAGCCGTTTCAGTTCCGATATATCTGCCCGAGTCGCATCCCATGTGGATGCGTGGATTGAAATCATCAAGCGAATCAACAACAGCTATTCCTGTAAAGTCGCATCCCATGTGGTTGCGTGGATTGAAATGTCCGTCTAATTTAAAAATGAATTTTGCCTCGGAGTCGCATCCCATGTGGATGCGTGGAATGATGTCAGAAGAATATAAAATGTTAATAATGGCTACCTGAGAATCAGTGCTTGCCTACTGGGTGGAAGGGTAGCGAAGGGGTGCAGTGTGCTGGAAAAACGAAGTGGTCGCTTTTTAAAGTCGGATTTCAACCTTTTGAAATTAAGATAAGAAATCCGACTTTGAATGGCGATTGGAAGCAGCCTGCAACGCGAAGCATCCCCCATCCTTGAGTCAGCCTGCAACGCGAAGCATCCCCATCCTTGAGTCAGCCTGCAACGCGAAGCATCCCCATCCTTGAGTCAGCCTGCAACGTGAAGCATTCCCATCCTTGAGTCAGCCTGCAGCGCGAAGCAACCCGCCTCCCTGAGTCAGCCTGCAACGCGAAGAGCCCCACATCCCCATAGTCAACCCGCATCCCGCAACAATCTGAATAATCAATCATTGATTTTGCACGAGAGGGAGGGGCATGGAACATGACAGGTTTTTTTGGCCCGAATGGCCCGGAATTCAGAATGTATTCCTCAGAGCATCTGCTCGCGCTGCTGGTGCTCGTTAGCGTGCTTGTCGGAATCGTTATGTTTCGCAGCGTTCTGCGGCGCCCCATCTGGAAACGGGCCATCCGCTTCGGGCTGGCAATCATGCTGATTGTTTTGTATGGAGCGCTGCAGGTGTGGTACATAACGGCCGATGCATGGCTCGCTGCGGAAGCGTTGCCGCTGCAGCTTTGCACCATTATGCTGCTGCTCGCCGCGGCAGCGCTGCTGACACGAAGTTATCGCTTGTACGAGCTAGTTTATTTTGCCGGAATCAGCGGAGCTTTGCAGGCACTGCTCACGCCTGTGCTCGAAATCGGGTTTCCTCATTTCTGGTACTTTTATTTCTTTGTCGGACATGGCGGCACGGTGGCAGCGGCGATTTACTTAACGGCTGTCGAGCAGTTCAAGCCGACCGTGAAGTCCATTTATCGCACGATGCTGTTCCTGAATGGCTTGCTGCTGGTTGTTTATCCGGTCAATTTGCTGACGGGCGGCAATTATATGTTTGTGTCGCGAAAGCCGTCGACGGTGTCACTGCTTGATTTGCTTGGCCCCTGGCCCTGGTATTTGCTTGCGTTGGAAGTTATCGCCCTGCTACTGTTCTTCATTTTGTATTCACCGTTTCTCCTGAAAAAAAGAAGATGATCTTGATTGACAATGGGTCATTTTCATGCGAAAATGAACGCGTGTACATTTTGGAGTTTTCCAATTTGGTTATTCGGTTCAGAAACTCTGGAGTATGGAGGAAGGACCTATCAGCAGAAAAGAAGTAGCGAAGCGGGCAGGGGTATCGGAGGCGACGGTGTCACGCGTGTTAAGCGGCGGCGGCCTGGTGCGGGAAGCAACACGCCGCAAGGTCGAGGAGGCGGCTGCACAGCTTGGTTATGTGCCCAATGCGTTGGCTCAACGATTTGCGAGAAGGAAGAGCGGGAATCTGGGCGTTATTGTGCCTGTCGTTCCCAAGGTGCGTTTGTTTTCCACGTACTACTTCTCGGAAATTCTAAGCGGTATTGGTGAAACGGCTAAACTGGCAGGGTATGATCTGCTCCTTATGTTTTTGGCTCCCGACGAGCCAAGGAATTATGATCTGCTGTTTCGGACACAGAAGATAGATGCATGCATTATGCTGGGTACACAGGATACGCCGGAGGAACGTACAGCGCTTGCCGGCTTGCAGCGAGAAGGGCATGCATTTTGTCTCGTGAATCAGCGATTTGAGGGAGAAGCTTTTCCGACGGTGGAGGCGGACCATGTTCAGGGCAGTGTAGCGGCCGTTTCTCACCTCATTGCGCAAGGGTGCACCAAAGTTGCTTTTCTGAACGGTCCGATCAGCTATTCGAACAGCGTAGACAGACTTCGGGGGTATCAACAGGCACTGCAGCAGCATGGACTCGCTCCTGACCCGGCGTTGCAGTTCAGTGGAAATTACAGCAGAACCAGCGGATATGCCAATGCTAAAGCGATTGCAGGAGCGATCCGCGATGGACGTATTGATGGTGTATTCGCAGCAAATGACCGGATGGCAATCGGATTGCTTCAAGGTTTGCGAGAAGAACAAATAACGCCGGGGCAAGATGTGGCGCTAATCGGCTATGACGATTCGGAAGGTTCACAGCTGACGGACCCGCAGTTGTCTTCCGTTGCGGTCCCGTTCTATGATTTGGGAGCAATTGCCGCTTCCCGGCTGCTCCAGTCTGAAGGACAGCAGCGAGCGTCAGATGAACGGCAAGCGGTGGCGGATAAGCTGGAAGTGCAATTGGTGCTTCGGGCCTCCACGCTGATGTATCGTGTCTGACATGAAAAAGCGAAGCTGGCAAAATTGTCATGATTGTATGCGTTTAACTTTTCGAGAGGCGGGATTTAGAAGATGAGCAATGTGAAAGTTGGCATGATTGGCTATAAATTTATGGGGAAGGCGCACAGCAACGCTTATCGCGCACTTCCGATGTTCCTCCCGGACGCGCCGCGTCCGGAAATGAAGGTGATCTGCGGACGGGATGCCGCAGGCGTAGAACAAGCCCGTGCACAGTTTGGCTGGGACGAGGCTGAGACGGACTGGCGCAAATTAATTGCACGTGACGACATTGATTTGGTTGATATCAATACGCCTAGCGATGCGCACAAGGAAATTGCAATTGCCGCTGCGGAGGCGGGCAAACATGTTTTCTGTGAAAAACCGTTGGCGCTTTCATTGGAGGATTCCAGGGCGATGCTGGCGGCCGCGGAGAAGGCGGGCGTCAAGCATATGGTAGGCTTCAACTATCGCTTTACACCGGCGGTGCTGCTGGCACGCAAATTGATCGAGGAAGGACGAATCGGAGAAATTCATCATTTCCGCGCCTGGTTTTTGCAGGATTGGATTATGGACCCGGACTTCCCGCTCGTATGGCGGCTGCAGAAGGAGATTGCCGGTTCAGGATCGCATGGCGATCTCGGGGCGCATTTGATCGATCTGGCGCGTTACTTGGTAGGCGAGTTTTCCGAAGTTATCGGCATGAGCGAAACGTTCATCAAGGAACGTCCGCTGCCGGAGACGATGACCGGACTTAGCGCCAAGGGCAGCAAGGATGCTCCTCGTGGCCAGGTGACGGTGGATGATGCGACATTGTTTATGACCCGTTTTGAAAACGGCGCGCTTGGCAGCTTCGAAGCGACTCGCTTCGCCGCAGGACACCGTTCTACGAACGCTTTCGAAATTAACGGCAGCAAAGGCAGCATTAAGTTCGATTTTGAACGGTTGAATGAACTGGAAGTTTATTTTGCATCTGATGATGCGGATGTGCAAGGTTTCCGCCGGGTGCTGGCGACAGATCCTGTACATGCCTACATGGATGCATGGTGGCCGCCGGGGCATACGATCGGTTACGAGCATACTTTCACCCACGAAGTGCATGAGTTGATGACGGCGATTCGCGAAGATCGCCAGCCCGTACCGAATTTTGTCGATGGCGTGAAGTGTCAGGAAGTACTGGAAGCAGTAGATCTTTCGATTGAAGAGCGCAGATGGGTGAAACTGTCTGAGCTGCAGGCGTAACGGTAGGAAGAGCAACAAGCGCAATAGGCGCGGCGGCAAGGATGCAATGGGGTATATAGCAGGCAACATAGAAAGGCGGGAAAAACAGTGACAAAAAAAGCATTGATCGTATGGGGCGGATGGGACGGCCATGAGCCGAAGCAGGTTGCAGGAATTTTTCGGGATGTATTGGAGCAGGAAAGTTTTGAAGTAGAGGTATCTGATACATTGGATGCGTTCGCTGACGCGGAGAAGCTGAAGGAACTTGATCTGATCGTACCGGTATGGACAATGGGACGTATTGAGCAGGATCTTGTCAATAATGTATCTGCAGCGGTACAAGCCGGAACAGGACTGGCAGGCTGCCATGGCGGGATGTGTGATTCTTTCCGCGAAAATGTTGACTGGCAGTTTATGACGGGCGGAAATTGGGTGGCGCATCCCGGCAATGACGGTGTGGAATATGCCGTAAATATTAAACATAGTTCCAGCCCGCTTGTAGAGGGGATTGAAGACTTCGTGGTGGCATCGGAGCAGTACTATCTTCATGTTGATCCAGCAGTAGAAGTGTTGGCTACTACGCGCTTCCCGATTACCTCCGGACCGCATTCGCTTAACAAAGCCGTCGATATGCCGGTCGTCTGGACGAAGCGTTGGGGCGTGGGGCGCGTTTATTACAACTCGCTCGGTCATGTAGCAAACATTATTGATATTCCGGTAGTGAAAGAATTGATGCGCAGAGGTTTCCTATGGACGGCGGCCGGCAAGGTGGCAGCTGCAGGGCTTAACAAAAAAGCTGCCTACACAGGCATGGCAGACAATCAATTATAGTAGAGGATGAAGCGGCGAATGAAAAAAGCTAAAGTCGGCATTGTTGGTTGTGGAAACATCAGTCATATCTATTTCAATAACTTGTCAGCGTATCCTGAAGTTGAGCTGTACGCTTGCGCAGATCTGGACGTTGCGCGAGCACAGGCAAGAGCGGAAGAATTCGGGCTTGCCAAAGCCTACACGGTAGAAGAGTTGCTGAATGATCCGGACATTGATATTGTTGTAAATCTGACCATCCCGCAGGCGCATGCTGCTGTCTGCCTGCAAGCGCTGGCTGCTGGAAAGCATGTGTACGTGGAGAAGCCGCTTGCCGTAACCCGGGAAGAAGGGCAGCAGATTCTGAGCCTTGCCAAAGAAAAGGGACTGCGTGTTTCCGGCGCGCCGGAGACGTTCCTTGGCGGCGGCATTCAAACCTGCCGCAAGCTTATTGACGATGGAGCAATCGGTACGCCTGTATCTGTCGCAGGATTTGTAATCGGCGGTGGACATGAGAGCTGGCATCCGGACCCGGCATTCTACTACAAGCTCGGCGGCGGCCCGATGTTCGATATGGGACCTTATTATTTGACGGCTTTCGTTACGCTGCTTGGACCAATCCGCCGTGTAACAGGCTCCGCTGTCATTTCATACCCGGAGCGGACAATTACAAGCAAGCCTAAATACGGAGAGAAGATTCAGGTGGAGACACCGACGCTGATCAGCGGCGTAATGGACTTCGAAAATGGCGCCGTCGGCACCCTCATTGCCAGCTTCGATGCACCGGGGGGCAGCGTGCTGCCGAATATCGAAATTCATGGCAGCAAGGGGAGCCTGCTTGTGCCTGATCCGAACGGGTTTGGCGGGGTCGTGAAACTGCGCCGCGCTGGCGGGGATTGGGAAGAAATTGCTCTGACGCATGACAATATCGACAACAACCGCGGCATCGGAGTAGCGGATATGGCACGCGCAATCGCTGCCGGCGAGCCGCACCGCGCCAGTGGAGAGATGGCCTATCATGTGCTGGAAGCAATGCACGGTTTCCATGACGCTTCGCGGGACGGCAAGCATTATGACATGCAGAGCACATGCGAGCGTCCAGCGCCAATGCCGGCAGTTAATTAACTTAGAACTGGCATCATAAACAAACCTATAACGAGGCAGGACCAGGGAAGCGTTCAGCGCGCTTTCCCGGCCTGTCTATTTTTTATATAATAGATGTAAATGTTGAATGAAGGAGGACGCGTTATGTTGCCGATTGTAATTCGAGGCGGAACGGTTGTACTGCCAGACAGGCTTGAAGTTGCAGATGTGACAATCAAGGACGGCGTCATTACAGACATCGCTGCGCAGCACGCTGAGCCGGAAGCGGTTGTCATCGAAGCGCAGGGAAAATATATTTTGCCCGGTCTTATCGATATCCACTGCGATGCGATTGAAAAAGAAGTTCAGCCGCGTCCCAATACGTTGTTCCCTTTGGAAACGGCGTTAATTGAATTTGAGCGAAAGCTTCCCGTACATGGTATTACCTCGATGTATCACTCCCTGTCGCTGGGTGTGGGGCTCAGCCTCCGTGGCGACCACCTGTTGACCCAAATGATTGAGCTCATTCATCGTTACCGGGAGCGCAGGGCGATGGTACGGCATGGTATTCATCTGCGCTATGAGGTCGCTCACCTGGATGGTCTGCCGATTGTCGAACGATTTGTTCGTGATCGTGCGGTAGACTATTTGTCTTTTATGGACCACTCGCCAGGGCAAGGACAATATCGCGCCCCGGGTTCTTTCGAGCGATATGTGATGAAAAATCAAGGTGTGGACGTCTATGAAGTGAAGGAAATTGTGCGTGAGCTGCTGGAGCGGCAGCAATTGGTAGACTGGTCGCATTTGCAAAAGCTGGGCAGAATCGCAGCAGACAACGGAATTGCTGTAGCCTCCCATGATGATGATTCTCCGGAGCGCATCGATGAGTTCAAAGAGTTTGGAGTAAGCGTGAGCGAGTTCCCGATGAATCTGGAGACCGCCAGACATGCAATTGCAGAGGGACTCTATGTATGTGTTGGGGCGCCAAACGTTGTTCGGGGCGGTTCTCATGACAAAAATCTGCGTGCAGTCGATGCGATTGCGGAAGGAGCCGCGAACATTTTATGCTCGGATTATCATCCTTCCTCCATGCTGGCCGCGATTTTCAAATTGCGTGAAGAAGGCATTGTCGATCTGCCTGAGGCTGTCCGTATGGGGACGCTGTATCCGGCCAAAGCACTGGGCAGCGCTGCGTCGGTGGGCTCACTGGAGCCAGGCAAACTGGCTGATCTTATCGTCGTGGAGTTGTTCGACAACTACCCGATGGTCACACATACGTTAGTCAACGGCTCCTTGGTTTATGAGAGCAAGCCGTACTACACGCAGCACAATTAGCAGCAAAACGGTAATGCCTGTACAAAGGAAGAGTGTTGGCTGTGCTCCTTTATACAGGCATTTTGTTCATCGATAATTAGGAGTGGGTTGCGGGCTTGATGGTATCCAGACTGTTCTGCAAAGCGGTAACCATCTTCTTGCGAGCAGCCTCTGTGCTTTTTTGCCATACCATTTCAAACAGTACGCCCAAGCCCGGCAGAGTGCGCTCATCCGCGCCGATGGAGCTTTCGATAACATCCGTTAATTCCTCATCGCTTTTACTGGCTACACGCTGTATAATCGCTTGCCGCAAATCAATGTCGTTCATTACTTTTTAACCTCCTAAGGCAAGTCTTGTTCGTGTATACTATGCCCTTTAGGTAGCGCGTGCATTCATCGTCCGTGTGATATACTAAAGGCAGCAGCAATGTTAAATATATGGTTTTACATAGGGAATTCACAATAAGTGCTTGTAATTTCTTCGCGAAACGTTTTTCTTCCTGTCCCGCCGATGGAGACGAGAAGCGTTTGCGTTCTGGGTGAAAGGGTGGACGAGCTTGGCGAAAAAGCAATTTGCAGTGATCGGTATCGGACGTTTTGGCTCAAGTGTAGCCAAATCATTGTTTGAAATGGGTTTTCAGGTGTTGGCCATCGATGCGAACGAACAGCGGATTCAAGAAGTCATCCATGTGGTTACGCATGCGGTTACCGCTGATTCCACAGATGAAGAAGCGATGCGCTCGCTTGGCTTGCGCAATTTCGATGTCGTAGTTGTGGCCATTGGCGAAGATATTCAATCCAGCATACTAACAACGCTGATTCTCAAAGAACTGGGTGTAAGTACGATCATTGTCAAAGCAAAAAATGACCTGCACGGCAAAGTGCTTCATAAAATCGGCGCCGACAAGGTTGTTTTCCCTGAGCGGGATATGGGCTTCCGTGTTGCTCATCATCTGATCTCACCGAACATTTTGGATTTTATTGAACTGTCTGACGACTACAGTATCGCGGAAATTAAAGCAACCGGAACGATGATTGGCAAAAATCTTAAGCAGTTGGATGTGCGCGCCAAACATCGCTGCAATGTCATGGCGATTAAAACGGGCACCAAAATGAATATTTCGCCGAATGCGGAAGACTTAATTGAAGAAGATGACATTCTTGTCATTGTTGGAAAAAACACCGATTTGACGAGGCTGGAGCTCGCATATTCGAAAGGCTGATGAACTGAATGAATCATAAAGAGATGATAATTACGTCTTTGCAAAATGCCCGTGTGAAGGAATGGACCGCGCTGCTGGAGAAAAAATACCGCGACCGTACCGGATGCTTCATCGTTGAAGGTGTGCGTTCAGTGGAGGAGGCGGTTCGTTCAGGCAGTGATGTCGCCTGGATTGTTTACGATATGGACCGGGGCATGCCGCTGGAACTGGAGTCGCTCGTGCAGTCCCGGCTTGATGTGGAGCGGGCTGCGGTGACAACCCAGGTCATGTCCAAATGCACAGGGACGGATTCCCCGCCGCCTGTATTTGGCATCGTGCGCAAGCCGAAGCCTGACCATGAAGCGCTCTATCGGAGCAATGCGCTGGTTGTTGTGCTCGATGGTGTGAAAGACCCGGGGAATGTAGGCACGATTATACGAAGTGCGGATGCCGTCGGAGCGGATGCCGTTATTCTCGGCGAAGGCTGCGTCGATCTGTACAATCCGAAGACGGTCCGCTCGACGATGGGCTCGCTGTTCCACTTGCCGGTGTTGGAAGCGAAGCTGCCCGACCTGCTTGCTGAAGCGTCGCGCCACGGTATTGCGTTGATCGGCACCAGCTTGCAGGCGGACAAGTCCTGCTATAGCTATGATTGGACACAGCCGACATGGCTCATGTTGGGTAGCGAGGCAACCGGACTGTCCGAAACGACGCAGCACGCTATGAGCGATGCGGTCATTATCCCGATGCGCGGCCAGGCTGAATCGCTGAATGTAGCGATGGCGGCAACAGCGCTGTTGTTCGAGGCGCAGCGGCAGCGGATGTAAAGAAACGATTACTAAAGAATGAACGTACTAAAACTCTGTACTTAAAATGAAAGACTGCGCTTCGATCAACTTGATCTGGTGACGGTCTTTTTTATATGCTGATAATTTTATCGGAAATTGTTCTGGATTTTTCTCAAATTCAAAATATCTATTTAAATTGAACTAAAGACTAGCAAACGATTGTGTAATTCGCTGTTTAGAAGCCATGTTCCCAGAAAAAGATCGATGAAGGGCAAAATCGGACTTTTATAAAAAGAACGGCAAGCGAGCGGGGATAGAGGGAAAAAACAGCGTGCGCACCCTTCATTTCATTGATTAGCGCGTCCCGAGTGAGCCATTTTTGCAAAGGGGGAGATGGCTTTAGTGTCTTCCCCTTGAGCGAGCTTCACACGGCATACCTGTTAATCTGTATGAATTTTCATATAGAATCGTCGAAATGTTCGCCGGATGAACTATTGTATATGATTTTTCATACAGAATCGTCGAAATAATCGCCGGATGAGCTATTGTATATGATTTTTCATACAGAATCGTTGAAATAATTGCCGAATGAGCTATTGTATATGATTTTTCATACAGAATAGTCGAAATAATCGAAGGATGAACTATTGTATATGATTTTTCATACAGAATCGTCGAAATGTTCGCCGGATGAGATTGTATATGATTTTTCATATAGAATCGTCGAAATGTTCGCCGGATGAACTATTGTATATGATTTTTCATACAGAATAGTCGAAATAATCGCCGGATGAGCTATTGTATATGATTCATCATACAGATTGATAGATTTCGCCTTCATAAAGTAAACTATAAACGATTTTCCATGATGACTCTTGCACCTTTGCTCAGGTACCGATCGTCTTTGCATCAAGTTCTAACGAGGCGGTTCATTAGTTCAACTTAAATAGTTCTCAACAAATCCTATGAAATTCTTTATCGCTCAGTTGACAATACTGGCACAATTGAGGATGAGTCTTTAGCTCCTTTTCACAAATGCAATCATTTGGTATAATTCCCTTACCTTTGGTTTTCGGAAGGATGTTCCTTTAGTGAGCTGCTATAGTTCATGACCAGGGAGACATCCTTTTTCTTTTTCCAAGGGTTAATAGAATAGAGGGTATGGTCGCCGAAGCGGAATGAACAAGAAGACAACTGCCGCCCGCAGATACAAAAACTATGTAATTTCTGCAGTCATACTGATTTTGCTCAGTGCAGCTGTCGTTGTTGCAGTGAGGGGGTTAGAGATGAAACCAGCCGTATCGCCTACCGAATCGTTTATTAAGCGGCATATGATGAACGCGAACGGAACATTGGCTACATATCTTAAACATAGCAAGTCCGAGCATGAAGATATTGTGGCAGGCCGCGAAGCGCTTTCCGAATCACTCGGTTTGTGGATGCAATATGCGCTGCTGATCAAGAACCATGCCTTGTTTCAGGAGGGCTACGAGCAGTTAATGAACAATTATGTTACCCCGCAGCAATATATTGCTTGGAAGCGGGACTCGGATGGCGCAATCCATGCCAACACCAATGCGCTTGGCGACGACTTTCGAATTGTGGGCAGCTTGCTGAAGGCCGCCAAGCTTTGGGAGGAAGAGCACTATTTGAAGACAGCGAAGGCAATCTCCGAGACGCTTCTGTCCAAAGTTCGTAAAGATGGCTATTATACGGACTTTTATGACTTTGCAAGGGAAGAGCTGCCGGACACGTTGAGTTTGGTCTACATCGATTCGGCTGCCCTTGCGATGATGCTTGACGCCGGATTCATTGACAAGTCCATATTCGATCGGCATGCCGATCTGCTCAGGCATATGCCGGATGACGGATTGTTTTATCCCAAAGTGTACGATATTGCAGCCCGGGAATATCGCTATGATGCGTCGGTCAATTTGATCGACCAACTGATTGTTGCGATCCACCGTACAACCTTGGGGGGGAATACGGATGTCCTTGCAAGCTTTCTTAAGACGGAATTCAGTCAGGAACACAAGCTCATGGGGCGTTATGACCGGGCGAGCAGAGCGCAGGAGGTTTCCTATGAATCTCCCGCAGTCTACGGACTTGCCATCCTGCTTGCCGTCGAACAGGATGATCGAGCATGGGCCAAGCAGTTGCATGAGCGCATGATTGCGCTGCGCAGCACGGATGCATTGTATAGCGGAGGTTACGTGTTTGACGGCAACACCCATCTGTTTGATAATTTGTTACCGCTGCTTGCCGAGACCGCGCTGAAGGTCCGCTAATGTATAGCGGCAATGATGGGAACGCGCAGCGGCGATATTGATCCGGCCATTGCAATGGGGCTATCGCTAAGATCAACGATACCTTATGCCCGCAAATTGTCGAAATTTGAATGAAAAAGTAGAATTATAGTATTTGCCCGACAACGTAGAGAAAGAGGGAGAGCGATGAACACCGGGAAGTCAATCAAACGTGCTGAAATCGGGTATATGTTATTAATTTTCATAACAATGGCGCAAGAACTGCTTGTTTATCTCAAAGTTTACGCTGATCAATCTTACAGCACGACGCATTTTCTGTTCAGTTTGGGAATTTTAGCGGCACTGCTGGCCGGTTTTTTTCTGCCGATGGGGGTTGCAGTTGTCGGTGTATTTGTGTTTCTGGTCAGTTATTTCGTTTATTTGGCAGCCTTTGCCGATCTGGATTTTCTGAAATTCGCCTGGATCTTCATCCTGCCGGCCAATGTCATTATCGCTGCTTTCATCAAGAAGCGGCTGATTCGCAGCAAGCGAATTTTGGAGAGGATCGAGGAATTAAAAGCTATTACGCCTCAGATCGACCTGGATACGACACTCGGCAACCGGGACGCTTTGGCAGATACCTTGGTTAAACAAGCGAATCTTGCCAACCGATACTCCGAGCAGTATACGTTCTCGCTGGCAATGTTCAAAATCGAGTTTCTGCCGCTCGTTATGGAGTCGCTGGGCTCTGCAAGGTATGCGCAGCTGCTCAAGGAACTGTCAGGCACGATACAGGCGCAAATCCGGTTCGAGGATTACAAGTTTTCCATTGATGGGGGGCGCTTCATTGTTTTGCTGCCGATGACGAGAGCGGATCATGTGGAGCAGCTGTCAGGCCGCATCAAGCAGGCGATAATGAACGTTCAATTTGAAGATAAGCACGGCAGACAATTAAAGCTTGTCATCCGGGCTGGCAGCGTTATTTTTCAGCAAGAACAGTTCAGCCAATATATGAACCTTGATCAAGTCCTGGCTACTTTGGAACGACGGACAGAGACCGATGTCATTGGTGAATATATATAGGCACAGTCCCAACACCCGAGAATAAGGAGGCGTTTTCTAGTGTCCTATACGAACTGGTTTATCCCGCTTTGCATTATCGTTAGCTTATTTTTCTTTGTATCTATCGTTGGTTTAACGATTGCTACACTTGTTTTTCGCGCCGCGGTCAATAAGAAGTATGATCGGGGGGAAATGAGTGGTTGACGTCATATTGGTGTTGTCTATCATTTTAATCTGGATTGCTGTACTGCAGTCTATTGTTATTATGTCTGGCGCGATCCGGTTTATATTCAGGCAGAACAGGAAAGGGCCGGTCATGCCGAACAATCTCGACGATTACCCGACCGTCACCGTAATGGTTCCTGCCCATAATGAGGAACTGGTCATCGCCTTTACGGTCCGCAACATTCTTCGCCTGAACTACCCTGCGGATAAAGTTCAGCTTATCGTTGTCGCCGACAACTGCAGCGATCAGACAGCGGCCAGAGTGCATGCTTTGCTCGAGCAGCCTGAATTCAAGGAGCGGAATGTGACGGTGATGCAGCGCAAGGGCACAGGCGGCAAGTCAGGCGCGCTGAATGATGCGCTGGAACTGGTGACAGGCGAATGGATTTGTATTTATGACGCCGACGCGGCGCCCCAATCGAACGCATTGTTGTTTTTGATGCAGAAGGCGATGGAAGACCCTGAGCGGTACGGCGCGGTATTCGGACGGAACAAGGCGCGCAATCGGGATCAGAACTTTCTTACGAAGTTTATTAATCTGGAACTGGTCACCGCCCAGCGCATTCTGCATACCGGCTTGTGGGAGCTGTTCAAGCTGGGGACGATCCCAGGAACTAATTATATTATGAAGACATCGCTCATGCGGGACATCGGTGGCTGGGATGTCAAGGCGCTGACGGAAGACACGGCAATTTCCTTCGATATTATGAGCAGAGGACAACTGATCGCGCTATCCCCCTATTCGGAAGCATACCAGCAAGAGCCGGAAAACCTGAAAGTCTATATGAAGCAGCGAGAACGCTGGGCGCAGGGGAATTTCAGCGTGGTCATGGAAAATATCCATCACTTGTTCGGTAGGGCGAACTGGCGAATCAAGCTTCATGTGCTTTATTATGCGGCCAGTTACTTTTTCTTTTTGATGGCTATCATTGTTTCAGATATTCTATTCGTGACGAATATTGTGTACATGATTATCGGATTGTTCGATTCATCGATCGTTTCACCGTTTCAGTTTGAAAAGGATGTCTATGTGTATCTCATTATTGCCTGGGCGCTCATGTATTACATTTACGTGCTGCAGATCAATCTGGCATTGTCTTCGGACATTGGCCAGAGCAATACCCGCAATTTTATCCTTTCATGCGTCTCCTATTTTACATACGCGCAGTTGTTCCTCTTGATCTCGCTGAGGGCGCTCTACTCCATGTTCATGGAAAAAGTCACGGGGACGCGCAAGAAGTGGTATAAAACACAGCGTTTTTAAACGGACGTGCGGAATAACTTTTCGAAGCGGGTGAATCCTGCTAATATATGTACAAAGGTCAAAGTAATAGTGAGGTTTGCAGGCAATGAGAGCAAGCGAGAAATTTTTTCGGCAAAAAAAACAAGAGATAGGGATTGCATTAAATGAGGTGCAGAAGCGGGCGGTGCTCCATACGAAGGGCGCCTTGCTTCTGCTTGCATCCCCAGGCTCAGGCAAAACGACCACCATTATTATGAAGATTGGTTACCTTGTGTCGATAGAAGAAGTTGAGGCCGGGCGGATCAAGGCGGTAACATTCAGCAAAGCTTCGGCCAGCGATATGAAGACCAGATATCAGCGTTTTTTCCCAGAGCTTGCTCCAGTCGACTTTTCGACAATCCACAGCTTAGCCTTTGCGGTAGTCCGCGATCATTTTCGCAGCATGAAGGTGAACTATCATATTATTGAAGGGGAAGCCAGCATCGGCGAGCAGGGGGAATTCGAGATCGATCAACCGCCGCGCAACAAAAAGCTGATTTTGCGACAGCTGTACAAGTCAATTGTCGGTGAGAATATTACTGATGATGAGATGGATGAATTGACAACTTACATCAGCTTTGTTAAGAACAAGCTGCTTGCCAAGTCGGAGTGGGGAAAAGTCAAATGCGATGTCAAGGATGCGCTCGTTATTCTGGAAGCTTACGAAGACTTCAAAAAGGCTGATCCGTATACACTGCTGCTCGATTATGATGATATGCTTACTGTCGCCAATCAGGCGCTTGAGGAAGATGAGCAATTGCTGCAGAGCTACCAGCAGCGGTACGATTATGTATTGACGGATGAGAGCCAGGATACCTCGTACGTGCAGCATGCCATCATTGAAAAGCTGGTCAGCAGCCATGGCAATCTGTGCATCGTCGCTGACGACGACCAGTCCATCTATAGCTGGCGGGGGGCCGATCCCTCCTATCTGCTGCGCTTTAAAGACATTTATCCGCAGGCGGTTACGCTTTTTATGGAGCAGAATTATCGTTCTTCCTCCAATATTGTTACGGTGGCGAATCTGTTTATCAAGCGGAATAAGCAGCGTTATCCTAAAAACATGTTTACAAAAAACCGTGAGATCAGGCCGATCAAAATCAAGCGGTTCTCAGATTATAAGCTGCAGGTAAAATATTTGATTTACAAAATCGAACGGGTAAAGCAATTTCAGGAAGTGGCGGTGCTATATCGCAATAATACGTCTTCGATCGTGCTGATGAACGCGTTTGAACGTGCAGGAATTCCCTTTTATATGAAGGATGGCGACAACCGTTTTTTCTCTCATTGGGTTGTCGAAGATATATTGAATTTTATGCGGATGACCTATACCGATAAGCGAATTGATATTTTTGAGAAAATCAGCATGAAGCTGAGCGGGTATTTGACACGGCAGCAGGTAGCTGCAATCAGAGGGATCAACAACGGCGAGTCGGTATTTGACAATCTGGTTCAACACGCCGGGTTGCAGGAATATCAGCATAAATATGTGCAGGAAGCGAAGGAAATCTTCCAGCAGATGAAAGGCATGCCTCCTCTTCAAGCGATCCGGGTCATTCGCGGCCGGCTGGGATATGACAAAGCGATCGTGAAGCTGTGCGAGCGGCTGGGGTTCAGTAAAGATTATATTACCGGAATTTTGAATACGCTTGAGGAAATTGCGGAAGAACTGCCGACAATGGAGGAATTCGCCAAGCGGCTGAAACATCTGGAATCGGTGATGAAGGGTTCCAGGAACAACAAAACGCAGGATGCGGTAACGCTCTCGACGCTTCATAGTTCCAAAGGTTTGGAGTTCAAGCGGGTATTCATGATCGATCTGATCGACGGCGTTGTACCCTCCAATCATGAAATCGAACGCAATTCGGATGGCGACAAGACTGCAATGGAGGAGGCGGCTCGTCTGTTTTACGTCGGCATGACACGTGCGAGAGTGCAGTTGGAGCTGATCGCTTACCGCAAGAAAGATGACAAAGAGGTCAATGAGTCGCGATTTGTGACCCATGTTCGCAATTTGCTTCCCCCAGTGCAGAAGAAACCGTTATGAATGAGAAAGAAGGGCGGCTTAATATAAGCTGCCCTTCCCAGCGTTAGGTTATAGTTGTTCTTCGTATCAGTGTTTTCCTTTGCGCATTCGACGACGTTCTGCTTGCTCCCACTGATGAAGAAGGGGATAAGGGTCGAATGACCACTCCACTAGGCCACGGTCGCGGTATACGCCATAATGAAGATGCGGCGGGAATTTACCCTGGGTACCTGGCTTGCCATATCCTGAGCTTCCTACCCAGCCGAGAGTTTGACCCGGCTTGACGATATCGCCTTTGTTAATGGAATTGTCATAACCGGACAGATGGGCATAGTAATGATAAATGTTATTGAGGTCGCGGATACCGATCCGCCAACCGCCGTAAGCATTCCAGCCCTTGATCTCGACGATGCCGTAGCACGTGCTGCGCACGGGAAGTCCATATCCTGCGAAGATATCGGTTCCTTCATGAATCCGATAGCCTCCCCAGCTTCTGCCTGTTCCCCATGTGCTTCGGTAAGAATAGCGGTTGCCTACAGGAACCGGGAACGCATGCTCGAACAGATCCAGCTTGCCGAATCCCTCGTATATTTTAGCGAATTGAATGATGCGCTGGACGGCGCGCGGATTTTGATAGTAGGCCCATAGCCCAGCTGCAAAATCGTGTTCGGAAGTGCCGTGTTGTGTCATATAATCGGCGATACTGTATAACAAATCCTGATCGCTGGTGCGTTCCGCCCGGCCATCCCCGTTGCCATCCAGCCCGATGCCGTTAAACCATGCAATAGACGACGGATGTGCGTCTTCTTTATCCGGGTTTAAGTGACCTGTCCATGCGTCCGGTGTAACAAAGATGCCGAGCAGCTTGGAAGTTACGGCGCGGTCTTTGGGATGAACTTTGTTCATCGTACGCTCATATTGGTCAATTGCCGCCAAATGATACCATGGCAGGCCCGTAATGGCGCTGACTTGATCAAATAGTTGACGGCGCAGGGCAAAGGAGTCGGCGGGATTATCGCTTTTAGTTGGCGTAGCCCGAGGCACAGTGCCAGAAGTAATGCTGGGAATGTCGGTTACAGGCTGTGCCGGGCGAGCACCGCTCGCCGCTAAGGGCTGTGCCTGCGATGCCATGAAAGCACTGGATAGCGGCATTAACAATAGCGTGAAACCAGTAATTGTTGTCAGGGCGCAACGAAGTTTGTTTGTAAAGCCCAAAGCGTCTTCACCTCCCGTGCAATATCCTTTATCATTTGCAAACTATTGGTTTTTATGCGACTGTCCGAATGCCGCTGCAAGACAGGCGGGGGGCTAATCAGCCGCCGTCTTCTCATGCGATTTCAGCTGGACAAACGGCCCGCATCTCCGCAATCTTCAGAAATGGATGTGCCATAAATAAAAATCAAGTATAATGAGGGAGAAACGTTGATGTTTGTATCAGATGCCTATCGTTGCTTTTGTATATGACTGAGAATTGGCGGGATATACTGAAGAAGACGAGACAATAAAGTGAGCGAATTGGTCAATGGGATAGCTGGAGAGTGGGCAATAGGACAACGTAGTTGCAGCTGAGAGGAAACAATTATATTCGTTATAATTAAATCATGATATAATAAAGTCTAAAATAAACAACAGGGCCTTCGCCAAGGTCTGTGAAACAGAAAGAAGGGATTCCTTCATGAGTAAGCGGGAGAGAGAGCCTAAGCCGGACTGGCTTCGCATAAAGTTAACAACAGATGGCAACTACGCTGAAATAAAGCAGATGATGCGTTCAAAAACGCTCCATACGGTTTGCGAGGAAGCGCGTTGTCCCAACATCTATGAATGCTGGGCCAATCGGACAGCAACCTTTATGATTCTTGGTGATATTTGTACACGCGCTTGTCGTTTCTGCGCTGTAAAGACAGGTATGCCGACCGAGCTTGACTTGCAGGAACCGGAACGTGTAGCAGAAGCGGCTGAACAAATGGGGCTGCGTCATTGTGTCGTAACATCAGTTGCCAGGGATGACCTTGCAGATGGAGGCGCATCGATTTTTGCAGCGACAATAAAGGCAATTCGCGAGAAACTGCCCCTTTGCAATGTGGAAGTTCTGATTCCGGATTTCATGGGCAACCGCGATTCATTGCAAATTGTCATGGATGCAAATCCGCATATTCTAAATCATAATATAGAAACGGTCGAACGGATGTCAGATCGTGTTCGTGCTCGCGCTAAGTACGCCCGCTCCCTGGAACTGCTGAAGCGGGCCAAAGAAATGAATCCGAAAATTCCGACCAAATCGAGTATGATGCTTGGAGTAGGGGAAACAGAAGAAGAAATTTTGAAATCCATGGACGATTTGCGTGCTGTGGACTGCAATATATTGACGCTTGGCCAGTATTTGCAGCCAAGTCCGTCCCATATGCCGGTCAAGCGTTATGTTCATCCGGATGAATTCGCCCGATTGAAGGAAGAAGGTTTGAAGAGGGGATTTAGCCACGTTGAATCCGGTCCGCTCGTTCGCAGCTCTTATCATGCACATGAGCAAGTGCAGTCGGCTGCCAAAGCGCAGATGGTCACGAACTGATGGGGAGTTGGTAAGTTTGATTTTCCAAATTGGAGGCAAATCGTTTGAGCTCTTGCATGAGCACAAGACTGCCTGGAATCCTGAGGCATTTCGTGCCCGCTATAGCGAAGTATTGGAGAGATATGACTATATCATCGGAGATTGGGGCTACGGTCAGCTCCGCTTGAAAGGCTTTTTCAAAGACAATCATCCGAAAGCTACAAAGGAATCCAATTTTTCCAGCATGTCAGAGTATATCAATGAATATTGCAACTTCGGCTGTGCATATTTCGTGCTGCAGAAATCTGCTGTTAAAAAGCAGGAAGATGCAAGTGAAACGTTAAAAGAGGAAGTCAAGGCAGAACAGCCGGCAACACCGGAAGACCAGCCGGTGGGATAGCCTGCGAAGTGATCGAGTAACTCGCTCGCGTGACCGTGACTGAAGATATACCGCCTGATGCGGATCGCATCACTGAGAACACACAAAAAGAAGGACAAGCTGCGCGGCAGCTGTCCTTCTTTTTGTGTGAGCAGCGACTACAAAGCGACAACGAAAATTTTGCCGGACATAGGTCCCGCTATTTTGAACTTTGCAGGCAACTCGCTAAGCTCATGGAGCTAAATGATACTATTGGCGCTTCGTGAGCTGCGTGGTTACTTCACATCGTAACCAAGAAACGCCTCGCGTACCCGATTCCAGAACGGGAAGGGGCGATAGCGGGCAAAGCTTACTTTGCGGTCCGAGACACGGCAGCGGATCGATTGGATATCTTTGCGTTCAATGTTCAAGTGATCGATCGTCAGCAGCAAACGCTGCTCCTTGCTCGAAATAATGTCGCAATGATGGTGATCCGGTAAAATGACCGATGAGCCGAGCGTACGATAGACACGGTTGTTGATTGAGGCGATTTCGGCAATTTGCAGCGATGGAATTGAAGGGTGGATGACGGCCCCGCCGACACTTTTATTATAGGCTGTACTCCCTGACGGGGTGGAGATAACGATGCCGTCTCCCCTGAACATCTCGAACAGCTCATCATTAATATTGATTTGGGCAACTAAAGTTCCATCCACGCCCTTCAGTGTAAATTCATTGAGGGATAAATAATTGGCCGGGCCGGTAGGCGTCTCCAGCCTGATCTCGGCAAGCGGGTAACGAACAAGCTTCGGCGGCGCAGAAGCCATCATATTGACCAATTCCTCCAGCTCATCGGTTTTCCAATCGGCATAGAAGCCGAGATGGCCAGTATGAATGCCGATAAAGGCAACTTCGTCGATCCGGTGCATGAAGGTATGAAAAGCTTGCAGAAGCGTTCCGTCGCCTCCAATAGAAATTACGATTTCAGGAAGTTTGGTGTCGATGTGAAATCCTTTTGCAGCAGCAAGTTTATGAAATTGCTGGGCAAGCTTTTGAGAAAGGGCGTCCCCCCGGTCCAACACGGTATATTTCAAGAAAAACGGCTCCTTCCAATGGTTGTCTACCCCGATGATAGCCCAAAAGGGACTTGAATACAATGTCAACCTGCCGTTCCGAGCCAATTCCATAAAAAATATACCCCGATTGCCGCCAGAAAAGCATGAGTCAGCCGGGCAATTAGGAAGGGACGGTATCGCATGCCTGTGCCGCTAAGCAAGCTCATGACCTGGGCATGAACTGAAAGTCCGCCCCATGATAAAATCCAGGCGGCCGCCGCTGCCTGATGTACCAGGCCGCCGCTGCCCGCGCCTGCTGCCTTGGCGCCGAGCGTCACCTCAAACAGCCCGTTAACGATTGCCGGGGCCAATGAATCCGGCAAACCTGCTACCATAAAGAAGAGAGCTATGATACCGGTCACAATGCTAATAAAGCCTGTACTTGTGAGCATTTCCATAAAGACGGAGAAAAAAACAACCAGCCCGCCGACGACAATCATCAGCCGCAGCGCTGAGCGGATCGCGTCACTTAGCAAGGTGCCAAGCTCGCGCCCGTCCAGCAGTCTCGCCTCATGCATGGCATGGAAAGCGGAAGCCAAACGTCCTCCGCGCCTTGGAAGGCGCTCCGCTGATTGCGCCGCTGTCACCGGGGCATGGCGGTCATGGAATCGCATCATGAACCCAACGAGCAATGCGCTGGCGAAATGGGCAAGCGCAAGCAGTGGCGCAAGCTTGACGTTATGGAAGAAGCCGACGGAGACTGCGCCGATCAGAAAGATTGGATCGGAGGAGGTAGTGAACGCGACGAGCCGCTCTCCTTCCGAGCGATTGATGAGTTTCTGTTGCCAGAGCTGCGACGTCAATCGTGCGCCGACCGGGTAGCCGGAAGCAAACCCCATCGCCATGACAAAGCCGCCAATGCCTGGCACGCGAAACAAAGGGCGCATGATCGGGTCAAGCAATCTGCCGAAGAAGTGAACGATTCCAAACCCAAGCAGCAATTCTGAAATCACGAAGAATGGAAAAAGCGCCGGGAACAGAACGTCCCACCAGATGGATATTCCCCGTACAGCGGCATGAAGCGCCGATGCAGGGAAAACGGCAAGCAAGAGCGACAGTATCATAATTGCCATGGCAGCCATGACAGCGGGATGAAGGAGATAACGGTACATGCGGAAGCCTCCTCATAAGTTTTGCACTACTAAGGTATATGAGAAGGAGCGGACAAACATCCCTTCCAGAGAAAGATTATACAATTTGAATAATTCGAGAAAACGTTTGCAAAAAACTGATTTTTCTAAAAAAATATGCTATTATAGCTGTAAGACCTTTAAGTTGTGGAGTGATGACCATCGTTATCTTATCCGGAGTACTGGTGTGTCTGTTTGTATTTGTCATTCAACAATCCTTGGCCGAGTCAGGGGAGCAGGACAGGAGCAGCTACTATTGAAAACACCGTTTCGTATATGGCGCTTGAATCAGCGCTTCATACGAAACGGTGTTTTCTTAGTAAGAAAGACTTGAACTAAACTTGAGCAATCGCTGCCGCCTTCAAATCGGCTGCTTATGATATAATACGAGAGGAGAGGCAATGATGAAAGCAAATAATTAAATACAGGAGACTTGCAATGACAGCACATTCCCATACCACATTATATGAAATTGTTGGCGGCGGGCCTGGCGTACGTGCGATTGTGGAAGCTTTCTACCCGATTGTTCAGGAAGATCCGCTTATCTCGCCATTGTTTCCACAGGATATCCGACCGGTAATTGAAAGCCAATATTTGTTTTTGACACAGTTTTTTGGCGGTCCGCCGCTGTATTCGAATGAAAAAGGCCATCCGATGATGCGGGCCCGCCATATGCCGTTTCCGATCGATAAGAACAAGGCGGATGCATGGCTGGGATGCATGAGGCGTGCTCTGCAGCAATTGCAAATGGATGAAGAGCTTCAGGAGCTGATTATTACGAGGTTGTCCGGCCCAGCCTATCACTTTATTAACACCGAGAATGAGGAGGCATAATGTGCTTGAGCCGTTGTTTCAAACGAAAGTGCAGTGCGCATGCTGCGATAATGAGTTCAATACATCCCGTGTCCGCTACAGCTTCAAAAGAGCGTTGAGAACGGACAGTGATTTTTGCGGTTATTACAAAGAAGAATGCAATCCTGAATATTATGTCGTTCGCGTTTGTCCGCGCTGCGGATTTTCATCAACCGAAAACTCCACGGCAAATTTGAACGAGAATCAGCGGAGCAGCTACCTGGCCAAGACGGGGAGCAACTGGATCTCTCGCGATTACGGAGGCGAACGCACCTGGGAGCAGGCGCTGGCCAGTTACAAGCTGGCGCTGCTGTGCGCTCAGACGATTAATGAACAGGAGAGAATAACCGCAAGTTTGCTGCATCACATTGCATGGCTTTACAGATACCAGAACAACCAGGAGCAGGAGAAGCGATTTTTGACGTTTGCACTGCAATCCTACATTCGGGTTTATGAGCAGGAAGGCTCGCCAATGAACAGTGCGCGTCTGATGTATCTCATTGGCGAGTTGTACCGTCGCGTGGACGAGCCTTATGCTGCTGTAAAGTGGTTCAGTCGCGTAATTCATGATAAGAAAATAACCGACGGCGCGATGATTCGCGCTTCCCGTGAACAGTGGCAGGTGCTACGTGAGGACATGCTGTCCAAGCAGTTGGCGCTTCCTGACGAGATGGAGAAGCCGCTATAGATTAAAGCTTGCGAAGGACTGTATCGGTCAACAGGTAGTCGGCGTCTGCATCAATGACTGTCAATTTCTGATGACAACAAGGAAACACGAGCAGTTTCTTCTTGCCTGTGCGGACGTCTGCGAGCTCCTGCGGACGCAAGGGAATGAGCACATTGTCGGCATGGCAGAACGGGCAGCTCGATACATAAATATCATTCATTACTTTGTCATAAGGCCAGCTTTTTTCAAATGGAATCATCTGTCTGTGTCCTTCGGCTTGTCAGAGCCAGATTCCGGTTCCGTATTCGCCAACTCGGCAAGCTTTTGCAGTAAAATATGCCGCGGCATATGCATTAAATGTTCTATAGGCACATTCAATTGGGCGGCGAGCTTGACAGCTGTGTCAGCTGAGATTTGCAGTGGTTTGGACATCATTGTTTCCTCCTTGTAAAACCATTCATACCTTATGCCAAGAGGCTGGGTACTATAAATAAGTTATACACTCCCCGGCGGATTTGCGCAAATGCCTTCTTCTTCAAAACAGTTATGAAACGATAAAGGAGCGCTCAGAATGGGTAATAAATTTGATATGAAGTGGGATCTCGATGCGATTTATGAAGGGGGTTCCTCGTCGGCCTCCTTTGCAGCCGAATTGGCACAACTGGAGCAGGACACGGTGAATCTGGGCAGTGATCTGAAAGATAGCGAGGATAATGCAGCCGAGGGTTTGACTGCCAGGGTAACCGAATGGACGGAAGCGATGCAATCGATTCTGCTTCGTCTCCGTCAAGCGGAATCCTTCGTCTCCTGTCTGCTTGCCCAGGATGTAAAGGACTCGAAAGCGGCCGTGATGAACAATCGGGTCAAGATGCTGAACGCATCGTTTACGGGTGTGCTCACACGCTATGACGGCGTGCTGCGGACGATGCAGGGAGCAGATTACGAGGCGTGGCTGAACACGCCAGAGATGTCAGCGATCGCTTTTAACATTAATGAGCGCCGTGAACTGGCCCAAGACAAACTTCCCCCCGAGCAGGAGGCGCTCGCCAGCGATCTTGCTGTTGACGGCTACCATGCCTGGGGAGAGCTGTACAATATGATCGTTTCCAACGCACAATTTACCATTACGGATCAACAGGGGAAAGAACAAGTGCTGTCCGCGGGCCAGATGCACAACCGGCTTTCGGATGGTGAACGCAAGGTTCGCGCGTCTGCCTTTGATGAATGGGAGCGCGGATGGGGAGGGCAGGCTGAACTGTGCGCCGAGGCGCTTAACCGGATCGGGGGCTTTCGGCTGAATCTGTATAAACGAAGAGGATGGTCTTCTGTATTGAAGGAACCGCTTCAGATGAACCGGATGAGTCAGGCTACATTGGATGCAATGTGGTCAGCTATTGAGGAAGGGAAGCCGGAACTGGTCGCTTATATGAAACGGAAAGCCGAATTGTTCGGCTTGAAGCAGCTTGACTGGCATGATGTCGAAGCGCCTGTGGGAAGTGCAGCCAAGACCATAAGCTTTGACGATGCAGCCGCCTTTATCATTGACCGATTCAGAGCTTTTGACCCGAAGCTGGCCGAGTTTTCAGAGAAAGCCTTTCGCGAGGGATGGATTGAAGCGGAGGATCGCCCAGGCAAACGTCCAGGCGGATTCTGTACTGCTTTCCCAAAAAGCCGCCAGACCCGGATTTTCATGACGTATTCGGGAACGGCCTCGAATATCGCGACATTGGCGCATGAGCTTGGCCATGCATACCACCAGCATGTGATGGATGATATGCCCCCCTTGTCCCAGGAATACGCGATGAATGTTGCGGAGACGGCTTCGACCTTCGCAGAGATGATTGTGGCCGACTCGGCGCTGCAAATGGCAGCGAACCCGGAAGAAAAGCTGGCGCTGCTGGAAGATAAAATCGGCCGCTCCGTCGCTTTTTTTATGAATATCCATGCACGGTTTCGTTTTGAAACAGCTTTCTACGAGCAAAGGCGGCAGGGACTCGTTTCGGTACAGGAATTGAACAGTATGATGGAGAAGGCGCAGGAAGAAGCCTTCTGTGGAGCGCTGGGCCGCAAGCATCCGCTGTTCTGGGCATCGAAGCTGCATTTTTACTTGACGGATGTACCCTTCTACAACTTCCCCTATACGTTTGGGTACCTGTTCAGCAGCGGGGTATATGACCGGGCGATAACAGAAGGGCCTTCGTTTGCCAAGCGATATGTCGGCCTGCTCCGCGATACAGGGCGGATGACGGTTGAGCAATTGGCCGAGCGCCATATGGGCGTACGTTTGGATGAAGAAACCTTTTGGAAGGAGGCGGTCAGCCGCGCAACAGCGGATATCCGCCAGTTTATCTCCTTAACAGAGCAATAGCGTTCTAACAAGCCGCATTTTTGATACCCGGCAATGGATAACAGCATCGTCGTTTTTGGACGAACAAGCTAACCATTCGCAGAGGGCAGATCAAAAATGCGGCTAATTCATCATTTTTTGTTTAAACGTTGTACATTAAATATATATATGATACATTAATCTTACGAATTAACGAATAAAGTTACATAATAATGCTGAAGGAGGGGCGCTTTATCGACCTTTCTGCGCGTCAGTTGGACATTATGAATCTGGTCAAGCAGAATGCGCCGATAACCGGCGAGCAGCTTGCGGAACAACTCGGTGTAAGTCGGCCGACGCTTCGCTCGGATCTGTCCTTGCTCGTCATGTTGGGCCTGCTTGACGCGAAGCCGAAAGTCGGCTATTTTCTCGGAAAGGCCTACCGTCAGGATAATGCTGCACTCCAAACCTTCAAAACATTGAAGGTGCGTCAGGTGCAGGGCGTGCCTGTAAATATTGGGGACACGCTTTCGGTACATGATGCTGTCGTTACCCTGTTTATGGAAAATGCCGACACTTTGCTGGTACTGAATGAGCATAAACGGTTTGCCGGAATTGTTACGCCAAAGGACCTGCTGAAGGTTACTCTAGGCAATCCGAATTCAGGCGCAATCCCTGTAAGCATGGTCATGACGAGGTTTCCGAACATTGTGACTGTTATGCCGGACGATCCGGTAACTGAAGCCGTGCGAAAGATGATCATTAATCAGGTTGACTGTCTGCCTGTCATCGTTGAAGGCGAGGACGGCCAGGGGCCGGAAGCGGTCGGTTCAGTCACCAAGACGAATGTCGTTCATCTTCTCAAGGATTTGGTTACAGGCTCGGAATAGGGGGAGCAATTGGCATGAATCAGCCAAAAATCATTTATGTTTGTTCAGACGCAGTTGGCGAAACGGCTGAGGCGGTAGCCAGGGCGACACTGAGGCAGTTTTCCTCCGGGGAAGAAGTAAGGCTGAAGCGTTACGGACACATTCGCAGTGAGGAAGAAATTGTGGCGATTGTCAGGGAGGCTTCGGCAACCGGCGGCTTCATTGCTTTTACACTGGTCCAGCCTGAGCTGCGGGAGATGATGAAAGAGGAAGCGCAGCGCAGCAGTGTGCGCATTGTGGATGTGATGGGGCCGATGATGCAGACGTTTATCGATAACTTCAACGGTCTTCCCAAACGGCAGCCCGGCCTGCTTCATACGATGGATGAGGATTATTACCGCAGAATTGAAGCGATTGAATTTGCGGTGGCGTTCGATGATGGCAAAGATGCGCGAGGCTTGCTCCAGGCACAGGTCGTGCTGATCGGCGTATCCCGTACATCCAAGACTCCGCTTAGCATCTTTTTGGCCCATAAGGGGATTAAGGTCGCCAATTTCCCGCTGATGCCAGAGGTGAAACCGCCTGAGGAGCTCAGCTATCAGCCAGGACGTATTATCGTCGGTCTGACGATGCAGCCAGGCAAATTGATGAAGATTAGAACGGAGCGCCTCAAAGCAATGGGGCTGCCGCCTGCTTCACGTTATGCGTCAATGGACAGAGTCAGGGAAGAGCTGACCTATGCTGCCGAGGTGATGAAATCACAGAATTGCCGTACCATCGATGTCACTGATCGTGCAATCGAAGAGACGGCAGGCATTATTATGGGATGGCTGGGCGAGGCTTGAGGGCGAGAGAAATAACGGTAGAGGAGGAACTGTCATGGAGCGTGAACTGGCGTTAGAGCTTGTTCGGGTGACAGAACTGGCCGCTTTGGCGGCTTCGCCATGGCTTGGCAGGGGAGAAAAGGACGGAGCGGACGGGGCTGCAACGGAAGCGATGCGCCATATGTTCGATTCTGTCAGCATCCAGGGTGTCGTCGTCATAGGGGAAGGCGAAATGGATGAGGCTCCCATGCTCTATATCGGGGAACAGTTGGGCAATGCGCAAGGACCCGAGGTCGATGTTGCTGTCGATCCGCTCGAAGGCACGGAGCTTGTCGCCAAAGGACTGAATAATGCGCTGTCTGTGCTTGCAGTCGCACCAAAGGGGCAACTGCTGCATGCGCCGGATATGTACATGGAGAAGCTCGCAGTCGGTCCCGCGCTTGCGGGCAAGCTGAGCTTGCATGATCCTGTGCGCACGACAGTAGAGAAAGCGGCGCTGGCGCTCGGCAAGTCATTGTCTGATTTGACGGTAATACTGCTTGATCGGGAGCGGCACAGCGAGATGGTATCCGAGGTGCGCAAAGCGGGCGTGCGGATCAAATTCCTATCCAATGGCGATGTCGCGGGAGCAATGGCGCCCGCATTCCCAGAGACGGGAATTGACCTGTATGTCGGGTCTGGCGGAGCGCCGGAAGGCGTGCTTGCCGCTGCGGCGCTGAAATGCCTTGGCGGCGAAATCCAGGGACGTCTTATGCCGGAGAACCAATCTCAGTTTGACCGTTGTGTGGAAATGGGCATTGTCGATCCGCGCCGTGTGCTGACTATGGATGATATGGTGGGAACGGGAGATGTTATTTTTACAGCAACCGGCATTACACCAGGAGAATTTCTCGGCGGGGTCCGCTATCTCGCTGACCAGCGCGCGGAAACCCACTCCGTTGTGATGCGGGCAAAGACACGAACGATTCGCTATATAAGATCTCTGCACTATTTGCCGAATAAAGCGCTCCTGCGCAATTCGTATCTATAATTTGGGAGGATATCTGGCATGGAAAAAACATTTGTAATGGTCAAGCCTGATGGTGTAGCGCGTTCAATCATTGGAGAAATTGTTGCAAGGTTTGAGAGAAAAGGATTCCGTCTTGTTGATGCGAAGCTGCTGACGATTTCCCGGGAACTGGCCGAGCAGCATTATGCTGAACATGATGGACGCCCGTTTTTTGAAAATCTCGTCAAATTCATCACTTCAGGACCTGTGTTTGCCATGGTATGGGAAGGCCATGAGGCCGTCAAAAATGCACGGGCATTAATTGGAGCGACGAACCCTTCTGAGTCTGCGCCGGGAACCATTCGCGGCGATTACGGGCTTATTGTATCAAGCAATGTCGTTCATGGTTCGGATTCGCTGGATAGCGCGGCAAGAGAAATCGGCTTGTTCTTCGGAAAATAACAAGCAAAGTAAGTTGACGAATGGATGCAAGTATGATAGAGTGAATCCAAAATAACCCAATACAATTCATGCGGAAGCACCGTAAATTTGCGTAGTTCACTATGCAATTTACGGTGCTTTTTTGCGTGCAAAAGAAAGAGGGAAACGTATATGAGGATGCATCACTTCGTGATCTCGGCCCCCGAACAGGAGTATGTACGCAGATTGGCAGCATATATGCGGGATGCGCCCGGAGCTGAGAACTGGCATGTTACCGCCTTTACCCACCCGCCGGCGCTGAAGCAATATTTGCGAAATGGCTATCCGGTTGATCTGCTTGTTGCTCCGGCTAATTTTCTTCAGGACGTAGCCGATGTCATTCCGGCTCATGTCTTGACTGTGGAGCTTGCGCAGCGATTGGATGATTTGGCTGACCAGCGGCTTCAACTGCTGCAGTACCAGCCGCTGCCGCAATTGCTGCATGGTATGAACAAGCTGTATTACGATGCCGGCAGGGGCAATGCTGCCGAAAGGGGGGATGTTGGCCAACCGACGATTGTTGCGAGTTATTCCGCAATTGGCGGTATTGGAAAATCAACGCTGGCCATGAATATGATCCGTCAGTCCGCTGCCGCCAACAAGAGATGCTTCTATCTGAATTTGGAGACATGGAATGCTGCGGGTCTCCATCTGGGCTCAGGCAGCGAGGGTGAGACAGAGGATTTGTCCCATATACTGTACGAGCTGCAGTCGGAGTTCCCGCAGCCGCTTGCCCGCTTCAGGGAGCTGCGCAGGCGGCATGCTGCCTTAATGGCCGATTACTTCGAACCAGCGACACAGCCCGATGAACGCCGCGGCCTGACACCTCAGCTAGTCGATGGACTGCTCGATACGATTTGTGCGAGCGGTGACTATGAACTGATCGTCATTGATCTGGACAGCACGATGGATGAGGCTTTTGTAAGAATACTTGAGCGGTGCACGTGGTTGTTCTGGTTATGGGAGGATGAGGTAACAGCCCGCTGCAAGACGATGTTGGCGCAAAGGTACGGCAAGCGCAAGTGGGGCGAAGCTTACAAGCAGCAGGAGGGGAAAATCCGGTATCTGCAAATTGGACAAGCCCAGTCGCCGGGCGGGAACGCTGGCACCGCCGATGGTATCCCCGCTCATGGCAAGCTGCCGCGTATTCCGCAATGGAGCCGGGCAGCTCATGCCGGGCAGCTCCTGTCCTCGCCGCTATACCGCGGTGCTGTAGACAGCATTCTGAACGGGTTGATTTGGAACAAAGAAGGAGGGTTAGCGGGTGGCAACGGAGGAGGAAGTAGGCCGGTTGCGTCAACTCGTACGAGACCGAATCGACCTGAGCGGTTCCGTCTCGGATGAAGAATTAACCGGTGCCATCGAAGAAGCTGTCTTTGAGTGGAGCCGCCATCATCCGCTCAACTCGGGAGAGAAGTTAAGTCTGGTCAAGCGCCTGTTTCACTCTTTTCGTGGCCTGGACATCTTGCAGCCGCTGCTTGCTGATCCCAGTGTCACTGAAATTATGATCAACAGTGCGGATGAAATCTATATTGAACGCGCGGGAATGATGAGCCGCCATCCTGCCAGCTTTGAAAGCAGCGAGCGGCTGGAGGACATTATTCAAAGCGTAGTGGCAGGAGTCAATCGGGTCGTGAATGAATCCAGTCCGATTGTCGATGCCAGGCTGAAGGACGGCTCCCGTGTTCATGTTGTCCTGCCGCCGATCGCACTTAAAGGGCCCACGCTGACAATCAGGAAGTTCCCTGATAAGCCATTGCTTATGGATGATCTTATTCAGCTTGAATCGGTAACACAGGAGGCAGCTGATTTCCTGAGATTGCTGGTCGCCGGCAAATACAATTTATTTATTAGCGGTGGAACGGGCTCGGGGAAAACGACCTTTCTGAATGCGTTGTCGCAGTACATTCCATCCGATGAGCGAATTGTGACCATTGAGGATTCAGCTGAGCTGAAAATTGGCTCTGTCCCGAACTTGGTGGCGCTGGAGACAAGGAATGCCAATACGGAAGGAAAGGGTGCGATTGCGATGAGGGAGCTGATTCGCGCCTCGCTTCGGATGAGGCCAAACCGCATTATTGTGGGCGAAGTCAGGGGCGGCGAGGCGCTGGACATGCTGCAGGCGCTTAATACTGGGCATGACGGCAGTCTATCCACCGGACACAGCAATGGTCCGCGTGATATGTTGGGCCGGCTGGAGACAATGGTGCTTAGCGCCGCTGATCTGCCTGTTGCGGTCATTCGTCAGCAGATTGCTTCGGCGGTCGATATTTTGCTGCATCTGTCCAGAATGCGTGACCGCAGCCGGCGAGTGATGGAAATATGTGAAGTGACAGGCATTAGAGACGGTGAAATCGAATTAAACCCCCTATTCCGGTTTGAGGAACAATCCGGCGGGGGCAACGGTGACCGCAGTGAGCGAATTGTCGGGGGATTGCGCAGAACGCATAACCCGCTTATGCACACGCGGAAGTTGGAGATGGCCGGGCTGCTCAGCCGTTTGCCGGAGGTTGAAGTCCATGAACATTAAAGTGACGGATGCAAGCGGCGGACAGACATTGCCTGATTATAGGCAGTTCCATCTGTCCAGAAACCAGTATGTTGGGTCGGTGGCAGTCGGGATGATCGGCGTGTTCGCGGCAGGATACTTATTTTATCATTCTGTGATTGTGGCGCTGCTGTTGTCGGCGTTTGGCATCTATGCGCCGCGGCTTTACCGGAAAAGACTTGCTGTTCTTAGAAGGGAGCGGCTGAAGCTGCAGTTCAAGGAGGCGCTATTTTCATTGACGTCGTCCTTGGCTGCCGGGCGTTCTGTTGAAAATGCCTTTCGGTTGGTAGCTGCCGATTTGCTGCTTGTTTACCCTGGCGGACAGGCAGATATACTGCAGGAGTTTGAAAGAATCGGGTATCGGCTTGATAACGGCGAGCCGTTAGAACACGGTTTGCGGGAGTTTAGCGAACGGTCAGGAGTGGAGGAGATTGTTCATTTTACCGATGTTTTCTGCATCGGCAAACGCTCCGGAGGAGACCTGGTGGAACTGATTAGACAAACCTCCCAAACGATCGGTGAAAAGATGGACATTCAACTGGAGATTGCGGTCATGATTGCTCAAAAAAAGTTTGAGAGCCGGATAATGATGGCGGTGCCGTTTGCATTTCTTGCTTTTCTCGCCTATGCTGCGCCTGATTATATGGCTCCGCTGTATCAGGGGGTAGGGTTCCTGCTGTTAACGGCAGCGCTGCTGCTCCTGCTCGGTTGTTACTGGTGGATTGGAAAGCTGATGAATATACGAATTTAACAAGGAGCGTGAAGAATGGCCGCCATCGCAACGATCTTATTAATTGTGCTTTGGCTGGGGCAGCTTGGCGCATGTATGATCAAAGGAAGGCCAGCGCGTCAAACTGGAAAGCGGCGGGATATGCAGGCGATGATTAAGTACGGGCCGGCACTGCTGTTGTTCGACCAGCTTCAGCTCTGGAATCGGTTTGGACCGCAGTTGGCAACCATTCATGGACGGCTTGCTATCTTGCGGGGGCATGGGCATAAGTCAAGCGCAACGAAACAATATATTGCGGAGTTGCTGACCTATGCTTACGCTGCGCTGCTAGGCGGTGCCATGCTGGGCTGGCTCAGCGCAGAGTCCGCTATCTTTCCTATTGGAGCGGTATTGGCGCTGCTGCTGCCGGTCGCGAAGCTGCGCGACTTGCGGCAGCAGGTAGAACGCCGCAGGCAGGATATTCTGCTTGCGCTCCCCGATTTGCTCAGCAAGCTGATGCTGCTGGTTGGCGCAGGCGAGACGGTGACACGAGCGCTGCTGCGCTGTGCTTCTCCCGCTGCCGATGAGGAACGAAGGGGGCCGCTGCAGCTGGAGCTGCAGAAAACATGCAATGAATTGGCCAATGGCGAAGCTTTCCATCATGCGCTGGAATCATTCAGCAAACGCTGCGCTGTTCAGGAAGTTTCAATATTTACGGTTACACTGCTGCTCAATTACCGTCGCGGGGGTGAGCGCTTTGTACTGTCATTGCGTGACTTGTCCTATACGTTATGGGAGAAGCGCAAGGCAGTGGCCCGCGCCCGCGGGGAAGAAGCATCATCTAAGCTGGTTTTTCCGCTTGTTGCGCTTTTCTTCATCATGATGGTGTTGGTGGGTGCGCCGGCTATGCTAATGCTCTGATACAAAATAGATAATTCAAAGGAGAAAAGGCAGATGAAAAAAATCGTTGAAGGATTCCGTGGATTGTGGCGTTCGGAGGAAGGTTTAGGCACTTTGGAGATGATTCTCATCATTGCCGTTGTAATCATTATCGCCTTGCTATTCAAAAACTGGATCATTGAATTAATAGAAGGCCTCATGACAAAGGCGGATAGTGAAGCAGAAAAAATATTCAAAAAAGGAGCAAAGTAACGGCTGCTATTCGCGAGTGGGTTCGAAAAAGAGAAGAGGGGAGCTTTACATTAGAAAGTTCCCTCGTCTTTCCGCTGCTCTTTGCGGGCACATTAGCGATGATTTTTATGGCAATGTATGTATATCAACAGGTGACATTGTACCACATTGCCTCAACAACAGCTGAACGGACGGCATTTGCATGGGACAACAGCTATCGCGACGGAACTAGCGGACAAGCTTCTCCCGGGAAGTACGACGGACTTTACTGGCGGATGAAGGATGACGAAATGCTAGAATCACTGTTTGGCATCATTGCCGATCAATCACCAACCGTGCTCTCCATACCATCAGTTGCAAACGGGGAGCAGGGCGGTTTGACAACCCGCAAGATGTTGACGTTCTCTCCTTGGATTCCTTCAGCGTACCAGGGGGATATGACATTTAAAAGAACTGCCCTGCAGCGCGCTGTGCATGTTGGCCTGCACAACCCGATTGTAATTCTACCGATTGAGCGGTTCATATACCGTTCAGAGCCTGCAGGGCGAGCCTATGCAGGCGTGGTGGACCCGGTTGAGTTTATTAGAAATGTTGACCTGGCCCGCTACTACTTGGGGAAAATCGGGAACAAGCCGGAAGCGGCTGACAGCCGCAAGAAGGCATCATCCATACTGAGCCGGCGACAAGGATTGAATTAGAGAGCCGCTGCTGACAGCAATTAGAGATGAGGTTTGTATCCGGGAAAGGGGGAGTAGCTTCGTGGGTCTGCAGAAAAAAAAGGTTGGACAGAAGAGGATAAAAGATAAGGTAGCCGCACTATGCAAGGATTCCCACGGCTCAGTTTCTATCTATTTCGCTGTGGTCACGGCTGCCATTGTGCTGTTCCATGCGCTTTTCATTGACTACGCCAGAATTACAGCGTTCAACAATCAAGTGGAATCGGCAGCCCGCTCCGGTGTCCGCTCGGTGCTCTCCGCTTATGACGAGCAGTTGTATGAACGCTACGGGCTATTCGGTAGGGGGGGCTCAGCGGCTGATGACATTTTTGCCAATGTGCTGGATGACAATTTGGCGCATGAAGACAGGAAGGCGTTTCACCTGCTTGATCCGGTGAGAGAAGCTTCCCATATAAATACAGCGCAGATGGTGGGGCAGCATCCCGTATTTCGTCGCCAAGTGCTTGAAGAAATGAAGTATAAGGCTCCGATCGATTTCACGATCGAAATGATCGATAAATTCAAACCGATGACCAAAGGGTTGAAGGAAGCGAATGCTACTGTAGGGCTGCTGCAAAATTTGAAAAAGCTCTATGAAGCGCGTGAACGCAATTTGGAGGAGGCGCTCGCATTGCAGCGGCAGGCAGCCCAGGCGCTTGAAAAATCAGGGTTGCCGGAACTCGTCGGCGGTGGCAATGAGAGCGAAAGCATCCGGTCGGTCACGGAGCTCTATCCTTCCTATGTGAGCTGGGTGCAAAGCGACCGCACCTTGCCTGAAGAGGGACAGCCGCAGTTTACCGCAGAGATTATGCAATATCAGCAGCGAGCATCATCCGTCATTTCACGCCTTCGTCAGATTGGCGGGCAAGGATTAACGGAGCATGAGCAAATGCAGAGCAAGGCTGCTGAGAAACTGCGCCTTGCCAGAGAAATCAATGAGCAGATGCGGGTGTTGGCGGATCAGGCAGCAGAAGCGCCAGCTCACTCAGGATTCGACAGGCTGAAGGATCTACCAACCGACGACAGCGAACAAACAGACCGTTCCTATTCACCATCCGAAGAGTTGGAGGATATTAGAGAATCTGCTGCGGCAGTCGTGATGGAAGAAGGATGGTTTGATGCTTACGACATGGGAATCTCGCAGCACCTTGCCGACTACCGCACACTATATGGACGGATGCAGAACTTTGCCGATGCAATGGCCGCAGAGCTGCATGCCCCAATATTGCCATCCCAATTGCCTGTCCTGGTTAACCAATTGCAAAATGTTTATGCAGATTACAGGCAAAAATACAGTGTGCCGGCAACGGTTCTGGCGAATCGCGAGGGAAAATTATCGTCCAAGTCGGCTGTCGATGCGGAGCGCAAGGCGTATGAGCGGCGGGCAGCTTCCCAATTGGAAGAAATTCAAAAAATGCTGCGCAGCATTAGCAAAACAATGCCTTCAGAGGACACCAAACAATCCTTTCTGCAGCTCAAACAGCGGTTTGATGAAAGTATTCGATTGAATGAAGCGATTGGGGAAACGGTCACTGGAGAAGACGAGCTTCCTCCATCAGGGACACCCCCGCGAGCAGGCCGCGAGGAAGAAGGGACTGCAAGCGGTATAGTCGGGGATGATGGGGAAGCGCAGCGCTCGCTGGACAAGATGGGCGGAATGTTCGGAGGGATGGCCGGTTTGCTGGAGATGATGCGTGATGAGCTGTACCTTAACGAATATGCGGCAGCGCGATTTAAAGTTTATGATCCCAAGCGATTGCAAACGGTTTTTATTCCGCAGGACAACTTTAAAGCGGGGCTTTCCTTCGAGGTCGCTGATCAGGAAACGGAATATATCATCTATGGCTTCCATCACCCAACGTCCAATGTGGCTGCAGCTTATGCGGAGATTTTTGCGGTGCGGCTTGCGATTCGCACGATGGAGGGGCTTGTGGAATGCCGGGCGATGGGACACCCGCTGCTTATTTTGTCAGCCGCACTTCTGTATGGCTTGGAGAAGACGATGGAAGATATGGTCCAGCTTGTCAGGGAAGGCTCCACCCCGCTTTCCAAATATGCCGCTGGCATGAAAGTGACTTACAAAGATTATTTGCGCTTGTTCCTGGTGCTGCATGGCAGCAGCGAGGAGAAGGTAGCCAGAATGATCGCTTTGATCGAACATGCAACAGGCTATCGGTTGTTTCAGGTGGCAGCTGGCGTTACCGGAGAAGCAACGGTTTCGGTGAAACTCTGGTTTCTTGGCGGGCTGATGAAGCGGTTTACACAGGCTGGGATACTGCATGGAAAGGTTGTCGGCAATCGCTATGAAACGACGAAAACGGTGGGTTGGTCTTATTCCTGACACGGCTTGGCGTCACCAGCAGGATGGAGGGGTGACGCTAGAGGCGGCGATCATCGCTCCTGTAGTGCTAATGGTTATGTTGTTTCTGATTTTGATGGTTAAATTGTCTGTCGTTCAAATGGCTCTTCACGATACGGCCACAGAAGCTGTTCGCCAGACGTCCACCCATATTCATCCGCTCTCGCTTGCCGCGGAACGCTGGCTGCCAAAACCAAAACCAACGCCTTCGGAGGAAAGCTCGCCATTGGCAGCAATCGGGAGTGTAGTTGGCGAGTTGTCCGGGTGGCTGCCCGAGCCGGCGGATGCGCTGCTTGAAGCGGTAGTCAGCGGGAATTGGAAGCCGGTTGTTGATGTTGCCGCCACAGAATTGGGCAAGTCGGTAGCGGAACCGCTGCTTCACAAGCTTGCGGAAAACACCGTGCTCGACACGGGTCGATTGTCTTTACGGAAACTGACATTGCCTGATTTCCATAATCGAAGCGATTCGTATTTTTCAATAACGGTCAGCTATGAATTTCCACTTGGACTGCCGTTTACCCAGGGAGCTATCTTCATTAGCTCAAGGGCGATGGAACGGGTTTGGATGGGAGATGTACTCCCAGCGAGCATGTACAGCGGGGATGAATCGGGGGAAGCGGGAAAGCTGCAAATTATAAGGATCGAACCCAATCCTGTTCGTCCGGGAAGAAAAGCGAGACTGCTGCTGCGCACAGATCCTGGCAGAACGGTGTCGCTGTCAGTGGAGTACAAAAGCGGCTCAAGCAAAGCAAAGCATCTGGGGAAAGCGACGGCAGATGAGGACGGGTTGGTTGTGTGGGAATGGCATGTATCGGGCAATACCACGCCGGGAATGTGGGAATTGTTCGTCCAGGCTGAGGATGGCTCCGGAACCGGGATGCACTTTCAAGTCAGCAAGCAACCGGTAGATGACGATCTGGAGGAGAAGAAATAATTGCTGCGTAGACATTGAGAAGCCAGCTGAACTGGCGGGAGGAGGGCAACATGGGAGTTAGTGCAATTGCTGCAGCTGTACTGCTCGTCATTGCATTTGTTACCGATGTAAGATCTGCATTAATTCCGAATCGCTTGACATTTACAGCCTGCATTTGCGGATGGATTTATCATGTTGCAATAGGCGGGGTAGACGGCTTTCTGTATACGTTGGGGGGAACGGCGGCAGGATTCGCAATGCTGCTTGTCCTGTATTTGCTAAAGGGCGTCGGAGCAGGGGATGTTAAGCTGTTTGCAGCACTCGGCTCATTGGTGGGAGCGGCGGCAGTTGGTAATGTTTTCATCTACTCGATTTTGTTTGCTGGCGCAATTGGAGCGATCGTACTTGTTTGCAACCGCTCCTTTATGCGCAGCTTTGCAACGCGGCTCATGTCCCTGCTGATCCCTGCTGCTATGAGTCGGTTGCGGTCCGCGAACAGCGTCAAACCGCTCATTAAATTTCCGTTTATGCTGGCCGTTGCACCGGGTGCTGCCGCCGCCTGGTTTTTTGAATTTCAAATCAACTTATAGTTTTGAGCCGATAAACGGAGGGAATATCGCTGTGAATGACCGCTTGAACGTTGAAAGGAGGAGAAAGCGATGAATGGCTATCGGGTAGATTTTGAAATGGGAAAAGGACATGAAATGATTATCGACCGGGATGGTGGATTTACACGAGGCGATCTGGATGAGCTTGAGCTGCAAATGCTGCATGCGGCGCCAATTCCAGGTTTGCTGGACGTAGAGTGGCTTGAAATAGATGACCGGATTACCTTTCGTTATTTGTTGACTGGTAGACGCATGCTGACAGGCAGGCTCCAGCACAGTTCCTTTACAATGAATGATTATTATGCGCTGCTGCTGGCCGTCGTAGAAGTGTTGGATAATTGCAAACACTATATGCTGAGAGCTGAAGGGGTTGTTCTCCATGAGAATTACATCTTTGTTGGGACAGAATGGGAAGATATCGGACTTGTATATATGCCATTGCGCGAAGGGGCGTCATTCCGGAGTTTAAAGGATGCGCTGCTGTCACTGGCAGTCCGGTGGACCGCTCATATTGAGCGTGTTGATGGCGCAGGTTTGCAAAAAATTCTTCATGTGCTTGAGAAGACAGAGGGCAGTGCGGCAGCGATGAAAGATTTGTTGCTAACTCTGCTTGCTGGCGGATTTGCTGCCTATGATGAGAAAGGGGAGATGTCACGCCACTCATCATTAGAAGCGGGAGCAAGTCCGATGCCGCTCAGCGATGAGGGAAGGAAACCTGGCAGGCATGACCATGGTAGCTTGCCTAACATCACGAACAACAACTCGGCACCAACCATGGACAATGGCGAATATGACGTCAGTGCTGCTTCCAATCGCTTGCTTCAACAAAGTGAAGTGTATAACAGGGAAGGTGATGGCGGAAGCTCGACAAATATTAAAGGGAAAGCCGTTTTCGACGTTTCGTCAGCGGAGGACAGGCAGCGTTCATCGCGTGCGGACTGGATTGCAATTTCAATTGCGATTACAGTGAGTGCGGCAGTATGGCGTTATCTTTATTTGGACAATCGCTCAACATCACATCTGATTCTGTCAATAGGCATCACGTTAATCGTGTTTGGGACGGTGTTCGTTATCCGGCAGAAGTGGAAGGGGAGCCAATCGGATGAAGAGGAGGTTCTTGCAGGTGACAGCTTGCCTTCCACCGACGCGAGAAGGTGGACAAGCGATCCGTTAGAAGGCGGCGAAGACTGGCGCTGGAACAAACAACCCCTTGAGACGAGTGCAGGAGGTGAAACGGGAAGTTCTTCCGCTTGGAAAACGTCACAGGTGTCGTCGGAAAGCAGGGAGGCGGCGGCCGCAGCACCGGGCTTGCAACATTTTGACGATGAAGAAGGAGAGCCGCCCATTCAGCAGGATCGGACCGTACTGCTTTCGCCCAAACAAATGGAAGATAATAATGAACATCACACGGATCGGGCTGTCGATCGTCGACAGGTTCGCTATTCGCTGGAACGTGTGGCAGCTGGCGTTGCGCAGAACCTGCCGCTGAGCGAAGGGAAAACAATTATTGGAAGAGCGGCAGAGTCGGCTGATTACGTAGATAATGAAGCAGGATTGTCACGCGCCCATTTGGAGTTGAAAGTCGATAAGACAGGCTGCAGTGTGAAGGATTTGGGCTCTCGAAACGGCAGTTGGCTGCAGGGACAATTAATGGTGCCTTACAAAAAGTATGTGCTGCAAATTGGAGATGAGTTTCAGCTTGCCGGTGCCCAGGGCCCTACCTATCGTTTAGGTGAGAAGAGAGAGGTTGAGGCGGTGGACAGTAAATTTGTGAAGGTCGACCGAACACAAAAAAACCGCTCAAGAGAGCGGCTAAACGTTCTATGAGGACAATGCTGTTAAGAACTGCCGAGCAGCTCTTCCATCGCCTCGTTGATGGTCGGATAACGGAATGTAAAACCGCTATCAAGCGCCTTGCGGGGGATACCCCGTTGACCTTCGAGCAGCAGCACGGATAACTCGCCGAACACGCCTTTCAACATAAAGGAAGGGACAGGAAACCAGTGAGGGCGCCCGAGGGCTTTGGAAATTGCCCGCCCGAAGTGGTCATTAATGACGGGTTCGGGGGCAGCCGCATTGACTGGGCCTGCAATATGTTCGTTCTCCATGCAAAAAGCAATAAGTCTTACGATGTCATCAATATGAATCCATGAGATCCACTGTTTCCCAGAGCCTACCTTTCCGCCGACAAAAAAACGATAAGGCATAACCATCTTGGGAAAGGCTCCTCCGTCATTGCCGAGCACAAGCCCAACGCGCAGCTTAATGATGCGCGGCGCCGGAATGGCATCTGCGGCTTTTTCCCATTTGTCCACCACGGAAGACAAGAAGTCGGAAGCTTGTCCCGGACTGCCTTCGTCAAACAATTCTGTCTCTGAGTTGCCATAGTAGGAAATACCTGAAGCATTGACAACAACTTGAGGCTTGTTATGCAGATGCCGCACAACCTTGGCAATCCGGTCGGCTGCTTCCAGTCTTGACTTGAGAATCCGTTCCTTGGCCTCCGGGCTCCAACGCTGGTTGATTGATTCGCCTGCCAAATTGACAATCGCCCGAACGCCTTCAAGCCGCTCGGGTTTTGAAGCAAGGTCCTCCCAGGTCACTACATGAAGTTTAGGGTGGTCAGCGTCAACTTTACCGGTTGATCGGGTCACAATCCAAACCTCATGCTGCTGTTCCAGCAAGTAATTGACCAAGGCGCTGCCGACGAAACCGGAGCCTCCAGTGATGGCGATGCGCATCTTCATTTCACCTCGATTATTTACTCGGTTTTTTCAATTGTAACGATCCAGCGCTGAACCTCTTCCCCTTCAAGTGGTTTCTCTATATATTCATAGTTTACCTTCTCATCAGGATCAAGTGAGGCGATCGCCTCTGCAAGCGTGTCCTCATGTTGGTATGCTATCGGTCCGTCAGCCGTTTCAATTTCAATTGTATGGCCATCTGCTTGACCGACAAATACGCCAGTCCCCTTGAACACCTCATGCATCTCAGCAGGATTATCCTGATCTGGCGATTTTGCTTCATTGTCGGTTGGTTCGGACTCGTTGGTCGGTTTATCCCCTGGTGAACCCTCTGGACTGTGTTCTTGCTTGTTGTCATCTGGAGCAGGCTCGGAATCCGTATCGTCATTAGCCGGAGTGTTGGCATTGTTCTCGTTGTTTGGCAAATCCGTATTCTCATTAATGGTCAAATCCGGGCTTCCGCCCACATTTTCTGTCCGTGAAGCATTGCTTCCACAGGCGGTTGTCAGCGACACGGCCAGCAGAAGTGCCAGCATAAGGCGTGGCTTTGCCTTTTTTAATAGTGATGTATGGGTCATGATGACCACCTCCTCTAATGTATAACGTATCTATACCCCTGGAGGTTTCATATCAATCGTTTTTTTCGAACGGCAGTTGCGGTCGATATGCTCCCAATGGCCAATGCATGCGCTCACTTATAACAGCTTCTGAGCCGCCGTACATGGACGGCGGCAGCCGTTTGCATCGGCATCAAGGATTGTAATTCAGGTTACTTGTTGAGCAGATGCTGGTAGGGGGAATAGTCGATTTTATTTTTATTCAGAAAGGATACAAGGCTGCGATAATCACGTGCAGGGGTTGCGCGTATATAGCCTTCAATACAATGATCCCGCGTCACTTGTGAAGCGCCGCTCTCGACGGCAACCTGTCCGATTTTGGCTGCGATTGTGTGCTTGGCGATGTCGCGGAACGCTTGCGGCACAGGAGAGACAAGTTGTTCAAGAAGCTGTTTGGATTCATCATTCCACAACGGGCGGCTTCGTTCCACCCAATAGTTTTGCCAGTCTAGTTTGGACTTCCCGTCACGCATGGGCAGCACTTTTAAAAATTTCCGGAACATAAAGAAGCCGCCGATTGACATAAATACAACCATGACGAATCCCCAGAAAATAATAAAGTACATCACCCAATCGGGTGTCTCATTCATGTCTAATCACCTCACTAATATGAATTATAACCCATTCGTAGATTTATTTCGACATTCACTGTAAAATAGGATGAAGTACAAGCGAGGGGAGTGCAAGATTGTATGTTAAAAATCGGGTCGCACGTTTCATTTTCCGATAAAGGGCTGCTGAGTGCCAATCAGGAGGCGGTCTCTTACGGATCGAGCTCGTTTATGATTTATACAGGGGCACCGCAAAATACACGGCGCAAGCCGGTCGAGGACTTATATATTGAAGAAGGAAAAGCGGCAATGGCAGCCAGCGGCATTCATGAGATTGTTGTGCATGCGCCCTATATTGTCAATCTGGGTTCGTATAAGGAAAATACGTTTGAGCTTGCCGTGCAGTTTTTGCAGGAAGAAATTCGCCGCACCCACGTGATCGGCGTTCGCAATATTGTTCTCCATCCGGGGGCTTACACCGATAAGGATGCTGAATATGGCATTGAGCGCATTGCCGAGGGGCTTAATCAAGTGCTGGAAGGCACCAAGGAGACCGATGTCAATATTGCGCTTGAAACGATGGCAGGCAAAGGCACGGAAATTGGCCGTAATTTTGATGAAATCGCAAAGATTATCGACAAGGTGCAAAATAATGAGCGTTTGACGGTTTGTATGGACACATGCCATATGCATGATGCCGGTTATGATCTGGCTGGCGATCTGGACGGTGTACTTCATAGCTTCGATCAGACGGTCGGGCTTGATCGGGTGGCGGTTGTTCACATTAATGATACGAAAAATCCGCGCGGCGCAGGAAAAGACCGGCACGCTCCGATCGGCGCTGGCTGGTTGGGTCATGAAGCGATTTCGAGAATCGTCCATCATGAACTGCTCGCGGGACGCCCGTTTATTCTGGAAACGCCATGGATCGGCAAGGAAAGCAAGACGCAGCGTCCGATGTATGAGGCAGAAATTGCTTTGCTCAGAGGCAACGCAATGGAGCGGTTTGGCGAAACTTTCTTTGATCATGTCGAGCGACTGCATTATTTCTTTGACAAACAGGAGATTGATTACCGCACCTTTGTACTCGGCACCTGGGACTTGCTGAAAGCCGATGCGAAAGCACGGAAAGCCGATCCGCGGGAGCCGATGGAAAGGCTGTATGATCTCGTTATGGAGCATGAGGTGCTGCCCGAGCTGAGCGAGGAAGCGGTCAACCAGCGAATCACCGCCTGGTTTGCAGGTAAAGAATTGCTTGTCAACGCGTAATGGATGTACATTGAACGTGTTTTGTTTTCAACCTGAGCCCGTGTATAAATCGATGGAAGGAAGTTATTGTATTGAATTCTTATCAACCAAAGTATGCCCAAACAAGATTGGCGAACAAAAACCGCGCACGGATGCTGATTTCCTGTCCGGACAGGCCCGGCATTGTGGCAGCGGTATCCCAGTTTCTGTATGAGCATGGCGCAAATATCGTCCAGTCCGATCAATATACGATGGACCCGGAGGGCGGCATGTTTTTCATCCGATTTGAATTTGATTTGAATGATCTGGAGCGGGAATTGCCTGTGTTGCAGGAGGATTTCGTGCGGGTGGCGGATCGCTTCGAGATGAAGTGGCACACGTTCCGTGCCAGCCGTCAGAAGCGCCTGGCGATCTTCGTTTCCAAGGAGGATCATTGCTTGCTTGAGCTGCTGTGGCAATGGCAGGCAGGCGATCTCGATACGGAAATTGCGATGGTCATCAGCAATCATAACGATATGCGCGATTTGGTCGAATCATTCGGCATTCCGTACCATCACATTCCTGTTACACCAGAGACCAAAGCCGAGGTCGAGAAGAAGCATCTGGAACTGATTGCCGACAAGATCGATCTGATTGTTCTGGCGCGGTATATGCAGATTATTCCGCCTAAATTTATTGAACATTATCCAAACCGGATTATTAATATCCATCATTCCTTCCTGCCGGCCTTTGTTGGGGGCAAGCCTTATGCCCAGGCCTACCAGCGGGGCGTGAAAATAATCGGGGCGACTGCCCATTATGTAACCGAGGAACTCGACGGCGGACCGATTATTGAGCAGGATGTGCAGCGCGTCAGTCATCGCGACAACGTGGCAAGCTTGAAGCGCATCGGGCGTACCATTGAACGGGTCGTGCTTGCCCGCGCCGTGAAATGGCATATTGAAGACCGGCTCTTGGTGCATCAGAACAAAACCGTTGTATTTAATTAAGGAGACGCTGTTGTCTTCACTAATAAAGCTGCTTTCCCGATAACAGGGGAAGCAGCTTTATTTGATAAACACACCGCCAAAGGGCAGTACCTCGCGCAGTGTCCTTCTAATGAGACCGTCCTGCCGCATCTGGCTTTCGAACTGGGCATCGACGGCGCCGGTTTGAATGAGCACGGGACCGCTGCCGCGCAGTTCCCATTGCATCTTCATGTGCTGGCTGGCCAATGTGTTGCCGTAAACACTCAGTTTAAGACGCGCATTCTCCGGATAAGCGATCAAGGCGCCTGCATCAACATACAGCGGTGTATCTGGACTCAGTTGGATCGATTCCATCCATCCGCTCGCAATGACACCAATATGACCGGGGCCGCTAAACTTCATACGCACCCAATCTTTCGTAATCATCGCATTTTTGATCGATTGTACCCGGCTCTGCATCGTGATGCCTTCAGAGAAAAACAGCACATTGCGAAAATTAAACAGCAAATTGCTGTCCGTGCCGATTGGTACGGTGTGGAGACGGCATCCCCCGGGCAGCCCGAGCAGCAGCTGGGACGGACCGGATATGGCGGCGCGTATCCATCTGCGTTTGCGGTAAACGCCAGCCAGATCCATCACCCGGTCTTCGCGGCCTGAGGGGCTCCCTTTGTAAGCGATAATCTGTCCGGGATGCAAAATATGGAGCTTGTCCTGCTCAGCCAGATCAATAAGCAGATGACCGCTGCTTGTCTGCTCCGTTCCAGTATTGATATGCACGAAACCCCTCCTTCCATCATTTTGGTGTTGCAGCCCGACAAGGGCACATGGCTGTGCTGCTAATAAGATCAGACACCCAAAGAGCGTTTCTCACGACGCCAGATGGTCAGGCGAAGAACTCTCATACTGACAAAATACAGAAGTATGATGCCAATCAGCGTAATGGCAATGGTGATCGCTTTATGAATAAGGGCATCTTTGCTTTCTTTCTCCTGTTCCAGCAGTTCCAGGCGCTGAGCGAGCAGTTCGTTCTGGGTTTGCAATGCTTCATTCTGCTGTCGATATGCATTATTTTGTTCCTGAAGCTTTCGCTGTCCCTCTTCAAAGCGCGCTACAGAATCAACTGCCGCTTGCCGGGTCGCTTCAAGTTCGGCCTTCTGGCCTTCAACCGTACTGGTCAAATCGTCATATTGGGACCGAAATTCATTAACTTTAGCGGGAATTTTGTAGATGGACTTGATCCGTTCAAAAATCCCTGCTTCTGCAGGGGGCGCCGAGGCAAAGGCGGATATTATCCACAGCGCAGCAGTGCAAAGAAAAATATAAGAGAGCATAGAAGTGCGGGTCATCAGGCGCTTTCACCTCTTCATGGGATATACTTGTCCGTAATGCTTGGTCCCGACAGCAAAGTTCATCATTAATTGACACAATTTGTCGGCATACTAAGTAATACGAGGGAGAAGGCAAAGATGTTGCAGCGAATATCTACATTTTATATGGAAAAGCGCGAACGCAAATGGTACAATATTTCAAAGCTGTGCACCGTAGAAATCGCGCAGGCTCAAGGTTTTGATAAAGAGAGAACCATAAGTATAGGAGGAGTTTTACAAAATGACAGTTTCTCAGAAAACAATTGACCAGCTATCGATTGATACGATCCGCACACTATCGATCGATGCGATTGAGAAAGCGAATTCCGGTCATCCTGGCATGCCAATGGGGGCAGCGCCGATGGGCTATCAACTGTTCGCGAACAATATGAAACATAATCCGTCCAATCCGGCATGGATCAACAGAGACCGCTTTGTTCTGTCAGCGGGCCATGGTTCCATGCTTCTTTATAGTCTACTTCACTTGTCCGGCTACGATTTGCCGCTGGACGAGCTCAAAAACTTTCGCCAATGGGGATCGAAGACGCCAGGCCATCCGGAGTTCGGACATACAGCCGGCGTAGATGCAACAACAGGTCCGCTTGGACAAGGTGTGGCAATGGCAGTTGGAATGGCGCTTGCTGAAACACAACTTTCAGCTGTTTACAATAAAGACAACTTCTCGGTCATCGACCACTATACGTATTCCATTTGCGGTGATGGAGATTTGTCTGAAGGCGTTGCGGCTGAAGCAGCGTCGCTTGCAGGTCACTTGAAACTGGGCAAACTGGTCGTTTTGTATGATTCAAATGATATTTCGCTTGACGGTGAATTGAGCCTTTCATTCTCTGAAAGCGTACAAAAACGTTTTGAAGCATATGGCTGGCAAGTGCTGCGTGTCGAAGACGGCAACGATCTTGGCGCGCTTGCTGAAGCGGTAGCAGCTGCACAAGCAGATACTGAGCATCCGACATTGATCGAGGTGAAAACAGTCATCGGCTACGGCAGTCCGAATAAAGGTGGCAAAGGCGGACATGCTGGCCCGCACGGATCACCGCTAGGCGTTGAGGAAACGAAGCTGACAAAAGCGGCTTACGGCTGGGAGTTTGAAGAGCCTTTTCACGTTCCCGCAGAAGTGCGCGCGCATTTCGAGGCATTGAAGCAACGCGGAGAACAAAGCAATGCAGAGTGGGATGCATTGTTTGCGAGCTATAAAGAAGCATATCCGGCGCTTGCTGAGCAATTCGAAACGGCTGCCCGCGGCGATCTGCCTGCTGGTTGGGATGCTGATCTTCCAGTCTACTCGCCGGAAGACAAGGCGCTTTCAACTCGTGTAGCATCAGGTAACGCTTTGAACGGTCTTGCCAAAAACATCCCGAATCTGGTTGGCGGGTCCGCTGACCTGGAAAGCTCAACGATGACTCATCTGAAAGGTCTGCCGGTATACAAAGCAGGCAACTATGATGGCCGCAATATTTATTTTGGCATCCGTGAATTTGCAATGGCTTCGGCAATGAACGGCATTATGCTGCATGGCGGCTTGCGTGTATACGGAGGAACGTTCTTCGTCTTCACGGATTATCTGCGTCCTGCGGTGCGTCTTGCTGCGATCCAGAAACTGCCGGTTGTCTATGTCCTTACACATGACAGTATTGCAGTTGGCGAAGATGGACCGACACACGAGCCGATCGAGCAATTGGCTTCCATTCGGATTATCCCTGACCTGACGGTCATTCGTCCTGCGGATGCCAACGAAACTTCCGCGGCATGGGCTTACGCAGTTGCGAACAAGTCCAACCCGGTTGCGCTTGTACTCACGCGTCAAAACCTGCCAGTGCTGCCAGGCACGGCAGAATTGGCCCGCGAAGCGATCACACGCGGCGCTTATGTGGTATCTGAAGCGGAAGGCGGAGCACCGCAAGCTCAGATCATTGCCACCGGTTCAGAAGTGCAATTGGCTGTTGCCTCCCAAAAAGCGTTGGCTGCCGAGGGTATCCATGTCCGTGTTATCAGTATGCCAAGCTGGGATCTGTTCGAAAAGCAATCACAGGAATATAAGGATTCCGTCCTGCTTCCTGATGTCAAAGCCCGCCTGGCAATTGAAATGGCTTCCCCGTTCGGCTGGGAGCGCTATGTTGGCGACCGCGGCGCAGTGATTGGCATTTCAACCTTTGGCGCATCTGCACCAGGGGATAGAGTAATCAAGGAGTATGGTTTTACGGTTGAAAATGTGGTCAGCAAGTTGAAAGAACTGCTGTAAAGCGGGCGGACGCAGCTGATTGCGGCGTTCAAGACAGCATAAGGACAGCGGCAGGCGGATATCCATCGCACTGCCGCTGCTCCAATTATAAGGAGGAACGATGATGTCCCAATTTGATCAGGTATCGGTTATCAAACAAGCCAATGTATATTTCGATGGAAAAGTTACAAGCCGCGTGGTGCTCTTCCCGGACGGCACCAAAAAGACGCTTGGCATTATGCTGCCAGGCGACTATGAGTTCGGCACAGACAGCAAGGAAATCATGGAGATTTTGGCTGGTGATCTGAAGGTGCAGCTGCCTGGTGAAACCGAGTGGCAGCATATTCAGGGAACAGGCGAGTTTACAGTTCCGGCGAATGCAAAGTTTAAATTGCAGGTTGCGGCAGTAACCGACTATTGCTGCTCTTATATTCACGAATAATCCAATTAGCAAAGGAAAATCCTCCGGAAGGGCGCAACCGCGCCTGGCCGGGGGATTTTTTTGTGGAAAAAAGGAATATGCCGCCTCAAGGACAGCGAAGCCCTTTTTGCTTGGATCGTTGTTTTAGATAAAAAATCGGTTTTGAGATCAAAGACAGTCCAAACGAAAAATCATATATTAGACATGTAAACGTTGACATAGAGGAGTGAACGCATTGAAAAATCGTAAAATTATGTTCGTTAGTCCACAGCAAGTAGAGACTGTCGTAGAAGAAATAACGCCGTATAGCTTGTCTGAGAAAGAAATGCACGTCAAACTTATTTACTCGCTAATTAGCCCGGGAACGGAGCTTGCGATGCTGTCCGGCAATGAATTCTGGGCCAAGCTCCCGCTTTGTCCAGGATATGCAAGTGTAAGCACAATCGTCGAAGTTGGGAGTGGCGTAACGGATTTCAAGCCCGGAGATGTCGTGTTCCACTATGGCAGCCATTCCGAACATCAGGTAATCAATACGCATGACATCGTTATTCGCGTTCCAGACGGTCTTGATCTAAGGTGGGTGCCCTTTACTCGAATGGCAACGGTTGCCTTCACTTCGGTGCGTATTTCCGATATCGAAATCGGCGATTACGTAAGCGTAACGGGTCTGGGGCTTGTGGGAAATCTCGCCGCGCAGCTCGCCCGATTGCAAGGAGCAACCGTCATCGGTGTGGATCTGTCCAAAGAGCGGATACAAACCGCCAAGGAATGCGGTGTAGAATATACGCTGGACAATGGTGATGGAAATGTGAGAGACCAAATAATGGCGCTTACGGACGGGAAAGGCGTCTCGACTCATATAGAGGCAACGGGTGTGCCAAAAGTGGGTGTGGACAGCTTGACATGGATTGGCAGACTGGGCGAAATTATTTTTCTGGGAAGCCCGCGGGGAGAGTATCAGACGGACATTACCGATGTACTTAATTACTGCCATCTTCATAATCGGGGTTCTATTACATTTAAAGGTGCACATGAATGGCGTTATCCAAGCGAGCCTAATGATTTTGTCAAACACTCGCTTGTACGAAACTCCAAAATTGTTTTTGAGCTGATCCAGAAAAACAGGCTGCACATCGAACCGCTGCTGAGTCATGTCATCAAACCTGAGCAATCTCAGGAGGCTTACGATGGACTTCGAGTCAACAAAGACCAATATCACGGCGTCCTGTTTGATTGGTCATAGGGGAAATAGTCGTAATACGGAGAGCAGTATTAACTTAATCGAGGGGCGTGGTTGCAAATGGTTAATGAAGCCGTGGGAAGTTTAACCAAAGCGCAAATTGATTTTTACAACGAGGAAGGGTATCTGGTTCTGCCTGACTTGCTGACAGAGGAAGAGATGATACCGGTCAAAGAAGCGATGACCATGAAAGTATCCATGATCGCAGAAGAACTGCTGCAGGCGGGGCTTATTTCCGACAAATTGGAGCACAGGCCGTTCTCGCTGCGGCTGGCAGAATTGTTCAAGGATTTAACAGCGGAAGATTTTCTGAAGTACGGGAGAAGCTGGCGTGATCGCTTGCCAGGGTACTTCGACCTTATGCGCAGCCCCAAAATACTGGATGCTGTTGCCTCACTTATTGGAGATGAATTGTTCGCCAATCCGGTTTACAATACAAGGCCAAAAATCCCAAAAGTAGCGGCAGGCGCTGTTCCATGGCATCAGGACAAATCGTATTGGCCAGGTGCAAATGCAAACCCTGTCATAACGGTGTGGATTCCGATGGTGGACGCTACTGAAATTAATGGCTGTCTGCACATCAAGCCGAAAACGCATCGCAAGCAGCTGTTGAAATGGTATCAGGAAGAGGAAACCGGCACGGGCTATACGGCATTGAAAGAAAGGCAGCTAGGCAAAACAAAGACCGTTGCGCTGCCCATCTCTGCTGGGAGCGCCATATTGTTTAATGACCGCTGTCTCCATATGTCCACGCCGAACAATTCCGAGGAGGTTCGATGGAGCGTCGATTTGCGCTACCAGCCGACCGATCAGGACCCGATGCTTTCCCATGGTATCGGATTTCTGGCCAGGAGCAGACGCCATCCTGAACGGGTAGCAACCCTTGAAGACTGGCTGGCTGAACGGCCAGAGCATGAGGTATAGGATCGGTAGTCCAGAACAGGAAGATGTGTGAAAAGCGCAGCCGTTGAAATACATGACAAGCTCTATTCAGGAGATAGCAAAGGAGCTTGTCATTGTTTCTAGTGACAATTGTAAGCGCAACCATACAATGTGGAGGCTGCAATTGGGCGTTTACGGTTTCCTTATATTTGATTTCATTTGCCGGTTGCGATTTTTCTATTCGACAGCTTTATCAAGCCTGTTAAGTCCCTAAAATTGTTGTATTTTCTGCAACAATTCAGCTCAAGATCCATCATCGTCCTAAAATTGTTGTAATTTATACAACATTTTTGACAAAATAGCAATATTTAGCTGAAATTGTTGTAAGAAATACAAAAATTTCGGTTCTATCACAACATCAGTGTTTGCCCCCTGTAAGCACAGCAGCACACCCGATTCTCGTCAAGAATGGCTCTCTTGGAGCATTGCATTGATGGGATCATGCCTATATTCAATTTCGTTGTTTTAGATAAAAATTCGGTTTTGAAATCAAAGACATCTAATTTGAAAAGCCTTACATTATTAATGTAAACGACTAAACAGGAGTGAATGCCTTGAAAAATGGCAAGATCTTAGAAAGGACGGTCCAATGATTAAAGGATTAACACGTGCTGGGATTGGAGAAATTCAATCCGAGGAGCAATATATTTCGTATGCCTCCCAATTTGGATTTCAATCTGTCGATCTAAGTCCGCTCGATTTGATCAGACAGTATGGCAAGGAGAAGGCGCAGGACTTGCTGCAGCACTATAAGATCACCCTGGGCTCCTTCGATTTGAATGTGGACTGGCGCTCGACAGAGGAACGATTTCGGGAAGGCTTGGTAACGCTGGCTGAACAAGCGGCCGCAGCCGCATCATTAAACTGCTTCAATTGCTGCACTTACATTTTACCTTCAACCGATCAGGCGGCGGCGCCATTTATGATTGCAGCTACACGTCGTTTGAGGCTATGCGCCGAAATTCTCGGAGCTTACGGCATTCGGCTCGGACTGGAGTTCGTTGGCAGTCAGCATTTGCGGACCGCATGGGCCAATCCATTCATCTGGAGCATGGACGACACGCTGGATTGGATCGATACGATCAATGCCCGCAATGTCGGCTTGCTGCTTGATTCGTATCACTGGCATACGAATGGACTGGATACAAGCGCAATTTTAAAGTTAAAACCGGAACAGATTGTGCATGTCCATATTAATGATGCAAGAGATTTGGCGATCGAGGATCTGATCGATAATGACCGGTTATACCCTGGTGAAGGAGTAATTAATCTTAGCGGTTTCCTGAGCAGTCTGACAGCAATCGGTTACACTGGGGTCGTCGCGCAAGAAGTTCTGTCTTCGTCATCTTCGAATAACGCTGTTGAACTGTTGACGAGATCAAAAGCAGGTTTTGATAACGTATTTGCACAATTGTAGCAGCGCAGTGTGGAGAGACTCGCGTTAGCCGTTCCACGGTGTACTCATATAAACAAAATAAAAATTGGAGGTTTGTTCATGTCCGAATTCAAAGGTAAAATCGGCGTTCATGCTATTACTTGGGGCCAAGATCATTTCAAAGCACTAGAGGAAGCGTCGAAACTTGGCTATTCCGCCATTGAGCCCTGGGCATCCTTCGTTCTTGAGTACGAGGATCGCACGGAGGAATTTAAAGAAATCTTGGGCCGTCATAACCTGGTCATGACCGCGTTGTATGGCGGAGCTTCAGGCGAGATGAACCGCAGGTTCGCAGATCCCGCCAGCCGCAATGATATCATCGAATATAATGCGCGCCTTGCCCGGGTTATTGCAAAGTTGGGGGCAGAGCATCTCGTATTCGGTCCGGGGGGTCCACGTCAGAAACCGACAACGCTGGAAGAACTGAAGCATGCCGCCATCACAATTAACGAAGCGGCCAAGCGAACATTCGAGCTCGGAGTGAAAGCATGCCTGCATCCTCATCTATGGACAGAAGTACAGGATGAGAACGAATTGGACGCATTGATGACCTTGTGCGACCCTGACGTTGTGTTTTTTGCACCGGATACGGCCCACCTGACCGGGGCCGGTATGGACCCGGCGGCGATCATTCGCAAATATCGCGAGCGCGTAGCCTATGTGCATCTGAAAGATTTGACGTCCAAGGAGGCTACCAAAGAAGATTTCCCGATGCTGCTCGGAAATGAGGCGCTGCCGGTTTTTTGCGAGCTGGGGCTGGGTTCCATTGACTTCCCGCCGGTCATCGAAGCATTAAAGGAGATTGGCTACACGGGCTGGTTAACTGTAGAGATCGATCAGTCGACGAGCACGCCGCTTCAAAGCTTGGAAATATGTCGGGATTTTGTCGAGCAGCAGCTGAACATCAAGGTGAAAGGAGTGGCGCATGGCCATGTCGATTAAGAAAAAAGTTCGCATCGGCATGATCGGGTATAAGTTTATGGGCAAAGCTCATAGTCATGCCTACAAGGATTTGCCTTTCTTCTTTGATATGGATGTAGAACCGGTCCTTCAAACGATAGTGGGACGAGATCAGAATTCGGTCAGGGTCGCCGCAGAAAAGCTCGGTTGGCTATCCTATGAGACGGACTGGCGCCGGCTGCTCGCGCGCGATGATATTGATGTTATCGATATCGGAACACCCAATAGTTCGCATGCGGAGATTGCAATTGCGGCAGTAAATGCGGGCAAGCATGTCATCTGCGAAAAACCATTGGCTATGAATGCGAGCCAGGCGAAGGAAATGTGGCAAGCCGCTGAGAAAGCGGGCGTCATTCATATGATCTGCCATAACTACCGGTTTGTACCCGCCATGCAATTTGCCAAACGGTTGATAGATGAAGGCGTTCTAGGCGACATCTATCATTTTCGCGCCCAATATTTGCAGGATTGGATCATGGATCCGGAATTCCCGCTTGTGTGGCGCTTGCGTAAAGAAATGACCGGTTCGGGAACGTTGGGAGATCTGATGGCCCACTCGGTTGACCTTGCCAGATTTTTGGTCGGAGAGATCAAGGAAGTCACGGGGATGATGGAGACCTTCATCAAGCAAAGACCGATTGGCGAAATGGCCGGGGGATTGAGCGCAGTGTCGAGCGGCGAAGGGCTGGCGGACGTTGATGTGGACGATGCCGCTGCGGCGATGATGAAATTTGAGAACGGTGCAATGGGAGTTCTTGAAGCTTCTCGCTTCGCGAAAGGAAATCGAAACGGAAACCGGATTGAGATCAACGGTTCAAAAGGCTCCATACGCTGGGAAATGGATCAGATGAATACGCTCCAATTATACTTGGAGGATGATCCTCAGGGGCTGCAGGGATTCCGGTCGATTTCCTGTACGGAAAATATTCATCCTTATGGGGAAGCCTATTGGGCAGCTGGTCATCCGATTGGGTATGAGCATACGTTCATCCATCTTGCACATACGTTTTTGCAAGGTATATCCACAAATAGTAATCCTTCGCCGAGCTTTGAGGACGGCTATCGGAATCAAGTCGTTCTCGATACAATAGAGGAATCGGCATTGACGGGAACTCGCATGAGAGTCACCTATAAATAACGAACAAATAATCAGCGAACACGTCAGGAGGAAACGCAATGTATGAGGCATGGATGAACAATATATCACCCTTCGTAAGGTCAGCGAGAATTATGAAAAGCCGGTCTCTTACTGGTGAATGGATGGATCACGATCATGTGTTCACTTATATTGAGCAGGGGGATGCGGAGTTTTTTCTGGGCGGTGTGAAGTACTTGGTCCAGGAAGGCGACCTGCTGTTGATGCACCCATTTATGCCTCATATCATTAGATCGACCTCAGCGACTCCGCTGATTCAATATATTTTTCATTTCGATCTGTATTACGACGAAGAACGGAGCATGTTGAAATCAACCCAGGCCTCCAAGCAGCTAAGGAAAAAAGCTGTGAAAAGGGAAATGAATCTGGCCTCGATCGTGCCGATCTCCCACTTGCAGTTGGCAGACCGAATCGATTTCAAAAAAAGATTTTTGCTGCTGTATAAGGAATTTCTGGATAAAAAGCCGGAAAGCGCGCTAATTATGAAGTCGATTTGTCTGGAACTCTTGTATATCTTTTTTAAAACGCAAATCGATCCTAGAAAAGATGAAGGAAAGTTGACCAAGGGATGGCCATTCATTGAAAGAGCGATCGAATATATTCATGAATGCTACCCCGACGCGCAGCTTAATAATGTGGCAATCAGCAATCATGTCGGGATTTCTACGAACCATCTATCTCACTTGTTTAAGAAACAATTAGGAATTTCAGTTCATAAGTATGTGACGCATACGCGAATTGAGGAAGCAAAGCGGAAAATTATCGAAGGAAAAAATACATTAACAGAAATTGCAGAAGAGGTCGGGTTTTCGAGCATTCATCTGTTCAGCCGATCCTTCAAGACCGCTGTAGGGATAACCCCCAGTCATTTTGCAGCTACGCAATCTTCATTGATTAATGAGTAATATTACGGAGGTTAATCAGATGACAAATTTTAAATTTTCAGTAGGTCCATGGAATGTACACGAAGGGGCAGATGCCTTCGGACCGGATGTGAGAAGTACAATCTCGTTTGATCAGAAGCTGCGCAAATTCAAGGAAATTGGATTTACTGGCATTCAGTTTCATGACGATGATGCCGTGCCGGATATGAATGACTTGTCAGAGCAACAGATCAAGTCACGGGCGCGGGACCTCAAGCAATCGCTCGATGACTTGGGTTTAGAAGCCGAATTTGTTGCGCCGCGATTGTGGATGGATGCCAGAACGATTGACGGCGGTTTTACATCGAACTCAGCCAGTGATCGGGAGTTCGCGTTGTGGCGGGCGCTGCGCTCCATAGATATCGCAAAGGAACTGGGTTCTGATCGATTGGTGTTATGGCTGGCGAGGGAAGGAACGCTCTGTGCGGAAAGCAAAGATCCGGTACTCAGCTTGCAGCGCCTGAGGGAAGCTGTTAACGCGATGCTGGCGTATGATCCCGGTATTCGCATTCTAATCGAGCCCAAACCGAACGAACCGATTGATCGCAGTTTCGTGCCTACCGTGGGACATGTTCTCGGATTTGCTGGCGGGACAGCTGATCCAGCCCGGGTTGGCGTCCTTCTGGAATCGGCGCATGCTGTGCTTGCCGGTCTTGAGCCCTCCCTTGAAATGGCGTTCTGTCTGGCACAAGGCAAGTTGTGGGGTGTGCACCTGAATGATCAGAATGGTCTGCGCTATGATCAGGACAAATCATTCGGAGTCGAAAATCTCCGCTCCGCCTTTAACCAGATCAAGGTTTTGATCGATAATGGTTATGGCAGCAATGGTGAGTATGTTGGTCTTGATGTGAAAGCGATGAGAACGCAGCCTGTTGAGACATCCTTCACCCACTTGGAGAATAGCTTGAAAATTGTCAAGCTGCTCGAAGCCAAGGTTAGAAGATTAAATACGGATTTGGTGTCCCGCTATCGCGATTCCAGAAACTATGAAGCGCTTGAGATGTACGTGATGGAGCTGCTGCTCGGCGAAAACTGAAAACCGCATGTTTAGAAGCAAGTGGTCTGTTGGAGAGAAGAAGAGGAATAGCAGGTTGGAATAGCAAGTTGGATTAGCAAGTTGAAATAGCAATTGGAATAGTAAGTGGAAAAGCAAGTGGAAAAGCAAGTGGAATAGCAAGCTGAATAGCGAGCAGACGCGCGTAAGTCGTTTCGCTTGTATACCTTAACTCAGCTTACTACGGATGTCAGGGCATTGCGGGCTGCCTGGCGCAGTAGTTGCAATTACGAGCTGTTCGCTTCACAGGCAAGCAAGCGGAGATAGGGTATACAAGAAAACAGGGTGCATCCTCCCCGAAAACTTCGGGGGATGCACCCATTTCTTGCTTTTTCTTTGCTGGGCGTCATTGGTATTGTACCTATGCCCAGTTAGCTATCGACGCCAGGCGGGATGGATTCACGCTGCTGGCCTGTCTCCAGCAAATAAGGGAAGTCGGTGGTGGAAGTGACATTCAACCGTTGCAGCTTCATCGGATCATCTCCTGGCTTGGCAAACCCCCTGTTGACGGTGAAGGCCATTCGGTAGTTCTCTTTTTTCAAATAATAAAGCGTTCTGTAATTGAATTCCCCGTAAGGATAAGCAAAGTAAGGGGTATCAAGTCCGGCCGCTTTCGCAAGCGGGATGTCCTCTTTCAGCAACTTGCCATCGCTGGCCGCGCTAAGTTTTCTGCCGCAGTAAAGATCTTTTAGATAGTGCAGATCATATGTATGGCTGTGATATTCAAAAACGTCCCGACTCGCATCAATTTGCTGCTGTGTAAGATAGCTTGTATGGGTTTTGATTGGTTTTCCGTCTTCTTCCTGAATGCGCCCGGCGATCATAAACAGGGCAGCATGAAAATTATATTCTTTTAGAATAGGATACGCATAGGTGTAATTGTTCTCATACCCGTCGTCAAAAGTAAGCACGACCGTTTTCTCCGGCAATGCCATCCCGCCATGCACAAACCGCTCCAACTCTTCCAGTGTGGCAGTATAGTAGCCTTGCTCATGGAGATACCGCATGTTTTCCTCGAAAACTTCAAGGTTAAGTATGGAGATATTGCCCGGTTCTTTGTTCTCTTTCTTCGGTATCAAATAATGGTACATCAGAACAGGAATACGTTCTGCACGGCGCTCGCCCTCTTTCATTCGCGAACTGTCAAATTCCCCGGTTGCCGGATAATCGATTTCAGGAGCGGGATTAAGGACGATAAAAGCTTTTTCGCTCAATTTGTGGTAGACCATGCATGCTCTGTAGGGAATTTTCAGAGCGGGTACAAATAAGGACACTGCGAGCAAGACAATCATCGTAAGTAAAACGATAAACCGAATTCTTTTCCAATTCATTTGTGTTGCATTCTCCTTTTACAAAACTTTCCTTCAAATTATACGATGCTGGCAATGGGAAGGTTTCATTTCCCTTGTAATTCACTCGGGAATGAATTATCCTAATACTGAATGAAACAGTCAGTCGCTTCTCTACATATTAAAAAGCTGCTGGCTCACGCTAGTACATCCGGTCGTGTTTAACCGAGATTTGAGGAGGTCATGGGATTTTGAGTAAAACAGTATCTTTTGATTATAGCAAAGCATTGCCGTTTGTGGGACAGCATGAGATTGATTATTTGACGGATGCCGTCCGGCTTGCGCATGAGCAACTACATAATGGTACAGGCGCTGGTTCCGATTATCTGGGATGGGTTGACCTTCCGGACAATTATGATAAAGAGGAATTCGCACGAATTCAACAATCTGCTGAAAAAATCAAGTCGGATTCCGATGTATTGATCGTCATTGGAATCGGCGGATCATATTTGGGCGCGCGCGCAGCGATTGAGATGCTCGCTAATTCATTCTACAACATTCAATCGTCCGAGCAGCGCAAAACACCACAAATTTTCTTTGCCGGCAACAATATCAGCTCCACTTATGTGACACATCTGATCAGTCTGCTGGAAGGACGCAATTGGTCCATCAACGTCATTTCCAAATCCGGTACGACAACCGAGCCGGCGATCGCTTTCCGTATTTTCCGGGAAAAGCTGGAGCAGCAGTACGGCAAGGAAGAGGCCCGCAAGCGGATCTATGCGACAACGGACAAAGCGCGCGGCGCACTGAAGAAGCTGGCTGACGAGGAAGGCTACGAATCATTTGTCATTCCTGATGATGTAGGCGGTCGTTATTCGGTTCTTACGGCTGTCGGCTTGCTGCCGATTGCAGCAGCAGGAATCGATATCGAAGCGATCATGTCCGGCGCGGCGGATGCGGCCAAGCAGTACAGCAACCCGAACCTGGCGGACAATGAGAGCTATCAATACGCCGCGGCGCGCAACGCCCTGTACCGCAAAGGAAAAGTTACGGAAATTTTGGTGAACTACGAGCCGTCCCTTCATTTTGTTTCGGAGTGGTGGAAGCAATTGTTCGGGGAGAGCGAAGGCAAAGACAACAAAGGCATCTACCCTGCGGCAGTTGATTTCTCAACGGATCTTCACTCTATGGGACAGTTTATTCAGGAAGGAAACCGCAACCTGTTTGAGACAGTCATTCAAGTGGGCGAGGTTTCCGAGCAAATAACGATTGAAAGCACAGCGGATGATCTTGACGGATTGAACTTCCTCGCTGGCAAAACGCTTGATTTTGTGAACAAAAAAGCTTTCGAAGGTACACTGCTTGCGCATACCGATGGAGGCGTTCCGAATCTGATCGTTAATGTTGCGGATTTAACGCCGTACACTTTCGGATATTTGGTCTACTTCTTCGAGAAAGCTTGCGCAGTCAGCGGCTATCTGCTGGGCGTTAACCCGTTTGATCAGCCGGGAGTGGAAGCTTACAAGAAGAACATGTTCGCGCTGCTTGGCAAGCCGGGCTATGAGAAAGAAAAAGCTGAGCTGGAAGCGCGGCTGTAATTTGCCAGCTGCAAGCAGGCGAAGGCCATGCTGAAACGCTATAATACGGTAAGTCGGCAGGGCAGCCAGGAAATTGTGATCAAAAAATCCCGTTTCATCGGTTGCGCGAAGCCGGTCGAGACGGAAGCAGAAGCGGTTGCCTTTATTGAGGAGATCAAGAAGCAGCACTGGAATGCTACGCATAACTGTTCGGCTTATATGATCGGTGAACGCGATGAAATCCAGAAGCAGTCCGATGATGGCGAGCCGAGCGGAACGGCAGGCAAGCCTATCCTGGAAGTCATGAAGCATCAGCAGCTGAAAAATGTAGCAATCGTTGTTACGCGCTATTTCGGCGGCATTATGCTGGGCGCTGGCGGTCTGATCCGGGCATATACCGATGGTGCGGTTGCCGGTATTGAAGCTGCCGATCCGATCGTCCAGGTGCTGCATCGTGAAGTGACGGTTGATGCTGACTACACCTGGTACGGCAAGCTGGAAAATGAGCTGCATCAGCGTGGGGTTCGTGTCGATGGCACATCATTTACAGATCGGGTTGTCATTACCTGTCTGCCAGAGGAACCGGATGCGGACAAGTTTGCGGACTGGATGACCGACTTGACGCAGGGGCAGGCCATCGTCCAATTGGGTGATGCCCGCTACTGTGTGGAAGAGAAATAGCATGTTTTGTCCTGTACATGCATAGGGTTCAGTAAGGGGAGGTGTGATAAGCATCTCCCGATACTGAATGTACGGGGAGGAATGGCTATGGCAGTCAGACGGTTTGCAGCTTTGATCGGCATCATCTTTCTGTTGGTGGGCGTGCTTGGTTTTTTTTATGACAGCTTGTTTGGATGGTTTCATTTGGATACCACCCACAATGTGATTCATCTGGTCGTTGGGGTGCTTGGACTGTTGGCTGCCTCGCAGGAAGGCTATGCGTACCGTTATTCTCAGGTGCTTGGTATCTTCTATATGGTGATGGCCGTGCTTGGTGTATTTGTGAAGGATTTATTCGGTTTGATGCATGTGGGACTCTCTGACAACATCCTGCACTTTATCGTTGGCGCGATTGCGCTCTATTTCGGTTATGTGGTCATTGAAACGTCGGGCCAGAGCGTTGTCCGGGCAGGAAGCAGGCGTTAGAAGCGCCCTGAAGCTGCATACCGTCTTACAAGCACTGCTGTAAAGAATAAAAGCTTTTTTCTGTTCATACTGCCGCAATTGAAGGCTGAACGGAGAAGAGCTTTTTTGCCATTTCCCAGGTCAAAGTTATAAATGCTTATACTTTGGATTAATTTTTCTTATTTAAGCATTGACTGGGAGGCCCATATTCTGCTATTGTATTAATGCCAAGTAAATTAATAGGAATTATTTGATGCGCAGGTTGATCGGACCGCCGAAGATCTGGGAGGGTTTAATACGGTGAATTTGATGTTGCGCAGCCGCTGGTGGAGTTTCGGTTTCCGAAGCACCATTATGCTGTATTTTGTCGTTCTCATTGTTTTGCCGATTATCGGCGTCTATACCCAATCCTTCTCGCTCGGTTGGGTACCTTTCTGGGAAAGTGTCAGTGATCCGCTCGCCTGGAAGGCTGTATTATTGACAATTCGTTTGGCTGTGATCGCCGCATTAATTAATGTGCTGGTGGGAACAATGATCGGTTGGGTGCTGATCCGGTATCAGTTTTTTGGACGCCGGTTTCTGAACAGTCTTGTCGATCTGCCATTTGCACTGCCGACAGCGGTTGGCGGGCTGATGATTTTGCTTCTGCTTGGACCGAACAGTCTTGTCGGGGAACTGGCGGGAAAGCTGGGCATTGAAATTGTATTTCATGAACCGGCGATTGTCATTGCCATGCTGTTTGTTACTTTTCCGTTTGTGATCCGCGCGGTACAGCCGCTGCTCGAAGAGATGGATCATTCGGAGGAAGAAGCGGCCTATACGCTCGGCGCATCGAAGGCCAAAACCTTTTTTCAGGTTATTTTGCCAACGATGGCTCCTGGAGTTATTAGCGGGGGCATGCTGGCCTTCTCACGGGCGCTGGCCGAATTTGGCGCAGTTGTGCTGATTGCCGGCAACATTCCGGGCAAAACGCTGATTGCTTCCGTGTATATTTTCGGAGAAATTGAAAGCGACAATCCGCAAGGCGCAGCGGCAGTGTCAGTTCTGCTATTGACCTTGTCCTTCCTGATTCTTTGGACGGTTAATATCGTGCAGGCGAGGAGGGACGCGCGATGAAGAAGCTGTGGATTACGCTGACGTATGCGGTGTTTACCATTCTGATTATTATTCCGTTAATACGGATTTTTGCAGGCTCCTGGGCAGAGGGATGGAGTGGATTTGCTGAAGCGCTCTCACGGCCACAATCGCTTCATGCGCTTGGTATGACAGGCCTGATCGTGATCATTGTCACCGCGGTGAATACACTGTTTGGCGTGATGCTCGCGCTCTATCTGGTTCGTGCCACCTGGCTCGGCGCCAAGCTCAAACGGCTGTTGAACAGTATCGTTGACTTGCCGTTCGCGGTGTCGCCGGTTATCGGCGGTTTGATGATTGTGCTGCTGCTCGGGCCGAATGCAATTATAGGGGTATTTTTTGAAAGTATCGGCTTTAAAGTCGTTTATGCGTTGCCGGGAATGGTGCTTGCCACATTGTTCGTCACCTTCCCCTTGATGGTGCGGGAGGTCATGCCGGTGCTGCAGGAAATCGGCAGCCAGCAAGAGGAAGCGGCATCCACACTGGGGGCATATTCCTGGTACACGTTCTGGAAAGTGACGTGGCCGTCGATCCGCTGGGGCGTTATCTATGGCGTCGTTCTGACTGTCGCGCGTTCCATGGGAGAATTCGGTGCGGTGCTGGTCGTTTCCGGGAATATTATGAACAAGACGCAGACTGCTACGACGCTTGTCTATCAGGATGTTGAAAATTTCAACGTATTGGCTGCCAATAGTGTCGCGCTTGTGCTCGCTGTTGTCTCCATCGGCCTGCTGCTGCTGATGGAATGGGCCAAGAAGAGAAAGGGGCATTGAACATGCATATTGAAGTCAGTCAGTTAAACAAGCACTACGGTGATTTCCATGCGGTTCACGATGTAAGCTTCTCAATTGAGAAGGGCAGGCTGATCGGTCTGCTCGGCCCAAGCGGCGGCGGCAAAACGTCCATTCTGCGCATGCTTGCGGGGCTGGAGACGCCTTCGGCAGGCGACATCGTCTTCCATGGCAAGCGGGTGAATGAGCTGCCTCCGCAGGAGCGCGGCATCGGCTTTGTCTTTCAGAACTATGCGCTGTTCAAGCATATGACGGTCTATGACAACATAGCCTTCGGACTGAAAGTGAAAAAGCAGCCCAAAAATGTCATCCGCGACCGCGTCATGCAACTGGTGGAACTAACCGGATTGAAAGGCTTTGAGCACCGATATCCCCATCAGCTGTCTGGCGGACAGCGTCAGCGGGTGGCCTTCGCCAGAGCGCTGGCCCCTGAGCCGCAGCTGCTGCTGCTGGATGAGCCGTTTGCCGCAATCGATGCCAAGATCCGTCATGAACTGCGTACGTGGCTGAAGGATATGATTGAGCGGCTCGGTATTACCTCGATTTTTGTCACACATGATCAGGATGAGGCGATTGAGGTTGCCGATGAGATTATGATTATCAATAAAGGCCGACTGGAGCAAAAGGGGAGTCCATGGGATATTTATAAAAACCCGCAAACCCAATTTGTGGCCAGCTTTATCGGGGAATCGACAATTGTTGAAGATGTGGGGCAACTGCATGGCTTTGCAGCAGCAACCGCTCATCACAATGCCAAAGCGTTGATTCGGCCGGAGTACATTGAAATTGGACGGCGCAGCGAGTTTCGCATCGCTTCGGCAACCGAAAGAGGCATTGTCAAAAAGCTGCACTTCCGTGGCAGCGAATGGATGGTTGAAGTCGAAGTCGGCTCCATTACACTTATTACGTACCGCTCCCTGGAGAAAGAAGTGCTGCAGCCGGGTGAAGAGATCAGTGTCCTGGTGCACCGCGCCTACCTGTTCAATGATGACGAAAGCTGGATTATGGAAAATCAGTTGAAGGAAGATCCGATGCCGGTTCATATATGATTTTTTAAAGAAAGTGTTGTGGTTGCGTGAAATGGCTAATAGCGAAACAAGTGAAGAGACGTTCACATGAGCAACAATTGCATAAACATCGGCCTGACCCGGCCAATCCGCGCATCTATGCGCGGTTCGCTCCGGCGCTGCTGATCGCTCCGGCGCTGCTGATCGCAGCGGCGGTGCTGGCGCTGTTAAGCGGCTGCACATCCGGGAACGTGCAGCAAGGCGAGCAGCCGGCACAGGAGCAAGGGGATATTACCCTTGTGATCGGCGCTTACTCAGTTGTCAAGGATGCGTTCGAGGAGTTGTTGCCAGCGTTTCAGGCCAAGTGGAAGGCGGAAACGGGTCAGACGGTTACCTTCCAGCAATCGTATGAAGCTTCCGGCACACAGGCCAGGTCAATCGTCGGCGGGTTTGAGGCCGATGTGACGGCGCTGGCGATGGAAGGCGATGTTGAGAGGATCGAAAAAGCCGGCTTTATTACGCACGATTGGCGCAAGCAGCATGGAGGCATGATCACCCGCTCCATCGTCGTGCTGGGAACGAGGGATGGCAATCCCAAAAACATCGCGGATTGGGCAGATCTTGCAAAGCCGGGCATTAAAGTTTTGTATCCGAACCCGAAAACCTCAGGTGGCGCGCAGTGGGATATCAATGCAATCTACGGAGCGGGGCTGAAGATTTCCGAGGAGCGGACGGGCAGCAAGGATAGCGAATTTGCCAAAAGCTTTCTCGTGGGCATCCATGAGAATGTAGAGTCACTGGACAAGAGTGGCCGTGCATCAATGGCTGCTTTTGAATATGGGGTTGGCGATGTAATCGTTACTTATGAGAATGAATTGCTGGCTCGTATTAATCAAGGGGTTCCGTATACGATCGTGGTGCCTAAGCATACGATTTTGATTGAAAACCCTATTGCCGTCATCGACAAAAATGTTGACAAGCACGGCACGCGCGAGGTAGCCGAAGCGTTCGTAGCCTTCCTGCACAGCGAGCAGGGCCAGCGCGTCTTGACTGATTACGGATTTCGTCCTGTAAATGAGACGGTCCAAGCCGAAGTGCAAAGCCGCTATGATGTCCCTGAAGGCATATTCGATATTGAATATTTAGGCGGCTGGGACGAGGTAAGGGAAAAACTGTACTCGGCCAGAGGCATTTGGTATCAGGTTCTTGCAGGGATTTGAACCCGGCAGGCGTCCGAGATCGGGACGATTGCTCATGGTCAGCTTGATTCCTGAAGCAGATGACAAAAAACGATTGAGCAAGGCACAGCCTGCTCAATCGTTTTTTGTTGTTTTGTTAGAGCTCTAGGCCTCTGTATGCAAAATAAACTTCTCAATTACATGCCGTACACCTTCGTCATTGTTCGAGCGGGTCACATAATTGGCAACCTCTTTCAGCATTGGGATGGCATTGTCCATCGCAACCCCAAGTCCTGCGACTTCAATCATTTCACGATCATTCCACGAATCGCCGATTGCAATCACTTGGTCCATTGTACAGCCGATGTGCTCAGCCATGAACTGCAGCGCATGTCCCTTGGTTCCTTCCTTATGCAAAAACTCCAAATAGTGCGCTTTGGATTTCGTAATATGCACCCGATCGCCAATCAATGGCTGCAGCTGTTCTGCAACCTGGTCGAGTCGCTCAGGATCATCAATAATTAGCATTTTGGTCAACGGTTTGGCAATCAAGGTATCATAGTCCGGATTAACGACATAGGGAATATTGGATAACTTTGAATAAGCGCGTACTTTCTCATTGTCTTCTTTGGAATATAACACATCATCGACATATAATTGCAAATGAAGGCCATGCTCCTCGCAAAATTGATAAAGTTCCAGCGCCGCATCCGACGGAACACTACGCTCATAGAGCACTTGTTCGTCGATCAAGGTTTTCACAAGCGAACCCTGATACGTAATGATCGGAACATTAAGCTCCACTTGTGCTGCGATTTTCTGTGCGGACGGAAACATCCGGCCGGTAGCGAGCGTAATCGTTACCCCTTTTGCAGCAGCGGCTGCGAGCGCTTGTTTGGTGCCTTCCGTCAAAATAATATCATCATTAAGCAAGGTATCGTCGACATCAATCGCGATTAGTTTGTAATCCATTATCTCTCTCGACTCCTTCTCTATTTATTCCTTGATTGTAGCGGAAAAGGTCAGGCCATACAAGGTATTTCGAGCTGAGTACTCAATTGGGACTAGAGACCCTTGCATCTCGCCCTTTCATTTCCCAGCAGCAGACAATTTTGGGTGAAAACTTTATTCCAAAATGAAAAAAAGATGATATACTATAGTCAAGTACATGTTTTCCACTGGGGGCCGAAGAAATGAAACATCAAGACAAGTGGATATTATGGCGGCTGTTCATCAGTTTTATGAAAATCGGGCCAACGACTTTCGGGGGCGGATACGCTGTGCTCCCCATTATTGAACGTGAAACGGCCGAGCGGCGCAAATGGCTCAATAGTGAGGAAATTACCGACGTATTCAGCATTGCCGGCTCAGTTCCTGGGGCCATTGCGATCAATTCGGCGATGCTGATCGGTTACCGGGTAGCCGGCTTTGCCGGCGCAGCCGCAGCGCTTGCCGGCATTTTACTGCCTACCTTTACGATCATAATTGGGCTATCTGCCATCTATTTGGTTCTGCGTGACCAGCCTAAGGTTGAAGCGGCTTTTCTATCCATTCGTGCAACAGTGGTAGCGCTCGTCGTCTATGCGGCATACCGGATCGGCAAAACGGCGGCTATTGACTATCCGACCACGGCTATTTTGCTGCTGACTGTCGGACTGCTTTACTTCGGCAGCGGATGGATTCATCCGGCGCTCCTGATTGTCGGTGGCGCAGCAGCCGGTATCGTCATTGTGCGTACTCGTCAGCGCTTGGGCAAGGAAACCAAATTGGAGAAGGAAGAGCCTGTATACGACTATATGATTTAATAATGCGGTGAGGCTTCCTCTTGCTTCATGCTCGATGGTATTTGTCACCAAGGGGGGAATGCGCTATGTTGCTTAAATTGTTTTTAATTACCTTCAAAATTGGACTGATGTCGTTCGGCGGCGGCTACTCCATGGTACCCTGGATCGGACAGGAGGTCGTTCAGCATAACGGCTGGATGACAGATGAGCGATTTACGGAAATTGTTGCCCTATCCGGGCTAGCGCCAGGACCGATGGCGACCAATATCGCCATTTCTGTCGGTTATGAGCAGGCGGGTGTGATCGGGGCCATTGTGGCTGCGCTCGGCATGGTGCTTCCGTCCTTCCTGATTATTGCTGCAATCGGAGCAGTGTACATTCGAATCAGTGCCAGCAAACGGCTGCATTCCTCACTGTATGGGCTGCGTCCGGTCGTTACCGGGCTAATTGTCTATTCTGCAATCGTACTGGCACAAGCCAATGGAATGTTCGAAGCGTTCGACTGGTTCACTTGGAGCCAGATTATCATCTTTCTTGGTTCGCTTGCTGCACTGATGATCTTTCGCAAGCATCCTGTTTCAGTTATGATCATCTCAGGACTTGTCGGTATTGCTGTCTACGGATAGCCGCTTGAGAGCAGGGAACAGCGGCTTTCGCGTAGCCGCGGACATCCGTTGACAAGGCATAATGGATCAAGCAAGACAGTGAGGCGCTGTCCTTTTCTGGCTTGTTTTTGCTTTTCATCGTTTTTTGTAATTTTTCGGAAGAAACATGGGATCTAAGCATTGCCTGAACAATTGACGAAGTGATAAAATGGATGCAGATAGGCTCCTAGAATAACCCGACTCAAGTCTAGGTAAATTTGCGACAAAAGACGGATTTGTCAAGTCGGTCCTGCAACTATGATATAGATACATAAAGAAATCGGAATATCCCATTTCGAGTTGCGGGTGAGAACATTATGAAGAAGAAAACAATTTATATCTTATTGTCTGATACAGGGACCTGGTTTACACGGATGATTCGTATGTACACACGCGCTTCGCTTAACCACGCATCCATCGCGTTTGATCCGGAACTAAAGGAAGTATTCAGTTTCGGCAGGAAAAGCCCTGGAAACCCGTTTGTGGGAGGTTTCGTTAAGGAAGATTTGAGCGGTCAATTGTTCAAGGAAGCTACCTGTGCTGTGTACAGCTGTACAGTCAGCGAAGAGCAGTATCGCAAAATTCGAAATTATGTCCGCAAGTTTGAGCAAGATCCCCACCTCTACAAGTATAACCTGCTTGGTTTGTTTGGCATTATGCTGAATATCCAAATTAAGCGGGAGAATGCTTATTTCTGCTCCCAGTTCGTAGCATCTGTGTTTGAGCAGAGCGGTCTCAGCATCGTGCCGAAGTGCTCATCCCGCACAACTCCATCCGATATTGAACAGTCCCGGGCACTGCGTTTGCTGTTTAGGGGCGAACTTCAGTCTTTCGACAAAATCAGTCAAGCGGTACCCAATCATTTTTTGGGAGCTTAGATATTTAGACGAATAATTGCATCGTCTCCGATTCATGCTAAGTGAGATAGTAAAAACTTTCTCAAAGATGGAGAGCTGGAACGATGAGACGAGCAATCAGTGCAATTAGTTGTTTGATGATTTTTGGCGGTCTTGTGCTTGGGGGATGTTCCTGGACGGAGCGGGGATCTGATCGGATGCACAGTATGGAGACTGGTCATTCCGCGGTTGAAGTAACGAATGTGAGTGGCGCTCCCTATGCAGATGTAGGGAAAATGGCAGGGTTAATCGGTTTTCAAACCAAATGGTCAGCCGATGGCAAGAAATTGCTGATCGGCGATCACGATGTTGTTTATGTTTTTGAGCATCGTTCAGGCAAGGCGAACAAGGCAGAGCGTGAAGTAGAAATGCCGGCAGCGGCAATCAAGCGCGGCACAACGATGCTGGTACCTGTTGCTGCCATTCAGCAGCTATTCCAGGGAGAGGCCCAGTACGAGACCGACAATGGGCAAATCATCATTTCTCCCTATCCTGGTCAACAGACCAAGAAGAAAGCTGCCGGGTTCGAGGATGCGCCCTTGGCGAGTTCTAAAGGCGGCTTTCGCGCGCTCGCAGTGAACGGAAGCAGCATCATTAGCAATGCGAAAGCCTATCTTGGCGTACCATATGAGTTCGGTACAGGCGAATATGCGGACAGCAAACGGTTTGACTGCTCCTCGTTTGTACAATTTCTATATGAGAAACAGGGCTATCAATTGCCAAGGACAGCAAGGGCGCAAGCAGAGTCGGGCACAAAAGTTTCCCGATCCGAGCTTCGCCCAGGAGATTTGATGTTCTATTATGTACCGGGTCGGTTTAAAAACGACAAAGAAGTCGGACATGTCGGCATCTACATGGGTGATCAGCAAATGATCCATTCAAGCCCGCTTCCCGATGACGGCGTACAGATTACCGATATTAACAAACAATATTGGGCCGATACATTTCTCTTTGCCAAACGTCTATAGCGCTTATGCGCAAGGCGGGCAATCGGCGCATTAGCAGCACCAGAGGCGGGCTTCAGCCTCTGGTGCTTTATTGTGGGTTGGCTTGTAGCGAGGAGCCGATAACCTGTTTGATTTCATCATCGATTTCAATGGAAAGATCCATGAACCGATCTTCAAGCTGGATGAGCGGCCTGAAATAATCGGATGGATGGGTCATCACAATCTCGCCTGTCCGGCCTGATTTGAGCAGCACTTTTTTACCGATAAAATTAGGCAGCATCTGACGGATGAAGACATGTGTTGTAAGCGGATCCAATTGTCCGAAGCTCATTCTGTTCAGTTCCTTAAGCACATCGAACAAATCTCTTTCTGTCTGGTACACCCGTTCTGTAATCATTGCGCTGTAGATGTCTGCTACGGCAACGATTTTGGCATAGGGATGAATGGCATCTCCCCGAAGCTGGTTTGGGTAGCCGCTTCCGTCCACACGCTCATGATGCTGCAGAGCGGTCAAGGCAAGCTCCTCATCGTTATAGGAGCGGAGGATAATGTCATGGCCATACACTGTATGCTGCTTGATTTCCTCAAATTCTTCGTTTGTCAGCTTCCCTGGTTTGTTCAATATGGCGCTGTCAATTTTGCATTTGCCGATATCGTGCAGAAAACCGGCCTTCCCGATCCTTGCGCATTCCTGCTCGTCATAACCGAGCCACTGGGCAAGATAATAGGAAAGCATGCCGACTTGTACTGAATGCTGATACGTGTAATCATCCTTGGTACCGAGGTGAAGCAGAATCGAGACGATATCGCGTTCAGCATTGAAGTTCTCTATAAGCGGCTGAAAAGCAGACTCTGCATCGGCAATATTAATCGAACCTTCAGCATGCGCTTTCTCAAACAGCAGCTCACAATTTCGAATAGCTGCATTGTAGACAGGTTTCATATTGTTCAACCATTGCGGCGAGTAGGATTGCTCAACCGTCAAGTCAGCGGATGTATGCGGTGTCCGTTCCTCAATGCTCACATAGTCAATCTGATGCTGCAGCAGTTTGGAGATTTCGTTGCCATACAATACTTTCCCTTTGGAGAGGACATTCAGCCCGTAACCGTTGAATGTATCGCTGTCGAGACGGTCTCCTTCAATCAAATCCATTACGTGAATTCTCATACGACACCCCCAATATTATTTATTGGACAACTGACTATATGGTATCAAAAATAGGTGCAATTTGGCAATCTATCTTTCACTTTTTACCCTGTATCTGCCATGGCCTGTTTGGGTACAGCATACCACAAGCTATGAAAAAATGTTATGCTAGGAAGGTGACGGTAAGGGGTGCGGAACATGCAGCAGTGAGCAGCCTTGATGGGCGCGCGCATCATTCATTCGCCGATTTTAAGCAACGGATCGATGGATAACCATCGGCGATTGAACTGCATGCCGGGGGAAGGGGCAGTTTGCTGAATCTTCCAGCTTTGCTGTCCGCACACGCGGAAGAACTGAAGAAGGCAAGCTTGACAAGAATGAATCTTACACTCGACACGCTGTGGTTCGGCGAGATGACGGTTCATCTTCCGGGGCATAGCTTCCAGGTGAGGTACATAATCATCTTCCTACGGACAGGGGATGCAAGCAAAATCGGCGGCTAGAATCATAAGAAAAAAATGTGAAGTCATATGGAGGGAGCAGGCATGGAATTAAAGCAATCTCGTCCCACGCAAGTCGTCCTGCTTCACAGCAATGATGTACACAGCCGTCTGGAGCAAAGCGCCCGCATGGCTTCCTATATTTCAGAGGAGCGCCGTTTAAGAGGCGATGACGGATTGTTGGTAGTCGATTGCGGGGATCATATGGATCGAATGCGCCTGGAGACGGAAGGAAGCGACGGCCGAATTAACGTCGAATTGCTCAATAGTGCCGGATATGAAGCAGCCACGATTGGCAATAATGAAGGATTGACTTACAGCAAGGAGCTGCTGCAGAATGTGTACCGCAAGTATGCGCGGTTTCCGGTAATATGCGCTAATCTCTATGATTGCGAAACCGGAGAGCTGCCGGAATGGCTGCTTCCCCGTTTAATTGTGCACAAAGGCGGCCTGCGCATCGGCCTGACTGCTGCAACAGCGCAATACGAGGCGTTCTACAAGCTGCTGGGCTGGGAGGTGCGTGAACCATTCGCGTTATTGGCGGAACAAATAGCGTGGCTAAGGCCGCATGTAGATGTGACCGTTGTGCTGTCACATTTGGGCTTGCCCATGGATGAGCGGATGGCGGCTCAAATTCCGGGAATTGATCTTATACTTGGTGCGCATACGCATCATCTGCTGGAAGAGGGGCTTGTTGTGGGCGAAACAACGATTTGCGCCGCGGGCAAGTACGGCGACTATATCGGGCGGGTGGAGATTGGGCTTGACCCGGAGTCAGGCAAAGCGCTTTGTCATGCCCGCTGCGTGCCGATGGCGGCTTATTCTGAGGATCCGGAAGCGGCTGCCATTATTAGCGAGTTTGGCGAATCAGGCAAACAGCGCTTGAGCAGGGTAGTTACCCGGCTCAATTCGGCTTTGCCCGCCTATGCTGATCGGGAATCCCCGCTTGGCAATTTGCTGGCAGCAGGTCTGCGCCGCCATACCGGAGCCGAGATTGGCCTCGTGAACACGGGTCAACTGCTAGGCGGTTTGGCAGCGGGAGACGTGACGGCCGGGCAGTTGCACGCACTGTGTCCATCCCCGGTTAATCCTTGCCGCATGCGGCTTGGAGGGCGTCAAATCCGCATTGCGCTGGAGCAGTCTGTGTTGGCGGAATGGATCGATTACCCGCTGCGCGGCTTTGGCTTTCGCGGCCTTACGCTTGGCACGCTTGCGGTTGATGGATTGGACATTGTCTATGATCCGAACCGGCCCGAACATAATAAACTGGTATCGATCATAGTGAATGGGGAGCCGCTTGACGATGAACGCACGTATACTGTAGGCACCATCGATATGTTCTCCTTTGGCGCAGGCTACAAAAGCATCAAAGAGGGGACGGAACTGACCTATTATCTCCCTGAATTCATCCGTGATCTGCTGGCTGATGAGCTTAACAATAAGGCAGCAGTGGAAGGATGTAAAAATCGACATTGGAATGTCGTTATGCGTCGAAGTTAGTCGAAATAATGAGCGGAAAAACTAACAAAGCGCCCCTGAGATGCCGATGTTATCTATAGGGGTATTACATAAGAATTGCAGGAGTCGATACGATGCGTCTGGTGCCTGTACAGCAATGTCAACCGGGTATGAAGTTAGCAAAAAAAATATATTCCGAAGACGGTATTGTGCTATTAGGGCGTCATGTCGAGTTGACCCGGCACTTGATCCGCCGTCTCGGGGAATGCGGTATTGGTTATGTCTATATTGAGGATGAAATGACATCGGATGTCACTGCGCCAGAGATGTTAAGCGAAGACTTGCATATTCGCGCTTTGAAAGAAGTGCGAACCGGATTCAGAAAATTAATTGATAGTCCCAAGCGTTCCAAGGGGGGAACCTACCCATATATCGCCAGGCAATTTAAAGATGTGATGTCGCTTGTTGTCGATGAACTGAGCGGACGGGACAATGCGATGATCATGCTGATGAATATGGGAGCAGTAGATCATTATCTGTTTCAGCATTCCTTGAATGTGTGCGTCTATTCGGTCATGCTTGGCATTGCGGACGGTTACTCGCGTGAGGACCTGTCGATGCTGGGAATGGGGGCATTGCTGCATGATATTGGCAAAACCCAAATTCCTGAAACGATTTTATTCAAGCCCAGCGCACTGACAAAGGATGAATACGAAGAGATGAAGCGTCATGCTGAGCTGGGCTTTCAATTGCTTAAAGACGAGCCCAACGTATCGCTTACGGTTGCCCATTGCGCTTATCAGCATCATGAACGGATTGACGGCAGCGGGTATCCGCGCGGCATTCATGATAAGGAAATTCATCCTTATGCCAAATGGATTGGGCTGGTCGACTCCTATGACGCCATGACGACAACGCGCATCTACAGCTCGCCGCTGCTGCCGCATCAGGCGATGGAGGGACTGTATGTAGGAAGCGGCACTTTATATGAGCAGCGCATGGTAAGGCTTTTTCGCGACAAGGTGTTTTTATACCCGATCGGAGTTTCGGTGAAACTGAATAGCGGGGAATCAGGAATTGTTGTCGGCGCCGATCCGACCTGTCTGCACCGCCCTATCGTGCGTGTTCTGTACAATGAAGCCGGCGAACGGCTCAAAGCTCCCTATGAAACCGATCTGTCGGAGCAATTGACGACAATGATTGTAAGTGTTAATGATTCGGATATTCATATCCCCGCAACATCTGACGAAGATCTGCGCGTCTAATTCTCTTTATTCAACATTGCAACCTGAGACAAGTAACATTAAAATAAGAGGATGCGTATATAATAGATCCAAGATTACTAAAGTCAGGTGTTGATTCATAGCATGCTTACTCAAGAAAATCGCGCAGCTGCGCTGCCTCACGTTACGCCACAGACTGATCCATGGGACCCGATCCACTCGCTTATTAAACATGGCAAGCATGTGCTGACAAGCGTGGAGATGACCATAACAAATCTGTGCAACATGCGCTGCGAGCACTGCGCTGTTGGCGATATGCTCGCCTGGAACGAGCCTGCGAAGCTTCCGTTGGAACAAATGCTGCGGCGGCTGGATGAAGTGGAGCATCTCCAGACGATTTCCATCACGGGCGGCGAACCATCGTTTTCCCAGCGGACGGTTACCGATTATATTATCCCGCTGCTTCGCTATGCGAAAAGCAGAGGGGTTCGCTCCCAGATGAATTCCAATTTAACGCTCGATTACCGCCGTTATGAACAATTGCTCCCGTATCTTGATGTCATGCACATCTCGTTCAATTATACGAAGCCGGAACACTTTCATCGTATCGGATTTGCCAACTCTCCCCATCCTGTCTCGCTTGAGGCGGCCACCAAGATGTACGACCGCATGATTGAGAACACACGGCGCTTAAGCGACGAGGGGATGTATATTTCCGCTGAATCAATGATTAATTACCGCACGCATGAATCGATAGACGATATCCACCGTTTAATTGTGGAGATGGGCTGCAAGCGGCATGAAGTGCATCCGATGTATCCGAGCGCTTTTGCCGCCAATCTGCCGGTTCTCTCCCGTGAGGATATGCTCCGGTCGATCCGGAAGCTGATTGACGCCCGCGACAAGTCGATCTGGATGCTGTTCGGCACATTGCCCTTCTTCGCATGCAGCGAGCTGGCGGAGGAGCGGGAACTGATCGCGGAATTGAGGCAGCAGCCGAATGTGACGGTGCGCAATGATCCCGATGGAAGAAACCGTCTCAATGTGAATCTGTTCACGGGAGATGTGTTTGTCACCGATTTTTCCGATGTCCCGGCGTTTGGTAATATTCAGCAGGATCGGTTGACCGAGCTGTTTGACCGCTGGCTGGCAAGTTCGCTAGCCGACAGCGTGGATTGCCGCTGCCTTGCGGCAGGCTGCTGCGGGCCGAACCTGCTCGTGAAAGAAATGTACTATAAGCAAACCGATTTCAAGCAAAGACGGGCACTTCTGTAACTTTGGCGCAGGAGGGAGCATGAACAGCATGTCTGGAAAAGCTCTGCTTACGATTGCAGTAGGATTGGCGCTGATCTACCTGTTGTTTACGGTAGGCGCGCCCTTCTTGCTGGCGCTGATTGTAGCGCTGTTTTTGGAACCTTTTACGCTGCTGCTCATGCGAACGCTGCAGTTGAAGCGGGTGGCCGCGGCCACGTTGTCCAGCACTATGTTTACGATGCTTGTCTTTGGACTCATGAGTGTCCTTGGCGTTAAAATCGTCGCCGAACTGGTTGAATTTTGGGATAAGGTTCCGCTCTATGTGGGCGGCGCCAATGATTATGTTCAGAATGCGACGGCCAATCTGGAACTGTATTATTCCAGTCTGTCCCCTGAGACCGCCGCACAGCTGCAGAGCTGGATTGCATCCTCGGCGAACGCCTTAACGGGAATGATCGGCAGCATCTCCACCATGTTTGTTAATTTTGCCAGAGGCATCCCCGGCTTTTTCATCTTTTTCATCGTCTTCTTCGTCGCTGTCTATATGTTCAGCTATAGCTTGAATACATTGAAAGCAACCTTCCTGTCCTTCTTCGAAGAGAAATCACGCACGCAAGTCGATACCGTATTGCAAAATCTCCGCAGCTCTATTTTCGGCTTTCTCCGCTCGCAAATTATTTTAAGCATGATGACATATGTAATAACGCTAGCCGGTTTACTCGTGCTTGGCATTCAATATCCGCTTGCCATCGCCCTGCTCATCGTGCTGGTCGATATTTTGCCAATTTTGGGCACGGGATCGGTGCTGCTGCCGTGGGCGCTGTACCTATTGCTTGTTGGCGATATGTTTACAGGATTCGGTCTTGTCGTACTGTTCCTCGTCATTACGGTGTTCCGGCGGATCATTGAGCCGAAAGTGCTGGCGGATTCTATTGGAATCGGGGCGCTGCCTGCCTTGATCAGCTTGTACGTCGGGTTCAAACTCATCGGTGTCATCGGGGTATTCGTCGGCCCGCTGGTCGTCATTATTTTTATGGCATCACGGCAGGCGGGGCTGTTTCAGACGAAAATCAAACTGTAGAGATAACCAAGCAGTCTTCTTTTTTTAGGCGTGCCAAGCACTATTTCTGGGCGGATGTCATAGGATAGCTGTAGCACCTTAACCCGAGGAGGAAAGTCTGCCGTGAATAATCAAGTCCGTGAGTACCATCCGTTTATCGGACCTTTCGACCCCTGTCCGCCAATTCGCACGAAGACGTATGTCGTTCCCCCCAATCAATTTATTACTTTCCAACCGATGAATTGGCCGCAATATTCTTTGCAGGAGGCTTTGCGCATCGGCACTCTGTGGCCTGCATTGTACAGTCCTTATGAATCCCGCCGCAGAGGAGGGACGCCGCAATGAGTACTGTGCTTGATGAGCAGTATTACAAACAGCTTGAACAACTGCAGCAATTTGATTTCGCGCTCGTTGAGCTAACGCTTTATCTGGATACCCATCCGAACGACATGCAGGCGCTGCAGCAGTTTAATCAGCTGGCTGAGCAGCGGGGGAAATGCGCGGTAGCTTTTGAACGGCAGTACGGTCCGCTGCTGCAGTTTGGGCACAGCTATTCGCAGTATCCTTGGCAGTGGGCGAAATCACCTTGGCCTTGGCAAGTGTAGCAAGTTCTATTCCTGTATGAGGGAGGAGAAGCAAACGACATGTGGGTCTATGATAAAAAATTGCAATATCCGGTGCGAGTGGGCAAGTGTGATCCGAGAATGGCCAAATTTTTGACGGAGCAGTACGGCGGGGCAGACGGTGAATTGGCCGCGGCGTTGCGTTATTTGAATCAGCGGTATACCATTCCGGATAAAGTCATCGGACTGCTAACCGACATCGGCACAGAGGAATTTGCCCATTTAGAAATGATTGCGACCATGATCTACAAGCTGACCAAGGATGCGACGCCCTATCAGTTGGAAGAGGCTGGCCTTGGCGCCAACTTCGCCAACCATGACGGCGCGCTGTTCTACCAGAATGCGGCTGGTGTGCCATGGACGGCTTCCTACATCGCTGCGAAAGGCGACCCACTGGCTGATCTTTACGAAGATATTGCCGCTGAAGAGAAAGCGCGGGCTACATATCAATGGCTGATTGATATGACGGATGATGTGGATTTGCAGGACAGCCTGCGTTTTCTGCGTGAACGGGAAATCGTCCACTCGCTGCGGTTCCGGGAAGCAGTGGAAATGATCAAGGATGACCGGCAGCGCCAGAAAGTGTTTTGAGGAAATAAGGCAATCGAAGTAATAGAAGTTAAGAGTAATAGAAGTAATAGAAGTAATAGGAGTAGAGCTAGGAGAAAACAACCTTACAGGAAAGCGGGAAAAGCACAGTGGGCACTTGTTAAAGCCGGATGTCAACTTTATGCAAACAGCGATGAGAAATCCGGCTTTAAGCCCTGATTAATTTATGGCAGGAGGCTGCGCTTTATAAGCATTTTCAAATATGGTCGTTGCCAAGCGGTCCGTCACAATCGGACCTTTGCCCATCAGTGTTTGGATAAGTTCAAACAGTTTAAGGTGATAAGATGAAAGAACAACGACACCAAGCTTCTTTTCTTTGATAAAGCCTGCATAGGTATGAAATCCAATGGTTGTGCCTCCTGTCCATACAACAGGGTGGGTGGTATGTTTTGAATGCTTAATAAACCAGCCCAGTCCCATATTGAAATGTTGATCAGGCCCATTTGCTTGTTTTTGATGGGAAAAATGGAGCGGATCGGTGGCAGTTGAGTCGATAATGCCTAAATTCAGCTCAACAAACCGCATCATATCCTGCATCGTGGAGCTCATGCCCCCTGCACCTCGGACACCGCCTATTTGCAGTGGTGGAATCGGGGTCCGTTTCTTGGTGAAAGCTTCTACTTTACGCTGCTGCTGTTCGTTGTTTAAACGAAAGACGGTGTCAGATAAGCCGAGCGGTGCGCAAACGAGTTCCTCAACTGCCTGCTCATAGGGGATTTGCAGAACATGCTCCAGGATACGGGCCAATAAGGCCATTCCGATGTTCGAATAATTCCATTTGCCGATTTTTTTGCGGTTGAGTTGATGCGTGCTTAGAAATGAGGTGAGATCTTCTGAGGTGTAGTAAAGGTAAGGGTTCAACCGTTTTTCTTTGCTGAACGCTACTCGTTTGTTCAGCACGTTATCTTCACGCGGCAGGCCGGAGGTATGTGTGGCAAGATGGCGCAATGTTGTTTCATGGCTGCCAGCAGTGGTTGACTTCGCATAAGCAGGGAGAAATTTCGCAACAGGATCGTCCAGACTGATCATGTTCTGCTGCACTAAATGAGTCAGCAGCAAGGCTGTAAACACTTTCGTCATCGAGCCGATCTCGAACAGCGCGGAATGATCGGTAACCGCTGCTGGAAGCTGCCCATATAAACGGTATTGACGCTCTCCGCCATCGGTAATGCCTACAAAAATGACGTTATCTTTTTGAGGATACAACCCTTTGGCAGCAATTCGATCGAGTGATTTTACAATATTCATTTGAAAACCTCTTTCAACTCATAATGTAATTTGATTAACTATTAAGATCACTTAAATATTGGACAAAAAAATGGCTCTGCTAAAGTTACTCAAAACCAAAATCAGTGCTTGACCTTAGTTCTAGGCCGTGTATGCAAACCTTAAGCCAACCAAATCATGAAAGAGGCCAGCTTTAAGAAAGCCACAAACGTACAGGCGCTGTTCCTGCCTGTTGCGTACTTGTCGATCGAGGAAGAACCGGAGGTTATCAAGCAGATGGCTCTGTCCTTTGTCGGTAAGTTAGTGTCCATGTCAACCAATCATTCGCTCAGTTGGATTGAAGCAGAGACTTTGCGGTTTGCGCGTGGCGTCATTCGACCTTTTCGCTCCGATGAACTTGCCTTGCACCTGAATCGATCCACTAGACAGGCGAGACGTATTTTAGACAAGCTTGTGGAAATGAATGTTTTAATTGTTTCACAATGGACAGCAGCGTTATCACACCTATCAAGTGGTCATTCATGACCGTTAGAGCAAAAATAAAGTGAATTCACTGTATTTATGGACAGGAATGACCATTAGAAGAAAACTTCACGTTTTTTCTTGACAATTTCCTCTTTTATGGACACTAATGTCCATAAGAGAGCCAGATTTCGAATAATCGACGCTAACGGTCACTAATGTCCGAATGATTAGGTACAAAGATCACAAGGTGCATGGAATTGAACCCCAGGATTCAAAAAATCCGCTCTAAAGGTCGACTTTTTGCTTTCATGGAGTCAAGGGGGATACGATCTCACGCTAGCTCTTCTAATCAACCTGGGATGTCCGCATCTTGATTATATAGCTGACGAAGCCGACCCGATGAGGACTTCTAGAGGTGAATTCAGACGCCGTGCTCCTGCTACTTCAAGGAAACTTACTCACCTACTCCGTCCGCGCGGGCGAACCTTTAGGGGTTTGCATACACGGCCTAGCCCAAAATTATGCTTTATTTTGAACATCCGATGCAATTTGGTGAAGTTTTTTGAGCAGTCCCAACAGCTGTACAAGCTCTTGCTCATCAAATTTCATATAATATTTCTCTATAATATACATATCCATTTCTGTCATCCTGGCGCTGAGTTCCTCACCCAATCTGTCAAGCGTAACGATAATTTCCCGGCGGTTGTTCAAATTAATATCACGTTTGACATATCCGGCTTTCTCAAGTTTTTTAATTAACTGGCTGGCTGCACTGGCAGTGATGGAGAAATGGTTTGCGATCTCATTAATGGTTCTCGCACGATCGCTAACCATCAGAACGACAGACATCTGCCGCTGAGTCAGATCGGAAAACTGCTGATTCAACAACTGGCTTATATCACTTAACATCAATGTGTTAATGGCGTCGGAGTAATGCTTGATTGCCTGAGAAATATGAGTGAAATCTTTCAAGTGCCACACTCCTAAAACCTCTTTTATTTAACTATAAATTACAATTAATATTTAAGCAAGGTTTAATATTGATTGTGCAATTGCGCTGCTTCATAGCAGGATCGATTCCATAGCGGTAGAAGGGAAACAAGAAAGGGAGGCAAAACGAGGCTGTCTGCTAAAGGGCAGCCTCATGTGTTTAACAGCGATAGGGGCAGTCCCACTTATTCACTACGATCTACCAGTGGATGAACGAAGACTGATCATGCCAGAAGCCTTGCTTTTCGATCTTTTTCAAATGGACGACTTCTTCGGGCACGCCGCTAATTTTGGCAATATCATAGATCGTGCGTCCTTCGCTCAGCAATTCGTCGGGAATGAGCAGTTCAACGGCAAAGCGATTGGCTTCGCACTCAATCCGGTCGATAGATTGGAGCGTGTTGGCCTTTAGAAAAGGCACATTGACGTGAGGATGAAGAATCCGGTGTCCCAGTTCATGGGCAATAACAAACCGCTGCAGCCGCTCGCTCAAATTGGCATTGACATGAATCATCATGATCCGCCTGCTCGTGTTGAAATAACCCCATATATTTTTAAAATTTTCATAGAAAATAAGAATTTGCTGTTGGGTAGCAATTTGATGTGGGTCGTTGGTGTCGTGGTTGTGTATGAGCTGCTGCACCCTGCTTTTAATATGCACGATCCATCTCTCCAATACTAATCCCTGTATTTGTTGGGAGTGAATTTTTTCTTGGCCATCTGCCTGGCCACAATCAACGAATTTTCTAAAGAACGGCGAAGTAATTCCCGATCTTCATCATCAAGAGGTTCGCCATGAAACGCCAATGCTTCTCTGCTTTCCAAATCCCCCATAATCCGCTCGAGATCTTGGGCAATGTCCTTCGCGTCTTTGTCATTCAGGGCATAGTAAGGCTCGCTTGCTTCCCCGGATGCGCCGAGCAGGTAGTCGAGCGAGACGCCAAATAGCTGGGCAATTGATTTCAATGAACCTACATCAGGTTCCCTCGTTCCGTATTCCCAGTTGGCATACGTAGACATCCCTTTCAAACCAAGACGTCTTGAAACCTCAGTTTTGCTCCAGCCGGCTTTTTCCCTTAAATAGGTTAATTTATCGGACAATTTGTTCATGGATTTACACCTCTCGAATAAATAATAACACACTTACCCAAAATAAATCAAAAGTTACACATAAAGAATAAAAATTGTTTACTTCTGGAAAATGAAGTGATATATTAACGTTAAACATACACGAAATGTGTATTTTTGAAAAGGTTTATGTCATATATATAAGGTTTTAATCTGATTACTCGCTTGAAATCGTTTTGAAACAAATTTTTTTGATGAATTATTACACATAATGTGTTGTTTAGTTAGGGCAGGCTCCGATGCTATTCACTATGAATAATAATCTGTGAAGGGAAGCGTGAGAAAGATGGGGAAAACGGAAGCAATGAATTTGGAGAGCTATGAAATGAATAAGGAAGCGACCAGAGCGGCGGTTGAAAAGTATTTGCTGCAGGGGCGTGAGTACAAAGTGACGGCGTACATTCCGGAAGAGGCCGCGGTCACTGCCGCCTATAGCGGCATGTTGCGCAGTGTTACCAATCGCATAAGCGATCAGACGGGGAGAATAGCTGCCAGCAATGTGGACGAGCCTGAGCGGCGCCGGAAGCATATTGCCAGAATGGAGCGCGCTATCGATCAGTTGGGGGAACGCCAGCAGAAGCTGATCCGGGCAAGGTATTTGGAAGAGGATGATGTGCTTGATTTTGACGTGGCGATGGATCTCGGCTACAGCGACCGCCACTACAGAAGAATTAAAGCTGCGGCCATTGTCAGGCTGGCGGCCATTCTGGGACTCATTGTCCTGAAAGAATAGGACAAACAGGATGTCCGGTTGATGTCCGCTTCATGACCGAGTTGTTGCGAAACAGGGTGCTATGATTGTAATGTGCCATAAATGATCATCCGCTTCCCGCCATGAGCGGGTACAGCAATTGATAGCCGTGGCAGAAGGGAGGGGCTTGAAATCAGCAAGCATGGCGCTTTTAACTACGAATTGGAGGTGATTCCATGCAGCAAGTAACAATCAGTCATGTACAGGATGCGGTCAAGCAAGCGATTGAGACGGCTTATCCCGATATTCCGGTAGTAAATGGGGAAATCACCGAGCCTGCTGAACCGCCCCGGTTTTTTATTGGCCTGGCAGAGTCGCGCCATACGAAAGAACTGGGACGGCGCTTTTTGCAAAGAAGCGCGTTTGTAATCCGCCTTGTGTCCCCGGAAGGGGAAAGCAGCCTGCTCTATGATGCAGCTGAACAACTCAAAGAGACGCTGGGCTGGATTGACGTTGGCGGCAGCCCGCTTCCCGGTACAGACATGCGTTTTGAAGCAGCGAATCATGTGCTGCAGTTTTATGTGACCTACAGTATGCTGCTCTGGGAGAAAGCCCCCGATGAGCCACTGATGGGAAGCATTAGTCAGGAGGGGATTGTACATGCCAAGCAATGAACAACAAGACGAGACAGTGCAAGCGACGCCATCTGAGCCTGTGCGCTATGGCAAAGCGCAATTTCTCGCCTCGTCACGCTTTACACCTGCGGAGCGCGATTTAATGTCTGCGCTCCTCAAGGACAACAACCATTATACTGCTGCCGAAGCTGAACAAGCCGTGCAGTCCTATCTCAGAAAGGAAGTGAAGTAGTATGGCAGGAGGAACATTTACCATGCAGAACAAGGTGAGGCCGGGGGTATATATTAATTTCAAATCCCGTCCGCAAGAACTCGGAACATTGGGAGAAAGAGGCGTAGCTGCTTATCCCGCGGCGCTTCCCTGGGGGGAGCCGGGCAAAGTCATCGAACTGAACGCGGAAACCTATGCAGAGAAATCGCTTGAGCTGATCGGGTTCAAATCGTCGGATGCGCGCATCCGTCATATTAGCGCAGCAATGTCGCATGCATCGAAGGTGTTGCTATACCGCCTTGGTGCTGCGAATGCGGCCAAAGCGGCCGTAACCGAAGGCGAATTGACCGCGACAGCCAAATGGGGCGGCGTGCGCGGCAACGATCTTAAAATCGTTGTTCAGCCCAATATTGATCAAACGGACAGCTTCGATGTGCTGACCCTGATCGACAACGAGGAAGTCGACCGGCAGACCGCTGCTGTTGTCGAAGAGCTTAAGCCAAGCGCGTATATCGATTGGACAGGCACAGGCGAACTGACTGCGACGGCTGGCGCTCCGCTGGCGGGAGGAACAGAAGGCGCGTCCGCAGGTGCGGACTTGTCAAATGCATTCACCGCATTTGAAAGCCAGTCATTCAATGTGCTGGGCTTCCCGATTAGCGACGAAGCAAGCAAGAAGTTGGCTGTTGCCTATGTGAAACGGCAGCGCGAAGAAGAAGGCAAGAAGATTGTTCTGGTGCTTGCCAATTACCCGGAGGCCGATTATGAGGGTGTGATCAGCTTGCGCAATGGTATCGTTACCGCTGACGGGCTGCAGGTTGAACCGGCTTCGCTGCTGTGGGAAATCGCGGCAATGGAGGCGGCTGCGAACATTAACGAATCGCTGACCTATACGGTCATTCCGAATGCGGTGGATGCTTATCCGCGTCTGTCCAACCATGAAACGATTTCCGCCCTGCGGAACGGTGAATTGGTCATTACTGCGGCCAATGGGGCAGCAGTTATCGAACAGGATCTCAACACGCTGACCAGTTTCACCGCTGACCGCGCCAAGCCGTTCAGCAAAAACCGGGTAGTTCGGGTGCTCGATAGCATTGCCAATGACATCAAGCGTATTTTTGATCAATTTTATATCGGCAAGGTGGGTAACACGCAAGATGGACGTGCATTGCTGAAAAGCGAAGTTGCCGCCTACCTGAATGGCCTGCAAGGTCTCGGTGCGGTCGAAAACTTCGACAGCCAGACTGATCTTGCGGTGCTTAAGGGCCAGGATGCGGAATCGGTAATCATCGAGCTGTCTGTGCAGCCGGTGGACAGCGTTGAAAAAATTTACATGACAGTGGAGGTGGTCTAAGATGGCATTTTTCAGAGAAATGGATGCAATCAGCGGCAAGATGGCCAAAGCCTATGCCAAAATGAACGGCAAGGTAGTGGAGCTGTTCTATGCGAAATCATTGGAAGCGACGATTGAAAAAAATAAGGTGGACGTGCCTGTGCTCGGCAAAACAAATACGCCGCAGCGTTCGGCAGGCTGGAACGGAACGGGCACATTGACGATCTATTACGTGACATCCGAATTCCGACAGCTGATGCGGACCTACATCCGCAATGGCGAAGACTTCTGGTTCGATCTGGTCGTTGTTAATGAACAGCCTGGCTCGAAGACGGGCCGGCAGACGACGGTTCTTGAAGGTTGCAACCTGGACAGCGTCATCGCAGCGCGGTTCGATGCTTCAAGTGATGACATGCTGGAAGAGGAAATGCCATTTACCTTTAACAACTATGATATCCAGGATGAGTTTCTGACCATTACTGGCGTGTAATAGCACTTGAAAAATTGGAGAGAGGGTCCGCAGCTATTGGCCCTTCTCTCCGCAATTAAAACTAAAATCATAACATATGGAGGTATGAATAATGAGTTTGCAAGCTTTTTTCGCCCAAAATGTACAGAGTGAGCTGACGGAGGAATTTGTCGTATCGGAACGGTTTAAAGAGGACAACGGCGCATCGATCAAGTGGGAATTGAAGACATTGACAGAAAGTGAAAATGAGATGATCCGCAAGTCCGCCACACGTTCGGTGAAAGGCAAAAACGGTGCCCGCTCGACAGAAACGAATCCGGAGGATTATGTGGCGAAGCTGGCCGTAGCAAGTGTCGTCTATCCGGATCTGCAAAGCGCCGATTTGCAGCAGTCCTATGGGGTGATGGGTGCGGACAACCTGCTCAAAAAAATGCTGCTGTCTGGAGAATACGCGAATTTGCTCGCCAAAGTTCAGGAACTGAACGGTTTTGACCGGGATATTAACGATATGGCGGAAGAAGTAAAAAACTGATCAAAGAGGGCGATGCAGAAGCCAATTATGCATATTACGCCCTCAACGAGTTTCATATTATGCCCTGGGATTTCACTGCGCTGACGCCTCGTAAGAAGGCTGCCTTAATCGGCTGCATAATCGTTCGGATCGAGGCGGAGCGCAAGCAGAAAGCGAGGAAGCGCTAAGGCGCTTTTTTTCAGGGAGAGAGGAGGAGACTATGGCGACAGTTACGGCCACACTTAAATTAATCGACCAGTTTTCGGGACCACTGGGCAAGGCGGCATCTGTAGCCTTCAAAGCAATCCAAGTCATCGACAGGCTGAGACGGTCAAGCAAACGTTCAGTGAAAATAAGGGTCAGTGCGGATGTAAACGGTGCGCTCAAGCAACTGGAGCAACTTCGAAAAATGTTGAATGCTGTGCCAAAGCATGTTCGTATTATCGTATCGATCAGTATGCAAACGGTGAAGTCGCAACTCGAGGCTTTAAGAGTGTCGCATGCTCCACTTTTAATGCGGGTTAGACTTCATACAAGAGAAGCGACGTCTCAGGCGAGGGAGTTGCGAACGGACCTTTTGCGTCGGTTGGGCCGGCTGAATATTCAATTCAGAGTATCCATTAATATGGGGATGCTGATGGGACAGATTCGAGCGATCAGTGCAGCGAGATTTCCACTTGTGCTGATGGTCGTCCTGAACAGGAGAACGGCTATCATGCAAGCTATGCTGCTGCGCATTGCCATTTTGCGCCGGATAGGACTACTGCGGGTAGAAGTAAGGCCATACCTTAATATGGCGCTGTTGTTGTCGCAGCTGCGATCGATAAGAGCCGCAAGAATCCCGCTTATGATGCGGGTTATTCTGAATACAAGAATGGCGCTTCTCCAGGCGGTGCTGCTGAGGTCACTGATTTTGCACCGTATTGGCAGATTGACCGTGCAGATTTGGCCTGTTCTTAATATGGCGGTATTGCTATCGCAGCTTCGAAATCTGAGAGCGGTGAGAATCCCGCTTGTAATGCGGGTTGTGTTGGATACAAGATGGGCGCTCTTGCAGGCTGTGCTGCTGCGGATGCGAATATTGCAGCGCATTGGCAGATTGAGGGTAGAAATCATCCTTAATTCAAGTTTGTATGGCATGATTTCCGGGCTGACTCGATTGGTTGAACGACTGGCTGCATTAATCCGCAGCATTGGAGCTGCTGCCGAGCAAGTAAATCCGGGGGGCAGTGCTGGCGATTCGTCTAAAGAAGAAGGGTCCGAGAAGAGCAAAGATAAGAAGAAAAAAAGCTTGACTGACATGGTGAAAGGGAATTTCGGATTTGCCAGCAAAGCAGGAAAAAAGATAATGGATATGACGACCAGCGGGGCGATGGAACAGCAGCGGCTGGAGGACCTGTTTGTAGCGCGTACCGGAGATGAGCAGGTCGGCAAAGGCATGTTTCAGAAGTATAAAGCCGAAGCGCTGTCGCAGGGCGCAGATGTGGACAAATATTTGAAGGATACGCTCTCTATGTTCTCGCTTACCCGCAATACGGACAAGCTCAGCAAGCTTGGCAATTTATCGCAGCGGATGAATATGTTTGACAACTCAGGGAGCGGCAATGCCGCAGATTTGATCCGAACGGGAATGGAAGGCGACAGTTCAGGACTTGCCAAACAATTTGGGTTCAATCAAGCGGATATGAAGGACGCAGGACTTGACAAATTTGCCAAAGCCGGCGATTTAGATGGGTATACGAAAGCATTGGAAGGGCTGATGGAGAAATACAATATGGGCCAGAGCGCTGCTGACAGCTTGCTGGCAAGCCCGATCAAGCAAATTGAGACGTTGAACAATACGATTAAATCTTCCCTCGCTGATGCTGGGCAATCGGCGCTTGCCGCGCTGATGCCGCTCGTTATGCTCATTAATACGGCATTTCAGGAAGGGAAATTACAGCCTTTCTTTGATGTGTTCCGGAATGGCATGATGTTGGCGGGAGAAATTGCCGCTAGTGTGGGGCAATTGATCTTTGACAATCTGGATATCGTCAAGAACATCTTGATAGCCGTCGGACTGACCGCTCTCATTGTCGGTGGATATTTCCTTTTCGCTTGGCTTTCAGCAGTCTGGCCGATTTTGCTCATTATCGGGGTTATTGCTTTAATAATTGAGGCCTTGAACTATTTTGGTGTATCAACACAGGAGATTATCGGCTTTGTAGCCGGATTGTTCATGGGGCTTGTGGCAGTGATTTGGAATTTAATTGCAAGTGTTTGGAACTTATTTGTTGATTTTGCAGAATTTCTGCTTAATCTGTTTGTTGATCCGATCTATTCCATTAAAAAATTGTTTTATGACTTGGCGATGGCTTTTGGAGGGCAAGTTTACAACATGCTCAGAAGCGCTGAAGATTTTGCTGGGGGCTTTATGAAAGTAATTTTGCAGGGTATCAATGCCGTACTCAAGGGATTTAACTGGTTAAGTGCGAGATTGAAAGACTTGTTTAATATTGATATGGGAGAGGCAAAACTGCTCGATGAAGAGAATGTTAATGCTGTGAGCGACAGTGTTAAAAATATGCTGAACACGCTTGAAGAGCCGACCTCCAGTAAGGATCTGTTCGATCTGGATGATGCCAAGATGAATTTGATGGATCCAAGCGAGAAGTTTAAATCCGGCTACAAGGCAGGCAGCGATTTATTCAATGGCAAGCCCGCATCGCCCGGCATTGATGAAAAAAAGTGGAACCAGCAATCTGACTTGACACGAGCTCATCCTGCGGCTGCAGCTGCAGGAGCATCGCCAGGCAATATCGATCGGGTGGGCCGCGTAGGGGAAGTCGGCAAAATCAACGACACTGTCGATATTTCCAGCGAAGATTTGAAGACGATGCGCGAACTGGCCGAAATGAAAAACATTCAAAATTTTGTCTCGCTGACACCGACAATCCAGGTGAGTGGGGATAATCATTTCAGCCAATCGGTGGACATGGAAGGTTTCGTGGCTCAGCTTGCCAATGCCATGGAGACTGAAATTTCTTCATCGGCTAAAGGAGCGTGGTAAGCATGGCTGTTAAAGAACTACGAAGAACGCAGCAAAAGGTAGAACTGGATCATCTCAATAATTACGAGGTCTGGATTTCATGGAATAATCAGGAGGATATCATCAGGCTTCCGGTCAACCCGGCCAGCATTGAGGTGAGCAATGGCAGCAATGGAAGCACTTATAATATTGAGAAGCTCGGTGAGATCAATGTGATTAAAAGTCCTTCCCTGCTTACCTATTCATTCGATGGGGTGTTCCCTGCCCGCTACCATCCAGCGATGGTTGCTCCGTTGCTAGACCCTACAATCGTAAATGGGATCAAGTTTAACGCCTACGTGTACTATTTTAAAAAATGGATGGAATCTAAGCGCCCGATAAGATTTGTTGTTATTGGCCCCGGGTATGGGATCAACACCGCCTGCAGCATCGAGTCGTTTACCTGGCGGGATGTGGCTGGCAGCGGTGGGGATATCGCCTACTCGCTATCGCTCAAGCGTTATCAATTCTATGGGGCGCGCAAAGTGAAATTCACCGAGACGGATGCGGGCAAAGCCGTCGTCAAGGATAAGCCGGAGCGGCCGAATGAAAAGCAGCCTCCGAGCACCTATACCTTGGTCAAGGGAGATACGTTGTGGGATATAGCCAAGAAGAAATTGGGGAGCGGGGACCGTTGGCGGGAAGTTCAGAAGCTGAATAATATTAAGGACGCCGAGGTCAAAAAGCTGCAGATCGGAAGGGTGTTGAAGCTGCCATGATCGAACTGCTGCTTGATGACAGGCTGGGCAAAGTATGGGATATTGGCGGAATTGTTACAGATATTTCGTGGAAAACAACCCGGATTGGCAAAGCAGGCAGTCTGGAATTTACCTTGATTAAGGGCGGTCTCTATGAGAATCGCTCTTTTTCCGTTGAGAATGGTCATATCATTCGTTTCTACTATAATGGAAATCGCATTTTTTACGGTTACATTTTTAGTATTGACGGCGGCAGGGATGAGGCATTGAAAATAACCGCTTACGATCAAATCCGCTATTTAATGGCTTCGGATACGTATGTGTTCTCGGGCGTTACGGCTTCGGATGTCATTGGAAGGATCGCCAAAGATTTCAAACTCAAGCTGGGCAGAATCGACACGCCATCCTATAAAATCCCGACCATGGTCGAGGATACGCAGAAGCTGTTGGACATTATTGATAAGGCGCTCACGCTGACACTGATCAACAAAGGGGAGAATTACATTTTATTCGATGATTTTGGTGAGCTTTCTCTCCGATTAATCGATGACATGATGGTTGAATTCGTGCTTGGCGACGATAGTTTACTATACAACTACACTTACAAAAAATCGATCGACAGCGACACGTACAACAAAATCAAGCTGGTACAGGATAACAAAACGACCGGCAAGCGCGATGTGCATATTGTACAGGACAGTGGCAATATTGCCCGTTGGGGTATGCTGCAGCTTTACCAGAAGGTAGACGACAATCTGAACACAGCACAAATCCGGCAGCAGCTTGATACGCTTGCCCAGCTCAAAAACCGGGAGAGCAAGTCGATTTCACTTGAGGCGCTTGGCGATCCTCGGGTGCGGGCAGGCTGCTACGTGCCGCTGGTCATTGAAGAGTATGACATTAATCAGCCTTTTTTGATCGATAGCTGCACTCACCGGTTTGCCGGAGAACATACGATGAGTCTGGAGCTGAAAGTGCTATGAGTATTGAAAAATTGTTAGGCACCATCAAACAGGCCGGTGCTGGCGCAGTCGATGCGGCAGGTCCGGTTGCAATTGTCTTCGGGGTTGTCGAGGAGGCTTCGCCGCTCGCCGTGCGGGTGGACCAGCGCTTCAAGCTGACACGCGAGTTTCTTATTGTCCCTGAATCACTCGTTCATTTCGAGCTGGCGCTTGCGCATACGCACGAATATGGGGGCGAGGGGGGCGGCGGCACGGCTACAGGGACGACTGCGCCTGCTTTACCGGCGGAGCCGGTCGTTATCCGCCGCGGGCTGGAAGTCGGGGACAAGCTGCTCCTGCTGCGGATGCAGGGCGGGCAAAAATATATCATTTTGGACAGGGTGGTGGAGACATGATTCCACAAGGCGGCAGCATTGCCGGGTTGACATTGCAGGAAATTGAGCAGCCGTCCCTCACCTGGCAGCTTGATCTGGAGCGGGGGAGAATTACGGGGAAAATCGACGGATTGCAGGCGGTCAGGCAAGCGGTGTTCAAAATGCTGCAAACCGACCGCTACTTTCATGCGATTTACTCCTTTGATTATGGCCATGAACTGGCTGGCCAGCTTGGCGGCAGTCCGCTCCTGGTCCAGTCGGAGGCAGCGCGGCTGATCAGCGAAGCGCTGCTGCAGGATAACCGGATCAGTGCGGTCGATGACATTGCGGTCGAATCCGTCGGCGCTGAACTGGTCATCCGATTCACCGTTGTTACGCAGTATGGAAGTTTTGAGGAGGAGATGAGGCGAAATGTATGAGCATATGACCTTTGACTTTATTTTGGAGCGTATGCTGGGCAGGGTGCCGGATTCCATTGACAAGCGCGAGGGCAGCATTATTCATGATGCTTGCGCGCCTGCCGCGGCGGAATTGGCGCAAATGTATATTGAGCTGGATGTGAATTACAGCTTGTCGTTCGCAGATACGGCGAGCGGGGAGTACCTTTCCCGCAAAACGGCGGAGTTTGGCATTGGTCGGCTGGCCGCTGCCCCAGCGGAACGCAAAGGGCTGTTCTATAACGCATCCAATGTGCTGATGGATGTCCCGCTAGGCGGAAGGTACGCGATAGGCGACCACACCTTTGTGGTCAAGGAGAAGCTTGGTACAGGCATGTACAAGCTGGTCAGCGAGCTTGCAGGCATCAGCGGCAATGAGCAGTTTGGCTCGCTTCTGCCCATCGATTATGTGGCGGGGCTTGCTTCTGCAGAGCTGACGGATGTGCTGGTTCCGGGCGAAAATGAAGAAAGCGATGAGGCGCTGCGCCAGCGGTTTTACGCTGCGGTCAACGAACCGGCTTTCGGCGGGAACGTGGCTGATTACAAGCAGAAGATCGCCGCGATGTCTGGCGTCGGCAGTGTCAAGGTATATCCCGTGTGGAACGGCGGCGGTACCGTGAAATGCACGATCATTGCCGCAGACTGGAACCCGCCGTCAGCCGCGCTTGTCAGCGAAGTGCAGACAGGGCTTGACCCTGTGGGGAACAGGGGGGAAGGTATTGGCCTGGCGCCGATCGGCCATGAAGTGACCGTCACTGGGGTGAGCGGCGTGCCAGTTAACGTGAACACGACGCTTACGCTCGCGGAGGGGGTAACCCCGGGCCAGGTGCAGGCCGATGTTGAGGCCGCGCTTGCAGGCTATTTGCTGGAGCTGCGCAAGGACTGGTCCACCCAGCAGCAGCTGGTAATTCGCACAGCGCAGTTGGATGCGCGGCTGCTCACCGTGCCGGGCGTTGACGATGTGGCCGGAACCGCGCTGAATGGCCAGGCAGGCAATCTGACCCTGGGCAGCGATGAGGTGCCGGTGGCGGGGGCGGTGACTGTGAATGGCTGATCGTATTTTAGTTCAATTGCCAGCCTACTACTTGGACATTGCCGATTTTGCCGAACTGGCAAGCACTGAAACGGCCGAACTGGATTTGCTCGCGAGCGCGGTTGACCAGTTGTTTGACGACCAGTTCGTGGCGACATCCGGACTGCAGGCGATCAAGCGCCGCGAGCAAATGCTTGGCATCCAGGCCGACCCGGTGACGGAATCACTGGCGTTTCGCCGCCGCCGCATTATGAACCGCTATCAGACAAAGCCGCCGTTTACCGTCCGCTATTTGCAGCAGCAGCTTGATCGGCTGGTTGGGCCAGGACTGACAGTCGTCTCGGTCGATGTGCAAAATTTTATGCTGACGGTCACTGCGCCGATTGACAATGCCAACGTATTTCGGGAAGTGCTGCATTTGATTGAGACGATCAAGCCGGCCAATCTGGTGTATCAGCAGAATACCGCTTTAATGGCCGGTATTGCATTGAAGGAACAGATCGCGAAGCAGAGAGTGGACTGGCACTACAGACTGGACGGATCGTGGCGGCTGGGAGAGCAGCCGTTTGCGACGCTTGGCGCAGAGGAGGTTATTGCATGATTACAACAGCATTATTGCATGATGTGGCGGAGTACGTAGACAGTCGGGTGGCGAAAGTCGTCATTAACGGCAGCTATGAAATTACAGATTTTCAACTGAAACAGGTTACGGAGCACACACTGGTGCTCAACTATCTTATTCCTGCTGCGGCAGTATCACTGGTGACATTGATCGAGTTGAAGGATGCTGCGGATAACACGCTAACCTCAAACGCGGTCAACGTGCCGATCACGGCCGACCATCTCATGCTGCAAACGATTGAAGCAAAGGAGGCGCAATAGACAATGGCAAAAACAGATTGGCAGCCATCGGACACAGTCCGGCCGGATGACTTGAACCAGCTTGGGCAGGAAGTAAATGATGCCCAGTCTGCTGCTGGTACAGCGCAGGGGACGGCGGATAGTGCCAAAGCCGCGGCGAGTGTTGCACAAAGTGCAGCTGATAATGCGCAGACAACTGCGAATGATGCACAAAGTGCGGCTGATACTGCACAGTATACGGCAGATCAGGCGCAGGGGAGTGCAAATAGTGCCCAAAGCGCGGCAGCGGCGGCACAGGCAGCGGCCAACACCGCGCATGGAGATATCGACACGCACAAAAACGCGACAGCGGTGCATGGAGCGACGGATGCGGCAACGCCAAGCCGAATTATTCGGCGGGATCCCGCGGGCCGTGCAAAAGTTGCTGTGCCAGCAGACGATAGCGACATTGCCCGTCTGGACACAGTGAAAGAAGCGTTGGATCAGCGGCTGCTTGACAACATGAAACTGCGTGTGGGCTCAAAAGGCCCGGAATACAGCATAGACGGATTGGAGTGGATTAGCATGGGTGGAAGTGGATTATTAAGTAATTACTTTGGTCACCTGGGAGAGTATCCATTCGCTGGGAAACAGGATGTGACTATTAGTGCTGACACTGTATGGGATGATGAGATTGGCTACAGAAAAGTAAAAAAACTAACAATTAACGCAGGTCGTACGCTTCGGATTAACCGAACCCCATTCTACATTTTTTGTGAAGAGCTCGTTTTCGGAAGTGCGACCAGTAAAATCGATATCTCCGGCCCTAGCGGAAATGACGGTGCCACCAACCATGATTTTGATCGTCGGTTTCCATTAGGCGCCTTGGTAGCTTATAGTTCCAATTCAACTTATTATCGCAGACAAGCGGGCTGTGGTGGTGGAATGCTATTTATCGTCGCAGACAAAGTAACAGGCACTGGTCAGATATTAGCTAATGGAGGTAACGCCTACTCTGGTAATAGCGTAAACACAAACACTACTGAAAGGTCCGCTGGCGGTGGCGCGATCTCTCTTTCATATCCCACTGCTCAGGAGTCTTGGGATGGCGTAGGCTTAGCTAGTGGAACTTACCTTCATCCTCAAGGTAGAATGCTCGGCAATGGTGGCGGTAGGTTTGGAGGAAGAGGTGGAGGTAACGGGAATGCTGGAGGTTATACTTCAGGTAACGGTACATGGTCTGGTTGCGGAGGAAGCGGCATTGGTGGCGGAGGAAGTGGGGATGGTGGTGGAGGCCAGATGCCACAATGTAGTATTCCCATACTATTCGAACTAGTTAATATTGGTTGCAGAGGTGGTGGCGGAGGAGGTTGCGCCGCTAGCGGCTATGGAAGTGGAACTGGCGGAGGCGGCGGCGGTAGTATTGTACTTTGGACACGTAAAGCAGATACCCCTCCAACCCTTCAAGCAAATGGAGGAACTGGTAATGGAGCTGCTGGAGTTACCTTCTTTGTCCAACTGTAATAAGGAGGCATGTGTATGAATATTAAATCTATTACCCCCCAACAACACAATATTGTTACGGGGCGACTTTCGGATGGGAGTGATCGGAAAGTAGAAACGGTAACTGAATATTACATTATCGTTGAGTACAACGGACAAAGATATTTCGGTATACTACCTTTCGATGACGAGCAAATGATAATTGCAGCATTCAACAATGGTCAGTTTGCATTAATCCCTCTGACTCCAGAGGAGCGCATAGCGCAGCTTGAAGCCGAACTCGCAGTGTCCAAGCGGGAGAATCTGACGGTAATGGAAGCAATCGCAGACTTATACGAACTCATTTTAGGAGCTGAGTAGCATGATAACCAATCTGCTGCTGCGGCTTCTATTTATTTTTGAAGGAGGTAATTTTAAAATGGCAATCGTCACTGTGTATGTAACGCTAATCCTCGTTGGCCGTCGGACATTTGAACAGGTTCCAGCCAGTCTCCAGTCTGCTGTAGAGACAGAACTTAACACGCTTGGCCTGGACACAGATGGGAAAACGGCATAGCCTAAATAAAAACCCTTGCGAAACGCAAGGGTTTTTAAGAATCTCATGGTCGGGATTAAACTTTCGACAATCACTGGGTCATGCAAATAACGGTGAGGGAGAGTGGCTAGCTAACTCGTTTGCCGAACTGATTGAAGAGAACTTCGTGGAGTGGTAGGCAAGTAATTAGTCAGTCAGTGAGCACTAAGTGATTATTGAGCAAAATCAGAGAACAAATCATAACAAGGAATGATTAGAAAAATTCCGAATTACCTTAACATCACTCCAAACCCGCGGCCAGTTCTTTTTAGCAACGCGGTCTTCATAGATTTTAAAGCTTTCAGCCGTCTCTGCAAAAGAAGGCGTAGGTCTTACAACGCAATTTAGCACATCTTCAATCCCCCACGGCGCTGTCAGCACCACCTCATTCTGCTCATCGAGTGTGACGCCCAGCGCTGTTGCGGTTTCTGGAAACCTGGAGATGGCATCCACCGATGACAAATAAGGCGGGATGCCGTTGGAGAGATGCATTCGTGCTTCATTTTTGACTGACCACGGAATGGCAGCGTTAATTCGCATTAGCTGCCCTTCCAACTCTTTTTCTGCTGCTTCCTCCAGATTAACAGGATCGAAGTAGATTACATCCACGTCAGACAGCGGCGTTCTTGCCGCAAAACCATGCAGCGTGTCCCATATTTTCGAGCGGACAAAGCCCGCGCATACCCACCAATCAGGCAAATGCAACGACTTTGCCGCCGCTAATATTTCCATCATCCATGAATCATCTTTAACGAGTTGGATGATATCCTGTTCATTCCGAATATTCAGACAGCTTCAACTCCTCACAACATCCTCAAATAAACGGTGATCCAAATCCTAGCAAACAATCTTGCAGCAACTGTGTCGAGAAGAAAGCCTTCCTAGTGACATGGTTTATGAATTCGAATTCATTCGTTCAACCTATATCACCATTTAACTTAAAAACCTCAATCTGTAATATTGCGGGTATAGTAAGCGATAATATCTTTGCGGCGAATAATGCCGAGAAACACGCCATTGTGATCGACAACAGGCACAAAGCTTTGATCGGTCGCAAGCGTCAGCATATCCTCCAGGTCGGAGTCCAGCGGGACAGACTCATTAAAAATATGTTTCTTAATTTCACTGATAAGCACCTCGTGGGCGTTATCAAAGGTTAGTCCAGGCGTGTTTTTCAGTTTCCAGAGCAGATCGCCTTCAGAAAGCGTACCGATATAAATGCCATGCTCATCGATAATTGGAACGGCAGTGTAATAGTGATGCTCCAGCACATCGAGCGCCTCCTGCATGGTTGAGGAGGACGTGATGAAGGCGATATCTTTTTTTGGGTGCAGAAAAGAGGCAATTGTTTTCATCGGACAAGCTCCTTTCTAGAAAGAGATTTTTAAAGAGGATAATCGACAGACTCGGTCATTAAAAAGTGCTAATTAAACTATTATACCTAATTATCTGTTTATTTCCCAGCGATAATGGGGATAGCATAAGAGAAGGATGACATCTTTTGTTCGAAAAACAGAGAGGAGAGAGCTGCAAATGAAGCAAATGGAGAAAAAGGTCGCTTTTTTAATCGCTGACGGTTATGAGGATTCTGAAATGAAAAATCCCTATGAAGCCATTTCTCAAAACGGAACGGATGCGGTCGTAATCAGTCTGGAAAAGGGAAGCAAGCTGACGGGCAAACAAGGAACAATTTCCTACACGTCGCATTTGGCCGCAGAAGATGCCGTAGCCAGCGATTACGATGCGGTCATTATTCCGGGTGGCAGTTCGCCTGCGAAGTTGTTGAAGAACAAGCACATGCTCAAATTTGTCAAAGATGCAGATGAGGCGGGCATTACGATCGCTGCCATTTGCCATGGCCCACAGTTGCTTGCTGAAGCAGGGCTTTTGAAGGGCAAAACGTTGACCTCTTACCCCGGAATCGCGGATGAAGTGAAGGAAGCGGGAGGAAGCTTCGTTGACAAGGAAGTTGTGGTCGACAACAATCTGATCACTTCGCGTACACCGGATGACGAGCCTGCGTTCATTCAGGAGATCATTAACAAACTCGGTGTAGCTGCTTATTAGACTCACGTTCATTTTGTACTGATGCGATATTGGCGCTCGACCCCTTCACGAGATGATGGAGGAGTTGGGCGCTTTTTGGCGTGTGGTACTTTTACCTCTATTAATTAAACGAAAGAAGTACCGTAGTTAGGAGATAGTTGTTGTATTTTGTACAATATATCCAGACGTATGAGACGATTCTCGTGGAACTGCTGCACATCATACACACTTGTTAAGTGAAATGACTTCCGCCAGGTAAACTCGTGTATTTTATACAACAACTTCATTTTTTTTGCGGCTATTCCTTCGGCTATTGTAAGAAATACAACATTGGTTCCCTTTGGGAATTCAGTTGTTCAACATACATAGTTTTTGAGACTGATCAGGTTTGTTGCTTGTTGGAAAATGCTCCGAATGATGCGATTGTGCAGGATTTGGTGCTTCAAATGGTGTTTTATGAGAAAATGCTGCGAATATGCAGGATTTAGTGCTTCAAATGGGTGTTTTATGGAAAAATGCTGCGATTGTGCAGGGAATTTACTTATGAAGTGTAAAAAGGGTGTGATCCGCATGAAAATCCTGCATTTTTACAGGATAATCCGTAATCGACAGCGGAAGCGGGAGAAAATCCTGTTATTTTGCAGGATTTTGATCATTTGCGGGCCGCCGCTCCGCGCAATGGGCCGATCCCGCGCAAACCTGCGCTCGCGCCCACTGGTGTCGAGAGTTACCACGAACCCGTGGTAACTCTGCACACTCGCGTGGCTAGCTCAGCTCGCCGCCTCGGCGTAATGTCCGCGCCCGCTCCTCATCACCCACGCCTGCACCCCGCGCAATTCTGCACCGCACCCACGGCTGTGGCCGAAGTGCCGCAAATTGCGCTGCTGCAAACGCGTCGTGCCCGCAGCACAGGCACGACGCCATGTCCGCATCCCGTCGTGTGCCCACATGTCCGCGCCTCATCGCCCACGCATGCATCCCGCGCAATTCCGCCCCGCGCCCACGGCTGCGGCCGAAGCGCCGCAAATTGCGCCGCTCCGCACTCCGTTGCCCGCGCGCCACGCGGCAACCGAACTCCGCCGCGTCCGCTGCCCGCCCTAGAACGGGAAGAACAGCGGCAGCACCGCAACCATGATGATGCCGAGCAGTACCTGCAGCGGCAGACCGATCCGGACGTAGTCCATGAAGTTGTAGCGGCCCGCCGACATGACCAGTGCGTTCGGCGGTGTGGAGAACGGTACCGCAAAGCACATGCTGGCGGCAATCGATACTGCGAACATGAACGGCAGCGGGCTGACGCCCAGTTGAACCGCCGCGGCTAGCGCAATCGGCGCGAACAGGATGGCGCATGCCGTATTGCTAATAAAGAGCGTTAGCGCCGAGGTCGCGAAGTAGATGCCTGCAAGCAGGGCAATCGGCCCGAAGCCGCCAAGCCCGCCAACCAGCTTTTCCGACAAAAGCGCCGCTGCGCCGGTTTTCTCCACCGCTATCGACATCGGGATCATCCCGCCGATGAGCACAATGCTTTCCCAGTTGATCGTTTTGTACGCTTCCTCCATATTGCGCAGACAGCCGGTGACGACCATTAGCACCGCAGCGATCAGCACGGTGACAACTGCCGGGAACACTTCCAGAATCATCAACACGACCATCAGCGCCATAATGCCCCCGGCCAGCGGCGCTTTATGGTCAAGCGTCACCTTCGAAGCGTCCTCCAGCGGCTGTCCGACGACGACAATATCGGATTGCTCTTTGGACAGCAGCGCGATATTGCGCCATGTTCCCTGAATGAGCAGCGCATCGCCAAGCCGAAATTTCTCGTCTTTCAGTTGATGAAGCAAATAGCTGCCCTTGCGCTGGATGCCCAAAATATTAATGCTGTATTTCTCGCGAAATGCGGATTCCTTGACGAGTTGGTTAATAAACCGGGAATTGGGCGGTATCAGCACTTCGGCAATGCCTACCTCATGAGAGGCGTAGTCCTCCGCAGCCAATTTGCCTGCCTTGTCTTTACCCCGCTCTTTGGCTACAGCCGCAATCGGCTTTCCGTCTGAAGCCATCCCGCCCAAAGGCATGCCGTCCGGTGACTGGAATAGCTCGGATGACGCCCCCGTGCGCTCGGTAACGTGACTGTCGATCAGTGTCAACCGGCAGTCCTTCGCGAAGCGTTCCACATGTTCATAAGCACCATGCACATACAAAATATCGCGTTCCTGAATAACGGTCGCCGGACCAGCAATTTCCTGGTTGATCGTTTTGAAAAAGGGGTTTTTGGCAGAGGTGCGGCGGCGAATTTCAATAATATGAACCTGATGCCGGTTCGGAATATCCAGTTCAAGCAGCGTGCGTCCGATAACCGGCGAGCCGTCTTGCACCTGAATGCGGAACAGGTTTTGGGACAATTGATACTGCCGCGCCAGTTCGGCCAGCGAACGCGCCCGCTGCTTGCTTGCACCGGTGCCGCTTTGTTCTTTCGGCAAAAACAGCTTGCTCAGCACGACCAATGCGCCAATGCCGACAACAAGGCAGACGAGTCCAATTGGTGTGAACGAGAAAAAAGACAGCTCAGGGTAACCTGCCTTGGTCAACGTCTCGCGGATGACCAGATTGGGCGGCGTCCCGATCAGTGTGAGCGTTCCGCCCAGGCTGCTGGCGAATGCCAGCGGCATCAGCAGACGCCCCGGACTGATGTTGGCGCTCATGGCAAGGCTGACGACAATCGGCAGCATGACGGCTACGGTGCCGGTATTGCTGACGAATGCCCCGATCAGGGCGGTGACGCCCATTACCATCAACAACAGCCGCGTTTCACTCGTGCCGGCCAGCTTGAGCATTTTGCCGCTGGCCATCTTGGCCAGACCCGTCTGGAATATCCCGCCGCCAACAATAAAGAGGCCGATCATCATAATGACAACCGAGTTGGAAAACCCGGACAATGCTTCGGATGGTGACAAAATACCAAACAGGACAAGCAAAATTAGCGAGCACACCGCGACCAGATCCGAGCGCACCTTGCCGCTTACAAACAAGGCGGCTGCGCCTGCGAGCAGCGATAACGTAATGATCATTTCAAAATTCATCGAAAAAGCCCTTCACTTTCTGTATATAGTGCCGTCAATCAATGGACAGTTGACCTATTATAGCATGAATTACCAACTATGTCTGGCGACAAGCATTGTTCCACAGGAAATGCGACCGCTGCATAGTAAACTAAACTACACTACATAGCACTACACTATGAAACTACCCTACAGCACTACACTACGACACTTCTGCACCTTCATCCGCAGCGATTTGTTACCGAACTTGCCAACTACTGATCTTGGTGTTGAGCCACAGGTAAAAAGGAGGCTTTGGCGGACACACGTTCCACTAATCCGTCCAAAATGAGCAAAAATGCAATTTGTCGGCCACCAGATCCGTTATTTGTGTGAAATGGCCATGTTTATCAGGGTTTTCGTACCAATAGCGGAACGTGTGAGCGTGTCGATTAATTGTGGACAGTTTTAATCTCGGCGTTTTTGGGTCTCTAGAAGGCTCTCAGATCGATTTATTTTTCAAACTAAATATGCTGATAATAAAAATTCGATCTGAGAGGCGTTTTCAGGCCAGAAAAAAAGTTATGCACAATTAATCGACAGCCTCCGTGTGGCCGTGAAAATCAATTTTTTAGGTTTTTGGGGCAAATAGCGGAACGTGTGGCCGCTTGCGGCGAGAAGAAGCGAGGATAGCGTGAGTAGAAGCGATTAGACGCATTAGAAGAAAGTAGAGTAGAAGAAAGTAGAAGTGAAAAAACGCAAACAGAAACACAGAGAAGCAATAAGACGCAGGCAGAAGCACGGAAAAGCGAGTAGACGCAAGTAGAAGCAATAAGACGCAAGAAGTACGAAGACGGCAAGCAGGAACAAGCAGAAGCAATAAGGCACAGGCAGAAGTACGGAAAAGCGAGCAGACGCAAGCAGGCCGCGGTAAAGCAAGAAGAGCGTGTTAGCACACTCCACTAACAACGCGCCAGAGACCGCAGCTGCCCGCCAAAATAGGTATTGTCATTTTATAGCGGATCAATCATAATAATTAGTATAATATTTAAACTAATAGTCATTTTCCCACTGATGGATCACGCTAGCGGCGGCTCCAATACAGCTTGCAAACGGATAAAGGCGAGAGCGTGTCAGAGCAACCTGAGCTGTAGAACCCGGCAGGCAGCGCCGCTGCAGTTCTGTCTCGATCACTGGGAAGAGTACGCTGTCAGCCTGTATCAGCGGACCGTCACATATGATCAGTGTCGGGTTGAGCAGATTGGTCACATAACTGAGCGCCTGGCCAATGAGCCGACCGGTTTGTTCCATGACTGACATCACGATGGGGTTGCCGACTGCAATCGCTTGGAGAAGCTCCTCTGGTGATTGAATGAGAGCGCTGCCGGACAATTGATTAGAAGCGCTAACTGCGGATTCGCCATTGATTCGGCGATAGAGTGCAGGAAGGCTGACCATCGCTTCGAGGCATCCGCGATTGCCGCAGCCGCAGAGCGGGCCGTCCGGGTCGAGTACAAAATGGCCCAGTTCTCCCGCCGCATTCGCATTGCCGCGGACGATCGCTCCGTTAATAATGAGGCCGCAGCCGATGCCATTGCCGAAATAACAGTATACGAAGTTGGACAGATCGCGGCCGCTGCCATGCCATAGTTCCCCCAGGGAAGCCAGCTTGACGCTGTTATCCAGAAGCAGCGGGACATCGATCTGCTGCTTCAGCATTTCGAGCAGCGGCACATCACTCCAGCCGAGGTGGCTCGAACGGATTCGTTGCGCGCGCTCGCTTTCGAGCAGCGCAGGAACGCCGATGCCCATTCCGATACACTGATCTGCTTCGTATTTGCTCGTCAATGATTGAATGCCGGCGGTCAGCGCGGCAACGACGGACTCCGGTGAATCATCCAGAAGCGGCTCTGAATAAGTTTCCAGCGGGGTGGCATACAGGTCCGTAACGACCCAGTGAATAACGGTTGAAGTGAGCTGTACGCCAACCGCCCACTTGTTGCCGGCATGGAAGCGGATAAGGGTCGGCTTGCGACCGGCGCTTGGCAAGGACTGTTGACCAAGCTCCTGAATGAAGCCGCTGTCGATCAATTCCTCGACAATGGAGTTAACGGTGTTTTTGTGCAGCGCTAATGTTCGGGCAATTTCGGCGCGCGTCGTCTGTCTGGTTTTTTTGATCGTATGATAAACCAGTTTGCGATTGATGTCTTTGGCTAGGGTTGGCCCTCGTCCTTTGCCTATGCTCATCGGGCTGCCCCCTTCTTTTTTTCGTCTATCATAACAGGCGATTTACTCAGCTCGCAACTGGTGTGAAGTTCACGAGGTGGTGTTCATGATATGTCGTTCACGCTGTGAAGTTCAAAAGGGTGTTCATGAAGTGGCGTTCAAGTAGTGAAGTTCATGATGTGGTTTGTACGGTGTGGTGTTTATGATGTGATGTTCATGGTATAGCGTTTCACGGTAACGTTCATGAGGTGGCGTCTATGTGGAGAGAACGCTTTGCACAGATCGCAAGAATAGACTTGGAATAACAAAATGACTGGAGGGAGCAAAGACAAATGGCATCCAAATTTTCAATTGTGGGTTGTGAGCATGCGCATATCGAAATATTCATTGCCGAAATGATTGCGCTCGGTTACGAATGCGCCGGGTTGTACGAGCCAAACAATGTGCGGCTGGCAAAGCGGCTGGCTGATCAATTCGCACTCCCCATTGTGACGGAACAGCAGCGGTTGTTTGCCGAGGATGTGGCAATCATCGGCAGCTCGGCGATCAATAATGAGAAGATTGGACTCATTGAAACATGCGAGCGCTATGGCAAGCCCGTAATGATCGACAAGCCCGCTGTGACGAATCGAGGTGACTTTGAACGGCTGCAAGCGGTTATCGAACGCGGGAAAATAGAGGTCGGCATGCTGCTTACCGAGCGCTTTAATCCGGCCGTCCACACACTTAAAAACCTTATTGAAGCGGGAGAGCTGGGGCGAATTGTAAGCATCGGCATGCGCAAGCCTCATTTGCTCAATGCGGCATCCCGGCCGGAATGGTTTTTCTCCAAAGAACAATGCGGCGGCATCATCATTGATCTGCTTGTGCATGATTTTGATCTGCTGCGCTGGTTTACGGGCAGTGAGGTACACGAGTCTGACGGCATGAAGGTCAAGAGCAGCTTGCCGGATAGGCCGGGATTTTATGATGCGGCCAGTTTGCAGGTGGTGATGGGCAATGGTGTCATCGCCCAACTGTACGCGGATTGGTACACACCGGCGACAAGCTGGACCTGGGGGGATGGCCGTATATTTGTGACCGGGACAGAAGGTTTTGCCGAGCTTCGTCTCGCAGGTGATCCAATAGCTGGGGCTGGCACGGACGAACTGCTGCTGTGTGCGACAAATCAGGAACCGCCAAGGCGGCTGGCCCTGGAAGCCGCGCCATGCACCATTACTGAAGATTTCTTGCAGCGGATTGCAGGCAAGTCGTCGATGATTGCTTCTGCAGATATTATAGCCGCAGCAAAGGCGACGATTGACGCGGATGAGCGGGCAAGGATCGTTCAAAATCCAGTTGTGGAGTAATTCAAACTGACAATTCTAAAATGGGAATTGGCATCATTGGAATCGCACGATTGAATTAGACAGCAACTATAAGAGGGGGAGCGGGAGGATGAACAGCAGGGATATCCCGGTACGCAGCATCCAAGTCAGCCAAATGAAGGTTCAGGTATACGCCGACCGAGAAGCGATGGGGGCGGCGGCTGGCAAGGCAGCGGCGCAGCATATTAGAAGTCTGTTGGCCAAACAGCCAGGTGTGAGGATGGTGTTTGCAGCAGCGCCATCGCAAAATGAATTTTTGGATCATTTGGCTGGAGAGGAAGGAATTGACTGGTCACGCATCACGGTGTTCCATATGGATGAGTATATCGGGCTTCGTGAAGATGCGCCACAAGCATTCAGCCGCTATTTGCAGGAAAGAATTTGGCATAAAGTAAATCCCGGCCTGGTGCATCTCATTAACCCGAGCAGCGGCATTGATGAAGAATGCAGCCGTTATGCTGCTCTGTTGACTGCAGCCCCGCTGGACATCGTCTGTATGGGGATTGGAGAAAACGGACATCTTGCCTTCAATGATCCGCCGGTAGCCGACTTTAATGATCCGGCTGTCGTTAAGCCAGTCGAATTGGATGATGCCTGCCGAACGCAGCAAGTGAATGACGGCTGCTTTGCTACTTTCGAGGATGTTCCGACGCACGCGCTCACACTAACAATTCCAGCCTTAATGGGCGCGTTCGCTTTGTTCTGTATCGTGCCCGGCGTTCGCAAACGGGAGGCGCTGCAGCATGCCATCGATTTGAAACGGCCGCTGGCAACCGACTGCCCTGCCACCATATTGCGCACCCATTCCGGGTGTACGGTATTTACCGATCAGGCTGCGTTCGGTAGCTCATTATGAAACCGAACACTGCCAATACGATCAATGCCTATCATTATGCAACGGGTGAGTATGTTTCACTGCGCATTGAGCAGGACAAAATCGCTGCGATCGATGAAATTCAAGCGCCGCTTGGCCGGGAGGAGGGGGAATATATCGTTGCCCCTGGCCTCGTTGATCTGCAAATTAACGGATATGGCGGTGAGGACTTCAATGCTACGCCTGTTTCAGCCACAGTCACTGGAGCGGTGTCCAGAAAGTTGTGGGCGCAGGGCGTAACTTTATATCTGCCAACCATTATTACGAATCATCCGGAGGAGATTACACTAGCGATGGCTGGCATTCAACAGGCTTGCGCACTTGATCCGGCCGCTGCCAGTTCAATTGGCGGCATTCATCTTGAAGGCCCCTTCATCTCCCCGGAAGACGGCGCCCGCGGAGCGCATTCGCTTGAAGCGGTTCGTCCGCCCAATTGGGAACTGTTTCTGCGCTGGCAGCACGCGTCCGGTGGACGAATACGAATGCTAACGATGTCCCCGGAGTGGCCCGATAGCGCCGAGTTCATCCGGAGATGTACGAATAGCGGTGTTATCGTGTCCATTGGGCATACAGCCGCTTCTCCGGAACAGATAGACGAGGCGGTGCGGGCAGGAGCCCGATTGTCCACGCATCTGGGCAATGGCGCACATTTGATGCTGCCGCGCCATCCTAATTATTTGTGGGAGCAGCTTGCCCAGGACGACCTGTGGAGCTGCATCATTTCCGATGGTTTTCACCTGCCTGATCAAGTGCTTAAAGTGGTGATGAAGGTGAAGAAAGAGCGCGCTCTGCTCGTAAGCGACGCGGTAGCTTTAAGCGGAATGCCGCCTGGCGCCTATACTACGGCTGTTGGTGGGCAGGTGGTATTAACTGCCGAAGGAAAACTCCATCTGCAAGACAATCAACATGTGCTGGCAGGTTCGGTGCAAATGCTGCTTAGCGGCATTCAATATTTGTGGCAGCGGGGGCTGGCCACATTCGCCGATGCCTGGGAAATGGCTTCGGTGCGGCCTTCCGCCTTTCTTGGGCTTGCTGCTGCAGCAGGACTGACGGTGGGCGCGCCTGCTGATATTGTGCTGCTGCGCAAGACAGCTTCGCAACTGGAGGTTGTCGGTACCTACAAGGATGGGCAGCTCGTATTCGATAGCAAAGCAGAATAGCCAGTTTGCAGCAGGTTATAACAAGATTTCTGATGGTTAGTTTTACTATAATGGATAGATAAGGTTTAGGATGAGTCACGAAGGCAATCAGCAGGGACGGGCCAACGTGCCTGCCTGTTCAGGGGAGGACTGGACGTGGAGGAACAGATCGCGAATCACCCAGTGAAGCAGACAACGAATGAGCCAGCAAATCAGACAGCGGATCAGCCAACTGAGACAACGAATCAACCCGCTCAGACAACGAATGAGCCAGATCAGACAACCAATGAACCGGCAAATCAGACAACCAATGAACCGGCAAATCAGACAACCAATGAACCGGCAAATCAGACAACGAACCAACTGACGCCTGACGGGGCATGGTGTTTTTTTGCCGATCCGCGGGCGCTATATTATGCCGGTCAATACAAGCGTACCTATGTAAGCTGGCTAACATCGTATGGAGACGTGCGAATTGGCTTCTATGACCATGAGCACGAATATAGCGAATCGTTCCTTGTCAAAGCAGCGCTGCAGCGTGACGATCATGCCAATCCGACCTTGCATATCGATGCTGACGGCCGAGTAACTATTTTCTATTCCGCACATAATGGCAATGCGATGTATTACCGGACAACGGCCCAACCGGAAACGTTGGCAACGCTCAGCAGCGAGCGGCAGCTTCCTGTCAATACGGAGGGGGGCAAGGGATACACTTATCCGAATCCGGTCTACTTGAAACAAGAGAAGCGGCTCTACTTGTTCTGGCGCGGAGGAAATTTCAAGCCGGCTTTCAGCACCACTAACGACCTGGAGAACAATGATTGGTCAGCGGCCCGCACGCTTATTGACGATCGCGGTCAGAGGCCGTACATCCGCTTCGCCTCCAATGGCGAGGATGCGATCGATTTCGCTTGCACCGACGGCCATCCGAATGAGGAAGCATACAATAGCATTTATTATGCTCGCTACAGCAACGGCAGCATATATCGGGCAGACGGGACGAAGGTGAAATCGGCTTCTGATCTGCCGTTGCGGCTGGAGGAAATCGACAAAGTGTTTGATGGTCCTGCTTGCCAGCGGAGCGCCTGGATATGGGATGTCGCTGTGAACAAGGACAATCATCCCGTCCTTGTTTACGCCGTATTTGTCACCCCTGAAGACCATCGCTATTACTACAGCCAGTGGGACGGAGCGCAGTGGCAAACGAATGAAATAACTGCAGCTGGCAGCTGGTTCCCCCAAACCGCCGCAAATGCTGTTGAGCGGGAGCAATTCTACTCGGGCGGCTTGATTCTCAATCACGCTGATCCGTCCATTGTGTACTTGTCAAGACAGGTGGACGGCCAGTTTGAAATCGAATGCTGGCAAACTGCGGATGTAGGGAAATCCTGGGAAACGGCGCCGGTGACCGCCTCGTCAGCCGCTTTGCAAATCCGGCCGTTCCTCAGCCGGCATGCTGCAGGCAGCCCTTCGCTGCTGCTTTGGATGAGCGGTGAATACAAGCACTATGCCGATTATCAGACGGAAATTCAGATGCGACTTGTATAGTGGCGGGTAACTTGCTGTAACGGCCGCTTTTCAGTATGATAAAGTCATGATTGGAAAGGGGAATACAGCAATGAGCCAGCAGCAACACCATTCACAGACCAACAGTACGCAATTGGACAAACCGCAAGCGATCATTTTTGATATGGACGGTACGTTGTTTCAAACCGAAAATTTACTCGTTCATGTACATGAACGTCTATTCCAACAGCTTCGCAACGAGGGGCTGTATATGCAGGAAACGCCGCCTGTGGAGCGGCTGATCGGCTGCCTCGGCATGCTGCTTGAGGACATTTGGCGCAAGGTCATGCCGGATGGCTCGCCTGAAGCCCACCGCAGAGCAGACGAGTTGATGCTTCAATATGAGGATGAGGGATTGAAGGCCGGACAGGGAAATCTGTACCCGCAAGTGGAAACGACATTGCGCGAGCTGCAGGATCAAGGCATTCGCTTGTTTGTAGCGAGCAATGGACTGGAGCCTTATGTGAGAGGGGTTGCGGAAAACTTCGGCATCACCTCATGTTTTGAAGAATTGTACAGCGCTGGCGAATACCAGACAGCAAGCAAGGTGGATCTGGTCGCCATTCTGCTGCAAAAACATAACATTCAGTCGGCCTGGATGGTCGGCGACCGTTCCTCTGATGTCGAAGCTGGCGTCAAAAACGGCTTGCCGGCGATTGCCTGCCAATACGCCGGTTACGGGAACGACGGCGAGCTTGAGGGCGCTGCTGCCAACATTAGTGAATTTAAGGAACTGTTGTCCCTTCTGAAACGCTAGTCATATCCACTGCATTTTGGCAGTACAACGAAGAGAGCCCGACTGGGGCTCTCTTTCGCTATGTCTGCTCCTCTTTTCGCTCTTCTCTCTCGCTCTTCTCTCGTTTCGCCCTTTTCGCTCCACTTTCGCTCCACTTTCGCTCCGTCCTGTCCGCTCCGCCGCTTTGCGTATTTTCCACCCAGCTTGATATTTATTACCCGCATGCCTTCCCTTGCCGTATGAAAATTTTCTTGCGATTTGTGCAGTATTTATAAAGTTTAAGGGGGTGAACGCACAAAAATCCGCTGCTATACTAGCGTTACCAATAGAAAGAGAGGGGCAATACCAATGGATTTTCACGAGAAGCAGCTAACGGATGAATGGAAGGGTGGGCAAAGAGGATGAGCGATGTGTTCGCACGGTCTGACACTAAGATAAAGGCCTTGCGTCCTGAAGGCAAAAATCCCATGCTGCGCTTTTTTAAAAAATATGGTCCTGCCTATTTGATGCTGTTGCTGCCTGGAAAAGGGATTGCCGCCGCTGATCCGTCAGGTAATTTTAATCCGGACCAAATGATCTCCAAGCAGGAAATGGCCGCAATGACGCACAAAGCGGCAGCTGTATTGGGAGAAAATGATAGACAGTTCGCACATCGTTTGGATGCGGGCGGCAACGAATTGAACACCGGTTACGCGACACGCGCAGAAGCAGCCAGAATGATCTATGCGCTGCTAAGCTTGAACTCCAATGGCCAGATTGAAGCGCCATCGGTATCCGCAGCGCCCGGAGACGGCCTTGCGTTGCTAAGCTGGGAACCTGCTGCTGCTGTCGATTACTACAAGGTATATTCCGGTACCGAATCCGGTGTTTACGGGGAACCGGCGATCGCGAGAGATTCCACCTTTACAGCGAACGGACTGGAGAACGGCAAAACCTATTATTTTAGCGTCTCAGCCGTTGATTATACAGGCAGAGAAAGTGAGAAATCGGGAGAAATTGCGGTAAGACCGCTGCGTACGCCAGTCCCTCCTGTAGCGCCGCCCTCTTTCGTCGTTCAGGGTCCTGCCGCTACGAATAAGGAACCGGACACCAATGAGGTGGAAGAAGGAACGGAGCAAGGTCGTTTTAAACTGGATGCCGCTTGGGCGAAAGCTGTTCTGGAAGATAAAGCGCTGGCTATATTGGTGATTGATCTGAAGGATGTGGCTGCCGATGCGTCAGGGCAGCGGACGATTGTTCTGCCTGCGGAGATTATAGCCCAGGCCAAGGAAGCGGGCAAACCGATTGTACTGCAGAATGAGACTGCAGCGTGGAGCCTTCCGCTTGCAGGTGTGGATGCCGCCGGGGATGTAACGGTTGCGCTCGCCGAGCATATTGCCGAAGGGACTGCTCTTCCCGCCGATCTTATCGCCAAGCGAGTTTATCGTGTCACAGCAATGGCAGGAGCGACGAATCTCAGCCAAGCGGGCGGGACAATAACGGTGAAGCTATCTATCCCAGCGCATACGAAGGACGCCGATAAGCTGGCGGTATATCGGAAAGAAGCAGATGATGCTTGGACCTATATAGGCGGAAGGGTGATCGATGGCAAGCTTGTCTTTGAAACAGACCAGTTTGGCGAATATGTGCTGGTGGAATCGGTCAGGACGTTCACGGATATTACCGATCACTGGGCGAAGCGGACCATCGAAGTAATGACAGCCAGGCAGATTGTGAACGGTGTGACCGCAGACAAGTTTTCCCCGAACAGTAAAATTACTCGCGCAGAACTTGTCGCGCTAGTATCCCGGGTACTGAAGCTGGACAGAGGGGGCACGCCTCATTCAGAGGGGGCGGCCGGCAAATGGTTTGAGACCGAAACCGGGCTTTCGACAGCAGTTATTCTGGGGGAAGGAAAAGCGCTCCGACCATTCGATCCCGTAACACGGGAAGAAATAGCCGTAATCGTTATGCATGCCTATAAACTGGCAGGTGGAGCCCCTCTGAACAGTGGCCCATTAACATTCAAGGACCGCTCGAGCATTTCCAAACAAGCGGAGGAAGCGGTAGCCGAGGCGCAAAGTTTGGGAATAATTGCTGGTTATCCCGACGGAAGTTTTGCACCAGGCAAAGAAGCCACTCGTGCCGAGAGTTTGTCTATCCTGCTGAAGTGGATGGATGTGAGCAAGCTGTAATAAGCGAAAAGAACCTCCAAGCCTGCATGACAGGCTGGAGGTTCTTTCTGTTATCTTAGGCTAGCCAACCGGCATCATCCCGCCGATCGGCATAATGGATGGCTATTATTTTGTTTGGGAGTCGCCACGATATTGCTGCGGGGCGATGCCGTAGTTTTTTTTGAAAAGCCGGCTGAAATAGAACGGGTCGGAGTAGCCAACCTCCTGTGCAATATCTTTGATGCTTCTTGAAGTGCCAAGCAGCAAGTATTCAGCGCGCTGCAAGCGCAGCTGCTGAACATAGTGATTAATGGAGGTGCCCGAATACTTCTTGAACACTTGGCAGAGATAGCTGTATTTGCGCTCCATGCGCTGCTCCAGTCCCTCTCCCGAAACATCCCTCTCATAATAGTTGTTCAGATGGTCAACAAGTTTGCGGAACGTAATATAGGATGCGGGCACACTGGTGCTCAATTGGCTTTGCTCCAGAAAGTCTTCCGCCAGCAGCCGCAGCAGCTCGGACAGCAGCAATGTAGCGCGATAGCGAAAATAGCCAACAGGTTTGTTCATCGCAGCGATTAACTGTTCGAACAGTACGAGCATGGGATAACGCTGCCGGTTTTGAAACTGGCGGGGCAGAATAAGCAGATCATTGTGATTATGGACGACCGTGCGCAACTCGGTGCGCTCGACATGGACAATATTTAGTTCGGTCGCGCGATCCAGTGCGAATTCGTTCATCCCTGGATCGCAAGAGAATTGCACCCAGAAAAACGTGCCGCCGTTTTCGTCAGCTTGCCAACCCTCGTGCTGCTCCCATGGACAAAGCAGCAGCGAATCGCCGGCCTGCAGGGTTGTTTTCTTTCCCTCGACCTGCAGCCTTACCTTTCCTTCAGCGGCAACAATAAACTGATAATAGGGATTGTAATGACTTCGGCTGTAGAAGCTCGGAATGATATTTGTATCAAGCACCCCGGCCCATTTCACATCAAGATTCGATAGTCGGGAAAGCGAATAAAGCATGGATTCCTCCAAGTTTTTTATTTATGAAAGCGCAATCCTATTTATGGACGTTATATCAGCGTATTGCCTATAATTACGGTGATTTCATTATAGCAAATACGAGGTGAATGTAGAATGGCAACAAGCATTCTGAACAAGAAGGACTATTACCGCATCGTTTATGGCGGCTGGCTGGGCAAAAATATCGGCGGCACTTTGGGCGCGCCGGTAGAAGGCAAGAAAGAACTGCTGAATCTGACTTTTTATCCTGAACTGCCGGATGGACCGCTCGAAAATGATGATTTGGATTTGCAGCTTGTGTGGCTCCATGCGCTTGAACAATATGGACCGAAATTAACAGCCCGTGAACTGGGGCAGGAGTGGAAGCAGCATATTTTCTTTCCATTCGATGAATACGGCTATGCGCTGACCAATTTGCGCAGAGGACTGCAACCGCCGGTTACTGGCGCATTTGACAATCCGTTTGCAGATTGCATGGGCTCGCCGATCCGTTCGGAAATATGGGCGATGGTTGCGCCGGGAGCGCCGGAAGCAGCGGCTTATTATGCCTATCAGGATGCGATTGTCGATCATGCGGGCGGGGAAGGCGTTTACGGCGAGATGTTTTTCGCGGCCATCGAGAGTGCGATCTTCTATGAACAGGACAGGGATCGGCTGCTGGAGCTGGGATTTGGTTTTATTCCAGCGGAAAGCCGTACCGCACTGGCGCTGCGCGATTTGTTAAAGTGGCATAAGGAAGGGAAGAGCTGGTTGGAAGCTCGCGAACTGATCTTATTGCATCATGGCCATGACAATTTCACGGACGCCCCGCAAAACGTAGCTTTTACGATTTTGGGCTGGTTGTATGGTGAAAACTTCGAAGATGCGATTCTGAAAGCAGTCAACTGCGGTTACGATACCGATTGCACCGCAGCTACGCTGGGTGCCATCCTGGGTATGATCGCCGGCCCGGAAGGCTTGCCGGAGAAATGGGCGAAGCCGGTAGGGGACCGCATCGTTGTCAGCCCTGCTGTCAATGGTTTTCCGGCGCCAGCCAATCTGCACGAGCTGACAGAGCGGACGATTCGGATGGGCAAGCATGTATTGGCCGCATGGGATACAGACATTATTATTCACGAACAACTGGCAACCGACTGGCAGCGGGAGACGCCTTCGGTGGAAGCGGTGCTGACGAGTATTGGGAACACGAAGACAACCATTAATCGCTACTTGCTTCCGCAAGGCTCGGCTGAAGAAGCGGATTTGGAACTGGTAATTGATTATGGCAAGGAAGGACCAGTCGCAGCAATCGGCAAGCAGCGCACGCTGCAAGTGACGTTCACGAACCGTTCAAGAGCGCGCATAGAAGGCTATTTGTCATTGGCGCTGCCAGACGGCTGGGCAGGCTCTGCATCACTGGATATCAGGCTTGAGCCTGGCAGCTCGGCAAGCTGGGAAGCGGAGATTGTTCCCGCAGGACGCGCACAGACGTCGTATGAACTGGCTGTTCAGTGGACGCGGCTGCATGACGGCTCGGTTTGGGATCGGCAGACAGTGCCGTTCAGTCTGGTGGCGGCTGTCCGCTGGCTGGTGCAAGGTCCGGAAGATTCGGCAGAGCAGCAATTGTGGAGCGCTGGCAGCCGCCTGGAGCTGGAAGAGCATTATGGCGACGCAGGCGCAGCGGACGGTGTGTATCGGGTTCGAACGGAAATTCACAATCCGGCAGAGCGGACAATACGGCTTATTGTCGCTGCCAATGCGGCCTACAAGGCCCGTTTGAACGGCGAGACCATTGTGGAATGTCCAAGCGGACAGCCGTGGATGCCAGCCTATCATCGCGCGCCAGTGGAGCAGACGGCAGAGATCACATTGCAGCCAGGCACGCATAAGTTTGAACTGGACATTACTCGTGAAGGTGCTCCACTGCAAATTTATGTACTGCCGATTGCGACGCGCGACACGGCCATGCCTGGACCTTGCTATTATTACACGGATATTCGGCTGGGATTGGACGAGGGGTAAGCCGTCCGACGGGATTTTCACATAGGTTGCTGCACAAAGAGAGAGCCGCATGACGGCTCTCTTTGCAGTTGGCCAAAATATACTGAAACGTTTCCTTCGGCCAGATCAGATGCACGAATCCAGCTGAGGATTTGCCGCGGATAACTACCCGGAAAATTCACCCTCGTTACCAGGGTCGGGCCGATAATTGCGCCGTCTTCGCTTCTGCTCATACATCCAAAGCGCATACTCCAGCGGACGGCTTAGCGCCTTACGGTAGGTTTCACGGTCGCCTGCTCGCGCGAACACTTCACGCGCCGGCTTCGGATTCACCTCAAGCAGCCAAATATGGCCGCTGCGATCAATTGCCAAATCAAGGGCCAACTCGCATAATTGGCCGAATGATTTCTCCAGGTGAGCGGCAATCTGGACGCCCAGCTCGCCGGCTTTCTGTTCTATGCTTGCCGCCTTGCTGTCGCTGCCTATCCATTGCTTCAGCAGGGAGGACATCGGTGCGGCCCTTCCGCCGCCATGCAGATTGGAAGTGACGCTGCCGCGGGCGCCGACCCGGCCTGCACAGCCGGTAACATCCCATTCCCCCGATCCGTTCTTCTGCACCAACAGACGGTAGTCGTGGACGCGGCCGTTAGCCAGCTTCAGATTAATACCCTGCTGTACGACGTATTTCTTCTCTTTCCCCCGCCATGCAATGATTTTGTTCTGCAGCCCTTGTGAAGAAAATTTCTCCGGACGGATCATGCGCCGGGACAAATCCCGGCCTTCTACGAGCCATACGCCTTTTTCCTTCCGCTCAATGCGTAAAATTCCGCGGCCGCCGGTTCCGTTGATCGGTTTGAAATAGACGAGCGAATGTTTCTCAAGCATCTGCATCACATCGCGGCTGCCGTCCACCATTCGTGTCAACGGCAGGTGCGGCCGAAAGCGGGTGTCGCCGATCAGCGTCTTGTAGACCGTCCACTTATTGCGCATCGGCCGGTTAAGGAAGGTGAGGTGACCGTAGCGGGCGCGAAACTTCTTCAATTGCTCGAACCGGTAGCTGCGCTGAATGCGGCAGCGGTCGTAGATCATATTCGGGAACGCCATCCATTTGCGCGACCATTTGCCGGTAGCCGTATTGTAAACCATGGAATGGATGCGCCGCTCGCTGTTGTTGACGTCCTGCGGGGTGAAGACGACAATGTCCAGCCCGATCTTGTTGCCATACTGGGTCATCTTCTGATATACCGCGCGTTCTTCCAGCATGCGGTTTTCATTTAGATAAAGTGTCAGTATGCCGAGTGTAGGCTTTGTTTGCGCCATGCGCGCACCTCCCCTGCAGCGGTGTGGACCGTTGCTGCTGTGCTCCCGGCTGCAATAAGCGGGCTGGCGAAACGGATGATCTCCTGGCCGTTTTCCTTGCTGAAGCTGGCGATCGGCTGCATTCCGGCATGGCGGCACATCGCGGCGCTGGCGTTGTTGTCGGCGGCTACCTGGCAGATCAGTGAGCCGCATTGCTCCACAAGGGCGCTCATCAGCATGCGGCCCACCCCTTCACTGCGCGCCTGCGGATGAACGACAACGACGCAGGCGCGCTGTCCGCCGTCAATGGCGGCTGCAATCCCGATCCAGCGTCCTTCCTGCAGGGCGACAATTACGGCCGTCCCTGGTGGAGCGCTCCCGCGGCTGCCCGCGCCAGACAACGGGCCGGGGACAGTGAGCGCTGCGGGCGAAAGCTCCGCCAGCGCTGCCACCCCCTGAGGGGTCAGCCTGCCATCACCATATCGCCTGATGAAAGACATCAAGCGGCTGCGGCGCAATACGAATTGATTCGCTGACAAAGAAATTAATTTCACGTTATGCGCCCCCTGCTTTTCCAGGCGTTTGTTTCATAAGGTACAGCCCATAATGAAAAATTCGCTCCAGTGATTTTTTGCGGATATGGGGCTCATCGAATTTCATCGGCTTGGAGTTGGCTTCGAAGAACCAGATGCTGCCGTTTTTATCCACACCCAGATCCATCGACATTTCCCCGAGCTGCTGTCCGTAGCCCCGCTCCACCTGACGCGCGATGAGCAGGGCGGTATTTTTAGCCCGAATGTATATTTTGCGGGCATGCTCCATCCCAAACGAACTGATCAGCAGCTTTTCCGGGTCTTCAATACTGCCTCCCCGGGGGACGTGGGTCGTAATGCTGGTCGTTCCCGCAAGCCGTGCGCCAATTCCTGTAATATCCCATTGTCCGCGCTGATTTTTTTGTACAAGCGCGCGCAGGTCGAAACTGCGGTTCTGGAACGAGGCAAGCATAATGCCTCGCTGCACAATATAGATCTCCCCGCCGCATTCCCGCCTGACTCGTGTCCACAGCTCTGCCAGGTTGGCGCAGCGGTAGGTGATGCTTTTTTTCTTTTCCTGGATTTTCAGACGATAAGGCATCTGTTTTTCCGGTTGGAGGAGCAGGGTCATAATGCCTTTGCCGGCCTTGCCGCTGACCGGCTTCAAATATAGGTAAGAATGTTTTTGCAGCATACGCCCAAGACCGGCTTGAGACGTAAGCCGGCGCGTAAGCGGAACGTAGGGTTTGGTCGACTTGGATTGATTCAGCCATTCAAACAAGTGCCATTTGTTAAAAAACGTGGGGTTGAACATCCGGATGCGCGGATGTTTCTCCAGCAGAGCCAACTTGCGTCGAACTGACGGCTTCACTTCATCCTCGCGCAGCGGTATGCGATTGTAGATGACATTCGGCAGGGGAAGCGTACGCTGCTGCCAGCTTTGAGTGTCCTCCGAAAACACATAGCCTTTGATCCGTTTTTTGGATAATATCAGCTGTTTGGTCGTCACCACATAAGCGATAAAGCCAACCTCGCGGCCGACCTTCAGCAAATCGGCAAAATTGTTGCGGTTCCCGCGGAACAACTGCACATCATCTTTTACTGTTAAGATTGCCATCACCGGTTTAGTATTATGGAGCTCAAGATTGCTTTCGTCTGCTAGTTCCATCTGCATCAATGCTCCCTTCTGCGGAACCGGCTCAGGTAAAGGCAATGATCAAGAATATACGTCAATGATGCGCGTCCTTGTTCCTTGAGCGCAGGATGTTTGAAAATGGAGCGCCCCGGTTTCGCATTCGCTTCGAACATATACACATCGCCATCCTTGTCGATACCGATGTCGAGCCCCAGTTCGCCAAGCGTATGGGGGAAATTGCGCTCGATTGCTTCGGAGAGACGGATCGCTACCTTCTTGGCATTTTCCAGCACTTCACCGGAGCGTGAGCCAAAAGTCCGGCTGAGCGCATGTTCAGGCGTCATCAGGGAACCGCCGTTTTTAATGTGGGTCGTTACACTGCCGCGGCCGGCTTTCTTCGCGCCGATGCCTGCGGGGACCCATTCATTGCTGCCATTCTTATGCATGTGGAAGCGAAAATCGATGGGGCAGCCATCAATTTCAACCAGCCGGATGCCCTGCTGCACAACATAGCGGCTCAGTCCGCTGCCGTGCCGTGCACTAAGCATGCGGGAGAGACTTTGAAAGTTTTTGAACCGGAGCAGCACATTGCTGCTGCCGCGACGATAGCGAGCGAAGTAGCCGCGCTTCGGGTGATAGGTTAGGCGGTAAATTCCGATGCCGAGGCTGCCGGCGGTCGGTTTGTAATAGACGAATTGATGCCTCTCAAGCATTTCCTTGATTCGCTCCTGCGACGGGTTGGACACCGATTCGGGCATATGCCGCTCAGCTTCCTTATCTCCGTCAAGCAGTTTGTAAACATCGGATTTGTTAAAAAAGCTCCAGTTGAAAAATGGAATTTTTTTGCGGACAAATCTTTCGCGCAGCAGCGCAATCGACGATGTTGTCTCCGCTTTTCTGCTGGGCAGGCGATTGTATACGACATCCGGCAAGGAGACGCTCTTTCGATACCAGCCGCCCTGCGCGTTGAGAAAATAACCGTTGACGGTTTCCGTCGTCCAATTAATATCGCGGGGAGTGAAGGCGAAGAAGTAGGCTTTCTTCTCCCCAAGTTTCATCAACTGACGGATAAAGCCAGTTCTGGCTCCGAAGGGAACGCCTGAAGATCGGTAGCCGCTGTCCGTCAGGATGCCAATAAGCGGTCCGATCTGCACTTCATCCTCCCCGTTATTCAGCAGATAAATAGTGCCCGTCTTGGGTACGCGAATGCCTTGGCGCACGCCTGCCGACAAATAAATGTGGTTGCCTGGTCGCTTGATTGATTTGACGGAAACGGTCATCGCTTGTTTGCCCAGCTTTAAGCGCATTGTTTTTTTGCCATTCAGTTTCAGCTGCTTCATCAGCGGCTGAGACAGGTAGGCGACACGGTTCGTCTGTCCTGAAAATTGGATATTGCAATAAGTCAAACTCATGGATGAACCTCCTGAAAGCTTTCCTTTGGAAATCGCTTTTTCATAGTGTCAACTGAGTTTTGCGCTGAATCGGAGATAAGTCGATTCACCTTCAGAACGCCGGCGCCCAGCAATCGCGCATATTGCAATGGCCGTTCAACGGCTTTCTTGCCCGTATTGCCGGGCGAGGCGTCAAAAACAGTGCGGCCTGGTTTGGAATTGGCTTCAAGCAGCCAGAGTCTCCCTTCGGTGTCGATCCCGAAATCAAGCCCCAGTTCGAACAACCGGCCGCAAGCTTTCTCAAGCTGATGGGGGACGAGCATGCTGATAAAGCGAATGCGCTTCATGAGCATAGCGGCTTTCTCTGTTGACAACATAAGCTTCAGTGCTGCTTCCGCATCAGTCGCTGTTCCTCCTCCATGCACATTGGAGGTAACCGAACCGTTTTCTCCAGTTCTAACACTCATTCCGGTAACGGACCAGTTCCCGCGCTCATTCTTTTGAACCAGCACGCGAAGATCAAATGCGCGTCCCTGATGATCGGTCAATGCCAAATACGGCTGCACAATGTAGCGGCGTCTGCCGATAAATTTCGCGACGGCTTGCAGAGCTGCTTCTGCATTTGGAAAAGCTGCGGCAAGCGGCCGGTTCGAAAGGTCTCTGCCGCGAAGGTGCAGGGTTTTGCCTGTGTTGCCTTGGTACAGATGCATTGCACCGCGACCTTGGGACCCAGCATCCGGCTTGAGAAACAGGCCGTGCGGATGCGCTGCAAGCTGTTGCGCGAGGCTGACGGGGTCGCGGTATCTGAAAGTCTGCGGCAGCAGTCCGGCAAGTTCAGCCGATTGCGCGAGGATATAGAACACCTCCCGCTTGCCTGGAAGGTCAGAACCAAGTTTCATAAATCGATGCCTGCAAGTCATTTTATGCAGAAAGTCCCTGACACGCGCCCGTTCTTCTTTCGAACAATAAAAACAACGGTCATAAACGAGATCGGGCAGGGGACACACGGCGCATTCCCAGCGGTCATTCATCAGCCGAATGCCAAGCAATTGTTGTTTGGCGGAATCGTACATGAGAGGTGAGAACAGATAGACATCCAACTCATATTTTTCCCCAGCGCTGCATAAAGAACGGCAAAATGCATCCTCGGGCACTTTGGCTTCAAGCTGCTGCCCGCTGCCGCTGGCCAGCAGCTGTTCGATCTGGGCCTGGCGCAGGCCGATCATAATACCTAATGTCCATCGTTTTTTTTTCATGGTCACCTCCGTCAAAAGCCGGACAAATAGCGGGCATATTGAATCATAAATTTTACAGAAGGGCGGATTTTCTGGTCGTTAAGCGGTGTATTGTCGTTTTTGGATGGTTTGGAATTCACTTCAAGCAACCAGACGCGCCCGCTTGTATCAAGTGCCAAATCGATGCCAAGCTCGCCGAAATGAGCGGGAATATAGCGCTCGATTCCCTTGGCAATTTCCAGCGCCGCACGCTGGAGCTTTGCTGCGGCGTCTCCCTTGGCTGCTGCGGAAAGATTGGACTTAAGCACCGCTTCCTTGACTTTGGTCAGGGTTCCGCCACGCGCCAGATTGGACACAAAATGCTGGCTGCCGGCAATGCGGGCAACATTGGAAGTCAACCCCCAGGCACCGGTCGCATTTTTCTGCACCAATGCGCGAAAATCAACGGGGCGCTTCTGAATTTCAATGAGCTGCAAACCTTGCTGGATTTGATAGCGGACCGTTTTGATTTTGCCGGACAAGCTGGCAAACAACTTGGTCAGGTTGGAGAAAACTTGTCTTTTGCTTCCCCCAACCGTGGCATACAGTGCCTGATAGCTGCCGCCTTCGAGCCGGGAAATACGGATGATGCCTTTGCCCAAGCTGCCCCGTACCGGCTTTAGAAAAATCGTGGGATGGCGGGTGCACATGCTTTTGAGCGTCTTGAAGTTTTGCAACGAGTAAGATTCGGGTAAATAGCGAAGCAGCGAGGAGTCATTTTTGAGCGCATCAAAAACTTCGGATTTATCCAAAAATTTCTCATTGAATACCTGTGTTCGGTAACGCGATTTTACTTCTTTCAGAAAATGTTGTACGCTGGGTTTGTTCTCCAGTTTGCGTGAAGTGAGCCTGTTGTTGATGACATCGGCGACCGGCATCTGCATTCGCTTCCAACCGGATGAATATACCCAGGCCTGAACGGAACTGGTGCTTCCGCCGATTTGATCCGGCGTAAAGAAGTACACATAGGCTCCTTGCGCTCGACAGGCATCAACCAGTTCTTTGCAGAACAGGGTGATTGCCCCGAATGGTTTATCGGACTGGCCCGCGTTGTCCCGGCTGATTAATACGCCGATAAGCGGTCCCATTGCCAAAACGCCTTCATGGGCACGATATTTCAGCCGCAAGGGTGTGCCGGTGAAGAGCCCCATTCGTTTCGCCAGCGTTTGGTTAATGCGCATTCCGTCATAGCGTTGCACGGGAATGACCTTGACTTGTTGCCTGTACGAACCGAAGGACAGCATAATGGATTGGCCCAGCGGTATTTTGAGCCGCTTCAGGTGACTTTCGCCAAGCATCAGCGCATCGTCCGGTATGATGCCGGCACTCATGACCTGAACGGCGACTTTCGATTTGAGCATGATCGATCTCCTTCCAACCAGCAGAAAGTAACGTTGTGAAGGTTAATGGCCCTCGCGAATACTCCATCATATGAGGACATCTATCCCTTGGTGATTGGCCACATCGGGCACAATATGAAAAAGGACGGAAATTAATGCAACCGTGGTTATTTGTTACCGTGAGTATCGTTATTGCGGCATTTGTAGCCGGTGCGACAAACCATCTGGCGATTCAAATGCTGTTTCATCCCCGTCGTGAATACCGGTTCATGGGAAGGAAGGTGCCGTTTACTCCGGGCCTTATCCCAAAACGCAAAGCGGACATCGCAGTTTCACTGGGTGAGGTTGTTTCTTCCTACCTTGTCACAACAGACGGCATACGCGAATTGCTCGCCGGCGAACACTTTCGCGCCTCCGCTTCCGCCAAGCTGATTCGAAAGCTGGAGGAAGCTGCTGTCCGCGAGCCTGCTCTGACGCCGCGCGAACTGGCGCTGCGCTTGTGGGATGAGCCGCAATGGGAAGAGAAGAAGCAGGCGCTTGCCGTCATGCTTAACCGCGTGATAGAGCGGGGCGTTGAATATGTGTGGCTTGAGCGCGGTTATGCCGGCCGCCAGCTTGCCGGGATTGTTCCAGGCTGGTCTGACGCAGCTGTCGGCGAGTGGTCTGTGCGTGTCGAGGAAATGATGATTACAGCGCTTAAGAACGAAATTCGTTCGCCGGCGGGCATGAGAATGATCCGCAGCCTGTCGAGCGGGATGCTTGACAAGGCCGGCGGGTTCCTTGGAGCGCTGGCTGGCATGTTCATGGACGAAGACAAGCTTGTTCAGCGGCTCGTTCCTGTACTGATCGAGCAGTTGGACAGCAAGACCGTCAGAGAAGCCGTACGCGGCATGATATCGAGGCAGCTGACTGAAGCGGGGACGTGGACGCTTGCGGAAGCGATCCAGCGTCTGTCCGGCGAGGAGGACGCGCTCGACTGGCTGAAGCGTCAGGTGGCTTCGCTGCAGATCCGCGAGCGTCTGGACGGGTTAGAATTGTTCAATATCAGTGAGTGGCTGGTAAAACATGATGCCGTGTGGCGGACGTCTGTGGAGCGCTCGCTGCATTGGGGGCTTCAGCTTCTGGAACGAAATGTGCCGCTGATTATGGAAAGCATCGGCTTGCCGGAACTGGTCAAGAAACAGGTTGAGCAATTCCCTGTCGAACGACTGGAACAGGTCATCCTCAGTGTGACCGGGAAAGAGTTTCGGGCGATTACTTGGCTAGGAGCAGTAATTGGTGGTATGATCGGATTAATGCAATCCTTGCTGGTACTCTGGTTGCAATAGCGTGGAGGGGAACGGAATGAACGTTTATGACAAGGCCTACGAATTAGCCAAGGCGATGAGAGAAAGTCAGGAATCGACAGACTTGAAAGCGGCGCGGCAGGCTGTCGAAGCGGACAGCGATGCGAAACGGTTGATGGATGATTTTCGGGAGCGGCAAACCGGATTTCAGCAGATGATGATGGCAGGCGAGGAACCTACCGACAGCGAGATGGAGACAATGAACACGCTGTACGAGGAGCTGAGTCTGAACCCGGTTATCAACCAGTTATTTGAAGCTGAGCGGCGTCTTGCTGTTGTGTTCGACGATGTGAATAAGATTTTGACCGATTCGCTTAATGATCTTGTAAAATAGGTTGTACACATAAAGGAAACAGGCCCTGCATATCATCTACTGTAGCTTGATATTGTGAGGGGGACTGACTTCATGAAAACAGGAAAAGTTCGACATACCGTCTATTTGGTGCTTGCCCTGGCCATGCTTGCGCTGGCTATTAACCGGTTCGAGTTCGGCCAGGGAACGCTGTCTGTTGTAGCGGGTATTGTCTGGATATTGTTTGCGTTGCTGTTCATCACAGCTCAGCTCTATACGCTGTTCGTCGTGAATGAACAGACGAAGCAGCAGATGCTCCGGATCAAGCGTGCCAAAGCGCTGATCATGCAGCGCAAGATTGAACAGAGACTTAGGCGGGCAAGAAGCTAAAGATCGGCGTATCCCTGTCTACGGACGGGGATACGCCTGTTTCCGGGTATGATCGATGAACGAAATGAAATCATGGCATAACCCAAAGAACGCCGCATTCGACAAGAACAATCGGATGCGGCGTTTTTAATGATACCGCGGCTGCGGCGCTAGCAAGGCAAGGAAATGGTGAACACGACCCCGTGCTCACTGCTGGATTGAACGTTTACCGTCCCCTTGTAATGCTGTACACGTTCGGCCACAATAGATAAGCCAAGGCCGGAATGGCTGGCATCCTTGGTCGTATGGCCGGGAATGAACATCAGCGATTGCTCCGTTTCGCTGAGCAGGCCCCCGCGATTGGCAATCGTTACCGTAATAAGGTTGTCCGGCTGCGTTACCGTCAGTGTGACAAGCCTGTCTGCTTCGGGCAATTTAATGACCTCATCGAAAGCATTGTCAATCAAATTTCCGAAAATACGAACCAAATCGATGCTTTTGACCGTTCCTGTGGAGACGGGAAGCTTTGGCAATTTACAATCAAATTTAATTTTCTTCTGGGCAGCGCCGATTTTTTTGGCTTGTATCAAAGCTGCCAGCGCAGGAGTTGGCAGTTGGTCTGATGGTTCGATAACCTCTGATATTTCTTCAACAACTTCCTGCATATAGGTTTGCAGTGCATCGTACTTTTTCATTTTGAGCATTGTATACATCACCTGGACATGGTTGGCAAAGTCATGCCGTTGGCCGCGAATCGCTGTCAGCATATGAATTAAATCACCAATATATATATCCTGGGTTTTTTGAATCGTTTCTTTTCGTATGCGGACGACAAGCTGCAGAATGGTGAAGCTGACCCAGACGATGGTGGCAACGCCCAAATAAAAAAAGATCATCACCAGCCGGTCGTTAATGTCTACAAATCTTGAAACAAGGAAAATCATAAGCACAAACAATTGCAAAAACAAGAGCAGAATATAATAGAGCATCATGGATGATGACTGAGCATTTTCCTGAATAAATCGCCGGATTTGGGCAGCCGGATAGTAACGTTTGCGCGCAAGCAGCATGCAAACACCCATCAGCAGGATGAAGCCCGGCCAGAACGTGATGACTTTCAGCAGCGGGTCGCCGTTTCGCAGCAAATCCACCTCATAAAACATGGACCCGACAGACATCACGGCCACTTCCATCAGGATCAGGGACGTAAAGGTTGAAACCATAATCAGCACTTTGCTGCGCAGCGGCCATTCTCTAAAAAACAGATGAAGCAGCAGCAAATAGGCCGCAAGCGAGTTGATGATATTAAAAGGAGCAGGCAGAAACGGAATGACAGCTTCCACATAGATCGAAGATAGGATGCTGAAAGCGAGCAGGCGAACGTATCGGCCTTTCGCTTCAATTCCCCAAAACAGCAAACTGAACCATGTATGTAAAAATATTTGTGGGATTGAAAGCAGGGTGACTAATTCAAAGGAAGTCCAAAAGTTACTCATCGTGCAAATCTCCTTCTAAATTCAAAAAAACATTAATTGTGTCTATTGGTTACACTTGTGAAAACAGGATGATATAAATTAATATAACTTTACTTGCTTTTAAACGAAATGGAAATGTTTTTTTCTACAGTTGTCAGGAAAATAATCAAGCTGCTGGCGCGATTGCGCAGTCGCCTCCTGCTTGTCTTTGACTAGTAAACAGCAGAATTGCTATGAAATGAGGGAGTGAACATGGATCGGACAGGTGCGGAACAGGCTTCACTAACCAAGCATGAAAAAATATTGCAGTATATCCAATCGCTTGAGATCGGCGCCAAAATATCGGTTCGTTCCATCTCCAGAGCGCTTGAGGTGAGTGAAGGCACGGCTTACCGCGCACTGAAAGAGGCGGAGAAACTTGGTGTGGTCAGCACGAAGGAACGCATCGGCACAGTGAGAATTGAGAAAAAAAAACGGAGCCGTCTCAACCGTCTGACTTTTGCGGAAGTGGCTGCTATTCTTGATGGGGATGTGCTCGGAGGCACGGCAGGTCTTGAGAAAACATTGCATAAATGCGTGATTGGCGCGATGGAGCTCGATGCGATGCTCTCTTATATTGACAAGGACAGTCTTCTTATTGTCGGAAATCGGGAAAATGCCCATCGCTGCGCTTTGGAGGAAGGGGCAGGGGTACTTATTACCGGGGGGTTTGACACCAGTGATGAAGTGAAGCGATTGGCGGATGAGCGGGCGCTGCCGATTATTTCATCCCGACATGACACCTTTACCGTCGCATCGATGATTAACCGGGCGATGTATGACCGGTTGATCAAACGTAAAATTATGCTGATTGAGGATATTGTATCGTTCGACAGCCCGCTGAAGGCGCTGCACTCCGGGCAGACGATTGAAGCATTTAACAAACTCCAGCAAGAGACGGGGCGTTTCCGGTTTCCGGTTGTTGACGAGTGGAACAGAGTCATCGGGATGGTGACGGGGAAGGATGTTGCAGGCTCAACCCCCGAGCAGCAGGTTGACAAAATGATGACGCGCAATCCGGTTACGATTCGGCCTGATTTTCCAGTCGCCGCTGCGGCGCATACGATGGCGTCGGAAGGGATCGATCTGCTGCCGATCGTGGACAGGCAGCGCAAACTGCTTGCCGTTGTCAGCCGGCAAGAGGTGCTTTCGGCGATGCACTTTGCGAACAAGCAGTCGCAGTCGGGCGAAACTTTCGATGATTTGATTTGGACGGGCTTCAGTCAGATTCCGCCCGCCAACGAAGGGGCGGGATGGGCCTATCGCGGACGAATATCGCCGCAGATGTCAGGACCGCTCGGGACCGTGTCGGAAGGGGTGCTCATGACATTGCTAATGCAGAGCGCGCGCCGTCTCGTATCGGAGATGGGCAAGCGGGATCATATCGTGGAAGGTGTGACGGTGTATTATGTCCGTCCTGTTCAAATTGATTGTGAGATCATGATTGCGCCGAAGCTGCTTGAGATGAACCGCAAATCAGTCAAACTTGAAATTGAAGTTTTCGACGATACCGGGCTCGCGGCAAAAGCGATGATGACGGCGCAAATGATCGACACTTATTAAGCTTAAGCAAGTCGGAGGACCGATACTATTGCTTCATTGCTCTGAATGTAGAATGGTTGCGCAAGCCGGCGAATAAATTGAACAGGCCAAGCACAAGGAATAATGAGCCTACGATGACCCGGATGGTGGAGCCGCTGAATGAAACCATCTGAATGAGCGCCATCAGGACGAGCATTATTCCCATGCATATATTCATCCGGGCTGTATTCAGGCCACGGGTCCGAGGAATCTTGGAACGACGTGATCTCAAACTGAAGACTACCGAGAGCGCCAGACTGGCGATAGTGCATGTGACAAGCAAGTTTTGAATAAATTCCATCTGATTTCATACCTTTCCTTGATCGGGTGTCGATACAACAGCATCATTGTATCATGTTAGTTCGGTGTATGCACCTTTGCTTTCACCCATACCTTCAGCAAATTATCCACAACGAGCATGGTTTTCACCTCGATGCTGTAGTCTTCTTCAAGAATGCCCCCCGAATATTTTTTTTGATTCAGCAGCATGCGCGCGAGTTTGCCTTCCGAGGCAATCTCGTAAATGCTTCGTCCAATAAATACGTCCAGGTCAGAGCGAATCCGTTTTTTTAGCTCCGTTTCCGTGCGGCTGTTCATGCCTGGCTGGGCCTTCTCGGTCGTATTTGGATTTTCCTCAATATAAATCTCGATTGATTTAATGACAGTATGCTGGTTTTTATAGCGGTTCAACAGCTTTATTTCCTGGGATTTCGTCTCGAGATGGCTCTCAAGCTCCTCCATCTGATTGTACAACGAATCGAACTGATAGAGATAGAAACTATTGAACAGCACGACGCCTGCCAGGACGCCCAGCAGAAAGATGCCGGCCAACTGCAGTGCGCGTCCGTATCGCTCGAAAGGAGGAACACGCACCGCTACACCGCCTTTCCGCAAATAAGCTTGATCAGCTCCGTTCCGGTATGGGCGCCGAGAAATGCACAGATGATGAACAGCAATTGCTGCACGACCGGCGACAGATGCCCATCCATCATGTTCGTTTCAATTACTCGCATCGGATCGATTGTTCCGCCCACCGCCGCTACGATCGCCCAGATTTTCAACTTGGCTGCCGTCTCCAGCATTTCGTTAGCCGGCGGAACGAGGACGAGAGCAGCCCCAACGCCCGCCAGTGTAGAACCGCCGATGACTACCCCGAACGCTATGAAGAAATCTAGTGCTGCCTTGGCCAGAAAATCGCTCATTCTTTTCACCGCCTTCACCTGCTTCTTAGAGATATAGTTTGGCTCGCTCCCAGCCTGTTGAAGCCGGTTACGCTTGTCTATTTGTTTTTACTATCATCATATGGGCGGCTGTAGCGACATTATGATAAAATAGAAAGAAATCAGGAAAACGGAAGTCAGAAAGGAAACGGGCCCATGAGCAGGGAAAATGCTTTCGTACATTTGCACGTACATAGTGAATACAGTCTGTTGGACGGCGCGGCTCGCATCAGGGATTTGACGGCTAAAGCCGCCGAGCTTGGCATGTCGGCGCTCGCGCTGACTGACCATGGGGTAATGCACGGAGCGATTCCTTTCTATCAGGCTTGCTTGTCGCACGGGATCAAGCCGATCATCGGCTGCGAGATGTATTTGACCACTGGCTCGCGTTTTGATAAGGGCAACCGCAAGGACAATCCCATCTATCATTTGATTTTGCTTGCCAAAAATGAAACCGGCTATCGCAATTTGATGAAGCTGTGCTCTATCGGGCACCAGGAGGGGTTTCACTATAAGCCGCGCATTGATCTTGACGTGCTGGCCCGCTATGCGGAAGGACTCATCTGTCTGAGTTCATGTTTGAGCGGAGAAGTGTCCCAGCATCTGCTTCACGATCGCTATGAGGACGCACGCGCTGCAGCGCTGCGCTATCGCCACATTTTTGGGGATGATTTCTATCTGGAGCTGCAGGATCATGGGGTGCTGGACCAGAAGAAGGTCGGACATGCCATGATCAGGCTGGCCGAAGAAACCGGCATTCCGCTAGCGGCAACCAATGATGTCCACTATTTGCAGGAGCAGGACGTCGCGGTGCAGGAGGTGCTGATTTGCATCGGCACAGGCAAAACAATCGACGATCCGGGCAGGCTGCAGATGCATACGAACCAGTTGTTCCTCAAAGGACAAGAGGAGATGGCGGAGCTGTTCAGGCATGTGCCGGAGGCAATCAGCAATACGGTCCGAATTGCAGACAAATGCGAGTTGGAACTGGTGCTTGGCAAGGCCGTGCTGCCTGCTTTCCGACCGCTGCCTAAGGAGATGGATGCCGCATCCTATCTGGCTCAATTGTGCAGGGAGGGATTGGCCGCGCGCTACCGGAACGATGAGCGATGGACGAATGATCCGGCGTTTGTCCGCGAAGCGGAGGAGCGGCTTGCTTATGAGCTGGGTGTAATCGGCAAAATGGGATTCAGCGATTATTTTCTTATTGTTTGGGACTTTATTCGGTTCGCGCATGAACAGCGGATTCGCACAGGACCTGGCCGGGGCTCGTCGGCAGGCAGTCTCGTCGCTTACGTTCTGCGGATTACCGATGTGGACCCGCTCAAGTACAAGCTGTTGTTCGAGCGGTTTCTTAATCCCGAGCGGATATCGATGCCCGATATCGATATCGATTTCAATGATGAGCGGCGCGATGAGGTCATTGCCTATGTATCTGCCAAATACGGAGAACAGCATGTCGCACAAATCATTACATTCGGCACGATGGCCGCCAAGGCCGCAGTCCGTGACGTCGGCCGGGCGCTGGGGATGCCCTATGCGGATGTAGACCGTGCTGCCAAGCTTATCCCCCGCCAACTCGGCGTAACGCTGACCGGGGCTTTGAAGTCCAGTTCCGAGCTGCAGGAAGCTTATCGGAGCCAGCCAAAGACGGCGGAGCTGCTCAATATGGCAATCAAAGTGGAGGGCATGCCCCGTCATGCTTCAACCCATGCGGCGGGCGTTGTAATTTCGCGTGAGCCGCTGACCCACTATGTTCCGCTGCAGACGGGGACAGAAACGACCGCGCTCACCCAATATTCGATGGAGAACCTGGAAGCGGTCGGCTTGTTGAAAATGGATTTTCTTGGCTTGCGAACGCTGTCCATTCTGGAGCGGACACTCGAATGGGTGCGCAAGCTGTACGGACGACACATTGATTTTCACCAGATCCCGGATGATGACCCGAAGACCTATGCGATGCTGGGAAGAGGGGAGACAACCGGCATCTTTCAACTGGAATCAGCCGGCGTACGGCGGGTGCTGAAGGATCTGAAGCCGACACAGTTCGAGGATATCGTCTCGGTGCTTGCGCTGTATCGCCCGGGGCCGATGGATTTCATTCCGAATTTCATTCAGAGCAAGCACGGTCTGGCCAAGCCCGACTATCCGCATCCTTCGCTTGAACCGATTCTCGGGGATACGTACGGCATTATTGTCTATCAGGAGCAGATTATGCAAATTGCGGCTGTGATGGCCGGATTTTCACTGGGAGAAGCCGATTTGCTGCGCCGGGCCGTTTCGAAGAAAAAGCGGGAAGTGCTCGATCGGGAGCGCGCGCATTTTGTCGAGGGGAGCCTGGGTCAGGGTTATACAACGGAGGACGCGAACCGTGTTTACGATATGATTGTCCGGTTTGCCGATTACGGCTTTCCCCGGGCTCATGCCGCGGCGTACGGCGTGCTAGCTTTCCAGACTGCATGGCTGAAGGCGAACTATCCGGTGCCGTTCATGGCTTCGATGCTGGCTTCGGTGACCGGCAATCAGCGCAAGACAGCGGAATATGTCGATGAATGCCAGCGCATGGGCATTCCCGTTCTGCCGCCCGATGTGCTGGAGAGCGGCGTATCGTTTACGCCGTCGGGCAATGCGGTCCGCTTCGGTCTGGCCGCGATCAAAAATGTCGGCACACAGGCGATTGAGGCGCTGGCGCGCGTGCGCTCGGAACGTCCGTTCACAAGTCTGCTGGACTTGTGCCGCCGCGTTGATCTGCGCGTCGTTAACAAACGCGTGCTGGAATCGCTTATTCAGGCCGGAGCAGCCGATTCGCTGCCAGGGCATCGCGCACAGCTGCTGGGCGGGCTCGATGAAACCGTGGAAGCGGCATTGAAATGGCGCAAGGAGCGCGAAGAATTGCAAATCGAATTGTTCGGGTTTGACGAGGTGCAAAACTGGGATGTGGAGCTTCCCGAAGTGCAGCCGTTCACCGCAGGACAGCAGCTGGAGTTCGAGCGCGAACTGCTCGGCCTGTACATTTCCGGGCATCCGCTGGATGAATTCGCCGAGGCAGCGGAACAGCTGGAGCTTGACCGGCTGATCGATTGCGCGGAAGCGGCGGACGGCGAGCCGATCGTGACGGCGGCGATGATCGTATCGAGCAAGCCCTTTACGACCCGCAAAGGCCAGGCGATGGCTTTCCTGGAAATAGAGGATCGCGTGATGCGCGTCGAGACAGTCGTCTTCCCGACGGTGTGGAAGCGGTGCGCGCCGATGCTGGGCAAAGGCCGCCTGGTGCTGCTGCGCGCCACGCTGCAGCATGATGACGACGACTTCAAGCTAATCGCTGAAGACGTCGTCCCGCTCGGCGGGGCGGACCTGCCTGAGCAGGTCCGCCGCCTGCGCGGGCAAGCGCGCGCCCGCACGTCGCGCGCGGCGGGCCAGAGCAGGGGCGCAGCCGCCCAGCCTGCGGCGGCTGGCGCCCGGACCGCGCCCGCCAGAGGGGCGGGGGGCGCTGCGCGTCCCACCGCCGCAGAAGCGGGCGCGGGCGGACAGGCGGCGCTGCGCGTTCCGCCTGCGCCGCCCAAGGGAGCCGCTGCTGCCGCCGGGCAACGGCAGCAGCGGCTCTATGTCAAGATCGCACAGGACAGCGAACAGCCTGCGCGGCTGGCACAGCTCAAGCGGCTGCTTGCGGAGCACGCCGGGCCGCTGGAAACGGTGCTGTTCTACGAGCGGGAGCAGCGCAGCATGATTCTCAGCGGCAAGTTTGGGGTCAAGCCGTCGCCGCAGCTGATCGAGGGAATAGAGCAGCTGCTGGGCGGCGGCAGCGCAGTGGTCAAATAGCTGTTTAATAGGGTTTGAACCGTTTGGCAGAACGTCTGCCAGGGGGAGACAGCGACCGGCTGCTCTCGACGGGAACGCATGTTTCAGGCACATTCACGGCTGCTTTTGCATACATTTTAGGAGATACAGGCTATTGCACAGACAACGGTGTGCAGGCCGCTTTTAAAATGTTTGCCGAGCAGGACACGCGAGGATGGGCAGCAAACTTTGCAGTTTTTTGTCGAGAAGCAGGAGGGATATATAATGGCAACCGCATTAGAGCAGTGGCTGGAGAGGCGCGGCGTAACGGTAGATGAGGTGGCGGAGATCGTCTATTTGCTGCAGTCGCCGTATAATCCGGTTTTGACGGTGTCCGACTGTGCGGAAAGTGTGCGGGCGGTTCTTGTCAAACGGGAAGTGCAATATGTATTTTATACAGGGCTTGCCTTGGATGAGCTGGCGGAAAAGGGCTTGCTGCCTGAGCCGCTTCAGGCTATTATGGAGACGGACGAATCACTGTACGGAGTGGATGAAACACTGGCGCTCGGAATAACGAATGTGTATGGTATGATTGGGTTGACAAGCTTCGGATATTTGGATAAAGTCAAGCCCGGGGTCATTAAGCGTCTGAACGATGACGGCAGCCATGTCCATGTTTTTCTGGATGATTTGATCGCTGGGCTTGCTGCGGCCGCTTCGGCCAGAATTGCCCACAAAGATCCGGCCGCAATTCGCTATGAAGCGCGATCGGTGCTTGATCCGAAACCAGGCGAGTAGGGAATGGGATGACAGGTGAAATGAAAGCTATGCCCCCTTCAGGGTAGCTGATCCAAACTCGTTTGGCAGTCATATCCTGCGATCTGTTGCGGTTTTAAGAGTTCTTATGATATCATTATTGCATTATATGGCCTGATCCAGTCGGTTTAGGGGGTACCTTTCATGTGGACGGTTATCTATATCGCGCCTACGGCAAGAATCGCGGAGAGCATCCAAAAGAAATTGACCGAAGAGGGTTTTCTTGTTCAGGTCCGTCCCATCAGCCTCTCCAAGCAGCAATTCGAGATATTGGTTCCCTCCGGTGAACTTGAAGAAGTGCAGGAGGTTTTGAATGGTATTCTGCATTCATAATTCCTGTTAGAATCCCCTGGTTGTAACATGGGCGGGGCAGTTCCGGGCGGTTGCGCTTTTTTTTGCTTCGGGAACAGCGCGGGCCAGACCTTGTTATGATACTTTTGCGCCTTGAGAGGGTGTATTACATGTTTAAAGATTTATTTCACAAGAAAAAATATGCCACCATACCTTCAGAGCGTCCGAAAAGAGACATTCCGGAAGGCTTGATGAATAAGTGTCCCAAATGCGGAACAATTCAATTCAGCAAGGAACTCGAGAAAAGTCTGAAAGTATGCTCCTCCTGCGGCCATCATTTCCGGCTTAATGCAAGAGAGAGAATCCAGATGGTGATGGATGAGGGGCAATTTGAGGAATTTGATGCCTATATGGTGTCCGAGGACCCGCTTGAATTTCCTGGATATGCAGCCAAGCTGGAGCAGCAGAAGAAAAACTCCGGCTTGCTTGACGGTGTCGTGACAGGTGAAGGGATGATCGGGGGCTTTCCGGTTGTCGCAGCTGTCATGAGCTTTGATTTTTTCACCGGCTCGATGGGATCGGTCGTCGGGGAGAAGATTACGCGGGCGATCGAGCATGCGATTGAGCGTGAGCTTCCGATGCTTATTTTCTCTACTTCCAGCGGCGCGCGTATGCAAGAGAGCATACTGAGTCTGATGCAGATGGCCAAGACAAGCGCAGCGCTTGCCAAACTTCACAATGCAGGCGGTTTATATATTTCAATTTTGACCGATCCTACTTTTGGAGGCGTATCGGCCAGCTTCGCGATGCTTGGCGACTACAATTTGGCCGAGCCTGGCGCGTTGGTCGGATTCGCGGGACGTATTGTCATTGAACAGACGATCCGGCAGAAGCTGCCTGACAACTTCCAGACGGCGGAATTTAATCTGCAGCATGGACAGCTTGACAAAGTTGTGCACCGGAAGGATTTGAAGCCAACGCTGATTAAATTGCTCGATATGCATACGGTGAGGGGGAATGTGTCTAATGGCGGGTGAACTTCCGTTTGAGAAGCCGCTCTCTGAGCTGCGCAAAAAAATCGATGAATTGCAGCGGTTTAGCCAGGAGCGCGACATCGACTTCTCCGATGAAATTTCGCGCCTTGAACAGCGCTACCAGCAGCTTCAGGAAGAACTGTACAGCGAACTGAAACCGGTGGAAAAGATGCATCTGGCGCGTCATCAGCAGCGTCCGACATCACTTGAATTCATTCATGCCATCTTTACGGATTTTATCGAGCTGCATGGTGACCGGCTGTTCGCAGACGATCTGGCCATTGTTGGCGGATTGGCCAAGCTTGATGGCATTCCCGTCACGGTTATCGGCCATCAGCGAGGCAAGGACACGAAAGACAATATCGCGCGTTTCTTTGGAAGCCCGCATCCTGAAGGATTCCGCAAGGCGCTGCGTCTTATGCAGCAGGCGAACAAATTCAAGCGTCCGATCGTGACGTTCATTGATACGAAAGGCGCCTATCCCGGCAATACTGCAGAGGAGCGCGGACAGTCAGAAGCGATCGCGCGCAATCTACGCGAGATGGCTACTTTCGGTGTGCCTATCATCTGTGTAATCATTGGGGAGGGCGGTAGCGGGGGCGCGCTTGCACTTGGCGTTGGCAACCGGGTGCTTATGCTGGAAAATGCGATTTACTCCGCAATATCTCCCAATGGGGCAGCATCCATTTTGTGGAAAGACGCCGGCAAGGCGGATCAGGCCGCCGAGGCGATGAAGATTACAGCCAAAGATTTGCTTAGACTCGGGGTCATTGAAGAGATTATCCCTGAACCGCAAGGCGGGGCGCACCGCGATGTTCCGCAGCAGGCAGAATCCATTAAAGTTGCGCTCAGCAAGCATTTGGTGGAATTGTCCAGCTTGAGTGCGGAACAGTTGATCGATGACCGTTATGAGAAATTTCGTAAAGTCGGTTCCTTCACAACGCTGGAGACGGCGGAGGAACTGCCAGCTCCAGAATCAGCGCAGGTTTAGCGGTTAACGCTATGCCTGTTGTTAATTTCATACAAGTAACAGTTCAAGACTGACCTAACAAACGGAGGAAGTTAAAAATGATGCGCAAAACGAAAATTGTATGTACGATTGGACCTTCTAGTGAATCGCTCGAAAACACGAAAAAATTGATTTTGGCCGGTATGAATGTGGCACGTCTCAATTTTTCGCATGGTGACTTTGAAGAGCACGGAAATCGAATTAAAAACATTCGCCTGGCTTGTCAGGAACTCGGCAAGACCGTGGCGATTCTGCTCGATACGAAAGGCCCCGAAATTCGCCTTGGCAAATTGAAAGAAGAGCCGATTGATCTTGTACAGGACGAGCAACTTATTTTGACAACCGAGGAAATTCTCGGCGATCGGAACCGTGTCCCGGTTACTTACGACAACTTGCCTGCAGACGTGACGATTGGCTCTACAATTCTTATTGATGACGGTTTGATCGGCTTGACAGTGGAAAAGGTCGAAGGTACGGAAATTTTCTGCCGAATTGTAAATGCCGGACAAATCAAAAGCAAAAAAGGCGTGAATGTGCCTGGCGTTTCCATTTCTTTGCCTGGTATTACCGAGAAGGATGCAGGCGATATTAAGTTTGGCATTGAGCAAGGCGTTGATTTTATCGCTGCTTCTTTCGTCCGCAAAGCAAGCGATGTTCTGGAAATTCGTGAGCTGCTGGAGCGTCATGGCGCGAAGCACATTCAAATTATTTCCAAGATTGAAAATCAGCAGGGCGTGGACAACCTCGATGAAATTTTGGAAGTATCCGATGGTCTGATGGTTGCGCGCGGCGATCTCGGGGTGGAAATCCCGGCTGAGGAAGTGCCTGTCGTACAAAAGCAAATGATCGAGAAATGCAACCGTGTAGGCAAGCCTGTTATTACAGCTACGCAAATGCTGGATTCCATGCAGCGCAATCCCCGTCCGACAAGAGCGGAAGCAAGTGACGTAGCCAATGCGATTTTTGATGGTACAGATGCGGTTATGCTCTCCGGGGAAACTGCTGCTGGTAAATATCCGGTAGAGTCAGTATTGACGATGGCTCGAATTGCAGAAAGCGCGGAATCGGCGCTGGATTATCGTGAAGTGTTCGCGAAGCAGGTAAAAGTTCAGCAAACATCGGTTACGGAAGCGATCAGTCAATCCGTTGCGAAGTCGGCTCTGGACTTGGATGTCAAAGCGATTATCACGTCTACGGAAAGCGGCTATACAGCGCGCATGGTATCCAAATATAAACCAAAGGCGCCGATTATTGCTGTAACACCTGTTCGTGAGGTGATGCGGACATTGGCGTTGACTTGGGGCGTTATTCCTGTCGAGGGAAATACGGCTGAAACAACCGATGAAATGTTTGATATCGCAGTACAAGGCGGAATTAAATCCGGTGAGATTACACTGGGCGATACGGTCATTATTACCGCTGGCGTACCGGTAGGGCGTTCAGGAACGACGAATTTGATCAAAATTCATCATGTTGGGGATTTGCTTGCCAAAGGCCAAGGAATCGGCAGCCAAAGCGCGACAGGCAAAATCATCGTCGCTCGTTCAGCTGAAGAAGCAAACAGCAAAATCGTTCCCGGCGCTATTCTTGTGACTACTGCAACGGACAAAGATTACATGCCAGCGATTGAAAAAGCTGCGGCTGTCATCACTACGCAGGGCGGCATTACAAGCCATACGGCGGTTGTTGGACTGCACCTGGGCATTCCGGTTGTGCTTGGTGTCGACAATGCCTTGGAATTGCTTCAAGATGGCATGGAAGTAACGGTCTACGGCGAGATGGGTGTTATTTACTCCGGTCAAGCTAAAGTACTTTAATCCAGCCAATTAAATATAGGCCGCAGGAGCGATGGTATTCATACCGTCGCTTTTGCTGTATCAACTTTAGTTTGCTAAGGAGAGAACAAGAGGATGGACGCTTGCTGGCATTTGCATCCCCTTCGTGTCCGCTATCAGGAAACGGATCGAATGGCCGTTGTTTTTCATGGAAATTATATAAACTGGTTCGAAATCGGACGTACGGAAATGATCCGCCACGCTGGATTGCGGTATCGCGATCTTGAGCAGCATGGTTTGCTGCTGCCGGTAATCGAACTGGAGAGTAAATTTATTATGCCGGCGCTGTATGATGATTTCGTGCTTGTGTGCACCCGCATCAGCGCAATGACGCCTGTACGGATTGCATTCGAATCGCAAGTTCGGCGAATTGACGAGCACACTGCGTTCCCGGAACTTTGCGGGGATGAAACGCCACCTGGCGAATTGCTTGTTCGCGGCACGACCCGTCACGCTTGGGTGAATAAGGATTTTCAGCCATGCAGGCTCGATAAAGCAATGCCTGAAGTGTATCGTGCACTCCAGCTTTCCTTCAACGTATAAGACGCTATCGTTCGTCACCATATACCAGCTTGCGGAACGAAAGCTCTGCCGCCCTAAGGACGGCGAACCGTTATGCTTGCCGACAAGGAGATGAAATAATGATCAAATGGCTTTTTATCGCTGCGATCGTGTTTTTCGTTATTGAACTATGGGGAATTGTTCAGGTTGCTTCCTGGCTGGGGCCGCTGACAACGACAGCGATCTTGCTGCTGTCTTGTCTGATTGGCATCTACGCTGCCAAACAGCAGGGAAGACGAGTCTTGCAGGATGCCCAGCGCCAGATGCAAGCGGGACAGCCGCCAGGAAGAACGCTGCTGGACGGGATTTGTGTGCTGTTTGGCGGATTGCTGCTTATTATTCCCGGTTTTTTAAGCGATTTGGTTGGACTCACCTTACTGCTTCCCTTTACAAGACCTTACTATCGGCACATTGCCCTTACTTGGCTGGAGCGTAAAATGCGGAACGATTCCGTTACGATTTATAAACCCTGATTATTGTTAGAAAACAGTCTGGCGTTGCTGCCTGCTTGACGGCTTTACGTTACGTTTACAATACTGTGACATAACAATAACATTGCTGAATCATAATAAGCCTTATGGGGAGGCTGAAATATGACAAGGCAATGGTCACAGTATGTTAATCGGGATATGAGCTGGCTGGAATTTAATCGTCGTGTGCTGCAGGAGGCGCAGGACACAGAAACCCCTTTGCTGGAACGCTTGAAGTTTCTGGCAATCACCTCCAGCAATTTGGATGAATTTATGAGTGTCAGAGTGGCAGGGATTCAGGACCAATTGCGGGCAGGCTACACGAAAGCGGATTTTACCGGCTACACCCCTGGGGGATTGTGGAAAAGATTGCTCAAGCGCACCGGGCAGATGGTTTCCGAGCAGTATCGCACTTATCGTGAAGTGCTTCGCGGTCTTGCCAAGCACGGCATCCGCTTCAAAAAAATAAGCGAACTCAGTGAAGTGCAGCGGTCGGCAATGGAGCTTTATTTCCGGGAAATTGTATTTCCGGTGCTAACGCCGATGGCCGTCGATCAGAGCAGGCCGTTCCCACTGCTGCATACGAAGGAGCTTTACCTTGCCGTGCTGCTCAGGCGAGAAAGTGAACAATTGGAACAGCATTCCGACAGGATCGCTGGCCGTGATGATGCATCACAGTTGTTTGCAATCGTCCAGGTTCCCTCCATTTTGACACGGTTCATTCAAATTCCTTCCAGAGGCAACAGCAACAAGCTGGAGTTCGTACTGTTAGAAGATCTCATTGAACATTATATTGATAAATTGTTTAACGGCTATTTGCCGATGTCCGTGCATGCTTTCCGCGTTACTCGCAACGCCGATTTGACACTGGAAGAAATCGAGAAGGAACTGCGCAGACGGCGCTGGGGGATGCCGGTTAGATTGGAAATTTCGGAAGGCATGCATCCGGCAGCGTTGCAGATTTTGCAGGAAGAACTCGAGATTAATGATAATAAACTGGAAATATCCGGTCCAATCGATCTCAGTTTTCTCATGAAATTTGTAGGAGCAATTCCGGGAAAAGACGATTTGCGCTATGGGAAAATCGAACCATCGTATCCGAGTGAGCTGGAGGCGGGGGAAGATATGTTTGAAGTACTCCGTCAGCGGGATGTGCTCATGTATCATCCTTATGAATCGTTCGATGCTGTGAATGACTTTGTCATGCAAGCGGCAGATGATTCGGACGTGCTCGCTATTAAAATGACGATGTACCGTGTCAGCGGCGACTCCATACTCGTGCGTGCGCTGGCCAAGGCTGCGGAGTCCGGCAAGCAGGTGACGGTCGTCGTAGAACTGAAAGCGCGGTTCGACGAGGAGCGCAATATTGCCTGGGCCAAGCAATTGGAGAAGGCGGGCTGTCATGTCGTGTACGGTTTGGTCGGATTAAAAACGCATGCCAAAATATTGCTGGTCGTCCGGCGCGAAGATGGTGTCCTCAAGCGGTATGTCCATGTCGGCACCGGCAACTATAATGACAGCACTGCAAAATTGTATACCGATGTCGGTCTATTTACCGCCCATCCGATTATTGGCATTGATGCTTCTGCGCTATTCAATGAAGTGACAGGCTATTCTGCGCCGCATGATTGGAAGGCTTTCGCAGTTGCGCCCACTGATCTGAAGGAAAAGCTGTTTGAATTGATCGACCGGGAAAAGCAGCATGCGATCGAAGGCAGATCCAGCTACATAATTGCCAAGATGAATTCCTTATCCAATCAGGATATTATTGATAAGCTTTATGAAGCTTCGGCAACTGGCGTGCGAATTGATTTAATTGTTCGGGGTGTGTGCTGTTTGCGGCCGGGGATTGCCGGTCGAAGCGACAATATTCGGGTGATCAGCATCGTTGACCGGTTTCTGGAGCATTCCCGGATTTTTTATTTCAGCAACGGGGGGGATGAGGAAGTGTACCTGTCTAGCGCGGATTGGATGACGCGCAACCTGATGCGCCGCATTGAGCTGATGTGTCCGGTGTTCGATGCTTCGCTGCGCGCTACGCTTGTCCGAATGCTGCAGATGAGCCTGAACGACAATGTGAAATCGAGGCAGCTCCAGTCCTCCGGGACCTATGAACTGATCTGCGACAAGACCCAGCCCTTCCGCAGTCAGTTCATAGCGATGCATATTCCCTCATGGAAGAGCTAGGGTGCGTGGAGAAGCGGAGCGATCTTCCATATTTTATAGAAATCCTCGGCTAGCGAGGCAACCTCCAGCCGTTCAACCTCCAGTTGACCGTCGGCGAGCAGCGGGCGGATGTGCAGCGTATCGTCTGCCGCTGTGACGGAGAAGCGCTGGAGCGCCTGGGTTTGACAGCGGTCCAGAGCTATGGCAAGCTGAAGCAAGATGCCTAATTGGGAAATCATCGTGAAATCGGAGTCAGTCAGCAGCGCTTTATAGGGATGAAGCAGCTGTCGCGTCCGGTTTTTCGTTTTGAATGACGCGATTGCCGCAACCATCACAATTTCATGATGGTTCAGACCGTTCAACCCGGCGTTCATAATCATATAAAAAGTGTGATCCTCGTACTTCTCATAATCGATGGTGGAGCCGATGCGGAACAGAGCCGCCGCTGCATCCAGCCATAGGCGGGCCCGCGGGGGAAACGCCGACTCCCGATGCTTGATATCATCATAGAGCGACAGCGCGCTGCTGCGTACATAATTAAGGTGACTGCTGGGCATCCTTGGATGCAGAGCCAATAAATTTGCGACACTGCTCTCCAGCAGATTGTCAAGCTGAGGCTGTTGAGGGAAGCGGGACATATAGAATACACCATCGCGCAGCCCGGAGCCGCAGATCAGAAAACCGCTTGCTCTGGTGGCGTGCAGCAGGATGCGCAGCAAGGCAAGCCCCGGTACGATCAGATCGACCCGGTCTTTGGACAGGCCGGGAAATTTCTTGCGTTTCTGGAGCGGGAGTTGGCGGAGCAGTTCGAACAGCTCATCCCCCCCGGCTGAATCAATCGGGTAATGATGTGTGATCCGCAGAGGATAGCCGTGTTTGGCCTGATGCAGCTTGGCGAAGGCGCGGGCGGTGCCGCCGACAGCGACGAGCGGCAAATTCTCATGCTCCTCTATCCAAGGCTCGCTCTGAAGCATCTCTTTCACTTGCGCTTCCATGGCCTGCAGCTGCACATCGTCAAGCTGTCCTTCTTCGGCAAAGCGCTCGGTCATATTGACACAGCCAAACGGGAAGGAGACGCTTTGAAGAAGCTGGCGGTTGCGGAACAGGGAAACTTCGGTGCTGCCGCCGCCGATATCGATTAAAAAGCCGTCGGAAATGTCGAGGCTGTTGCGCATGCCGAGAAAGCCGTATTCGGCTTCTTCCCGGCCGGAGAGAAGCTGGACAGACAGCCCGCTGCCCGCTTGCAGCTTGTTGAGTATGTCATGGCAGTTGGTGGCATTGCGAATCGCCGCTGTCGCAACGGCATGAATATGAAATGTCCGCTGTTGCGAACAGATCAGCCGGAAATGGTTGAGAATGCTGACGAGATCCTGTATGGCCTTTTCAGGGAGACTGCCGTCTGGAGCAATTTGCTTGCTTAGACGCGCCGAACGCTTGCTGCTGTCGATAACCTGATTGGCTCCATGCTCCGTCCGTTCATAAATAACGAGCCTGATTGAATTTGAACCGATGTCAATAATGCCAAAGCGTTGATCTGTCATATTTACCTCCAACTGTCGGCTAATGGTGCTGCTTAATGTTATTTTAGCATTCCCTGCCTTTAGGATAAAGTCGGAAACGGACAACAAAGCCGTATTTTACAAATTACCAATCAATTTTTTTATGATAGCGATAAATCATTTTTATGTCCCTTTCGGTTCACATCAATCGGAAAATACTTTATTATTAAAAGGACGGACATAAATCGAGATGACTACTCTGGAGTTTCTATGCCCATTCTTCCATTAAAGGAGAGAGAAAATATGACAGCAACCAAAGGCCTGGAAGGCATTGTCGCGACAACTTCATCGATCAGCTCGATCATTGATGGCGTGTTGACGTATCGTGGAATTGATATCGATGAGCTTGCAGAGCATGCCACCTTCGAAGAGGTCGCTTATTTGCTCTGGTATAACAAGCTGCCGACGACATCAGAGTTGGAAGAACTCCACAATCAATTAAATAATTATGCAGCAATTCCTGATCAGGTAATTGATCAGATCCGGCTGTTTCCGAAGAATACGAATTCCATGGCCGCGCTGCGGACCGCTGTCTCGAGCCTGGCGCTTTACGATGATGCGGCTGGCGACATGTCGCAGGAAGCCAATCTTTCCAAAGCGATCAAGCTGCAGGCGCAACTGCCTACGATTGTGGCAGCCTTTGCCCGCATTCGCAATGGTCAGGAGCCGATTGCTCCGAAGAAGGGCGTATCCATTGCCCATAATTTCCTGTACATGCTGACTGGCCAAGATCCGGATGAGGTTGCAGTGAAAGCGCTCGATCAAGCGCTTGTGCTTCATGCGGATCACGAGCTGAACGCTTCCACATTCGCAGCTCGCGTAACTGTGGCAACACTCTCCGATATTTATTCGGGTGTCACTTCAGCGATCGGAGCTCTTAAGGGACCTCTTCACGGAGGTGCCAATGAGGCGGTTATGGTGATGCTTGAGGAGATCGGCTCGCCAGCCAATGTTGATGCTTACATTAACGAAAAGCTGGAAAACAGAGAGAAAATTATGGGCTTCGGACACCGTGTATACAAAAATGGCGATCCGCGTGCCAAGCACCTGCAGAAAATGTCATACGAGCTTGGTCAATTGACAGGCCGGACAGATCTGTATGAGATGTCCACCAAGATTGAAGGGATTGTAACTGGACAGAAAGGCTTGAAGCCAAATGTCGATTTCTATTCCGCTTCTGTATATACATCGCTCGATATCGCAAGAGATCTGTTTACACCGATTTTTGCAATCAGCCGTGTATCGGGATGGACCGCTCACATCTTGGAGCAATATGAAAACAATCGCCTGATTCGCCCGCGTGCTGAGTATGTGGGGCCGGTCAGCCAACGTTACGTTTCTATCGAACAGCGCTAGGAGCGGGCTTGTGCGCGCGCTTATAAGCCTGTCTCAGGTACGTTTGCGCTCAAGTTAAGCAAAGGTTATGTTTTTGACGGGGTACCGGAGGATGCAGATGAACTGCTCGCTACCTCGTCAAATGTAATAATAGATTTTTTCAGTCTTTTAAATATAAGGAGGAATTAGATTTATGGTGAAATTGGACAAGTTTGCATTGCCAACAGAGGGCGAGAAAATTACGATTACGGACGGTAAGCTGAACGTTCCGAGCAATCCGATCATTCCATTCATTGAAGGCGACGGCACTGGCCGCGACATTTGGCGCGCTTCCAAGCGCGTGCTTGATGCGGCTGTTGAGAAAGCCTACAATGGCGAGAAAAAAGTAGCCTGGTACGAAGTATTTGCCGGTGAAAAAGCATTCAACGAGTATGGAGAATGGCTCCCTGCTGATACGCTGACAGCAATTCGCGAGTACATCGTTGCTATTAAAGGACCTCTGACAACGCCAATCGGCGGCGGCATTCGCTCGCTGAACGTTGCGCTGCGTCAAGAACTGGATCTGTATGTTTGCTTGCGTCCAGTACGTTATTTCGACGGCGTGCCTTCCCCGGTAAAACGTCCTGAGCTGGTTGATATGGTAATCTTCCGTGAGAACACAGAGGACATCTACGCTGGTATTGAGTATCAAGAAGGTTCAGCTGAAGTTAAAAAGCTGATCGCATTCCTGCAAGATGAGTTTGGCGTAAAACAAATCCGTTTCCCTGAAACTTCAGGTCTTGGCATTAAGCCGGTATCTGCTGAAGGTTCGAAACGTCTGGCGCGCGCTGCGATCGAGTACGCTCTGAAGCATGGCCGCAAATCCGTTACCCTGGTACACAAAGGCAACATCATGAAATTTACTGAAGGCGCGTTTAAAAACTGGGGTTATGAAGTTGCCGAGCAAGAGTTTGCTGAGCAAACATTTACTTGGGGACAATATGACCGCATTAAAGACGCGGAAGGCGTGGACGCTGCGAACAAAGCGCAGAAAGAAGCTGAAGAAGCTGGCAAGCTGATCGTTAAGGATGCCATTGCTGACATCGCGTTGCAGCAAGTACTGACGCGTCCAACTGACTTTGATGTTATCGCAACGCTTAACCTGAATGGCGACTATCTGTCCGATGCACTGGCTGCACAAGTTGGCGGTATCGGTATTGCTCCGGGCGCGAACATTAACTACAATACTGGACATGCTATCTTTGAAGCGACTCACGGCACAGCGCCTAAATACGCTGACAAAGACGTTGTAAACCCAGGTTCTGTTATTTTGTCCGGCGTTATGCTGCTTGAGCACTTGGGCTGGCAGGAAGCTGCGGACCTTATCTATAAAGGGTTGGAAACTTCCATCAACAACAAGACGGTTACTTATGACTTCGCTCGCCTGATGGATGGCGCAACTGAAGTGAAATGTTCCGCATTCGCAGACGAAATCATTAAAAACTTCTAGAGTCGGCTTGCATTTATTATCAACGATACGGAGGTAAGAACAATAATGGCTATCAAACGTCATAAGATTACCGTAGTTGGCGCTGGTTTTACGGGAGCGACTACCGCTTTCATGCTTGCACAGCAAGAATTGGGCGATGTTGTACTCGTTGACATCCCGCAGCTTGAGAATCCTACGAAGGGCAAAGCGCTTGATATGATGGAGTCTACGCCCGTGCAAAAGGCGGATGCCCAAATTACAGGCACTTCCGATTATGCCCATACGAAGGATTCCGATGTTGTCATAATTACTGCAGGCATCGCCCGCAAGCCGGGTATGAGCCGTGATGATCTTGTTAACACGAATGCCGGCATCGTTCGCTCCGTATGTGAAAATATTAAAGCAACAAGCCCGAATGCTTATGTTATTATTTTGAGCAATCCGGTCGATGCGATGACTTATGTGGCCAATGAAGCACTGGGCTTCCCTAAAAACCGCATCATCGGTCAATCCGGCGTGCTGGATACCGCTCGCTATTGCACATTCATCGCACAGGAATTGAATGTATCGGTTGAAGATGTTCGGGGCTTCGTGCTCGGCGGCCATGGCGATGACATGGTGCCGCTCGTTCGTTACTCTAACGTTGGGGGCATCCCGATCGAGAAGCTGATTCCTGCAGAGCGGATCGAAGCGATCGTACAGCGCACGCGCGTTGGCGGCGGTGAGATCGTCAACTTGCTCGGCAACGGCAGTGCATACTATGCGCCGGCCGCTTCGCTCGTGCAGATGACGGAAGCGATTCTGAAAGACAAAAAGCGGATTATTCCGGTTATCGCTTTGCTGCAAGGCGAGTACGGCTATGACAACCTGTTTATGGGTGTGCCGGTTATTCTTGGCGGCGATGGCATCGAGAAAATATTCGAGCTGGAGCTTACCGATGAAGAGAAAGCTGCGCTTGATAAATCGGCCCAATCGGTCAAAAGCGTTGTAAAAGTAATTACCGGCTAGGGACTGACTATCTAATTTGCTAGCGTATAATGCAAGACCCTGACATTTATTGCCAGGGTCTTCGTTTTTTGGAGGTTGATATGCTGGAACAAGCTCAGCAATTATTAAAGCGCACTTACGGTTATGATACTTTCCGCAAAGGTCAGCGCGAGATTATTACCGGTCTGATAGGCGGTAAAGATACGTTGGCTATTTTGCCGACAGGCGGGGGCAAATCAATCTGCTATCAAATCCCCGCACTGCTGCTGGAGGGGACAACTTTAGTTGTCTCTCCGCTTATTTCTTTAATGAAAGATCAGGTTGATGCCCTGAATCGGCTTGGCGTGCCAGCCGCTTTTCTCAACAGCTCATTGAGCGCGGCAGAATATCGTGATATTGTGCGAAATGCCGCAGCTGGAGAATACAAGCTGCTTTATGTGGCGCCGGAGCGGCTGGATGCGCCGATGTTCGCTGCGTTGATGGAACAGATGCGCATCCCGCTTATCGCCATCGATGAGGCGCACTGTGTGTCCCAATGGGGCCATGATTTCCGGCCCAGCTACAGACAGTTGGCGGCATGGATTGGCAGGCTGCAGGATCGTCCGTTAGTTGCCGCGTTTACTGCGACGGCAACGCCGGAAGTGGCCCAGGATATATCTGATATGCTGGCGCTTCGATCGCCTAATGTGTTCGTGACCGGCTTTGCACGCGAGAATCTTTCGTTATCTGTCGTTGCAGGTGTGGATAAGAAGAAATTTCTTCGGGATTTTCTGAACGAGCGTCCGGATCAGTCCGGAATCGTCTATGCCGCAACGCGCAAAGAGGTTGACCAGGTGTGTGCGGAACTGCAGCGTCAAGGGGTTGCGGCCGTGAAGTATCACGGAGGCGTTGCCGATGACGATCGTACGACAGCGCAGGAGCGTTTCCGGTTTGACGAAATGCGGGTAATCGTTGCTACGAATGCCTTTGGCATGGGAATTGACAAGCCGAATGTCAGGTTCGTCATCCATTGGCAGATGCCCGGCGATATTGAATCCTACTACCAGGAAGCGGGCCGGGCGGGCCGCGATGGCGAGGAAAGCGAGTGCGTGCTGCTGTTTGGTCCGCAGGATGTGCAGGTGCAGCGTTTTTTAATTGAACAGGGCACCGCCGATGAGCAGCGAAAGTCGGTACAGCTTGCCAAGCTGTACACGATGATGAATTACGGACGGACGGAGCGCTGCTTGCAGCAGTTTATCGTAAGTTATTTCGGAGAGGCTGATGTTCCGCCTTGCGGCAAATGCAGCAGCTGTCTGGATGATACGCTGGCAACCGATGTCACCGCGGAAGCCCAGAAGGCGCTCTCCTGCGTTGGCAGAATGAAGGGAAGATTCGGCATAACGCTTGTGGCCAAAGTGTTGAAAGGCTCCAAGGACAAGCGAATTATGGAGCTTGGGCTTAATCGGCTGACTACTTACGGCTTGTACCGGGATTGGCCGGAGAAAGAAATTGTTGAATGGCTTTACTGGCTGTTGTCTGAAGGGTATATGCGGGCAAGTGAGGGCACCTACCCGACGGTATCTCTGACTGCAAAGGCACTGCCCGTTCTGGAAGGGACCGAGCAGGTATTTCAAAAGCGCAAGCCTTTGAAGCGCCGCGCTGCGACGGCTGGCGGAGATGGCGGCTCACCGCTGTTCGCTGCTTTGCGCCAATGGCGGAAAGAAGCGGCAGCCAGGGAAAATGTACCTCCCTTTATTTTGTTTTTTGATGCGACATTGCGTGAGATGGCTGATCTGCAGCCTCGCAATGAAGCGGAACTGCTTGCAGTCAAAGGGGTAGGTGCGGCGAAAGCGGGCAAATACGGAGCGCAGCTGCTGGAAGTGATTCGGCCGTTTCTTAACGGGGAGAAGGCGGAGGGAGCAGTACGCGGCGCTATGGAAGAAAACGAAGTATCCAGCAATGGCGTACGGAACGAGGATGATCGGCCCAGCTACCTCATTTCGTTAGAGCTGTTCCAGTCGGGTCAATCGGTTGCGCAGATTGCTGGAGAGCGCTCTATGAGCAAAACAACAGTTGAGAGCCACCTGATTCGCGCTGCTGACGAAGGGTATGATATTGATTGGTCGGAAGTTATCCCAGCCGATCAAGAGGAATTGATCTTGCAGGCTGTGCGCGAGCTTGGCTCAGCGAAGCTCCGTCCGATTAAAGACGCGCTTCCGCAGGAAGTGTCCTATTTCTCCATTCATGGTGTCATCAGCAAATACAGTTTGCGAGAAACGTAAGCGGGTTTTTTACTACATGGAGCCCAGTTTTTCCAACAATCCTAATTGTCCGTCTGGAGCGGTTAAGCTGGGACGGCTAGCACGCCAATCATTGGAGTTGCATTGTTTTTTTGGTACACTATAGTTAACATCACGAGGTTGTTTCACAGATGGAGGGTCGTTAATGGATAAGTTCATGGTATTTCTGCATGTGATCGGATCGGCTGGTCTCGGGTTCTACGTGCTGCTGCCCTTCCTGGTCAGCCGCGCCACCCAATTATCTGGCTCCGGGCAGGAAGGGCTGGCAGACGGCCTGCTCAACGGCAACAGAATTGCGCAGTATTTTCTCGTTCTGCAGCTGTTGACGGGCGGCTATTTAATTTCGAAAGCCAGCTATACAGTGATGTGGATGGTGCTTGTCCTTCTGCTGTTTCTGGCAATGTCTGCTGTTGCCGGCATAATGGCGAAACCAATGAAGCGCATTGTTGCTTCGCTGCAGGCAGGACAAAGCGCAACAGCGCATATCAAGCGTACACAGACGATGAGTATCATTGTACTGGTCTTGTATGGGGCAATTATTTATTTGATGAAATACCCGTTTTATAAAATATAGCGAGTATGGGCTTGTTAATCGGACCAGAACTGAAACAGGGGGATGCAAAATGGGAGCACAAACGCCAGATTTAGTGACATTCGGGGAAACGATGGCGTTGTTTATGCCTGCAGATGACCGGGCTTTGGAACGCGCGGCAGCAGTTACGCAAGGATTCGGTGGAGCGGAGAGCAATGTCGCGATCGGGGTGGCAAGGCTGGGCGCTTCGGTCGGATGGTTCGGCGCACTTGGCAGCGATCCGTTCGGAACGATGATCTATAAGACGCTGCGCGGCGAAGGCGTCGATGTGTCGCGCTCACGGCTTGTTGACGGCGAATCGACGGGACTGCTATTCCGCGAGCGTGTAGCAGGCAAGGTAGCCGTGCATTACTACCGTAAACATTCTGCTGCCAGCCGTATGAAGCCGCAAGATATTGATGCAGATTACATAAGAAAAGCGAAAATTTTGCATATTACCGGCATTACGATGGCACTGAGCGAGAACTGTCTGAATACGGTCCTGCACGCGGTTAACATTGCGAAGGAAGCAGGGGTGAAAGTCAGTTTCGATCCCAACTTGCGTCTGAAGCTTTGGACAATCGAGGAAGCGCGTCGGGTGATGCTGCCGCTTGCAGAACAGGCAGATTATTTCCTTCCAGGGTGGGATGAATTGCAGCTCTTGTTTGAAACGACTGATTTTGAAGAAGCAGTCCGCAGACTGAATGAACTGAAGGCTACCAGCATTGTGAAAGGCGTCGGAGAGCAGACGGTTATTGTGGAGCAAGGGCAGCGCACGTCGATTCCGTTCTATCCGGCAGAGGAAGTTGTCGATACCGTTGGCGCAGGAGATGCTTTCTGTTCCGGTTTTCTCGCTGGCATCCTGAAGGGGATGAGTGTAACGGATGCGGTCCGCGTAGCCAGTCTGAACGGCTCGCTGGCTGTCCAGATGCGGGGCGACTGGGAGGCGCTCCCTACCTGGGGAATCGTTGAACAGCGTCTATCGAACAAAGGCTGGGTGGAACGCTAGGATGAACGACTTCCAACATTCCAAAGGACAACGCCGTCGGGAGCAATTAATGATTTTGTTAAAGCAGAACGGACGAATTACCATTCAGGAAATTGTGGAACAATTCGGCTGCTCGGAAGCGACTGCGCGGCGAGACCTGGAGGTTATGGAACGAACAGAGCCGGTCGTTCGCACAATTGGAGGCGCGATGTACAACGGGATGCAGGCTGCCCATGATATATCATTTGCAGAAAAAACAGGGCATTATTTTCTGGAGAAGGAACGGATTGCCAAGCGAGCGGCCACTTTGATCGAAAAAGGCGACATTATTGCCTTATCGGGTGGCACGACCAATTATTTGCTGGCCAAGCTGCTCAAAACCCGCAGCGGGATCACCGTGGTGACCAATGCGGTTAATATTGCACTGGAATTGGCGGGGAGCGGCATTCAGGTCGTCGTGACCGGGGGCATAATGCGGCATAACAGCTTTGAATTGTGCGGTCCGATCGGTGAAAGCGTCGTTGCCAACTTGCATATCGGCAAGCTGTTCATCGGTGTAGACGGCATTTCCGTCGAGAGCGGCATCACTACATATTCTGAACAAGAAGCGGAAATTGCCAAGGTGCTGATCAGGCGGGCGCATTTGTCCTATGCAGTATTTGATCACACTAAGGTTGGCAGAAGCTCCTTGTTTTCCACCGCTTCGCTATCCCAGCTGAGCGGGATTATTACGGATGCTCCGCTGCGCGGTGAACTGAGTGATGCTGTTAATGAACATGGCATTGAGGTATACTTGGCGGCTCAACATGAAGAGGATTGGAATGGATGACAACAAACGGGACGATCCCACGTAAGGGACCGTCCCGTTTATATGTTCAAACATCTATTCAAGGAACTTGTCCGGCACAGCATCGCTTATTGAGAGAAGACGCTTTGGCCGTTCACCCAAGTATGCTGGACCTGGAAACTGCTGTCCGTCCATAGAAGATCCGCCCGCTTGCCAATGGCTATGCTGCCGGTATGCTCTTCAATGCCGAGCTGTTTGGCTGGGTTGCCGCTGGCGAGCTGGCTTACTTGAGGAATCGAAAGTTCGGTGTTAGACAGCACGTAGCGAAATGCGCCAATCATGGTCAGAGTGCTGCCTGCCAGACTGTTTCCTTCCGCCAGCCGCGCTTCATCCCCTTTGACAATAACAGCGAGATCGCCAAGCATGTATTGGCCTTCGCCCAATCCTGCTGCAGCCATGGCATCAGTGATCAGAATCAGTTTGTCCCTGTTCTTCGCACGCGTAAGCAGGCGAATCGCTGCCGGGTGAACATGAAGTCCGTCGGCGATGAGTTCAGCCGCAATATCATCGATCGTCAGGACGGCCCCGGCTGTGCCCGGTTCCCGGTGATGCAGCGGGGTCATGGCGTTGAACGTATGAACCGCTTGGGACAATCCATGCTGGACGGCCTCGACAATGGTGTCATAGCTTGCATCCGTATGGCCGGCCGCGGCAATGATCCCCTGATCGGCCAAATAGCGGATCGTCTCAAAGGCGCCTGCCGTTTCCGGCGCAAGCGTCAGCTGTTTGATCAGCCCCGGCCAGTTGGCTACCCACTGTTTAAGCCAATCGAGCTGCGGGCTGACCATATGTGCTGGATTTTGGGCACCAGCCCACTTGGTGCTAATAAAAGGACCCTCGAGATGAACGCCGAGCAATTCGGCATACGGCATCGGCTGGCTTCGGTATTGCGCCACTGCGGCCAGCACCGCTTCGATCTGCTCAAAGGGAGCGGTCACGGTGGTGGCCAGCATCGCTGTCGTGCCATGCTGCGCATGAAATTTGGTGATGGCGTCGTACGATTGGACAGAGGCGTCCATGAAGTCGCCGCCATAGCCGCCATGGATATGAAGGTCGATGAACCCGGGCAGCAGGTAGCCGCCTTTTCCATCGATGACTTGCTCGGCGCTGTCATCGGCAGCGGACGGTGGTAACTCGGCGTCTTGTTCAGTAATTGCTGTGATAATTCCGTTTTCGACAGTGACGGTTCCTTGCAGTAGCTGGTCTTCGGCGACAATGTTAACGTTATGAATGCGCCATGTTGAGTAGGCTTGGTTCATCAGCTAAGAGCTCCCTTCCGGCTTCCTGATCCAGCAGCACAACAACATTTGCGTGGGTTTGCAGTAAAGAAGCAGGACAATGGGTCGTAATCGGACCGGTGAGCGCTTGTTTAACGATGGCAGCTTTGTCTGCGCCACGAACGACAAGAAGAATGGTCTTGGCTTTCAGAATGGCGCCAACTCCCATCGTAATCGCGCGTTTAGGCACTTCATCAATCGATGTGAAGAAACGGGCGTTTGCTTGCAGTGTTTCTTCCTGCAAATCGACGACATGGGTTGCGCCGGTCAGGCCGCTTGCCGGTTCATTGAATCCGATATGCCCGTTATGTCCAATGCCGAGCAACTGCAAATCAATTGGCTGGGCTGCAATCATGCGATCATACTCCTGACATTCCTCTAACAGATCAGCAGCAGTGCCATTAGGGATATGTCTGTTTTGCGGCGGGAGATCGACATGCTGGAACAGGTGATGGTTCATGAAATAAGCGTAACTTTGATGGTGGGCTGCGGTCAAGCCCGCATATTCATCCAAATTATAAGTTGTCACCTCACGGAATGAAAGCTCGCCGCGCTGGTGCTTCTGGACCAAATTTTTATAAATACCGATCGGGGTCGAACCTGTAGCCAGGCCCAGTACCGGTTTCTTCCGACTGCTGATCGTCTCAGCGATCAACGAAGCGGCATAATCATCCAGCTTTTGCTGGGAGTCAAAAAAAGTAATTTTCATCCGGACTCATCTCCTTTTATCAAACATAAGCGTGGAAGTATTTTATCCCATACGTAACCAGCTTATATTCTTCTGCGAATTATGTTGCATTTCCAAGGACGGCGCAGTTGTTGACGCTCGTTATACAATTATTATAGAAGCTTTATGATTGATAAACAACATTAAATGATTGAAAAAATCATAATTATGATAAATTTTATAAAAAATAAGCAACGATCTCGATGGATATCTGTTCCGGCCTTGTTTATCGTTATAGACTGTCGGTATAATAGTTTTACAATGTTCAAGCCACGGGAGGAAAATGATTGATGTCAGCAAAAGATCAAGCAAAAATTGAGGAAAACCGTCTTACGGCCGCTCGCAAAGGAGAGCATATTCGAATCTGCCTGCAGGAACAGGTGAACGGTGTGGGAATTACGACTGGGTTTGAACGGTACCGCTTCCGTCATGCCGCGCTCCCGCAAATTTCATTTGATCAAATTTCCTTATCCGCGACCTTTCTGAACAAGCCGCTTCAGGCACCGCTTCTCGTCAGCTCGATGACAGGAGGAACTGAGGAGGCGGCTGCTATAAACCGGCGTTTAGCCGAGGCAGCGGAAGCAAGAGGGTGGGCGATGGGACTTGGGTCCATGCGTGCTGCAATCGAGCGCGAGGAGCTTGCTGCAACGTTTCATATTCGCAAAGAGGCGCCAACGATCCCGATTGTTGCAAATCTCGGAGCTGTCCAATTAAATTATGGTTATGGTGTAGATGAGTGCCGCCGCGCGGTTGAACTTTCGGAAGCGGATGCGCTTGTCCTTCATCTGAACAGCATGCAGGAGGTTTTTCAGACGGAGGGCGATACGGATTTTCGCCGCTTGCTTGAGCGGATTGAGCAAGTGTGCCGGCAGCTTGAGGTGCCCGTTGGTGTGAAAGAGGTTGGCTGGGGCATGGACGGCGAGACCGCCGCAATGCTGACGCGCGCCGGGGCGGCTTTTATCGATGTTGCTGGCGCGGGCGGCACTTCATGGAGCCAGGTGGAGAAATTCCGAACGTCTGATCCGTTGCGCAGACAGGCTGCAGAAGCCTTCACCGATTGGGGCATACCTACTGCAGACAGTATTGTTGATGTTCGCAGCCATTGTCCAGAGGCATATGTCATCGCCAGCGGCGGCCTGCGAAGCGGGGTAGACGTCGCCAAAGCGATTGCGCTGGGTGCGAACTTGGCTGGCGTTGGTCGGCTGCTTCTGCCTAATGCAGCCGCATTGGGCGACATCCATGAGACAGACAGCGATCTGGATGCCCAATTGCATCAACAGTTCGCCAAAATCGAATTCGAGCTGCGTACCGCGATGTTCGGTGTTGGCGCAGGTACGATCGCTGAGCTGGCGGCTACAAGCCGGTTAGTTTAGGACCGCGGACGTCAGCCGACGCTGGACGGAGCTGACAGCCTAAGCTGGACGAGCTAGCGCCTATGCTGAACGGAGCTGATACAGCATGTGCTGGACGAGCTAACGCCTGCTGAATGGAGCTGATACTACCTGCGCTGCATTATTTAATCAGTCCGCTTCCTTCAATCGTCAAGTTCGTTTTCACTTCAAACTTCAGATTAGGATAAATTCGCTGCCAGTCCTGCCAATCGGCATCTTTGTTGTAATGGGTAGCCCGATAGCGCAGCCCGAAACCGAATGGGTCCGTTTCCGTCTTTTGAATCTTGGTGAGCAGCGCTGCTGCCGAGGCGGAGATTTGACTCTCAAGCTCTGTTTCCAAGGCTGACAAATCTTTTTCGATCGACAGTTTGGGCGCAGTCTCAAAAATTCCCTTAATGTGAATTTTCATCTTCAGCGTGGCGCTTGTTTTATCGGGCGCAGTTATAATGCGATATGTTGTCCGGAGGCTGCTGACGGCAATGACATAGTTTTGGCCCTTCACGACGCAGGCAAAACTCGATTTGGAAAAATTTCGGCTTAATTGGTTGAACAATTGGGTTTCCTCGGGATTGAGTATCATTTTGATGCGATGCTTATCCATGATGGCAATATGTTTAATGACATAAGTATTGTTTTGGGTGTAAATAATCGGCACATAGGGATCAAGTCCTTTCTCGCCAATTCTTCTAAAAAGGTCAAAAATGTATGCATTGACGATATAGGATGACTCGGTGCCGTCCCTGCCGAAGGTGAGAAGCATATTGTTGCCTGGATAGCGCTCCGAGTCCGGGTTAATACTGAGAACAGCTTCAGCAGTGGGTCTGGCGATTGCCACATCGGCAATCATCTGTACATCGCGGCGTCTGGCCAGCCAGTCAAGGGCATCCTGAATGTTTTCATGGGAAAACCCTTCGCCAAACAAAAAGATTTTGCAATGCCCGAAATCAAGCTCTTTATCCACCTGCGATTTCAACAGGCGAACCCCTTCCGCGATCGTTTTTGCTTCAATGGATTCGGTCTGGACTTTTGCTGCGCCCGGTTCGATTTTGGGGGAGGGAACTGCGAGCCTGACCGTGATTCGATAGGGTAATTTAGAATTGCCTGTCATATCGATTCCAGTAGACACGATAAAGAAACGCTTATCGATATCTTTGAATCCGCAGCCGGAAGTTACAGTAATCAAAAGGAGCAGCAGAGCTGTCATCGCTATTTTTTTCCTCACGTTAGTTCCCTCCTCGTAGACTTGCCGCGGCTGACAATAAGCAGCCATACGACAAGTAAAATTTCCGTAAGCATTCTTACGACAAGCCAGTAATTAGCAAATATCAAACTCTCCCTTTCTGTAAAAAATTGATGAAACAGCAGGGTGAGCACACCGAAGATGCTGACAATCACCCAGTTGCGCATTGGTGTTTTATCCGGATCAACCCGGGGCTCGTAATTGCGGCTGCAGCTCTTGATAAACTCCATTGCGTGGTGCCAGGCCGTCGTTACGAAAAGTAAAGTCAAATTTAAATACAAAATAAGAAATACAAACATCACTCGTTCTATAAATCCGTACCGCATCATCATCGAATCGGCCGTAATGCTCCATACATATAAATAGTTATCCACGCTTTCGGTACCGTGGAAGCCGATCGGAATAAAAAAAGACAGCAGCAGGACCAGCAGTCCAAAAACGGGTATCGTCCAGCGATACTTGTAGCGAAAATTAGCGGGAAAGGCACGGTTGAACAACGAAATAGTGACATATCCCGTGAAGATGTAGGTCGCTGCAGACACGGACTGCAAATCAGGCATCTCCATCCCATAGTTGGCGATCGTACGTATAGCGTCCCAATTTACATTCGGGCTGAATACCGACTTGCTAAGCAGAAACAGGATCAATGGGACATTGCAAATTAACCCCATCTCGATAATAAACATAATTGATAGTGTAGAGCGGCTGGAAGAGTAGATGCAAATGGCGACGAGCAGCGCCAAAATGTAGATCGAATTGGTGTCCGGATTAATGAAGCGGTTAATTAGCACAGAGAACCCGACAAGCGCAATGCTTGCTCCGGACAGCCACATGAAGGCATAGAACAGCAACGTTGGCGTCACAATCCAATTCGGGTGAAATTTATGCAAAATTTCCGGAAGGCCAAGACCCGGAAACTTCTCAAAGGTACTGGTGTACAGATAAGCCAGCAGCGTGCCCACAATGACTGACACTACAATCGAAGACACTGCCCCGTCGTAACGATGTGCAATCAGTGTACTTGGCACGAAAAGAATCAAGTTCAGCATGCTGAACAGAATGAAGCTGAAATAAAAGTGGCGGTTCAATTCGTCTTCACCTGCCCGATATCACTTTGCTGTTTGCGAATTGCTGAACCAAGCAGCCGGAAATATGGTTTGCCGAAGCTTCGCAACCCGGATAAATAAACAATACAAGCGAATAATCCTACGGCTACCCCGGTAAGCCCGAAGAAGATCGACAGCACAATTAAAGGATATTTCAAAAATCGGATGGAGAAAGACATACTATTGATCGGGATTACGAAGTTCGCAATGGCGACAACAGAGGTCACAATAATCATAATGCTGCTGACAAGTCCCGCTTGTTGGGCGGCTTGTCCCAAAATCAGACCGCCTACAGTCGTAGCTGTCGAACCGATGTAGCGCGGCAGGCGCACACTGGCTTCGATCAGTGTTTCGATCATAAACAGCATCAGAAACACTTCTATAAACGACGGGTAAGGGACCGCGGAACGGCTTCCTGCAATGGAGAAGGCGAGCTGGATCCGGAACAGCTCGGGATTATAGGAAACGACCGAAATATACAACGCTGGCAAAATGATCGTCAAAATGATGGAGGTGTAGCGCATAAAAAGTAGCAGCCGGGTCATCCAGTAAGCTTCATATTTGTCATCCATGGCATACATAAAATCATAGAAGGTGACAGGGAGGATGACCGCGAACATCGTGCCCTGCATCATGATCACGATTTTTCCTTCAGAGAGCGCGGAGCAAATACGGTCAGGACGCTCGGTAATCAGCACTGTAGGAAAAAAATGTTTGCGTTCGTTGACAAGTTGCTTTCCCAGTTCTCCGGCGGACTGCAGCACTTCCGAGGAAATACCTGTAAGCTTGTCTCGTACCATCTGAAGCTGCTGCGGATCAACGCGCATTTTGTCAAACAGCATGATGAGACGTGTTTTGGACAACGTTCCCGCTGTTTTTTCCTCCACTTTCAGATCCAGCGACGGATAGCGATTGCGTACAATATTCAAGCAATCTTTCAAATCTTCACTCAGTGCGGTCTGAGGACCTTGAATGGCGCTTTCCACCTGTGCGTTTGGGCCGACTTCCCGGATGACGCGTGCAGCATCATAGGAATAATATTTTCCTTCCAGATAGAGCAGGACGAATCCGCGTAAAATGGCGGGCGACCATTCAATCGTGTTTTCCAAGCTATTAAATTCGGGGCTGGCTTTAACAATATCAATAAAAGGTTGTTGATTGCGCGAAAAGGGGACGGAGATGGCTTCCATAATTTTACTCTCATCACATAAGGAATCAATGTAGGCCAACTGCAGTATCGTGTTGCCGTTTTGATACTGTTTTGTAACTAAGTCCTTGGCCTCTGCAAATTGTGTTCGAATCCAATGCAGCATCTGCGAATCCCTCCTGAGTATCGTAACAATTTACAATAGCTGTAGTAGTATGCGGCACATGTTGGTTTTGTATTCCATTTTGTTTTTGCTCTGTATTGTGAAATCAAGTAAACTTAGAGTTAAACAGTGAATTGTCAGGAGTGATGAACGTGAGCGAATGGTATGAACGGAGTTTTGGGTCTGATTATATGGTTGTATACAAGCACCGCGATTGGGAGAATGCCTATCGCGAAGTTGTGAACATGACCCGCTGGCTGCAAGTTGAGAAAGGTGTCAAGGTGCTGGATGTTGGCTGCGGAATGGGCAGGCACGCGCTGTCGCTGGCTGGCCTTGGCTGTGAGGTGACCGGAATCGATCTGTCTGAGGCATTGCTTCAGGAGGCGCGCGCGCATGATTCGGAAAAAAAGGTCAAATGGGTGCGCGGTGATATGAGGAAACTGCCATTTGAAGATGGTTCGTTCGAAGCGACAGTTAATTTGTTTACTTCCTTTGGCTATTTTGATCTTGATGCGGACAACCAGCAGGTTTTGCATGAACTGCATCGTGTACTGCAGCCGGGCGGAAGGTTTTTAATCGATTTTTTAAATCCTGATTATGTGCGAAGCACGCTTGTGCCTGAGTCGTCCAGAGTGGATACAGAGACAGGCTGGGGAATTAAGGAAAGCCGTGCAATTGATAAAAATACCGTGAGAAAGAACATCGTCATCACTCCGCAAGAGAAGCCTCAGCGGCATTATTCAGAACAGGTCAGGCTCTATGACTTGGCATGGTTTCAGACGGCTTTCAATAAGGCTGGTCTGGAAATGACGGCCCTCTACGGTGATTATGATGGATCGGATTATTCGGCATCATCCAAACGGATGATCATGTCTGGGAAGCGGCGTCCATGACAAAGATACAGAAGGAGCAAGCGACTTCGATCTGGTGCGGTGACTGGATTCAGGTCAAGTCCCCGCTGCCCTTTTCGCTCAAATGGGTTAACAGCTACCTAATCCCCGGTGACGGCGGCTACACCTTAATCGATCCAGGACTGCATACGCCCGAAGCCGTGCAAGCATGGCGAGCCGTCTTGGAGCAATTTCATATTAAGTGGCATGATATCGCCCAAATCGTACTAACCCACCAGCATCCTGACCATTATGGTTTGGCTGGCTGGTTTCAAGAGCGGACGGAGGCGCCGGTAGTTATGAGCCGTCTGGCTCATAACTATGCAAGGCGCTTGTGGGGAGGAAGCCGACAGTTTGACCAGGCGTTGACTGAGCTGTTTGGCAGCCATGGAATGCCGGAGCAGATGCTCCAGGAGATTGACCGCCATCTACTCAGTTTCGTCTCTCTGGTATCGCCTCAGCCGGTGGTTCAGTACCTGGATGAATCAGACGGCAAACTTGTTATTGGCGATGCCGAGTGGCAAACGATCCCTACGCCTGGTCATGCATCCGGCCATCTGTGTTTCTACGAGAGGAAGGAGCGGCGGATGTTCTGCGGCGATCAAGTGCTCCCGGACATTACCCCGAATATCAGCCTGCTGCCGGGTGATGATCCGAACCCGCTACATTCCTTTCTGCAGAGTCTGGAGCTGCTGGGCAGCTATGATGTCGAACTGGCATTTCCGGGCCATCGCGACCCCTTCATGAACTTTACAGAGCGAACCGTCGAGTTAAGACGGCATCACGATCGCAGGCTGGAACGGATATCCGCCTGGCTCCAGTTGCCGTTAAACGCCTTTGAGGTCTGTATTCGGATGTTTGGGGAGCGGGTGGCGGAGAATGCGCATCATCTACGTTTCGCGATGGCCGAGACTTTAGCTCATTTACATTATTTGCATGTCCGTGGCAGCTTGAGGACGGAAATGACAATGAACGGAACAATACAGTACCAGACCACAAAGTGAACTGAAGGTCGAAATTGGAGGGGCTGTCCCAACAGTCATGGCAAATGACAGGGGGGGATAGCCTCTGCTGTTTGCTGATGCGTTGTCCGACTCTGTCGTCCATCTTGTTCATCGTCAATGGCGTCTATTTATTCCTCCGCTGCCCGATTCTCTCTAACGGATTCCCTCTGATCAATCTGCTGTGACTAATTTCCTCTAACCAGTATCTTGTGACCGTATCCACAACCAAACACCACAACCAAACACCACAACCAAACACCACAACCAAACACCACAACCAAACACCACAACCAAACACCACAACCAAACACCACAACCAAACACCACAACCAAACACCACAACCAAACACCACAACCAAACACCACAACCAAACACCACAACCAAACACCACAACCCAATACCCTTATTACTATCTCCCACTACTAATATCCTCGGGAGCTATAAATCCTCTAGCCTGTACACCCTGACTCCGCTAAGTTAACTGAGGCATGAAAAAATGCAGTCCCTATTTCTGTTTGGATGATCTGGCGAGTTTTATCCAGTGCAACCTGAGTTAGGGTATACATAGAAATAGGCATGTTACCCCTCGCCAGATGGGCGTTCTCCTTTATTATGGACAATCAGTCCGATATGCAAAGTCCCCCGTTACGATAAAAAATATTTGAAATGGGAACGTGCGTTTGGTATAATAGTGGTATATCTCTTGTGAAAGGAAGGTCGTTCCGATGCTGCATAATCTGCCTTGTGGCGTGAAAACTTTTGATGAGGTATTCCCGACTGAAGCTGCCTGTCAACAATTTTGGGAGGCTGAACGCTGGCAGCAGATTGGATACTTCTGCCCGCGTTGCACCAGCAGTAGAGGCTGGCTGCTGCCGAAGCGAGGGATTATGCAATGTGCGCGGAAGAAGTGCCGGTATCAGGTTTCCTCTACCGCAGGAACGATTCTTCATAGAACCCGACTTCCCTTGCGAACTTGGCTGCGAGCGATTGTACATTACGCAGAACAGCCCCTTCTTACGGTAAGGGGATTGGCTTCTATTCTGGGTGTCTCCGTCAAGACAGCGGGATTAATGTTGCGCAAGATTCGCTTGGCTTGGCAGTACTACAGGGACGAGTTTGGTCACGAGCCATCAATTGGTGAGAGACGAGCGGAGCAGCGGCGGGTACAGCATCAAGATCAGCATCAAGATCGGCAGGACCATGAGGACAATCACGACCATCACGACAATTACGACTATCACGACCAGGACAATCAGGACAATCACGACCTTCGAGACCATCAAGATGAGCCGGGAGGCTTTAATGTCGGGCAGTTCATGGGGCGTGTAAAGCAATATGTAATGCAGCGTACACAAGCTGTGTCAAGACGATTTATCGACTACGTATTCACCTGTACCGCAGCTCCTTCAATGCATCAAATCTGGAAGGGGCAAGCCGAGAAGCGACAGGAGTGGAGAGAACAGGTGCGGTGGGAACTGGAATGGCGCGAAATAGAGTGGGTTTGACACAAATTGAAAAGGTTGAACAGAAATATCTCTCCGCTCAACCTTTTTAATGATGCGAGCAAGTTAATGGAACGCTTTTTTTGACTAAACCTGCATGCTGGGGAACTGTCCCTAGTCTATTTAGAATGAAATCATTTATTTCAGGAAATTATCCCTCGGTTGTATCTTCACGTTCTGCTTGTTTGCGATGTGCAATCCGGCTGCTTGCTGCCGCGGCGATGGCGCCGACAATATCATCGAGGAACGTATTGACCTTGCCGCCGCTTTTATCATTCAGCGCTTTAAGAATTCCTGGCTTCAGCTTGTCTACATAACCAAAATTGGTCAGACCAATGCTGCCGTATACATTGACGATCGACAGGGCAAGAATTTCATCACAGCCGTAGAGGCCTTCATCGTTTTTAATAATTGCCTGGAGTGGCGGCAGCAGTTTACCTTCCTCTGCAAGCACATCCAGTTGAATTCCGGTCAACACTGCGTTTTGGACTTCGCGCTTTGAAAGCACTGCATCCACGTTTTCCTCGCATTCCTCAATGGTCAGGCTGGTGAAGTAATCCTTCTGCAGCACCATGACCAGCTCTGCGATCTCCCGTTTGCTCACCCCGCGCTCATCCAGCATTTGCTTGGTCGCGTTGGCAACTACCTCGCTATTTAAACTGTATACATTTGGTTCAGTCATCCTAGCTCACCTCATTGTTAAGATTAATGGGACAAAACTGGTCTAAATTGAAGAAGGGCTCGTATACATAGTACTACAAAAGCGAAGTTGTATCTTTTAAGATAAACCAAAACGGGAGGCAAGGTCAACATGATGAATTATCGAGCGATACGCCGGGCAGTATTAACAGGAGCAGTAGCGGTGCCGTTAATTGTGGCAACATCGGGATGCGGGGTGTTTTCAAGCAAGACAAGCAAAGAGATTGATCCGCCGCCAGTTCAATCCAGTTGGGTTAATCAGACTTCGGGTGAGTCTGAAGCGATGACACAAGATGGCCAGGAACAGGTCTCGAAAATGACAGTCTACATGCAGGATACTAACGGATACGTCGTTCCTGTCACCATGTCTGCCAAACTTGCCGATGGGGCGGATGCCCAAAAACTGGCGCTGCAAATGCTCGTAAAGGACGGGCCATATTCCGCTCAGTTGCCTGCCGGATTCGAAGGTGTGCTGCCGGAAGGCACGGAAGTCATCGTGCTTAAAGTTGTTGAAAATGTGGCCATGCTGGATTTGTCCGAAGCTTTCACAAGTTACAATGCTAGTGATGAGCGGAACATGCTGGAGGCGATCACCTGGACGTTAACCGGCTTCCCGGAGATTGACCAGGTCGAATTGTGGCATGAAGGGGAGAAGCTGAAGGAAATGCCGGTTAACGGTTTCCCGCTGGACAATCCGCTTACGCGGGCGATGGGTATTAATTTGGAAAAAGCGGAGGGTGTGCAATACAGCAGGTCGATGCCGGTAACGGTATATTATTCCGCCATCACACCTGATGATGAACAATACTACGTTCCAGTTACCCGCCTGATTGACCGCAAAGACGATATAGCGACAGCAGCCGTGGCTGAACTGATTGCCGGCCCAACGCCCTTTAGCGATCTCAATAGCGTGATGACGCAGGATATTGTAGTAGATGCTGTCACTGTTCAAGAGGGTACTGCAACCGTCGATTTGACGGATGCCAGCCATCAGGACGGACAGCAGACACCAGCGGAGCTTGTGCAAGCTGTCATCCTCTCCGTAACCGAAAATACGGGTGCAGATAAAGTGTTGATTCGTTTAAATGGCAAGGCGGATGTAACCGACACAAACAACCAAAGTTATAGTGAACCGGTCGCTCGTCCGGAAGATGTGAATGCACTGAAATCGTAAGGTACTTTCTACTAAGGGAGAGATAATGCGTCTCTCCTTTTTGCGTGTCGCTTGCGCTTGTAATTTTGCGGCTGCAATTTGAAGGGTGCTTTTCCTGATTGACTTTGTTAAAATGTAAGAATGCGTACATAAGAAGAGAAAGCGGGAGGCCACTAACATGAGAGCAGAAGGACGGCTGACGAACCAATTAAGGCCGGTTAAATTAACATTAAATGCAAATAAATATGCTGAAGGCTCCGTTTGGATTGAAGTAGGCGACACAAAGGTATTGTGCACGGCAACTATTGAAGAACGTGTCCCGCCTTTTATGAAGGGGCAAGGCAAAGGCTGGATCAATGCCGAATATGCGATGCTGCCGCGTGCGACCCATACACGAAATCAGCGTGAAGCGGTGCGGGGCAAGCTGTCAGGCCGGACAATGGAAATTCAGCGCCTGATTGGCCGGGCGCTTCGCTCGGTTGTAGATTTGCAGGCGCTTGGCGAGCGGACAATTACTATTGACTGCGATGTCATTCAGGCAGATGGAGGCACGAGAACGACCTCCATTACTGGAGCGTTCGTGGCCTTGGTGCTGTCGCTGCAAAAACTGGATCAGAGCGGTAAGTTCAGCCGCTATCCGCTGACAGATTTTCTGGCATCGGTTAGTGTAGGGGTGATCCAGGACAAAGTGATGCTGGATTTGAATTATGATGAGGATTCTAAAGCGAAAGTGGATATGAATGTCGTTATGACAGGCAGCGGCAAGTTCGTAGAGGTGCAAGGGACAGGAGAGGATTCCCCGTTTTCTCGCCAGGAGTTGAACGATATGCTTGAAGTGGCGGAATCGGGCATTGCCTCATTAATCGAAATTCAGAAAGAAATGCTTGGAGAAGCGGCAAATCGAATTGGAGTGAAGCAAGCGTGAGTTCACTGAATAAGGTTGTCGTAGTTGCTACACAGAATAAGGGGAAAGTCCGGGAATTCGCGCAAGCCTTTGGAAAAATGGGCATTGCGGTGCACTCTATGTATGATTATACGGGTTTGCCTGAAATTGTTGAGGACGGAATGACTTTCGCCGAAAACGCGCGTATTAAAGCACGCATTGTCGGCGAAGCGCTGGGCGTTGTTGCACTGGCGGATGATTCGGGACTGGCAGTCGCTGCGCTGGACGGAGCGCCCGGGGTCTGGTCGGCCAGATATGCCGGCGAGAATGCGGCGGATGCCGACAACAATGCCAAATTGCTTAGTGAACTGGATAGCATGGGCGCCCTTGTGCATGATGCGGAGGGCGCCTTGCCTCAGGATGCTGCGCTGCTAAGCAAGGCAAGCTTCGAGTGCGCGCTGGCTTTGTACGACCCGCAAACTGGCAGTTTTCAGGAGTCTCATGGTTCCGTTGACGGTTATATTACCAATAAGCCTCGCGGGGAAGGCGGATTCGGGTATGATCCGTTGTTCTGGCTTCCGTCTTTTAACAAGACGATGGCTGAATTAACGACAGATGAAAAGCAGGCGATCAGTCATCGGGGAGAGGCGCTGCGCAGACTGCTGGAAACAGTTAAGTTTGAAGAAAACTAGAAGCAAAACCTATCAGCGAAACTTGAAAGCAAAATCAGAAACAAACGAATAGCAAACAAAACAAACGAATAGCAAACAAAACTAATGTAACCTAGACAAGTGCGATGAGACATAATAAATAGGGGATGACGGCGTGAAGGCCGGAGTCCCCTTTTTGCATTTTGCATTTTGTATGCTGCATTTCCTCTATTTAGACAACGGAAATCCGATAATGCTTTAACCAGTTGTTGACTTGAACAAGGTAAGCGAATAGCTGCGGTCCGGACATTAATTGCCCAAACCATGGCAAGTTTGAGGAAGCCTCCGGTGACACAGCCAATGCCCGGATTTTGGCAGCGTTGATGAACGGCAGCAGCGGGGAGGAGGAGTCATCAAGCACCTCCAGCATCCTGCTGCTGACGGCTGCCAAGTAATCCGGGTTATGTGTTTTGGGGTAGGGGCTTTTTTTGCGTGTCAAAACATCGTTCGGCAGCACCCCTTGCAGCGCGCGGCGCAAAATCCCTTTTTCACGGTCGCCTGACGTCTTGATCTCCCATGGAATATTCCACACGTATTCGACTAACCGGTGATCGCAAAATGGCACACGCACTTCAAGGCCTGCAGCCATGCTCATACGGTCTTTGCGGTCAAGTAACGTGGGCATAAAGCGGGTGATATTCAAATAAGACATCGTGCGCATTTGCTGTTGGCGTGCAGTTTCACCCTGAAGGTGGGGAACCTCCGCAACGGCTTCTTCATAACGGGCGTCGATGTAGTCAAGCGGTTTGATCCAGTCAGCCAGTTCAGGAGACAGAAGATCAGCCCGCATCTTCGATGCTCGCGCCCACGGAAATGTAGCTGACTGCAGGGCTTCGTCGCTGTGGAACCAGGGGTAGCCGCCGAATATTTCATCTGCCGCTTCACCTGAGAGGGCGACTGTCGCTCCTTTCTTTATTTCTTTGCAAAATAAATACAGCGATGCATCCACATCAGTCATCCCGGGCAAATCACGCGCCCGCAGCGCATCATCAAGCGCATCCGTCAGATCGGCCGTATCAAACTGAATATAGTGATGCTGGGTGTTCAAATGCTCGCTAATTCGTTTGATCCATGGTGCATCGGCATTGGGTTGGAAGGTATTCGCTTTGAAATGCTTGTCATTGTCGGTAAAATCCACTGAATAGGTATGAACGCGGCCTTGCTGCGTATCATTGTAGTGATTGACAGCGAGTGAGGTCAGAGCGCTGGAGTCCAGCCCTCCCGATAGCAAGGTGCAGATCGGCACATCTGAGATGAGCTGCCGTTTGGCGGCATCTTCGAGTAGTTCTCTTACATGTTGAGCGGTCTGTTCGACATCGTCGCCATGCGGCTGGCTTTCCAGCTCCCAATAGGTGCGAGTACGTACTCCAGAACGGTCAACGATCATGCATTTGCCAGGCCGCAACTCCGAAAGATGTTTGTATACGCCATGACCGGGCGTGCGGGCAGGGCCAACGATGAATACCTCCGCGAGTCCATCCGCTCCAACCTCAGACGGACAGTCCGGATGCGCAAGAATTGCTTTGGGTTCCGAGCCAAACAGGAACAGACCATTAACGGTGCTATAAAACAGCGGCTTTACGCCAAGACGGTCCCGTGCAAGAAACAAACGTTGTTCTTTATGATCCCAGACAGCAAAGGCGAAGATGCCATTCAGTCGATCCAGGCACGACATTCCCCACTCCATATAGGCGACTAGCAGCACTTCTGTGTCGCACTGGGTCGTAAACTGTCGGCCTCTGCTTTCTAGCTCTTTGCGCAATTCGAGCGCGTTGTACAATTCGCCGTTATATACAATGACAAAGTGCTCATCATCCGAGGACAAACGAATCATCGGCTGAGCACCATTTTCAGGATCGATAACACTAAGTCTGCGGTGCCCGAGCGCGCAATGGGTCGTTATCCATGTGCCGGATGCGTCCGGGCCGCGCGGAGCCAGCGTTTCCGTCATTCGTTCAAGACTTTCGCTTTGCTGCGTCAAATCAGCATTCCAATTGATCCATCCGGTAATACCGCACATGCTCTCATCCTCCTATCTCTGGGTTTAAGAGATATATGCTTATGAGGGGCATAAAATGTCTGTCCTGCTGGGGAAGCTATAGTCAGTGGTCAAAATCGGTTTAGGAGGTCGGTGAAATGGAAGCGTCAGAGCATACAGGGGTGTCTGGGCAACAAGCCGAAGCGCGTAAATTGTTCTATGTCGCTGTCGGAGCAGGCCAGATTTTGGAGGATCAGCAAGCGTCATCCTATGAGCTGGAAATTCGCGCTAATGAGGAAGAGGTCGGACGCCTGCAGGAGTTAATGGAGGAGCTGTCGAGTTGGGACGAGGCGCAAACGATTCACTTTTTTGGGCCTGTCTCCTCCGTGTCGAACGACCGGCTCAATTTGGGATATGATATTCTGCTCAATAAAATTTACAGTTTGATCCATGAACTTGGAACGGAATCAACCAGACAGCACATTGATTCGATGGGAATTGAGCTGAATCAGTATGAAAACTAGGAGCAAACCGGACCAGTAAGCCAATTGTAATGAAACGGCCAAATGGCGTGCAAATTGATAACCAATTTGACACGCCATTTGCTGTTATTATGCGCGGGGATTGTTTTTGCGCTGAAAATAGGGAAAGCCCAGACTGAACGATTTCGCTGCTGTACGCTGTCGTCCCTCTCGTTCGAAGGCGAGCGCCGCATTAATTTCTCCGCCCAGCAGCAAAATGATGGAACTGATATATAGCCAGATTAGCAATACGATTACTCCGCCAAGGCTGCCGTAGGTTTTGGTGTAGTTTCCAAACTGACTGACATAGTAGGAAAAGAGCAGCGAAGCGATAATCCATCCTGCAGTGGCAAAAATTGCCCCTGGCATGGCCTCCCGAAACGTGATGCTGCGATTCGGTCCGATGCGGTAGAGCATCATGAATACAAATGTCATGATTACAAGAGGGATAATGTACTGGCCGATGCCCCAGACTGCAGCAAAGCCGCCAGGATAATCGAGCAAGCGGAACAATGACTCGCCGATCAGCCGGCCGAAGATAAGCAAACCCATACAGAGTAAAATAATAACGACTAGCACAAGCGTAGCAAGAAGGGCGATTCCACGAACCTTCCAGAATGGTCTTGTTTCCTCTTCGTCATACGCTTTGTTTAAACCTTTGATGACCGCATTGATTCCGTTGGAAGCGGCCCATAACGTCGCCAGCATCCCGGCGGACAGAAGCGTATTGCTGCTGCTCGTTGTTACCTCATCAAGGATGGTCGTTACAATTCCTCCCGATTCCACAGGAAGCAGCGTGGTGATTCCCTTCATAAATTCGTCTCCAGACAATTCAAGGTAGCCGATTGCAGCAATCAGAAATATGAGAAACGGGAAAAAGGACAAAATCAAATAATAGGTCAATTGCGCACTCAGTGCGGGCACCTCATTGTCTCTGATCCGGCACTGCATCTGCTGAAGGAATATTTTAACGTCGAACCGCCGTTTGTCAGATTTCATAAGAAGCAACCTCCATTCGACCTTTTATAGCCCTTCCGTATTTGCCTTAGTTCGTAAAGCAAACAATTGCAGGTACTATAGTAATAACCGATGGAGGCTAGACTTGAAACGTCTCATTACCAGCCGAGATCTAAGGTTTGCCCGGTTTCGGCAAGCGTCTTGATATTGCTCATAACGACCGGCCACACTTCCTGTGTTTTACTATGCGACGGGTGGTTTGATGACCACTTGTCATTAACAAGCGTTAACTTGGTACATTCGCCCACGGACTCCAGTGTAAAGGTAATCCGTGATTCAAGCGCTTCGTGATTTGGTGAGTAGGAAGGTCCAGGGTGTTCGGTGTAGCTGAATCGTTCAAGTGGAATAAATTCCAGTAATTTTCCATAGACATGAACGGTTTCATCGCCTTCGTTGCCTGGTCCCACATAGGCAAGATCCTCGCCTGGTTTGAATGAAGAGCGGATGACAGAACCGAATAAAGTCCGTGAAGTCCCTTCAGGTGAGACAAGAATATTCCATACTTTCTCTGGGGCTGCAGCGATAAAGAAAACATATTTCAAATCCATCATATTCCTCCTGAAATGTTTGACTGGCGGTTGCCTAGCTGCAGGTCAACTGCTACTCTTATGTTAGAACAGACTAGCTAGGATGTATTGTAAAAACGCGACATTGTTGAGAAATTGCAGGGGAAAACGGAATGAGGCTGGAAAGAAGGGGGAGCGGCGATGACGCTTGCCAAGGAAAGCAGAAAAGGGATTTTGAGTGCCAAACGGGCATCTGAAAAATTTGTGTTGACCAGATGGGAGCCGATACAGGCGCATCAGCATTTTGTTCAGCATTATTGGATCATCACCTGGGATTTGCAGGATGGGGAGCAGCATTGCCAGACCGTGCTTTCTCATCCGAATGTTAATCTTGTTTTTGACCGCCAGGCGACAGGAATATTTGGCGTATCATCACGAACATCATCCCATCTACTTGCAGGACAGGGAAACGTATTCGGTGTGAAATTCAAGGTAGGCGGATTTTATCCCTTCTGGAAGAAGCCCGTATCCGGGCTGAGCGACAGGATGATCAGGCTGGGAGAAGTGTTCCCGGATATAGCCGGCCAAGAGAGCCAGCTTGAAGATGATATCTTGACCGCGCCGGATCATCGGGCAATGGTAGCGATTTTCGAACGGTTTCTGAGCACCCGTCTGCCGCTGCAGGATCGCAATGTGGACAGGGTGGGTTGTATTGTGAAGGCGATTGCGTCCAAACCAGACATTACCAGGGTCGATGACATTAGTGAGCATACAGGGTTGAACAAGCGCACAATACAGCGCCTGTTCAACAGCTACGTCGGTGTCAGTCCCAAATGGGTGATCGGGCGATACCGGCTTCATGAAGCCGCTGAGCAGATGGAGCGCGAAGGGGGAGTTGACTGGCTTCAACTGGCGCTGAACCTTGGTTACTATGATCAGGCGCATTTCATTAAGGACTTTAAAAAATTTGTTGGCAAAGCGCCAGAGGAATATCGGCGGGAGATGGAACAGGGCTGACAAATTAGTCGATATAGCCGAAGTCCTTATGTGGAATGAAATACACGACTTTCATCGCCTAATGACATTGGAAAACAATAGGAAATGCCATTATTTCCTGGGTAATGCCGATAAAAAGATTGACGAATCACGGTAAAACATGGCAGATTTATATATATCCCTATGGGTAAAGGAGGAATTAGAAAATGAGTTTGCAATTGCAGCCAGGAACAACGACAGTAGGATTTATCGGATTAGGGGTTATGGGCAACAGTATGGCCGGGCATATCGCCAAGGCCGGTTACGAGCTGCATGTATATACCCGTACAGCCGCCAAGGCAAAGCAGCTGCTGGAGCAGGGGGCTATATGGCATGATACGCCGGCCAAGCTTGCCGCTGCCAGCGATGTTATCATTACAATGGTAGGGTTTCCTCAGGATGTGGATGAGCTGTACAATGGTGAGAACGGTCTAATCCGTCATGCCAAAGAGGGTGCCTATTTAATTGATATGACCACCTCCAGTCCGCTGCTGGCCAAACGAATTTATGAAGCTGCCGCCACTAAGGGGCTGCATGTTTTGGATGCCCCCGTATCAGGCGGAGATATCGGCGCGCGCAATGCCGCATTGTCGATTATGGTCGGTGCGGACGAGCAGGTGTTTGAGAATGTGCTGCCGCTGTTGAAGCTGATGGGAAGCAATATTGTAAGACAAGGCGAACCGGGAGCCGGACAGCATACGAAAATGTGCAACCAGATTGTCATCGCCTCGAATATGATTGGGGTATGTGAATCGATCGCCTATGCCAAGAAGGCGGGGCTGAACCCGAAGACCGTCCTGGCCAGCATTGAGACAGGCGCTGCCGGCAGCTGGTCGCTGAGCAACCTGGGCCCGCGGATCATCGACGGCAATTTTGAACCGGGTTTTTATGTGAAGCATTTCATTAAGGATATGGGCATTGCCCTGGAAGCCGCGCGCGAAATGGGCATGGACACGCCGGGCCTGGCACAGGCGCACTCGCTGTACCAGCAGTTGGCGGAGTTGGGGCACGAAGACGAAGGGACACAGGCTTTGTACAAGCTGTGGGATAATTAGCAGACGGGTTGGCCGGCTAGCAAACAGTTGGGCCAGGCAGGGCTCCGCAGGCAGTTTGGCAAAGTCCGTGCAGCGTAGGATAGTTAGGTCAGGAAAGTATTTATCATACGTCTAGGGCACCCAAGCTGCAGGGGCAGCAGCAGCTGATTTAGCACAAGTGTCCTAAGCTATTGTTGCACAAGCAGGGCGAACGAGGGGCGTGGGAGTCATGCCACCTTGCCTTAAGGATGATAATATTTAAGGTGAAATTTGGCGTTCAAAACCAAAATCAGTGCTTGCCTACTGCGAGAAGGGCAGCGAAGGGTTGCAGAGATGTTGGAAACACCCTGCGAACCCGCAGCAGCATACCCGAGTCTCGTCAAGCACTGATTTTTAGGTAGAGCCAAATTTGGAGGTGTACGAATGAAATTAAAGGGGATCTTGGCCGCGGCATTATTCACTGTATTGATTGGTTGCGGCGGCGCTTCAAGTTTCAAGCCAGACACATTTTCGGATAAAGACATGTGCATTGTGAAAGTTGATAATGAAAAAGCGAAGGTTTGCTACGGAATGAGTCGATCGGAGGTAGAAAAAATTCTAGGCAACGGTAGGGAGGGAAATTTACATATATATACCGAGTACGATGTTGGGGTTAATCTAATGTATAGAGATGACATAGCTAGAGGTGTAATGCTCAACGAAGAATCGGAAGGCATTTATAAAACAGCCCGGGGAGTAAAAGTTGGCCAAACGAAAGATGATGTTAAATCATTGCATGGAAGTAAGTATGCAATTGATCTCGCTGAAAACAGTATGGAATATTACTATGACAATAAAGATAACAAATTTTTAGGTGTTGTCTCGCTAGAAGACAAGACGCCTGAATCATTAGTGAATACTTCTGTTTTAACTGTTTGGGTTGAGGATGGCAAGATCGCACGAGTCTGGCTTGCTGATCGTAAAATGCTTGTTCAATTTAACTAGCGGATTAGAGTGAGGAGCATAGGAGAAATCATTCCTGAGGCTCCTTTTTATTATTTTTAATGGAGGCGCTTCAAGTAAGATCGCGTGTAAAGAAGGTGTAGACAAATCTGGCATCAATCATTTTCGTACATATTTCTGTCACAAGAGAAGAACAAAAAAATCTCCAAAATCCTTAATGCATAAGGAGTTTCAGAGATTAATATTCATCGTATATATCTTTAATAACTAAATGGCGTCCCAGGAGGACGCAAATACTATGCCTTGAACCGTTGGTATTACTGGTTTTTTTGAAACCATGTGTAGAATTTGTGTAGAAAAAAATTAAGAAGCATTTTTATTGAACATAGATTCCATTGTGCTGATTGTACTTTCCTCATCTTCTTCCCTTAGCTCTTTAACGATGTGAGCATAGTGCTCCAAGGTGGTATCAATACTTGCATGCCCCAAACGCTCGCTCACATAGTAAATTGATACCTTTTTATAAAGCAAGATGCTGGCGTGAGTATGCCGCAGGCCGTGTACAGTGATGGGATCTATGTCTAATTTTTTTAATGCGAGAGATAATGCTTTATTGACAGCGTTATTGGATATTACTTTATACTTGGATGATGGACTGTAAAAAACTAGACCAATGGGATTTTCCGGGAAAGATTCAAACATTTTTTTAAATAGGCCCATGGTAAACTCATCCATTGTTATTATCCTTTTTGATTGATCATTTTTTGTATTACCAAAACCTTCGTGCATTTTATTCGTATAACCCCATGTTTTGTTTATGTCAATTTCATTATTTTCAAAATTAAAGTCTTCCCTCGTTAGTCCCACCATTTCTGCAAATCTCATTCCTGATGTAAGACCAAGGACGATCAAGTAATGCGATAACGTATTGAGGTCATCGACCAACCCTTCCAGCAGCATCTCACTCTCATCGTAATCAAGATGTTTTTCTTCTGGACGCTTTGAGGGTACTTTACCTGTTATAGTAACCCTCCGTGTAAAATCTACTTGTATAAGTCCCTCATCAATAGCATCTTTGACGCATGAACGTATATGACTGTTTAGTTTCCGCACCGTTGCTTTCGTTCTGTTTTCTCCGTATTTGTTCAAAAACGATTGATAAGTTCGTTTTGTTATGTCTTGTATATAAACTCCTTCAAACTCCTCTTTGATCGACTCGAGCGTGTTATTGTAACGGGCCTTTGTGTTCTTCCCAATATTAGGCTTATAAATAAGTAACCAATCTTCAAAATACTCGTCAAATGGAACCTTCGCATTAATAAGTTCCGGATTTATTTGTCTTCTTAATTTTGCTTCTACTGCCGCAGCGGCAACTTCAGCCTCTTTTTTTCTTAAAAATCCGCCCTGACGAATTGGGTCATACTTACCATTAACCATACGGCTAATACAGTACTGCCATGTTTTACCTCGCTTTTGAAAACTTGCCATGATGTTTCATCCTTCCGTTGGGACATAATGAATTAAAAAAAGGGTGATATATATGGAAATTCAATTGATTAAAATCGAAAACAGAAAAATAGTCATTCAAACATCCGAAGGTGAATTAAGAGGCAGTCTTATGAATCAATTAGAAATAATTCTCGGCCCATTGGGCTTCGTCAAAGCGGATCAAAGCAACTTAGTAAATATTAGTCAAATATCAAAGTTGGAAAAAGATGTTCTTATATTCAAGGATAGCGACAACACTTTTCAAATACCAAGAAGGAATGTAAGTAAACTGAAAGATATATTCGACAAAATTCAACAGGATGAATAGAATTCAACCAAATACGTCACATATTTGGTTGAATTACTCGTCAAAATTCGACAGCAAAATATGACAAAAGATGTTACAATTTATATTGATTAATTAGATTATTTTAATTTATTTGACTCATAGGGCAAAAAATCGAGCCGGGAGACGCCAAAGCGTCAACACAGCCAGCCTGTTATTCGATCCAATGATGCAAATCATCAGTCTTGCATCGAAGGATTGTAGCAGCTTGCTTTGCTCGTTCGAGGGAAAAATGGCGTTCGCCACTGATAACCCTTGAAACGAAGGAATTGGATACTTTTAATTGTTTGGCGAAATCCTTTTGTTTCATACCGATCCGATGCAAGTGCTCTAATAGGCGGCTGCTCCCGATTCGAGGGAGAGCCATATAAACCCCTAACTTATTTTATTTTTGAACAATATCATCGCAAAGCTTGAATGCGAACATGCATTCGCGTTATACTAAAAAAATAAATCAATTTGTTAATATTGTCAATCATGACTTTACTTTTCATCCCTTGTTACCGCTTATAACCTACACTTCCTCATAAAATACATAAAAGGCGGGTGTTTCACATTGAATAAAATTACAGAGACTGAACTGACAAAAATAATCAAAGAATCATCAACTGAGCAATTAGTAGAAATTTTATCTTCGTCTGATGAACTTGTTTCACTACTTTTTGGGCATATTCCTGATTAGTTCATATAAGTTATTTTGAACATCATCAGGCAACTTACGAAATTCTTTAAGGAATTGAACTGTAAATAACTCCCTCTCTGAACTACCAGGTTCTCCAGAATGCTCGATTATAGATGTGATCATTTCTTCACTGGAATGGTCTCTTTTTTCTGTCCCCCCCGTGGTCAACCAGTCAACACTCACATTGTATAAATCAGCCAAATTAGCAAGTGTTGTGGTATCCGGATCACGGTAGTTCCTTTCATATCCAGATAATGTCCCGTTTGAAATGCCTAATATTTTTGCGACTTTCATTTGAGTAAGGCGTTTATTTTCTCTGGCTTTTTTTAGTCTAACTCCCAAACTGCTCATTAAACACCTTCCTCCTTTCTAATTGTTTAGTATATCAAAATTAAGCGTTATGATTAATAAAGTAAGCGATTAGCTAAATATTCTATTGACTAAGCGATACGCTTAGTGTATATTTAATTCATAAAGTAAGCGTTTCGCTTATATTGGAGGTGAAAGAATTGAATGCAGTCATTCTTAAAATTGAAGAAATTAGACAACGTAAAGGCATTACTAAAACTCATATAGCAACATCCTGCGGGAGATCAGTGCCTTGGTACTCCGATATTGTCAAAGGTAGAAGAAGAGTATACCTTGAAGACATTTCTGCGATCGCAGATTCTTTAGGATTAGAAGTAAGCTTTTCTTTTTCTCATAAAGTAAGCGATACGCTTAGTTCAGTGATTGTTAGTTAGACTTTTTAGAAAAACAAAATATGAGGGTGATGAGATGGAACAAAAACTCAATGTTCAGATTACTATCCCCATCCCACCAGACACTATTCTGATTAGTAAGGTCGAATTGGCCGAACTGAAAAAGAATGAACTTCTCGGAAGTTACTGGACGATGAGTGATCTCGAGAAACGGATAAATAAGAAACAAGCTTGGATTAAAGAAAATATTCTTTACCCACAAAATTTCAAAAAGATTCTGGATGTCGATCAAGGTGGCTTTGTCTATTATCCAAAGGTACAAGGACAAACTTGGAGCTTTCATGCTGCAAAGATGGCTGAGTTTTTGGATAAAAGATTCGATCAAATTTTTAGCAAAAAAAGAGCCGCCGTCTAAATGATCGGCGGCACCAGGGAACGGTATAACTCAATAATACAGCGTCGGCTTCTCCGTCACTATTCCGATACTGCATAAAAGGGGGTGAGAAATTGAAATACGGCGCGATTTTGGAAGCGTGCCGGGAAAAAGCAGGACTTACACAGGAAAAAATGGCAGAGCTGCTGCACCGGACGCAAAGCTGCATAAGTCGGTTGGAGTCAAACAAAAAAACGCTTGATCTCCAGACGGCTGTTAAATGGGGCGAGGTAACAAACGCCCGAGAAGCTATCGTCGCATTGCTTTACGGCATGGACGGGGTTTCCATCATTACGAATATATTGCCATTCATAGGAGGCTGAATAAGTGGATAGAGAGCAAATGGTAAGGGACGCGCGATTATGCGCGCAGGCGGCTTCGCACAACCTGCGATTGCTTCGGAAATACCCGGATAAGATCCTGCCGGGCGAAAAGGTTCACGTTGAGGGGCAACTCCTGCAGTTGATCGCATTTGAAAAGTGGGAACGCAAAAATGCCCGGCGGGCAGGCCGGACATCGTTGAAACAAAAGCTTTTGAAATTGATTGCCTCCATCTTATCACGTAAGGAGGCAGATGCCAAGTGCTGAGCAGCAGAAAGGCGCAATTAATTGCGGAGCAGGTTTTGCTTGCAGCCAAGCTTGCCGAGATGCATCGGCGGCTGGACAGGCTGATGACTCGCAATTCCGGTAATAGAGAGGAGAAATGTGAATGAATCAGGGACAGGAAGTTAATCTGTACGATAAAGCGATTTATTACAAGGGTAGGGTATGGACTATTTATGCTTTGACAGGGAATCATGATGGCGTATTCGCGTACCAAGGTTTAAAACCCTACGAAACATTCAAATATAAATCTTACCGATCTGACCGCAACATCTCTTACTTGAAGATGGATGAAGCGTTGGAATGCATTATTGAAGGTGACCGCATTAATGAATGTGTTAAAAATGAACAAATAGCTCAAGCAAAGAAGCTTAATAAAAAAATGGCAGTCGAATTCTTTTCCGATCTCACGGGGCATGCCAGAACGAAAATTAATAGCGAAATTAAGGAAAGCGGTAATGGTTTTACAATTGTTTTAGGGCTGGTTCGTTTTAACCTCTGGAAATCAGATGGAAGGCTTCATTTACATCATAATATGCATGCACATACGACAGGCACTGTTTTTGATTTTGTGACTTGGAAACATGATAGTTTGTATGAGGATGCGGAAAAAAATGAATTTAAGAAAGAGATCATAGACGAGTACAAGGACAATCATAATTGCTCTTGTGATCGAAAGGAGAGGAAGTTGTGAAGAACGGAAAGCGCCCAACGCGCCGCCAGAAGCTGGCGATTAAGGCGATCAACCTTAATCCGGCCAACTGGTTGGTGTATAAGACAGACGACCAGCGGCTGCACATTGTCCATCGTCTGACCAACACAACAAGGAGCATTCCCGTTTGCGGATAGTCCTCAAGGGCGATATCGTCCGCACCAAGTCCGGCATGACGGGGGAGATCGTAGAGGTTTGGGGGATCGCTCGTACCTTCTTCCGGTTTAGGCCGGAGGAGGGAAAGAGTGTCCCGATAATGGAGAAAGACATTTCAGAAATTGTAGAACGCCCGGTAAAACGAAGCAAGTCAAGGGCTGCGCGTTAGTGCGCGGCCCCCAAGATCGGCAATGTCTCAGGACATCAAACTTTTTGGTGCCCTGAGATGCAGCTGATGCATCAGTACATACGAGGGGAGGGAATAAGATGCCAGAGAAAAACCCACAGTTGGAAAACAACTACAAGTATCACGCGCCAAAGGTAGGACAGCCAGAGAAGTATGAGCAGTTGCGCACCAAGGCAAAAGAACTTGCATATCTAATTGATGAACTTTGCCCACATAGCCGTGAACGCTCCAGCGCACACACAAACTTGGAACAAGCCATGTTCTGGGCCAACGCTTCAATTGCTCGCAACGAGTAGTTAACACTTCATTCCCAATAGGAGGGAGGTGAACATTATGCCAATCAGTATTGATAGCCTTGCTGGCGGCGGAGCAAGCGAGCGGATTGAGCGTGAAATGAAGAAGATCGCTGAAAACGTGCTCGATCCGAATACGAACGCAACGGCGACCAGGAAGCTCGTGATCGAAATTACCATCAAGCCAAATGAAGGAAGGCAGATGGGTAATGCAGATATATCAGTAAAATCTTCACTTGCTCCAGCAAAGGGATTGCCGTCTGCATTCGTCTTTGACTACGACCGCGAGGGTAAAGCAGTGGTTAAGGAATTTGCTCCTGCAGGCGCTGACCCTAACCAATTGCAGCATAACAGCGATGGTGATGTAACGGACGGAGTTGGGACGCCCGTCAACAAAAAAGTCGTAAACGGCGTGTTCCGCTAATTAACTTTGGGAGGGAATTTCATTGATTAAAGAAGCAATTGAAAAAATTCTCGGTTTGGCTGAGATCCAAACGACGAAGATTGGTGAACAAGTCTATACAAGCAGCCAACTATCAAGGGTGACTGCTTCGCTGACAGACACACTTAAAGTTCGTAACTTGTCTGGAATTATCGATTACCTGAAAAATGATTTTGATAAACATCTGCCGGTTATCATTCATGTCGAGTCCCCTACAAAGGTGAATGTCTTGACTGGATTCAATCGCGACCTTAGCCGCTCTGAATTGGTCGTTGCAACTGCCATTCTGCCAGAAATCCGATTTGGCGGCTACTACGACATTGAAAGTTTCAATATTTTGTTACAGAGCTGTTTTGTGTCAACAGAGATCAGAGAGAGCATCCTTCGGATCGTTGGCAATGTACGTGATGAGAATGTAACGACTTTCGGTGACGATGGTGTGAGCCAGCAAGTAACGGCCAAAACAGGCGTCGCTACAGTCGAGGCTGTAAAACTGCCGAATCCAGTATGGCTCAAGCCATTCCGGACATTTGTTGAAATCGAGCAGCCAGAGAGTGCGTTTGTATTCCGTATGAAGGACGGCCCATCTGCAGCCCTATTCGAAGCTGACGGCGGTGCTTGGAAGATTATTGCCATCAGAGATATCAAATCTTATTTGGATAATGCACTTGCTGAGCGAGTGCAAGCAGGTGAAGTTGTAATCGTCGGCTAGTCACTTTACACAATATGTAGTTGCTAGGGCCGCACCGTTCCGTTCGCCTACGGACTGCGGCCCAATAATAAGGAGGAATGAGGATGTTGCAAGAAGCCCTGCAGAAGTTGCAGAAGGAAGTGGCTGACAGCCCAAAGGATGAATATGTCCGTATGCTGGGTGCTGAGTTGATTAACTACGTGCGCGCAAACCCGGACAAAGCTCCGTTGTTTGTAGCCCAAGGAAAGTCAATTCAGGGAAGCCTCGCTGCAATGCGAAAAGCAGTCGAAAAGAAGAAGCAAGGCAACATGGCCGTAGTGACACCGGACGAGGGGAAGTCCATTGTACTGGAGTATTACGGCATTCAGACGGCCAAGGCCGAGCCGGAACCGGTTGCTGTCGGGTTTAGCGTGGATATAGACGATCTGTTATGAGGAGGCCAGTATGAGCGAATTTAAAGAGTTCTCTGCCCATTTTCCTGAGAAGATAAGCAAATCTCTTTGTAAGTTTGTAAATGAAACGGTGTTCAAAGACAGCCGTTATCTATTCTTCAAGACTGTTCTTGGCTTGCAATATGCTCATTGTACGCATTGCAATCAGCGTCACCGCTCGGAGATTAAGTTAAAGCATAAGCAAAAAGAAAGTGTGAGGTGTCCAAACTGCGGTTCGAATTGCCAAGTGCGGGCGGCTGGAGTGAGTAGAAAGTATATGCAAGATACTGCTGTTGTGATTTGGTATGAGAAGTCGGTTATCAATAGCAAAGCTGTTACGGCAAGGATTGTTCATGTAACCCGTGACTATAGCGGCAGTTATGAGAACGTAGAAACCGGGCATTATTGTTCTCACAGATATCTTTTCGAACCAGGAAAGACTCAGCACTGGGACGGATTCACTAAGCGTAAGAGTGTTTTTTCAGCATTTGACAGGCTGTACGGAAAAAAGTTCGTTTCACATGCCAATATTCGACAAGCCGTTAAAGGGACTATGTTTCAATACAGCACTTGGGATCAGTTCACCAAATACGATAATCGTGGATATGTTTCTGATATGGTAGATTTTTTTGATCTGGCTGCAAGGTTTCCGTGTGTCGAGTATTTATCCAAGCTAGGATTTAAGAAATGCATTTGGGAGAGACTTTACGGGAACCCGACAGGACCTATCATTAATTGGCGTGGAAAAACGATTGAAAAAGTTCTTAGAATCGACAAACGAGCTATTAGAGATATTCAGACTACTGGCCTGGAATGGGGGGTAAAACAACTCAGTTATTTTCAAAATAAGTTGAAGAACGGAAAGCAAATAAGCGCCTATGATGCCTTCCTATTATCCCAAATAGATCATGAACGCTTTACTACAACCTTTCAAAATGTGATGAAATACGCTTCGAAGGAAGAAATCTGGAATTACCTACTAAAACAGTTTAAAAGGAATCACTGGGATGAAATCGCAGATACAATGCGGGACTGGCGTGATTACTTAGGACAGTGCAAGGAGTTGGGAATGAGATTGAGTGAGGATCGCTATTTGTTCCCAAATGATCTTCATGCTGCCCACCAAAGGATGACGGGACGCATCAAGTACAAGAAAAGTGAGGCGCTAGAGAAACAGTTGCAAGAACGGTTAGCAAACGAAGAACCTCGTTGCTATGAAAATTCAAGAATTATTATTCGTCCGATCAGCTCTATATCTGAACTGTTTCAGGAAGGGGAGAAGCTTAATCATTGTGTGGGCGGTTATGCCAAACGATTCTCGAAAGGGGAAACAGAACTTTTTGCGGTGAGAAGGAAGGCAGCACCAGAACAGCCTTATTACACACTCCAAGTTACAAGTAACAAGTTTGTACAGTGTCGAGGATTAAAGAATTGCTCGATGACAAAGCAAGTCCAAGATGCGGTGAACATGTTTATGAAAATCATTGAGATCAAGAAAAAGCCAAAATCCGTTACTGCAATAAAAAACCAAACCATTAGACAGGAGGCCGTTGTATGACAAAAGTAAAAAAAGCTGCTGCAATCGTGCCAGTATATGAGACAACCGTTTCAAATCGCACTCCAGATGTAATTGCATCGGAGATCCGCTTCATTGATTCTCAGGCCCGACAGTACGTGCTGCAGAGTGCAATCGAGATCGGTAACAAGCTTACTGAGGCAAAGGCACTCGTTTCACATGGCGAGTGGGGAACGTGGTTAAAAGAGCATGTCAATTATAGTCAGTCATCGGCCAACAACTTTATGAAAGTGGCTTCTGAATATCAAAATTCCCAAGCGCTTGCTAATTTGAGCTACAGCCAAGCAGTTGCCCTTCTCTCCCTACCGGCAGAAGAGAGAGAAACGTTTGTCGAGGAGAATAACGCTGCTGAAATGTCCAGCAGGGAGCTGGCGGCAGCGGTCAAGGAGAATCAAGAGCTGGCCAAGCAACTGGCGGAAGAACAGAAGCAACAGGCTGATCAGAAAGCTCAGTTTGATGCCTGGGCAGCTCAGCAAGCCATGGAGCAAAAAGAGCTGCAGGCCCGATATGACCTTGCGCAAGAACTTCGCCACCAGACGGATCAGCAACTGACGGACCTGCAGTCTGAGCTGGATAAGGCAAAGGCAGGCGGCGATGACAAGGCAGCTTCTAAGGCTAGGGCTGAGTTGAGAAAGGTCGAAAAGGCCAAGCAGGCGCAGGAAACAAAGGTTGCCGAGTTGCAGGAGGCACTTAAAGCCCAGCAGGCTGAGGCAGAGAAGGCAGCCGTCGAAATGGTCCAGAAACGTGTGCAGGAGCTGCAGGAAGAGGTCAGAGAGCGCGAGAGCGCTTTGCAAGCTCAATTGGACAAGGCAACCCAGCAGCTCCAGCGGAGCAACAACGAGTCTTTTCTTCGCGGCAAGGTGTATCTACAACAAATCGTTTCCAATGGCGACGGTGTAGTTAAAGCCATTGCCGAGATTAACGACAAAGCCGAGCAAGACAAGCTGACCCAAGCTACTGTAACGCTTTTAACAAAGCTCCTTGATCAGCTCCAGCCATCCCAGAAGGAAAAGGCGAAGTAACGGACAATGTTTTTCTTCTTCTTTTTTGAGATCGAAGAAATCCAGCCGGGAACCGTCTGCAGAGTTAAGGAAGGTGTATGGCGACGAACACCAGGGTTACTGGTTGTCGTTGAGAATAAAGCAGGGGAAAACTCCTATTGGGCTTATGAGAACCGGCCTGTACGCCACAGGATAAACCGAAAAGGCGATAGGGTGCTGGATTTTGATCCTGCTTGCTGTCAAACCATATACAGCCATGATGATCTTGAAGTGACGAACGAGATCCCTTTGCAAGTTGATGGCTGGGGAGCTGAATACAGGTGGAAACGCCTGAGATAGATAATAGGAGGGTGACAGGGAATGAAGGCGATAACGATACACCAGCCACATGCGACATTAGCGGCGCTCGGGTTAAAGGGATTTGAAACTCGCAGCTGGGCGACAAAGTACCGAGGGCCGCTAGCGATACATGCTGGCAAGCAGATTGACCGTGAAGCCTGTGAGCGCGAGCCTATTAAATCGGCGCTGGCAGAGTACGGATACACTGCTGACAACCTGCCGACTGGAGCGATTATTGCGACCGCCGAGTTGTCGGATTGTCTGAAATCGATAGACACCTGGACGGATGGCTATGAACTGGAAGGTCGCCGGTTGGTTTACTCCCCTGAATATGAATTTGGGGATTTCACTCCAGGCCGCTATGCATGGGAACTGACAGACGTACAGCAGCTACCGGATACGATCCCGGCCAAGGGGCAGCAGCGTATCTGGAATTGGGATGGAAGGGAGTGAGAGCAATGGGATGGCCCTGTTATAACAAAGATGGTATTTCCTACACAAGGTGTGGTAACTGCAGCGAAGAAACCAATGCTCATGAAACGCGTTGGTTTGAAGATAAGCTTTTTTGCCTCCCATGTCATGAATCAACTGTGAATCCATTAATTGAGGAATTTACAAAAGGATATGAAAGTGGAGAATGTGACTGGAATGACGAAATCAAATGTCCCTACTGCGGTCATGACAATGAACCAGCGGATGCTTTTGATGGCGGCGAGCCGAAGGAATGGCAATGTAAAAAATGCGGCCTTGAATTCGATGTAGAAGTTGAATACTCATATACCTTCCAAACCATAAGAAGGGAAGGTCCAGAAAGATGAAGCAAGCTGAATGGAAGCAAGAACTGATCTGGGTAGCGCGTGACGATCAGGGGGCTATTATTCGTGCGTCCGATCAATCGCCGGAGGAACTGCTGCAAGAAGCTGAGCGGCTGAGACTAATTGCTAAAGGAGTGGAGTAACGTTATGAAAGAATGCTCTCATTGCAAATCAGACGAAGGATACTATGAAAAATATACAGCCAGTGGGGAAACTGTCTTTTACCACAACTTCGATGGAAGCGAAGCAGACAATGGAGAAATGCATGAGGGTTTGACTTATAAGCTAAGAAGCAAGTTTGCATTTTGCCGAAATTGCGAAAAAAAACTGTTTAGATTAGATAAGGATGGAAATCATGCCTAACGCACAAGGCCGTTACACCAAAGCGGAGGTTGTCGCATCTGGCCTGCCGTATTACATTCCAGCCAGCAAGCGCTGGACCAGTAAGCCATATCGTTTTGCAGTGCTGCTGCCCGAATCAAGGTGTGACAGATTCCGGGTACCAATTACCCGGAATCGGGAAAAGCCATCGGCGTTCCTTTACTCCGCTTCAGCTGGCACAGGAACAAACGATAAGCGGCATCGTTATATTCCATTATATGATCGCACAGACGCTATGCAGGCCGTGGCTGATGCCCGGCTATACCCGCACGAAATCATGAAGGAGTGAGCAGCTTGAATTACATCCGAGAGGTACACGCGTTTTATAACGAGCTAGAGATAAACCCACTTTCCTCATCCGCTATTTCCCTGTGGTATGCCTTGTTGCATATCTGCAGCCGTCGCGGATCGAAAGATAAGTTTACCGTGCCCGTCGGAACGCTATCTCTAAAATCCGGATTGAGTGAGCGCAGCATTTCCAATGCTCGAAACGAATTAAAAACAAAAGGTTATCTGGATTTTCAATCAAGAGGAGGAAACAAAGCGGCAATCTATCGGTTAAATGCTTTGCAGGCAAATTTTGCCGACAGTGATTCCGACATGACTTCCGACAATCGTTCCGGTAATGATTCCGACATGACTTCCGTCAATCGTTCCGCATTAAAAGAACTTAAAAGCTTTAATAATTCTTCTTCTGCTTCTTCTGCTGCTGACGGGTATGAATCGTTTTATGCCGCCCACGAAAGAGTGTTTAAGTTTGGATGCAATCAATTCCAAGCGCAACAGCTTGCAGACTATATCGATCAGGATGGCATGGACGAGAAGGTTGTTGTACGAGCCATAGAGCGTGCTGCGACGGCCAGCAAGGGATATAATTTCCGGTTCATTTTAAAAATTGTGAATGACTATTTTAAAGCCGGAGCCTTAACACTGGAAGCTGCCGAAGCAATTGATGCGCAGTTTGACAATCCGCCAAGGGAGAGCAAACGGCCGAGTCGGCAAGATACCTTTTCGCTGCTTGATCAAATTGCTGGGGAGGTGTAGGCAATGGAAAAACGTGATGTGACGATGTTGTTCAAGCGCATCAAACGAGTTTACTCACTCTTTTACATTCCTGGTGCCGGACAAGAGGATGAGCTGCGCCAAATGATTGACGACTGGCTCAGATATTTGCGGGGCGTTCCTGTTGAGACAGTAAATAAAAATCTAGATAAGTATGTATCTAATCCAGACAACAAGCAGCCGCCGCACCCGGGAATTTTGGCAAGATCAACCGCTGATCGGTATCAGGAGTTCCTGCGCAATTCAGCAACACACTTTGCAGAGGACATGGCGGAGATGAACACCAAGGCAGTACCGCCTCCAGCGGGCTTGCTCGAAAGGGTGAAGAATAGTGTATCCGGAAAATGATTTTGGATTGCCATATAGCATCGAGTCCGAACAATCTGTTTTAGGAGCAATCCTGCTGGATCGTAAAGCCATTGACACCGCAATGGAGCACCTCCAGGGCGGAGAGTTTTATGATTCTCGCCATGGCATCATATACGAGATGATGTGTGAGATGCGCGAGGGCGGCGAAGTGATAGATCTGGTCACATTGACATCTAGCCTGCAAGGGTCGGGGAAGTTGCATGATATCGGAGGCATGGGCTACCTGGCCAGATTACAGCAAGGGGTACCGACAGCGGATAATGTGCTGCATTACATTGAGACAGTCAAAGAGCGATTTGTTCATCGCTCCGCGATCATTACCCTTCAATCGCTTGATCGGACGGCAAGGCAAGCAGAGAGCTCTAGCGAAGTCATCGCAGCGCTTCAAGAAGCTGCTTCTTCCCTTTCCGAGCAATCGACAGCTCCAAAGAGCATGCAGCCGCTGAGGGAACTACTAATGGCTTACTATGAAAATCTGGAGTACAGATACCATACAGGGCAAGGTGGGGTTACCGGCATCCCTTCCGGGTTTGCTGAACTGGATAAGCTAACAGCGGGGTTCCAAAAAAGTGATTTGATTATCATAGCGGCCCGGCCATCTGTCGGGAAGACCGCCTTCGCGCTCAACATTGCTCAGAATGTTGGTGTTCGGGCAAAGGAAACATTAGCATTGTTCAGCCTGGAGATGTCCAAAATGCAGCTTGTCGGTCGAATAATTAGCTCCGAGGGACTGGTGGATGCAGGTGCGCTGCGAACAGCAAGACTTGCGGCAAAGGATTGGGAAGATGTTGCTTCTTCGATTGGCATTCTATCTTCATCCAACATCTTTATTGATGATACGCCAGGAATCACGATAGGGGAGATTCGGGCGAAATGTAGGATGATGAAACGTGAGCAGGGGCTGGGCATGATCTTGATCGATTACCTGCAGCTCATCCGGTTGAGTGGCAAGCGGATGGAAAACCGGCAGCAGGAAGTAGCTGAAATCTCCCGGCAATTAAAGGAGCTGGCACGAGAGTTGGATGTTCCGGTTATTGCCTTATCTCAGCTCAGCCGCGGCGTGGAGCAACGACAGGACAAGCGTCCGGTGTTGTCCGATCTTAGAGAGTCAGGAAGTATCGAGCAGGATGCGGATATCGTAGGGTTTCTTCACAGGGAAGATTACTACGATAAAGAAACAGAGAAGAAAAATATAATAGAGATCATCATTGCAAAACAAAGAAATGGACCGGTAGGATCGGTGGAGCTGGCGTTCCTGAAAAACTTCAACAAGTTCGCTGAACTTGAAAGTTATCATTCTTAATAGGTTGATACGAAAGGACGGGGATGAGTATGCATGAGAGAGAAAAGGACACGTTGATTCGATATGTAAAAGGCGAATACATTTCGCATAGTGTGTTACGCAGCATTACAAAACGAATGATTGATTTAAGCAGTACAGGGGCACAGCAGCCGCCAGATGAAGTGAAAGAAAACATCGCTTCATGCAGGCAAGGGAACTCTGACACGGATGTTATGTCCATCGCAATTTCTTGCGATCATTATAAGGCCTATAGAGTGATGCAGGAGTTTGCTTCCGAAAATTTCGGAGTTTTCCTAAAGTACATGGCTGAAACTACGGAGGAAGAAAAATCTATAGGTGTTAATGTTCTCGCAGACCAATTAACATCTGAAATTAAGGAGCATGATCGATTAGTTGCAAGAGTCGCAATGCTGGAACAGTCTCTTGAAATGAGCGACGAAGTGAAAAAAGGATTGAGAAGACAGAATCGTTATTTAAAGAGGCGTATTGAGTTCGAGAAGGGAGAGAGCGGAGAATGAGCAAAGAAGTTGAATGCCCATACTGTGAGCATGAAAATGATCTGACAGAGTATCTTACAGATGTACGTGGGGATGAATTTGATCATGAATGCGAGTCTTGCGAAAGGGAATTCGAAATACACGTTGCTTACGAGCCTTCATTATGTTCAAGTGAAATTGTGTATGAAAATTGCCAATCATGCGGGGATAAAACGCGTGAGCCATACAAGAAAGGAAAAGTCTTTCCTTATCCAAAACATGTAGAACATGATGTAATTTGCAAATCTTGCTGGCTCAAGGCATACCGTGAAGAATTGGACAGTGAATTTGAAGCAAGGGAGGTTGAACATGCATAAAAGAGAGAAAGACGCCATTAAAGATGTTTTGAGGCGATATGCAGCAGGCGAGAACGTTGAGCATCAAGCATTACGCGTGATTGCTGGAAGAGCACTTGAATTGATCGAAAGTACAGAGGAGAAGTTGGCTGAAATCGAACAAGAGTATGACGAACTTTTCAGCCAACCAAGAATTGCATGGAAGGAATATCCGCTTAACCAGCCAGAAAGCCATAAGCTATACCTTGTATCAGAGGGTGTGTGCATCCGGTCGGCGCAACATGCAGCAAGTCCGCAAGGATACAAGTGGTTCCGCGAGGGCAGTTACAAGCCGGACGATCCAGTTAACGATATTGCGGTCACTCATTACGCGGAATTTAATCTTCCAGGTCAGGAATAAATATAAGCCCTATACATACGTTGGGGAACGGTGAAGGGCTATAACAAAAACCTATGATTACATTATATCATAGGGAGTGTTGATTGGCATGACGCAATTAGACTTGTTTCCTCGGGCAACGGCTGCTGACATTAAGCAAGCCAAGCGGCTCCTGTGCCGATATGCAAAATATACAGCCAATGTAAATGAGTTAGAAAGGCGCGGCGTATTGTCATTGAGTAGCAAGCAGCTCGATTCGTATCACTTTTATAAAAATACGGTTGACAACCTGGATAGCGCAGTTAGGACGATCATTGACAAAGAGATCCAAGAGATCGTAAAGTATCGCTATATGGACGGCCAATCATACACCGCAACAATCGCTCATTTTTCTTCAAAAATGGACGACCGAACTGTTGACCGTAAACTGAATAAAGGCATAGCAGCGGTAGCTGATACCTTGCTATGGCTGTAAAAAATGACGGTATTTTGACGGACATATGCCATAAAAAAAAAGACCAAACAAAGGTACAGTGATATTACAAAGAGCTTCTGGCTCAGGTAATGTCACTGTACCTTTATCATTGTGACACTCGGACGCGCTGAATGGTCTTGGTAACCTTAGCAGTATTGCGAGGGTGCGAGCCGAGTAACAAGGTAGACTTGTCCCTTGTTCAATGATTCGGATTTACCGGATTGTTGAAGAACGGACAATAGGAGGGAATTGAGGTGAAAAGGCGATTGAAAAGGCCGCCGCCTGTCGTGCAGCCAGAAAAATGTCGGAATTGCCCATGGGGCCGCTGGCAAGACACAGTGCAATATTGTTGCCGTGTGTACTGTGTGAAAACTTCGGCACAAAAGAAGCCCGGCAGTTAGCCAGGCAAGGAACACCGCGCATTACCTTATAAATGAGTTGATCAGCGCTGCAATGCTCATGATAAAAGCGGCAATTACCAGCCCATACGTAATCTTTGCTTTCATGCGATCAGCTCCTTTGTGCTATAATAAAGAAGAAAGAAGCGCCCCTTTGGATTTCATCTTGTTTGGAGAACCGCCTTCCGGCGGCTCCCCTTGCAATGTGTGTTATCTGCGGATGAAGGAGATGATGGAGATTGTCAGGCTAGCGAGTGCGATCACTAGCATGAGGTCAGTTCTCCAATCATATTTGCGCTTCTTCTTTCTTGTTCTTCTCAATGTTCCTCACCTCCTTATACTCTTATTATACAACGAAAAACGTTGAATGTCAACGAAAAACGTTGAATTATTTGAATGAATATGGTAATGTATTCATGAGGTGATTAGGATGCTGCGATTACGCATTGGTGAGCGGATAGAAGAATTAGGGTTGAACACAAGGCAGGTCAGTCAAATGGCTGGGGTAAGATGGAATACCGTCGATGACCTGGCTAAGAATAAGGCGAAGCATTGGTCGCCAGAAAACTTGGAAAAGATCATGAAGGTCTTGGATATCAAAAGTGTCGAAGATTTAATTGAATATAAGGACGAAGGCTCTGGAGAGTGATTCCAGGGCTTTTTCTATTTCTTGGAGGCATGGGCGATGTCTATAGAGGAGGGTTCTTGATATGGGAAGGATCAATAAAAATGAAGAAAAGGAATGCGTTTACCCATTAAACTCATTATGTGAATATGCAAGGGTGAGCGGGGAAGTCACATTCCTATCAGCGAAGGAAGCGGCAGAAGGTCTTCAAGGTTTTGTAATTAATGATAAGAAGCAATGTGATCACCAATATGAATACCTGCGATCAGATATCTCTTCATCATATAGATATCATTATGAACAACAAGATATTTTTTACTGTACCAAGTGTTTAGAATACAAATCCAAGATCGAAGCGCATGAGAAATTCCGAGAAGCTTCTAGGGCGCTGCTTGCTGCAATTGAGAAGGAACTTCGTATTTACCGTTTACTTAACTGGATCGATAACGCGGCTCGAGAAACAATGACATTTTGGTGGAACTATCGGCTGCGGCAATAGAAAATATTGATGACTGAAATGAATGGCGAGGTGGTGAGATGAAGTATGTAGAACCCATACGAGATCCTGAAATAATCAACGATATCAGAAATCGGCTATATGCAAAGGCAGACAAACGGGATTATATTCTTTTCCAATTGGGGGTAAACACCGGACTGCGAATATCTGATTTGTTGCAGCTAAGAGTGCATCATCTGAAAAAAAGAGTGATGCACATAACAGAGAAGAAGACGGGAAAACAAAAGCCGTTTGAGATGAACCCGAGCGTTAGACGGGAACTGCTTACCATGGTTAAAGACCGCGATGATTATGAGTTTCTTATTAAGAGTCGAGAGGGTGTCAACAAACCACTAACGCGGTCGATGACCTACAAGATACTTCGTAAAATAACGCTAATTTACAACTTGGATGGCGGCTTCGGGAATCACACGCTGAGGAAGACTTACGGCTATCACTTCTATTTAGAAACAAAAGACGTTGTCGCTCTGCAAAAGATTTTTAACCATTCTGATCCAAGCATAACGCTTCGATACATCGGGTATGCGCAGGATACGATCAACGCGATGACCAAACGTTTCAAGGTTTGAATTACCCGTGTAAGAGTCATGGCGAACTCATTTTCCTGATGCGGACCAAACCGTTGATGTGACAGGGTTTAGAAGATGCTGCCGAGTTCACCACAATATAAGATATGGTTAATCCGTGGATACTGTGGATAAGTGAAGAAGAAGAGCAGATTCAGTGTCGAAATCCAGCGCCAGCCCAGCGAAAAAAGGTACTTCCGGGGCATCGAAATGGGTACGGGTGCTAGCGACCCCGATTTTCGGCTAGATACAGATTTTTTTAGGTCATTTCGTTTCGAGTTGATTTCGACTCTTTTGAATATACAGTGTCATGCATTTTCATACAACAAACTGATTCCCTTGATAAACATGGGATTATTTGTGTTTTCGGTCATCATATTGACGGCGGGGAAAGGGGGTGGCAGGCAAACATGTCGAACGGCAAGAGCAAGGAAAGCGAAATGGTTTTGAACGCTACCCAGCTTTCCGAGATGCTGGATTTGACAACGCGTCGGGTGCAGCAGCTAGCAGAGGAAGGTTTGTTCCCGAAAGTCGGGCGCGGCAAATATTTGGCAATTGAATGCGTGAAAAATTACATTAACTTCCTACAGTCTAAAACGGGCGATGGCGATGTTAATCTGGACCTTGAGCGGGCCTTGCATGAACGGGTGAAGCGACAGAAGACGGAAATGCAGTTGGCTGTCATGAAAGGTGAAATGCACCGTTCCGAGGACGTCGAGTATGTTATGAATGATATGATCGCAGCCTTTCGGTCGCGGATTCTGTCACTCCCTTCCAAAGTCGCCCCCCGGTTGATCGGAAAGAAGGAGATTCCTGCCATATTGGAATTACTGACAACCGAAGTTCGTGAAGCGCTCTACGAACTGTCGGAGTATTCCGCGCCGGTGTTTTACCAGAGAAGTAAAGAATATGTCGACCTGGACGAAGACGATGAAGAAGCAGAAACGTAAACTCCAGCAGCTTTTTCAAAAGATCGCCAGTTTGATTGCACCGCCGCCACTTTGGACGGTTTCGCAGTGGGCCGATGAGCGCCGACGATTATCGTCGGAAGCCTCTGCTGAACCAGGGCAATGGCGAACTAATCGAGCTCCGTACCAACGGGCGATTATGGATGCCATCAATGACGTGGAGACGGTGACGATTGTTGTAATGTCCTCAGCCCAGATCGGGAAAACGGAATTCTTGCTGAACATCATCGGTTATTACATTGATTACGATCCGGCTCCGATTATGCTGGTACAGCCTACGTTGGACTTGGGACAAGCATTCTCCAAGGACCGACTTGCACCCATGCTACGGGATACACCGGCACTTCGTGGGAAAGTGAAGGATGTTAAGAGTAAAGATTCAGGAAATACGCTACTTCATAAAACTTTTCCGGGCGGTCATATTACGATTGCTGGAGCTAACTCGCCGGCTTCCCTCGCCAGTCGCCCCATACGAATTGTGCTGCTGGATGAAGTGGATCGTTACCCGGTATCTGCAGGGACAGAGGGTGACCCTGTTTCCCTTGTCAGCCGCCGCTCAGAAACATTCTGGAATCGAAAACGCGTTCTTGTTTCCACGCCTACGATTAAGGGGACATCACGTATAGAGTTTGCTTATAACGACAGTACGATGGAACAGTGGTGTCTCCCATGTCCAAGTTGCCACAGTAAGCAGCCTCTGAAATGGGAACAGTTACATTTTGATACGGTTCAAATGTCCTGTAAAGATTGTGGGGCACTGCATGACGAGCATGAGTGGAAATCCGGTGAAGGGGAATGGATCGCTAGAAAGAAAAGCGCTTTGAGAGGCTTCCATTTAAATGCAATGGCCAGCCCTTGGAAAAAGTGGTCTGAAATCATTAGCGATTTCAAAGAAGCGAAGCGCGGCGGGCCGGAGATGCTGAAAACCTTCATCAATACCATCTTAGGTGAAACATGGGAAGAAGAAGGCGAACAGCTTGAAGAAGAAGAGCTGATGAAGCGGGCAGAGGAATACGAGGCTGATGTGCCCGATGCCGTAAAAATTTTGACCGCAGCCGTCGACGTACAGGATGACCGCTTTGAAATCGAGGTTGTCGGTTGGGGAGCAGGCAAAGAGTCCTGGGGCATTTCCTATCATAAAATTTTTGGCGACCTTCGCCAGCCGCAGATATGGCAGGACTTGGATCAATTCCTGTTGCGTACATGGGAGAGCGCGGCGGGCGCTCGCTTTTCAGTGGCCAGCTGCTGCATTGACTCCGGCGGTCACTATACAACGGAAGTCTATCGCTTTTGCGCACCGCGGGAAACCCGTCGTATCTTTGCGATTAAGGGGCAAGGGGCGCAAAACGGCGAATATGTGCCTTTGATCAACGGCCACTCTCGTACGCCGCGGGAAAAAGCTGTGCTGTTTAAAATCGGGGTGGATGAGGGCAAGGGGAAAATATTTAGCAGTTTGAAAATCACGGAGCCAAGCCCCGGTTATTGTCATTTCCCGAAGGACCGCGGTTACAGTTTGGAATACTTCAAGGGACTGACAGCGGAAAAGCAGCAGACGAAATATCGTTCCGGGGTGGCTTATAAGGTCTGGAAGAAGATTAGGGACCGAAATGAGCCACTTGACTTGCGAGTGTACAACACGGCAGCATTGGAAATCCTGAATCCGCAATTAGATAATCCACCCCCAACTGCTCCAAAGCCTGCAGCAAGCAAGCCTGCGGCGAAAAGGCGGTTTGTTAAAAAATCGAACATCTGGTAGGTGATTATATGCGGTGCGATCCGCGCAATTTGAAGAAGTGGAAAGATGAATTAAGTGTTGTGCTGCAGCGTTTGGACGCTTACTACAAGGCGGAGGAAGCTGTGCTTGCCTCGCAAGAGTATCGCATCGGCACACGTAGCCTGAAGCGGGCGGATCTGAATGCAATCCAAGAGGAAATTCGCCGCTTGAATGATCGTAAGGACGAACTGGAAAATTCCATTGCAACATGCGGCAATCCGAATCAGCGGAAGGCGTATCGTATAATTCCGCGCGATTTGTAAATGCAGCCGCCAAGGACCTCAATAAATTAAGGAGTGATACCTATCATTTACAACTTAGATTGCATAACAGGGGCACAACAGTTTATTGCAGATGCAACAGTCGATTTAGTTATCGCTGACCCACCATACAACCTTGGCTTTGGCGGCACGAGTCATACAAAAACAAAAAGACCACGGTTCGACATCATAGCGAATGATCAACTATCGCAGCGGAATTACCAGCGGTTTACGTTCCAATGGTTGCGACAGGCGCACCGGATATTGAAGCCTGGCCGTCACATTTATGTGTGCATTGATTGGCGCATGTATCCTTACATGGCCCTTTGGATGAGACGTGTCGGTTTCATTGTTAAAAACTGTATCGTTTGGAACAAAGTAAACATGGGCATGGGCTGGCAGTATCGCTTTCAGCATGAATTTATCATCTTTGCGGTAAAAGGGGAGAAATCGCGCCGAATTAGTACGAGGTCAGCGACCGACATCTGGTCAATTCCGCGCATCTCTGGAAACAAGACCATTCACCCGACGGAGAAGCCGCTAGAAGTGATGGAAAAAATGGTGCTGAACAGCAGCGAGCCGGGGGAATGGGTCGTTGACTTCTTTTCGGGTTCGGCTCCAGCCGGAGAGGCTGTGATCCGTAACGATAGAAAATTGACCGCTTTTGAAATCGACCCTCATTGGTATGAGGTGTCCAAAGAACGAATCGATTCGCTCAGGAGGTGAGACTTTTTGAATCTTATAGACCGCGCCATCGCGTGGGCCGCGCCGTCTTTTGGACTTAAACGGGAGGTAGCAAGAGCCAAATTAAGTATGTTCCGGTCAGTTACGAACAGCGGGTACAGCCAGAGCGGCGCGAGTCGCCGCAAGAAATCCATGCAGGGCTGGGTAAGCGATAGTCGCAGTCCTCAGGAAGACGTTGGAAATAACCTTAACCTACTACGGGAAAGGTCACGGGATTTGTACATGAGTGGCGGGATCGCCGCTGCAGCAATTAACAAAAACAAATCCAATGTGCTTGGTAGTGGGCTGACGCTCAAATGCCAGCTTAATCATCGGATGCTCGGACTGACCCCGGAGCAGGCAAAGGAATGGGAAGACAAGACGGAGTTCGAATTCCGTCTTTGGGCAGAATCAAAGATTGATCATACCGGCCTGAACGATTTTTATGACTCCCAACGCATCGCGCTCGCAGGATGGCTGCTGAACGGCGACTCCTGCGCCGTGGTCAAGTATGCAGACGCGGAGATGCTGAATCCATATCGGCTTCGTCTGCATCTGGTGGAGGCGGACCGACTTTGCAATCCGGAACGATTCAGCAATTCTTCTTCATTTGTCACAGCTTTTGGCGACTCTGTCGGCGCAAATAGCTATATGGCTCTTAGCTCCGGCGGCGCCATACACAATGGCGTTGAAACAGATGAGAGCGGCAAGGTTATTGCATTCTGGCTCAGTAACCGGCATCCGAATTCCATGCTACCTTCGCCGAAGCCTTTAGATTGGGCGCGTGTGGATGCAACCAATCCCGTTACAGGGCTGCCAAACTGTGTCTTCATTGTTGATCCAGATCGACCGGAACAGTATCGGGGGGTGCCGTATTTGTCTCCCGTCATTGAGCAAGTCAAGCAGATGAATCGTTATGCAGATGCCGAAATCGCTGCTGCAATCGTTAATAGCTTCTTCGCCGCCTTCATCAAGGTCGATGGACCGAAAAACGAAATCCCTTTTGGCAGCTCGATCGCGACAGAAGATCAAATTGAAATGTCGCCTGAGGATCGCTTGTCCAGTTACGAGATGGGACCGGGCACAATTAACATCCTTGGAGCAGGCGAGGATGTTACGTTCGGTGATCCGAAGCACCCGACAGCCGGGTTTGAACCCTTTACAATGACCATGGCTAAGCTTGCAGGTGCAGCGCTGGACATGCCTTATGAGGTGCTGTTGAGTGTCTTTAATTCCAGTTATTCCGCGAGCCGCGCTGCCCTGCTGCAAGCCTGGCGTGCCTTCCGCGACCGCAGAGACTGGTTTGCTACCGACTTTTGCCAACCCATTTATGAAACATGGCTATTTGAGGCGGTGGCGACCGGGAGGATCAAGGCACCAGGATTCTTCCGCGATGCGGCAACACGTAAGATGTGGAGCCAAGCGCTTTGGATTGGGCCGAGTCCGGGGCAGATCGATCCGATTAAAGAGGTTCAGGCTGCTGTACACCGTATCAATAACGGATTCTCCACCCATGAGAAGGAGACAAGTGAGTTAACCGGTATGGACTGGGATAGCAATGTTGATGTGCTGGAGCGGGAGTGGGAGCGCCGGCGCGACCTTCCGACAGCTCACACCGGAAAGAATCCCGAGGAAGGGGGTGAACAAGCTGAAAAGGATTGATATTAAGGGACCGATTATTCGCTCGAATTCCCAATGGATTTACGATTTATTCGAAATGGAAGCCACATCGCCTGCGAAAGTAGACGCGCTGCTGCAGGAAGCGGGCGGCGAGGATGTGGAAGTGTTGATCAATTCCGGCGGTGGTGACGTCTTCGCCGGATCGGAAATCTGTACGGCACTGAATAGTTACTCAGGCAAAGTGACGGTAAAGATCATCTTTGCCGGAAGTGCTGCGAGCGTCATTGGGACAGCGGGAAGTAAAGTAATGATTGCCCCTACTGGACAAATCATGATTCATTGTGCATCGATTTCCAGTTACGGTGATCGTAATGATCATCAGCAGACTGTTGAACTGTTGCAGAGCGTTGATAGGGCCATTGCCAATGCTTATATCCTCAAAACCGGACTGCCGCAAGCAGAAATATTGGGACTGATGGAAAAAGAAACATGGTTGGATGCCCAGACTGCACTGAAAAAGGGATTTGTCGATGAAATTATGTTTGACCATAACAACCAAATCGGCGTACTGGCCAGCACATCAGTAAGTAATGATGCGATACCGGATAAGGTCATCGAGCGAATCAGAAATGAATTTGCCAAATTAAAACAAAGTGAAGGAGAGAATGAAGAAATGAACGGACAACAAACTAATGCTGCGCCTGTAAACCAAGCAGTTGCACAACCCCCAGTTGCTGCCGCACCTGTCGTTCCTGCGCCGCAGGCTGCAGGAGCAACGCCAGACATCGCCGCCCAGGAGCGGGAAAGATTGAAGGGCATTGACGCCATCGCAGCCAATATTGATCCTTCATTGGTTAATGAAGCCAAATACGACAACCCAATCACTGCCGAGCAGCTCGCCTTCAAGGCGATGAAGGAAGGCAAACTGCTGAATGCGGGAATGTTCCATCAAGCGGTGGCAGCAAATCAAGCTGCAGGCACTGAACAAGTTCAGGCATTGTCTCAGCAGCAGCAAACCAATGATCCGGATGTTGATCTGAGTAATGTTGCTGGCGTCAATTCGGTGTTCCAAGCATTGGCGGCTCATGCACAAGCCAATCGACAACAAGGAAGGGGGTAACAGGTATGGGGACGATTTCAACACAATTCGCTTCTTCGGATGACCGTACGTTCTTTGGCGGCACCGAGGTTACGCCACTCACGACGTCGGTCAAACTGGCATCAGGTCAAGGCGTGCTCTATAAAGGGGCTCTGCTGGGTAAGGTGACGGAGAGCGGCGACTATAAATTAGTTGATGGTACTGCTGAGGATGGTAGCGAAGTCGCATTGTTCGTGCTGGCTACGCCGGAAGTAGATACGAGCACAACCGATCTGGTAGCGGTAGCCTACAAAACGGGTATTTTCAATCGTGACGCTCTTTATGTTGCCGAGGGCGATGCCGTAGACAAGCACGCCGACGAGTTGCGCGAAGTCAATATTCATTACAAGACGGATTACTAGGAGGATAACCATGAAACTTAAGCAAAGCGCGATCATGAATCGACTGAGAGGCGGGTTTTCATCCCCGCAAAACGCAGCAGGTCCAAATGTTAATATTAACGAACCACAAACGATGCTCAGGCCGCACAGTAAACGGATGCCAGTCACCACGTTCATGCGGGACACCTTTTTCCCAGGGTTTGATACTTTCCCGACGAAGCACGTGCTAATGGACTTTTACAAAAACAAACAGCGTGCAGCTCCATTTGTGGCAGAAGGCGCCAGATCAGTCAACGTGCGCAGGGATGGGTTTAAAACACAAATATATACTGCGCCCTTTATCGATATTAATAAGCCATATGATGTGGATTTGCTGCAAGGTAGGCTGCCTGGAGAAAACCCGTTTAATAGCGGGGTTACGCCAGAGGAACGGGCATTAGTCCACATGCAGAATGATTACAACGAACTGGATGACCAAATTACACGCCGTGAGGAAGTGATGGTGTCTGATCTCCTTCAATCGGGTACAGTAACTGTAACAGGGTACATCGATGATACGGCGACACAAGTACGTACAGACACCATCGATTATGGCTTCGACAATCTGATTGATCTGACTGGTAGCGGGAAATGGAACCAAGCCACATCGAAGAAGTATGATGACTTGGATGAAGCGGTATCACTCGTAAGAAAGGCTGGTTACAATCCAGAAATTGCGATTCTCGGGCAGGCTGCCACTCGCCAACTGCTGGCTGACGAGCGCTTTACAAAACAGTACATGGACTTGCGATTCGCCCAGTTCGGAGCAATCAATCCGCAGCTTAACCTGCAAAATGGCAATGGCTATGCCTATATTGGTCGCTTAACGGAACTCGGAATTGATCTTTATCAGTACATTGCATGGTATTGGGATGATACCGATGAAGAACTCAAACCATACATCTCCCCTGAGAAGGTCATTGTTGGTGCAAGGAATATTGGTGAAATGGTGTATGGAGCCATTACGCAAATTCCGGAAGGGTCGGATAATTTCGTAACGATCGAAGCGACTCGCGTACCGAAAGTAACTGTCAATCGTGAGAATGATACGAAAAAGCTGCTGCTGAAATCTCGTCCGCTGCCGAAGCCGTTCGATGTCGATTCCTGGGCGGTCATCAATACTTAAAATCCCAAACGCTTGGGAAAATGAAAGGAGAATGGAGAATGCAATATCAAGTGAATAAAGGGTTTGTAAAGCATCAGGGAGCCTTGTACGGTAGAGGCTCCCTTTTTGATGCCGATCCAGGGGATGTCTTTCACCTGCTGCAGTCGGGCAAGTTGACAGAAACGACGCCGCTGCAGCCTGGACATATCCCCCCACCAGAGGGCGGGGAAACGGTGGAACTTCCAACATTGGAGGAATTCAGCAAGTTAACCGCCGAGAAACAAAAAGAGCTGCTGTTCAAGGTGGATATCGATCCAGCCTCCAACGCAGATCAACGCCTGCAGCAATATACGGATCTCTACGAGGAGGCCGATGAGCATGACGACATTTAAACAACAGGTTGAGCAGGACAACCTCGCTGTTTTCATCAATTTTGATGAATTTGGCGAGGAAAAAAGCATCCGCGGCCGGAAAGTACTTGTCGTCATTGATAATGATCTGATTAACGAGCGCCAGCGCTTGTCTACTTCAGGCACGACAAATACCAACCCCGAAGGCGTCTATCTTTCCACGGTGACATTCTTTGTCCGTCAGCGCGATCTGGGATATGTGCCCGTGGAAGGAGAACAAATGCTGTTTGGAGATCTTGGAGAGCGTGGATATCCTTATATCGTCGACAAGGTAGCCGTAAACATGGGTGTCATCGAAGTCACAATTGAAGGAAACCAATCATGAAGCTTTCTGTGGATGCCAAACAAATCAAGCAGGCGACGATTGGCATACAATTTGTGCAAAAAAATATTCCGAAGGCTTTTTCCTCTGCCCTGAATCGTGTGGGGCAGGGGATCAAAACGGAAGCGTCTCGAACGATCCGCAAGACGTATGACATTAAGCATAAAGACATTAGCAAGTATGGCAACATTAAGGTGAAAAAAGCCAACGCAGCCAAGATGGAATTGCTAATGACGTCCAAGGGAACAAACATCCCACTAATTCGGTTTAAAACGAGTCCGACCAAGCAGCCCGCTAGACCGCCGAGGGTGTTGAAAGCATCCGTTAAGCGTAGCGGTGGTAAGCCGATTCCAGGCGCGTTCATCGCTTCGATGGGTAGCGGTCATATCGGCGTATTTAAGCGAGCGGGGCGATCGCGGATGCCAATACAGGAGCTTTATGGACCTGCTGTCCCAATCATGATGGGCGAGCCGGGTGTTGCGGAGCACATCAATAACGAAGCGAATAAACGGATGCGAAAGCGGCTTGATCACGAGGTCGGCCGCGTCCTGGGGAGGTTGAAAACGATATGACGGCGTTTTTGCTGCTCAAAAGCTTGACTGCCTTCTTGCGGCAAGCGGTGGATGAATACACCGCCGCACAAGGACAAGGAGGCGAATTTCGAAAGCCGGAAGTGTTTGAGTGGAACCTGCCATTCAAAAATGCGAGACAGGCGGAGAAGATCGACTTTCCTTACATCGTTGCCCGTATTATAAACGGCGAAGATCAGCAACAGAAACCGGATTCCCTGCTGTTTTCTAGTGTGAAAATCGATCTTTACTTTGGGATCTATCAAGACAGTGTAAATGATCAGGACCCAGAAGCCTTTGTCCATCCGGACGGGGCATATGATTTGCTTAATCTGATGGAGTATGTGCGTCAGGCGCTTTTCGAGGAAGTGATCATTGATAACAAGTTTACGGTTGAGTACCCCTATTCCTGGGAAATACCCGATGAGCAGCCCTATCCGTTATGGGTAGGATTGGCTCACACCACTTGGAGCGTGCAGACGGTCACGCGGCAAAACTATGAAGGAGTTGATTTACATGGCTGGTAAGGAATCAGCTGCCAATGAGCAGCCAATTAAGACGAAGAAAGAGCCTAAAGTGAGTAAAGAACAATTGATCTATGTCGGCCCCAATCTTCGCGGTGGCCGACTTTTGCGTTTTACCGTTTTTCGGGAAGGAGTGCCTGATTACCTGTCAGAGTTGGTGAAGCAGCCAGAAGTCAGCCGCCTGCTTGTTCCCGTTTCTGCCTTGTCTGAAACACTTCAACGAGTGGACACGGCGGGAACGTTGGAACATAAAGCCTTTGAAGCATTGAAACACAGAAAGGATGAAGCGTAATGGTGTACAAGCATGGGGTTAGCACAAGAGAAGCGCCGCCACAAGTAAAGCCACCGGAGCTATCTGGCGCATTGCCCATTGTGTTCGGCACAGCGGCTGTCAATTTGTCCAAACGAGCGACTCCGCCGGTAAACGAGCCCATTATTTGTTTTTCCTTTGACGAGGCTGTGCAAGCTTTTGGTTATAGCGATGAATGGGATTTCACACTGAGCGAGTTTATATATTCGCAATTTGTGCTTTATGGGATGTCGCCGGTGGTGTTGGTTAACGTACTTGATCCGGAAATACACAAAAAGTCTGTATCCTCTGCAACGGTACAGGTCCTCAGCGGCTTGGGTACAGTGAAGGAACAGGGTGTTCTGAAGCCGTCCGTTGTGGTCAAATCGAGTGACGGGGCAACAACATATGATCTAGGTGCGGATTACGAATTGGATTTTGACGATAAAGGCCAACTTGTTATCCAGGTGATCACGGGCGGAGCGATCGGCACTGCACCCGCATTGTCGGCTTCCTATGACAAGCTTGATCCGTCGGCAGTCACGTCAGCAGACATTATTGGCGGCATTGGCAGTGCGGGGCAACCGACAGGATTAGAATTGCTCAATCAGATTTTCCCGCGTTTTCGACGCGTGCCGGGCATGGTACTGGCACCAGGCTATTCCAAGGACCCTATTGTCGCAACTTTGATGACGGCCAAAGCATGGAGCATTAACAGTTTGTTTAAAGCCGTTTCGCTAACCGATATTCCAAGCGACACTGTGAATCGTTACACCGATGCGCCTATCTGGAAGGCAGCAAACAACTATACCGCCCCAAGTCAATTTGTTTGCTACCCTAAGGTGGAGCATCAGGGGAGACAATATCACCTGTCGACACAGTTGGCCGGGGCAATCGCTGCGACGGATGCTTTAAACGACAATATCCCGTATGTGTCGCCAAGCAATCAACCTTTGCAGGCGTCTGGAGCGGTACTGGAAGACGGAACGCCCATGTTTTTAGGTCCGGATCAGGCGGCCTACCTTAACGGGGAGGGAATTGTTACTGCCCTTAATTTTATTGGCGGATGGCGAGTATGGGGGAATCGTACGGGGGCTTATCCGACAACGATTGGCCCAAAAGACAACTTCATTCCGGTTCGGCGCATGTTTAGTTGGATACAAAACATGATTATTCTCACTTATTGGGAGTATGTGGACCGGCCAGGCGACCGCCGTCTGACGGAGGCAGTGACGGATGCCCTTAATTTGTGGCTGAATGGTCTGGTCGCACAGGGTGCTCTGTTGGGCGGGCGTGTTGAGTTCCAAGCAACAGACAACCCCGTGGAGGATTTGGCGGATGGTATTGTACGTTTTCATGTCTACGCGACGCCGCCGTCTCCTGCGCGAGATTTGGAATTTATTGTGGAATACGATGCGCAATACGTGAGCGACACATTCGCATAAGGAGGACTAACCATTGAAGCAAATACCAGACAAACTAATTAACTATACCGCTTATCGTAACGGTTCCGAGTTTTTGGGAACCGTTGATGTCACGTTACCCAGCATTGAGGCGCTGACCGAAACAATGCGGGGCGCAGGAATTGCGGGGGAAATTGACAGCCCGACACTTGGTCATTATGCCAGTATGTCAGTTACGCTAAATTGGCGGACGATCACAGGCCAGACAATGAGTTTGCATGCGCCTGTTTCTCACACACTGGATTTCAGGGGAGCGCAGCAGGTTCACAACACAGGAACGGGAGAGATGAAGTCCCAGGGAATCAAGGTAACGGTTAAAGCCCTTCCCAAGTCGGGCGACATCGGCAAGCTTGATCCTGGAACGACAACCGATACGACGAACGAAATGGAAGTCACTTACATCAAAATCATGATCGATGGAAAAACGGTACTGGAGATCGACAAACTAAATTTCAAAGCTGTGTTCAACGGCAAGGATTACCTTGCCCAAGTTCGGCAGCAGTTAGGACTGTAGATCATGGAAAATTACACATTATTACGTCCCATTGATTTTGAAGGAGAGAGGGTTACAGAAATCTCTTATGACTTGGAATCCCTTAATGGCGGCGATATGCTTGCCATTGAGCGTCAATTTTTGAATACGTCTAATGGGAATCAATATATTATGGTCAAGGAAACTACGAAGGAGTTTCAGGTTTATGTACTGGCCAAAGCTGCGGGAAAGCCCGTTGAATTTTTCTTTGCGCTGAAAGCACAGGATTTTTCACAGCTTACCATGCGGGTGAACAATTTTTTTATCGAAGCGGAATTGGCAACCATGGCGCAGGCGGAACAGCAGAGCTGATTAAGCGCGCTGCCGCCGTGCTGTCCATTTTAACTCACACCCCAATTCCATATTGGCTCTCGCTCCCCTTGCGAGAGCTTTTTGTTTGGCAAAAAACAGTTATTGAATTGAAGGAAGGTGGCAAGGGTGGGTAAGGAATATGAGATAGCGTTTAAACTGGGCGCCAATCTGGAATCGACCTTTGCCAAGTCCTTCTCGACGGCTTCCCGCGAGTTTCGCACGCTGCAGGACAACCTGACGCGGCTTAATCGTGTAAGGTCACCGCCTGATGCAACGCGCCCATTGCGAGAAGACCTCAAGCGCACTCGGATTGAACTGAACAACACGCGAAATGCTTTCACAAAATTTACGACGATGGCTCAAAGTGCAGGGACCATGATCGGCGGCATCTTCGCCGCTCGCAGGGTGATCGGCTTTGGAAAAGACATTATGGATACGTTCGCGGGGTTTGAGCAGGGAATGGCGGATGTGAAGGCTGTATCAGGCGCATCAGGTGATGATTTTGAACGTTTGTCAGCCAAAGCCAAGGAAATGGGTAGCGAAACATCAAAGACGGCGACAGAAGCCGCGGAGGGGTTGAAATACTTATCCCTTGCTGGCTGGAATACCGAGCAGGTATTGGCCGGTATTGAGCCAGTCCTACGTCTATCTGAGGCGGGTACCATGAATTTGGGCCGCGCATCGGATCTGGCTACCGACTCTATGGCGGCCATGGGAATCGGCGTTGGTGATTTAATGCCGTATTTGGACAAGGTCGCGCAAACCGGACGAAAAGCCAACACGAGTGTTGAGCAACTGATGGATGCCTTTGTTATCGCTGGTGGCGTGTTCAAAACCAACAACGTGCCACTCGAAGAATCGGCCGCTTTACTTGGGATTCTGGCCAACCGTGGTTTCAAGGGTTCGGAAGCGGGTACAGCAATTAATGCCATTACATCCAACATTACAAGTGGTTTGGGTAATCCCGGAAAGGCAATGAGAAAGCTAAGCCTCTCTGCTTTTGATGCCAAAGGAAATTTTAAGGGACTTGAACAGGTATTCCGTGAGGTAAAGGCAAAGATTGACCCCATGACCGATGCCCAAAAAGCGCAGTACATTTCGATGATTGCGGGTAAGGAACATCTAAAGACCTTCACAGGCATCCTCGACGGTCTAGGCAATGAGTACGACAGCTTGAAGGGAAGTGTATCTTCTGCAGACGGAGCCTTGATGGATATGGCTAAGACGCAAATGGATACCTATTCCGGCGCAATGAACTTGCTCAAAGCCGCTGTCGATGGCGCTAAAATCACGATAGGCAGTAAGTTGGCCCCAACGATCCGTAAAGCAGCTACGCAACTGACCGCGCTTATTCCGAATCTCATGGCTCAAGCGGAAAAAGAATATGACGCCATGACGAAAAGCCCGGTTTGGCAAAATGCAGACTGGATCGGCAAAGTGAAAATTGCCTGGGATCGTCTGGTTTCCAAACCTTTCTCTGCTTGGTGGCAGGGCACAGGGAAGAAGGAATTCGAAAAGGTCGGCAAAGAGATCGCCAGGTCGGGTAAAAAAATCCTGGGCGGTCTGCTTAAAGAGGCATTCTCCTTTAATGGAGCCTCATCTGTATTGTCAGCTGGTGTGCTGGCAATGCCAGCAATGAAAGCGGGTAAAGGAATTTTTGGAACCGTTAAGGTGATGAAAGAGCTGGCAAGTGTCGGCGGCGGTGCAGCAAAAGGGGTAAGTTTGTTAGGACCTGCGCTGGGCTTGCTTGCCAATCCGATCGGTTTGGCTGTTGCTGGTATTGGAGCGCTCGGCTTGGGATTTGTTGCCTATCGCAAGCATCAAGAGAAGGCCCGGAAAGAAATGATCAATATGGGAGGCGCGCTGCGGGAAGCGGCAGAGAGCTATCAGGAAGTGGCGGATAAATCCGCACTGACCAAAACCCTAACCGATGAATACCGTTCGCTTGACGATGCGGTTAAAAATAATGTCGGCACGGCCGAGGAACTAACTGCGGCGCAGGAGAGAATGGCCGAATTAACTCAGCAGTTACAAGACATGTTTCCGCAAACTTTGACTAACTACGACATCGAGCGAGGAAAGATGCTTGAAAAACTAGGAATCATCGACCAGATGAACGAAGCAGAGCTAGCGTTGGAAAAATTGCGTCTCGAAGGGGTTGTCGCTGAAAAACGAGCCCAACAGTCAAAGTTAGAAAAAGAAATTGGGAATATTGGGGATCAAATAGCGAAACAAGAAGAGCGAGTCAAAGCTTTTGCAGCAGAAAGAGACGCCATTGATGCGGCTATCCCTTTATTTCGGCGCTATGAGGCAGAGTTTCAAAAAATAAATCAAATGGAGTTCTCAGAAGAAAGAACAGCGAAGATGCAAGACTTGATCAAAAGAGCGAATGAACTTGGAAACACGGTTGGCTTGCATTTTGGAAATATTGGTCTTATTAGTGGAACTTCTGATGATTTGTTTAAAAAGGCGGAAGAGGTTAACAAGAAAATATTCAATGAAATTAGTAAACAATCTGAGAAAACGGCTGAACTGAATACAGCGAAATCCAGCTACGAAGAATTGTACAACGCCCAGAAAAACATCATAGAAATCGACCTCGGCGGCACACTTGAAGAGCAGGCGAAGAAGTTTAAAGATATGTCAACCGAAGAGCAGGCAAGATTCGACGCTGCTCTCGTTAGAATAAATGATATTAACAATCGGATGAGTGAGATGCCAACGGAGCATAAAATCAACGTAGATGTGGTCTTCAACGAATCACGCGGCACATCCAACATTCCAGCGGAAGCAAGGCAGCGATTGGGGATGGACTATAAGACGGGGCTTAAGCTGGATGAATATGCGGATGGTGGTTTAGCAAACCGTCCATCTATCTTTGCAGAGGAAGGGCCAGAGATGGCCATTCCGATTAACAACAAACCGCGATCGCATGCGCTGCTGGAAGAGACCAATAGAATAATGGGACATGACACCACGTCCGATCTTGCATCGCAAACCAATAAGCTGATTAAAAACCATGCAGTCAATAACAGTGAGACATCTATTGTATACTCCCCCCAAATTGTCGTTCAGGGTGGCGCTCCGGGGGATGTGCAAAAGCAGGTGGAGCAGGGATCGAAACAATCCTTTGATGATTTTTCTCGTTGGTACAAGCAGATGAGGCAACAGGAAAGGAGATTGAGTTTCCAATGACATACAAAACCATTCAAGGTGATCAATGGGACATTATTAGTTTCAAAGTGTATGGCACTGAGAATGGCATGTCCTTACTGATGCAGGCCAATCCTTCCTTTATCGAGACGACGGTGTTTCCTTCAGGTGTTTTGCTGCAAGTGCCTATCATACAACCGGCAGCGCCTGAAAGTATTCCACCGTGGCGACGGGAGGAATAGGATGAATCCGCGCCGCGCAGAGGTAGAAATTGAGTATCAAGGGTTAAATATTACAAGCACCATATCACAATTTATGACCTCTTTCTCGTACACCGATAACGGTACCGGACAGGCGGACGACCTGCAGTTAACGCTGGAGGATCGGGAAGGGAACTGGCGCAAACCTTGGTTGCCGAAAGATGGGGATCGAATTAAAGCAAAGATCAACTTGCCTAGTTGGGAGAATTCAGGAAAAACATTATACCTGAATTGCGGTGTATTCGCGGTTGATTCGGTCAATTTTAGTGGTCCGCCCGAAACAGTAGCCATCAAGGCAGCTAGCTTGCCTGCTAACTCCAAGCTTAAAAATGAGCGGTCAACAAAAGCTTGGGAAAAAGTATCCCTTTCCCAAATTGCCCGTAAAATAGCAGCAGCTGCTGGGATGAAAGTTATGATGGAAACCCAGGATGTAAAGTTTGATCGGTTGGATCAAACGGAACAGACGGGAATAGGTTTTTTAGAAGAAGTAGCATCGAAAGAGGGCGTAAGTGTCAAGGTAACGAATGACACAATCGTCCTTTTTGATGATCGAAAATATGAATCCATGCCTCCCGTGCGAAGCATCAAACGTGGTGAGTCGAATTTGAAATCACACAACTTTGATCTTTCCACGACAGATGCAGCCTATGCTGCCTGTACGATTACTTACCTGATGACTAAGAAAAAAAAGAAGACAACCATCACAGGGACGTACCGCATTCCCGGCAAGACAGGGCCTACACTGAAACTTAATGAGCGTGTGGCTAGTGCAGCTGAAGCGACGAAAAAAGCGCAGAAAGCACTCCGGAATAAAAACAAGGAGGCTGAGAAAGCCTCCTTGACACTTATGGGTGATCCTTCGTTAATGCAAGGTGTTACGATTACGGTGGCTGGATTTGGCGCATTCGACGGTAAGTACATTATTGATTCGGCTAATCATATGATTGGCAATGGATATGAAACAAGAATTGAAATTAGAAAGGTGCTGGGGTACTGATGCAAAACATACGACTAGGCATTGTGTCGGCCGTGGATGCCAGCCAGCAGGCCATAAGGGCAACATTTCCGGATAAGGATGATCAGGTTTCGGATTGGCTAGAACCCGTGATTCCTCCCATAGCTAACGCGGTCATTCAACTTCCTGTGATAGGTGAACCGGTTCTTTGTCTATTTCTTGGCAATGGCATCGAGACAGGATTTTTTATTGGAACGGTAGGGGAATTATGATCGGGACTTTCGGGCCGCTCGTCTTTGTTGCCAGCGAGAAGAAGATCCGGACGTTTGATAATTTCCAGCGAAGCAGCTCTGCAAGATGGGCGGTTCATGATATTCATTTGGCTCAGCCAAAGCCGGAATATTTGGGGCCGGGGCAGGATCAAATAACATTCTCTATTCGGTTCGATGTCCGGTACGGAATGAAGCCGAGGAATGAATTGTCCCGTCTAACTAAGTATTGCAATGAAGGAAGAATCGAAAGGTTGATCATCGGCGGTGTGCCGATCGGGGCGAAATCATGGTACATATCTGCGATCAGTCAGCAATGGACCTCCCTTGATAACAGAGGGAAGCTGCTTGTGGGCGGTGCAGATATTACACTCCAGGAATATGTGTAGGTGATGAGATGGATTATACCGTTTCTTCAAAGCCGCAGCCGATAAATTTTTCTGCTAGTGGCATAGATGAGCTTTTACAAAACGTCCGCACCATTATAACAACGGTGTCGGGAACGGTGCCGCTGCATCGGTCATTTGGCATTAGCGTGGCATCGCTTGATAAGCCGCTGGAAGTCTCACAAGCGATCATGACGTCCGATATCGTTACCGCGATTACTGATTTTGAGCCTCGTGTCGAAGTTGTGTCCGTCACATTTGATACCGACGAGAGCGACGGGAAATTAATGACGGTTGTGGCCATACGTTTGAAAGAAGGGATAGAGCTATGAGTGTTTTCGATCTGCCGGACATTCAGTTTGTGGATGTCGATCCAGAAAAGATAAAAACGGAAATCATCACGGTCTATGAGGCCGTATCTGGTCGCAAGCTGTTTCCCGGCGATCCGGTACGGCTTTTTTTAATGACGATTGCTGATTTGATTATTCAACAGCGCGTGCTGATCGACCATTCAGCAAAGCGGAATTTATTGCGCTATGCAGCCGAAGACTATTTGGATCACTTAGGTGCATTTGTGGAGACGACGCGCCTGGCCGCTACAGCGGCGGTCACTACGCAACGATTTAGACTATCTGCAGTATTGCCTTCTGCTGCGCCGATCCCAGCGGGCACCCGCGTTTCAGCCGGTAATGAAGTTTTCTTTGCCACAGCTGCATATGCCGAAATTCCGCCGGGAGCTTTGACGTCCGATATCCCTGTTACTTGTATGGAGCCGGGCACCATTGGCAATGGATACATGCCCGGTCAGCTAAGTACATTGGTCGATCCGCTGCCGTACATTGCTGCTGTGGAGAATCTAACCCAAACTTCCGGTGGAACGAATATGGAAGCAGACGACCCGTATCGGGAGCGTATCCACACGTCGCCTGAGCGATTCAGCGTTGCTGGACCGGCCGGGGCCTATGAGTATTGGGCGCGCACGGCGCATCCTGGAATCATGGATGTGCGGGTTTACTCACCAGCACCGGCGGAAGTAGCGGTGCTGGTGTTAATGGGAGGCGGGGAGTTGCCGACACAGGATATCCTCGATGCAGTGAGCGGCGTGCTCAATGACCGTACCATTCGCCCGTTAACGGATCGGGTGACGGTAGCAGCCCCTACGGTTGTTCCGTATACCGTCAACCTGCAGTATTGGATTGACAGCGAAAACGCTTCTGAAGCGTCGACGATACAGTCATCCATCAATCAGGCAGTGCAAGCCTATGTGTCATGGCAAAAAGCACGGATCGGACGAAATATCATTCCTTCCGAATTAACGCGGCGGATTATGAATGCAGGAGCGCGCCGTGTAGAGATGACTACCCCATCATATACTGTGCTGGATGACACGCAAATTGCGATTGTGACCAACCCTGAAACAGACATTATTGTCACTTACGGGGGGATCGAGGATGATTGACATTCAAATGGTTCGATTGATCGATCTGGTGCCACCGAACTTGCGGAATGATCCCACAATTTCGGCGGCTGCCGAATCACTGGACCGACAACTAAAGGACGTCACAACGCTCATCCCACAATTAAGCATTGTCCATCATATTGATACCCTGCCGGAGCAATGGGTTGACGAACTAGCATGGCAATGGCATGTGGATTTCTACGATCCGGACTTATCGCTGGAGCAGCGGCGGGATCTGGTGAAAAACGCGTTGCCCTGGCATAAGCGTAAGGGCACGCCTTCAGCAGTGGCAGAGCTGATTGCTGCCGTGTTTGATACCGGTGAAGTCTTAGAATGGTTTGAGTATGGCGGCGAGCCGTATCATTTCAAGGTTGTGACCAGCGATCCTTCAGCAACAACAGAAAAGGCGAAGGAGTTCATTGCAGCAATCAACAGCGTCAAGAATGAACGGTCCTGGCTCGAAGCAATTGAAATTACGACAGAATCGACCATGGAATTGTATTTCGCGAACGTCCTGCACATCGGGGACCACATTACAATAGAACAGGTGGTGTAAGTTATGGCTGCATTCGGTGGGATGCAAATAACGAATAGGGGCAGAGTGCTTCAGGCCAAGGCGCAAACGGGCACACTCCTAAAGTTTACGCGCATCGGGATAGGAAGCGGCCAACTCGGCGGGCAAATCATTCCGGATTTGAATGGATTGATCACGCTGAGAATGTCACTTAATATTCGAAAGCTACAGGCGAGGCCGAACGGCCGGGCTATAATTGGCGGGTACTTCACAAATGCTGATGTGACGGAAGGGTTTTACTTCCGGGAAATCGGGGTATTTGCTGAAGATCCAGACGTCGGGGAAATTTTGTATTGCTATGCTAACGCTGGCGTAGCTGCAGAGTATATTCCTGCGCGTGGTGGGGCCGATATTGTCGAAAAATACATTGATTTAATCACGATTGTTCAAAATGCCCCCAACGTCAGCGCGGTCATTGATCAATCACTGGTTTGGGCAACAAAAGATGAAGTGGAAGAAGCTAAGGAGATTGCAAGTTCTGCTCAGTCTACAGCAAACGAAGCAAAAGGCGCTGCCGAAAATGCGCAGGACGACATTAATGCGCACAAGGATGCAACATCGGCACACGGTGCGACCGCTGTCGCCACACCAAACCGAATCATTCAGCGGGATGCAGCGGGACAGGCCAATGTTGGAGCACCAACACAGCCAACGCACATCGCGACAAAGCAATATGTTGATGGACAGATCGAAAAGCCGGCTGCTGCGGTGGATGATTTGTATAGGAAATTGCGAATGGGGGCGATGTAATTGGCAGTCACGATTAAACGGCTGGCGCAGGCGGCGCTATCAGCTACCGTCACTACAAGATATACAGCTCCTGCTGGAGCGACAGCGCAGGTCACGGAAATTTACCTTGCTAACACAGGGACGACAGAGCGCAAAGTCAGCATCTATCAGGGCGGTGCGGCCAACGGCAATATGATTATCAACGGGCTGGCTATAGAGCCGGGAGGATCAGTCATCATCCAGGATACTAAAATTGTCATAGCTGCATCCCAGGTCCTTGCGGCGAAGCAGGATGTCGGCACGGATATTACAATGACCGTTTACGGCGTGGAGGAGGTATAGCATGGGTATTGTTAAGATTCCGCAACAAAATGGCGGGGGCGGATGCTGCCCGGATTGGTTGGCCGAGCTTGAGGTTTTTAATGACGGCTCGGACGGGGCGTTTAATCCTACGGCCAACGTACAGTTGCCGAGTGGCATACATCGATTCAGTAGTATATACATTCCATCTGGGGTGACCGTCACACCTAGTGATTCCTGGATCATCATTCTAGTTAGTGGCGATGCAAGAGTAGATGGACTACTCTCTGTGAGTGGAAAAGGTGGATCGGCCAGTGGCAGAGGGGGTGGAGCAGGTGCTGGTGGAGGCGGAGGAGGCAAAGGTGAAGGGGTTCCTGGGTCGATTGGGGGAACTCCGATGAATTGGTATGGCGGTGTTGGCGGTGGTGGCGGAGGCGCCGGTGGAAATGGTGGAAATGGTGGTGGTGAGGGTAGCAATATTGGTGGTGAAGGTGGTGGTGGAGGCGTAGCAGGAGAAGGCTCGGCAGGAGGAAATGGAGGAGGCATACGTTTTGGAATTGTAACCCTGCCAACACCAGGGTTCTCCACCAATATAACATTAATAAAGTCATCAAAATCCCTTGAAATTGTTGGTCTTTATAAGGGTGCTGGTGGTGGTAATGGCGGTAGAGGAGCGAATCAAAATGAGTGGTCGCCTCATTTGGATGGTGGATTAGGCGGAGGAGGCGGTTTTGGCGGGGGGAGTGTATTTTTGATTGCTGACAACATAACAGGAACTGGTTCAATTGCCGCTAAAGGTCTCAATGGCGGTGACGGCTTATTTCCAGAACCCTCTAACAAAACAAGACTTGGCGGAGGCGGAGGCGGAGGCGGAGGCGGTGGTCTGATTGTGACAGTCGCAAAGAAGATAGTTGAAACAGTAACTATATCTGCGACTGGTGGATTAGGAGGCCGCAGGTATAGTTCTGGAGCTTTACACGCTTCCCAAGATGGGACTAACGGCGGTGACGGTTTTGTGCTCAAATATGTGAGGGGGCGGTAAATTTTGGCTAAAATAATCGAAGAAGACGGCGTTCAATACATCATTGAAGAAGTCAACGGCGTCGAATACAAATACCCGTACACACCGCCGGAACCAAAGCCGGAACCATCACCGTCAGCCGAGGAACGAATTGCGCAGCTTGAAGCCGAACTTGCGGAGTCCAGGCGGGAGAATCTGACGGCCATGGAAGCAATCGCCGAACTATATGTCTTGTTTTTAGGAGCCGGATAGCATGATTTTTAATATGCTTCTGCGGCTCCTTTTATTATGGGGAGGAGGTGGATACACAATGGCACTCGTTACTGTATTTGCGACGCTGATCATTGCAGGAAGGCGTACGTTCGCGCAAGTTCCTGCTACGCTGCAGCAAGATGTGGAAGTTGAATTGGCAGCCCTCGGACTCAACAAAGATGGACGACCAGAGTAACCAACAGCAGCCCCGTGTGTCATGCGGGGCTTTTTATATGAGAGAAAGGGGGTGTTGGCTTGGAAATAGCAACAATTATCGCAATATTGTCGGCACTCAGTGGAGCGGCGCTTGGCTGGATTGGAAGAAATCGAACCGCAAAGCAGGATACGGCGTCAGAAGCGGCTCAGGATGCCACTATCCGGTCAGACATGCAATATCTAATCAGGGGTGTAGACGATATACGCTTTGAGCAACGCTCCCAGAGCCAACGTATTGACGGGGTATCTGAGAGGGTTACACGTATCGAGGAGAGCGCCAAGTCAGCACATCGGCGCTTAGATCGTATTGAAGGAAAACAATAAAGGGAGATGATAGAAATGGAATGGAATATTGTATTGGAAATGATTGCACCTGAGTTATTGGGAGTTTTGGTAGCATGCTGGATTGTTGGTTTCACCCTTAAGAAAACACCAAGAGTGCCTAACTGGAGCATTGTGTATATCGTAACTGCACTTGCTATTGTGGCTGCAGGCTTTGTCCTCGGCTGGTCTGTCCTGTCGGTCATTCAGGGAATTCTGGTTGGGGCGTTTGCGGTCTTTGGTCACCAATTTGTAAAGCAAGTCAAGGTAGCGGCCAATGATTCAAACTAAAACGATTAAAGGCCACCAGATCCGATACGTTGTTTCAAGACCTCTTTTTGACAAGATCGCGGCGGCATACCGGGAGGGAGCGACCGTCAAGCAGCTAGGGCAGGAGTCCAAGGCTGACGTTGCCTGCAATTTCAATTTTGCCGACACAAGCCGCGGCACTCCGATTGGACGAGTCATTTCTAACGGCAAGACTGTAGTTCAGGATACACCAAAGACTGCGCCGCGGGACGAGTTGTACATGTTACCAAACAAAACGCTGCACATAGGTAAAGCGCCAGCCGGTGCTATTTGGTCGGTACAGGGATCGCCAGTGCTTCTGCGGGCCAGTCGCAAGGTAATTGCCGAGACAGCCAAACGTGACCAGACTGGCGCCGATATCCTTAATGGCTCCAGCAGGCGCACGGCGGCGGGAATTACCAGAGAAGGTTATTTGGTACTGGCCACATCTTCCGGCGCTCTGACACTCGACCAGATGGCAGACGTAATGCTGGGGCTGGGATGTGTGCATGCCCTCAATGGTGACGGCGGGGGCAGCACCTACCTATGGCCGCAAGATGATGGATGGGGCCGGTTGATGGGATCGGCAATTACAATAAAAAGGGGAGTGGACAGATTGAGCAAAAAGATTGTCATTGACGGAGGACATGGCGGCAAGGATCCCGGGGCGGTCGGAAACGACTTGCAGGAGAAGGATTTGTCTCTCAAGCTGGCGCTGCGAATTGGTAAGCTGCTGAATGATTGGGGCGCTGAGGTGAGTTATACCCGACAAACTGATGTGTTTTTGGAACTTTCAGATCGGGCAGCAATCGCTAATAAAGCAGGGGCAGATTTCTTCCTTTCCACCCACATCAACGCTGGCGCGACCGATAAAGGCGGCTTCGAAACCTTCCGTCATACCAGTTCTTCTGCTGCCAGTAAGACGTATCAGGAGACGATACACCGTCATGTGGCCGCGCTGTACAAGGCCAAAGGCAGACCAGACAGAGGAGTCAAGACGGCCAATCTTGCGGTTCTTAGGGAAACCAAGATGCCTGCCGTGCTGATGGAATACGGTTTTATCTCTCATGCGGAGGATGTGGCACTGCTCAAGGACGCCATATGGCTGGAGCAACTGGCACAGGCTACCGCGTCGGGGATCGCTGAGGCTCTTGGAATAGAAAGAAGTGAGGAGGAACCACAAGTGCCAAAGAAAACAGAATTTAAAGATGTGTCGGCAGGTCATTGGGCAGAGGCGTCGATTGCGAAGGCTGCGGCGTCCGGCGTGTTGGCTGGCGTGTCGCCTGGGGTATTTGGGCTGGGTCAGCCTGTGACGCGGGAGCAACTTGCAGTCATCTTGGATCGGGTAGGGTTGTTGAAATAAAAAAATATCCCCACTGGCCTCGTGGCTGGTGGGGGTGCTTTTGCTTTTATTCAGGAATTAAAATTTGAGAATCGCCCAACTCTGCGAGCAAATGTTTCATTCCTTCATTATCATTCTCCGAAAACTGCATAAACTGATTTATAATATGCAGTTGATTAGCTTGATCCTCATATATCTGAAGTGCATAATCCTTTGCAATCACTTTCCAAACGTTATCTTCTGAGAAAACAAATTCATTACCGCGCTTATTTGCGATAACAAATAAAACATTATAAAGCTGATTGTTAGGCAAATGAGTTGTACAGGATAAAGCGTGTAGTTTATTCTCAAATTCTTGTTCTTTGATCAATTGGTTTCCTCCCCGATTTATAGGCTGAAATATATACTCTAGTTATCTTCCAACTCTATCAACCAGACTCCATATTCATTTCTAGCCTTCAAGCGACCGTCTTCGCACATCCGCTGAACCGTTCTTATATGGATCCCCATGCGTTCCGAGTACCCCTTTACCGTTGTCACCCGATCCAGCGGGGTTACTTTCCCAGCAGAGTATAGTCCCATACTCTAGATTTCTTGTATTCCTTAATCACAGCATCGATTCGACTTAATACATGCACCTTCAATGCTTCATCACCAAATTTTTCGAACTCGGAATCAACGATCTTAAGCTTTTCCTCGTAATCTTCTGCCAATTTCCCTCCATCCATAAGCATTTTTAGCAACTTCATCGATAGTTCCCATGCGTAAGCGTTGTTTACTCCGCTATCATTACTCACTTCAACAGGCTCGATTCTTCTCAACGGGTGACTCTGCTGCCAAAAAGTCATCACGTAAGGGCGGTCGTCACCTACTCTGTACCCCCCGAGAAACAGCGAACATATACGGCCTGTTTCGTCGTAAATGTCTCTACCTACTGATGTAAATCCTTCTGGCAATTGGTATCTAACTTTTCGGATTGTAATTTCATTCATCTCTTTAACCCTCCCGTTATTGTCGTATGTACGACTTATTAACTTGAATATACAGCATTGTCGTATGTACGTCAATAAATAGAATTTGATTTCATGGTTGATGGGGGATTTTTCTTGTTGTTTACCAAACATATATTCGTATATAATAGGAACAAATGTTCTTGGAGGCGATGAGCATGAGAAAGTACATCGGCCAGACTGTTACTATTATATATGTAGATAAAGCTAACCAGATCACGCAGCGCCGTGTGCGGGTGATTGAGTTGCAAGGGGATCGTGTCAAAGTTTATTGCCATACTGCCAAGGCGCCGCGGCTGCTATTGGCATCGAACATCCTTGCGATGGAGCCAGCCCGGCATGCTATCTGATCTGGAGCGGAAGCTGCTGCGCGTCGTATTTAATTTAAACCGGAACGAATGGGTACGGCTGGATATACCAAGGATCGCACATCTGTCTGTCCGGTCGCAGCAACAGGTAAGGGCTGCGCTCAATAGTTTATGGCGGCAGGGGTATTTGGAGCATAATGATGGTAAGAGCCGAGTCGTTTACTCCAGGGAGAAAAACTGGTAATATAAAATGAGCCGCATGAGGAAAGCATCCCTGCGGCTCTTTGAATTTATTTATGTATGGTTTCTTCGTCTAATTATGGCATATACAGCAAACAGCAAAAGCATAGATCCATAAGCAATGATCGCACCGAGCTGATAAGATAGCGCATGAATAAACATTAAACATACAAGCGCGGGAGGCCACATAGTTTTTAACCACTGTTTCATTTTATTCAACTCCTTCCACATCGGCCAAGCAAAACCACTCACCATCCACCATGAATCGGCGTTTATACGGATCGAGTCGATCAACAATTCCAATTACCACTAAATGCTCCCTCTCGTCAAACAGCTTAATTGTAACTGGTTGGCCAAGCTCCTTGGATTCAGCCAATACTCGGCCAAACTGTTCAAGTTCCTGGTCATCGTATTCAATTCTTTGACGGCGCTTTTGCTCCTGACTTAGCTGTTTAGCAGCTCTTCTGTGCTCAGGCAGTAAAATGCGGCTACTTTCCCAAAATCCGTTTCCTTCTAACTTCTTCCTTTCCACAGGGAACATCCCTTCGTATGTTTTTGAGATTATTATATACGAACGAATGTTTGTGAACAACATGTATTTTTAGGTTTCGAGTATGAAAATCCCAAACGTTTGGGATTTTGTTTTGTTGGCTATTGTTAGTTTTTGTCGAAAATCCCTGTACCTCTTGTCTTAAAGATGTTAATATTTAAGGTAAAATTTGGAGGTGTATAAATGAAATTAAAGGGGATCTTGGCTGCGGCGCTATTCATTGTACTGCTTGGTTGCGGTAGCGCTTCAAGTTTCAAGCCAGACACATTTTCAGACAAAGATATGTGTATTGTGAAAGTTGATGACGAGAAAGTGAAGGTTTGCTACGGGATGAGTAGAACTGATGTAGAAAAAATCCTGGGCAAGGGCAAGGAGGGAGAAAATCTGAGGATATATACTGAGTACGATTTTGGCGTTAATCTTATGTATCGAGATGACATAGCAAGAGGTTTAATGTTGCAGGAAGGATCGGAATCAGTTTATACAACAGCCCGAGGAGTAAAAGTTGGCCAAACGAAAGAGGATGTTAAATCATTGCATGGAAGTAAGTACGCAATTGATATCGCTGAAAACAGTATGGAATATTACTATGACAATAAAGACAACAAATTTTTAGGTGCTGTCTCGTTGGAAGATCATACTCCTGAATCATTAGAGAAAACTTCTATGTTGTCTGTTGGGGTCCAGGGTGGCAAGATCACGAGGCTCTGGCTCGCTGATCGTAAAATGCTAGTCCTACTTCATTAACGAATTGGAGCCATGAGTCGGAAGCATCCCTGTGGCTCCTTCTTAATATTTAATGAAGAAACCCGAAAAAGAAAATGCGATCTGTGTGTAGAAAATGTGTAGAAAAATTCAAAAACCTATATTATTCTATGACATTCTCGACTTGTGTTAAAAAAATAAAAAAAGCCCCAAACACTTGATATACAAGGGTTTTAGGGGCTTTTTTCTGTTTTTGTAAAAGATCTAAATCAATCTAAATCAACTTCGAAACGTCCCAGGAGGGATTCGAACCCCCGACCGTACGCTTAGAAGGCGTATGCTCTATCCAACTGAGCTACTGGGACAAAATATACCAAAAACAGAACATGAATTATCATATCACGCACGTAGTTTAAAATCAACACTTATTTTAAAAATAATTAAATAGGCGGCGGCTGCCGATAAATAGAGTAAAAAGAATGCTGGAATCAAGCGGATGGAGGTACAGTTTTTTTGATTTTACGCTCCATGTGTTATAATGACTCAAGTACATAGAATACTGCAGTTTTTTATAGCGATTTCCTGGCATAAGAGGCGGTGATAACATTACAATGACCAATCCACCACAAGATGAATCCCACAAAGAAAATGTATACTTGTTTCCCAGAATGCTGGACCACTATCAGGTACAGCTTACCCGCATGCTGGAAGCGGAGCAGTACAGTGAAGCGCGTGGCTTGCTTCGTTTTCTTCTGCAATGTCAGGGAGAGGACAAGCGGCATTATGAAGAATGGGAAAATCTCCTGACCTGGCTGGATATGGCTTTTCCTGACGGAGAGGGCAGGCGGGAGCCGGAGCAAGTTGAGGATGAGGAAACGATCAGGCAGAACGCGCTTGATCCGGGTCAGCAGGATGAGGCTTATATTCGTCAAGTACTTTATATAATGAAGCATCATCCGATGATGGATCAACAGATGCTTGCGCTGGAGCGGGCCGCATTGCTGCGCGACCCGGAGGTGGACCAGGCGATTATCCAGTGGCTTGCTTCCACGCCGCTGCACCCTTTCCTGCAATTCAGAGCGCTGCAATGCTTGCGCAAGCGAGGTCTTGAAGGCAAGGTGACGGTTAGCAGATCAGGCAAGCTGCTGGAGCTCGACATTGAGGCCACGCCGCTCACTATGGCAGATTTTCCGAGTGTACTGGTTCAGATCCTGGAGCGTGTGGAGCAGGCGACCGATGTGTTCGATCCAACTTTGCCTCATTTTGCCCGGGAGATGTGGCGGGATTGTCTGCAATATTTGTACGGCACTTCGACGTATGTATGGATGCAGCGCGAAGAAGAGGAAACAATTGAATGTTTTGCCGCCGCACTTCATGCTACACTGCTTATGTCCGTTTATGGCGCAGTGGATGAAGAGGAAGTGAGGGATACATACGGCATTACGGAGACGCTCAGATTCAGGTACGAACAGGCGTGCCGGGTGTTGCGGCAGGTGATTGAAGCAGAGGATACAGATTTTAATGATTTCGAGTCTTGAATTATGGTGTGATGTTGTTTATAATAGAATGGTTTATGATCGGAAAAATTGAAATTACGGATGCGTATTTACGGAGGGGAAAGCATACAATGAAAGTGAATTGGGAAAAGATAGAAGCAAACGTTGGCGTATTGGATGTAGAAGTTGGAACGGAGCAGGTTACAGGTGCTTTGGACAAGGCTTTTAAGAAAGTTGTAGCGAAAGTGAATGTACCTGGTTTCCGTAAAGGAAAAGTTCCTCGTGGACTGTTTGAATCCCGTTTTGGTGTGGAAAGCTTGTATCAAGATGCTATTGATATTTTGCTGCCAGAGGTTTATAGCGCAGCCGTTGACGAAGCAGGTATTTTGCCTGTAAGCCGTCCGGAAATCGATGTCGAGCAATTCGGCAAAGGTGAAACCTTCAAATTCAAAGCGACAGTTACCGTGAAGCCGGAAGTTTCGCTTGGCGAGTACAAAGGCGTTGAAATTCCAGTAACCGAAGCGGTTGTAACTGATGAAGAGCTGGATGCTGAACTTGCCCGCTTGCAAACCCGCCACGCTGAGCTTGTCGTCATTGATGAAGGCGAAGCGCAAAACGGCGACACGACGGTTATCGATTTTGACGGATATGTCGATGGCGAGCCGTTTGAAGGCGGCAAAAGCGAACGCTATAGCCTTGAGCTGGGATCAGGTTCTTTCATCCCTGGTTTCGAAGAGCAAGTTGTCGGCATGAATATTGGTGATTTCAAGGATGTAGAAGTGACATTCCCTGCAGAATACCATGCGGAGCAATTGGCAGGCAAAGCGGCTATTTTCAAAGTAAAACTGCATGAAATCAAGCGCAAGCAGCTTCCTGAACTGGATGATGAGTTCGCGAAAGATGTGAGTGAATTTGATACGCTTGAAGAATACAAGGAAGACCTGAAGAAAAATCTCCAAGAGCGCAAAGTGAAAGAAATTGAGCAAGCGCGTGAGCAGGCAGTTGTTGAGAAAGTTACAGCAGCGGCAGAGGTTGAAATCCCACAGGCTATGATCGACAGCGAGACGGATTTCCTTCTGCGTGATTTCGAAAGCAGACTGAGCTCCCAAGGGATGAACCTGGAACTTTACTATCAGTTCTCAGGACAAGACGAGGCTGCCCTTCGCGCTCAAATGAGCGGCGATGCTGATAAGCGCGTACGCAATAACCTTGTTCTTGAGCAAATCGCCAAAACAGAAGATATTACTGCAACTGAAGAGGATCTGAATGTAGAGCTGGAGAAACTGTCCGAACTTTACAAGCGTCCTGTAGAAGAATTGCGTGACATCTTCACGAAAAACGGCAACATTGACAATTTAAAAGAAGACCTCACTTTGCGCAAAACGATCGCTTTCCTGCTTGAAAACAGCAAAGAAGCTGCCGTTTCGGAAAATGCTTAACCACCTAGCTGGGTGAGGAGTTTAAAGGATAAGGCACGTGCATTGTACGTGCCTTATTTTAAAAGAACGTGTGGAAATACATAACTTGTTTGGTATGCAATGAACAAAGCAGGGCAATCTGGTAAAGAAAACTGGCTGTAAAGCAAAAAAAGGAACCCGTGTATAATTCCGCCATGAATCAACGTATACTGTACTACCGGATGAGACGTAAAAATGACATCGTCTTTGGAAAGTGTTAAAATAAGAGTTGAAACTTATGTCAAAAAGGAAAAGAGGTTGGTCACATGAATCTGGTACCCATTGTGGTCGAACAAAGCAACCGTGGAGAAAGATCGTATGATATTTACTCGAGACTTCTGAAGGATCGAATCATTTTTCTGGGAAGCGCTATTGACGATGATGTCGCCAATCTCATTATTGCGCAGCTGCTGTTTCTTGCGGCAGACGATCCTGAGAAAGATATCCATCTTTATATTAATTCGCCTGGCGGTTCAGTAACCGCAGGGATGGGCATTTACGATACGATGCAGTTTATTAAACCGGACGTATCCACAATTTGTGTGGGCATGGCTGCGAGCATGGGCTCGTTGCTGTTGACAGCCGGTGCCAAAGGCAAACGGTTGGCGCTGCCTAACAGCGAAGTCATGATTCACCAGCCGCTTGGCGGCGTCAGAGGACAGGCGACAGACATTAAAATTCATGCCGACTGGATTCTTAAGACAAAGCAGAAGCTGAATCAAATTTTGGTCGACCGCACAGGTCAATCCTATGAAAAGATTGATCGGGATACCGACCGTGATTATTTCATGAGTGCGGAAGAGGCGTTGGATTACGGCCTGATCGACAAGGTTGTAACGTCACCGACGCTCTAACCATTTCAAGCAAAGAGGTGATTCGATGTTTAAGTTCAACGATGAAAAGGGACAGCTGAAATGTTCCTTCTGCGGGAAATCGCAAGACCAGGTTCGTAAATTGGTCGCCGGACCCGGCGTATATATATGTGATGAATGTATCGAGCTTTGTACCGAAATCGTGGAAGAAGAATTGGGCCACGAGGAAGAGCTTGATCTGCAAGATATTCCGAAACCGAAAGATATTCGCAATATTCTTGACCAATATGTTATTGGCCAGGAGCAGGCGAAGAAATCCCTTTCGGTGGCAGTATACAATCACTACAAACGGATTAATTCCCAGAATAAAAACGAAGATGTCGAGCTGACCAAGAGCAACATTCTGCTCGTTGGTCCTACCGGCTCCGGTAAGACATTGCTGGCTCAGACAATGGCCAAAATTTTGAATGTGCCTTTTGCCATTGCAGATGCGACTTCGCTTACGGAAGCAGGCTATGTCGGTGAAGATGTAGAGAACATCCTTCTCAAGCTGATCCAAGCGGCTGACTACGATGTGGAAAAAGCGGAACGCGGCATTATTTACATTGATGAGATTGATAAAGTAGCTCGTAAATCAGAGAATCCTTCCATTACCCGTGATGTTTCCGGGGAGGGCGTGCAGCAGGCGCTTCTTAAAATTTTGGAAGGCACGGTTGCCTCTGTACCTCCGCAAGGCGGAAGGAAGCACCCTCATCAAGAGTTCATCCAAATCGATACCACCAATATTCTGTTCATCTGCGGCGGTGCCTTTGATGGCCTGGAGCAGTTGATCAAACGGAGAATTGGTAAGAAAGTCATTGGTTTCAGCACTGGCGGCGAAGGGCAAAAGGATCTGAAAGCCGGCGAATATCTTTCGCTTGTACTTCCAGAAGACTTGCTCAAATTCGGCTTGATCCCCGAGTTTGTCGGCCGTTTGCCAGTTATCTCCACATTGGAGCCGCTTGATGAAGAAGCGTTGGTACGGATTCTTTCCGAGCCGAAGAACGCGCTTGTCAAACAGTACCAAAAACTGCTGGAGATGGACAATGTGAAGCTGGATTTTGAACAGCCTGCACTCGAAGCCATTGCCAAGGAAGCGATCAAGCGCAATACCGGAGCTCGTGGTTTGCGTGCGATTATTGAAGGGATCATGCTTGATGTGATGTATGAGGTTCCTTCACGTGAAGATGTGAACAATTGTCTCATTACCGAGAAAGTCGTTGAAGATAAAATCATGCCGGAGCTGTCCTCGAAGAAAAATAAGAAAAAAGAGGAAAGCGCCTAATTACTTTCGTCAAGGTTTCCACCCGTGCGACCCCGATGGAGGTCATCAAAACGCGGGTGGACTTTGACGTTCATGGGAGAGATTACCTATGTACTTACGCCAGAATACGGTACCGGTTAAAGTCGGAAACCTGACAATCGGCGGCAGCAATGAAGTTGTTATTCAGAGTATGTGTACGACCAAAACAGCAGATGTGGAAGCCACTGTGGCTGAGATTTTGCGTCTTGAGGAAGCGGGATGCCAACTTGTTCGCGTAACGGTGAACAACAAGGAAGCGGCAGCCGCAATCAAAGAAATTAAGCAGCGAATTCATATCCCGCTTGTAGCGGATATTCACTTTGACTATCGACTGGCACTGCTGGCGATTGAAAACGGCATTGACAAGGTGCGGATCAATCCCGGCAATATCGGCCGTCGTGAGAAAGTGGAAGCTGTTGTGAAGGCGTGCAAGGAGAAGGGGATTCCGATTCGAATCGGGGTAAATGCCGGATCGCTTGAGAATCACCTGCTGGAGAAATACGGTTATCCGACTCCTGAAGCGATGGTGGAAAGCGCCTTGTTCCATATCGGCATTCTTGAGGAACTTGATTTCCATGATATTATCGTCTCCTTGAAAGCTTCTGACGTTCCGATGGCAATCAAAGCCTATACGCTCGCCGCCGAAAAGATCAAATATCCGCTTCACTTAGGCATTACGGAAGCTGGAACACTGTTCTCCGGTACGATCAAGAGCTCAGCGGGGATTGGGGCTTTGTTGTCACTGGGTGTCGGCAATACGCTGCGAATCAGCCTGAGCGCCGATCCGGTGGAAGAGGTAAAGGTTGCGCGTGATTTATTAAAAACGTTCGGCTTGATTACGAATGCGGCGACACTTGTTTCCTGTCCGACTTGCGGAAGGCTCGATATCGACCTGTTCTCCATTGCCAATGAAGTGGAAGAATATATTTCGACCATCAAGGTGCCTATCAAGGTTTCGGTGCTTGGCTGTGCAGTTAACGGGCCGGGTGAAGCGAAGGAAGCAGATATCGGTATTGCCGGTGCGCGCGGTGAAGGCATGCTGTTCCGTTATGGCGTGATGATTAGGAAAGTTCCTGAAGCAGAGCTGCTAAGCGAGCTGAAGAAGGAGATCGATGAGATCGTTCGCGTCTATGAAGAAACAGGTGAAATCCCGGGACGCAAGCATCATGCGCCGCAATCGTCTTAAGACATTGCTCTCGCGTCCAAGAACGGCCAAGCTGTTCATGCTTGAACAAACGAACTTATATCTATCCTAACCTCCCTTAGCGGAGGTTATTTTTTGTCAATTTTTCAATCTCGAATGTGGTTATTCCTTCCGCTCGGCGGCAATACTACTAAAAGTAACGCACGACCGGGAGGAGAGATTAAAAATGAATTTAACGATTGTAATTATGATGATTCAACTGTTCTTTGCTATTGTTATCGGTTTGTACTTCTGGAACTTGCTGCGCAACCAGAAAACAAACCGATCGGCTGTTGATAAGGAGTCCCGCAAGGAAATGGACAAACTGCGCAAACTGCGCTCGGTATCTTTGACCAAGCCGCTCGCCGAGAAAACACGCCCGCAAACGATGCAGGACATCATCGGGCAGGTAGACGGATTGCGGGCGCTCAAAGCAGCGCTCTGCAGCGCGAACCCGCAGCATGTCATCATTTATGGACCGCCAGGGGTAGGGAAGACAGCTGCCGCGCGCGTTGTGCTGGAAGAAGCGAAGAAGAATAAAACGTCGCCGTTTTTGCAGGAGGCGAAATTTACAGAGATTGATGCGACGACAGCCCGGTTTGACGAACGGGGGATTGCCGATCCGTTAATCGGCTCCGTCCATGATCCGATTTATCAGGGTGCAGGTGCGATGGGCGTTGCGGGAATTCCGCAGCCGAAGCCGGGGGCTGTTACGAAGGCGCATGGCGGAATTTTGTTTATCGACGAAATTGGTGAATTGCATCCGGTGCAAATGAATAAATTGTTAAAGGTGCTGGAGGATCGCAAAGTATTTTTGGAAAGTGCCTACTACAATTCTGAAGATACGAATATCCCATCCTACATCCATGATATATTTCAAAATGGCTTGCCTGCCGACTTTCGTCTGGTTGGGGCAACAACGCGTTCGCCGCAGGAAATTCCTCCGGCCATCCGTTCCCGCTGCATGGAAGTGTTTTTCCGGCCGCTGCTGGCGGAGGAGATTGGTCTCGTAGCGACCAATGCCGTTCGCAAAATCGGGTTTCAGCCATGTCCCGAGGCGATTGAGGTGGTCAAGAAGTATGCGACTAACGGACGCGAAGCCGTCAATGTGATCCAGCTTGCCGCAGGGCTTGCCTTGTCCGAAAACCGTGACGGTATGAGCGCTGCCGATATCGAGTGGGTTGTGAACAGTTCCCAAATTCCGCCGCGCCCCGATCGGAAGGTGCCTTCTGCGCCCCAGGTTGGCTTTGTAAACGGCTTGGCAGTCTATGGCCCGAATATGGGCACACTGCTGGAAATCGAAGTGAGCGCCATCCCCGTGCGTACAGGAATGGGACGTTTTACGATTACGGGTGTTGTAGAGGAAGAAGAGCTCGGCGGAGGCGCAAGGACATTGCGCCGCAAAAGCATGGCCAAAGGTTCGGTCGAAAATGTATTGACGGTACTGCGCCGGTTCGGCCTGCAGCCCGATCAATTCGATTTGCATATTAATTTCCCGGGCGGCACGCCGATTGACGGTCCGTCGGCAGGTATTGCCATGGCGACTGCAATCACGTCAGCGATCAAGGGTGAGCCCGTAAACAACAAACTGGCCATGACCGGCGAAGTCGGCATTCATGGCAATGTGAAACCGGTAGGCGGGGTACTCGCTAAAGTGGAGGCGGCATTCCAGGCGGGAGTGGATACGGTGCTTATTCCCAAAGAAAACTGGCAGGCGATTTTTGAGGATTTGCAGGGTGTGCGGGTCATCGCTGTGGAACATATTGAGGAAGTCATCGCATATGCGCTTCCCGAGACCGGCGCAGCACTGTCGGCAATTGACCATGCTTCGCCGAAAAAGGATATTTTTATGCCCCAAAGTGTTTCCTATTTGCAGGCAGATTCTGTAGAATGATAAAATAGGGGGAGAAAGAAAAATGGAGGTGCTTGTTTGGGACCTAGCAAACGGAAAGGTCGTCAGCTGCCCTTATTGCCTTTAAGGGGGCTTCTCGTATATCCAAGCATGGTACTCCACCTCGATGTTGGCAGGGAGAAATCGATCCGGGCTTTGGAACGGTCGATGGTGGATGACCATATGATTTTACTGTGCTCGCAGTCGGAGGTCAATATTGAAGATCCTGCACAGGAAGATATATACCGGGTGGGCACAATTGCGCGTGTTCGTCAGATGCTGAAGCTGCCTAACGGCACGATTCGCGTTTTGGTTGAGGGCGTGCAGCGCGCAGAGATTATTGAATATTTGCCGAATGAAGAGTTTTATGAGGTAAATGCTCTTGAACTGCATGAGGAGGAGACTCCTAATCCGGAAACGGATGCCCTCATGCGTTCCGTATTGACCCAGTTTGAGCATTACATTAATTTATCGAAGAAAGTGACACCGGAAACGTTGGCCGCGGTTTCCGATATTGATGAGCCGGGACGTCTTGCGGATGTCATCACCAGTCACCTGTCATTGAAGATGAAGGACAAACAGATGATTTTGGAAACGGTCGATGTTGGCGAAAGACTGGAGCGGCTGCTTGATATTTTAAATAATGAGCGTGAAGTGCTCGAGCTGGAGCGCAAAATCAACCAGCGGGTCAAAAAGCAAATGGAAAAGACTCAGAAGGAATATTTTCTGCGGGAGCAGATGAAGGCGATCCAAAAGGAACTTGGCGAGAAGGAAGGCCGCGCCGGGGAAATCGAGGAACTGCGTGAACAGCTCGCACAGTGCGGCGCGCCCGATAAAGTGAGAGAGAAAATTGAAAAAGAGATTGACCGTCTGGAGAAGATGCCGGCCGCTTCGGCGGAAGGCGGCATCATCCGCAATTATATTGATTGGTTACTTTCCTTGCCGTGGCAAAAACAGACGGAGGATAATCTGGATATTGCCCGCGCCGAAAAAATTCTCGATGAAGACCATTACGGTTTGGAGAAGCCCAAAGAGCGTGTGCTGGAGTATTTGGCTGTACAGAAGCTCGTGCAGAAGCTCAAAGGACCGATTCTATGCCTAGTTGGCCCCCCAGGGGTAGGTAAAACCTCGATGGCCCGTTCGATTGCCAAATCGCTCGACCGGGAGTTCGTGCGCATCTCGCTTGGCGGAGTGCGCGATGAAGCCGAGATTCGCGGTCATCGCCGCACGTATGTCGGCGCTATGCCTGGAAGAATTATTCAAGGCATGAAGACGGCAGGTACCGTCAATCCGGTGTTCCTGCTTGATGAAATCGATAAGATGGCGATGGATTTCCGCGGTGATCCCGCTTCGGCTTTGCTTGAAGTGCTTGATCCCGAACAGAACAATACGTTCAGCGATCATTTCATTGAGGTGCCTTTTGACCTTTCGAACGTCATGTTTATAACAACGGCCAACGTTATTCATAACATTCCGCGGCCGCTCCTTGATCGAATGGAAGTGCTCTACATCCCTGGGTATACCGAGCTTGAGAAGTTGCAAATCGCCCAGCGGTTTTTGCTTCCGAAGCAAAAGCGCGAACACGGGCTTGAAGAGGAGCAGCTCGTTGTCGGTCAGGAAGCCGCGCAGCAGATTATTCGGGAATATACGCGTGAATCTGGCGTGCGGAATTTGGAGCAGCAGCTCGCGGCGCTCTGCCGCAAGGCGGCGAAGGCAATTGTGGCTGACGAGAGCCAGGTTCCGATTAATATCGATTCGGAACAGCTGAAAGAATGGATGGGACCAGCCAAGTTTCGTTATGGCCTTGCCGAGGTTGAAGATCAGATCGGCGCGGTTACCGGGCTAGCCTGGACGGAAGTAGGCGGAGACACCCTTGTCATTGAAGTGACTGTCATGCCGGGTAGCGGCAAGCTGACGCTGACAGGGAAGCTTGGCGATGTGATGAAAGAATCGGCGCAAGCGGCGTTCAGCTACACCCGATCCAAGGCGCAGGAATTGAATATTCCGACGGATTTTCATGAGAAGAATGATATTCACATTCATATTCCAGAAGGAGCGATTCCCAAAGACGGGCCTTCTGCCGGGATTACGATGGCGACCGCGCTCATCTCTGCGCTGACCAGCCGGTATGTATCCAGAGAAGTCGCAATGACAGGAGAAATTACGCTCCGCGGCCGTGTGCTGCCGATCGGCGGGTTGAAGGAGAAATCGCTTGCCGCGCACCGCGCAGGCATTAAGAAAATTTTGATGCCCAAGGATAATGAACGCGATCTGCGCGATATTCCTGAAAGTGTCCGCGGCGATCTCGAATTTATTCCGGTCGCGCACATGGATGAAGTATTGCAGCATGCATTAATACAAACGAAGATGGATGTGCACTAGAAAGCAGGGATACTATGAAAATTACGGAATCAGAATTCGTAATCAGCGCGGTGCAGCCGCACCAATATCCCGACGACGCCTTGCCGGAGATTGCTCTGGCAGGGCGTTCAAATGTCGGGAAATCGTCGCTGATCAACAAAATGATCTTGCGCAAAAATTTGGCGCGCACAAGCGGACAGCCAGGAAAAACGCAGCAGCTTAACTATTACCGGATCAATGGGGATCTTTATTTTGTTGACTTCCCGGGATACGGTTATGCCCGGGTGTCCAAGACGGAACGCCAACAGTGGGGCGCGATGATTGAAACGTATTTGCAGCACCGCGAGCCGCTGAAGCTGGTGCTGATGCTCGTTGATTTGCGTCATCCGCCGTCCAAAGACGATCTCATCATGTATAATTGGTTAAAGCATTATAATATCCCGGTTTGTATTGTCACGACCAAAGCGGACAAAATACCGCGCAGCAAATGGGACAAGCATGTGAAAATTATTAAACAGGCATTGCAAACGACCCCTGAGGATCAAGTCGTGCTGTTCTCCTCAGAGCTTGGACTTGGCAGGGATCAATTGTGGCAGGTCATTAACGAAAAAATTTCGGAATGACGGTGCAATGCGGCAAACTATTGCCCGAAAAGCAAGGATAACGCAAATAATGGGCATCATATCGCGAATTATTCCCGATTATTAAGAAATATGCGCGAATATCACGTATGGGCGGCAGGAATAAAAGGATTAAATCACGTATAATATAGTTAGGTAAAAAGCAAGCAATGTGCAAGTTTAAAGAATTGAGGAGATTTTTATGGCTCAGCGGTTAGCCACAGAATACGTGAAAGCTTGTCTTAAGTTAACAGAAGAAGATATGTCCAGATTTGTTCGTTTTTTCGGAGACCAGCATGTCCGTCTGCAAGTTCGTGTGCTTGATGGGGGCAATCAGGAGATGGTGCTTGAAGATGATGCAGGCAAGGAAGAGGTTCGCTTAACCTTTGCGCGTCAGAACGAGCTCTATGTATGTGTGCTTTCCTGCAGATTAGTGTATCCGAAATTGACAAATGCACTGCGTAAAGCTGTTTCCTTGTTTAAAGGCGATGCAATTGTTAACCGCATTTATCCAACTTATACGATGGTTTACCACTATTCTCAAGGTGCTGTTCAGAAAATTGTAGAGCAGTCGGGCGGTAAAGACCGCACGGTCTACGAATGCAAAAATACCGTTCTGCAGCTGGAGAAACAGTTCAGCAGCCTTGCGGTTGAGCAGGAGATTGCGATGGCTCACAATGCCATTAATGAACTGCTGGATTTGCGTAATCAGGCAACGCTTCCGGGTGAAATCGCTTCGATTGACGAACGGCTTGCCCAGCAGGCGAAGAGATTGTTTATTCTGGAAGGGTGAGTTTGAACGTCACTCGCAATTCCAAACCTCATATTTAGACCTGCAAGCCGGTATAGATTATTTTTATACTGGCTTGTTTTTATTTATAAGTCTTTTACAGCTTTCCTGATGGGAATGGGCAGTCGTCCTGCACCCAAAATGGGGCTGGCACATATAATTATTTGTGTGCATTTCAAAAAAACTGTTGCAATTATTCGCAATAGATGTTATTTTTAGTTTCGTTGAAATGAATATTAGGAACCAGGATTCACTCAGGACATGGAATGTTGCGAGAGATTATTCCCTCGGGTAGTGAATGACGTAGGTCCTAGCGGATGAAATTTTTCAAACATTTTATTCCTAGGAAGGGGGAACCGGAAGATGGAATACTCAACTTTCGGAAGACACGTAGCTGTTGACACATGGGGTGTAGATTTCGATCTCTTGAACAGCGCGGAATTTTTGCAAGCCCATATGGTAGAAGCAGCAGAAAGCTGCGGTGCAACTGTACTATCTGTACAAGCACAACAGTTTGAACCTCAAGGAGCGACAGTACTGGTTATGCTGTCTGAAAGTCATCTCTCCATTCATACTTATCCCGAGCGGGGATTCGCTGCGCTTGATTGCTATACCTGTGGCGAAACCGTGGATCCGCAACTAGCTATCGATTATATGTTAGCTGTGTTGAAGCCAACTACCGCACATGCCAAGAAGCTTATTCGCGGCTTGGGTGAACTGAAGGTTGAAGAGCCTCAAGTAAAGCAAGTCGAATTGGTGTAAGAAATCGGCACGTACGTCAAAGCCGCCATGGAGCGATCCATGGCTTTTTCTTTTTTAGGGACTTGGCTTGTTGTATACCTGGCATCTTTATTGTTTACAATAGAACGACGAGCTTTTTGTTTTCTTCATATATTTTTCATATTTGCAAAGTCCCAGCCTCTATTGGCTGTGCTATAATGTTGTTGAATCTTAGACAAGGCAGGTGAACGCGCATGCACATAATTGTTGTGGGTCTGAATCATCGCACAGCTCCGGTCGAAGTAAGGGAACGCTTCACGTTCGCCGAACGAGACTTGCCGCTTGCTCTCAAGCAGCTGAAGCAGACTGCAAGCATAATGGAATGTGTCATCGTTGCGACCTGTAATCGTACAGAAATTTACGCGGTTGTTGACCGCCATCATATATGCGGCCATTATATCCGCAGTTTTATGGAGAAATGGTTTAATTTGTCCCGCGGACAATTTACTAACCATCTTTATATGTATGAGGATGACCAGGCGATTGAGCATTTGATGCGAGTAGCTTGCGGCCTCGATTCGATGGTCATTGGAGAAACCCAGATTTTGGGACAGGTACGCAGCGCATTCCTGCTAGCACAGCAGCATAAAACAACAGGTTCGTTGTTCAATATGCTTTTCAAACAAGCGGTAACACTCGCTAAACGCGCGCATTCAGAGACGATGATCAGTGAAACGGCCGTATCGGTAAGCTATGCGGCAGTCGAACTTGGCAAACGAATCTTCGGAAAATTCACGAACAAGACGGTGATGATTGTTGGCGCCGGCAAGATGAGTGAATTAACCGTTAAGCATTTGTACGCCAACGGCGCGGACCGGGTTATTGTCGTCAACCGGACGTATGGCCGGGCGGTAGAGCTTGCGGATAAGTTCAACGGCATTCCCTGTTCGATGGAGGAAGCGCTGCGCAGGCTGCCAGAGGTCGATATCATTCTTAGCTCCACAGGTTCATCAGGCTATGTATTGATGCGAAACCAGGTTGCAGAAGCGATGAAGCGGCGCAAGTCTCGCCCATTGTTCATGATTGATATTGCGGTGCCGCGCGATCTGGACCCGGCAATCGCCTCGCTCCCGGATGTTTACTTGTACGACATTGACGATCTCGAAGGAATCGTTGAAAGCAATATGGTACAGCGCCGTCAGGAAGCAGCCAAGATCGAGCAGATGATTACGGCGGAGATTGAAGCTTTCCGCCAATGGTACAAGACATTGGGCGTTGTGCCGCTTATCCGTTCGCTGCAGACGAAGGCAGCTGTCGTTCACGAGGAGACAATGGAAAGCTTGCTTAACAAGCTTCCCGAGCTTGACGAGCGGGAGCGGAAAGTCATTCACAAGCTGACCAAGAGCATTGTCAACCAGCTGCTGCAGGACCCTATTCAAAGAATTAAAGAGATGGCCGGGGACAAGCATTCCGGGGAAGCGATGGATTTGTTTGTTAAGCTGTTTGCACTTGAAGAGACGCTGGAGAAGACAGCTCAGGCTGAACGGCTGGCTGAAGAGGAAGCGGCGGCAGTGCTCAAGCTGCAAGCGCAAGGGAAACTGGCAGAGCCGATGGCGGCCAGAATAGCAGTGGTTACTCCGTAGAGATACCGCTTGTTTACCGGAACAAAGCGAAACAAGATTGAAGTGAACTGCCGCTGTAACTTTGGCGGCAGTCAGGCGTAAGCAATTGGGAGGCGCCCATGGTCACGAGTAATTATTTATATGATGCGATGATTTATATCTATGCCCTGAGCCTTCTGTTTTATTTCTCTGATTTTGTTGATGCGAGTCGGAGAGCTAAGCGGGTGGGAACAGGGCTGCTTATTTTCGTATGGGTATTGCAGACTGGTTTCTTTATTTTCCGGATGGTCTCTGATCCAGAGCGCAGTCCGGTGACAATGTTTGAATACCTGCTGTTTTTTTCGTGGCTACTCATTACAATTTCACTTATTATAAGCCGATTTTTTCGTATCGAGTTTATTGTCTTTTTCGTTAATGTTATCGGTTTCGCAATTTTAACACTAAATGTGCTAAGTCAGCCGAACGCCGAGATTGTATTCAATTCTTCGGAACTGGCCAGCAATTTGTTGTTTGTGCATATTAGTCTCGTCATTTGTGCCTTTGCGGCATTCACCATCGGCGCCATTTTTTCAGGAATGTATTTATTTCTGCACTGGAAGCTGAAAAGCCGCAAGTGGTCGATGGCGATGCGGCGTCTGCCAAGTCTGGAAACGCTAGAGCGTTATATTTATCGAATGGTGCTCGTTGGCACGCCGCTGCTCATCTTGTCGCTATCGGTTGCTATCACTTCCATTCTCGTACAGGGACAGACAGCGATGCTGCTGGATTGGAAGGTGTTCTCATCGATAGCTGCAGTAGGTTTGTATATATACTACTTGATCAGACGTGTCGTATTGCTGCAGCCGGCCTGGCTGACAGCGCGCTGGAACTTGATTTGCTTTGTCGTGCTTGTGGTCAACCTGTTTCTGAATTCCTATTCCAGTTTTCATAATTGGTATTAAGGGAGTCGTCGTGCAATGAGTCGCTATTATCCGATCATGCTTAATATTGAGCAATGCAAATGTGTTGTCGTGGGCGGCGGGACGGTTGCCTTGCGTAAAATAGCGGGACTTGCCGAGGCGGGTGCGAAAATTGTCGCAATTGCGCCGGAACCTGCCGACAAGCTCAGGCAAATGGCATTGGAAGGGTCTGTTGAGCTTGTTGAAAGGGAATACAGAGAAGAGGATCTTGCTGATGCTGTACTTGTATTCACGGCAACAAACCGAGGGGACGTCAATGCGCAAGTAACGCGCGATGCTGCTCGCCGAGGCATTCCGGTTAACACGGCGGATGCTGGTCATACGGGCACCTTTACAACGCCGGCAGTGCTGAGACGGGGGGATCTGCTGCTTGCGGTATCCACCTCAGGGGCAAGCCCGGCGCTTGCTTCACGGATTCAGCAAGAACTGGCTGTGCGCTACGGTGAGGAATATGCAGCTTATACGATGTGGCTGCGTGAGCTGCGCACTCGCCTGCTGGCGGCCGAAGAGGATCAGCATGTACGCAGAAAGCTGCTTGGACTGGCGCTTGATATTCCGAAGCCTGAGCATGCCCAAATGATGGACGAAGCATCCTGGAGCCGGCAGATCGCCTTGCTGAGAAGGGAACTTCAGGAAAGGAGCTTGACATTCAATGGAGATGAGTAATCAAAGAAAAATCATTGTCGGCAGCCGACAGAGCGCGCTGGCGTTGACGCAATCTGGACAGGTGATTGACGAATTGCAGCAATTAAGTGATAAGCACGGCTTGGGTTTCACATTTGAGATCAAGAAAATTGTGACCAAAGGGGACCGTATTCTCGATGTGACACTTTCCAAAGTGGGCGGCAAAGGTCTGTTCGTAAAAGAGATTGAGCAGGCACTGCTGGACGGAAGCATCGATATGGCTGTGCATAGCATGAAGGATATGCCTTATGCTTTGCCTGAGGGACTGATGAATGGAGCGGTTCCGCGGCGTCAGGACCCAAGAGATTGCCTGATTACGAAGGAAGGCCGTTCATTGGACGAGCTGCCACATGGTGCCCGGGTAGGGACGAGCAGCTTGCGCAGAGCATGCCAATTGAAGCGTTATCGCCCTGATCTGCAGCTGGAATCCATACGCGGAAATATTGATTCCCGCATTCGCAAGCTGGACACAGAGGGCTTCGATGCGGTGGTGCTGGCGGCGGCAGGACTTTCCCGAATGGGCTGGCTTGATAAAGTGAGCTCCTATTTGTCTGCCGATATTTGTGTTCCGGCTGTCGGCCAGGGAGCGCTTGGCATTGAGTGCCGCGAAAATGATCTGAAGCTGCGCGAGCTGCTTGCACTGTTGAATGACGAAGTGTCGGAACTTGCGGTCAGCGCCGAACGCAGTCTGCTGGGTGCGCTCAACGGGGGGTGCCAGGTACCGATTGGCGCGTACGCCATTTTGCAGGAAAACAGTTTGCAGTTGACCGGTATTGTCGGATCGCCTGATGGCGAGGTGCTGTTGAAAGAAACGCGGCAAGGAACCGACCCGCTGCTGTTGGGCCGCGAAGTGGCGGCAGCGCTAAGAGCGCGGGGCGCTGATCGCATATTGGAGCAGGTTGGGGGATAAACGCAATGGAGAAGGGAAAAGTATTCCTGGTAGGCGCAGGGCCAGGCAATCCAAAGCTGATTACGGTGCGAGGCAAGGAGTGCATCACTCAGTGCGATGTTGTCGTCTATGACCGGCTTGCCAGCCCGCGTCTTCTGAAGTTTTTAAAACCGGGTGCGGAGAAAGTATATGTCGGCAAGCTTCCGGATCGGCACACGATGAAGCAAGAGGAGATTAACCGTCTGCTTGTCGATCTGGCATTGCAAGGCAAGACCGTTACCCGCCTGAAGGGCGGAGACCCGACCATTTTCGGCAGAGTGGGAGAGGAAGCAGAGCTGCTGCAGGAGTATGGAGTTGAGTATGAAATTGTGCCAGGAATTACTTCCGCAATTGCGGTGCCTGCTTATGCGGGCATCCCGGTAACCCATCGGGACCTGGCTTCTTCCCTATCGATTGTGACAGGCCACGAAAGCCCTGAGAAGCTTGATCGGTCGATCTATTGGGATAAAGTGACCAATGCTACCGGAACGCTTATTTTTTTGATGGGTGTGGCCAAAATTGGCTACATAAGCGAACAGTTGATCAGACATGGCAAATCCAAGGAAACGCCGGTAGCGCTCATTCGCTGGGGAACGCGTGTAGAGCAGGAGACGCTGGTCGGGACGCTGGAGACAATTGAGGCACAGGTGCTGGCTGCGAATTTCCAGCCGCCGGCTGTTATCGTCGTCGGTGAAGTCGTGAAGCAGCGGGAGAAGCTGCAGTGGTATGAACGTCAGCCGCTGTTTGGAACCCGAGTGCTTGTCACCAGAGCACGAGCACAGGCAAGCGAACTGGCGGACCGTATCGAGGAACTGGGCGGAGAGCCGGTTGAGTATCCGGTTATTGAAATTCGCCGGACCCAGTCTGAGGAAACGAGCGCTTTGATCGGTGAAGCGCTTGGTCATGCGAACGACTACGATTGGCTTGTGTTTACAAGTGTGAACGGCGTCGATTATTTTTTTGAATGGCTCACTGCATTTGAGGTCGACATCCGCAGGTTTCATAAGGCCAAGATTGCCGCAGTCGGTCCGGCAACAGCAGATAAGCTTCGCGAGCGCGGCTTGCTGGTTGACGCGATGCCGGCCCGCTTCCAGGCTGAAGGATTGATCGACATGCTTGGCCCACTTCTGCAGCCGGGGCATAAGGTGCTGTTGCCGCGCGGTGATCTGGCCCGCGATATTTTGCCGCAGCAGTTCGCTGCCAAGGGCGTGGAAGTGACCGCTGTCAATGTTTACGAAACAGCGCTGGGTGATCCTGATTCCGGAGATGGCGAATTGCTTGAGCTGCTGGGCAGCGGCGGGATTCATATGTTGACTTTTACAAGTTCGTCGACGGTTTTAAATTTGCTTGAGCTGCTTCGCCGCCAAGGTGTGCAAGATCCGGTATCATTGCTCAAGGGTATTCCGACCGCTTGTATTGGGCCGCTAACAGCGCAGACCGCGGCGGATGAAGGACTGGAAGTAACGATTGTTCCCGAGCAGGCCACGCTTGCCGGTTTAATAGAAGCGATGACAATGTACAAAAGGGAAGTTTTCAAAGCGAAGGAGGAGGCACAATGAGTTTTCCGTTAATCAGACACCGCAGATTGCGACGGACAGAGGCGCTGCGCGGGTTGGTGAGAGAAACGTTGCTTCATCGGACTGATTTGATTTATCCAATTTTTGTTACGCATGGCTCGAATATTAAAGAGGAGATTTCCTCTATGCCGGGTGTTTATCATTTTTCACTGGATCGTCTGGAAGAGGAAATCCGTGACGTTACAGCAGCGGGCGTACAGGCGATTATGCTGTTCGGCGTGCCGGAAACCAAAGATGCGGTCGGTTCATCGGCTTACGATCATAACGGAATTGTACAGCAGGCAATCCGCAGTGTGAAAACCTATGCGCCTGATCTGGTCGTTATTGCGGATACTTGTCTATGCCAGTTTACTGACCACGGGCATTGCGGTGTCGTGCATATGAACGAGCAGGAGGGCACCGCGGAAATCGCCAATGATGAGTCGCTGGCGCTGCTTGGCAGAACGGCTGTGTCGCAGGCGGAAGCGGGTGCGGATATTATTGCGCCGTCGAATATGATGGATGGATTCGTGCATGCAATTCGCAGCGCACTTGACGAAGCTGGATATGACGACATTCCAATTTTATCCTATTCGGTTAAGTATGCCTCAGCTTTCTATGGCCCGTTTCGTGATGCCGCGCATTCGACTCCCCAATTCGGCGACCGCAAAACGTATCAGATGGACCCTGCCAATGTGCGTGAAGCGATGCGCGAAGCGCTGTCGGATGTACAGGAAGGCGCTGATATGCTGATGGTGAAGCCGGCGATGGCTTACATGGACATTATCCGAATGTTGAAAGAGCAATTTGATCTGCCGGTGGCGGCTTACAATGTCAGTGCGGAATATGCGATGGTGAAAGCTGCGGCAGCGAATGGCTGGATCAATGAACGCAGTATTGTGCTGGAACTATTGACAGGCATGAAGCGCGCCGGAGCGGATTTGATTATTACGTACCATGCCAAAGACGCAGCGAGATGGATAAACGAATCGGGAGTGTGATACTTAGGATGGCTAATGAACAGGTTCGTTACGATGAACATTCGAGAGTGGCATTTGAACAGGCAAAACAGGTGATTCCCGGCGGGGTGAACAGCCCGGTTAGAGCTTTTAAATCGGTGGGTTTGACACCGGTCTATATCGATCGCGGGCAAGGGGCGCGCGTGTACGATATTGATGGCAACAGCTACATCGATTATGTGATGTCATGGGGGCCGCTCATTGCAGGCCATGCTCATCCTGAGGTAATCGAAGCGCTTCAGCAGACGGCGATCAAGGGAACCAGTTTTGGTGCGCCGACCGAGCTTGAAACACTGATGGCACAAGAGGTTGTCAAGCGGATGCCATCGGTTGAAAGCGTGCGGATGGTCAATTCCGGCACCGAAGCGACCATGAGCGCGCTGCGACTGGCAAGAGGCTACACGAAGCGTTCAATGATCTTGAAGTTTGAAGGTTCTTATCACGGCCATGCGGACAGCCTGCTGATTAAAGCGGGTTCGGGTGTGGCTACGCTAGGGCTGCCGGACAGTCCAGGTGTGCCTGAGAGTGTTGCAAGCCATACGCTGACCGTGCCTTACAATGACATCGAAGCGGTGAAAACGGCTTTCGAACATTATGGCGAACAGATCGCCTGCATCATCGTTGAGCCCATTGCAGGCAACATGGGGGTTGTGCCGCCATTGCCCGGGTTTTTGCAAGGTTTGCGCAGCATAACGGAACAATACGGCAGCCTCCTTATTTTTGATGAAGTGATGAGCGGCTTTCGGGTGCATTACAGCAGCGCGCAAGGGCTTTATGGCATAACGCCGGATTTGACCTGTATGGGCAAAGTAATCGGCGGCGGACTGCCTGTGGGCGCCTACGGCGGCAAACATGAAATAATGGAAATGATGGCGCCGAGCGGCCCGATCTATCAGGCGGGAACATTGTCAGGCAACCCGCTCGCTATGGCTGCGGGATATTCGACGCTCAAACTGCTTACAGAGGAAGCGTATCAGCAGCTTGAGCAGCGGTCGGTGCAGCTCCAGCGGGGACTGGAGAGCAACGCGGAGCGGCACGGCATTCCGGTAACGATCAACCGCGTTGGATCGATGATTTGTCCGTTCTTTACCGAGCAGCATGTCATCAATTACGAGACGGCCAAGACAGCCGATCTGGAGCGCTTCAAAGCGTATTTTGCAGCAATGCTGAACCTTGGCATTTCAATTGCTCCTTCGCAATTTGAAGGGATGTTCATGTCGCTGGCGCATACGCCGGAAGATGTTGAAGCGACAATTGCCGCGCATGATGAAGCGCTGCGGCGGTTGTAATGATGACGGAATTGGATCCAAGGCAAGCGCAGCGGCAGGGGGAGTGGCTTGTATTCCCGCTGCCGGTACAGCCTTCTGGAAACGTGAGCTCCGCGGCTCAGGAAAGCGGGGCAGCCGCTGCGCTCGTTCCAGCCGCGCCTGCTGCTTCCGCTGAGCGGCAAACAATGTCACCGCATCAGCTGCGCCAATGGCTGCTAGAGAAGACCGATTTGCCCGCAAAATGGGTGAATCGGCTTTTTTCAGAAGGAGGACTTCAATGTCATGACGGGAAGGCGATGATGAGGGCGTTTCCCGTCTATGATCTGAAGCGGCACGAATTGTATGGACTGGCTGCAGCATCGCTGCATGAGGCGATGCCTCCCCTCCTGTATGAGGACGATCATTGTCTGGTCATACATAAGCCTGTCGGCATGTCCGTCCATCCTGCACACCCGCAGGAGGGTGGATCGCTTGATGAGGCGGTGCTGCGGTATTTGCTTGTTTCAGGACAGCAGGTTCTTGCCCGCCATATTCACCGGCTGGACAAGGATACGTCCGGGCCGGTTCTATATGCGAAAAATGACCTCGCCCAGTGGCGGCTGGATGAGGCGATGCGTGCGAAGGAGATTGAGCGGATTTACGTCGCCCTCGTTCAGGGCGTGCCATCTCCCTTGATCGGGACGATTGATCTTCCAATTGGACGCGATCGCCACCATGCTTCGCGGCAGTTGATCAGCAAAAGCGGCAAGCCGGCAATTACCCACTATCAGGTAGTGAAGGCATATTCGCTTGGCGCCCTTGTCAGGATTCGTCTGGAGACGGGGAGGACCCATCAGATTCGTGTACACTTCAGCCATCTGGGCCATCCTCTGGTCGGAGATTGTCTGTACGGCGCAATGATTGGCAAGCAAGCTCTGGCGCCGTTGTCCCATCAGGCGCTGCATGGCGAGAGCTTGCTGTTCAAGCATCCGCTCACGATGGAACCGCTCGATATTGCCACACCTGTGCCTCCGTGGTTTGATCAGGCACAGCAAGCGCTGACAGCAAGATCAAAATTATAGTCATGCTCTCCCTTCCTGCACCATATAAATAAATAGTGAATCAATCGGCTCCGAATGAGGAGTGGGAAGGGAGGATGAAACGTGCACAATCAATCGGAAGGCTTGCGTTTTGACGTTTATGAAAGAGTTCATATTGCAGATGGTGTGGCGGCAATCAGCGAACTGGAAGAGATTGAACTGACCCCTCATATTCAAGTTGCTTATCAGGATGATCAGGTTTTGCTGCGGGGCAAGCTGCTGCTGCATGGGCTGTACAACTCGGAAGAAACGGGGAACGTGCAGTCTTTGGAGCATTGGATACCCGTGGAAATTACACTTCCTATGAACCGGGTCAACCGTATTGAGGACATCTCGGTTGAAATCGACAATTTCGATGTGGACTTACTGTCTGCGCGAACATTGAATGTGACCGGACTGCTATCGCTTAGAGGTCTTCGCGTCTTGCCCGCGCAAACCGAGGAGGCATGGCAGGAGGAGCCATTTACGGTCGTGCATCGCGCCGGACGGCAGCCGTCTCAGGAACAATTGTGGGTACAGCCGCAAGCGCAAGTAAATCAGCATGTGGACAGGCTTGAACGGGCGGAGGAGCAGCTTTCGCCGCCAGTACAGGATCAGGGGGAGCTGCTGCAGCAATCGGTAGAAAGCTGGCAGGAGAGCGCGAGCGGTCCAGATGTTGTTGAAGAATGGACACCGGAGCTTTCAGAGCAAGACGCTGAAACCAATGTCACGGTAGAATGGACACCAGAAGAGCGGCCGGAACAGCATTTGGAGGAGCTACAGCCAAATCAATGGTCAGGGTATGTTCCTTACCCGGCGGCTGTGCCGCAAGTGCAGGAAGCGCCAGCTGTTCAGGAATTTGCAGCATGGCCGGGGTTCAACGCGGGGGACGAGCGTGAAGAAGTTGCTCCTGAAGCCTCGGAAAATCTTGCTTCATCTGCAGCGCCTGAAGCCGAGACAGCGGCAATTCCGTCGGTGACAGAGCAGCACGCAGCCGTACAATGGCTGCCGGAGACAGCCTCGGCCGAGGTCACGCCCGAAGCAGATCCGGAGCCCGAAGCACTGCTGGTCCAGCAATCTACTGTCCAGCCCGAAGCCTTGTCTCCTGCGGAAGAAAGCAGCCAGGAAGTCAAAATTGCCTTTTCCGGAAAACAGGAGAAAGGGGATGAGGAGGGCGGAAGCGTGGGCTTGCTCACGCTGCTGCAGTCGAATCGTCGGGAGCAAGAGGCGCGCAATTTAGCCAAACAGCAGGAGCGGCAGGCTGAAGAAGCCGCCGCGGAGGCGGCAGCACCTTTATCAGGCGATGAAGTCGAGTGGAAACGGCTGTTTGTCAATAAGTCGGATGATACAGAATTTCGCAAGCTTAGAATGTGTATCGTCCAACGGGAAGACACGCTGGAGGGGATTGCCGACCGCTATCAATTGAACCCGCGCGAGCTGGTGCTATACAATCGATTGTCGGATTCCACCGTGCTGCAAGGGCAGGTTCTTTATATCCCTTGATTCGCCCTGCTCCTCCCCATTGACTAGTGTGTTGAAGACGGGTATCATAGAGATACCAATTGAATCTTCAACAACATTGATGGGAAAAGTTTGCGGTGAAGCCTTCAGAGAGCGGGACCGTCTGCTGAGAGGTTCTGCAGGATGTAGCTGTGAATAGTCACCCCGGAGTTGCCTGTGTCACGCAGCATAGCGCTGCCAGTGCAGGCCGGCTGCAGCCGTTATCTGTTCAAGTGTCGCACAGGGGTGTCTTTTTACGGCGGGCAATATGATTTTCTGCCATGTGCGGAATAAAGGTGGTACCACGGAAGCTCAAGCTTTTCGTCCTTTGCGACGGGAAGCTTTTTTTGTTTTCACTATGATTGTGTAGTTTGAGCGCTATAAATTGGCTAATTGATCACATTTTCATCGAATATTGGAGGTTTTCTGGATGACTGAATTGAATGAAACAGTTTCGATGCCGACGACCTACGATCCGAAATCGGCAGAACAGAAGTGGTATGATTACTGGATGAAAGGCGGATATTTTAAAGCTGGCGTCAAAGAAAATGCGCCTGTGTATACAATTGTCATTCCGCCTCCGAACGTAACAGGATTGCTTCATATCGGGCATGCCCTTGATTTTACGCTGCAAGACGTGCTGATTCGCATGAAGCGTATGCAAGGCTATGATGCGTTGTGGCTGCCAGGCAGCGACCATGCGGGCATTGCTACCCAGACAAGAGTCGAACAGAAGCTTCGGGAAGAGGGACTTTCCCGCTACGACCTTGGGCGCGAGAAGTTTCTGGAGCGTGTTTGGGACTGGAAGGAGCAATACGCCCAGAACATTCGGGACCAGTGGGCCAAGATGGGCTTGTCGCTGGACTACTCTCGCGAGCGATTCACCCTTGATGAAGGACTGTCGCATGCGGTTCGCAAAGTGTTTGTTACGCTCTATGACAAAGGCTTGATTTACCGCGGCAAAAAAATTATCAACTGGGACCCGGCCGCCCGCACAGCACTGTCTGATATTGAAGTGGACTATAAAGAGGTGCAGGGTCATCTGTACCACTTGCAATACCCACTGCAGGATGGCGAAGGATCAATTACTGTAGCGACGACACGGCCTGAAACAATGCTCGGCGATACGGCGGTTGCTGTTCATCCCGAGGATGAGCGTTATCGTCATCTGATCGGGAAGAAGCTTGTTTTGCCAATTGTGGGCAGAGAAATTCCGATTATTGCCGACGAGTATGTCGAGAAAGATTTCGGGAGCGGAGCTGTAAAAATTACACCGGCCCATGACCCTAACGATTTTGAGGTGGGGCTGCGTCATGACCTCCCGCAAATCATTGTCATGGACGAAACCGGAACAATGAACAATGAAGCCGGCCCTTATGTAGGATTGGACCGCAGCGAATGCCGGAGCCGGATTGTCAAGGATCTGCAGGACCTGGGCGTTTGCATTAAAATTGAAGATCATGTGCATCAAGTTGGACATAGCGAGCGCAGCGGCGCTGTTGTAGAGCCGTACTTGTCCACGCAATGGTTTGTTGACATGAAGCCGCTTGCCGAGCGGGCGATCAATGAGCAGAAATCCGGTGAAGGCGTTCGCTTCGTTCCGGATCGCTTCGAGAAAATCTATTTGCAATGGATTGAAAATGTACGCGACTGGTGTATCTCCCGTCAATTGTGGTGGGGGCATCGCATTCCGGCCTGGTACTGCAATAAAACCGGGGAATTGATCGTCGCCATGAGCGAAGAGGAAGCGCGCGCGAAGTCCGGCTCCGATGATTTACGCCAGGATGAAGATGTGCTCGATACCTGGTTCAGTTCAGCGTTATGGCCGTTCTCGACGCTCGGCTGGCCGGAGGAGACAAGCGATCTGCAGCGTTACTATCCGACGAGCGTGCTGGTGACCGGATACGATATTATTTACTTCTGGGTTGCGAGAATGATCTTCACCGCGTTTGAATTTACCGATGAAGTACCGTTCAAGGACGTACTCATGCACGGGCTCGTGCGGGATAAGGACGGAAAGAAGATGTCCAAGTCGCTGGGCAACGGGGTCGATCCGCTTGATGTCATTGAACAGTATGGCGCCGATGCGATGCGCTTCATGATTACGACGAACAGCACGCCTGGCCAAGATTTGCGTTTCAGATATGAGAAGGTTGAGCAGGCGCGCAACTTTGCCAATAAAATATGGAATGCTTCCCGGTTTGTACTGATGAATCTGGAAGGTGTCAAGGCAAGCGATGTTAACATCGCGGCGGCGACGTCTACAGCTGACCGCTGGATTGTTCATCGGTTGAATGAGACGGCACGCGATGTCACCCGGATGATGGATGCCTACGATTTCGGAGAAACAGGGCGTCTGCTGTACAACTTTATTTGGGATGATCTGTGTGACTGGTATATCGAGTTTGCCAAGCTGTCGCTGTACGGCGAGGATCAGCAAGCGAAGCAGGCAACCCAGTCCGTATTGGTGTATGTGCTTGACCGCACGCTGCGCCTGATCCATCCTTTCATGCCGTTTATCAGCGAGGAAATATGGCAGCATTTGCCGCATGACGGCGAAACAATTACACTGGCAGCTTGGCCGGAATTCGATACGGCGCTGGAGAGTCCGGAAGCCGTGCAGGAAATGACGCTGCTGATGGACCTGATTCGTGCGGTTCGCAACATCCGTGCGGAAGTCAACGTTCCGATGAGCAAAAAGATCGAATTGCTGATCAAGCCTTCCAGCGAAGCATTCAAAGCCATTCTTACGCGCAATGAAGAGTACATCCGCCGTTTCTGTGGAACCTCCAAGCTGGAAATCGCCGTACAGGAAATTCCGGAGAAGGCGATGACGGCCATTGTTACCGGAGCTGAACTGTTCTTGCCGCTCGCTGGCCTGATCGATATTGAGCAGGAGATTGAGCGGCTGGAGAAGGAATTGCAGCACTTGAACGGAGAAGTCGGACGTATTGAGAAAAAGCTGAGTAATGAAGGCTTTATCGCGAAGGCGCCTGCCAAAGTGATTGAGGAAGAACGCGCCAAAATGAGCGATTACGCGGATAAGCGCGAAAAAGTTGTGAATAGAATCGCCGAGCTTCGCGGCTGATCGGCAGGAGAAGGATGAACGAGATGACAGATGACGCTAACAACAGCGAAAACATAGGCGGGCCGCTAGCATCCTATGAAGAAGCGCGGGATTGGATTACGGGCCTGGTCCGGTTTGGCATCCGGCCTGGTATGGAAAGAGTCAATGCGCTTTTGGAGCGATTGGGCAACCCGCAGCGAAGATTAAAATTTATTCATGTTGCCGGAACGAACGGAAAAGGCTCGGTTTGCGCCTATTTGACCCATACATTGCTCCAAAGCGGTTATGATGTTGGGACGTATACCTCCCCATATATTACGAAGTTTACGAATCGTTTTCAGTATAACGGGAGCGACATTGAAGAAACTATATTACTAAAGCTTGCCAATGAGCTCAAACCGCAGGTGGAGGACATTGCTGGCAGCGAACTCGGCTCGCCGACAATGTTCGAAGTATCCACTGTGCTGGCTATTCTCTTTTTCAGCAGAGAGGTCTACCCGGACTATGTCGTCTGGGAGACAGGGCTTGGCGGGCGGATGGATGTCACGAATATCGTGACGCCTGTTGTATCCGTTATAACCAATGTAGGCCATGATCATATGGACATCCTGGGAGATTCGCTCTCTGACATCGCCAGAGAGAAGGCCGGCATTATTAAGCCGGGGGTACCGGTTGTCAGCAGTGTGGAGCAGCCGGAAGCGATTGAACAGGTGCGGCTCGCCGCCAAGCTCAATCGGAGCACGCTTTATCTTCTGAACGAGCAGTTCAGTCTGGCAACAGGCACGATTCAAGAGAATGAGCAGTCGTTCAGCTTTGCAGGACCGTTTCGGGCGCTTGATGAATTGACGATTACATTGAGCGGAGCTCACCAACGCAAGAATGCAGCATTAGCCGTCATGACCTTGGAGGTGCTGCGGCAGTATTATGCCCTGGTGATCGAAGATGATGATTTGCGCAAAGGGCTGCGCAATGCAGTCTGGCCGGGCAGGCTGGAGACTGTATCGCAGTCGCCCCGAATTTTGCTTGATGGGGCGCACAATCCGGAAGGAGCGGCTTCGCTTGCTGCCGCGCTTCGAGAGACATATAAATATGATCGGCTGCATCTCATGATGGGGATGCTGTCGAACAAGAATCATCGGGACACTCTTCGGCATATACTACCGTTAGTGAATACGCTGATCGTGACTGAACCGGATTTTCGTAAAAAAATGGATGCAGACGGGCTTGCGGAATTGGTTCGGGAGGTCGCAAATCCGCTGGATTTCGAACTTGTTATCGAACCGGATTGGCGTAAAGCTGTATTGCTGCTCCAAGAGAAGACAGCTCCGGAAGATCTGGCTGTCGTCACAGGCACACTCTACTTGATTGCGGATGTTCGTTCCCGTTTATTGAATAACTCGGATTCTGAAAAAGGTTGGTGAGACGTCTTTGAATACGGCAGAACATGTTCATTTCATAGGCATCGGAGGTTACGGCATGAGCGCCATCGCCAGAGTCATGCTGGAGATGGGGTATAAAGTCAGTGGTTCGGATGTCGCCTTGCAGGAGCTTACGGAGAAATTGGTGGCCAAGGGCGCGCAAGTCTATGTTGGTCATAAGGCAGATCAGGTGCAGGGGGCGGATCTTGTTGTATATTCCACCGCACTGACCCAAGACAATGTTGAACGCAGAGCTGCGGAGGAAAACAACATTCCAATTATTCACCGAGCGCAGATGCTGTCCAGACTGATGAATGCAGGCAAGGGGATTGCTGTGGCTGGCGCGCACGGCAAGACGACAACATCCTCCATGATCGCGCTTGTGATGGAAAATTGCAATTTGGATCCGACTTATATTATCGGCGGGGAGATTGTCAACGTCGGTACGAATGCCAAAGCAGGAAAAGGCGAGTATGTTGTCGCGGAAGCTGACGAGAGCGACGGTTCGTTCCTTCAGTACCATCCTTACATCGGCATCGTGACAAATATTGAAGCGGATCATCTGGAAAATTACGATGGAGACTTCGACAAATTAAAAGCAGCCTATGCCCAGTTTCTGCTGCAGGTCAAGCCGGAGGGCAGGGCGGTATTGTGTTCGGATGATGAACTGATCAGGGAGCTGGTCCCTGAACTGCGCCGATCAGGCGGCTCCGCAGTCCAGCGTCAGATCATTACCTATGGTGTGGAAGAAGGGGCAGATTACCTGGCTGACGAGATTGAGCTTGGCGATCGCAAGATTTCTTTCCGCGTCAATTATGAGGGTGAGGCGCTGGGCCGGATCGAGTTGTTTGTTCCCGGCATGCACAATGTCTGCAATTCCCTTGCAGCGGTCGTGACTTGCCTGGAGGCGGGCGTTCCCTTTGATGCGATCGCGGAGGCGATTAAGGAATTCCGCGGGGCGAAGCGGCGCTTTCAGGTGCTGGGCGAGACGAATGATATTCTTGTCATCGACGATTACGCGCATCATCCAACCGAAATACAGGCAACGATCAGCGCGGCCAAAGCGACAGACAAGCGGATCATTGCGGTATTCCAGCCGCAGCGCTATTCGCGCACGTTCTTCTTGCTTGACGCGTTCAGCCGGGCCTTTGCTGAAGCGGATGAAGTGATCATTACCGATATCTATTCTCCTGCGGGAGAAAAGAAGATTGAAGGTGTCAGTTCGACGAGGCTTGTCGACATGATCAGGAAGAACAGTAATTCCAAAGCAACGCACATCCCCACGAAGGAAGAAGTGCAGATCTATCTGGAAAAGCATGTCGCGCCTGGCGACCTTGTCCTGACAATGGGAGCAGGGGATATCTGGAAAGCGGCAGACCATCTGGCGAAATGGCTTCGCTCCAATTAATTGGAAAACAGACAGAAATAGTCCGAAACCGCCGAACTGCTGCTATCGTTAGGCGGTTTCTGCTGTTCAACCCCATAACGGCCACCTCTTAAGTTCTCGCAGTCGGATTCATATCTTCCTCTCTCCTTTCATAGACTTAGTAGTACAACACTGGACAAGGAGAGAGTGAGATGAATCCAAAAGCGCGGATTACTTTTCGTTTTAATGAGTCGCAGCCTGGCCCTACAAATAAATTGACGCAGCCGGTGGCGGATGAGGACAACCCCCGTGTTGTACCATTAGTGCAGCAACAAGTGCAGCAACCAGCAAATGAGGAACCAACGCTCGCGTGGAACAGTCCTTTTCAGAATGATGCGGAAGCTCTTGAACATTTGATCAGAGACACGGCAAAGCGTCATAAACCTCTTGCTCCGCACGTTCCTGACAAAACGATGCCCGTGATTGATTTGGGGAAAGAAATAGATTTTGCCGCTGTCCCTGCAAGGGAACCGCTTGCGCTTAAGGCGGGAGGGGAACAGATTTCTCTGCCGACGGTGTTAAATCACTATACACCAGCAACCGACATTCCCGTAACGACAGGCCGAAAGCCTTCAGGGCCTTCCTGGATGAAGGTCCTTCTATCGGTGGCAGGAGCGCTTGCTACCGGGGCGCTGTTCGGTTATATGGTGCTGTATCTGTTCGTCATGCAGTCAGGGCCTTCTGAGCAGCCTGAGCAATCGGCGGTTATTCAGCCTGCCGAACCGCAAGAGGGCAGCGGAGGCGGCCAAGTGACCATACAGAACGAAGAGCAACAGAAGCCGAAATCCAATGGGGCCACCGTACAGTTGGACTTGCCTGCCAGATCTTATTATTTGCTTCAGTATGGCGTGTTCAGCAATGCGGAGGGGATGAATGCGTCCGCCGCTGAATTGAAAGCGAAAGGGCTCGCCGCTGCGGAAGCTACAGCGGATGGCTATCGTGTATATGCCGGTTTCTCGGGGGAACGGAGTCAGGCGCTTGCTTTAAGTCACCAATTAGGAGAATTGGATGTTTATATTAAGCAGGTTGAGCTGCCTGCTGCCTCGGCAGTGGCGTTCAGCGGAGAGGCAGATCAGCTTGCCGACTTTCTTGACAAGACAGACAGCCTGCTTCGTACGATTGGCGACTGGACCGGGAACAAGCTGCAAGAGGAATCGCAAGAGACTTCTTCCGCTGAACTTTGGCAGCAGTCTCATCCGGCATGGACGACAGCTGCCGAGCATGTAAAATCTGGCATTAGCGAGCAGGGCAAAGCGGGTTTTGAGCGGCTGCTCCGATCGGTCAATACCGCTGTTGTTACGCTAGGAGAGTACAATAAGAAGCCTTCCAGGGCACATTTGTGGACGGCCCAGAGCAGTTTGATGGAAGCGATATTTGCAGAGAAGGAATGGCTCGAGCAAATCATCGGATTGTAATACCAACCTAACCAACGTATAATAGAATGCAGGTGTCTAAAAATGACGAGGGACGTTGGATGATGAAGAAAAATCGATGGCTTCTCCTCCTTTTTATCGTATTGGGGCTTGCGGGCGGCGCTTTGGTGTCGCGATGGCTGCAGAACTTTCCTGCGCTATCTTTTTTAACGCAGACGAGCGAGCTGAGCTGGTCGCCAGCCGCGGACCTGATTGTGATCAGCTATGATCTGACCTTATCGGTTGAGATAAGTCTGGTCAGCATCGTATTTGCGCTGCTCGCCGTTTGGCTTTATCGAAAAATGTAGGGAAGCACAAATTGGTCACCATTTAAAGGCATTGTTTAAAGGAGAGGAATCTGTTGCAGTTAGTACTTGCTTCTTCGTCGCCGCGGCGGCAGGCGCTTATTCATTCGCTCGGGCTGAAGCTTCCCATCCGGATTGTTTCACCGGAGGTGGACGAGCAGGTCGAGGCGGATTGGGCGCCACGTCAGATTGTGGAACAGCTGTCCCTGCGGAAAGCGCGGGCGTCAAGCCGGCAGATCGCCCAAAGTGGACAAGCTGCAGGCGAAGCGCCATCGTTAATTGTCGGGGCGGATACCATCGTTGTGCTGGATGGCGAAGTTATGGGCAAGCCCGTTGATGAAGCGGATGCGAAGCGAATGCTTGGACGGCTGCAGGGACGTGCTCATGAGGTATACAGCGGCATCGCATGCATCAACACCGGAGACGGGCGCGAAGTCGTTGCCAGCCGGATGACGCAAGTGTGGATGAAGCCGATGGCTGCAGATCGCATCGCGCGATATGTTGCTTCAGGCGAGCCGATGGACAAGGCTGGAAGCTATGCCATTCAAGGTATCGGGGCAGCGCTTGTTAACCGTATTGATGGCTGTTATTTTAATGTGGTGGGCATGTCATTGTCACTACTCTCGGAATTGTTGTCGGAATTTCAAGTGGAAGTTATTTAACCTTAGCCGCTCTGCGGGTGAAGAAAGCAGGTTTAGGACATGGAAACGCAGTCTTTCGTATTGCGTGATGTCCCCAATGAAGAACGACCACGAGAACGCATGATGCATTATGGGGCACAAGCGCTTAGTCACGCCGAGTTACTTGCTATTCTTCTGCGAACGGGCACACGCCGGGAATCCGCCGTGCACCTTGCTTCCCGAGTTTTGAAGGAATGCGGAAGCTTGCGCAATCTGGTAGACATGAGCATGGAAGAGCTTATTTCAATTCATGGCATCGGTCCTGCCAAAGCGCTGCAGCTGCGCGCAGGCATTGAACTTGGTCGAAGGCTTTCGCGCAGCACCATGGAGGACAAGCCTACTGTGCGGTCTCCCAAAGATGCTGCCGACTACATGATGGAACAAATGCGCTATCTGGACAAAGAACATTTCGTATGCTTGTTTCTAAATACAAAAAATCATATTATTGCCGAACAGACGCTGTCTGTGGGAACGTTGAACGCATCGTTGGTTCATCCCAGGGAAGTGTTCAGAGCGGCGATCAAATGCAGCAGCGCTTCGATCATTTGCTTGCATAATCATCCGAGCGGCGATCCGACGCCAAGTCCTGAAGATATTGGACTTACCCGGAGGCTCGTCGAGGCCGGAACATTGATTGGCATTGACATACTGGATCACATTATTATCGGTGACAAGCGGTTTGTCAGTTTGAAGGAGCAGGGACTGTTGTAATATAATAAGGTATGCCCGACTAAGAAAGGGAGATCAGACATGTTTGGTGGCTTCACGAAGGACCTGGGGATCGACCTGGGCACAGCAAATACGCTCGTTTATGTTAGAGGAAAAGGAATTGTAGTCAGGGAGCCCTCAGTGGTAGCTATCCGGACAGATACAAAAACGATTGAGGCAGTTGGCGAGCAAGCCAAGAAAATGATCGGCAGAACACCCGGCAATATCAGGGCCATTCGACCGATGAAAGACGGGGTAATCGCTGACTTTGAGACGACTGCAACGATGATCAAATATTTTATTAGAGAAGCGCAGAAGGAACGCTCCTTGTTTCCACGCCATCCGAATGTGATGGTTTGTGTGCCATCTGGCATTACAGCGGTGGAGAAACGTGCGGTTGAGGATGCGACGAAGCAGGCAGGCGCTCGCGAAGCCTATACAATCGAAGAGCCGTTTGCTGCCGCAATTGGCGCAGATCTGCCTGTATGGGAACCGACCGGCAGCATGGTCGTAGATATCGGCGGAGGCACGACAGAAGTAGCGGTCATTTCACTTGGCGGCATTGTGACAAGCCGCTCGATTCGCGTTGCTGGCGATGATATGGACGATGCTATTATTCAATATATTAAACGGACGTACAACCTGATGATCGGGGAACGGACCAGCGAGCAGCTCAAGATGGAGGTCGGCTCGGCATTGATTTCCGATCAGAAGGAATCGATGGAAATCCGCGGCCGTGATCTTGTAACAGGTTTGCCGAAGACCCTTTCGATTAAGGGTGACGAAATTACTGAGGCGTTGGCCGATACGGTCAACTCGATTGTCGAGGCGGTCAAGGTGACCTTGGAGAAATGTCCGCCTGAGCTGTCTGCAGACATTATGGACCGCGGAATTGTACTGACGGGCGGCGGGGCGCTGCTACGCAATCTGGACAAGCTGCTTGCCAGAGAGACGGGAATGCCGGTTATTGTAGCGGAGAATCCGCTGGACTGTGTGGCCATCGGAACGGGACGGGCTCTTGATAATATGCATGTGTTTAAGAACAAAGGCTCTCGATCCAAGAAGTAGATTAAACGGAGAGCAGGCTTGACTGAAGCGGAAGAGATTGGATGAAGCAAGCGGGCGGGTGATTGGACTGTTTAAGTTAATGGGTAATAAAAGGCTGTTCATTCTTATGATTGGTTTGATTTTATTTATAGCGATTATGGGATTTACATTGGGAAATCGTAAAGACCTCTCCTGGCCGGAGAAATTCGTCAAGGATACCGTTTCTGTTGTACAGCAATGGTTCTACAAGCCCGCTGGTTATTTGGCGGGCTTGTTTGAGGATATCACTACGCTAAAGGCAATCTACGAGGAGAATGAAGTGTTTCGTACGACTGTGGCACGTTATGCGCGTGACAAAAGCAATTATAATCGGGTAACCGCAGAGAATGAACAATTAAAGAAGCTGCTTGAATTCAAGCAGCATCAGATGGAAATCAACGATTACAGTTATGTGATTGCACAGGTCACTTCCGTAAGTCCGGACCCTTACAACCAGTCGATCATTATTAATCTAGGCTCCAAACATGGGATTCGACCGGATATGGCAGTGACGACAGCGGATGGGCTTGTCGGTATCGTTACGAAGGTAACGCCGGTATCAGCAACCGTAATGCCGTTGACGGCGCTTGACAACCAATCATCGAGCACGAAGTACATATCGGCAACCGTGGAGGGTGCGGAGGATGACTTGTTTGGCGTTGTTGAGAGCTACAATAAGGAAACCAAACAACTGCTGATGACGAAAATAACGGAAGAAGACTCCTTGAGATTGAAAAAAGACGATACGATTATTACTTCAGGTAAAGGCAACGTGTTTCCGCACGGTGTTGCGATCGGCAAAGTCGTCTCCTGGCAGGTCGGCGATTTTGGCTTGACGTATACGGCAACAATTGAGCCTGCTGCCCAATTTGACAAGCTCACCGAAGTGTTCGTCATTATTGTGCCGAGCTATGAGGAGTCGGAGGAATGAGACTGCGCTACATCGTTATGATCATGCTGCTGCTGTTTATCATTGAGGGGACGATCATGCCGTGGATCATTCCAAGTCAAATGAGCGGCAGAATGGTCCCGGAGTTCACCTTAATTTTTGTGTTGTTTGCCGCGCTTTACACGGGGCGCCATGTCGCATTATTGCTTGGCATCGCCTTTGGACTGCTGCAGGATATCGTATTCTACGGACATATGATTGGGGTTCATTCTTTTGCAATGGGTCTTTGCGGCTACCTGTTTGGACTGCTGCTGGGGCAAAAAAGAATCCCGATGCTGACGGTGCTTTCCTTGATCGGCATAGGCTGCTTGTTCTATGATACGACAATTCATGCGATTTACCGGATTTTCCGAATTACACATGCATCATATAATTGGGTGCTGATGAATCATATTGTGCCAAGTCTGTTTTTACAGCTGGCTTTTGCGCTTGCCGTTTACATACCTGCCCGCCGCTGGTTTGCAGGAGCGATAATTAGAAAAGCTGGCGAGGATAAGGATTAAGAGTAAAAAGCAGGAAATGACAGGTTTCGAAAAGAATTGTTATTAGAGGAGGTGGATGTGAACGTGTCCGAGAAACAGCATATAACGATCAAGGGGGTTAAGGAAGGATTGCTCTTCCTGCTCGATGATCAGTGCGAATTTCCGGCTTTGCTACAGGAGTTACGCTATAAGCTGGAGAAGACGCACCAGCAAGTGTTGACAGGACCGCTCATCCACATCCATGTCAAGCTCGGCTCAAGGCTGGCAAGCGACGAGGAGAAAGAAGAGATCAAGGCAATCATTAAACAGCAGGGCAACTTGATTATTCAATCCATAGAATCAGATGCGCGTGAGCAGACGAGCACGGTTGCACCGCCTGTTTTGCTAAAAATGATAACAGGGGTTGTCCGTTCTGGCCAGACGGTGGAACATGACGGCAATCTGGTGCTGATGGGAGATGTGAATCCTGGCGGAACCTTGCTCTGCAGCGGGGATATCTATGTGTTCGGAATGCTGCGCGGCATTGCCCATGCCGGTATTTACGGGCGAACAGATGTCATTATCGCTGCCTCCTTGCTTCGCCCTACACAACTGCGGATTGCAGAAGTGATCAGCCGCCCGCCCGATGAATGGATAAGCGGTGACGCGGCAATGGAATTTGCCTATTTGGTGGATGGCACCATGAAAATTGATAAAATTTCGCAATTGTATCGGTTGCGCAAAGATCCGATCTTGTTTAAAGGGGTGTAGAATCATGGGAGATGCGATAGTTGTTACGTCGGGTAAGGGAGGTGTCGGCAAAACGACAACTTCGGCGAATGTGGGAACGGCGCTCGCATTGCTCGGTAAAAAAGTGGTTATGGTCGATACCGATATCGGTCTTCGGAATCTTGATGTTGTCATGGGTTTGGAAAACCGGATCATCTATGATTTGGTGGATGTTGCGCAGGGGCGCTGCCGTTTGAATCAGGCGCTCGTGAAAGACAAGCGGTTTGATGAGCTTTACATGCTCCCTGCGGCTCAAACCAAGGACAAGCACGATGTTTCTCCAGAACAAGTGAAGGACATGATCATCGAACTCAAGCAGGAATATGATTTTGTTATTATCGATTGCCCTGCAGGAATAGAGCAAGGTTTTCGAAATGCCGTTGCCGGTGCTGACCGCGCGATTATAATAACAACACCAGAGAACGCGGCTGTGCGTGATGCGGATCGCGTCATTGGCCTGCTTGAGCAAGAGCAGATTTCCTCCAAGCTGATTATCAACCGGATACGTCCCAACATGATCAAATCCGGCGAGATGCTGGATATTGATGAAATCTGCCAGGTGCTGGCTATTGATTTGCTAGGGATTGTGCCAGATGATGAACATGTTATTAAAGCAGCGAATAGCGGAGAACCGACAGTTATCGACCCTTCTTCGCGCGCCGCAATCGCCTATCGCAACATTGCCCGCAGAATTTTGGGCGATATGGTGCCGTTGATGTCGCTTGAAGATAAAGCTGGTATGTTCAAACGCTTTCGAAAGTTTTTGGGTATGAAATGATCAGAATTTTGTTTAATAAATTTAAGAAACTGGATATGGCCATTTTATTTATATTAATTTTATTAATGATCGGCAGCTTCTTCATTATTCGAAGTGCAATTCATGGAGAAGCCCGGTATGACAACTATGATTACAAAACATTAATATTTTATGGCGCCGGTTTTTTTGTAGCGATCTTGACCGTGCTGTTTGATTATCGTTTGTTGTTAAAAACATGGTATATCTCATACGGCATTGGTATTGTGTTGCTTGTTGCAGTTTATTTTTTTGCACCGCCGATCAACAACGCGCGAAGCTGGTTTGAACTGCCTGGCGGCTTGCTTTTTCAGCCTGCGGAATTAATGAAGATATTGCTCATTATCGCATTGGCTTACTGGATCGGTCGCCGGGAAGGCAGTCCGCTGCTATTCACATCGGATTTGCTTCCGATTGCCCTCGTTGCACTCCTGCCTTTTATGCTCGTTATGATTCAACCCGATTTGGGCAACGCCATTATTTATTTGGTCATCTTGCTCGGGATGCTGTGGATCGGAAATGTCAAATATTCACATGTTCTGATTGGATTAGTCACAATAATAGCGATGCTGATGCTGTTTGTCAGTCTGTTTGAAACCTATAATGCAGAGATTAAGACATACCTGCAAGAGAAGGATAAAACGCATTGGTATCAGCGGATCAATACCTTTATCCACCCGGACACTGCGACCAATGATGAAAAGCATCAATCCCGGAATGCGATGATTGCGATCGGTTCAGGCGGTTTGGCAGGGGACGGCTACCTCCAGGGCGATTCCAAAAACGGAAGGTTTATTCCCTATCCGTATTCTGATTCGATCTTCGTTGTTATCGGTGAGGAGTTCGGCTTCCAGGGAGCGGCCTTGCTGTTGTTGTTGTATTTCCTTTTAATTTATCGGATGATCATTATTTCATTTCAATGTTATGATATGCGAGGCTCCTTCATCATTATCGGAATCGCTTCGATGTTTGTATTTCAAATTTTTCAAAATATCGGGATGATGATTGGCATTATGCCGATTACCGGCATTACGCTGCCATTTGTCAGTTATGGCGGGACATCCTTGCTAATCAATATGATTTGCATAGGCATAGTATTTAGCATACGGGCGCATCAGGTCAAACCTGAGGGCGCATAAAGGACAGCGCAGAAGAGGCGCTGTTTTTTTTAACTCTAATAGTCTCATGAACTGACCAGACAAGGAGAGCGATAAACGGATGGGTTCAATGTCAATTGCGCTAGGGCTTTATTCGGTCTATGAGGAGATGCAGCAGGATCTGGAGGGAACGCTGCACAAGGCAAAGGCGATTGGATATGAAGGGGTAGAATTTTATGGGGAATTTACTCAGAAGCCGGAGGCTATTCGCGATCTGCTGCAGGCGATCGGGTTAGTCCATTGCGGTTGGCATACCGAATGGAACCTGCTGCAGCCGGACACGATTGCGGCAACGCTGGACTATCACCTGCGGGCTGGAACTCGGAATGTTATTATTCCTGCCTTGGGTGGCCCTTGGCACATCGGGCATAAGGAAAGCGAAGAGAGCGCAGCAATGTGGATCAACCACGCTAAACGAATGAACGACATTTCGGAATTGTTGGGCGAACACGATTTACGCCTTGGATACCATACCCACGCCCATGAATTCAGTACTTATTTTGGCGGTGCTTCGGTGTGGCAGCTATTATGCGAGCATACGAATAAACACGTTATTCTTCAGTTGGATACGGGAAATTGCATTGAGGGCGGTGCTGACCCGGCGCAAGTATTAAAGACGATTCCTGGCAGGCCGCTGCTGCTCCATTGCAAACCATTCTCTCACGAGCTTGGCCATGAGACATTTATCGGAGATGGGCAGGATGACAATGACTGGGCTGCGATTGTTGGCGCAAGCCATCGCTCAGGCACCGAGTGGCTCATTGTTGAACATGAATCGGGTGAGCGCTGCCCTGGTTTCTATGGAGCACAGCGCTGCTTCGATGGACTGAAGCAGCATTTGACATAGCGTAATACTAACCGGTCTGCCAGAGTTCAAAACATAAACAAGCCCCTGCAATCATAGGATAAACAAACAAGCTCTATGAACGTCCCGGCTCATGCCGCGGACCAACCTAAGAGGGTGGGGGAAACGGTAATGAACATTAAAGATGGGGTGAAACAGCGCCGTCAGGAGCGTATGAAACAAATTTCCCAACAGCAGTCCGCTGCGTTGGCGGACAGGCCGGTCAAGTCCAAAGCTTCAAATCCTTCAGCAGACATTGAGCTTGGAGGTTTGCAGGAGGATTTGGGGTCAGGCATTCTGTCATTCGCAGGAGACAGTCGTCCCGAACTGGACCCGGAGGAAGTATGGCACTTGCAACCGAAACCTTGGCAAGGCTGGAGCCAACCGAATTCAGGGACACAGGGCGGTGGTTCCAACTTTCGGGATGAGGAGCCGAACTGGCGGATGACACGCAGGGACATCAAATGGAAGTTGGCGGCAAGCGCACTTATTTTTGCCGCAGTGTGGGGGATGTTCCGACTGGACATGCCTTGGGCGAAGGAAGGGCAGCGTCTTGTAACAGATGCATTGACCGAGGAAATGAACTTTACTGCGGTCGCGGTCTGGTATAACGACCATTTTGCGGGATCACCCGCCTTCATTCCCATTTTCGGGGAGCAGGAGCAGACCGCCCAGCGTGTAGTTGGCGCAATAAAGCCGCCAGCCTATATGCCGGTGGAGAGTGGGAGGATCGTTCGCACGTTTGCTGAATTGCACGATGGCATCGAGATTGCAGCGGCTTCAGGGGCGGTAGTCCGCAACATCGATACTGGGCGTGTTTTGGAACTGGTGAAGGAGCCGGGCAGCGGAACGACTGTCATCCTCCAGCATGCCAATGGACGGCAGACAATCTATGGCAAAGTGGATGCCATCAGTGTCCAGCCTGATGACTGGGTTGAAGCGGGTACGGAAATCGGCAAGGTAGCGGTACACGATGGCACCGAAACGGGCCTGTTGTTTTTCGCGATGAAGGATCAGGGGCGGTTTATTAACCCAACGGATGTGATCGCGTTTGATTAAAGGCTACGGCATCCGTTGGAGTGTGCACCCGCTGTTCGTGATTGTGATGTTGGCCTCGATTGCGACAGGTTATTTCGCAGAATTGATGTCGTTGTTTGCGATCGTTCTGGTACATGAGCTCGGGCATGTGCTGGCTGCCAAGAGCTATGGCTGGAACGTCCGCGAAGTGAAACTGCTGCCGTTTGGCGGCGTTGCGGAAGTTGAGGAGGCGGGACATGTTCCGGCCAAAGAAGAAATCATTGTGGCATTATGCGGTCCGCTGCAAAACGTATGGATGGGGGGCGTTGCCTGGTTGTTCGGGCAATGGGGATTGCTGCCTGCAGGGTGGGCAGCCGATTTGCTTCATGCGAATATTATGATCGGCTTGTTTAACATGCTGCCCATTTTGCCGCTGGATGGGGGAAGAATTGCCCAGGCGCTGCTCGGCTATAAAATGCCATTTCATATGACGCTCGTCTGGTGCGCTCGAATTAGTCTGCTCTTCAGCGCAGTGATGATAGCCTATGCCTTCTATCCTGGAACGCTGGCAAACGGGGTGCAGTTGAATGCGCTGACGGTAGGCTGTTTTTTACTGCTATCCAACTGGACCTATTTGCGCAATGTCCCTTATGTGTTCTTGCGATTTCTGACGCGCAGAGATAGAATTGCGGCGCGTTTGCTATGGAGAGGGACCGTTGCCCAGCCCATTGTCGTCACTGGTGATCATACGGTGCATAAAGTGCTGCGGCTATTTATGCGGGAGAAATACCATTTGATCTATGTGATGGAATCAAGGGGATTGGTTGCGGCTGTGCTGCCTGAAGAGAAACTCGTTGACAGTTATTTGCTGGATGGAAAACCCGGTCGTGCAGTTACCGAGCTTTTCAGGTAAAATAAAGGTCATAGAGGAACTTGGAGGGCGGGTGGATAATTGGATGAGACGGATGCTGGTCCATGTTGAACCGGGCTTGACTCAAACTGCGGTGCTTAGCGATGATAAGCTGGTTGATTTTTTTATGGAGCGGTCAAGCAGCAGGCAAGGTGTAGGCAATCTGTACAAAGGACGCGTCATGAATGTGCTGCCGGGCATGCAGGCGGCGTTCGTTGATATTGGTCAAGGCAAAAACGCCTTCCTGTATATCGATGATGTGCTGCATCAGAATCTTGGCATGCAGGACAAAGTAAAGCCGTCAATTGTCCAGCTGCTGAAGCCAGGCCAGGACGTGACGGTGCAAATAATTAAGGAACCGTCCTCCGGCAAGGGGGCAAGGGTGACGACGCATTGCTCGCTCACGGGGCGGTACATCGTGTATATGCCATACGCCGGCTATACGGGCGTCTCCCGGAAAATCGGTAGCGAGCAGGAAAGAACCCGGTTGAAACAGCTTGCCGATCGGCTGCTTGTGGAAGAAGAAGGCATTATTATGCGGACAGCGGCGGCGGGAATCAGTGAAGAATTGCTTGCGGAGGATCTGCGCTTGCTGCGGGACAATTGGGAATCCGTTGCGGCCGCGGCCGCTACACTGCCTGCTCCGGCAATACTGCATATTGAGGCAGGGCTTGTTCAGCGCCTTGTCAGGGATTTGCTGAACTCGGAGATCGAGGAGATCTGGATTGATCAGAGCGAGCAATACGACGAGCTCTGCAAGCTGGTGCGCCATATCGCTCCGCAATGGGAGCAGCGGGTTCGCCGGTACGAGGGTCGTTCGGCTGCCGACAGCCTGTTCGTCCAATATGAGCTATCCGCCAAGCTGGAGCGTGATTTCAGCCGACGTATACGCTTGAGCAGCGGGGCGGAGCTTGTGTGGGATCAGACAGAAGCGCTCACAGTCATTGATGTCAATACCGGCAGTTTCACAGGCGCGGATCATCTGGAGGATACGATTTTCCAGACGAATATGGAGGCGGCAGCGGAAATTGCGAGGCTGATTCGGCTGCGCGATACCGGCGGGATTATCATCGTCGATTATATCGATATGACGCTTGAAGCGCACCGGGAACAAGTAAAGCATCGGATGGAGAAGCTGTTCCGGCTTGACAGGACACCCTGCCATGTTGTCGGATGGACGGGTCTGGGGCTGCTGGAATTGACGCGGAAGAAGGGGCGCGAGGCGGCAGCCAGCCAACTGTTTGAACCGTGTGCGGCTTGCCGCGGGCAGGGCAAGGTGTATATTGGACTGACAGGCGGTTCGCTGTAAGCTGACACTAAGCTGGGGAGGGATAGGAAACCCCCAGCCGCCATTGGCAAGGTCAACAGCGGCCGGTAGTGCGGCCCAGGCTGCAGATTACTCCGCAGCGCGTGGCTTGACTGTATAGCGCGGCTCCTTGCCTGCCAGTCCGTCGAGCAGATGCTCGGCGGCCATGTCGCCCATCTTCATTCGGGTGTTGATACTGGCACTTCCAATATGCGGAAGCACGGTGACATTAGGCAGGGTGAGCAGCGGATGATCGACCGGGACAGGCTCCTGCTCGAATACATCCAGGCCAGCGGCCCAGATCTGCCCGGCAACAAGCGCATCGTACAAAGCCGCTTCATTAACAATTCCGCCGCGCGCGGAATTAATTAATATCGCCGATTGTTTCATGCCCGCAAGCTGAGGACGATCAATAAGATGATGGGTTTCCGGCGTATAGGGCAGCATCAGGGCCACGAAATCCGACTCGCCAAGCAGTGTGTTGAGGTCCTTGTATTCGATGGATAGCGACTGCTCGGTTTCCGGTTTGCGGGAGCGATTATAATAGCTGACCTTCATGTTGAATGCTTGGGCGCGCCGAACAAGCGCCTCCCCGATTCGTCCCATTCCGATAATACCTAGTGATGCCCCGTATATATCTTGTCCAGCCAGCAGCATCGGCGACCAGGTTTTCCACTTGCCCTGCCTTGTGAAATCTGACGCCTCGACAATTCTGCGGGCGCTGGCCAGCATCAGTGCAAAGGTTAGATCTGCGGTCGTTTCCGTAAGGACATCCGGTGTATTCGATACGATGATCCCTTTGCCGGCGGCCGCTTCGATATCAATATTGTTGAATCCAACAGCTAACGTGGAGATGATTTTCAAGTTCGCAGCCTGATCTATCAGGTTGGCATCGATTTGATCGGTCAGCAGGCACAACAGGCCGTCGACGTCTCGGACTGCTTCAGTCAGCACGTCATAGGGGACGGGTGTATCTTCCTCCTGCCACATGGATACGTCGCAAACGGCAGAAATTTTCGCTACAATGTTTTCCGGCAGCAGTCTGGTAATATAAACTTTCGGTTTCAAGCATTTCACTCCAATCGCAAAATCATCAGGATAGTAGAAACAGGTGTTACCGATAAGGTAACGCTGTATGCGCTTTCCGTCAAGCGTTATTAGCGGCAATTAATTCGTATTTGAAATAATTAATGGAATATGCTAAAATCATTGAGTATGTTTAGTGGCTTTATGCTATACATGCTACAACCGCACAGGTCGGGTCATGAAGTACGGTGCTGAGGCATTACTGCTGAAGCATGCGTCACCTGGATCAGGCGAGTCTTAGACATGAGGAGGTGCACCATCTATGTACGCAATTATTGAAACTGGCGGCAAGCAGTACAAAGTTTCCGAAGGCGATGTGCTTTACATCGAGAAGTTGAACGCTACTGAAGGCGACAGCTTCACGTTTGACAAAGTTCTGGCTGTTTCCAATGGCGAAGGTCTGACGACTGGAACCCCGGTAGTAGCAGGCGCAAGCGTTGCCGCGACCGTCGAGAAGCACGGCAAAGGCGAGAAAATCGTCGTTTATAAATACAAAGCGAAGAAAAATTACCGTCGCAAGCAAGGTCATCGTCAACCGTACACGAAAGTAACGATTGGCAAAATTCAGGCTTAAGCGAGCTGAATGTATGATTCATATAACGATTGTGCGTGATCGTCAGAAGAAACGCATTGTTTCATTCGAAATTTCCGGACATGCTGATTTTGCGAGGAAGGGCGAGGACATTGTATGTTCTGCCATTTCTGCAATCTCTGTAGGGACGGTCAATTCAATTGAAACATTGACAGGTTTAGAGCTGCCAGCCCAGATGAAGGACGGGTGGCTGCAATCCGAAGTGCCGCAGCTGGCGGATGCCGCTGTTGACGCCAAGGCGCAGCTGCTGCTGGAATCAATGGTTGTTATGCTGGATACCGTTCAGCAATCTTATGGCGACTATGTCGTTATTCATCAGTAATCGGTTAATAGGGAGGGAACAACAATGTTAAAACTGGATCTTCAGTTATTCGCTTCGAAGAAGGGTGTAGGTTCGACTAAGAACGGACGTGACAGCCAATCGAAACGACTGGGCGCGAAGCGTGCAGACGGTCAGACAGTAACTGCCGGCAGCATCCTATTTCGCCAACGTGGTACGAAAATCCATCCCGGCAACAATGTAGGGATCGGCAAAGACGACACACTGTTTGCGAAAGTGGAAGGTGTAGTCAAGTTTGAGCGCTGGGGTCGCGATCGTAAGAAAGTGAGCGTATACCCGGTTGCATCCGCACCGGTTGCAGCAGCTGTAGAAGTGTAATGCAACGAACAAATAACCTCAGCCTGCGCAAGGCTGAGGTTATTTGTTCAAAAAAAACAATTTGAATACGTTTGAGCACCATGAACTTGCTATCTCTCTGTAAAACACGCCTTGCCTGGACTTGAGGGTATACGAAGACGTAGACGTATGAAGGTCAACAAAATTTGAAACGGGGAATTGCAAAGATGGTTCGCACACGCGTGCTGAAAACAGCTATTGCCGTCTCGGTCGCTTTGCCTGCAGTTGCTGTCATTTTATACAGTAAAGGCGGCCCGCTTCATCTTCTTTTCATCATCTGGGCAGCAGGTGCTGCAGCAGGTTGGGTTATACTTGATCGTAAGGAGCAGGCGCAGCAGTCGCAACGCACAGCGAAAGCGTTGGAGCTGACTGCCATTCGTACGCTGAATTACCATCGGCATGACTGGATGAATGATTTGCAGATTCTGTACGGATATGTACGAATGAATAAGCCGGATAGAATTGTGCAATGCGTGGACAGAATAAGAGAAAAAATGCTGATGGAAAGTCGGATTTCCAAACTTGGCAGTCCGTCGCTGGTGCTGTTTCTGCATGCATTCCGCACCACATCATCCGCGCTGCAGTTAACGGTGCAGCTTGATGAGGGAATCGATGCGGCCGAGCTGTCATTTGACGACGAACGCATTCCGTCAGGATTGATGGCGCTATTGGATTCATATCGCACAGGCATTCAGTCGGGTATGGGAGAATTGCCTTGCCTGACATTGGAAATGACCATTGAGGAACAAAAGCTGCGCATAACGTTCCTGCTGCAAGGGGAGTTTGGCAGCGGAGAGCAATTATTCACGCAATTTAATGCCAAGCTGAGACACACCCCTTTTCAGCCAATCAGCATGGACCCGTCGATGAGACTGGTCGTCGTGCAAGCTGATTTGCGTAATTGAACGGAGGAACACCATGTTTGTAGATAAGGCGAAGATTTATGTAAAGGGCGGTAACGGAGGCGATGGCATCGTTTCTTTCCGCAGAGAGTTGTACGTTCCGGAAGGTGGACCGGCTGGCGGCGATGGCGGCAGAGGCGCGAATGTGATCTTTGTTGTTGATGAAGGCTTGCGGACACTGATGGATTTCCGGTATCAAAAGCATTTTAAAGGGGAACGCGGCGAGAAGGGGAAAGTAAAGGGCATGCACGGGGCAGGCGCAGAGGATATGATTGTTCGTATTCCGCCCGGAACGCTGATTCTCAATGATGATACCCAGGAGATTATTGCTGATATGACACGCCACGGCCAGAAAATTACGGTGGCTAAGGGAGGGCGAGGCGGCCGGGGCAATATCCGTTTCGCTACACCGAACAACCCTGCACCGCATATTTCCGAGAACGGCGAAGAAGGCGAAGAACGCTGGATCGTGCTTGAACTGAAAGTCATGGCCGATGTAGGACTTGTCGGGTTTCCGAGTGTTGGCAAGTCAACGCTGCTGTCTGTTGTTTCGGGAGCCAGGCCGAAAATTGGTGCCTATCACTTCACTACGCTAACTCCTAATCTGGGTGTCGTGGATACCGGGGATATGCGCAGTTTTGTCCTCGCGGATTTGCCCGGATTAATCGAAGGCGCGCATGAAGGGGTTGGGCTCGGACATGAGTTTTTGCGGCATATTGAGCGTACCCGCGCTATTGTTCACGTCGTGGACATGGCTGCTACAGAAGATAGGGACCCATTTGAGGACTGGCAGAAAATTAATGAGGAACTCGTCAAATACAATGCGCATTTGGCGGAAAGACCGCAAATTATTGCTGCCAACAAGATGGATATGCCCGGAGCAGATGAACAGCTCGCCTTTTTCCGGGAACAGCTTGAGCAGGCCAATCTGGCAGACAAGTATACCATCGTGCCCATCTCTTCTTTAACGAAGCAAGGGGTTCAGGATCTGGTCTACAAAGCGGCCGATCTGCTTGATTCGATTCCTGACCAGCGAGCTGTTGAGGAAGTGATTTCCTCCGATGAGCGCAAGGTGTACAAGTATGAGAAGAAGGATGATGATTCCTTCACTGTCCGGTTTGATGAAGGCATTTATGTTGTGGAGAGCGCGAGCATTGAGAAGCTGATCAAACGCAGCAATCTTAATTCTTATGATGAAGTAATGCGCTTTGCACGCATTATGCGCAAGAAAGGCGTGGATGCCGCACTTCGCAAAGCAGGTGCCAAAGACGGCGACCTTGTGCGAATCGGCGACTTCGGTTTTGAGTTTTTCGAGGGCAGCGATTATTTGTTTGAATAGCAGTGTGACGGGGCTTTCCCTCAGTCGGGTTTTGACCGGCGGGCGGATAGCCCTGTTTGTTTTGGGCGCCCCTATTGCCAATCATGATTTGCCTATTGCCCCTGCTAGCAAAATTCGATATAATGTCCTGTATAGAGAAACATATGTCTTTCTTGGGAGGACTATTATGGCGGAAAGATACTATGTAGTCCGCGAGGATATATTGCCAGAAGCAATTGTCAAGACAATTCAAGTGAAGAATATGCTCCAGCTCGGGGAAGCGGCGACCGTTCATGAAGCTGCCGAGCGGGCGGGGCTGAGCAGGAGCGCCTTTTATCGATATAAAGATGGCATCTATGCGCTCAACCAGTTTGAACGCGAGCGCATCGTAACCATTTCGATGGATCTCATGCATGTTTCCGGAGTGTTGTCCAAGGTACTTGGCCTTGTTGCAGCTTCGGAAGGAAACGTTCTGACTATTCATCAAACCATTCCGCTGCAAGGAATGGCCAATGTGGTTATTTCGGTGGATATCGGCTCGATGTCACAACCGCTGCCTGTGCTTCTTGAAGCGATCAAGGAGCAGAATGGCGTGCGCAAGGCGTCTATTATCGGACAAGGATAGAATACGTGAGGGTGAGGAATGAAGGATGAAACCGGTAAAAGTGGGGCTGCTTGGCCTAGGAACAGTGGGAACAGGCGTAATTCGTATCGTAGAAGGCCATCAGGAAGATTTGCAGAGCCAGGTAGGATCGCCGATTATTATTGAGAAAGTATTGGTGCAAAATCGCAGCAAAGTGCGCAGCATTTCCATCGATGCCGACAAGCTCACCGAAGATCCGTATGAAGTGATTCATCATCCGGATATTGATGTTATAGTTGAAGTCATGGGCGGGATCGATCATACTAAACAATATATTATGGAAGCGTTGGCCCGCGGCAAACATGTTGTGACAGCCAATAAAGATTTGATGGCGCTGCACGGCCCGGAGATTTTGGCGAAGGCGCAGGAGCACCGGTGCGATGTGCTTTATGAAGCAAGTGTGGCAGGCGGCATTCCGATTATTCGTACATTGATCGAAGGTTTTTCTTCTGATCGCATTACGAAGATTATGGGAATTGTGAATGGAACGACAAATTATATTTTAACCAAGATGAGCCAGGAGGGCGCTTCGTACGATGAAGTGCTGAAGGAAGCGCAGCAACTGGGCTACGCTGAGGCGGACCCTACTTCCGACGTGGAAGGACTTGATGCCGCCCGAAAAATGACCATTCTTGCAAGACTTGGCTTCAGAGCGGATATTTCATTGGAGGATGTCAGCGTAAAAGGGATTTCCAGCGTTAGCCGTGACGATATTCTTTACGCCAAGCGTCTTGGCTATGAAGTCAAGCTGCTCGGTATTGCTGATCGCCAGGATGATTATATCAGCGTAAGTGTGCAGCCTACGATGGTGAAGAACACCCACCCGATCGCATCGGTGAACGGTGTCTTCAATGCGGTGTATGTCCATGGCGAAGCAGTGGGCGAGACGATGTTCTATGGCGCGGGCGCAGGTGAAATGCCGACTGCTACATCGATTGTGGCCGATCTTGTTGCTGTGGTGAAAAACCAGAAGCTAGGGGTCAATGGGCTGCAGTCGACAGCGGCTTACAACGTTAAGAAATTGAAAAGCGATGAGCAAATTGCGTACAAGTATTTCCTGTTGCTGCATGTTGATGACCGTGCGGGTGTGTTGGCGCGGATTACGCAAGTGTTCGCCGAGTATGAAGTCAGTCTCGAGTCTGTGTTGCAGCAGCCGAATCCGGCTAACCCTGAGGCGGAGATTATTGTCATTACTCATGATGCGAATAAGGCAGCAATGAATAAAGTGCTGCAAGCTTTTGAATCACTAGAAGTAGTTCGCCGTGTGAAAAGTGTATACCGGGTAGAGGGCTGACATTTGCCGCTGTGGCGACAGATTTAAATTAATAAAGGGCGGATGGTACATGAACGGCCATCCGTCCTGTTGGAGGATAAAAACTGATGGACTATGGTCGGGTAATCGTAAAGGTTCCTGCGAGTACGGCAAATCTGGGACCGGGATTTGATACATTGGGCATGGCTTTGAACCTGTATGCCTGGATCGATATGTCGGTTTCTGATGAAACGCGCATTGAGCTATACGGTGAGAAGATGGACGGCGTGCCGCGTGATAAATCCAATCTGGTATACAAAGTAGCGCAGCTTGTGTTCGAAGAGGCTGGCGTCAGCCTGCCTGAACTGAGCATTGCGATGCACAGCGATATTCCGTTGACAAGAGGGCTGGGCAGCAGCGCAACCGCGATTGTATGCGCGCTGACGGCTGCAAATGCGCTTATTGGCTCACCCCTGTCTACGGATCGATTGTTTCAAATTGCAACAAAGCTTGAAGGGCATCCTGATAATGTGGGTGCTTCCTTGTTCGGCGGCATCGTTGTTGCTGCTTGGGATGGGCAGCGGGCAGACTATATTCGTCTGGAGCCTCATCCGTCTCTGGAAGTGCTGGTTGCCATTCCGGACTTTCAACTGTCTACGGAAAAAGCGCGTCATGCGCTGCCGGAACAATTCAGCATGGAGGATACGGTATTCAACGTGAGCCGCAGTTCCTTGCTGGTCGCAGCGCTGGCATCGGGCAGTCTTGAACTCATCAAACATGCGATGAAGGATCGCTTGCATCAGCCTTACCGGGCGCCCCTTATTCCGGGCATGACGGCAATACTCGAGCAGGCGACCGATCACGGCGCTCTAGGGGCGGCGCTGAGCGGGGCAGGACCGACGCTGTTGATGCTGGTTGATGCGCGAAGCAGCCGCAAGGCTGAGTTGGAGCAATTCGTGCTTGCAGAACTGCAGCGCGAGCAGATTTCGGCGCAGGCGATTTGGCTTAGACCGTGTCTGAGCGGTCCTGAAGTAACACTGCTGCCGCGTACGCAAATTCATACCACGCTTGCAGAGTGGATCAAAGGAGAAGTTAGTGCATGATCAGTGTAGCTTTGCTGCCTGAAGGAAGTACTTCTGATGAGGCAGCACGATATTTATTTGTTGGCAAAGAAGTCGACTGGCACTACTACAAGCCGATTGCAGATGTATTCCTGTCTACGAGCGGCGGTCATACCGATTACAGTGTCATTCCAATTGAAAATACAATCGAAGGCTCGGTAAATTTGCATGTTGATTGGATGGTTAATGAGGTCGCGCTGCCCATTCAGGCAGAGTGGGTGTATCCCTCCATTCAAAATATTATCGGACGCGCCGCTGAAGTAACCGGTGATACGGGTCTGATTGATTACAGCAGGGTGGTTAAAGTGCTCAGCCACCCTGTGGCTATGGCGCAGTGCACCCAATTTTTGCGTGCAAACCTGGGACATGCTGAATGGGAGCATGTCAGCAGCACCGTTGAAGCGGTGCGCATCGTTAAGGAAAACCCCGCTTCCGGCTGGGTGGCGATCGGCACAAAAGCAGGGGCGGAACTGCATGGGCTTGATATTTTACAGCGATCCGTAACAGATCATAATAATAATCACACCCGGTTTTTGCTGCTTGGCGAACGTCCGCTTACCGAGGTTGAATCGCAAACGCGCAAAACAACAATTTTGGTTACGCTGCCAGAAGATTATCCGGGGGCGCTTCATCAGGTGTTGTCCGCATTTGCATGGCGTCGCATCAATTTGTCCAGAATTGAATCCCGTCCGACGAAGAAGAAACTGGGTAATTATTATTTCTATATCGATATTGAGATGTCACTTGACTCTGTTCTGCTGCCTTCAGCGATTGCTGAAATCGAAGCGATCGGTTGTCAGGTCCGTATTTTGGGCTCCTATCCCAGCTTCAGTTACCAGGATGACAAGTAATATTCAAATTAAATTATCCGTTGGCCTTAAGCGGTCAAGCGAGAATGAACTCGGAGGTGTCTGCACGAGATGGCGCAGCAGTGGATTTATTTAAATGGTGAATATGTCACGAAAGACGAAGCAAAGGTTTCGGTTTATGATCATGGTTTTTTGTATGGCGACGGTATTTTTGAAGGCATTCGCATTTATAACGGCAATATTTTCAAATGCAAAGAGCATTTGGACAGGCTCTACGATTCTGCAAAATCGATTATGCTCGATATTCCGCTTTCCTACGAGGAAATGCAGGGTGCGCTCGTAGAGACGCTGCGCAGAAATGAGCTGCGGGACGGCTATATTAGACTGATTGTATCCCGTGGTCCCGGCAATCTCGGACTTGATCCGCAACGCTGTCCGTCTGCCTGGGTCATTATTATTGTGGAGCAGCTTGCGATTTATCCGGAGGAAGCTTACCGTGACGGCCTTGTATCGGTTTCCGTATCCCAGCGCCGCAACATACCGGATGCATTGAATCCGAAGATCAAGTCGCTTAACTACTTGAACAATATTTTGGTTAAAATTCAGGCGAACCTGGCGGGTGTTGGAGAAGCGATTATGCTGAACGCGCAAGGTTATGTGGCGGAAGGCTCCAGCGACAATATCTTTATTATCAAGAAGGGCGTTGTCTACACGCCGCCATGTTATGTTGGCGCGCTGGAAGGGATTACCCGCGGCGCTATTATCGAGCTGTGCGCCAAGTTCGGTTATCCGCTGAAGGAAGAACCGTTTACACTGCATGATGTATATATTGCTGATGAAGTATTCTTTACAGGAACAGCGGCAGAAGTAATCGCTGTGCGTGAAGTGGACGCGCGTACGATCGGTTCCGGGCATGCAGGTCCGATTACAACGCATCTATTGTCCGAGTTCAGAAAAATCGTAGAAATCGATGGTGTAAGCATCGACTAATTGATAAACACCGGGAGCCTCTAAAGCGGCCACCCGGTGTTTTTTTCGCCCAGTATGGCCCTGGCTATGGGAAGGGGGGATAGTATAGTTTTTCAATTTAAGCGGCCAGAGGTTCCGCTATTGGTCTGAAAACCCGCCTAATAACCCAGTTTTTGCACAAATAGCGGATTTGGTGGCCGCCAAAACCTGAAAATATCCATTTTTAACGGAATAGCGGAACGTGTGTGTCCGCCAACTTTGGATGATCACAATCGAACCGGCAATCCCGCAACGCCACAATGTTGCACATCCAAAAGCGTCATCCTCCAATGCCACAATGTTGCACACTCAACAGTGCCATCCCGCAACGCGGCAATGTTGCCACACCCAATACCGCTAAGCTGTTGTTCAGTTGTGCAGCCGCAGCATCGCTTACGAAAGAACTGCAGCACAGTGGGCTGGTGGATGACTGTTCTATAGGAAGCAGTATACGACAAGGCCACCTGGATTTTTAGTTTTTTTTCAATTTTAGGGGACACCCGCCTATTCTCTGCATAGGATGTAAGGATTGGCGGGCAGCCTTTGCGTATGTGAGAGCCGCATATAGGCGAATCTGCCGCGAACGAGAGAAACGTGACTGGGAGGTTGGCGTTAAAGTGAAGATTCATATTGTAAAACAGGGCGACACATTGTATCGCATAGCTGAAAAGTACGGTGTAACCGTGGAGGAGATTTTGAAGCTAAATCCGGGGATCGCCAATGCTGACAAAATTGATGTCGGTATGAAAATCAAGGTGCCATCGAACCCCTCAAATCCGGGCATGCCGGAAATTATGCATCACCATGTCGTACAGCAGGGAGATACACTGTGGAAGCTTGCCAAAGCATGGGGGGTTCCTTTCGATGCATTGTTGAAAGCGAACCAGCAGCTTAAAAACCCAAATGCGCTTATGGTCGGTGAAGTGGTGAACATACCTAAAACTTCGGGAGGCTCCGGGCAGCCTATGCCAGCACAGCCTTCGCAACCGCAGCTGGCCCCGGGAAAAACTCCTACCCATCCGGTTCATCCGGGAAAACCAAATACCGCTCCGGTAGTGGAAGCGCCTAAGCCGCAGCCTGCTCCGCAGCCGATACCACAGCCGACACCCAAACCGCAGCCGATACCGCAACCGACACCCAAACCACAGCCCGCTCCGCAGCCGATACCGCAGCCAGCACCGAAACCCCAGCCCTACCCGCAAGCTGAGTCAAAGCCGCATTCCTATCCGCAGATGCAGCAAGAGTCCTCACACTATCCGGTCGGGCCGTCCCACTCGCCCGCACAGTCGTCGCACTATGGCTACGCTCAGCCTGTTGCCAAACCTTATCAGGAGATGACGGGGTATCCGGTGCATTACGAATATCAGCAATCGGTAGATTTGTTTCAGCAATTTAATGTTCCTGCTGTGCAGGCAGGAGCCTCAAGCGGTTATGGCATGCCGCCGCAAATTCCAGGAGGCATTCAGCCAATGCAGGAAATGCCTTATGGCATAGGTCCAGCTGTGCTGGCGACACCGGACCAATGGCCATGCTTCCCTGAGGTATCCCCGGCCAGTGCGCCATCATGGTATCCAAGCGCCGGCTACCCTGTGCCCGGCTTTCCACTGTCTGCTTCCGGCGCTATGCCTACAGAAGCAATGCAGCCAATGAACTGGCAACCGGCAGAGCAACCGATGTCACAGCATGGCATTGGCGGATGGTCCGCTCCGCATGAGCAGGCAGGCGATTGCCCGCCATCGCCATGCTATCCGGGCTTGCACGGCATGTCAGGCCTGCACGGTGTTGGCATGTCAGGGTTTACCCCGGCAAGCGGACCGTCTGCATATGGCAGCGATCCATGGGGAATGGGGGGCGCTGGTTTCAATCCGGCTGCACAGCCTTATGCCGGCTACCCTGGCCATATCAGCTCTGCAATGCCTATGGGCGGCCATAATTATGGCGGCTACCCGGTCATGGAGACGAATGCTTATCATAACGCTCCTGTTCAAGGCGTCGGCACCGAAGTGAAGAAACCTTGCCAGTGCGGATGCAGCAAGAGAGACGATGAAGTGGACGGAGAAGAAATTGAAGCAGCGAAACCTGTACAAAAATCGAAAAAAAACACCGTCAGACGCAAAAACAGCAACAAGGAAGTAACGGTTCGTGCTGAAACAACGCCATCCAGAAAAAACACCTCCTCACGCAAACAGGGGAACAAGCCGTGGATTAGGCGTTAAGCAGGTTTGCTGCCTCGTTAATTCTCCTGAACTCATGCTTTCCGGGCGCTACTGCCATGCGGCTCTTCGCAGGCAGCAGCGCCCGTGCACTAATTGGAATGATTGAAATTCCTTATGAATATCACCTGCACTGCAAACATGCATATTCAGATGGTTAGGGAGGAATAATAGGGGAAAACAAAAGGGGACGCTCTGGACATGAAATTCAGTCTTTGGAAACAGGTGAAGAAACGGTTGCGCAGAGCCAAAAAGCCGGTACTGTCATTAGGGACGATGTTGCTCGTGGCTTATTCAGCTGCCTTGTTATCCTCTGCAAGCGCTGCTGCCGCGGTCCAAGATGAGCAGACGAACAATCGATTCGAGCGAATGACGCAGGAAATCGCTTCAGACAAGCAAGAGGTTAATGTTGTGCTGCGCAGACAATATATATGCGGAGAAGAATTTCGACCGCTGGGATTGATGGCATGGAATGAAGTAATTGAGGTACTGCGCGCGCATCCTGAATGGACAGTGCATTTTAATGAGCAGAACGATGTGCAGTTTGAGGAGCAGGTGAATGATCTTTCTGCCAAATGCAAGCAAAATGCATTCATCAGCATGGACAAGCAGGGGAACCTGTCATTGTTTGACGGCCCGCCGAAGAAGGAAAAGGTCGTCCGCACCTTTTATCAGGTGGATGTTCCTTACATGGAGAGCAGCTTGCCGAAGAACCGGCTGGAGGAACTTGCCGATGGCATCAGGGTGACTGACCTGGCCGAGTTCAATAGCGTTCTTTCGACTTATAGCGAATATGCGCTCCCGCACAAGAGCGAGGAAGTCATGAAGCGAACACCATAGCTTAATCAAGAGGACCGGGAGGTCTTCTTTTTTTGCGCTAATCTCGCAACTTCAATGCAGTGCTTTCGTATGTTCTCATTCCTGCGAACATTTGTTATAATGGGGAAAGGCTTTTTCTGTACATAGTGATTTTTTAGGATGAGGAGAGGACAAGTTGCGGGTACTGGGCATAGATCCGGGTATAGCAATTGCCGGATTCGGTTTTGTTGATAAAGAAGGTCACAAGCTTGTTCCTGTTCAGTACGGAGCCATACAGACGGAAGCGAGCACTGCCGCGGAAATTCGTCTACTGCAGATTTTCGAATCTGCGGGCGCGTTGATGGATAAGTATAAGCCGGATGCTATGGCTGTGGAGAAGCTGTTCTTTAACCGTAACGTGACGACGGCTTTCGCAGTGGGCCAGGCACGCGGTGTTATTATTTTGGCTGCCGCACAGCGCGGAATTCCGGTGGCGGAATATACGCCGCTTCAGGTGAAGCAGGCGATCGTCGGCTATGGGAAAGCCGAGAAGCGGCAGGTACAGGAAATGGTCAAAATGTTTTTGAAGCTCTCTGCCATCCCGAAGCCGGATGATGTGGCAGATGCGCTTGCCATTGCGATTTGTCATGCGCATTCCGCAGTCCTGCATAATAAAATCAATGAGGTGTCGCGCAAATGATCGATTATGTCAGAGGCAAGGTCGTTCATCTGGAGGCCGATTATATTATTATTGATGTGCGGGACATTGGCTACCGCGTGTTTACACCCAATCCTTACGCATTTGCAGCCCAGGAAGAAGTGGTGACGGTATATACCCATCATCATGTTCGTGAGGATGCGACGCTGCTCTTCGGGTTTTCCACCCGCGAGGAGCAAAAGCTGTTCAGAAAACTGCTCGATGTCTCCGGCATCGGCCCGCGTGTGGCGCTTGGCATTCTTGCCGGCGGAAGCCCTGGTGCGGTAATTGCCGCCATCCAGCAGGAAAACCTCACATTCCTGACCAAGCTGCCTGGCATTGGCCGCAAGACGGCGCAGCGGATGGTGCTGGATTTGAAAGACAAGCTGGATGCCATCGGTATTGGGGACGAAGGCGCGCTTACAGCGGACCATCCAGCCGATAAATCGGCGGATGGCAGTGTGAGTACAGCATGGCGTGAAGCGCGGGAGGGGCTGGCTGCCCTTGGTTACACACAGGCAGAGCTTGACCGGGTAGGTCACCAGCTTAAGGAGTCTGGCGACGCGCAAGCGTCGGTGGATGTGTTGATCAAGCGAGCGCTGCAGCTGTTATTAAAAGCTTGACGGGGAGGGTAAACGAAAATGGACGACAACAGAATAATTTCCGCTAATCTGATGATGGAAGATCAGGCAGTGGAGCTAAGCTTGCGTCCCCGTTATTTGGCGGAGTATATCGGGCAATCCCACGTCAAGGAAAACTTGAAAGTGTATATTGAGGCGGCGAAATATCGCAAAGAGGCGCTGGATCATGTGCTTTTGTATGGTCCGCCAGGGCTTGGGAAGACAACACTGTCCAACATTATCGCCAATGAGCTGGGGGTTAATTTACGCACCACATCAGGGCCTGCCATCGAAAGGCCTGGTGATCTGGCAGCGATTCTGACCAATTTGCAGCAGGGCGATGTATTGTTTATCGATGAAATTCATCGTTTGCACCGCACGGTAGAGGAAGTGCTCTATCCGGCGATGGAGGACTTTGCGCTCGATATTATGATCGGCAAAGGTCCGAGTGCACGCTCGGTGCGACTCGACCTTCCTGCCTTTACGTTAATTGGAGCGACGACGAGGGCAGGATTGCTCTCGTCCCCGCTGCGCGACCGCTTCGGTGTGATGAGCCGTCTGGAGTTTTACACTGTCGATGAGTTGTCCTTCATTGTGTCGCGGACCTCAGAAATTTATGGGGTCGACATTATCGGAGAGGCGGCAGCCGAGATCGCAATGCGCTCCAGAGGCACGCCGCGTATTGCGAACCGACTGCTCCGGCGGGTGCGGGACTTTGCGCAGGTGCGGGGAGAGGGCGTCATTACCTTTGAGCTTGCGCAGGCAGCGCTCCAGCTGATTCAGGTGGACCCGAAAGGGCTGGATCAGATCGATCATAAGATGCTGCATGCGATGATTGACAACTTTCGAGGCGGACCGGTCGGGCTGGATACGATTGCAGCAACGATTGGCGAGGAAAGCCAGACGATTGAAGATGTATATGAGCCTTACCTGATGCAAATCGGCTTTCTGCAGCGCACCCCGCGCGGGAGAGTCGTGGCTCCTGCTGCCTATGTGCATTTGGGGTTGCCGGTACCGCGTTCAGATGATCCGCATTCCGGGTAAGAGCATCAACGATTGCGCAATTCAAAGGAGGCGCCTATGGATCAGAGTAGAATTGAACGTTCCCCAGGCCGAAGAGTCTTTAGACGTATAGCATTGCTGCTTGCTGTGATGATGTGCTGTTCGCTTGGAGCGGGGGCGTCTGTTTACGGGGAAACACCCAGGCTGGATAATGTGCGGGTAGCGATGTTTTTGAATTTGCCAGGCAAATTCACGACGACAACGCCAACCGCTACACTTAGTGGGGAAGGCGGGCTGAAAATCGGTGCGCGCGGCAGTGCATGGCTTACAACTTCTGGAGAGCAACAGGCCAGATTTGCTCTGAACAGCTATAATGTAGCCATAGTGGAAACAGGTGATTTTGCAGCTGCCGTTTCGGTATTGAAGAAGGTACGGGAGTCGTCGTCAGCGGCTTGGCTGACTTCCTTCTACAAGCAGGGGAAGACGGTCTATCGCGTTAGTGAAGGACAGTACAGTACTGCTGATGAGGCAGGTGCCGCGCAAACCCGCTGGGCTGGCAATGCAGCAGTTGCAGGCTTGGCCGGCCAGAGCAAACCGGCTGTTGCCGGACCGTTCTTTCTGGAAACACAGCCTTACAAATCGCTGGCAGACGCCAATAAGACCGTTCAGGCGCTTGGCGCGGCAGGAATAGAAGCCTATCCAGCAGTGAAGCAGGGAGCAGGCGGAGGGCAATATGTCGTTCATGTCGGTGCGGCTGCCAATGCGAGCGCTTTGTCTGCCTTGCAGAGCAGCGCATCCAAAGTGGAGGGCGTCGGTACACTGAGCACAGGCAGTCCGTCCGCAGCGTATGTGCAAATCCGCCAGGACTATGCGCGTTCGCAAGACAGCGCTGCTCCGGATGGACTGTATCTGGTTGGCAATGGCGGGCTGAAATTGTGGGTAGAGGATGCGGGCGGCAAGACGGTCAAGCTTGCAGAGCGAGATAACCGCGCTTACCGTGGCGCATTCGAAATTAGCGGTTTTAACAACCGCCTTGCCATTATCAATGAAGTGCCTTTTGAACAGTATCTCTATTCGGTCGTCGGAGCAGAGATGCCCACCTCCTGGCCGATTGAGGCGCTGAAGGCCCAGGCGGTAACAGCGCGCAGTTTCGCGCTTTTTCAGGGCACCAAATTTGAGATCGCCCACATGGTTGATACTAATCTAAGCCAAGTGTATAACGGTATTGCTACGGAGACGGCCTCTACCATTCAGGCGGTTGATGCAACCAAAGGTGAAGTGATGCTCTATAACGGCAAGGTGATCGAAGCGCTGTTTTCCTCCAATGCAGGTGGAGCAACTTCCGACGGAACAGAGGTCTGGGGCAATAAGGTGCCTTACTTAACGAGTGTTCAAAGTCCGGATGAAGCTGCTGAAGAAGGGCTTTATCAATGGTATCGCGTCGTGCTTAAAGACGGCAAAAACGGGTATATCCGGGAGGACCTGTTGACCGCTACGAATGAGAAGACAGCCGCCGGAAGCACAATTATGACCGTGAATGAAAAAGATACTGCGGTTCGTCCGCTGCCGTTTATCCAGACGAATGTCGAGCCTTTGACAAGGCTTAGCAAAGGCACGCGCGTCATTGCTCTGGAAAAAACGATGCAATCCAATACGATGTCCTGGATCAGAGGTCCATTCACAAGCGCACAGTTGGTTAAATCAATGGATGGCAAGCTCACAAAGGCGATAAGCGGTCCGATTCAAACGCTGGAGGTCAGTGAACGCGGCCCTTCGAACCGGGCGCTGACTATGGCTGTCAATGGCAGCAAGCTGGAGATTCGTTATCCGGACATGCTGCGTACAGCACTTGGCGGCTTGCCGAGCACACGCTTTACAGTGGAAGAAACAGGACGGATCAACATATTGGGCGCGGATCAGAGGGTTGTCGACCGAACGGACGACAAGACACAGCTTCATATTGTGGGAGCCGATGTAGAGAAGAAGCCGCTGACGGATGCCAATCTGTATGTTTTGGACAGCAGCGGAACGATCCGAACAGCAACGAAGGAACCGATGTTCCGTTTCACAGGCACAGGCTACGGCCACGGTATCGGTATGTCCCAATGGGGAGCGAAGGGGCTTGCCGACCAAGGGTATGATTACCAAAAAATTCTGGAATACTACTATAAAAATGCGACTTTAGCCAAGGGATGACATTGTACTGATGAATGTAAATTTATTTGATTTTGAACTGCCTGAACGGTTGATTGCACAAACGCCGCTGGAGGAAAGAACAGCATCCCGCCTGCTTACGCTCAGCCGCTCCACAGGAGCGGTTGAGCACCGCATGTTTACGGATTTAAGCCGTTATTTGCGGCCGGGAGACACCATTGTTCTAAATGATACACGGGTGCTGCCTGCCCGCCTGCACGGCGTCAAGGCGGACACGGGGGCAAGGGCGGAACTGCTGCTGCTGCGCCAATTGGAAGGCGACCGCTGGGAGACGCTTGTCAAACCAGCCAAGCGGATCAAGGCGGGCACTGTGCTCACGTTTGGCGACAACGGGCACGGAGGGCCGCTTTTGACAGCGGTGGTGAATAAGGAAGGCGACATGGGCGCACGGGAAATTACGTTTGAATACGAAGGTATTTTCAATGAACTGCTGGACCGTCTGGGCGAGATGCCGCTGCCCCCTTATATCCGCAGTCGGCTGGACGATAAGGAGCGCTATCAGACCGTATATGCGAAGCATGAAGGCTCTGCGGCGGCACCTACTGCGGGTTTGCACTTCACTGCGGGCTACTTGGAGCAGTTGAAGCAGCAAGGGATTAATATTGCTTACGTGACGCTTCATGTCGGGCTCGGCACCTTTCGTCCGATGTCGGCCGAACGAATTGAAGACCACGTTATGCACCAGGAGTTTTATGAGCTGGATGAAGCCAATGTGGAAGTGATTAATGAAACGCGGCGGCAGGGCGGCCGAATTATTGCAATCGGCACGACATCGGCGAGAACGCTCGAAACTGCCGCAGCGAGGTTTCCGGCAGGCGAGCTTGCAGCGTGCAGCGGCTGGACAGATATTTTTATGTACCCCGGCTATACGTTTCGGATTGTCGATGCGCTGCTGACCAATTTTCATCTGCCGAAGTCTACGCTCGTAATGCTCGTCAGCGCGCTGGCAGGGCATGAGCAGGTGATGAAAGCTTATGAGGAAGCTGTTAAACAGGAATACCGATTTTTTAGTTTTGGCGATGCGATGTTCATTTACTAGGATTGGAAGAGTGCACAGTGGCGATTAAATATGAATTGATTAAGCAATGTAAGCAATCAGGAGCACGGCTTGGAAGGCTCCACACCCCGCATGGCGTTATTGAAACGCCGGCTTTTATGCCTGTCGGAACGCAAGCGACTGTAAAGACGATGAGCCCTGAGGAACTAAAAGCGATGAATGCTCAAATTATTTTGAGCAACACGTACCATCTGTTTCTTCGCCCTGGCCATAAGCTCGTTGAGCGGGCCGGGGGACTGCACCGTTTTATGAACTGGGATCGGCCGATATTGACAGATAGCGGCGGGTTTCAGGTATTCAGCCTAAGCAATATGCGCAAAATTACGGAGGAAGGCGTAGAGTTCCGCTCCCACTTGAATGGCGACAAACTGTTTCTGTCGCCTGAGAAAGCGATGGAAATACAGAACTCGCTCGGATCGGATATTATGATGGCATTCGACGAGTGCCCGCCGCATCCCGCTGAGCATAGTTATGTGAAGCAGTCGCTTGAGCGGACCACCAGATGGGCCGAGCGCTGTTTGGCTGCGCATGCGCGGCCACAGGATCAGGCGCTGTTTGCAATCATCCAGGGAGGGATGTATGAAGATTTGCGCAAGCAAAGCGCTAAAGATTTGACTTCCATGGATTTCCCGGGTTATGCTATTGGTGGACTGAGTGTTGGCGAGCCTAAGCCGTTGATGTACGAAGTGTTGGATTATACCGTTCCGCTTATGCCTGTGCAGAAACCGCGCTACCTGATGGGAGTCGGTTCGCCGGATGCGCTGCTCGAAGGCTCTATTCGCGGAATTGATATGTTCGACTGTGTGCTGCCAACAAGGATTGCCAGGAATGGGACAACCATGACTAGCCAAGGCCGGCTTGTCGTTAAGAATGCCGCCTATGCCGACGACATGGGGCCGCTCGATCCGGCGTGCGACTGCTACACGTGCACGAATTATTCACGCGCATACATAAGGCATTTGCTGAAAGCAGACGAAACATTTGGCATCCGGTTGACAACGTTTCACAACCTGCATTTTTTACTGCAGCTCATGAAGGACGTGCGGCAAGCGATTATGGATGACAGACTGTTTGACTTCCGTGACGCGTTTTTTGCCCAGTACGGCCTGTATAATAATGAGAGAGGATTTTGAAAGGGGGTATACCGATGTTTATCGCAAGTGGAGACGCAGCTGGCGGGAATTTGCTTATGACAATCGCACCATTCGTATTAATGTTTGCAGTGTTCTATTTTTTGCTGATCAGACCGCAGCAGAAGAAACAAAAACAGCGTTCCCTGATGCTTAACCAGCTGACTAAAGGGGATAAGGTCGTTACGATTGGCGGCTTGCATGGCACTATTCAGGAGATTACAGACGATATCGTCGTGCTTCGTGTTAATGATGCTACCAAGCTGACATTTGACCGCAGTTCGATTAATAATGCTACACGCAACGCACCTTCAGAATAAAAAGGCTGCAAATCGCAAAAGCTGTCTCACAGAGCCGTGTAAACGCCGCTGTAAGATGGCTTTTTTTGGTATAAAGAGAATGATTTTTCTGTTCTAAACAGGAAGAAGCCTGAAGTTTCTCAGGGATGATATTATAGAATTTATTTATGAATGGGGACATTGAAAGTGTAAGCATTTTCATGACAAAACTTTTTGTCGGATATCGATTCATCTTAGAAAAAAACGGTGCTTTTTATTGAAATCATTGTAAGAATCGACTATGCTTATAAAAGAAACTTATATTCAGCTCGGCACAGACTGGGGGATAAACGCTTGTCACTGCTTCACATTATGATATTGTTGCCATTGGTTTTTGCGTTATTTTTACCATTAATAGGTAAATATCGTAGGAAAATCCATACGGGGTGGTTTGTACTTCCGCTGCCTCTCCTCATGTTTACTTACTTCCTTTCCCGCCTGCCGGAGATCGGAGCAGGTGAACCACTGATCAGGTCGATTCCATGGATACCTTCGCTTGGCATACATTTTACAGTGTATCTTGATGGACTTAGCCTCCTGTTCGCACTACTGATTACCGGAATTGGCTCACTGGTTGTACTATACTCAATATACTACCTGTCCAAGATCCGGGAAGCACTCCACCTTTTCTATATCTATCTGCTCATGTTTATGAGTGCGATGCTGGGCGTTGTTCTCTCTGACAACCTGATTGTCCTCTATGGTTTCTGGGAAATGACCAGTTTGGCGTCTTTTCTGCTCATTGCTTTCTGGTTTGACCGTGAGTCCTCGAAATACGGTGCATTGAAATCGATGCTGGTTACCGTGTCCGGCGGTTTTGCGATGCTGGCCGGTTTTGTTTTGCTTCATTTAATGACCGATTCGTTCAGTGTACGTGAAATTATTGCCGTCAGCGGCGAAATTGTGGACCACCATCTGTTTATTCCAGCCATGGTGCTGGTGTTGCTGGGCGCCTTCACCAAGTCAGCGCAGTTCCCGTTCCACTTTTGGCTGCCCGATGCGATGGCTGCACCTGCTCCTGTCAGTGCCTATCTGCACTCGGCGACGATGGTTAAGGCTGGCATTTATTTGGTAGCGAGGCTTAGCCCCGTATTTGCCGGAGGGGCAGAGTGGTTCTGGATTGTCTCGACTGTTGGACTGGTTACTTTGTTCTGGGGAGCCTATTGCGCACTCAAACAATCGGACTTGAAATCACTGCTCGCATTTTCTACAGTAAGTCAGCTCGGCCTAATTATGTGTCTGCTTGGCCTTGGCTCAGCAGCTGTACATCTGGGCTATGGAGAAGAATCGAAGATTTATGTCGTCGCTACAACCGCGGCAGTGTTTCATCTTATCAATCATGCCACCTTTAAAGGCGCACTGTTTATGGTTGCGGGGATTGTCGACCATGAGACCGGCACACGGGACATCCGTCGTCTGGGCGGACTTATGACGTTGATGCCCATTACCTTTACACTTGGTTTGATCGGAACATTTTCAATGGCGGGGTTGCCGCCTTTTAATGGCTTTTTAAGCAAGGAGATGTTTTTCACAGCAGTCATCACGATTACAGAAGGCCAAATGTTCAATCTGCAAACATGGTCGCTGCTGTTTCCAATCGTTGCATGGATCGCGAGTGTATTCACTTTTATTTACAGCATGATCATTCTGCTTCGCACATTTACTGGAAGGCTGCAAAAGGAAAAGTTGGAGAAAGAGCCGCATGAGGCGCCTTTCGGCATGCTGCTGTCCCCGGCCATACTTGCATTGCTGGCTGTAGTTTTCGGGTTTTTCCCGAACATTCTTGCTTATACCATTATTGAGCCGGCGATGGTTGCCATTCTGCCTTCACTTGCTGATCCAGTAAATGGATTCGAAGTTAAAATATCGATGTTTCATGGCTGGAATACAGAACTCATTATGACAATGGGTGTCGTTATAGTCGGCATTCTGATGTATGCTACCTATCGCCGATGGGGAGTGGTACATGATGTATTTCCAGGGAAATGGTCGCTAAATCGCGTATATGACCGCACATTGAAAATAATGGAGAAGGGTTCAAGGGCGATTACTGATCTGTATATGACAGGTTCGATCCGCCATTATCTGATCTATGTGTTTGTTTTCCTTGTTGGTGTAATCAGCTATCTCTTTCTCAAGCTGGAGCCCTTTAAGCATGCATCGTGGGATCTCGCCGAATTGGCGCCATATGAGGTTGTGCTAATTATCGGGTTGCTCGCCGCTGCAATCGCTGTGCCGTTTGCGAAATCAAGAATCGCAGCCATCATTCTCGTCGGCGGCATCGGCTATCTAGTCGTATTGTTCTTTGTCATTATGGGAGCACCGGACTTGGCGTTGACGCAAATGGTTGTTGAAAGCATCTCTGTCACCCTGTTCTTGCTGTGCTTCTACCATTTGCCGAAATTGCGGAAGGAACTCTCGCCGCCGCGGTTTCGTCTGACAAATGCGATCATCTCTGCCGCAGTAGGCATTGTATTTACCTTCATTGCACTGGCTGCCACTGGGCAAAAACTGTTCGAACCAATTTCCGACTATTTTGTTCGGGAGGCTTATGATTCGGCAGGTGGAAAAAATATCGTCAATGTCATCCTTGTTGACTTCCGCGGCTTTGATACCTTTCTGGAAATTGCGGTGCTCGGCATTGCCTCCTACGGCATTTACGGGATGATTAAGCTAAGAATGAATCGGGCAGCCCGTTCCGAATCATCCGAGCCGACGGATGACAGTAACAAAGGAGTGACAGCCAGTCATGAGATCGAATGATGTGATGCTGAAGACGACTGCCAAAGTCGTAGTTTTTATAATCATTACCTTTTCTATTTATTTGTTTTTGGCGGGCCATAATGGTCCCGGGGGCGGATTTGTAGGCGGATTGATGAGCGCTTCAGCATTGCTGCTGCTGGCTCTAACCTTTGACTTGAAAACGGTTCGGGAAGTTATTCCGGTCAATTTCCAAATCGTCACTGCGCTCGGGGTTTTCATTGCTATTTTATCGGGGCTGGGCTCCTTTGTATTCGATGCGCCTTTCCTCAGTCAAGCGTTTGCTTACCATACGTTGCCACTGCTTGGCGAAACCGAGCTGGCTACGGCGATGGTGTTTGATTTAGGTGTATATCTGACGGTTGTTGGAGTTACAATGACAATTATTATGACAATAGGGGAGGATCGCTAATGGAAATCCTCGTCTCTGTTACTGTTGGGGTGCTGTTTGCAATTGGCACCTATATGATTTTGTCGCGAAATCTCGTCCGAATTATTCTTGGCACCTCATTAATGACACATGGTGCGCATTTGCTGTTGATGACGATGGGGGGGCTCAAACGCGGTGCAGCGCCGCTGCTCAGTGAAGGGGCGGAAGCTTTTGTGGACCCGCTGCCGCAAGCTCTTATATTAACATCCATAGTTATCAATTTTGGCATAACTGCTTTCTTCCTGGTTTTGGCCTACAGGACTTATCAGGAGATCGGAACTGATGATATGGAGAGACTGAGAGGAAAAGACGACCATGAATAATCTTATCGTAATGCCTCTTCTTCTTCCTTTGCTAACAGCGGTTATTCTCGTTTTTTTCTATAAAAACGTGACGATTCAGCGGTGGATCAGCACAGTTAGCGCCGTCAGCAATACGGCCTTGGCTGCTTATCTCGTCTATAGGGTTCATCACGACGGCATATTGACGTTGAATATGGGAGGATGGGCTGCGCCATACGGCATTGTGTTCGTAGCAGACATGTTTTCCGTGCTGCTCGTGTTGGCTGCCACCATCGTGATCACCTGTTGTCTGTTGTATTCGTTTCGGACGATCGGTGAGGAACGCGAGCGTTTCTTCTATTACCCGCTGTTTAACTTTTTAGCTGTCGGTATTATCGGCTCCTTCTTGACGGGCGATATGTTCAATTTATTTGTCTGTTTCGAAGTGATGCTTATGTCGTCCTATGGTCTGATCGTGCTGGGCGGTACGAAACGCCAATTGAGAGAATCAATCAAGTATATTTTAACGAATGTCATCTCATCTACGTTGTTCGTTGTCGCGATGGCTTACTTGTATGGTGTGCTTGGTACGCTGAATTTGGCTCATCTCTCATTGCTGGTAGCAGAGGCGGGACAAACTGGCATTTTGACCATCATCTCTGCGCTGTTTCTAATCGTGTTTGGATTAAAAGCCGGACTGTTGCTGTTTTTCTGGATGCCGGGATCATATAACGCTCCGCCATCACCAGTGATGGCGTTGTTCAGCGGGCTGCTTACCAAGGTGGGCATGTATGCGATCATTCGTACATTTACCCTTATTTTCTACCATGAGCCGACCATTACCCACACACTGATCGCATGGATGGCGGTTGCCACAAGCATATTGGGTGTTGCGGGAGCGGTCGCTTACCGGGATGTCAACCGTATTATGATTTACAATATTGTGGCAGGTGTAGGTTTTACGATGTTCGGTCTGTCTGTCGCCAACAAGGCGGCACTCGAAGGCGTTATTTACTATTTAATGCATGACATGATAGTTAAAGCTTTGCTGTTTATGCTCGGCGGTGCATTAATTATGGTGGCAGGAACGGTTAAAGTTTATGAGATGGGCGGGCTGAAGCGTCGGTACCCTACGCTGGGTTGGATGTTTTTTGTCACCTCGCTGGCGCTTGTGGGCGTACCGCCGCTCAGCGGATTTATTGGCAAGCTGCTTATTGTACAGGGCGGATTTGAATCCGGCAAGTACTTGCTTACTGCGATTGCGCTCGGGTCCAGTTTGCTTGTCCTCTATTCCATGATGAAAATATTTATGAACAGCTTCTGGGGGGCGGAAAAGCGCGATTATCCTGAAGGGGTAAAGGTAGGAGGCGTGCTGCTGCCGAGCGGAATACTGCTTGTAACAGCAATTATGCTCGGATTGTTTGCAGAATCGCTATACCCGCTCGTCTCAAGCGCGGCTGAAGTGCTGCTTAATCCGCAGCTCTACATCCAGGCAGTATTAAAGGAGTAGATAACGATGGCCTTTCAGTTCATATTAAATATTACGATTGCATTTGTGTGGATGTTTCTTTACAACGAATGGACGTTTTCGTTTTTCCTTGTCGGGTTTATTGTCGGTGCACTGCTTATATTAGTAATGCGAAGATATTTACCGGGGGATTATTATTTACGTCGAGTTTGGAACGTAATTGTGCTGCTGCTCCTTTTGCTAAGGGAGCTGATTTCTGCAAATATTCTTGTTCTAAAGTATATCCTTCAGCCGAAATTAAATATTAAGCCAGGCATAGTCGCAGTTGAAACAGAACTCAAATCTGATTTTGAAATTACGCTGCTCGCTTTTCTTGTCACGCTAACGCCGGGTACATTAATACTGGAAATTTCACCCGATAACAGCACGCTTTATATTCATGTCATGGACATTCGTGATATGGATATAATCACCAAATCAATCAGAGGGACGTTTGAGCGGGCAATTATGGAGGTGACGCGCTAATGCTGGATACCGTTCTGCATATCGCCGTATTTTTAATGTCATTGTCAATTCTTGCTTGTTTGTATCGTGTCATCAAGGGGCCTTCACTGCCTGACCGGATTATTGCGTTGGACACCATTGGAATTAATGTGCTGGGGCTGGTTTCTATTATTTCGATTCAGCTGAGAACACAGGCCTACCTGGAATTTGTGCTGCTGATTGGCATTATGTCATTTTTGGGAACGGTAGCTCTGGCTAAATACATCGAGAAGGGGGCGGCGATCGAGCATGCAAGAGATCCTGTTGACAAGCGGTGAAGTATTAGTTGCGTTGCTTATTCTGGCAGGCGCATTGCTCAGCGCGCTCAGTTCCTTCGGTTTGATCCGTTTGCCTGACATGTATCTCCGCTCGCATGCAGCTGCCAAAATTACGTCACTTGGCGTACTAACTGTTTTGCTCGGCGCCTTTCTCTACTTTTGGATTTTTGAAGGGTATGTCAGCGCGAAGCTGCTGCTGGGCATTATGTTCGTTTTCATTACTGCACCTATTGCGAGTCATTTGCTCGGACGCGCTGCCTACCATTCGGGTGTGCCAATGTGGGATAAGAGTGAGCGCGATGATTTGAAAGAGGTTGTTGATACAATGAAAGACAAGGAGCGGACTGCCAATGAAGACAGACCGCTCATGCAGGAGAAAATAGTGGAGCCGGTTGATACAAGTGCCCGGGAATAATGATTAAGCAAGGCATTGGACTAGACTAACATTGATTAGCATCATTGGGGTAAGTATGATTAGGAATTGCTGTTATTATTGCTGGCATTCACGCCGATCATGCCCCCGATGCTGCCAGCTAGCATTGTCAATGCTATAATCAATAAACTGCGCATCGTGAGGGAACTGTCCACAGCTAGAAAACTGATAAGCAAAATGACAAGACCATAAATTGTTCCAAGCGCCGCTCCGTAATACCACCCTTTATACCCCGAACGTTTTCCTGCAACGAAACCGCCAACAAACGTACTTAGACCATGTGCGATCAGCGCGTACAAAGGCAGCTTTGCTTCGCTGAATCCACTGAGATGAAGCGCAAGTGACAACACCACAATAGAGAGCCCAAGTCCGGCAAACGCATAAAGCAGACCGGACAGCAGCGGTGAGGTAGTGCGAACTTTTGTCGCGTTTTTTATTTGATTAAGCACATTCTTTCCCCCATTTCTTAATTAATAATTTCACAATTGTCCGCAAGGAGGCTGTACTGCAAGCAACGCTTACATGCCTATATGCTAACAGCCTATGACGAGCTGTACGGAAATAGTACAAGGTAGACGCTTGTCTAAAGGATTTAGTATAATCGGTTATATTTGGCATGAAGATCGACATCAGGAGGTTGAAGCATGGGAAACGGAACGACTGAACAATTGGCCGGTGCAAGCGACTGGCAGACGATATCAGCTGTTGTTATTTTTTTGACAGTCTATGTATTGGTAATCATGGAAAGGTTTAAACGGTCTTATGTAGCTTTAAGCGGCGCGGCGGTGATGCTGCTGCTCGGGATAGTAGATGTCCCCAAGGCTTTCAGCACTTATATTGTATGGGAAACCTTAGCCTTATTAGCGGGAATGACCATTCTAATCGGTCTCGTCCATCGAACAGGCCTGTTTCATTTCTTGGCGCTTAAAGCGGTTATGGCTGTCAAAGAAAAACCGATGCTGATGCTGGTCGCAATGACATTCGTAGCGGCTGTAATGGCTGCGCTGACAGACAATTTGACAGCCATGCTTGTGATGACTCCGATTACGTTATTAATCGCGCCTATTCTTGGCGTTACGCCTGTTCCTTATTTAATCAGCCAAATAATTGCGGCCAATATTGGCGGAACGGCTACGTTGGTCGGCAGCTTGCCCAACTTGCTGATCGGTTCGGCGAATAGCCATCTGACGTATGGTTCTTTTCTTGTTGTATTGGGACCTGCGGTGCTGGCTATTTTGATTATTGTTATATTGCTGCTCGCCATCGTATATCGAGGAAGGTTGCGTGATGGTGAACCAAACAAAAAGAAAATGAAAAAATTCGATTCAGACAGAGCTGCTGCTGATCCGTTACGGATGAAGATCGGCGCTGCTGTCATGATTTTGACTTTGACCGGTTTTATTCTTAGCGAATCCATCGGCATTGACAAATCCATTGTTGCGCTGATCGGAGCGGGCATTATGCTGTTTGCCGGGGTCAAGCCAGTTGAATGGCAAGGTGCTATTAAGCATGTGGAAAAGGATATGATTTTGTTTTTTGTCGGTTTCTTTGTTATTGTCGGCGGTTTGAATGAAGTGGGTATTTTTCAGAAAATAGCGCTAATGGCACTGCAAATTACGAATGGGGAACTTCCGAATCTTGCCTTGCTGGTGCTGGGCGTATCCGGCATTGCATCGGCAACGACTGATGCTGCTTCGTATACTGTGATGATGATTCCTTTTGTGCAGGAACTGGGCGTTCAACTGAACATAGCGTCACCCCATGACCTGAACGTCGTCTGGTGGTCCCTGGCTTTGGGCGCTTCACTTGGCAGCGGAGGGACACTAACCGGGTCCCCGGCCAATGCGGTTGTTGCTGCGCTGGCTGAACGCGAAGGAAAGGGATTTCGATACAGCAGCTACTTGAAAGTTGGTGTCCCGGTTGCACTGCTTTCCTTGCTCTTGGCCGGACTTTATGTACATTATGTATTCCCATTAATTCAATAATGCGGGTTCGCATGACCTGGTGCAGCGTCGGTCAAACTATCGTGAGTAGAAGATGTCTTCAACCGATCGTTTAGAGGAGGCGCTCATTTTGCAGGAATTGGCTCTCGTGCTGACGCGTACATTGCTGATTTACGTCGTTGTTTTTCTCGTGATGCGCTTAATGGGAAAACGCGAAATTGGCAAATTATCTATATTTGATTTTGTCATTTCGGTAATGATAGCCGAAATAGCGGTCATTGTTATTGAAGATACAGACCGATCAATGCTGCATGGCATCGTCCCGATGGTTGGATTACTGGTTATTCAGGTTGGAATGGCATATCTCGCAATGAAAAGCCGGACCATCCGGCTTTTGTTCGATGGCAAGCCAACCGTTATTATCGCGAGGGGAAGGCTATTGCCGGATGCGCTTCGGAAGCAGCGCTATAACTTGGACGATATGATGCTGCAGCTGCGGGAGAATGGAATTGCATCGATCGCTGAAGTGGATTTCGCGATTTTGGAGACAAGCGGCAAGCTTTCGGTCATTCCAAAAGAAAAGGGCGATGTGAATTCTTCGTCGACCCTGGACCTTAATAGCATCATGGAGAAAACGAAAGTTCCTGCAGATTTTCGCTTTGAAAACCTTCCAATCCCGCTAATAATGAACGGCAAAGTGCAGGATGAAAATTTGCAAAAGCTGAATCAAAACCGATTCTGGCTAAAAAGCAAGCTTCAACAGCAGCAGATAGATCATTTCAAAGATGTGTTTCTGTGCACGCTCGATCATCGGGGACAAATATATATTGCCCGTAACTCTGCAACCACTCCTCATTAAGGAGGGGTTGCTTTTGTTATTCTTGCCCAAACTATTTGATCCACCGTCCGATTACGGGCAGACGAACTACATCATCCTTGTTGATAATGCCGAGGACGACCATCAACAGCAAATAAATAAGCAGTCCGGCGCTGAAAGCCGCCGACATGTTCTGCCACTCGGCAGCGAGGAGATGTTGGTTCATCGTCCAGCGCAGCGCCGCCGCCATAATAACCATCGATGCCCCTACCTTTACAAAATCAAGAATCTGCATATGGAAGCCAACGTGGCGCATGACAGCAAGCCAGTGCAGCACCGTGACTAGCACGATGTTGATATTAATAGCTATCAGTGCCCCATAGATTCCGAATTCTGGTTTGGAAGCAAGCCCGACGATTAGTGCCAGCTTGACAATTGCACCGATAAAGGTATTGGTTAAGGCAATCCCGGCTTTGTCCAGCGCTTGCAGCGCAGCCTGCAACGGGGCTTGCAAATAAATAAACAGGGCGATCGGCGCCATCAATTGCAGCATGGGGGAGATTTCAGTATGCCGGTACAGAACACGGCAAATTGGCTCAGCCAATAGGGTCATGGCAACGACAAATGGCGCGCCGCTCACCAGCGCAAGCCGCATCGATTGATGAAGGCGCTTATGAATTAAAGCTCGGTCACCCCGAGCAGCAGCTTCCGACAAAGACGGAATTAACGAAACAGATAGAGAATAGGTAAGGGCGGTGGGCAGCAGGACGATGGGAATAATCATCCCTTGCAGCGCGCCGTACTGAGCGGTGGCGACACCTGTAGCGATGCCGGCTACCAACAGGCTGCGAGCGGTCAGAATGGATTCCAGCAAGTAGGAGAGCGACCCGACAAGCTTGCTTAAAGTTACCGGAACGGAGAGTCCGATTAGCCGTTTCATGATCGGCTCCTTATCATTCGCAGGCATGACAGCTCCTTCGACAGCCGGCAGCGGCTTGCCTCTTTCCTTGCCAAGCTGGATGAGCAATACAGCAAGTCCGCACAATTCCCCAAGTACAACGCCAAGCATGGCGCCGGCTGCTGCCCACTCCAGTCCCCAGGGCAACATCAATTTTGCAAAGAAAAGCACAAACACAATCCGGAACATCGTTTCAATTACTTGAGACAAAGCCGTGGGCACCATATTCTGTTTTCCCTGAAAGTATCCTCTGCATACCGATGACACTGCGGAAATAAACAACAGCGGCGACATAAACAGAAACGTCTGATAAACGCGGGCGTCGGTCAGCAGATGCGTTGTAATCCAAGGTGCGAACAACAGCAGCAGTGCTGTGAAAAGCAGCGACAGCGAAACCGTCAACGCCAGTGCTGTTCGGAAAATGCGTTTGACACGGGAGTAATCTCCTTGCGCCTGCGCTTCCGCCGTCCACTTGGAAACGGCTAGCGGAATGCCGCCTGTAATCAAGGTCAGCATGACAATAAGAAACGGATAGCCTAATTGATAAAGTCCGACGCCTTCAGCGCCTATAATGCGCGGCAGCGCAATTCGCGGGATGAAGCCGAGAATACGGTTAATCATGCCGGCAGCTAATAAAATCATGGCTCCTTTAATGAAGGTCTGTTTGGTCACATTCGTCCCCTCCCTGCTAACAGCTTATGCTGAGCATGTCCTTTTCCATGTCAGTGTTTTTTCGCATGTAGGTGGCCATGCAGGAAAATGAGGTTACTGCGGCGAATATTAAAGGTTACAGGCAGTCTACTTGAGAAGGAGGTTCCCGGGATGACGGACGACGGAGTGACGAAAGAACAGGCCGAGAACGACGGAGTGTCGCACGAAGGGGAAGGGCATAAGGAGGCTGTTCTGGAGCAGCATGTTCTGGATGAGGAGCAGTTGGATCAAGTGCAGCAGTTATTGCCGGAGTCGGTTTTGACTACCGATAGGGAACCGGAGCAGGAAGCGGAGCAATTTACAGATGCGGAACTCAACGAGTGGATTGAAGTGCTGTGTCTTAGCAAAGCGGACGAGTTTCGGCTTATTGGATATGAACATGTGACAGGCAAGGAAGTGTGGGCTTGCGTGAGTGACAAGTACGCCAAGCATGGGCAACCTCCACTGCATCGTATCGTAAACGATATTTTATCACTCAAGGTTACACAGTTTATGAATTTTATGACGATGAGCGCGTTCCGCGGGACTCACTTCTGATTGGACGGCACGCGTTTCCCATAGCAGCAATTAAACCGCCCACACGAATGGAGAGTTGGCATCGTGGGCGGTAATTGCTATTGCTAAGGACCGTCTGTTGGGGCTGTTATCGGTGCAGCTAAGCGATTGGAAGATATACTTAAATAGTTTTTTTTGACTCGAAATTGACGCATCGTTATAATAGGAATATTGAAAACTAAGGGGGAGCAGAAAGCTTTATGAAAAGAATGCTTGCATTCCTACTGATTGTCGTGGTAACGTTCGGCGTAATTGCACTTACCAGCCCGAAATTTGTCAGGGACATTAACCTGGGATTGGATCTTAAGGGCGGATTTGAGATTTTGTATGAAGCTGAGCCACTGATTGAAGGCGGTAAGATAACACCGGATGCGCTTCGGCAGACTGCCAGAAGTTTGGAGGAACGGGCCAATGCGACCGGTGTTGCGGAACCGGAAGTAACACCAGAGGGCACCAACCGGATTCGCGTCAAAATCGCCGGGGTCGCTGACGAGCAAGAAGTGCGTAACATGCTCAAGAAACCCGCGGAATTGACTTTCCGCAGTATGAGAGGTTGTGAACCAGATGAGGGCTACTGTAAGGTAGAGCTCGTCGGCAGCGACTTCAAAGAGGGCGGCGCATCGATCTATCAAAACGAGTTGAGCGGATATGAAATCTCGATTACCCTCAAAGACTCCAAGAAATTTGCCGAGGTAACGCGCGAAGTGGCCAAGCTGCCGCGATCGGCGACCGACCCGGCCAAGGACAAGAACAGGCTTGCTATTTACCTGGATGAGGAGCAATTGTCAGCTCCTTCGGTAACTTTTGAAATCAATGACACGAAAGCCAGCATCACCGGCAACTACGCGCGCGAAGAAGCGAAGAAGATCGCCGATACGATCAATCTTGGCGCACTGCCGTTGAAGTTGAAGGAAAAGTATACGCAGAGTGTCGGCGCAACATTGGGACTGCAATCGCTGGAGCAAACGGTGTTTGCCGGCCTGATCGGCACGGTTCTCATTCTGATATTTATGCTTGCGGTATACCGCCTGCCGGGACTGATTGCCAGCATATCGCTGATCGCCTTTATTTGGGTGCTGCTGCTCGGTTTTATTCTAATGAATGCGACGCTTACCTTGCCCGGAATTGCAGCCTTTATTCTCGGCATTGGCATGGCGGTCGATGCGAATATAATTACCTTTGAGCGGATCAAGGAAGAGATGCGGCGGGGCAAAAGCATTATGTCATCGTTCAAATCCGGCTCCAGAGCTTCCTTGCGGACCATTATGGATGCGAACTTGACGACCATTATTGCCGGGGCGGTATTGTTCTCCTTCGGTATCGGTTCCGTTCGTGGCTTTGCTATTATTTTGATTATGAGTACGATCGTGAGTATCATTACGAACATTGGATTTTCACGCTTGCTGCTCTATATGCTCATTCGCAGCAATATCATTAAGAACCCTCGCTTCTTTGGCGTGAAGGAGAGTGAAATCCGTGCGTTATAATTTTGACTTTGTTAAATTCAGCCGCTATTGTTTTATGGTTTCGTCGGCAATTGCGCTGATCGGCATTTTGTCGCTGGCCATCTTCGGATTGAATTACGGAGTTGATTTCCGCGCCGGCTCGAATGTCGACATTTCGGTCTCCAAGCAATTGGAGAAGGCGGAGATTGACGCCTATCTGGATGAGAAAGGATTCGGCAATCATCAGGTTGTCGTCGGCTCGGACCGGATTACCATTCGTTATGACGATGTTCTTACAGACGTTCAGGAAAATATGATTAAAACGGACTTTATTGAGCGTTTTGATCCAGAGGCCTCAGCTGAGGTCAACACGGTTGACGTGGAAATGGCGAGAGAACTGCAAGTCAATGCGCTGCTCGCGCTTACCTTCGCTAGCATCGGAATTGCGCTTTACATTTGTATCCGTTTTGAGTGGCGGTTTGCCCTTGCGGCGATTATCGGTCTGATTCATGACGGGTTTCTTGTCATCGCCTTGTTCTCGATCTTCCATTTGGAAGTAAGCCTGACGTTTATTATTGCCGTGCTGACGATTATCGGTTATTCCATCAATGATAAAATTGTTATTTTTGACCGGATTCGGGAAAACATGCGTTTTGCCAAAATCAAGTCGCCAAGCGATTTGGTTTCGCTGGTCAACCAAAGTATCAAGGAAACATTGAACCGTTCCATCAACACGGTGCTGACTGTTCTCTTCGGAGCGATCTGCTTGTACATTTTCGGCAGCGAATCGATTTCGATGTTCTCGCTCGCAATCGTCATCGGATTGGTGCTGGGCGCTTATTCTTCCATCTTTATCTCGGCCCAGCTGTGGTTGTGGTTCAAGGGCAAAGAAAAGTCGAAAAAGGCAGTCAAGGCGCCTGCGGCCAGTTAGCGGGGGATGATCAATGGATAGAAAGCAGCATGAGATACAAAAAACATCAGCTTTGGCCTTCGGCTGGATCTGGCATGCCGCTCTGGCCGCGGCCAAAGGGGTGAGCGGAGGAATTACCGGCAGTACAGCGTTGCTTGCGGATGCAGTCCGATCTGCAAGCAACGCTGTGGCTGGCGTTTCTCCCGGCTTGCTGTCCAAGCGTGTGGAACAGGCGCATGGCAAAGGGAAACAAGCGAGTTTCAGTTCAGGGACGACTTTTACGCTGATCGGCGCAATTGCATTGTTGCTGCTCGGACTGGAAGTGGGTATTATGGCTGTTCGTGCGCTAATTCAAGGGAATTTGACAGCTCCGCATCCGGCTGCCGCCGCGGTTATCGCCGCGGCTTTCCTTATGACAGCCTTTATTCGCACAGCCAATTCAGGCAAGCGCGACAGGATGGCTTCATTACTGGCGGTGTGTGGTGTATGCGGAGCCTACGCGGGGCATGTGCTTGAGATGCCAATGCTTTATTATTTGGACCCAGTTGCTGCTTGCGCGGCAGCTGCCATTGCGATGTTCAACGGGTACCGGCTGCTTGCCGGTGCTGTGGAGCGGGAGAACAAACCGACTGTCCAGGCGAAGGAAGCCGATGACCTGATGGAATTGATCCAGCGGATTGATGGGGTTGTCACCGTAGAAAATCTTGAGGCTTGGGAGCAGGGACATTATGTTGCAGCCCGCCTTCGCATTAGTGTCAATCCAAGGATTACGGTGATGGAAGGGCATGAGATAGCCAAACGGGTGAAAGAGCTGCTGATCAAGCGGTTTGTTCATCTGTCTGTTGTGGAGGTGTCAGTCGATCCTTACGATCCTGGCTACCCCTACCGCTCTAATCATGATCCAAACCAGTCGCATATGCCGACTCTGCTGCAATAGATATTTTGGGGAGGCGAGCAGGCATGATTCAATCAAAAACAAGATGGGTATACGAGGAAGCAAACGAACAGCAGCAGCAATTAGCGCAGCAGCTGGCAGAGCAACTGTCGCTCCCGTCGCTTGTTGCCAAGCTGTTGGTCAGCCGCGGTATCGTGGATGTGGCCTCTGCCCGCTCATTTCTTTCCGATACGGAAGAACAGCTTCATGATCCCTTCCTGCTGGAAGGCATGCAGGCTGCCGTGGACCGGATTCAGGAAGCTGTCCGCTGCGGAGAGAAAGTTCGTATTTACGGCGATTATGACGCTGATGGCGTATCCAGTACTGCGGTGCTGCACCGGGTATTTAAACAGCTTGGGATCGATTATGATTATTATATTCCGCACAGAGTAACAGAAGGGTACGGATTACATAATGCAGCGCTAGACGATGCGGCTGCCTCCGGCATCGGGCTAGTCATCACCGTCGATACCGGAATCAGCGCGGTGGAGCAGATTGAATATGCCCGTCAGCTCGGCATCGACGTAATTGTGACCGATCACCACGAGCCGCCGCACATTATTCCTGATGCCTGCGCAGTCGTTAATCCGAAGCAGGAGAACTGCCGCTACCCGTTCAAGGGACTTGCGGGCGCAGGAGTTGCCTTCAAGCTTGGCCATGCGCTGCTTGGCCGGCCGCCGCTGGAATGCGCCGAAATTGCTGCGCTTGGCACGGTTGCCGATCTAATGCCGCTGACAGGTGAAAACCGGATTATTGTCAGGCTTGGCCTCAAGCAAATGCAGCAGACGACGAATCCGGGACTGCGGGCATTGTCTGAAGTGGCGGACATCGAATTGGAGGACGTTCGCTCAACCGATATCGCCTTCGGCATTGCGCCGCGCATCAATGCAGCCGGCAGGCTGGCCCATGCTGAGCTGGCTGTCGAACTGCTTATTACCGGCGATCCGGAAGAAGCGATCGCCTATTCGCTCCAATTGGATGCCTTGAACAAACAGCGCCAGAAAATCGTAGAAGACCTCGTCGACGAGGCGGAGCAGATGTGGCAGCTCAAGTGTGAAGCTTGCCGCTTAGCCGGCGAAGAGCTGCCGGCAGTTATCGTACTTGCCGGGCAAGGCTGGAATGCAGGCGTGATCGGCATTGTCGCTTCCAAACTGATCGAACGCCATTATCTGCCAACGATTATCATTAGCATCGATGCTGAAACAGGCCTTGGCAAAGGCTCTGCGAGGTCTATCGACGGTTTTGACCTGCATGCAGCCTTGACCGAATGCGCCGAACTGATGGTTCACTATGGCGGACATCAGGCAGCAGCGGGCATGACAATTCGCAGTGAACATATACCGGATCTTGCGGCTGCACTCAGCGCGCTGGCAAGAAGCTGGCTCAGCAAAGAAGACTGGGTGCGGAAAACAACGATCGATGTAGCGTGCACGCCGGGCGAGGCTGGGCTTGAAACAGCAGCCCATCTCTCCCGATTGGAGCCGTTCGGCGCGGGCAACCCCTCTCCGAGACTGCTGCTCAGGCAAGTTGAATTGGAAGAGGCCCGCACAATGGGCAAGGGCAGCAAGCATATGCGGCTGTCGGTGCGCCACACTTCAGGCAGGCTTGAGGCGGTCAATTTTGGCGGGGGGGCGCTGGCCTGCAGACTTTCACAAGGAGCCATCGTCGATCTGGTAGGCGAGTTGTCGGTCAATGAATGGAACGGGAATCGCAAGCCGCAGCTCAAAGTGGCTGACTTGCGGGTGGAGGCCGTGCAATTGTTTGATCTTCGGGGAAATGGCGAAGAAGCGGGCGAATTGCTGCGGGAGCGGATCGCAAGAAGGCTTGAGGCGGGAACCGAAGCCAGCAGCATTGTTGTGGCCGCAGACGGCAAGCTGGCGAACGCAGAGGTTGCTGCAGCCCAAGCAGAGACAGAACGCGCAGCACAGGTGGTCTTGGCCGATTACGATGACGAGCAGCAGTTGGGCGATCTGGCGTGCAGAGAGCTTATCCTCCTGCAATTCCCGCCTTCTGCGGCCCGGCTCGGAAGACTGCTGCGCGCTTGCCGCGGCCTGGAGTCGGTCGTAGCGCTGTATAGTGCCGACCGCCGGCGCAGAGCCGGTTTCCCGCAGCGGGAACATTTCGGCAAAGTATTTCAGCACATCCGCAAACTTGCTCCGGCAGGCATTGCATCCGACGCTCTCCGCACAAAGCTGAGCGAGACGATCGGCTGGATGCCGGATGTCGTTGGTATGATGCTTGATGTGTTTGCCGAATTGGAATTTATATCTATTCAAGATGGGCAAGTTGTTGTTCATCCTGCGCCGCGCAAACGTGAACTGCAGGAATCCAAGCGTTACAGCGAAGCGCTGCAGCAGGCGCAGGAAGATGCGATACTGCTTGCCTCGGGCCGCGAGCTGACGAATTGGATCAACCGGACAATTAACGAACAATAAGCGGCAGCACGTCAGAGCGCTTTTAATACATCAGACTTATTTGGCCAGCTGACAAGCTGTACCACGAAAAAGGAGAATCAACCGATGCAATTTAAAGATTATATCCGAGTGATTGAAAACTACCCGCAGCCTGGCATTCGCTTTAAAGACATTACGACACTACTGAAGGATGGAGCGGCTTACCGTGCGGCAATCGATGCGTTAAAAGCGAAGGTTGAGCATATTGGCGTCGACTTGATCGCCGGACCGGAGGCGCGCGGTTTTGTAATCGGAGCGCCGCTTGCGTTGGCGCTAGGCGTTGGTTTTGTGCCGATCCGCAAGCCGGGCAAGCTGCCTGGCGAGACGATTGAAGCTAGCTACAACCTGGAATATGGTTCTGACAGACTGGCTATCCATAAAGATGCCATTGCTCCAGGGCAGCGGGTGCTGATTGCCGACGACTTGCTCGCCACAGGCGGTACGATTTCGACGACGATCAATCTGATCAACCAACTGCAGGGTGAAATCGTAGGCGCGGCATTTTTGATTGAGCTTGGCTACTTGTCCGGAAGAGAAAAGCTGGAAAATATCGATATCTATTCTTTGATGACCTACTAAATAATTGCAACCAACTACTCCAGGCGAATGAGATCGCTTGGAGTTTTTTGATGCGTAATTCATTGTTTTGTCAATTCGACAGTTGACGCCAGCGTGTCATAAAAGGCATAATGGGATGAAGAAAACTCGGAAATTGCATTACGGGTTAGCGGTTTCGGAAAGGGACGTTGCATGGGCATTGAGCATTTACTTGAAAAGGCATCGGCTTATATTAAAGAGCAGGACTTAAAGAGCATCACGGAAGCTTATCATTTTGCCGAGCAAGCTCATCATGGGCAGGTACGCAAATCGGGGGAGCCTTACATCCTTCATCCGGTAGCCGTTGCAGAGATTCTGGTCAACATGCAGATGGATGTTATTTCAATCATCGCAGCATTACTGCATGACGTTGTCGAGGATACTACGGTGTCACTGGGAGAGGTAGAGGTCCGGTTTGGTTCGACATGCGCGATGCTTGTTGACGGGCTGACGAAACTGGAGAAAATCCGCTTCCGCTCGAAAGAAGAGCAGCAGAATGAGAATTACCGCAAAATGTTCGTAGCGATGGCGCAGGACATCCGGGTTATTCTGATTAAGCTCGCGGACCGGCTTCATAATATGCGGACCTTGAAATTTCAGTCGGAAGAGGCGCAGCGCCGCATCGCCTACGAGACGCTTGAAATATTTTGCCCAATAGCCCACCGCCTTGGGATTTCAGCGATCAAGTGGGAGATGGAAGATACAGCGCTCCGTTATTTGAATCCGCAGCAATATTACCGGATCGCCAACCTGATGAAGAAAAAACGGGCGGAGCGGGAGAAGTTTATTTCGGATGTCATCGGACGCATCTCTGAGAAATTGGGAGAAATGGGCATTGAGGGCGACATCTCAGGCAGACCAAAGCACATCTACAGTATTTACAAAAAAATGACCGACAAAAACAAGCAATTCAATGAGATTTATGATTTGCTCGCGATTCGGATCATTGTGGATAATATCAAGGATTGCTATGCTACGCTTGGCATTATCCATACATTGTGGCGCCCGATGCCCGGCCGATTCAAGGATTATATTGCTATGCCGAAGACGAACATGTATCAATCTCTGCATACGACCGTAATCGGACCGAACGGCGAGCCGACAGAGGTTCAAATCCGTACTTGGGACATGCATCGGACGAGTGAATTCGGGATTGCCGCCCACTGGGCCTACAAAGAAGGATCGGCTGCTCCGGAAGGCAGCTTCGGTGACAAGATGTCCTGGTTCCGCGAAATATTAGAACTGCAGCGTGAAACGAACGATGCGGCAGAATTTATGGAATCGCTCAAAATGGATTTTTTCTCCGATCTTGTCTTTGTATTTACACCAAAAGGCGAAGTGTTCGAGCTTCCAGCCGGTTCGGTGCCGCTTGATTTTGCTTATCGCATTCATACCGAGGTTGGCAATCGTACGATCGGAGCCAAAGTAAACGGCCGTATTGTGCCGCTGGACCATAAGCTGAAGACGGGCGATATTGTGGAAATATTAACTTCCAAGCATTCGTATGGCCCCAGCCAGGATTGGCTGAAGATCGCCCAGTCTTCGCATGCGCGGACCAAGATCAAGCAGTGGTTCAAAAAGGAACGGCGCGAGGAAAATGTCGCAAAGGGCAGAGATTTGCTTGAGCGGGAAATCAAACGTCTTGGACTGGAAGCATCTGTATGGCTGGTCGACGACAAGCTGCAGGAAGTTGCAGGGAAGTTCACGTTTAATGATATTGAAGATATGCTGTCGGCAATCGGCTTCGGAGGCATAACGGCAGCTCAAATATGCACGCGTCTGACAGAGAAGCTTCGCCGCGAAACCGAAGAATCCAGCCAGATCGAGCTAACCAGTGAACTTAAGGAAGTCAAGCCGCCCGGCGGCGGGGAGAAGAAAAGCCGACCAACCCACGGTGTGAGAGTCAAGGGGCTGGACAACCTGCTTGTCCGGTTTGCCCGCTGCTGCAACCCTGTTCCGGGGGACAGCATTACCGGCTACATTACGCGTGGCCGCGGTGTTTCCGTCCATCGGCTTGACTGCCCGAACATCCCGCAAGGTGCCGACGGGGAAGAGGTGGCGCGGGTCATCGAAGTTGAATGGGAGGATTCCATTGAATCCAACTATGCGGTCGATATCGAGATTACGGGGCATGATCGCCGTGGCCTGCTTAATGAAGTTCTCCAGGCTGTATCGGAGAGCAAGACGAACATCGCTGCTGTGACCGGCAGATCGGACAAGAACAAGCTGGGGATGATTCATATGACAATTCTTATTCGGAACATTGAACATCTTCAAGCAGTTGTAGAAAAAATTAAGCGAGTGCAGGATGTCTATTCCGTGCGCAGGATCATGCAATAATTAGAAATGGGGACCGGGCATGAGAGTGGTAGTCCAGCGCTGCAAATCGGCAGCTGTCTCGGTTGCGGGCGAAACGGTCGGTGCAATCGGTGAAGGCTTGCTCTTGCTGGTCGGGTTTACACATGACGATACCGACGAGGATCTCAGATGGATGGCCGACAAAGTGAGCAGCTTGCGCATTTTTGAAGATGAGTCGGAGAAAATGAACCTGTCCTTGCAGGAGATCGGCGGCTCGGTGCTGTCGGTCTCGCAATTTACGTTGTATGGCGATTGCCGTAATGGCAGACGGCCCAACTTTATGGCTGCTGCCAGACCAGAGCAGGCGGAGGCGCAATATTTGACGTTTAACGACTATTTGCGCACTAAAATTTCTGTTGTGGAGACAGGGATTTTCGGGGCGATGATGGATGTCTCATTGGTCAATTGGGGCCCTGTAACCCTTGTGCTTGACAGTCCGCGCTCCAAGACGTAAGACTAGAACGTTTCGCACCGGTGCACACTAGAACCAGACACACAGGTCTGGTTGAAGGGGTGAATCGGTGCTCATGCGACATGGAAGCAAAGAGTTGACCGCAATCCGCAGTGCCTTGCAGCTTCTCCAGGGTCGGGGCGAGGCGATGACAGTCGCAAGAGTCGAAGGCTTATGGCAGGCAGGCGATCGGGAGGCGCGCTCGACTGGGGGCAATGGGATAACGTCAGGGTCAACGTAGAATAAATTATTTTGTAATATAACTGTAATATAATTAACATCATTCTATAATATGTCCCGTCTATAATAGACCTTGACCCCCTTTTTTAAAATATATATTTCACTTTGACCTGCCGCGTTTGTCGGCAGGTTTTTTCTTTGTCATGCTTTGACAATTCGCAAAACCTTGCTCACTTATTCTCCGTCTCTTAGGCGCTGTGCCTTATGACGCTATTTTAACTGCATCTGCAATGGTATTTGACATTTGCGGTCGATTAAGGGTATAATACAGCATTAGTAAGCAATTTAATGATGATTCGTTGACGGGACAAAGTAATCCATATCACATACCTAGAGAGGGGCGCCTTGGCTGCAAGCGACCTTATGATGAATGGATGAATAGACCTCCCCGAGAACATTCGGTGAACAGAGCGCCAATACGGTTCCATTTGCACTAGGGAATCCATTGATGGCGTTATAGTAGCTGATTTGCGTAGACGGGCGTTAACCGTATGAGCGAACTGTGTGCTGCATAGTTCGGAATGTGGGTGGTACCACGAGGGAATAATCTCTCGTCCCTGGCTTTGGCCAGGGGCGGGAGTTTTTTTATTTTAAGAATGGGGGGATACGATGGCTTTTCAAAAACTGCCTGGAACACAGGATATTTTGCCGGAGCAGGCTGAGAAATGGCAATTTGTTGAAGCGGTTGCCCGGGATGTATGCCGGCGCTTTAATTTTCGAGAAATTCGCACCCCGGTATTCGAAGCGACCGAGTTGTTCAAACGGGGTGTCGGCGAAACGACAGATATTGTTGAGAAGGAAATGTATACCTTTGAGGATCGCGGCGGCAGAAGTGTCACGCTTCGTCCGGAAGGAACCGCGGGAGCTGTGCGGTCCTATGTAGAAAACAAGCTCTATGGCGAGCCTGATGTATCCAAGCTGTACTACATTGGACCGATGTTCCGGTACGAGCGCCAGCAAGCCGGACGGTATCGTCAGTTCCACCAGTTTGGCATTGAGGCGTTAGGCGCGGTGGACCCGGCACTGGATGCCGAGGTGATTGCACTTGGCTATACCTTCTATAAGGAAGTTGGACTTGAAGGGGTTCATGTGGAGATCAATTCTGTCGGCACCCCTGAAGTTCGGGCTGCTTTCCGGGAACGGCTGTTGGCTTTCCTGACGCCGAAGCGGGAGCTGCTGTGCAAGGACTGCCAGTCGCGGATGGAGCGTAACCCGCTGCGCGTGCTCGATTGCAAGCAGGATCAGCAACACTTTACTGATGCGCCATCCATTCTGGACAGTCTGGATGATGCATGTCGCGAGCATTTTGAGCAACTGCAGACGCATCTGACCGGGATGGAAATTCCCTATACAATTAATTCAAAGCTGGTGCGCGGGCTGGATTATTATACGCATACCGCATTTGAATATAAAGCTGCAGGAATCGGCGCGATCGACACGATCGGCGGCGGTGGCCGATATAACGGGCTTGTTGCCGATATCGGAGGACCGGATCAACCGGGCGTTGGCCTCGGCCTTGGGCTGGAGCGAACACTAATGCTGCTGGATAAACAGCAGGCACAGCCTGCGCAGAGAAGCCTTGATATTTACTTTATCAGCCTTGGCGATGCTGCGGCGCAGGAAGTGACCAAACTGTTGCATCATGCGCGTTTGCACGGGATCTCCGGCGAGCGCGATTATCAGGGCCGCAAACTAAAAGCGCAGATGAAATCCGCTGATCGTTTGCAGGTGCGCTTCACAGCCATTCTCGGCGACGATGAATTGGCGCGGGGCGAAATTTCACTTAAGCATATGGCTACCGGCGAACAGCAGATTGTGAAGCTGACAGCGCTGACCGACACAATTATGACGTACAAATCAAGCGAAGGGAATGAATGATTATGTTAAAAACGCATCATTGCGGTACATTGACAAAAGCAAATGTAGGACAGACGGTTACGCTGAACGGTTGGGTGCAGCGGCGCCGTGATTTGGGGGGCGTATTGTTTATTGATTTGCGCGACCGCAGCGGCATTGTTCAAATCGTATTTAACCCTGACTTTTCCGGAGAAGCGTTGGAAATTGCAGATCGTGTGCGCAGTGAATATGTCATTGCGGTTAACGGAACTGTCGTCGAGCGTGATCCCGAAACGTTCAATGCGAACCTTGCGACGGGTGAAATCGAAGTGCAGGTTACAACAATTGAAATTATGAATGCGGCCAAAACGCCGCCCTTCCCGATTGAAGATGGCGTGGAAGTGGATGAGTCGATCCGCCTGAAATACCGTTATCTGGATCTGCGTCGTCCGGAAATGCAGCAAACGCTGCGCCTTCGTTCGAAAGCAGCTAAAATCTTCCGTGATTTCCTTGACGGGGAGCAATTTATTGAAGTTGAGACACCTGTGCTCACCAAAAGCACGCCGGAAGGCGCGCGCGATTATTTGGTACCAAGCCGGGTTCATCCAGGCGAGTTCTTCGCGCTGCCGCAATCGCCGCAAATTTTCAAACAGCTGCTGATGGTGGGCGGTATTGAACGCTATTACCAAATTGCCCGTTGTTTCCGCGACGAAGATCTGCGCTCGGACCGTCAGCCTGAATTTACGCAAGTGGACATCGAGACGTCTTTCTTGTCCCAGGATCAACTGCTTGAGCTTATGGAGGAGCTCGTCAGCAAGCTGCTCAAAGAAACGGTAGGCGTCGAGCTGCAGACCCCGTTCCAGCGGATTAGCCATGCGGATGCCATGAACAAATACGGTTCTGACAAGCCTGATCTGCGCTTTGGTCTGGAAATCGAAGAGATTACCGATATTGTTGCAGGCAGCGATGTCAAAGTGTTTGCCTCTGTAGCGGCCGGCGGCGGCGTTGTCAAGGCGCTTAATGCCAAAGGGTGTGCAACATGGAGCCGGAAGGAACTTGATGATCTGCAGCCGTTCGCAGCGCGTTATGGCGGCAAAGGGTTGGCGTGGGTAACAGTGAAAGAAGGCGAATGGCGCGGGCCGATCGTGAAGTTTTTCAAACCGGAAGAAATTCAGGCGCTGACCGAACGCCTGCAGGTGGAAGAAGGCGACTTGCTGCTGTTCTCCGCCGACAAGAAGAAAGTGGTTGCGGACGTGCTTGGCAATTTGCGTCTGAAAATCGGCCGCGATCTTGGTCTGATTAACGAGAAGGAATTCAAGTTTGCCTGGGTTGTTGATTTCCCGCTGCTCGGGTGGGATGAGGATGCCAAGCGTTATGTAGCCGAACATCATCCGTTTACCCGTCCAAACGAAGAAGATGTACATTTGTTCGACAGCGATCCGGGTCAAATCCGCGCGCAAGCTTATGACCTTGTCCTGAACGGCTATGAAGTGGGCGGCGGCTCAATGCGGATTTACAAGAGAGAAGTGCAAGAGCAAATGTTCAAAGCGCTTGGCTTCAGCCAGGAGCAGGCTGCTGAGCAATTCGGATTTTTGCTGGAAGCCTTTGAATACGGAACGCCCCCGCACGGCGGGATAGCGTTTGGGTTTGACAGATTGGTCATGCTGCTGGCCGGACGCACAAATCTTCGGGAGACGATTGCTTTCCCGAAAACTGCGAGCGCAACCGATGTGCTGTGTGATGCGCCATCAGAAGTCGATCTGTCCCAGCTTGAACAGCTTCATATTCGTACGATGCCAAAGCCTGCGCCGAAGCAAAAAGCGGCTGAGGCCGCTGCGGCATCTGGCAATGGAGCAGAATAGCAGTCCGCTATTCGTACGCTGCTTGGCAACAAGCATGCAATGACCGGTAAAGGAGTGTAATTGAAATGCTGCATCAATTTTCCCGTACGGAACTGGCGATTGGCTCCGAAGGGCTCGAAATTTTGAAAGGGAGCACAGTGGCAGTGCTCGGAATTGGCGGTGTCGGTTCAATTGCGGCGGAGGCGCTGGCAAGATCCGGTGTCGGGAAGCTTATTCTGATCGATAAAGATGTGGTGGATATCACGAACATCAACCGTCAGATTCATGCGCTCACGACAACCGTTGGACAGCCTAAGGCAGATCTGATGCGCGACAGGATCAAGCTGATTAACCCGGAGTGCGAAGTGATTTCGCTGCGCATGTTTTATACCGAGGAGACCTATGAAGAGTTCTTCGCCTATCCGCTTGATTATGTGCTGGATGCATCGGACACGATCTCATACAAGATCCATCTGATCTTGCAATGCAGAGAGCGCGGCATACCGCTTATTTCCAGCATGGGCGCAGCCAACAAGATGGACCCGACCAAGTTTCAGGTAGCGGATATTTCGCAAACGTCGATGGATCCGATAGCCCGGGTCGTTCGTCAGCGTCTGCGCAAGGCGGGCGTCCGCAAAGGGGTCAAAGTGGTCTTCTCCAAGGAGGAGCCGCAAAAGCCGCGCGAGGATGTCACCCAGCGCATCGTTCCGGAGAATGCGCCTGAAATTCGCAAGGCGAAGCAGCCGCCGGCAAGCAATTCGTTTGTTCCGCCGGTGGTCGGTTTAATTATGGTGAGCGTAGCGGTGCGTGATTTGCTGTCTGAAGGCGGCGTGCACGTATAAGCTTCTGCGGATCTTAGCGGCCGGAGACAATACAGCAGGCAGCTTCTCACATATAGCAACAGGATGTAAGGGAACGGCAGTAGCGAAAGCTGCGCGCCGTTCCTTTTTTTTGCAACTGTTTCCGGGGAGGCTGCAATATAGCAAACACCTGTACGTTTATGCTATGATATTGGGTAATCATCAGACGAAATGCAGGGAAGGATTGAATTGCGATGGACTTGTTTTCATATGGGGAATCTGAGCAGCCGCAGGCGAAATTGCTGGCTGATCGAATGCGGCCGCAGACGCTGGATGAATATATCGGGCAGGAACATATTGTTGGCCAGGGCAAGCTGCTGCGTCGTGCGATTGAAGGCGATCAGGTGTCCTCCATTTTGCTGTTCGGACCGCCTGGATGCGGCAAAACGACGCTTGCCAATGTCATTTCCCTTCGTACAGCAGGCGAGTTTGTCAAACTTAATGCGGTTGACGCATCGGTTAAGGATGTGCGCGAAACGATCGAGCAGGCTCGTCTTAACAAATCGATGTACGGCAAAAAGACGATCCTGTTTCTTGACGAAGTTCACCGCTTCAATACAGCAAGGCAGGACGCGCTTTTACCAGCTGTTGAGCAGGGAATTATTATCTTTATTGGCGCCACGACAGAAAATCCGTTCCATCATGTCAATGGGGCGCTTTTGTCCCGCTCAACGCTGTTTCAGCTGGAGCCGCTGACCCAAGAGCATTCGCTGCTGGCTATGCAAAGAGCGATTGCGGATCAGGCCAGGGGGCTTGGCTTCATGGATTTGCAGGCAGATGAGGATGCCTTGCAGCATTTGGCTGAGATGGCTAACGGCGATATTCGCCGGGCGCTGAATGCGCTGGAACTCGCAGCGGTTACTACGCCTTCCCAGCCTGACGGCTCGGTCCGGCTGACGCTTGCCGTAGCAGAAGAATCCATCCGCAAGCCGATCGTACGTGCGGACACATCAACCCAGTATGACGTGCTGTCTGCTTTCCACAAAAGCGTGCGCGGCTCAAGCGATGCGGCGCTGTTCTGGTTTCTGTATGCCGTCGAGAAGCTGGGCATGGACCCGATGGTGTTCCTGCGCCGTCTCATCGTAGCTTGCAGCGAAGATATCGGGCTTGCCAACCCGCAGGCTATGGTACAAGCGGTTACGGCGATGGATGCATACCATAAGATCGGGTGGCCGGAGGCGAAATACAATATTGCACAAGCGATTTTATTCGCGGTCGAAAGTCCAAAATCGAATGCGACGGCGATAGCGATCGGCAGCGTGATGCAGACGATTGAGGCTGCGGGCACGATGGAAGTGCCGCATCATCTGCGCGATACGCATTACAAAGGCGCGGAACAGCTCGGTCATCAGGGGTACCGCTATCCGCATGATTATCCCGGTCACTATGTCGATCAGCGGTATTTGCCGGAAATGTTGCGGGACAAACCGTTTTATGAAGCGTCAGAGCAGGGGATGGAAGAGAAAATAAAACTAAACCAGCAGCGCAGGAAATCGGCTGGAAAGAAGGAGAAATATCCCTCAAAGCTCTAAAATGAGCTTATAACGAAGCTACGGCGATAAAAACAATAGTAATGGCCTGCAAAGATGCATAAATGGCGACCATTAGCGAATAAACATCAGTAATAAGCTAAAACAAGGGTTTGACTGTCAACCCTTAAATCGACTAAGCTGTTAATATAAACAATCTTTATAAATTTTAATTCCTGAAGGAGGTGCTCCTGTCGTCGGCCAGCCCGTGTGACGCGGGGGACGGAGACAGGGAATCGTTGGAAGACCCTTTACCGGTAGTATCGTTGTTATTGAATGCAGTGTTGATCATGTTTTTGGTGTTTATGAATGGTTTTTTTGTGGCGGCAGAATTTGCGATGGTGAAAGTTCGCGGAAGCCGAATTGATTCACTGGCATCTGAGGGGCATCGCAGGGCGAAGTTTGCATCGCATTTAACAAACAATCTCGATGCATACCTGTCGGCGTGTCAACTGGGTATTACGCTGGCTTCACTTGGACTTGGGTATGTCGGGGAACCGGCAATTGCCAAGATTATCGCGCCGTATTTGCAAAGCTGGTTTGGTCTGAATGATGTTGTTATTCATACGATTTCATTTTTAATCGCATTCTCTATCATTACGTTTTTGCACATTGTACTTGGAGAGCTGGCGCCTAAGACGCTTGCGATTCGCAAATCGGAGAATGTGACGATGTGGACCGCCGCACCATTAATGCTTTTTCATAAAATCATGTATCCATTCATCTGGTTCCTTAACGGCACAGCCAATTGGCTGCTTCAACGATTTGGCGTCGAACCGGCTTCTGAACATGAGTCGGCGCATACCGAAGAAGAAATTCGGATTTTAATGAAAGAAAGCCATAAGAGCGGTTTGATCGACAATACAGAATTGACGCTCGTGGACAATATTTTTGAATTTGCGGAGACAACTTCCCGTGAAATCATGATTCCGCGTACGGAAATGGTGTGTCTGTATGCCGACCGTCCGTTTGAAGAGAACAAACGCATCGCCTTGCAGGAAATGCATACGCGATTCCCGGTTTGTGACAAGGATAAGGACAGCATTCTCGGGTTCGTACACATTAAGGATCTGCTTAAGACATCCGAGCAGGACATTACATCCATCAGGCAGATTACACGTCCGATTACAACCGTGCCGGAATCGATGCAAATCAGCCAGCTGTTGAAGCTGATGCAGAAGAATAAAACACAAATCTCGATACTAATCGACGAATATGGCGGAACCTCCGGTCTGGTAACGCTTGAAGATATAATGGAAGAAATTGTTGGTGAAATTCAGGATGAGTTTGATGAAGAACGCCCTGAGGTAGAAAAGATTGATGAAAACGCCCATTCGATCAACGGTATGATGCTCATTCAGGAAGTAAATAGTTTTTTCAATATTCATATTGCCAGTGACGATTATGATACGATTGGCGGGTGGATTTATTCCCAGATTGAAATCCCTCCCAAGAAATTGCAGAAAGTCAGCTATCTGGACTTATTTGATTTCATCATTGAAGAAACCGATAATTTGCGAATATCAAGGGTTCTGGTGCGCAAGCGTGAAGCAGGCGATGATGCCGATGAATTGCTGAATGCGAGCACCGGGTAATCGAACAATAACAGAGCCGCCTCATCAGCTTGTGCATTAATGCTGATGAGGCGGCCCTTTGTGCAATTACAAGCATTTATTTGGTTAATCAAGCACCGTTCTGGCAAGCTTGATCTGTTGGTACAATGAATGTTGATCTAGGCTTTGACGATTTGTTCGATCGTGCCGCCGCCCAAACATTCATCACCCTGATAGAATACAACCGCTTGCCCAGGCGTAATTGCTTTCTGTGGAACAGCGAAAGTGACATCGCCGGTTGTGCCGTCTGAGCGAATCGTAAGCGTAATTTGCTGATCAGACTGACGGTAGCGGAACTTGGCTGTACATTGCAGCGGACCTGTGGGCCGTTCCGGCGAAATCCAGTTAATGCCGGAGGCGACGAGACCGTTCGAATAGAGGCTTGGATGCTGGTCGCCTTGGACAACGAGCAACTGGTTGAGCTCCAAATTCTTGCCGGCTACAAACCATGGCTCACCGGAGCCGGAGCCGCCGATTCCAAGACCTTGGCGTTGACCAAGCGTGTAATACATCAGCCCGTCATGACTGCCTTTTACCTCACCCGAGGCGATATCGATCATCTCACCCGGCTGAGCCGGCAAATATTGGCTCAAAAATTGCTTGAAGTTTCGTTCCCCGATAAAACAAACGCCTGTGCTGTCTTTTTTGCGTGCTGTAGCCAGTCCGGCTTCAGCAGCGATGCGGCGCACTTCTGATTTCGGCAAATGGCCGATCGGGAACATCGCTTTGGCCAATTGATCCTGTTTCAGCAAGTGGAGAAAATAGGTTTGATCTTTGCCTGCATCGACGCCGCGCAGCAGTTGTGCGGTGCCTTCATTGTGCACGACGCGCGCATAGTGGCCTGTTGCGAGATAGTCTGCGCCCAGATCAAGCGCCTTATCAAGAAACTCACCGAATTTAATCTCTCGATTGCATATGACATCGGGGTTCGGCGTGCGTCCGCGCTTATATTCATCGAGAAAATAAGTGAAAACTTTGTTATAATAGGCTTGTTCGAAATTGACCGTATAGTAGGGAATCCCGATCTGATCGCAAACTCTCCTTACATCTTCGGAGTCTTCTTCCGCCGTACAGCGTCCGAATTCGTCTGTATCATCCCAGTTCTTCATAAATACGCCAATCACGTCATAGCCTTGTTGTTTTAATAGAAGCGCAGTAACGGATGAATCTACCCCGCCAGACATGCCCACTACAACACGGGTTGATGCATTATTTGCTGCCATAATTACGGCTCACCACCTGTTCAAGCGTAAACGGTTCTCGCCAGTTGCGGCGATGGTTTCGTTTCGTGTATACTTCATTGCTAACAACGTATCTTGTCGTTAACGCAGTCTTTCTATTGTAACATGTCTTGCAAACTTTTTCATGAAGATAGCAAGGTTTTATATCCACAGCATGCTACGGTATGTTAACATAGAAGCAATATGGGAATACAATGAATTATAGAGCGTGATGCTTGCCCATATTTGGACAATAATAATAAAATACCATGTTACACCGGTTGGGACAATACCGGGGAGAGGAGTTACTTTTGAAAATATCAACTAAAGGCCGTTATGGGCTAACAATTATGATGGAACTCGCAGCTAAATTCGGTGAGGGGCCAATTTCCCTAAAAAGCATTGCGGAACGCAATCAATTATCTGAGCATTACCTGGAGCAACTGATCGCACCATTGCGCAATGCGGGTTTGGTGAAAAGTGTAAGAGGCGCTTATGGCGGCTACATTCTGTCCAAAGAACCTGAACAGATTACCTCCGGAGACATTATCAGAATATTGGAAGGACCAATCTCGCCGGTAGACTTTACAGAAGAAGATGATCCTGCCAAGCGTGACCTGTGGCTGCGTATCCGCGACAGCATCGCCAGCGTTCTGGATTCCACGACGCTTGCCGATTTAATTACGTATAACGGCGGCGAAGCGATCGATAACTATATGTTTTATATTTAAGGGAGCATTCAGTCATGCGGAACATATATCTGGACCACGCCGCAACCACGCCTATACATGCTGCGGTACTGGAAGAAATGGTTGCCGTCTGGCAAGCGGGACTTGCAGGAAACCCATCGAGCATTCACTCATTTGGCCGCAGGGCAAGGCAGCGGATGAATGCGGCAAGGGACAGCATCGCCGCGGCACTCGGCTGCAACGCCGGAGAGCTCGTACTGCTCTCCGGCGGCACCGAGAGCGACAACGCGGCGCTCTCCGGAGCTGCGCACGCCATGAAGAAGCGTGGAAAAAATCAAATTATTACAACGGCTATTGAACATCACGCCGTCCTGCATCGCTGCCAGCAGCTTATGAAGGACGGTTTCGAAGTTGTTTTCATTCAACCCGACAGAAGCGGCGCAGTATCCCCCGGCCAAGTGGCGGAGGCGATGACAGAGCAGACAGCGCTGGTTAGTGTGATGTATGTGAATAATGAAACGGGGGCGATTCAGCCGATTGAACAGATCGGAGCGCTTGTCAAGGAGCGGGGAGCGCTTTTCCATGTTGATGCCGTACAGGCGCTGGGCAACCTGCCTATCAATCTGGCAGCTCTTCCGATAGATCTCATGAGTTTCTCAGCTCACAAAATCAACGGGCCGCAGGGGGTGGGGGCGTTATATATCGCGCGCGACATACCGTTTCAGGCACAGATGCTTGGCGGTGTGCAGGAACGAAAACGACGCGCAGGTACGGAAAATATAGCAGGGATCGCCGGATTCGCCAAAGCGGTGCAGCTTGCTGTGGCAAGCCTGGAAGAGAAGAACCGGCATATGCGTCTGCTGCGAGGCAGGCTGCTTGATATGCTGGCGGATCATCTTGGTCATGATCGCTTTACGGTAAACGGCGGCGACGCAGGTACAGGCGCTCCTCATATTTTGAATGTAAGCTTTCCGGAAGTGGATGCCGAAACGATGCTTATGAACCTTGACGTAGAGGGGATTGCTGCGGCAAGCGGATCTGCTTGCACCTCAGGCTCGCTTGAACCCTCGCATGTGCTCCAGGCGATGGGCCTTGCGGAGTCTTCTTTGCGAAGCGCTGTAAGATTCAGCTTTGGATTGGGAAATACTTTGGAGGAGATCGAATTTACGGCTGAAAAAATTGCAACGATCATAAGCCGGATTCGTAATAAACGCTAGGAGGCCTCCAGAGCCTATGATTAAAGTGCAGCAATTGATCGGACTGCCCGTTATCGATGCGAATAGTGGCAAACACATAGGAAAACTAAAAGATATTTGGTTTGATGAACACTGGCTCTTGACCGGACTTATCTTGGACGAAGGCGGATGGCCTCGTACAGGTTTTAATGCCGTACTGTGGGAAGATGTCATTGCCTGCGGAGAAGATGCGGTGCTTATATCAGACAAACAGGCAGTCCGGCATTTCAAGAAGGAGCAGCTCTCCCGCTGCTTTCAGACGGGAACGACCAGACTGAAGGACATTCCGGTAGTGACAGCTGGCGGTACGCAACTTGGCCGGATATCGGATGTTTATTTTGACAGTTTTAAGGGTACACCTATAGTAGGATATGAATTAACGGATGGTTTTATCTCGGATCTTATGGAAGGGCGCAAGTGGCTTCGAATATCGGATTATCCGGATGAGGTAATACTCGGAGAGGATGCGATCATCGTGCCCGTCAGCGCTGAACAGGATTTGGAGCATACGGCCACTTCGGAATCGGGTAATTAGGGAGAAATGAAAGATGATGAGATGTCCCAATTGTAATTCCAAGGATATCGGGAAAATCGGCTCACATCAATTTTATTGCTGGGGCTGCTTTATCGAGTTGACCGTAAACGGCGACAAGATGTCAGTTTACCAGGTAGAAGAGGACGGCACACTCAGTTCGCTGGATGATCTTTTCTTTGAAGAGGAAATCCCGCAAATCCATGCCAATGGCTTGTAGTTTTCGCGTTATGCTTAACAACCATCCATAATAAGTCAAGACCAGCAGGGCGGCCGCGAGGCCGTTCTTTTTTTTTGGCTCCGGGCGCTTGTAAAGTAATCCTCTTCTCAAAGGCATAATGAGCGGTTGACGAATGCGAGCGAGCGGGGGATTCTGCTTTATTCTGCTCTAACGCTTGGCACAGCGCTTATTCCCCCCCCCTTGAACGCTAAAATCGGACGATTTTCTAGAAATAAGGTGGCTCAGTTTCCTTACAATCAATATTGGGCTCGATTTCCCTAAATAGCGCCGCTCATCAGCGTTAGAATTCCACATGATTCCCTTTGCCATGATCGCCGATCATGGCAACCACTGATTTTAGACGGAGGCATTCCAAGGGTGGCAAAGGCGTGTGCGCTTGTGTGGATGTTTTGTCCCTCTTGTACATATACTGTGGTAGAGGAGGCTGATCATGCGATGGAGAAGTTTACAAACAGCAAGCTGTTTATGATGCTTGTTTATCTAATCCTGGGCTTGTTGTCGCTCTATTTGCTGCTGTTGATCAAGCCGATCATTATACATATTTATACGTTTCTAAAGGCAGTGCTCGCACCCTTTCTCATCGCGATGATTATTTCCTATGTTCTGAACCCGCTCGTCAATTTGCTGGCTAACCGGAAGGTTCCGCGCTCCATTGCCGTTCTGCTTATTTATGCTGTATTTTGCGCGTCGATCACTGTTGTACTGATGAATATAATTCCCATGCTGATCAATCAATTGGAACAGCTTAACAAGCATGCCCCTGAACTTACGATGCGGGCGCAAAGTTTGTTTGATGATCTCAACAATAATTCCATGCTGCCGGTAAGCGTGCGTTCTGCAATTAACAATTCGCTATATGAGATTGAGAAGCAGTTGTCTGAAGCGGCTTTCTCGTTCATTAACAACATCGGAGCAATGCTCAATGTCGTCTTTATTATTTTCATCATTCCGTTTCTTGCTTTTTATATTTTAAAGGATTTTGAACTGTTTGAGCGCGCAGCGATTACTTATTTGCCCAGATCCAGCCGTCAAAACACGGTTCGGTTGTTCAAGGATATCGACGAAGCGCTAGGAAGCTATATACGCGGGCAATTTCTCGTTTGCGTCATTGTCGGTTGTTTGGCGTACATTGGCTACTGGATTATCGGCATGCCCTACCCGCTTTTGCTGGCTGCTTTGGTCGCTGTATTCAACATTATTCCGTACCTTGGCCCGTTTTTTGGCGCGGCGCCTGCACTGCTGATGGCTTCTGCTGTTTCCTTTAAAATGATGCTGCTGGTCATCGTCGTCAATACGATCTGTCAAATTCTTGAAGGGAACATCATTTCACCGCAAGTGGTGGGAAGAACGCTCCATATTCATCCACTCTCGATTATCTTTGCTTTGCTCGTCGGCGGGGAGATTGCAGGCATTGTCGGAATGATTTTGGCTGTGCCGATTTTTGCGGCGCTAAAAGTCGTACTGCAGCATCTGTTTGCTTACTATGTCAGGCGAAAGATCATTTGACACAATTCTGTTGTAAATATATACTGAAAAAAACGATGAAGGAACGAAAGTAGCCGCAGCCCGTCAACCAGAGAGGAGCCCCGTCGCCAGGTGAGTTTTTTGCAGGCGGTGGTTGGAAGGGCTCTATGACGAAGAGCGGACGAAAGCTGGTTCCTGAGTGTGGATGAACTTCACCGGGAGGACCCGTTAACGTCCGGCTAAGGCGATTGCGCCTCCTCTTTCTTAAGGGAAGGAAAGCGCAATAACCAGGGTGGTACCGCGAACAAGTTTCGTCCCTGAATATATTCAGGGGCGTTTTTTCGTTTGTCTTCGTTAAGTGGTGCTATAGGCAGATCAACAATATAAGTAAACAAGGAGGGGCATAGAACAATGAAAGCAAGTGAAATTCGTTCCAGATGGCTGAAATTTTTTGAGAGCAAAGGTCATGCAATTGAGCAAAGCGCCTCGCTTGTTCCGCATAATGATCCATCTTTGTTGTGGATCAATGCAGGGATGGCGCCGTTGAAATCGTATTTTGACGGCAGGGTTGTTCCTGAAAACCCAAGAATTGCAAATTCGCAGAAATGTATCCGTACCAATGATATTGAAAATGTCGGCAAAACAAAACGACATCATACGTTTTTTGAAATGCTTGGCAACTTTTCAATCGGCGACTATTTCAAGGAGGAAACGATTGTTTGGGCATGGGAGTTTCTGACTGGCCCGGAATGGATCGGATTTGATCCTGAGCGTCTGTCCGTCACCGTCTATCCGGAGGATGAGGAAGCTTTTGAGATTTGGAATAAAACGGTCGGATTGCCTGCAGAGCGGATTTACAAACTTGAGGATAATTTCTGGGATATCGGTGAAGGCCCGTGCGGCCCATGTACAGAAATTTTCTATGACCGCGGGGACAAATACGGGGACCTTGCTGACCCGGAATGTACGCCGGGCGGGGAGAATGAACGATTCCTGGAAGTATGGAACCTGGTATTTTCGCAATTTAATCACAACAAAGACGGCAGCTATACGCCGCTGCCGAACAAAAATATTGATACAGGGGCAGGGCTGGAACGCTTTGCATCCATCGTTCAGGATGTAGATTCCAACTTCGACACCGATTTGTTCAGACCGCTTATCGACCGTACTTGTACGATCGCCGGAATCCGTTATAAAGAGAATGAAGAGCATGATATTGCGCTTAAAGTTATTGCCGATCATGTGCGTACGGTAGCTTTTTCAGTGGGCGACGGTGTTATGCCATCGAATGAAGGACGCGGTTATGTTATTCGCCGTCTGCTGCGCCGTGCGGTGCGATATGGGAAGACAATCGGGATAGACCGTCCGTTTCTCTATGAATTGACCGCAACGGTCGGAGACATTATGGGTGGATACTATCCTGAGGTTGTGGAAAAACAGGAGTTTATTGAACGGGTTATCCGCAACGAGGAAGAACGTTTCCATGAAACACTCTCCGATGGCCTTGCCATTTTGGCCGGACTTGTATCTGCAGAGCAGCAGGCAGGCGGTAAGCAAATTAACGGGGTAGACGCATTCAAGCTGTATGATACTTATGGCTTCCCATTCGATTTGACCGAGGATTACGCTGCCGAGCATGGGTTGATCGTTGACCGTGCAGGCTTTGATCAGGCGATGGAAGAACAACGGGAGCGCGCACGCGCAGCACGGCAGGATACCGGCAGCATGAATGTGCAGGGCGGACCGCTGGCGGGCCTGACGGTGCAAAGCGAGTTTGTCGGCTATAGTAATTTGACGGTAGAAACCCGCATCACAACGATTATCGCAGGCGACCAGATCGTCGATGTCGCAGGTGAGGGGACGCACTGTCTCGTACTGCTTGAACAAACGCCGTTCTACGCGGAAAGCGGCGGACAGGTAAGCGACTTGGGAACACTGACGAAATCGGGATTCTCGGCTGTCGTCGAGGATGTATCCAAAGCGCCGCTTGGCCAGCATGTTCAACACGTCTTGATTCAATCCGGCACGCTGCGGACGGGCGATATCGTCAAGGCGGAGGTCTCGCGCGAGAAGCGGGAGCAGATTGTCAAAAATCATACCGCTACTCATTTGCTTCATAAAGCGCTCAAAGAAGTGCTTGGCGATCATGTCAACCAGGCTGGCTCATTGGTTGAGCCTGACCGTCTGCGCTTTGACTTCTCGCATTTCGGCAGCATAACGGAGCAGGAACTGGCTAGCATCGAGCGACGCGTCAATGAGCAAATATGGCAGGGCACGCCTGTTATAATTGAAAGCAAGCCGATTGCTGAAGCGAAAGCGATGGGTGCGATGGCGCTGTTTGGTGAAAAATACGGGGATGTCGTTCGTGTCGTTCAAGTCGGAAATTACAGTATTGAGCTTTGCGGCGGCTGTCATGTCAGCAATACGGCGCAAATCGGCTTGTTCAAACTGGTGGGGGAAAGCGGCATCGGTTCCGGCGTGCGTCGGATCGAAGCGCTGACGGGTCAATCGGCCTATACCCATATGGATGGCCAACTGGAACTGTTGAAGCAGTCCGCTGAGCTGTTGAAAACAGCGCTCTCCGAAGTGCCGAAGCGGATCGAAGCATTGCAGGCCCAAGTGAAGGAACTGGACCGGGAGCGTGAGTCGCTGCAAGCTAAACTGGGTCGAATTGAAGCGGGTTCACTGGAAAGCAAGGCTAAAAGTGTAGGCGGCGTTACGCTGCTGAGCACCGAGGTATCTGCCGGAAGCATGGATGCGCTGCGCGGAATTGCAGACGAGCTGAAAGGAAAGCTTGCGTCGGCGGTGCTCGTTCTTGGAGCAACCCAGGAAGACAAAGTCAATTTTGTCGTCTCGATTTCCCCGGATTTGATCAAGCAGGGATTCCATGCCGGCAAACTGATCAAGGAAATTGCCGCAGTATGCGGCGGCGGCGGTGGCGGCCGTCCCGATCTTGCCCAGGCAGGGGGCAAAGACCCGTCCAAATTAAATGACGCATTATTGCGAGCGGAAGAACTGGTTCTTTCACAGGCAAATGTGATATGATAGATACAGTCTAACCTGTTTTACCCCGAAAGCGAGGTGCTGGCGTTGAGTTCCATGGATAAAACAATGAAGTTTGATGTAAAACCGGAGGAGATGGAGACATCATCGCAGGATATACTGCTGTCAGTATATGACGCATTGGTGGATAAGGAGTATAACCCGATTAATCAGATTGTAGGTTATCTGTTGTCAGGTGATCCGGCTTACATCCCGCGTCATAACAATGCCAGGAGTCTTATCCGCAGAAAAGAGCGCGACGAATTGATCGAAGAGCTCGTGCGCAATTATCTCAGTCAGCACAGATAAGCGCATACCAAAAGCGAGAAGCGAGGCCGGACGAGCATGCGCATTATGGGACTGGATTATGGCGACCGCAGAATTGGTGTTGCGGTCAGCGACGCTTTTCAATGGACTGCCCAAGGAACCGGAGTTGTAGAAAAACGGCGTAATGGGAGCGAGATTGAGGAGATTAACGCGCTTGTCCGTGAGCACGAAGTAAGCGAGATCGTCGTCGGACTTCCAAAAAACATGAACGGCACGATTGGTCCGCGTGGCGAAATTTGCATCGCATTTGCGCAGGAACTGCGCGAGAAATTAAACTTACCTGTTCACCTTTGGGATGAACGGCTGACCACCGTATCCGCTGAAAGAACATTGATTGAAGCGGACATCAGCCGTAAGAAACGAAAGCTAGTGGTGGACAAAATGGCGGCAACGCTCATTTTGCAAAATTATCTCGACTCTAAAACGAAAAGGTGAGGGTAACGATGACAAAGGACGACATGCAGTACGAAGAGCCGGAAATTATATATATTCCGGATGATGACGGTAACGAAGAGGAATTTGAAGTCATCATGAGATTTGAAGTGGATGGCTCTGATCAGAAATATATGATGGTGCTCCCGCTTCAAGTTGAAGGCGAAGAAGAGTCGGAGGAAGTATACGCATTCCGTTATGAAGAAGACGGCGATGATCTTAAGCTGTATACGATTGAAGACGAGGAAGAATGGAATATGGTTGAGGAAACCTTTAATACACTGCTAAGCGAGCTGGAAGAGGATGAGGATTAGACGGATGAAAGGAGGCAGGCGATGAGCTTGGATCAAATGCCCGAAGTCACACGTCTGGATCGTCTCCAGAAGCTCTACGGCGCGGAAATTACGTTGATTGCTGATGATGGTTCCGAAGAAACGTATCGGATTGCAGCGGAGTTCCGGGTGGGCGAAACCGTGTATGCTGCTTTGCAGACCCCGGCGATGCGTAAAGCGGACGAAGCGGCTTTTTATCACGTCATTGACAATGCCAACGGTTTACCGGAGTTGGAATCGATCGATGATGAAGATGAATGGGAAGCAGCGGCGGAAGCTTATGATGAATTGCTGTTTGCTGAGCATGGCTAGCTTCAAATCATAGGTCTTATATTTGGAATGGGGCGGCTAAGCCGCCCCTTTTCCAAAAAAATAAGGGCAGGATAAGTTTTAACGTCCCACAAAGTAATCATCGACAAATTGACCAAATAGCTCCGCTTGAAGTATAGCCGCCCAATGCCTACGTACGTATCGGACAGCGGGTTATGCTTCGCAGCGAAACGATTGCTCCACGCCTCCTAGAGAGGGTGGGAAGCCGTTTGCGCTCGGTGGGGTTATTTTGTGAGACAGTAAAACTGCTATCTTGATGCAACAAGCCCCGAAGGAGGAAACGCAAGGCGTGAACAAATCAGAACAACCCCCAATTGATCCTTATGAAGAGGAAGAGGATGATCCGGCGGACCGACCGATTCGCAAATATTTAATAACCTTTTGGGTCATTACCGGAATGTTTGGCGTAATGATTCTGCTTGTGCTGGGAGCCGGTTTATACTTATGGAACGAGCTGCGGCCTCCGGGCGCGGGCGAAGCTGTAACGGTGGAAATCAGCAGAGGAACTTCCCCTAACAAAGTCGTTGAGCTTTTGGAGGAAAAGGGCCTTATTCGCAATAGTTTTATTTTCAAATATTACTTACGCTACATGAATGAAGGAGAGAAGTTTCAGGCAGGCGTATACGAGCTGAATCCTAGCATGGACAGGAACGAAATCATTGCCAAGCTGAATGCTGGCGATATTATTCGGCCTGCAACCGTGCGCTTTACGATCCCTGAAGGCTTCACCGTCCTGCAAATAGCAGATAAATTAGCTGCGGAGAAAATTGTTGACAAGGCATCGTTCATGGAAGCTGTACAATCCGTGAAGATGAAAGAACATGGCGAGGCATCATCCAACATTCCGGAAAGCGATAAGCTGCATCAGCGTCTTGAAGGCTATTTGTTCCCTGAAACTTATGAAGTGGTGGAAGGCAGCACAGCTGAGACGATTATTGAACGCATGCTTCATGAGTTGGACCGCAAGCTTAAGCAGCTTCCTGCCAATTGGGACGAGGAACTGGAGGCGCGGAATCTTACTTTCCACCAATTGATGGTTATTGCATCGCTCATTGAGCGGGAGGTTGTCGTTGATTCCGAGCGTCCGCTCGTCTCAAGCGTCATCTACAATCGTCTGAAAGCGCCGCAGCGGCTGGAAATTGATGCAACCGTGCAGTATGCGCTGGATAAGCCGAAAGAGCGGTTGATGAACAAGGATTTGGAAATCGAAAGCCCGTACAACACTTATCGCAATGATGGATTGCCGCCAGGACCGATCGCAAGTCCTAGCCTGGCATCGATTGAAGCGGCGCTGTACCCGGAGGACACCGATTATAAATTTTATGTGACGAAGAAGGATGGCAGCAACACGCATCTATTTGCCAAAACCTATAGCGAGCACCTTAAAAATATTGAAATAAGCAATCAAACTTCAACAGAGGGAGGCTAGTCATTATGGCAGCCAAACCGGAGCTGCTGGTTACAGCAGCTTCTATAGATGAGCTCATCCGACTGATGGATGCGGGCGCGGATGCCTTTCTTATTGGGGAGGCTCGTTATGGCTTGCGGCTTGCGGGCAGCTTCACAGTAGAATCAATCAAGCAGGCGGTAGAAGCTGCCAGGCCGCGCGGAGTCAAGATCTATGTTGCGGTCAATAATTTAATGGACAATGAGACAGCAGCGATGCTGCCGGAATACTTGAAGCAGGTGGCTGCCGCTGGCGCGGATGCGGTTGTGTTCGGCGATCCGGCGGTGTTGATGGCAGCAAGGACAGCGGCCCCGGATCTGAAGCTGCATTGGAATGCGGAGATGACTTCAACCAGTTATGGGACAGCCAACTTCTGGGGGCGCAAGGGCGCGGTCAGAGTCGTGCTCGCCAGAGAGCTGAACATGGAACAAGTCATCGAGACGAAGGCGAATACCGCATTGGAAGTGCAAGTGCAAGTTCACGGCATGACCAATATTTATCATTCGAAACGAAGCCTTGTTCATAGTTATGCAGACTATCAAAGCCAGACGCTGTCAGCTCAATTGCAGGATAACTCGGCCCCAGCAGGACACATTGCGGCTGATCAGGAGCGAGGCCTGTACTTGATTGAAGTGGAGCGCCCTGACGAGCGTTACCCGATATATGAAGACGACAACGGAACGCATATTATGAGTTCGGATGATATTTGCATGCTGGAAAATTTGCATGAACTGCTGGAGGCTGGAATCGACAGTTTTAAAATTGAAGGCATACTGAAATCACCTGACTATAATGAGGCTGTTGTGCGGTCCTACCGGAAAGTCATTGATTTGTACTGCGAAGCGCCGGAGCTTTATGAGTTCGAGGAACAGTGGCTGGATGGAATTCGGGCTTTGCAGGACCCTCAACGGGAACTGTCTTTCGGATTTTTCTTCAAGGAACAAGTGTATTAACAAGCCATAGGAGGCGGTCCAAATGACAACACAAACGAAGCCGCGCTTCCAGGGCAAGCGCAACAAACTGGCGAAGCCGGAACTGCTGGCCCCTGCGGGCAATTTGGAAAAACTGAAATTTGCGGTGCATTATGGTGCGGATGCCGTTTATATCGGGGGGCAAAAATACGGTCTGCGCTCCAATGCGGGCAATTTCAGCTTTGAGGAAATGAAAGAGGCGGTACAGTTCGCGGATCGTTATGGCGCCAAAGTGTTTGTCGCAACAAATATCTATGCGCATAACGAAGATATCGCCGGGCTGGCCGACTACTTGCGGGAATTGCAGGACGCTGGAATTGCCGCTATTATTGCTGCAGACCCGATTATTATTGAAACTGCCTTGCGTGAGGCGCCGGGGCTGGAAGTGCATCTAAGCACCCAGCAGTCTACATTGAATTATCAGGCAGTGCAGTTTTGGAAGGATGAAGGTCTGCCGCGGGTAGTGCTCGCGCGCGAAACGAGTCTTGAGGAGATTGCCGACATTAAGGCGCATGTCGATATTGAAATTGAAGCTTTTATTCACGGGGCAATGTGTTCTTCTTTCTCCGGACGGTGCGTTTTGTCCAATCATTTTACCGATCGGGACTCCAACCGCGGCGGCTGCTCGCAATCATGCCGGTGGAAGTATGATCTGTTTGTTGATGATGAAGTGGCCGGTTTGGCAGAACAGGATAAATTTACGATGGGCTCGAAAGATTTGTGCATGATTGATCATCTGCCTGATCTGATCGAAGTCGGTGTCGACAGCTTCAAGATTGAAGGACGAATGAAAAGCCTTCACTATGTGGCGACGGTAGTCAACGTGTACCGCCAGGCCATTGATGCGTACTTCGCCGATCCGGAACAATACGTTCTGCAGCCTCAGTGGATCGAGGAAATCAACAAGGCGGCCAACCGTCCGTTGAATACCGGCTTTTTCTACGATACTCCCGGAGCGGAGGATCATATATATGAACCGGAGGAGAAAGCAGCTCCCTATGATTTTGCAGGCGTGGTGACCGATTACGATGAAGCCGCAGGCATTGCGACTGTGCAGCAGCGCAATTATTTCAAAGCGGGCCAGGAAGTCGAATTTTTCGGTCCGAATGGAACGTTTTTCAGACAAACCATCGATAGCCTGATGAACGAAGCGGGAGAAGTGCTGGATGCTGCCCGCCACCCGCTGCAACGGATCAAGCTGCGTACGGAACATCCTGTGAAGCCGATGGATATGATGCGCAAAAAAATGGACCGCTCTTCTTAATCCGACAAATACTCTGGATAATCGACAAAAATTGGACAAAACTTCTTCCTTGCGAAATATTGGGAAGAAGTTTTATTTTTTTCTCACATTTTATGCAGATTGAACCGATATTCCTATTAAAGGATCTGTTTTTGTGAAAAAAGACCTACATAAGGCAGCAGCTTTATTATTATCCATAGGTGGTGTACTTAGTGAAAAGAAAAGTTCAGTCAGCAGGTAAGACAGGTTCAAATCAACAAAAAAAACAACAGGGGGAGACAAACAAAATCTCAAATGTTGCTAACCAGCCAAAATCGGTTAAGAGCAATTTTTTTATGCGGTCAGTGGGAACGAAATTGTTCCTGCTTATTTTCAGCAGTATTCTCGTTTGCGTATTGTTTGTAGGTATGTTTTCCTATTTCACGGCAAGAGATATTATTGAGAAGAAGGTCGCTGCTTCCAGCGGACAAACGATCCACCAAACGGCAGGCAAACTCGATGTTATGTTTCAAAATTATGAGGATATGTCGCTGCAGCTTGTATTTGACAACGATATTCAAACCAGCTTGTCAACGATCAACTCACAGCGTTCTGACGATTATGAGCGGTTTGAGGCAATCAAGAAAGTGGAAACGAAAGTACAATCTCTTATTTTAAGCTCTAAAACGATCTATGCAGGACACCTGATTCCTTACAAAGGCGGCATGAACAGTCTCTCTGGAGGAAGCAGCGCGCTGCACTATGATGCGGTTAAAGATGAAGCATGGTTCCAGGAATCCATTGCCCTTGAAGGGAGACTGATGTGGCTGCCGACAAGGCCGGACGGATACGATGGCAAGTCAGAGCCGACGTTTGGTCTGACTCGACTCGTCAAATCAACGGCATCGAATGAAGCGGTATTCGTGCTGCTGCTTGAGTTCAAATACAGTGAGCTGGAATCGCAACTGAAGGGGCTAGAGCTTGGCCAGGATAGCGTCGTCCGCATTGTCGATGGAGACAATTCAGTCATCTATTCGGACAAAATCGAAGAGCTGACGCAAACGAGCGCAGTGACGATTCCGAAAGAGCTTGGTCAAGAACCTGGATCGCAGCGCACAACCGATGGCAATGGCTCCGAAGTATTGTCAGTCTTCAGCAAATTGAAACTGATGGATTGGCGTTTGACCGGGTCAATTCCTGTCAATGAATTGGTGAAGGATGCGAAGCGGATCAGCGACTTGACCTGGTTGATGGCGTTAATTGCGGCAATTTTGGCGGCAGGGATAGGCTACCTCGTTATTCGCATGATCGCTATGCCGCTTATCCAGCTTCGGAATTTGATGAAAGAGGGCGAAAAAGGCAATCTTGCCGTCCGTTCAAAACTGGTGAAAAGTGATGAAATCGGTCAGCTTGCCCAGAGCTTTAACCAAATGATGACACAAATTACGTCACTCGTCGATCAAACGAACAAGTCAGCAAGGGAAGTGCTGCGTACGGCGGGAGAGTTGACCGACGCATCGAACAAAACATCAGTTGCAGCCAACGAGATTGCAGCGGCAACCGAAGAGATTGCTGGCGGTGCCACAAGCCTCGCTTCCGAAGCGGAACGCGGTAGTGATCTGACTGAGAATATCGGCGATCAGCTGAAAGTGGTCATCCAGGCAAATGTTGAGATGGTCAGCTCTGCTGGCGAAGTGGAGAGCGTCAGTCAGCAGGGAACGAAATATATGGGTGTGCTGATTGAAAAAACCGGCATGACGGAAGAAATGACCCGTTCGATGGTGGAGAAAGTAGACCGTCTTAAAGAAAGCACCCGCTCGATTCGCAAAATTCTTGATGTGATGAACAACTTGACCAAACAGACGAACATTCTGTCCTTGAACGCAACAATTGAAGCGGCGAGAGCTGGCGCGGCAGGAAAAGGGTTCATGGTCGTCGCCGATGAAATCCGCAAGCTGGCCGAGCAGTCCAGACAATCGATTGAAGTGGTCGGTCAAATTACAGAGACGATTCAGCGTGAAATCGATGAAACCGTCAACGTCTTGTCCGAAGCGTACCCGATCTTCCAGGAACAGATTGAATCGGTTAAGGAAGCGAATCAGTTGTTCTATTCCGTCCAAAGCCAGATGAGTCAATTTGTACAGCGGCTGGATTCAGTAACTTCGTCGATTACGGAACTGGATCAATCACAGAACGTTCTCGCCGATGCAATGGGCAATGTAAGCGCCGTGGCGCAGCAGTCGTCCGCAACATCCGAGGAAGTTGCTTCACTCAGCAATGAGCAGCGCAGCATCAGCGAAGGGCTGGTCAACCTGTCCAACAGACTGGAGTCCGTGTCCAAGGAGCTGAAAGAATCGCTTTCCCGTTTCCATACTGAAGAGAAGGCTGCGGGTGGCAAATAAGTAACGCTCCAAAGCCCATATAGGCGTTTTGTATCGCGCAATAAGGTCCGGCGGGAAGCATATCCCTGCCGGACCTTTTTTGATGATAAGGCGGCGTAATTGGAACATTAAATTAGAACATCATTGGAACATTAATTTGGAACAACCAATTGGAAACAACAAATTGGAACAAACAAATGCGAGTATCTCAGTCAAAATTATAATGTGGATGCACTTGGGAAACATTCTGATTCTTATGTGTGTATGTGATAGGTATGAAGTTTCACAGCGGCTCTAACGCTTGCCACAGACTCTAATTGGCGACAAATGGACGTTTTGGAACTCTAACGCTTACCAGAAAGCTTATTAATCATTTTAGCTATCAAAATCGAGGAGTTTACTGAAATAGCGTTCCTCAGTTTCCTTAGAATTTTTAAAGCGTTGAATTTAGCAAAATAGCGCTTGTCATCAGCGTTAGAATTTCATGCGTTCCCCAAATCAATCACTCACCGCAATCCGAGCAACGATTTGATGGGCGTTGGAAAGATATCAACGAGTATTTTTTAAGTAGCTGTCATTAGATAGTTCTTGAAAATGATACATGCTGCGATTTGGCGCATATATCACGTATAGATTCCATTCCAGATATCCTTAACTGTACGCGTAAAAAACTCGGAACCCATCTATTCCCATAGCTCACTATTTTATTCCGCCAGACAATTTGTTTACCACAGTGAATCGCATGCACCTCTGCAGCACCAGACAATTTGTTTACCCCTGAATCGCATGCACCTCTGCAGCACTATACAAGTTGTTTACCACAGTGAATCGCATGGACCTCTGCAGCACCATACAATTAGTTTACCACAGTAGATCGCATGCACCTCTGCAGACTCTCTTTCGCTAGCAGCGCATGTTTGCTGCCTCGTCTGGCGATAATGGTGGGAGAAGGAAGGGGCTAAGGTTCATATGCGGCCCCTGATGATGTTTGGGGGGAGCAGCGTCATGATGCAAGGGAAACGTGCTGCAAAAAGACAATTGCGCATTTTTATGCTGGCCATTGCATTTAGCGGACTTATACTGATGCTGCTGCTGCGGATGGCCTGGTTGACCTGGCTGCCGTCTTCCGCCGCCGTATCAGGCCGGTCTGACCATTGGCAGGGCGAGTCGGTGCGCCAGCGAGAATGGGGAATTATTCTTGATCCGGGCAGGGCGGATTTTGTGGATCGCAGCGGCCATTCGATTACCGGCGAGACCATCCAGGTGCTTGCAGCCTTCCCTGTACAATACGGAACCTGGGGGGAGCCGGACAGCATCGAGGAACTGGCAGCCATTTTGCAGACAGACCGCAAGCAACTGCTCTCCTGGCTGGAAAGCTTGCAAGAGCCCCGGTTCTGGTCAGCGTCCTCCTCCCGTCAGCCATTGGCGCTGACAACAGACCAAATTGCCAAGCTCGATCAGCTCAAGCTGAATGCTATTCGTGTGCTTCCCTTCTATCAGCGATATCCCGAGCAGTTTTCTGCCAAGCATGTCATTGGCTATTTGAGTCAGCATCCGGAACGAATGGAGCGGCTCTATCCTGAACAATTGGGCAAAGGGACTATTAAACGACATGACCTGATCGGCGGCTCAGGGCTGGAGAAGTCTCTGGATGCACTTTTGCGAGGCGTTGGGCCTACAGCCCTCTCTCACTATACAGATGGCTCCGGAATCCCTTTGCAGGGGCTTGGCGTGCGTCTGGCGAGTCCGACGAATCCTTACTATCCGCTGCAGGTCGCAACAACACTTGATCTGGAGCTGCAGAACAAACTGGAGCGCATGTTGGGGGCGGCCGGATTGAAGGAAGGCGCGGTCGTGGTACTTGATGCGCAGACGGCGGATATCGCAGCGATGATATCTCTTCCGCTGTTTCAGCCACAGCAGCTTGATGCACCCGGTACTGACTTGAGCAATCATGCGCTTGAGGCCGTTGCGCCAGGCTCGATTTTCAAGCTGGTGACAGCTGCTGCGGCGCTGGAGACGAAAACAGCGCATTGGAACGAAACGTTTCATTGCAGCGGGGAATATGGGCGCTATGGACTCTCATGCTGGAAGCATGGCGGACATGGCAGTCTGACGCTTGGCGAAGCGTTGGCGCAGTCCTGCAATGTTACTTTCGCTGCGCTTGGCGAACGGTTGTCTGCCTCTGAATTTCTGCTTGCCGCAGAATGGCTCGGGATTGGCCGGCAGGTAGGGTGGAATGAGCCAGAACGGTTCAATCTGCTGGGAAGCCCGCTGCGGCTGCTGGAGGAGGAACAGGCAGGACAATTGTTTGCGGGCGTGCACAGGGAAGCTGCTGAACAGGCGCCGGACGGCGGCAAGCGCCTGCTTGCGCCAAGCTGGAGCGGCGGCGTGCTGCAGGCTGAGGTGCAGGATGGCGGGGTGATGGCCCAGACCGCCATCGGGCAGCGGGACGTACAGATGACGCCGCTTCAGGCGGCTAATCTGATGATCACGCTGCTTGGCGGCGGGGAAGTCCGCGCGCCCCGCCTCGTCACCGAAATCCGCTATGCCAATGGCCAGCGGATGATGGAACTGCCCGCGCAGCGCGCTGAGTCGCCCTATGGCCGGATTTCTCCGGCCACAGCGCGCCTGCTGCTGCGCGGCATGGAAGCGGTCGTCGCCCGAGGTACGGGGCAGACGATCCGCCATGGCGTCTGGGAGGTGGCCGGCAAATCCGGCACCGCCCAGACCGCAGTGGCAGGCCAGCCGCGCAACCATCAATGGTTCGCGGGCTATGGCCCTGTGGAAGCGCCGCGCTATGCGGTCGCGGTGCTGTCCAAAAACCGGCTGCCGCAGAGCAGCAACCAGGCGACACTGTTGTTTCGCCAGGTGATGGACCTGTTGGCAGCCCATGAGCAGGAGCGCGCAGACGGGTAACCCAGCGCTGCCGGGCGGCTCGCTGGCCTGTATTGCAGCGCTGCATGCTTGAAATGCAAAAACGGGCAGCGCCAGTGCTGCCCGTTTGCTGCTCTTAAGGTGAGCTGCCCGTCTCGATTCGGCGAAAGTCTGAATCTAGCTCGAGCGTCTTCGCCTGACTGTGAGGTGCTAACGCTGTATGTGTCTATCTCAACCGATGCTTCTGCCCGTAAAGCCTCCATGCGGCATTAACCGGTTGCCGGTCCTGAAGGCGGACTGTGCGGCGGTCCTTTCTGATCATCAAATTCGCCCACCGGCTTGCGAATCCACGCCTTCAAATAGCCTTGGTCGTTGACGGCCTTGAACAAAATAACGAGGATCGGTGACATGATAACGCCCGCCACACCAAAAAGCTTCAAGGAGACAATCATAAATACAAGCGTCGTAAAGGCCGAGACGCCGAGCGAGTCGCCGGTAATTTTGGGCTCCAGAATTTGCCGGGTTCCAATAATGACCAGCAGCAGCGCGGTTAGCCAGATCGCCAAAGTTGTGTTGCCGACGATAAACAAATAAATGATCCATGGCACGAATACAGTGCTGACGCCTAGCAGCGGAAGCACATCAAAAATAGCGGCAATCAAGGCAACAGTAAACGCATTATCGACCCTCAGTATGAGCAGGGCAACGAGAATGACAATGAATGTGATGGATATAAGCTTAAACTGCGCTTTCACATACGCGCCGATTCCGGCAAATACGTTATTTTTCAAAAAGTAAAAAGCGGCTTTGAATGTCTTTGGTGTTTTGTCCTGAGCCAGCTCTTTCCAGCCTTTGATCTCAATACTTAAAAAGTAAGCAAGCACGATCCCGATGGCAAAGTTGAAAATAAAACTGGAGAAGGATGCGAGAAAACCTCCTAGCCAATTCAGAAACGTCGTAGCAATTTTTGTTCCCCAGCTTGTTATGTAATTCACGACATCAGCCGACTGATTGATAACCTCATCAGGCAGCGCCGTATATTTTTCGTTCCAATATTGAATAATGCTTTTGAACTGATTTCCGAACTGCTCCTGATATTGCGGCAGCCGTTCATACAGATTCATGATCTCGCTTGTCAACACAAAGCCGGCTCCGACGAACGCCCCGATAATGATAACAGCAAAGAGCAGAATCGAGATGGCGGACGCGATGGACTTCTTAATTCCAATCCGGTTAAGGCGTTTGGCGAGCGGTTCAATGATCATAAAGATGACGAGTGCCAGGAAAACAGGAGTCGCAATTCGATAAAGATAGCTGAAGGCCAGCATCGTTAGATACACGGTTAGAACGATCAACCCGATGTCAAAAGCAGTCCTCCAATATTTTCTGTAGAAAGTCAGCATAAAAACACTCCTTTTCCCATTAAATAAGATAATCTGATTGTACTATACTTCCAAAAAGATGCCCATTTTAAATTAGGTTATGGTACAATAGTCTAGGCATTGTTTGCAATCGCCCCCATATTTGTGTGGGCAGAAAAGAGATAGCGGGGATTAGAAATGGAGAATTTGCTGCTGTGGGGCTTCTACATACTAACATTTTACGCCTTTCTTCCTGGGATTATCAGCAGGACATTCGGTTTCCGCGTATTTAAGAGAGGACAGGCAAAACGGGAAATCGCTTTGACGTTTGATGATGGTCCCGATCCGCATTATACGCCGCTTTTGCTCGATTTGCTGGCGAAGTACGATGCGAAGGCGACTTTTTTTGTTGTAGGAGCGAATGCTGAGAAACACCCTGAACTGCTGCGACGTATGAAAGCGGAGGGCCATGAGATCGGCATCCATAATTATGTCCATAAATCCAATTGGCTCATGCGCCCGAAGGCAGTGAAGAAGCAGATCTATCGCACTTCAGAAATTATTCGGCAGGCGACGGACACCAAACCGTCATTTTACAGGCCTCCGTGGGGAATTGTCAATTTATTTGATTTTGCCAACATGGGTTACCTGCAAATTATTTTATGGTCATCGATGTTTGGCGACTGGCGCAAGCGGGTTGGGGTGGAGCGCCTGACGAAGCGCATGATGAAGAAGCTTCAACCGGGCGAAGTATTGCTGCTGCATGATTGCGGCATTACGCTGGGTGCTGATCAGGACGCGCCGCGCACGATGATGGCTGCACTAAACACTTACCTTGAGGAAGGGAAGAGTCAAGGATATCGGTTTGTGAACATGACGGAGATGATCGCATTAACTGACAAAGCACGTTCAAGCCGCAAGCGCCCAATGGGTGTAATGAAGAAGACGCTTGTCAGGCTCTGGCTTGGATGGGAGAAGCTGTTTCACATTCTGTTCCGCATTCAACCTATCGATAGCGGTCAATCGATTTTTCATTATCGGATTCGTCCCTATCGGGGCAAGACACTGCAATTGAAGGACGGACACCGGATCGATAACAAGGACCCGATTATAGAGCTTCACTTTGACAATAAGAAGTTGTTTGATTTGATGAGCGGCTCGCGCTCCTTGATGCAGATGGCGATCCAGGTCATTCGTGAAGTCGAGAAGGCTTTGCCCAAGCTGGCTGCGCAGCTCTCAGAGCGGAAGGAATTGGGGACTGCTCAGGGACTATACGGCATTAGCATGATTAATCGGGGATCTGAATCATTCGGCTTCAGCATTATAGAGCTTCCTGACGGGGTATTTAGCCGCATGACCCGTTTCTATCTGAAAATGCTTATTCGGATACTGCACCCAGGGGGCAATAAACGGGTTTCGGATAAACAGACTTCACTTGTTCCAAGAATCGTCGCTATGTCCATGGAGGAGTTTCGCAGCCGTTACGCTGACAACGAGCCCATGTCGAAGGACTTGGCGCCCAAATCAGGCAAGGACGAGCGGAAGGCCGCTCAAGTAACGCTGCCGGAAGAAGAGGCCAAGCAAAAAGCCGCCAGGGAATTGGTTCCTTGAGCGGCTTTTTGTTATGGTTGAATAGTTGATATTAAATTTTCATTACTCCGCCTGTGCTTGCTGAAGTAACAAGTTTGGAGTAGCGGGCCAAGTAGCCTGTTTTGACCTTCGGTTCGAATTCTTTCCAGTCTGCGCGGCGCGCTTCGAATTCTTCCTCGCTGATTTCCAGCTCGATCTTGCGATTGTTCAAATCCAGTTCAATGATATCGCCGTCTCTTACGAATGCGATTGGTCCGCCTTCCGCAGCTTCCGGTGAGATATGACCGATGCTGATTCCGCGTGATGCGCCGGAGAAACGGCCATCCGTAATCAAGCCGACTTTGGCGCCAAGTCCCATACCGACGATTTGCGAAGTTGGAGCGAGCATTTCCGGCATTCCCGGTCCGCCCTTTGGACCTTCGTAGCGGATAACGACCACGTGGCCTTCTTTGACTTTGCCATTGGCAATGCCTGAAAGAGCTTCTTCCTGAGAATCAAAGCAAATGGCAGGACCTTTGTGGTAGCCGCCGACGGATTTGTCCACTGCGCCGACTTTAATAATTGCCCCGTCCGGAGCAAGGTTTCCGAACAATACGGCAAGGCCGCCTCGTTCGCTGTGCGGATTGTCAATTGGACGAATAACATCATAGTCGGCAATTTCATTGCCTAAGGCATTTTCGCGCAGTGTTTTGCCTGTTACGGTAATGCAATCCCCATGCAGCGCGCCTTCTTTTTTGAACAACTCATTCAAAATCGATGTTACACCGCCAGCATTGTGCACATCCTCGATATGATAATCCGAGGCAGGAGCAATTTTAGCCAAGTGAGGCACACGCTCAGCCACTTCATTAATTCGGCTAACCGGATATTCGAAACCAGCCTCATGTGCCAGCGCGAGTGTGTGAAGCACGGTGTTGGTCGATCCGCCCATCGCCATGTCAAGCGCAAATGCGTTGTCGATCGCTTCGATGGTAACGATGTCCCGCGGCTTAATGTCCTGCTTGATCAGTTCCATCAGCTGAGCTGCGGATTTCCGTACGAAATCTTTACGCTCAGGAGCAACTGCCAAGATGGTGCCATTGCCAGGAAGTGCAAGTCCCAAGCCTTCAGCCAGACAGTTCATTGAGTTCGCTGTGAACATTCCTGAACAGGAGCCGCAGGTAGGACAACCGTATTGTTCTAATTCGAGCAAGTCTTTGTCGTCAATTTTACCGGCTTGGTAAGCGCCGACGCCCTCAAACACACTGGAGAGCGAGATCGAGCGGCCGTCGGAAGTTTTGCCGGCTTTCATCGGTCCGCCGCTCACGAACAGCGTAGGGATGTTCACCCGCAGCGCACCCATCATCATGCCGGGTGTAATTTTGTCACAGTTTGGAATGCAGACCATGCCGTCAAACCAGTGGGCAGAAACGACAGTTTCCAATGAATCGGCAATGATTTCACGGCTCGGCAAGGAGTAGCGCATACCGATATGTCCCATGGCGATGCCGTCATCGACACCGATTGTATTGAATTCGAAAGGCACGCCGCCCGCTTCGCGAATGGCTTCTTTCACGATTTTTCCAAACTCCTGCAAATGCACATGACCAGGTACAATATCAATGTATGAATTGCAGACCGCAATAAACGGTTTGTCGAAATCTTCTTCCTTTACTCCGGCGGCACGCAGCAAGCTGCGGTGGGGCGCACGGTCGAAGCCTTTTTTAATCATGTCTGAACGCATTTTTTTAGTTGACATGCAGTTCCCTCCCAAGTAAAATGTCCATACCTTTCAGTTTAGCATAACGGACAAGCGCTGGCTAGGATTAGCGCTGTTTTTACTGAATTTTATAGTATTTCCACGATTATTGTAGATGTCGGTAGAGAGGGTATATTGTATACTTTTGTTAAGCACTGTCACTTTACGGACGGTGCTTTGTTTACCCTACGACATAACGACTGCGAGGGACAGGGCCATGATATATTTTTCGCGTGCGAACCGGCACATGTACAGAAGAATCGTTGTCTCCGTTACTATTATCGTCGTTTCCGTCATTCTTGCCCTGTCATTTTTCCTTTATATCAATTTTGAGAAGATCGGCGTCCGTCTCGTATCGGATGCCAAGCTGACGGCTTTGTCGCAGATTAGCTATAGCGCCGATTATATGAATGATTCGGTCAAAAACTTTGCTTCTGCTATCTATACAGACAATGCGAATATTCCAATGATGTACGGCAAAGAGGAAAACTTCGAAACGAGCATTGCGCAAATGCGGACGATCAGCACGATTGCCAACGGTTCTCCGTACATTCATTCCGTCTATATTTACAACGGCACGCTGGATCGCTTCTATTCGACGAAAGGAACGATGATGAGCGACGCCCGCGAATTCGTCGATCAAAATCTGATTGACATTATTGAAAGCGGTGTCCTGACGGCGGACAAACATTTTCAGCCGTTCCTTCGCAAGGTGCCGATGAATGCTTATGACCGTGCAGCCGATAATTATTATAATGTTTTCACGTATTTCCTCTACGATTACTTTGACAACAACAAAAAGATCAAAGGCGCGATCATCATCAATGTCAATGTGGACTATTTGGCGCAGATGGTTAACCGGCTAAATGCCAAATCATCACGTAAGCCCAATGAAATCTATATTATGAATGAAGAGGGTAAACTGTTCAGCGGCGTGAACGCCACATACGACTGGAGCGACTCTTCTGAAAAATCGTTTTTGACCCATGCGAAAGCGGGAGATCAGGGTTCGGGATATTACGTTACGGAACGGGATGGAGAGAAGGTGCTTGTCACGTATGCGTCCTCTGACCAGACGCAATGGAAATTTGTCAACGTGACGACTTACGCTGATGTTACCTACGATATTGAACGGATGAAGCGGACAACGGTCTGGGTTTGTCTGATTTTGCTCGCAGTCGGCTTTCTTATGGCGTACATGATGGCAAGCTATGTCTATTCCCCTTTCCGCAGCTTCATTAGCAGAATCGCCAAGCTTGCGGGCGTCAATGAACAAGAGACCGGACCAGACGAACTTCGGTTTCTTTCCGAGGTATTTGCCGACAGTGTCCGGAAGGCTAGCGCAGGCGAGGCCTTGAAGCGTGAAACCGAGGTGATCCACAGGCAAGAAGCGCTGCGCGCCCTTATCCATCGGGAGAGCGCCTCACGAGAATATATTCGTCAACTTATCGATCGTTTTGACTTGCCGCTACATCCTGATCAGACGCACGTTCTGTTCATTGTCCAGATCGACGATCAGGAGAGTTTTGTGCGCAAGTTCGCAGCTTCAGACAGGCATTTAATTCGCTACGCAATTGGCAACGCGGCCAGCGAATCGGCCGCACGGGCTTTTCAGGGACCAGCGGCTTGTCTTCTGTCATGGCGATTGGCATCTTCCTTTGGGGGGAGATCCAGAGTGGATCATGGGAATGGAAGTGAATTTGGACGGAGTGGACCTGGCGGGGGCGCCGCAGGGGGCCTACCACTTGCCGGGGGCAATTGAACTGCGCGGAGCCCGGAATTGCGTGTTCGACCGATGCGTGCTGGAGCATATTGGAATGTACGGCTTCGACCTGCAGCAAGGATGCGTCAGCAACCGCATCGTCAGGTGCGAGATTCGGGATATGGGTGCGGGCGGCATCAAGCTGAGCGGGGCTGCGGCCGTTGGCCGCGCGAAGGGAGCAGAAACACTTCGCACCGGGCTTAATATTATGACTGACAATCATATCCACGACGGTGGATACGTATTCGCCAGCGGGGTCGGCATTCTCGCCCGGCATGCCTACGGAAACGTCATCGCCCATAACCATATTCATCATTTGTTTTATACGGGCATCTCCTGCGGATGGGAATGGGGCTATAAGGATAATGTGACGAAGGACAATACGATCGAATTCAACCATATTCACGACCTTGGCTTTGGTTTGATCAATGACATGGGCGGCATCTACTTGCTTGGCGTGCAGCCGGGAACGGTCGTACGCGGAAATCTGATTTATAATGTGACGAAGAAGAACTATGGCGGATGGGGCATCTATCTGGATGAGGGAAGCGCTCATGTTATCGTAGAGAACAATATCGTTTATCGCACGCATAGCCAATGCTTCCATGAAAATATTGGCGGCGAAAACATAGTGCGCAACAATATATTCGCGTTTGGGGGAGAGGGACTAGCTACGCTCACCCATATTGAAGCGCACAATTCGATCACTTACGAGAAAAATATTTTCATAAGCGACGGTACCCCTATCTTCGTCGGCAAGCACGAGGGAGCGTTGCAGCAGAACGCGTTCCGCAGCGACTGCAACATTCTCTGGGACATCTCGGGCAAAGGGGTGTGCCATGCCAATTATGATAAGGATGACCACGCCCAAATGCGCTATCTTGAATGGTTTGATATGGAACAGTGGCGAGCACTGGGGTACGATCTGCATTCCATTGAAGCCGACCCCGGATTCACCAACGCGCGGCAGGGCGATTTTACACTCGCGGCCGCCTCGCCGGTCATTGCACACGGATTCGTCCCCTTCGAGCTGTCAACCGTCGGGCCGCGAACGGCGTGCGAAGGAACCAAGGGAGAACGACGGGAATGACTTCAAACACATGAATGCGATCAACATCCACACATCAGCTCGTTAGGAGTAACACAGGTAGGAATGTTTTCAGGCAACGGTTGACGTATACAAATTTTGGATTTATATTTGAAGTGCGAATCACGGGTGCGAATGTGAAGTGCACATGAAATCCCTGGGGGATTCGCACCAATAAAACACCTTTTAATGGTAAAAGTTAAATTAATATGAGTTTGAGTAAATGAGTTTTCTCCAATTTTTTGGAAGAAAAGCGATTTTTGAGATGAAAACAAAGATTCTTAATCCTTTTTCTAGCAAAAATCGCTGTCGCATCCCTCGTGGATGCGTGGATTGAAATCTTTCATCGCGAGAGATGTAGAAGGAATATTCGCGTCGCATCCCTCGTGGATGCGTGGATTGAAATACCTTTTCGAGATTCCCGCGCTCACCATCGACAGTCGCATCCCTCGTGGATGCGTGGATTGAAATGGTTGATAATCCGGTGTAAATCCGCCCTGAATCGTCGCATCCCTCGTGGATGCGTGGATTGAAATGTCTTGTGGGGTCCGATAGACGACGAGCTTCGTGTCGCATCCCTCGTGGATGCGTGGATTGAAATACAACAATCCTGATAGTGGTACATCCGATATCTAGTCGCATCCCTCGTGGATGCGTGGATTGAAATGGCATGCGGAAGACGGCACCGCGCACGACTCGCTGTCGCATCCCTCGTGGATGCGTGGATTGAAATCGATCCGTAACGCCGCGTTGGTCGCCGCCTATCGTGTCGCATCCCTCGTGGATGCGTGGATTGAAATTCTTTGACGGTTGCGTCACAAAGTTTCAAAGCGTGTCGCATCCCTCGTGGATGCGTGGATTGAAATACTTAACAATGATTGAATAACTTCAAACTGTTCTTGTCGCATCCCTCGTGGATGCGTGGATTGAAATAAGAATGCGCTCCCCCGCCATGTAGACCACGTTGTCGCATCCCTCGCGGATGCGTGGATTGAAATCTTGATGACACTGCGTTTCGGTTCTTGTCGTAGGTCGCATCCCTCGCGGATGCGTGGATTAAAATATTAAAGTTTAAGAGAGCCTAAATATAAATAATTTTTTTACCCTACTTAAAAATTAGTGCTTGTCGCCTGCGAGAAAGGCAGCGAAGGGTTGCAGGGATGTTGGAAAAACGAAGTGGTCGCTTTTTAAAGCCGGATTTCAACCTTTTTGAAATCATAATAAGAAATCCGGCTTTGAATGGCGATTGGAAACACCCTGCGAACCCGCAGCAGCACATATCGCAGTAGCCAAAAATATAGAATTTCAACACTCATATTTAGTTTTAGTGGAACAAGGGAGCCCAATTTAACAGGGGTTCCCTTTTCTTTTCGAGAAATCAAACACCGATCATTGAATTTTTAACATTTACTGTGTGTAGAGTATTTCGTCCCGAGCGAGTTTTTGGTAAGGTAAAGGTATGAAGTTTTCAAGTATTGAAAACTGGAAAAAGGCTCTGTCCGGCAGTATAGCTATAGGAAGATAATGCAGCTGTCTGCAATGCAGCATGTCAGAAAACAGTTCATACCTGATATAGCCGTCTACGCGTGCATTTTTTCTGCGAGATAATAGATTTAAAAAGTAATTTTATGAATCGAGGGAAGAGGATGGGAACTAATGGGAATGATGCAGCCCGTGTGCGTGAGGACCTAGCCCGACTGGACGGCGCATTTCGCCAAGTCAGACAGCAGCTCCTGACTGAGTGGCGCAAGGAGAGCATCGCCGGGCTTGGAATTACACAGGCAAGAATATTAACCTACTTGTCCGAGCAGGGGCCTCTTAAAGCTTCGGTGCTTGCTGATTTATTATGCGTCACTTCAGGGGCGGTGACGGGTCTTGCCGACAACTTGAAGCAGTTGGGTTTTATTCGCAGAGAGCGCAGCAAGGAAGACCGACGCGTTGTTATGCTTGAGATTACAGAAGCGGGCCAGCAGCATGTTGATGCAATCAATGCCAAGCGGGTCGTTATTATGGAGCGAATGATCCGGCATTTGTCCGAGTCGGAAATCGGGGAATTGACAAGACTGCTGGTCAAGATGAATCTCGGTGAGCAGCAGGAAGAAAACAGGAATTAAGTGGTACAGCGGGTATCCAATCCAGCACGTTAGAAATCAATAAATTGTGATTAATATGCAACCATTATTTTCTGCCTCCGTCTAATTGACGAAGGCTTTTTGTATATACTTGGGAAAGAGGTGTGTAGAAGGACATGCAACAAATTTATAAACTTCAACAGAAGGCAGTCATTGCGCTGCTGCTCGTCAGCCTGCTGGCTTCACTGGCTGCAGGGACGATCCATGCTGCCGAAGCGAAGCAGGACAAAGCGGCGGCGCCGCGATTTACGAAGGAAATGGGAGATGCGTTGAAGCGGGCGGAGGATGTGCTGGCTAATAGCAAACCTTTCTCAGATGCGGCCGCTGTCGGATTTGTCAAAAATGGCCGCGCCTTCCCGAAAGGATATTTGGAGGAAAAGGCCGATCTGATTATGGCGAAGAAGGGCCAGTTTGATAATGTAACGGATTTGGTGGACACTGCGATTAGCTATATGGCGGCAGGCGGGGATATTAACGATATCGCCGGCATTGATCTTCAGACTTTGTTGTTAAACTATCCGGATCTTGAAAATAAAGACGCGGAGCAGCTCGCACAAGCCTTTTTGATCTCATGGTATTATAGCCCTTACAGCATTAGCAGAAATAGTTATTATCCTGATCTAATCTATAGCGCGATCCTGAGCAGCCAACTGAAAGACGGCAGTTGGCCAGACGGCAATGCCAAAGAAGGAAACGTATGGACAACGGCACGTGCGCTGACTGCACTCGGCAGACAGGGCGATCCTGAAGTTGACAAGATGCCCAATGCGGGGCTTGCATGGCTGAAATCCGCCCAGGCTTCCGACGGAGGGTTTGATAGCAGTACGGCAACAACCGCCCAAGTCATCATTGCGCTGTCCACATTGGGCGATGATGCAGCTGCCTTTACGCCATCCGGCCAGCAGCCGCTTAATTTCCTGCTGTCTCGCCAGTTGCCTGGCGGCGGATTCTCAGAGGACGGCAGCAGCAAGGTGAGCGCGGTGGCAACGGAACAAGCCTACCTGGCGCTGACGGCTTACAAGCTGTTTGCTGAGGGAAAGGAAGGGCTCTATACCGATCTGAATAATCGTCGTTCGCGGCAAATCTGGATTCAGATTGAAGGACCGGAGGGAACAATTGCCGAGGGGCGTGTTCCAGCAGGAGAGCCGCTGGAGACGGTAACTGCCTTCTTGAAGCAAGCGAAGATTCCTTACGTCCTTGATGAAAACGAACATGGCTTTGCATTCAAGTCCATTGGCGGTATCGCAAATGGAAAGTTTGGCGGGAAAGATCACTGGAATGCTGCATTGCTTGATTGGGGCAGCTGGTTTAAATTGGCTGACGGCGTGATAAGCGCATCTCTGCATGGCCGCGAAAGGATTCTGATTTACTATGGTAATAAATCAACCCCTTTAATTAATGAGATCAGAACAGAATGGACGGATAAACAAGGCAATAAATCATCAGGCAATCCAACTGCAGGCGAGAAGTTCGATCTGACGTTCTATAAAGAAGGATCTCCTGTCGCGACGAGCGGAATCAATGTAACGATAAATGGCCAGAAGCTTGTTACTGACAAGAACGGTAAAGTATCGGTGACAGGACTGCCTGCCGGGGTGTATGACGTGGTGGTGACCGGTTACCGCAAAAATGCCGCTCCATCGATCGCCAAACAAACGCTGTTCCTGCACGTATCATCGCTGGAGCTTGCCTCCTTTGCCGATCAGGGAAAAGTGGCCAAATGGGCGCGTAACCACATTTCGAACGCGCTTTATGCCGGCCTGATCAAAGGAGTGAGCAGCAAGCCGCCGATGATGCTGGCACCGAAGGACCAGCTAACGCGCGCGGAATTCGTAACCATGCTGATGAGAATGTTGCATGTTGCGGTTGATAGGCAGGCGAAGTCTGGCTATTCGGATGTTCCGACCGGCAAGTGGTATTCGGGCAATATTGCCAAAGCAGCGGAGCTCGGAATTATCGACTCGTCCAAGCAGAAGTTTGAGCCTAATCGTGCCATCACGCGCCTGGAAGCTGCGGAGATGATCGTCAAAGCTTATGCGATCCCGACGTTTGGCACAACGAGCAAACTTCCTTTCAACGATGTCAGCAAGCTGCCGCTGGCGAGCCAGCAAGCGATTCAGGCGGTCTATGAATATCAAATCATGAAGGGAACCGATGGCGCCTTCAATCCTCACAAGTCCATTTTGCGTGAAGAGGTGGCTACCGTGCTGATGCGAGTGAATGAACTTTTAACGGGTATGTATGTGAGAGTTTTGTAGTTATTGAACTGTTAAGTGATGCCGCAGATAAGCCAGGAAAGAATTCCACTTCCCTGCTCTGCGGCATTTGTTTTTGAAACGGCACGTTGCCCTTGCCAAGAAAAAGCAGTCAAATGAACGGGAACATGATATGATAATTTATAGGCAAAAATTTGTGAAGCGCTTCCCCAAAAGGGTGTGCAAGAGCGGGAACGGCTGTAACGAAGGTTATAATTAAATGTTTTAGGCTGGAGTGGACATAATTGGGATATATTTTACTGCTGATGGCAACGCTGGCCTGGAGTTTTGTCGGTCTGCTGGTTAAAGCAGCATCCGAAATGGTCGACAGTACGATCATCACTTTTGCGCGATTTTCATTTGGCGTTGTTTTTTTAGGTGTTTTTCTGTTTTTTCGCAATGGAAAAGTGCAGCTACGAGCAAATATGCTGTGGATTTGGCTTGGAGCGCTCGGAAAAGGGTGCAACTACTTTTTTGAAAATATGGCCATTTCTATGGGATACTCCTATGGAAATATTTTGGTGCCGCCGATTCAAACCGTCACTTTGCTGCTGATTACGGCAATCTGGTTTAAAGAGTACATCTCTCCGCGGGGATGGACGGCTGCGGCGCTTTGCATGGCAGGTGTGCTCGTTATCAGCTGGAATGGTCAGCCGCTTGGTTTGCTATGGGGCGGGGGCGGGAACGGCATTACGGCACTGTTGTTTTTCATTTCTGCCATCGGCGCGGCGATCCATGTGTTAAGCCAAAAAATACTTGTGAAATCAATGGATAACGGAACGATGAATTTCTCGGTATTTATGTGGGCTTCTGTTCTGATGGCTTTGCCGATTCCTGTGCAGTCTGCAGGCTTTGTCGGTCCGGTAACGCTTGGGGCTTGGGTAGCCTTGATCGTGCTCGGTGTCATTACTGGGTTGAGCTTTTACTGGTTTGCAGAAAGCTTGCGGCGCGTGCCGTTTGCCATGGTGGCGATCATCAGCAACAGTATGGTGCTGTTTTCGATTTTGTGGGCGGCGCTGTTTATGGACGAGCCGATAACAAACTATATTTTGGCTGGTACAGGCGTGTTTTTAGTTGGGCTGCTGCTGCTTAATGTGCCGTCAAGGTCAGCGCGGGTGAAGGTTAGGGATGATCTTTAAGCGGCCGAACTTCACCGTATGGCCTTGCAAATAGAAGAAAGCGTATTTTGAAGGGCAGCCATTGCGTTGGCTGCCTTTATTCGTAATCGAGGGGAAGCGATAACTTCTGTTGATAGGCAAATCTCACATTTCATGAGATAATATACGAAATTAAGCGAAAGATAATTTACAACGGAGGCATACATAATGAGCATACAAGAAAATGTTCGATTTGCTGTTATCGGCACAAACTGGATTACCGATCAATTCATTGAAGCAGCGCGTCAGCATCCGCAGTTTGCATTAACAGCGGTCTATTCCCGAACAGAAGAGAAGGCGCAAGCTTATGCAGAACGTCACGGGATTGCCCATCTTTTTACCGATCTTGAAGCGTTTGCTTCAAGCGATACATTCGATGCGGTTTACATTGCGAGCCCGAATTCATTCCACGCTGAGCAGGCGAAGATATGTCTTGGCCGTGGCAAGCATGTCCTGTGCGAGAAGCCGATCGCTTCCAATGCCCATGAGCTTCACGACATGATTGCGGCGGCCGAGCAGAGTGGTGTTGTACTGATGGAGGCGCTAAAATCGACGCTGCTGCCGAACTTCCGCGCGATTCGGGATCATCTCGGCAAGCTGGGTACAATCCGCCGGTATTCGGCCAGTTACGGGCAATATTCATCGAGGTATGACGCCTATAAGCAAGGCACAATTCTCAATGCCTTTAATCCCGTTTTTTCCAATGGCTCATTAATGGATCTAGGCGTCTATTGCCTCTACCCGCTGGCCGTGCTTTTTGGACGTCCAGATCAGGTGTCGGCGAGCGGTGTGATGCTGGAGTCCGGTGTGGATGGGATGGGCAGCGTGCTGATGACATACGGGCAGATGGAAGCGGTCATCAGTCATTCCAAAATCGCCAACTCGTACCTGCCTGCCGAAATTCAGGGAGAAGAAGGCACGATAGTAATCGATGCCATCAATCGGCTCGAAAGCGTAGAAATCCGTTACCGCAACGGATCGGTGGAACAACTGGGCCATCAACTGGACAAGCCATCCATGTATTATGAAGCGGAGGAGTTTATTGGACTGATAACTCGGGGCGAGCGTCAGTCTACGATCAATTCGCATGCGGCTTCCTTGGCAACAATGGAAATTATGGATGAAGCAAGGCGTCAGATCGGGCTTGTCTATCCGGCGGACCGTCGGTAGATTGAGATGGGGCAGGCGCTGAATGCATAGCAGCAATGTTTAGATACACGTGCCTGCCTTGCAAAATTTGCTTTGTAGTGGAGGGATGATTGATGCGCAAGCTTGTCTTTTTTGTTGGTGCTGCAGGGGCGGGAAAAACGACGTTAGCCAAAGCGATAGCGTCCAAACGGCGCGCCGCTTTTTTTGACATGGACACTTTATTGCGTCCGGCTGCCGAGGCGATTATGGGCTGGTCCGGACTGGACCCGAATGATCGTGATTCGGAGAGCTACAAAACCCGCTGCCGTGATTTAGGCTACCGGCTTACGATGGATGCCGCTTTGGAAAATGTGGCGCTTGGCATCGATGCGTTCGTCGTCGGTCCATTTACGAAGGAGGTCGCGGACTCCGATTGGCTGGAGCAGGAGCTGACGCACATCGGCGCTTCATTGCTGGATGTGGACGTGAAGGTAGTTATTGTGTCATTGCAAGGCAATACGCATTATTACGACCGGCTTAAGTATCGCAATTCAGAGCTTGATGATTGGAAGCTGGCCAATTGGGAGACGTTCAGCCAATCTTTAGCCCCGCGGACTGTCAGTTGGCCGCTTCCCGCGTCTTCTATATTGTTATTTGACAACACATCTCCACTGGACGAGCAGCGGCTGCAGAAGTTGGAAGAGTTTATATATACATAATAACGCTAACGCAACCTGGAAAACGGGGTTGTCCTATTCAAAATACTCAACAACAGAGCTGCCCCCGAGTCTGTACATGACTGGTGGGACAGCACTGTATTCTGCAATGCCTTTTATCCATTACCGCTTTGCCTTGTAGAACTCATGATAGAGCTTCATAAGCGCCCGCTTCTCGATCCGTGATACATAACTGCGGGATATGCTGAGTTCCTTGGCAATTTCCCGTTGGGTACGCTCTTCTCCGCCTGCTTCAAGGCCAAAGCGGCCAACGATAACTTCTTTCTCCCGATCATCCAAAATATCTAAATTTTTATAAATTTTGCTTTTTTCAATTTTGAGCTGCACCTTATCGACGACATCATCTGCTTCCGTTCCCAAAATATCGATAAGGGTTATCTCAATTACGTTGTATGGTTATACGTATTTAGGTAATCTTCAACACCAGCTTAAGATCAAAGTCATCTCCACGCTGCGTTTTTTCCTTATTGTACTCAGCATGATGCAATATTGACTTAAGCAGCGTGTTTTTTTGTGCAGGATCATCTGCACGCCTGTATAACTTGATGATGTTAATGACTTGGGGAATAATGTTGATCTGAGCGCTTGCTTTCTTTTTCTCAAACTCCATTTCTGACTTGGTGCGTTCTATTGCCTTGCTGTTGCTTTCCATGCGAGTTTGCAGGTTATTGCTGCGCTCGAAAAAAACTTCCTCCGTGTAGATTCCTCTTTCCAAAAAATCAAAAAGTCGTCCCTTCTGATCCTCCAGTTCGTGAAGTTCCTTCTCCAACTCCCTTAAAGTATTTTCAAATGCATCGTATGAAGTAATTTTCTTTTTTGATTTCCATTGAAGCTTATACCCATCTAACCATTCTTCTAGGGCATTAATAACTTTTTTTTCTACAAACTCCATTCTGGCGCTGCGATTATTACATTGACGGTTGTAGCACATAATATGCGCCGGTTGATTTGCGTAGGGTCTTAACACCATTGATACACCACATTTTGCGCATCTCACAAGACCAGCTAACGGATTGGTTATCCCATTTACGAGTTGGTAAGGAACGTGATATTTGGTTTTAAGGCGCTCCTGCACACGGCGGAATGTGACTTCATCTACCAACGCCTCATGTTTCCCAGGGACGCTGATCCATTCGCTGCGGTCCCTTGTGCGAGTATCCCGTTTCTTTCCCTTGGTCTTTGATTTTTTTTGCTCTTTCTTTTTCCACTGAATGACTCCCGTATAAACTTCATTCTTTAGCATATTTAGCACGGCAGATGAGGAAAAAGACTTCCCGGTGTAACTTTTAACACCCATTTCATTCAGTCGGTTGGCTATTTTGTTTGAACCTATATTCTCAAGGTACCATTTGAACACTTGACGAACAATTGACGCCTGCTCGGGATGCTCAATTAAATATCTTGTTTTACCTTCTTTTACCACGCTGTATCCATAAGGGGGCCGAGTAGCAATGTAGTTGCCTTCTTCAACGCTATCAACTCTGCCACGTTGCAGACGACGAGTGATAACCTTTAATTCTTGTCGCGCAAATAAAGCCTGTACCTCGGTCATTAGTTCGTCCGACTCGTCGTTTAAGTCATAAATTTTGTTCGGCGTAATAATTAATACTTTATGACGCCGGAAGGTATCTAATATTAAACCCTGTTCCTGCATGTTGCCGCGACCAAGACGCTCCATGTCCATGACAAATATGCCTTTTGGTGGCGACTGCTCCATACCCTCAAGCATCTTGATCATCTCTGGTCGGTGAAATAGGCTTTCTCCAGACACAATTTCTCTAAAAGTGGATGTGATCAACACATTGTGCTGGCGCGCAAGCTTCATCAGCGCCCGGTCATGTTTGGCAAGGGTTTCCCCTTCGCCGCGCTCTTCTGCTTCTAAGTCAGCGCGGCTTTTACGCATATATCTCCAGTATTCTCCGCGTGGATCTAAATTTGTCATAAATCAATGCCTCCAAGTGCCATTGCCCACCATGGACGTTTTAATTAATTATACCCGAAAAATTCAAAAAGAGAATCCTTGATTTTCTTGATGTTTATGTAAGTCTTTCCCACATTTTATGCAGTGAGTTTCGTACCTTAATGAATTAAACTGTATCTGGAATGATTACGCAACGAAGGGAATTGACACCATGAAAATCATCGGAGTGAAATATAAAAACAGGAACGGGGATCACAGTGACTTTGTAGTGTTTGAGTTGGAGAAGGTTAATTATATAACCGTAGACCGCCCCCAAAAGAAAGGTGACCATATCCCAATATATCATACAACTTCAGGGTCGTATGCACCCATAACGACCCTGAAGGATATTTCAGTGGCACTTGGTAACTTTGGATTTGACTACATCGACCAATCAACGATTGTAAACGCGAAGAAAATCAAAAGAATAGAAGAAACACCACTTGGTAAAGATGTCACCTTTGTGGATAATACGATGGTTAATGTTTCGAAGCATAGCCGTATGAATAAGTCAAGAAAAACTTAACCCCCCTAAGTTTTGTTGTCTGACAAAATAAAACGACAAAAAACGACAGAATAATCCAATAGTAGCATTTATAATAAAATCAGCAGTTGGTTATACAGATATTTCCTTCAAGATTTCTTGAAGTTGAACCGGATCGGGAGGTAAAACCTCCGCGCCTAAGGGTCTACGATAATCCAGGTATACAGCATCTCGTTGTTTTTAAGTTTCATAGCCTTGCTTATTGTGACGGCAGTAGCGTACCCCATCTTCGTCCGGTTATTAGCGTAATCCGATAACTGACTTTCAGGGATACCTGTCAGAATATGCAACTGCCTCTGGCTGATACCTGTAATGATATAGAGTTCTTTTAGGCGACAACGATCCGGTTCATACCGCATCGCCGTGCTCCTTAATTTTTGTTTTATCCTTGCGTAAGAACGTTTGTTTGCATTATGCTGAAGTTAAGTAATTCTTTTGATGACCCTTCGCAGTTATTACCACTACTTAGATCGGGGGCAAAATATGGATAGCCGTGAAAAGTTAATAAAATTGATCCTTGAAGCTGACAAGACGGAAGTGAATTTGCTCTTAGAATATCTGCAAACTCACGGAAAATTCAAATCAATGCTATCAAGTGAATAAGAATTGGTCATTCTTTTTTTAGCAAAGTTGTAGAGACTATTAAGTTTTGCTGTTTTATTCGATTTTTCAAAATAAATGATATCTACCATTTCTTCTAAAGTAAACATTTGAAAGGGTAAATTCATTTCTGATGCCGAAAATATCAGTTTCTCTTTTAAAACATCATCTTTAATCTGCGTGGTTTCTTGAAGTTCCACTAGTTGAGGTATTAAATTGGTGATTGTGTGAAGGGAACTTTTATAGGGAAAATATCCGTCGGAATAGATAGCTAAATACTTCAAATTGAAACCGTTCTCTAAACCACTCAATGTAACGACTATAGCTTTCAATAAATTAGTTAATGATTTCTCATAATTTTTATTTAAACGTTCAAAATATGATATTTTACACAAAACACCACAGGAAAGAGACCAATTGTTGCTTGTTAACTCGGTTTTTAGTTTTTTTTCTAAAAAATACAGTGCTATTTCAAAATTGTTGCATTCCAAGTTCATTAATTTATAGTTATGAACTTCTTCGAGAGTTGCTATATCTGGATTACTGTGAAAGAAGTTAATGTGCTTGTTGGATTGAACAAGCTCTTTTGCTTCGAGGGATAATTCAAGGATTTTTTCCTTGAATATCCCTTTTAAATCTTCGTTGGGAACGTTTTTAAGTAGATCGTCAATAATTGAACTTTTATTACCTTTTGGAACTAAACTGTATTTTTTCGCTACCAGTTTCAATTCGTCAAGTTTACTTTTATTTAAATTTCTTTCTAAGTCGATTTTCTCTATTAACCAGCCCTGCAATATCAATTTTGATAATGTCGAAACTGGATTTAGATTATATTTATAACTCCAATATCCAGAATATTTTTTATTATTTACTTCTCTTTGGTTACAAGAACTTAAAAATAGTATTTCCGCAGGTGTTAATTTCAAGGGTCACACCTCTCCTTAACGTTGTGTCAATTTACTTATCTTTAATGAACTTTTTGGCGATAGCACTGAAAACGCCTAATTCTTCATCCGGTAATTTTTTTACAATTTCTATAAGTAAAGCTCTTTCTGGATCTATGGATTCCTCTTTAATAGGGGTTTCTTTTTGTCCTGTAATAATCCACTGAACCTTGACTTCATACAAATCGGCCATCTTAGTCAGAGTCTCGTTGTCAGCTTCTCTCTCCCCTGACTCATACTTTCCGAGTGTGCTGTTGTGTATTCCTAATGCATCAGCCGCTCTGTTCTGTCTCATCCCTTTCCTAAATCGTGCAGTTTTTAAGCGTTGTCCAATTTCTTTCTTCAAATCCTCCATTGTGCATACACCTCATTATTCATTATAGCTTTAATTGACATAACGGAAATTAAAATTGGCAATAAGCCAAAAAAATGTTGACTTTGGCGTTTCGCCAATTTATAATTACGATAAAGTTGGCAAAACGGAAATTTAGAAAGGGGTGTCTTCATTGCATATTGGTGAAAAAATCAAGAAGCTGAGAAAATCTAAAGGTATTTCTGGTAGATTCGTTGCTGGTTTATTAGATATTTCTCCATCAACACTGACCAAATGGGAAAAGGGTGAGCGCAGTATTAACTCAAAGCACCTCCCAGCACTCGCATTAATATTGAATTGTAATGTGCAGGATTTTTATGAAGAAAAAATTGGCGATTCGCCAATAAAATTAAACCGAAAAGAAGTTAGCTGAGGACTTATAACCTACTATGTCAATGTCTACTGTTGTTACCAAAAAATCACTTTCTCATTCAAGGAAAAAAATGGAGGTGTTACATTTGGCCAAGCCAGCAGCGCATACACATCCATATAGGGGTGATCGTATGCAGCATGTACTAAGCAACGGAGTGATCATTGACACCACGTTTGCGGCTAAAACGCCAGAAGAAAAGGATTCCATCGACGCAGATATTCAGGCTGCACTGGAACCAATCATTGAATCAATCTTAATGCGCGGAGAGGAGTTGTAATCCTCTCTTGGGTGTACAAGCTATAAAAAATGACCTACCAGCTTTGGATAGGTCGGGGGAACGGTATAACTCAATAATAAAGCATCAACGCGTTCCTGCGGGTGCCAAACTGGCACATTTTGCATTATTTCGAGGGAAGGAGGAACGCGTTTGAAACCGATGAAGTTAGGCGCAATTTTACAAGCATGCCGAGAGCGAGCTGGCATGACGCAAACAGAGATAGCAGAAAAACTAGGCCGAACCCGAACATCCATTAGCAGATTGGAAAATGACAAAAGATTTCCGGATGTTTCGACTATAGCGGCCTGGACACAGGCAACTGGAGCAACAGAAGTTATGGTTGCCTTTATCTGCGGTATGGATGGCTTATCAATTATGCAAAACATTTTGCAAATTATGGGAGGGTGATCTTTTTGAAAAATCAGAATGGAAATGCTGCTTGGGCAGCTAGGAACCAGCAAGTGAGGGAATGGCTGCTGACGCATCCACACCTAATTGACGAGGGAATGTGGCACGAGTCGATCCGTAAAACTGATCGGTTCAGGGATGAAATGCAGGAAGAAATAAAAAATTCCCAGCGTGCAGGCCGGGAATCGCTTAAAGACAAATTAAAACGTATTGTGTCTCCTATATTAGCACGTAGGAGGGCTGATGCCAAGTGGTGAGTATAAGATTGGCCAAATTGTTTGCTGAGAGGGCAGCAGATGTCGCGGAAATTGCTTCGCTGCAGAAGCGCCTGCATGACTTGATCGTTAAGAATAGCGATCACAAGGGGGGTCGGCATGGATAAGCGGACAATGTGCCTGTCGTTGCTGTCGAAGTGTCTGGAGGTCAAAAGGAAGACGAAGTATATCGCAATTTTTTCTTATCATGGACATGTGGATTGCGTTTCCGTTTCAATTATCGACAAAAAAAGCAAAGAAGAGATTTTATATACCGGCTCTTTGTTTTTTAACTTTAATGCCGAAGAAATTAAGCAACTGTCTCTGAGATTGGACGAGCTTCTGATCGGCGGTGAGTTGCATGCAGTTTGATTTCAATCAACTGGCGGTTTCGACCAATTTGGAATTCGCCACATTCATAAGCCGAAAAATCGAAGATCAACTCGCCGTGCGAGAGATCATGAATTATTTGATGACAGAAGACCATGACGAAGAGGAAGTTGTCGTTGAGATGCTGTTTGGCTGGCGCGGCAAGGCACAGGCGCTGTGGACATTCATTTTTTGCAAGGAGTACGACTCGTATAGTGGACATGTTGTCAATTCCAATCAAGTGGAAAGGTTTTTGGAATTGTCGAAAGGATAACGGCAAGTTAACCGCCTGACGATGGCTGGAGGGATACCGGCCGAAACCGCAACGTCGAGATGACGCCGCGGTCGCGGATATCCGCCAAGGCAAAATGCCTTGAAATACATAAGAGGTGGTGGTTGCTATGTAACCCCTTGCCATATGTAGTTGCTAGGGGAGCTGCTGTTGAGGGCAGCGGCGCCCCTAAAAAGGACAAGCAAGGAGAGGGTTGCAATGCCATTTGAGCAATGGATTGAGCAGACGGTAGATGTATCCGGCGTAGTTGTTGGCGATTAACGCAAAAAAAATCCGCCCTGCAAGGCGGATCGACGAAAAGATTCTATAGCTCCATGATAGCACGGAGCAGGAAGGGGAAGCAAATGAAAAACGGAAAAAATCCAACTTTAAGGCAAAAGCAAGCGCTGCGGTATGTCAAGCTTAATCCAAATGATTGGCTGGTTTATAAAGTGGAGCCGGGGCAAATTTATATTCAGCACCGCTTTACTGGTAAAACTCGTTCAATACCGGCTTAAGGGGGATTATCATGCCAGTTGGCGAACTACGATCCGTTCCAAAGCCAAAGTTTAAAAGAAGTAAGAAGACGGCCAAACAGCGAGGGAAAGTTTCTGCCGATGTTTATGCAGAAGCGCTGGAACGATCCGGGGCGCGTTGCGAACGTTGTGGAAAGGGCGGCTACCAGGTATGGACGCTGGAAGGCGCTCACGCACAACGCCGCTGGAAATATGGGCAAGAGGGAGTAAGATCGGCGGACATTATCATGCTTTGTGGCCCACAAACACAGAGCGGCACCTGCCATCATTGGGCAGACAGCACGACGCAGGGCCGGGCGTGGCTACTTAGTAAGCGAGATGAATTCCGGTCGGATGGAAGGGAGTTTTTAGAATGGCCAGAAAACGAATGATTGACCCCAAGTTTTGGGAGGATGGGAAAATAGGATCGCTTGAACCGTTAGCTAGATTGCTTTTTATGGGCCTTATATCTCAATCTGACGACGAAGGTAGGCTTAATGGTCATCCTTCACTAATAAAATCCAGTATTTTCCCTTACGACGGGGATATTACGATTGAGAAAGTGGAAGGATGGCTTGAACAATTGAGTGGATTTAAACTGATAATTCGCTATGAAATTGATTTCCAAAAATATATTCAAGTTACTAATTTTATAAAACATCAAACCATCAATAGACCCCAAGTTTCTAAGCTTCCACCACCATTCACGGAAGAATCAGTGAATGTTCACAGCAATGATGCAATCATTGAACTGATCGATCAAAACAACAATGCAACTAATGAATTGAACGATCACGCCCAAAAGAAGTTAAAAGAAGAGAAGTTAAAAGAAGATAAATTAAAAGAAAATAAATTAAAAGAAATTAAGAGAAACGTGCGCGAAGAAAGTGATGATGATATTCGTTCTTCGCTTCACAAATTGATAAATGACTGCAAAATCGAAAAGTACACACTTCACGATCTGGAGATTATTTTTAGCTACATCGGGGACGTTGATGTCGAAGTGATCGAGGCTGCAATCAAGAAAGCAAGCGGCAAGGAGCATATAAACTATGCGATCAGGACGCTTGAAGGAATGATAAAGCAAGGTAAAACGAAAAAGGAACACCTTTTCACCAAGGCAATTCCTGAACCGGGAATGGTGCTGCAAAGTAATCCAAGCGGCCGAACACGATCAGGCAAACCCAATCTGCCAATCGTGGAATCAAATGCCGGTTCTAACGTTGTTTCAGCGGAAGAACTGGAGGAGATGCGTAAGCTCGCTCGAAAACTCGATTCTCCGAACACGGAGGCGGTGGCACACTGATGGAACTGCACGAGTACCTGCAGGACCCAAGGACGGATTGCCCCAGAGACAGCCACCGCTGGCAGATGATCTTCCGGCTTACATGCCAGATGGTCCCTAACAAATTGGTTGCGGTAAGGATTCTTAAGGATTTATGGGCATTTCGATCATTCGGGCTGACAATGCGCCGGGATCATAACGGCATCAAGTTTGCGCCCACGATCCGCAAGGGGTGGGCTTGGGAAACCATGGAGGATTACGAGGACATGCGGCGCCGTTATTTAGCACCGTATACCGAAGAAATCAAAATCCTTGTTCGCAAGGTTGAGGAGGAGACGGACTGATGAGTAATTTTAAGCGGAAGTCGATAGGCGAGTTAGTCATCGCCTGCGAAAATTTAAATTTCGTCTGGAAATCTGCTGAAGTCGAATCGTTCCGCGAAATGTGGAAAGAGGGCTGGGTTGTGAGCGACATTGCTAAGCGCTTGAGTAGGCAAGAGGACGAAGTGCGGATTCTAGTAATTGACCAGATCAGGGGTCGGGTTATCCAGAAAAGAAAGGAAAACCATTTTCGTGACACTGGAATCTATTGATTTACGGGAGCTTTACGAGACTGCAACGGACCCGACAACCGATTTAGCAAAAGCCTATGAGCTTGTGAGGGCAATGCAAGCAATGAGGAGGGGGCACCATGAAAAGAGCAGATGAGAAGTTTGCCGGGAAGAAGTCCGTCCGCAAGTTTTATCGCAAGCTAGCCAGTTTCACTTACCAGAATGTGGGCTACAGCCGGAACGAAATCTTTGTCGACAACTTTGCCGGCGGCGGCGGTGCCAGCACAGGAATAGAGATTGCTATCGGCCGAAGCGTTGACGAGGCAATCAATCACGATCCAGCAGCAATCGCCATGCACAAGGCGAATCATCCCGAAACTAGGCACTGGTGCGAAGATGTTTGGGAAGTTGACCCCAGAGTTGTTGCAGCAGGTCGTCCAGTAGCTCTGTGTTGGCTTTCGCCAGACTGTAAGCATTTTTCCAAGGCTAAGGGCAGCAAGCCAGTCGATAAGAGCATTCGCGGACTTGCATGGGTAGCGGTGCGGTGGGCGGCGACGGTCCGGCCGCGTGTGATAATGCTGGAAAATGTCGAGGAATTTAAAACTTGGGGACCACTCATCCAAGATGAGAACGGCAACTGGTATCCAGATCCCAAGAAAAAGGGCAGAACTTTCAAGAGTTTCGTCAATGCTTTGCGGCGTCATGGGTACCAAGTAGAATGGCGCGAGATGCGCGCATGTGATTACGGAGCACCGACGATCCGCAAGCGATTATTTTTGGTCGCACGATGCGATGGACTGCCGATTGTCTGGCCCCAACCAACACACGGCTCACCAGACAGCCCTGAGGTGGCTTCTGGGGAACGCGAGCCATGGAGGGTTGCCGCAGAGTGTATTGACTGGTCAATCCCTGTAAAATCCATTTTCGGGCGGGAGAAGCCATTGGCTGAAAATACGATGCGCCGAATCTATCGGGGGATTGAAAAATTTATCATTAAGCCTGCTAGCGAGGGCAAAAAGCCCTTCATTGCACCATTTGTCATGAAGGTCAATCACAAAGGAGAGCAATTCCGCGGTCAGCCGATGGACGAGCCTTTGCAGACCATCACAGCAAAGAATGGCTGGGGGATCGTAGCACCCTTCATAGCTCGAATAGGGCAAACCGGATTTGGAGGCGACAGGCTGCAATATGCTGCTGATCAGCCGTTGACTACCGTTACGACAAAGGCAGAGCACTTATACATTGCCCCAACGTTGATCCAGATGGGTTACGGAGATTCCGAAGGCCGTCGGGTTTTGGATTTGGACAAGCCTATCGGAACAGTGACGGCCGGAGGGAATAAATTCGCAATGGCAGCTTGCATGATCAAGCATTACGGGGGAGGTTACACGGGCGCTGGAAACAGCGTGGATGAGCCGTTATCAACCGTTACAACTAAGGATCATAACGCCCTTGTAACCAGTCACTTGGTCAAGCTGCGCGGCACCTGCAAAGACGGCCAATCAGTCACAGATCCAATGCCAACGATAACAGCGGGTGGTATGCATGTTGGAGAGGTAAGAGCGTTCTTAATTGCTTATTACGGCTCCAGCATCGGTCAGGATTTGAATGAGCCATTACAGACGATAGTCACAAAAGACCGTTTCGGATTGATCACAATTGAGGGCATTGATTACCAGATAGTGGATATTGGTATGAGGATGCTTAAGCCGCATGAACTGTTTGCTGCTCAAGGGTTTCCACCCGATTACATCATCAATTATTACGATAATGGAGAGCCTGTTTCGCAGGCGGAGCAAGTAAATCGATGCGGTAACTCAGTTTCGCCAAAAATGTCAAAAGTAATGACAAAAGCCAACCTGCCGGAGCACTGTCCAGGCGCAGGCAAATCGCTTAAATACGAGCGTTACAAGCAGGCTGCTGGACAACTGCAGCTATCGATATAGGGAGGGGAATCAATGCGCGCAACAGGAAAACACACGGTTGTTCCGCAGCGAAAGCTGGACAATGAGTCCGTGATTGCTCCAGTCAAAACTTACTTTTTAACGCCTGAGGAGCTTGCCGCACAGTCGCCAGCAGCGGCACAGGAAAGGCCGACTATATTCAACTTCGACCGTAGCAGGAGGGTTAAACGTGACACATAAATACACCATGACCCGTTGGCTATGGACCGATAAAGCGGAGCTTGCAGCCAAGGGCACCAATATGCGGCGCCCAGCCGGAACGCCGGTAATGGAGCGCAGCAGTTCCGGACAATGGGTAAAGCGTGAGGCGGTTCCAGTAAATTGGATTGAAATGGGCTATGTGAAAGAGGAAGAAGCCGAGCAATTATCTATATTTTGAGGGATAGAGGCATCCCAATAGAGGAGAGTGTATTTAAATGACAATGGATCTTAATAAATTGGTGAACAATGCTTTGGTGGAAATGACGGAAGCTGGCTATGTGCAGCAAGTGGTTAAAAAGGCTCTGGAAAAAACGGTAAGCTCGGTTGTTGATGATCTAATTGGTGGATACCGCAGCGACTTCAAAACTTCGCTTGAAAATCACGTTAAAGCAAACCTGAATGTCGATATGGATCGACTGAACTTGACCGGCTATAACGTACTACTTCTTAACACAGTTCAAGAGATCCTTGACGATCAGATCCAAACACAGGGCATAGAGCGCGTTAAAGAGGAGTTAACACAAATGTTCTCTCCTATGGAGAAAAAGGAATGGAAGCTTTCGGAGATTATCGAAAAAATGAAGAATAAGGAAAACGAAGATCATGAAAAGGATGGCGAATCAATTAGCTTTCATTACGATGATAGTTTCAGTCTTGGTATCCACGTTTATTTCGATCCGGAGAGTGATAAAGAAAAATACGAATGCGAATATTCCTTCTACATCTCTCGCGATGAAAGAAATAAAAATATGGGGCGCCTCACTACTCTGAGGATTGGCAATAAAGAACTAACGAATAAACAGGTTCTTAATGGCTTCTACAATTTTGATAAATTCCTCTTCCAACTCTACGCAACTGGAGCGACGATCATTGCGGACCATGATTATGTTGAAGAGAATTACGGGTATGACGATTAATTACAAGTCTATTAGTCGGCTGATTTTTTTGAAGGAGGGTTGATATATTGAGCGCTACAATCCACCTAAAACGGCGCATAGAGAGATTTTATGATGATGAGTCTGGCGAAACTTTATGGGTCATGTATGAGGACACCAGCGACTACATCCATTATCGGTACATCGGATATGACGGGAGCAGGCATACGATGCTGTCCCAGCAGTTCTACAAGCAATTCACTTTATCAGAACTACAGGCATCACCAAAATATCAAGGGGAGGAACAAACAATATGAAGAACATCGCAGCATTAGTAACAGCAGCTCACCAGAACGCCGTAAATAAGGGCTGGTGGAACGAGGATCGGACGTATGGGGAATTGATTGCTTTTGTTCATTCGGAGGGCAACAAGGCGCTGGAGGACTATCGGAATATGAATAAGACAGGAAGGGCATTAATCGAAACCTGGTACGAATATCCGGAAAATATGATTTGCTATGAAGGCATTGATGAAGAAAGAGAATTTAACGGAGTGCTGGGCAAGCCCTGCGGCATTCCATCAGAACTGGCAGATGTGTGCATTAGGATATTTGATATTGCCGGTCGTTATGGGTGGGGCGAAATGCTGGAAGAATACGTAAGCCAATTTAAACTCCACTTAGAAGAAGATTGGTTTGAGATCGACCTAAAAGAAGCTTCCTTTCCTGAAAAATTAATGCGTATCCATCAAGAGCTAACACTGTCTTATATTGAAAATAAAGTAGATGATGGGAGTCCAGTCGGCCATTTAGCTGATGCCCTGTACACCACTTACCTTATTTCCAAAGATTGCGGAATTGACTTGGATCAAGCCATAGCCGAAAAGATGGCATACAACGCCACAAGGCCAGCAAGGCACGGAGGTAAGGTCATATGAAGGCCATAACGATACACCAGCCTTGGGCTACACTGATAGCGGTCGGGGCTAAGCAATATGAGACGAGAGGATGGGCGACGAAATATCGCGGTCCAATTGCGATTCATGCGAGTAAAAAAGATCCGCACGATATGATGCAGTCATTGCCGCATGACGTTCAAAGACTAATGTATGAGCAGATTTACGATAGGCTTGGTATTAGTTCAGGTGCATTAAAGAGGATGCCAACAGGTTGTGTTATAGCGACAGCGAACCTGTCAAATTGCTTTAAGTCTGTAGACACCTGGACGGATGGCTATGAACTGGAAGGTCACCGTTTGGTTTACTCTCCTGAATATGAATTCGGGGATTTCAGCCCAGGCCGATACGCCTGGGAACTGACAGACGTCCAGCAGCTACCAGAGCCGATCCCGGCCAAGGGGCAGCAGCGGTTATGGAATTGGGAACCAGAAGGAGGGGTTGTGTTTGAGAAGATTTAAGAAGCGTCTTCAAAAGAAATATTATAGCCGGGTAGCAACCGGGCTGCAGGATGGCAGCATAACGCCATTCTATGCAAATCGTGCGCGAATCATCTATGGGCGACTTATAGACCGGAAGTATGTTACTGAGTTTCGCCCTTGGTGGTACGATCAGTTTGACCGCTGGAGCGAGTTGAGCCTAACGGAGGAACAAAATAAATTTTTCGATGAATGCCGCACAGTTTTCGAGCAATTATCAGGTATCGATTACGACAAATTCAAGGACTATATCAAGCAGCTTCCCGAGCGAAACCGCAAGCCCCGACAGAGGAAAGAGAAGCCTGACCCACCCGTTCGAAAGCTTAGGAAGCCGGAGCGGTTCAGGATCAGGATGAATAAAGACGGCATCGTCGAAGTTGCCGGAGAAAAGGTATTCAGTGTAGAGGGTTACGATTTCTTCATTCATCGTTCGGGCGGATACTGGTCTGTCAGTGACGCTACTTGCGGGGCGCGACTCTACTCTGACGAGCGATACAAAAAGGCAGTAAAACGGGCGTATGAAATCATAGAAAAAAACTTTGACAATTATGTCGACTTAGTATCCAAGCGCAGATTGCCTGAAAAAGAGGCAAAATGAACCAACTCATGCTGAACATGCCCCAGTACGGCCCATGGATGGTAACACATAAGGGCGACCAGTCTTGCAGGTTGCTGGCAGATCGGCATTACAGCCGGCAGACGATAGGCTCACCGCAGTTCACGCGCCCCGGCCGCAATCTGGTCCTGCGTACAGCTTGGGGCGATGCGGTATGGGTGTCATGGGATGGTATACGGGATGATGGACTTAGAGCATGGGAGTGTACGATCTTCCGCAACGAGAGCCGGCACCTGAGCAGCGACATGATTCACGCTGCAGTGAATGCCACAATTGACCGTTGGGGGACGTTGCCTTCAGATGGCATGATAACCTATGTCGCTGCTGACAAGGTGCGCAGCGTTAACCCTGGCTGCTGCTTCAAGGCTGCTGGCTGGGAGACTATCGGCAGGAGCAAGGTAAAGGGACTGCTCCTGCTGCAATACAAGGAGGATGAAGCATGAAAAACGCTACAGTAACG
>REGQ01000016.1 GCA_004134985.1 Paenibacillaceae bacterium | reverse complement strand
CCGTTGACACCTCCATCATACGAGGCGTTCCTTTTTTTGTCCAACGCCATTTCTTAGCGTCTACAGGAATGTTTAGAGCAAGGTCCCCCACTAACCCGAATCCCTCAACCGCTAATTTCGGCTTTGAGCCAGAATTATAAGTTCTACTTCCGATTTCACCATCACTTTTACAATTTTCACCTTTCCATTATTACGAACAGCGCGGCGAAATTGCCTCGAAGGTTATGACAATGCTCATGTACAACGCCGATAGCCATTATTTGCACCGCGCGGCTGTTCTCAGCTTGTTGTACGGCTGGTTGCAATGCGGTTACCGCAGAACGATCATATCCCTTAGTGTAGCTCTTCTTGTAAGAGTCGTAGTATTATAAACCTCCATACTATTTCGACAGAGTTTCCCTCCACGGCATTCCATATATTGTAATCCTACTTGGAGAAAGTAGTCAATCTTGATCTGACGATTCAAAAATACTCACAATAGCGTCTTGTACTTGCGACGATCTCTCTTGGCTAATTCGGGAAACAGTAGTGATCAAAGATCTAGTGGACAATGAGGTAATGTTGTTGCAATTGCTCCAACTGCCAGCATGCCCCATGGCATGCAAATCTTCTGCTTCTCATGACCATCTTCTTCATATACAATGGTCTAATAACATTTCAAGTAATGGAGAGTGATCATGAATGAGTGAACCGTGGGCAGCTTCGATGAGCGGGGTTCCCTGGACCACAGACAAAATGAACAGCGCTGTCAGCCAGCTGCGGAACCGGGCCACGATCAGTTTTATGGTCGGGTTAGACGAAACAGACGATCTGCTGAAACTGGATGAACAGGTGTTTGCCAGACGACCAGACCTTATTTTGTATATCTATAATACAGAGGAGAAAGGTCGCTATACTGACAAATTTCTGGAGACACTCGCCGGATTAAAGCATGTCGCCGCTATGCAACTGGATCTCCAGCAGCAACATGACCTGAGTATGCTAGGTGCGATGCAGCGAATGGAATTTCTTAAAATAAACTCAAAAAAAACGCAAAATCTCGATTTCATTCGGCATTATAAACTGTTAAAATATCTTTCGCTCAGTGGTAAATTTGATGATCTATCACCGATTGCGGACTGCATGATGCTAAATACCCTTATTCTGAACTGTGCGATCGACCAGCTGGATTTTGTTGTAGACTTGCCGCTGATGGCGTATTTGGCAATCGACAGCTGTACCTTGAACGGTTCCCTGGATGTATTGGCTGAATCGAATATAAGTATGCTGAGACTGTCCTCCGTCCGCAATCTGACAACTATTGATGCACTAGGGGCATTGCATAATCTTGTGTACCTTCACCTGTCGCTGCCCAAAATCGAGCGGCTGTGCGATTTCTCCAACATGAACAATCTCCGGCAGCTTGAGCTGGATTTCATGAAATCATTGCGGGAGATTGAGAACCTGTGGACTGCGGACCGGTTGGAGGTTTTGGAACTTAAAGAGATTCATAAGGGAATAACGGCGGAATCCTTGGATGGTTTAACAGAAATGAATTGTCTGCGACAGGTAGACTTCCGTTTTATTGATTCCAATAAAGGCCGGATTGCCGCCATGCGCAAGCGCATGTTTGAAGCGGGTAAAGAGCAGCTTCTCTACGAGAATATTGCTGAAGAAAACCGGATACGCTCAATGGCGCTTGCACACCTTTCAAATATTCTGATGTAAAAAGCTAAACAGGGGCTGTGAAACCAGCCCCTAAAGCCCCTATAGACCCTCCCGCTCGACAACCCCCATTTCCTAGTCGCACCAAATCCACTTCATTGCCATATCATCTGAGGGAGCTGCAGCAAAACAAATTCAAGATTCAACTATACCGTTTTTTTCTAAAATTGTTAATAATATCTTTCAATCATCCTTATTTTGTAATATAATCGATTAAAAATCTGATTTTGAGTCTTACAAACAGAACCAAAGGAGAACGAGAGAAGTGGAAAAAGGTAAAATTGTCTTTCTCAATGGTGTGACAAGCTCCGGGAAAACATCGATCGTCGATGCGATTCAAGCCAGACCAGAGCCATTTTTTTATGTGGTTGCCAATGACATGTTTGAGGAAATGATAGGCGATAAATTTTTACAGGAAGATTACTGGAAACATTTAAGTGACCTTATTATGATGATGTACCGCACTGCAAAATTATTTTCCGATTGCGGCAAGAACATATTAATTGATGGCATCCTTGTTGAACGACCAGAATTGAACCCGCATTACGAACAAGTCCAAGAAATATTTAAGGGATACCCGCTGGAAATCGTTGAGGTGTTTTGTCCTTTGGAAGTATGCCGCAAGCGCAACATCGAACGCGGGGACAGAGGGGAAGATCAGTCGGACGAGCAGCATAAAATAATGGCAGAAAATATTCAGTACAGCTGCTCGGTCGACACCAGCTTGCATACCCCAGCTGAATGTGCGGAAATCATTATTGACACGTTGTTCAACAAATGATTGCAATGACCACAGGACCGATTGTGGTGACGGCAAATAAAGGTGAGAAGCGAGATTAGAGCCAGGGAGCCAGTGTGACAAACTTTCGCCAACTCCGAAGAAGGGCATGAAATCCTGCTAAAACACAGGATTTCATGCCCTTTTTTGCTGATATGGAGCAGACTGCTGCTAAAATGCAGCATTTTTCACATCATTCCGCCATTTCGTTGTCTTTCCGGTTAATTTCCTGCATAATCGCATTATTTTCTACATCCCAACTAATTTTGAAGCGTAATCCTGCTTTATTGCATTATTTGCTCTTGCCCTCTAATTCGCTCTAACCCAATGCACAAGTATTGCAAGGGGTCGTCGACATAGATGTCTTCTGTAGTCCCTTCTTATCCAGGCTACATACATCAACGATTCAATAGCGATTCTGCGAAAGCTACATTTTTGAGAAGATCGGGATACTCCTCAGGAGTCGCGCCGCTCTCTACGCTCCAGCATACTCCCATTGCCGTTTCTACAAAAAGGCATTTCCTTAAAATGTCGTTTGGAATATGGAGCTTTGTTTCAAAAATGCTTATGATCTCATTTATTTTCTGATATAAGTCCGCCGTTATTTCATCACCGAATTCATTTAATATAAACCGCGGCACATCAAACACAGGATCGCCTATGACGCCTTTAGGGTCGATAATAACATACGCTCCATCCTGACCCAGCAAAATATTATCATGATGAAAATCGCCATGCAGCAGCATCTTTTGCGAATACAAGGCAGAAACAGATAAGCAGATCGCATTTGCTTTTTTCATATATTCATATAACTCTATGCAATCCTCCCGCTTGCTCATGTATGCTGTTATCTTAGCGACCCACGCGGTGTAGGTTGGGAACATTTCTGCTTTAACAGGGGGGATATGCAAGTCTTTATACAAGGCACAAAAAACAGATAATCTTGCTTCAAGCGAGCGCTCTTCCCTTAAAGGATTCCCCGGCTGCACACATTGTTCCAGGATAACTCCGTTTTCGATATCTGCGTCATACACACTGCAAAATCGCCTGCCGTTATACTGATTCAACGTATTGAACTCTGTATGTATTTCTCCCGAGGATGGATTGCCTATTTTCAGTGCTGCGCTTCCGAATTTTTCTGAATCGCATATAAAAACCAGGTTTGCAGAATAGGAAGGAACCAGTTGAAAAGAGGTTAGCGCCCACTTCTCAGCATATCCATCAATATCGCTCAAAACCTTTTCATAAAAATCTTTGCCAAACCGCTTACCTATATTTTCGATCTCATCGGGCTTAAAGCAATAATGCTTGTTCATCCTTTGAATCTACCTCCTCAAGTTCAGGTTCAAGCTCCCTACACCATTTCATAAAATAAGGATATCACAAAACGGTCCCGAGCGCCGCTAGCGAATGGTTGTCCGCTCCCAAATCAAAAGGCCTATGCGCGTGCGCATAGGCCTCTTACAAAACTTACTGGTTGGGGCACCCGTCTCTTCCATGCTGCTCCCTTGGGAATGAAGTTCGCAGGAAGCTTCACCGAGCTGCTGAATACTACGCCCATGACTGACGGATAACTGCCTCCCGCTCACGGAAATAACGAACAGAATCATTGACAATACGATCGAGAAACGCTGCATCCGGCTTGCCATACATCGCCGGATAAGGCGCGCCTCCTGGCCCAAGCGGTTCGAATGAAGCGAACTTGTCCTGATCAGAAAAACCAAGCATATGCAAACACATAATAATGGTATCGACATCCAAAGAGCCGTCACCAAGCGTGCTTCTGTTGCTGTCTGCCAGATGCAAATTTATAAGCTGTTCTCCGGCAGCAAGTATAGCTTCCCCAATATGCCTCTCTTCAGATTGCATATGATAGACATCGCCGTTAATCCAATTAATACCTGGCATATTGACAGCCTCAATATATTTCTGCGCATCCTTGATGGTCCGTACCAGACTGACCTCGGCAGAACGAATAGGTTCAATTGCACCCTTGATGCCATACTGCTCGAACCATTCTCCAGCCAGCTGCAGCGTCTCGACACTGCGCTCGAATTCCGTGTCATCGTATTTTTGTGGACGGCCTACGGAGCTGGGTACGACCAGCAGGTAATTAGCTCCGATCTCCGCACAGAACTCCAGCTCGCGCTTGATATAATCGAGCGCCGCCTGACGATGAATTGCCCGATTGCTGGACAAATCATTGTCGTTGGAAAACATGCCGCAGACCCCAGATACTTGAAGCCCATAGCTCGTTAGCAACCTCGACACCTCACCAGCCTTATAGCCAAGTCCTGGTCCATAATGGTTGCCATGCAGCTCAATATACGACAGACCGGCCTGCTGCATCCTTTTCATTGAGGTTTCCAGAGGCTCGATGCCAAAGCACCAATTGCTCCATGACAGCTTAACATCCGAGATCGGCTCTGATCGCTGCAGCCGCCACTGCTCATATTGAGTACGGATGTGCTCATTCTTCTGTTCATAATTCTGCTTCACACACAAGCTCTCCCTTCATTGCTGCCCGCCAGCTCAACCGTTAGGCAGCAGCACCGATTTTGCATGAACGAGGGAATGCATCTCCTCGAAGGCAGCTTCCCAATCATCCATCGCATATATTTTCGTCATTGGCATGGGATCAATCTCGTCTCTTGCCATTAGCTTGAGTACATTCTCCCACTGATAGTACTTGTGGCTGAAGGAACCTTGAAGCCTGACCGCCTTCTGGATAATGGGATCAAGTGAGAAGCCGACCGGAGCTGGTCCCCAGCCCACCTTGGTAATTTGTCCACCATGGCGTACCATCTCCATGCTTTGCTGGAGTGTTGCACTAATCCCAACACAATCAACGACCAGATCCGCGCCGAAGCCGTCTCCTTCGGCCATCACCTTAGCGACGGCGTCCTCTTCTTCCACAACAATAACCTCATCCGCGCCAAACTGTCTAGCCAGCTCAAGACGATTGTGATCACGCTTTGTGCCTACCAAAGTCAGTTTCCCCGGAGATGCCAGCTTGGCTACCTGCAGACACATCAGCCCGATGGGTCCTGGACCGATGATTACAACATGATCACCCGGTTGAATACGGGAATGATGAGCAATCGCATTGTATGCCACACAAGCGGGCTCAGTCAAAGCCGCTTTCTCAAAGGATATGACATCCGGAACATGATGGCAGATGGCTTCTCTTGTCTTCACATACTGGGCCATGCCGCCATCGGCAGTCGCCCCGAATGCGAGACGTCTCGGACATAGATCGAATTGGCCAGATCGACAGTACACACATGCATCGCATACATAGACAGGTGTTTCACTTACAATCCGATCCCCTTTTTTGAACAGGCGAACCTCAGTTCCCACCTCAACAACCACTCCTGAATACTCATGGCCGAGAACAAGGCGAGGTTTGACATAAAATCCATTCGTACCATGATAGATGTGCAGGTCGCTGCCACAGACGCCGACTGCTCGAATCTCCATTAGTATATCCTTTGGTCCAAGCTCATTAGGGATCGGAATTTCCTCTATGCGTACCTTTTTATTCCCTCTTTCATACTGTACCAATGCCTTCATCATTGTCAACTGGTTCACCTACCATCTCGCCGTAATCATTTTTTTGCGTGTATAGAACTCTACGCCATCTGTACCGTTAGCATGCAAATCGCCATAGAAGGAGTTTTTCCAGCCGGAGAACGGGAAGAATGCCATCGGTGCCGGAACGCCGACGTTTACACCCAGCATGCCTGCTTCGACTTGCTCTCTGAATTGACGGACATGGCTCCCATTCTGTGTATAAATACAAGCGCCATTAGCAAATTCCGAACGATTCATAATTTCAATGGCCTCATCCAATGATTCAGCACGCATAATGGACAATACCGGAGCAAAAATTTCATCCTTCCAAATTTTCATCTCGGTACTCACATGATCGAAGATCGTTGGGCCTACGAAGTACCCTTCTTCTGAAGCAGCGTCATCCAAGCGACCATCACGGAGCAGTACAGCCCCTTCTTCCAAGCCGCTATCAATATATTTGAGCGTTCTTTCTTTATGCGATTGGCGAATTAGCGGACCTAGAAATACTTCCTTCTCTAATCCATTGCCAATTCGAAGCTGATCGCTTGCTGCTTTGATTTCTTCGATGAGTTGATCTGCGATATCCCCGACTGCTACGACGACGGAACAAGCCATGCAGCGCTCGCCGGCAGATCCGAAGGATGCATTCACAATTTGGCGAACGGTCAGATCCATATTCGCATCCGGCATAACGATGCTGTGGTTTTTAGCTCCCGCCAGTGCTTGAACGCGTTTGCCATTGGCAGAAGCCGTCTTATGCACATATTCTGCAACGGGCTGCGAGCCAACGAACGAAATGGCATTCACGTATTCATGATTCAGCAGCCCGTTTACGACATCATGTGCACCATGAACCAAATTAAACACGCCGTCAGGAAGTCCAGCTTCCTTCAATAGCTCGGCTAGACGGTTAGCCAGCAGCGGTGTTCTCTCGGATGGCTTCAGTACGAAGCTATTGCCGCAGGCAATAGCTAAAGGGAACATCCAACAAGGAACCATCATCGGAAAGTTGAACGGCGTGATGCCACCGATCACCCCAATTGGATAACGATACATCCCGGATTCCATACGGCTTGCGATATCCGGCAGCTGCTTGCCCATCATTAGGGAAGGAGCGCCGGCAGCGAACTCGACACATTCAATTCCACGCTGGACTTCGCCATACGCTTCGTCGTAGTTCTTGCCGTTCTCTGTCGTAATCAGTACTGCAAGCTCATGCCAGTTTTCTACTAGCAGTTGTTGATAGCGGAACAGGATGCGCGCTCTCTTGGGTACTGGCGTCTTGCTCCATTCCTTGAAAGCCTCCTTGGCAGTTGTCACTGCCAGGTTAACATCCTCAAGATCGGATAGCGGAACATGAGCGATAATCTCTCCTGTTGCAGGCTGATAGACCGGCTCTGTCTTACCCGATAACGAAGGCGTCCATTGTCCGCCAATAAAATTTCGAAGCGGTTCATTTGCTTGTCCTTCTATAGTAGGTTTCATCTCTCTCGCCTCGTTTCCCATTTCATTATGGATGAATGATAACTTTAATTGCTTCCGCCTGCTTGTCCAACAGTACTTTGAAGCCATCTTCAATATGTTCAAGCGGATACTCATGAGTAATGAGCGGTTTAACATCAATCCTGCCATCTGCAATCATATTCAGCACCGTGGTTCCCTCGAAGGAGAAGCCTGTACAACCGACAATGGTTACCTCGTTAAAAAGGAGCGCCTGGCTTGGCAATGTTACTTCATCAGCTGCAAACCCCAAAGCCATAACCGTACCTTGCATCTTCGCTGCTTGGACTGCTGTAGCATACGTAGCAGACAGACCTACCATTTCAAGCACAATCTCAGCGCCGTAGCCTCCTGTTTCCGCGCGAACGACTGTCAGCACATCCTCCTTCAACGGATTAATCGTGCGATCCGCACCGAATTGCTTTGCAAGCTTCAGCTTGGCATCCGATGTATCGACTGCAATGATTTTGCCAGCGCCACGCAGCTTGGCAAGCTGTACCGCAATGAGACCAATGGCGCCTGTTCCGATAATGAGGAAGGTATCGCCAAGCTTGCTGTTCGAACGGTTAAGTACATGAACCGCGTTGCCGACGAAATCAAGTGTTGCACCCTCGTCAAAACTTACGTTGTCCGGCAAGCGATAGATTTGTCTTGTTGGAACAGCGATATATTCCCGCATCGTTCCATGCGTAAGCTGCTTGCGCGAGGAACCGATCGTTACGCCGTTTTCACAAAGATTTTTCCATCCTCTTTCACACGCATAGCAATATCCGCATGACAGCTGCGGATCGATCGCAACACGGTCACCCACCTTCCAAGAGGTCACATCTGCACCAACTGCTGCAATTTCTCCTGCTGCCTCATGACCCATAATTAGACCCGGCTGTCTTCTTTGACCCCCATCCGCCTCCATGCCATGCACATCAGAGCCACATATGCCGACTGCATGTACGCGGATCAGCACCTCTCCTGCGTTAGGTGTGGGAACATCATGCTCTTCAATATTGAACCGATAGGGAGCGCTAATAACTGCTGCTTTCATACTGACCATTCTCCTTTATTATTTATTCTCGTTGGCAGTTGCTTTAACAGTCGTGATAAAGGCTGTCAGCTTTTCCAGTGCATTCTCGGAACTCAATATCGGCTCACCCTGAACAATGAAGGATGCTCCAGCTTGCAATGCTTCAAGAGCATCTTCAATACCGAAGGTAGATACGCCTACAGGGATGGAAACCGCATCAACAATTTCTTTTACGCCATCTGCGCATTTGCGATCCGGATAATATTTGGTCTCATCCATCCCTAGATGCTTAAGCAAATAGTCGACACCGAGCGCTTCTACTTCCTTCGCACGCTGGGCCAAATCTTCGGGCTTCACGGAGAATAGATCCGCTATTACTTGAATGCCATGCTCTTTACCGGCTCTCACAGCCTCTTGAATGCTTCCATCATTCATTTGAGCAAGTACAGTGGCAACCTTTGCCCCTTGTTTGGCTGCATCAGCGAAATATTTGTACACACCATCTTGCGCCTTGAAATCCGCGACGACAGGCACGTCTTTGCTGAACTCAACCATCTTGCCAATAACCTTAATGCCTTCAAAATAAATAAGCGGCGTGCCAGCTTCGATCCAGTCTGCCCCGGCTTGCAGCGCGATTTGTGTATACTCGTTTGCCTTCTCAACATTCAACGTATCGATTGCGATCTGTACCCATGGTTTCTGCATTTAAATCCGTCTCCCATCTCTTTATCAAATCTTGTTTGTGTTATGATTTTTGAATTTTACGCAAGAAGTACACGCTAATGAACAAAATAATTAACAGCATGACATTGGACAGCGCTGCTGCGTATCCCGTTTTCAGAAACTCGAATGCCTGGTGATAGACATAGATATTAAGCGTCTCTGTTTTGTTGCCTGGCCCGCCGCCTGTCATAATATAGATCGTGTCAAACCGCTTGATTGCATCCATCATCCTGAACAGCAACGCCATATAGATATACGGCTTAAGCAGTGGCAGTGTAATGTACCAGAAGGTCTGGAATTTATTCGCTCCATCGATCTCCGCCGACTCATAGGGATCGGCAGGCAGCGTCTGAAGACCTGCCAATAAAATCATCGTCATAAACGGTGTGGATAGCCATACGTCAGACAAAATAATCGATGGCATTGCCCAGTTCGGATCACCTAGCCAGTTCGGTCCTATAATGCCGATCTTGCTCAAGTAGTAATTAATCATCCCCAGTTCCGGATTGAACAGCATTCGCCATACGAGACCTACGACAATTGGTGTCGTCATCATTGGCAGCAGATAAAGCGCACGGAGCACTTTAACGCCCTTGAATGTTCTGGCCAGCAGCAAGGCTATGACCATTCCGAAGATCAGTTGAATGCCTACAGTACCAAATACTTGATAAAAGGTATTGTAAAGCGCATTCCAGAAATAACTGTCGAATAAAACTTCCTTATAGTTTCCAAACCCTACAAAGGTCTTGACCGGCTTGGACAAGTTCGAATCAAACATGCCGGTATAAAGACTGTGCAGAAGCGGTCCCATACTAAGCACCAGCAATATTAAAAAGGCTGGAGCGATAAGCATAATCAGCATTAAACCGTCTCGTGAGTGGAGCGAACCCCGTTTCTTTCGGGTCAATTGTATTGCATTGCTTTTCATGAGGTCACTCATGCCTCCTTTCAGGATGAGGAAGGGGATTCTCTTCCTCATCCCCTTACATTAAATAACTTGTTATTCACTCATAATTTTCTTGATTCGCTCGTTCGCTTCTTTTAAAGCAGCTTCAACAGTGCTCTGGTTTGTCGCTGCTTTTGCAATCGCTACAGATAGTGCATCACGAATTTCACTTCCTTCAACTACAAGCGGTGTGTAACCGAAATCGGTATGATTCAATGCCTGCTTGTTAGCTTCTGCCCACTCTGCATTGAAGTTCTCCTTGAAACCTTCCGAATCAAGAACCGATGTACGAGTTGCATCAGAACGGATCTTCTGGTCTGCCATCTCCTGCATCACCTCTTTGCTTGTCGCCCATTTCATAAACTGCCAAGCAACATCTTTGTTCCTTCCATCCTTCGGCATGAAGATGCCCCACGTTGGCCCTACTGTATACTCATCTCCCGTTCCTTCAAGCACGCTATAGCCTACTTGCCCAGCCACAGTAGATTTCTCGGCATTCTCAACCTCTGGCATAAAGGTATTCACATCAATCATCATTGCGGCTTTACCTTGTTGGAAGGCAAGCAGCGATTCATTGAAACCGTAGCTGTGAATTCCTTTGGGAGCATAATTATTAACGAGGTCTATCCAAAGTTCTGTAGCTTCCACAGCTTCTTTCTTATCCAATACCGCATACGGCGCTTCTGCATCCGCCAGCCAGTTCCCGCCAAGCATCTTCCATATCATAATCCAGGAGAAGCTGTTCGCATTGCCCTCTCTAGTGGCCCGAAGAACGATACCTGATTGATCTTTCTCACGATTAGTCAGCTTAGCTGCATAAGCTTCCAGCTCTTCAAGATTTTTCGGAGGTGCTGTGAGTCCAGCCTCTTCGAACATTTTCTTATTGTAGTAAAGAATATTTGCCTCACCGTTTCCTGGCAGTCCATAAACATTGCCATCCATAGACAGGTTCTTGGCAAGCTTTGGAATAAAATCGGTATAATCGTAAGAATCCTCTGTTAACTCTGGATCTTCCAGGTAGGCGTTAAGCGGCTCTAGCCAGTCGCCCGAAATCATAGCAGGCAAGCTCTTGTTATTTCCCCAAACGACGTCATATTCGCCTGTTTTTCCAGACAACGTCATATCCAGCTTCTGAAAATAGGATTTTTCCGGGAGCGAGTCGAAATTAATTTTAATTCCCGTTTCCTCCTGGAATTCCGCTGCCTTGCTTATCAAAGCATCCCATGCGGGCGTTTTCAAAATAAGGACATTGATGGTTTCTCCGGCGTAAGGCTTGCCTTCCCCACCTGTTTTCGTACCGGAATTCGCCTTCTCGCCTCCTCCACATGCTGCTAAAAGAAGGGACATCGATAATAAAAGCGTTATCATAAAATGCATTTTCTTCATATTGATTAGCCTCCCCTAAATGAATTTGCGGTTTGCCGTCACTACTTAACGGCTCCTCCGGTGAGTCCTTTAATAAGACCCTTCTGGAATATAAATGAGACGATTAACACTGGCAAAGTAACGAAAACACCTACAGCTGCCAACTCCCCCCAGTTAATTCCTTCGAAAGTAATAAAGCCCTGCACCATTACAGGTGCTGTACGTGTTTCTCTTCCTGAAATAATCAAAGCATAGAGAAATTCATTCCATGCATTAATGAAGGTAAAGATCGAACAGGTCGCGATGCCTGGAAGGACAAGCGGCAGGTTAATCCTCGCCAACACCTGAAGCCTGTTGCAACCATCGAGCAACGCTGCTTCTTCAATTTCTTCAGGAATGTCTTTAAAGAAACTCGACATCATCCAGGTGACAAATGGCAGCGTTATCAATAAATACGTTAATGAAAGTCCCAGATAAGTATCAAGCAGATTGGATTGACGAAGCATAATGTACAGCGGCAAAATAAACATCACTGGTGAAGCCATGCGAACAAGGATGATCCATATGCCCATTACCTTGCTTGTCGTCGACTTCGATCTTGCAATCGCGTAGCCCGCCAGTACGCCAAAGTACAATGAAATGACGGTCGTCATAATGCTTACGATAACGCTATTATAGTAGCTTCTCATAAAGCTTTCATCCGTAAAAACGCTTACGAAGTTTTGTAGTGTTGGTGTGAAAATCCATTTCGGCGGCATTGAAAAAGCGATAACTTGCGGCTTGATGGATGTCATAAACAGCCATACCAGTGGAAGCAGACTTGCAATAACAATAACGAATGTAGCTGCATTCACTGTAAAGAGGCCAGCACCTCTTTTTCTTCTCAGTTCCATTTAGTATCCCCCTCTCTGTTGTAATGATCATTAAGTAATGTCAGTATAAAAGAGTACTTTCATTAAGTCAATATATTTTGTAAAATAACTTAACAGAATGAAATTAAAAAAAATAGCCTATGTTATTATGCTAGTTAACATAGGCTTTGTAGAACAACATAAAATATATGATTCCTCTTTATGGATCAACCTGTCTCCTGCTCCTGTCACCTAAAGTTTCAGTGTCGGTTCTTTGAAGTAATGCTCTATAACCAGAAAACAACTGCCAAGCGGATAATATTCCTGCTCCAGCTTGCCGACAATAATTTTTAATTCACCAGACATATTCTTGAAAATATTTTTGCGCAGATGTTCCTGCGTAAGCTCAACATAAAGCTCGCTATCGGGACCACCTATAACAACGGTGGACAGACCAAACAGCTTAACCACATTCGCAATGCCTACGCCCAGATAATTGCCCATCTCATCCAACACCTTTTGAGCCGTTGCTTCCCCTTGAAGGGCAAGCTCGTGGATATCGCGAATACTGTGTATGGCGTCAGACTTCTCGTCCAGACCAACAAGCTGCTTATAGCGACGAATGACATGAGGCTCACCGACCAGCATTTCCAGACAGCCTCTGCTGCCGCAGGAACACAAATCACCGTTAACATCAATCGTCATATGACCGAGCAAATGGGCATTTCCATCCATTCCGCCATAGAAGGAGCCATTAATATGCATCGCAAGCCCGATAGCCGAACGTATTCCGGGTCGAATGCCCACATAGGCAAAGTCATCGTTAAGCTCGGGAAGGAATAGCCTTCTCTCCGCGAGTGCCATCATATGAATATCATTCTGAACGTATACAGGGAGATCGAATCGTTCTTTAATCAGACTTTTGAAGTCGACATCTTTCCAGTCAGGAATACGCTGAATCTCCATTGAAATGCCCTGAGTAGCCTTGAGATAGCCAAGCAGCCCAATGCCGATCCCAATCAACTGCTCTTGGGAGATAGCGGATTCTTCAATCATACTTTCAAGTTCCTTGAACATAAAATCAATAATCTGAGTTCTGGAAAAATGTTTTTCCACGACAATGCTTTTTTTATGAACAACCTTGCCCTTCAGGTTGGAGATCGCCATTCGAATAGGCGGAAACTCAAAGTCAATGCCAATCGCATAGTAGGAGTCCGCATTCAAGGAAAGCTGCATTGGAAGGCGTCCACCGGTATACTCTGCAAATCCGGACTTGAATATAATATTCCTTTCTGTCAGCTCTTTCACGATATTTACAACGGTTGGACGACTCAGCTTCGTCGTCTTCGCAACTTCCTCAATCGTGATCGATTCCGCTTCAATAATGCTATTCAACACCAGATAAGTATTTGCCTTTTTTAATATTTTCGTATTATTTCCAGCCATAGGTTCACTAATCCTTTTTGAATATATATTTGATCCATTCTATCATGTTTTCATTATTTTATAAAATAACTTTACAAAATGCAATTATAATTATGGCTCTACCTAAAAACCAGATCTCGACGAGACTCGGGTGTGCTGCTGCGGGTTCGCAGGGTGTTTCCAACCTCCCTGCAAACCTTCGCTGCCCTTCTCGCAGGAGGCAAGCACTGACAGCGGCGCCGCCAGCAGCACCTAAAAATGGCTTCACGATGATGTGCTGGCCGTTAAAGATGCAGAAAGGAAGGGACCGGCAGCTGCCGGTCCCTTCCTTTGAATATGGCCTGTAGCTAGTAGTGTCTCTAGCTCTCGCCAAGCCAAGCGCCCTGCTCGACCAATTTCGCCTGAAGCCCAGCAATTGACACATCGCGGGAGCCTGCGTTGATCTCAAGCGCCATCGCCGCGGCCGTGCCCGATGCCTGGCCCATGGCGAAGCAATTGGGCATCACCCGCAGCGACCCTTGCACAGAGCGATCCGAGGATGCCGCGCGTCCCGGCACCCACATATTGTCTATGCTAACCGGAAGAAGTACGCGATAAGGCACGCCATGGGATTCGCCCGGCGGCAAATGCGTAAAGCGCATGTTGCCTTTGCTGGTTGCCATATGCATATCGATATAATAAGCATTTCGCGCGATATCGTCCGAGAATGTCCGCGCCTCCATGAAATCGTCCGCCGTCAATATATAATCTCCTTGAATGCGGCGCGTTTCCCGGATGCCGAGCTGTTCTCCGCTCACGACCATATGCGCGCGTTCGAAGCCCGGCACATAGCTGCGGAAGAACCGAAGCTGCCGTTCCGCAAGCCGCCGGCCTTCAATCGCTCCGCGCGTCAGATCCTCAGCCTTCGTTCCGTCTACTCCGAATATATGACCGAAATTGACGCCGACCAGGTAGTCACTCACCCAAGCCAGCCCCGAGATCGACTTGCGCCCTTCCGGCAGCGCACCTTCCGCAATGGCGCGTTCAACCGTTCCATGAAGCTGGCCGGTATCGCCGCTCTCCTCCAAAAATGTAGTGAACCGCTTGCGGTCGACGTTCGCCAGCAAGTAACACATGCTGCCGGGCTGCAGTTCGCCGGCGTCTCCGCCCTTCTGGAACGGCACGCCGGACATCGCCGCCATATCGGCGTCTCCGGTCGCGTCAATGATAGCGCGGCATCGCACGAATGAACGGCCGCTTTTGTTGACAATTACAACCCCTTCCACGCGCCGTTTGTCCTCAGACAATACCGTTTCGCTTACAAAGGTATGGTACAGCAGCTCGACCCCCTGCTCCAGCGCAGCATCCTCACAGACCCGCTTCAGCACCTCCGGATCAATTGGCACCCAGTCCAGCATATGCTCATATTCTCTGATGTACTCCTCCGTGCACGCCCGCTTCATCCGTTCCATGATCTCCATGCCGATGCCTCGGATGATCGGCTTTTTCTTATCGGTAAACGGACAAAACGCCGGAACAAGTGCAACGGTGCCCATGCCCCCGAGAAATCCCCTCTGCTCGATCAGCAATGTTTTGGCGCCGTTCCGGGCGGCGCTTATGGCGGCGGCAATGCCCGAAGCGCCTCCTCCGATAACGAGTACGTCGGTCTCCCAGGATATGGGAATCGACGCCTGCGGCAAGGAAAACAATGACCCCGGTTTACTCATTCCACCGCTCCCCCTTCAAGGCCAAGCTTCAGCAAATCATCAACTGAGGCGGTCGCAAGGCATTCTACTGTAGTTTGTTGCATCATTGTTATCGTCCTCCTGGTCATCATTCAAGTAGCAGCTCAGCCCTTCAGGGAGCCAGCCGTCATCTGCATAAAGGATTTATTCGCTATGAAATAGACTAGCAGCATCGGCAGCACGGACAGACAGGCGCCGGCAAGCATCAAATGGGTCTGCATCGCAGCCGAAGAACCGTATCGAAGATTGGCGAGCCCCACAGTCAGCGTCTGGAGATCCGGGTTGGTCATCGTAAAGACGAGCGGCAGAATGTATTCGTTCCAGCCATGCCGGAAAGCGAACAGACCTGCGACGCCAAGTCCTGGCGCGAGCAACGGCAAAATGATCTTGTAGAACGTCCGAATGAAGCCCGAGCCATCGATCATGGCCGCTTCATCCAGTTCGCGGGGAATTGATTTGAAGAAGCCCGACAAAATAAAATAAGTGCTCGCATGCGCGCTGATCAGGATAAGAATGACACCCCATAATGACGTATTCAGATTCAGCTTGACCATCAGATCATATTGCGGCCGGAGCACAACCGCACCGACGGAAATAAACAGGGTCGACGCTTGAACGATCACGTACAGCCGCTTCCCTGGAAATTCGCGACGATCCGTAATGTAAGCCGCCATAGCGGCGACGAGCAGCGTGCCGACGGTGGACACCACGCTCAGAAAAGTGCTGTTCCAGGTGAAACGAGCAAAATTCGTTTGCCTCCATGCTTCCGCATAGTTGGCGAATTGCCACTTCTCAGGGAACAGTGCTGTGCCGCTCATCAGCTCGGCGTTGCTCTTGAGCGATCCTGCTATCATCATGACAATCGGAAATAAGGTCATTACCGTTACGCCAAGCAGGAACAGCCCGATCAAAAGCTGCCCCATCCATTTCGAAAGAGGCTTGTGCATTCCTATCGATTGTTGGTTCATGTCGCTTCAGCCTCCTAGAATACCCGGTTCATTTTTCTGCTGAGATAGTAATACAAGGCCGTAATGGCTCCGACGATCACCGCCGTAGCGAACCCAACGGCGCTGCCGTAGCCGATCTGCTGTTCCACCGGCGAGCCTGTCGATACGGGGAATAGAAGCTTGTATAGATACAGGTACATGACCTCGGTCTTGCCGACTGGGCCGCCTTCTGTCATGACCATGATACTTTCGTAGCCTTTGAGCGACGCAATAATCGCCAGCATGATAATGACCTGCATAACCGGGCCGAGCATCGGCACCGTAATGCGCCAGAACCGCTGGACAGCGCTCGCTCCGTCAATCGCGGCGCTTTCGTACAGATCGCGGGGAATGCCTTGCAATCCCGCAAGGAACAGCAGCATATAGTTGCCTACCGCGCCCCATACTGCCACCAGAACAACGGTAAGCATGGCGTATTGGGGACCGAACCAATTAATCGCCTCTCCAATCAGCCCGAATTTCAGCAGCTGCTGGTTGACCATCCCGTTATAGGCGTTAAAAAGAATGTAAAAAACGACCGATATGACCGCCGTACTCACGACGGTTGGCATAAAGTAGAGGGCCCTGAGCAAATTGCGCCCGCGGAAGCTGGCGTTCAAAATGACGGCAAGCAGCAGGGAAAGCGGAATCGTCAGTACCAGCTTTCCACCCGCAAACACCATCGTATTGGAGACGGATTTCCAAAACAGGTCGTCACGGAAGAGTCTTCGGAAGTTGTCCAGTCCGACAAACAGCTCCTGGCCGTAGCCGGCATAATCGTAAAACATGTATCTGAGCACCCATATAAGCGGGTAGATGCCCAGCACCAACGTCAGAATGACGCTGGGAAGCAGAAACAGAGCGTTTTCCTGCAGTGTTCGCCATTTCAGCATGTCTCTCTCTCCTTCGGCTATCCTGATCATGTACGGGTTATGAAGACGGGAAGCCTCCGCGAAGGCTTCCCGTTAAGTCTCTTACAGCTTGCCCGGGTCGAAATTCGGATCGGGCACTGCCGTCACTTCACCTTTCTCCACCGCTTTCTCCAGCGCGACATTGTAGCGGGCGTTGAGATCTTGCACGATGGCATCCAGATCGCCGCCGTCTATCATGTATTTGAAGAAAATATCACCGTAATTGGCCCCTTCGGGAGTCACGCTCGGCGACACCGGCCACATCGAATCATGCTCGCCGACCAGGAAGCCTTCCATTCCGTTAATGTCCGGCTGCTTCGCTTTTTCCGCGATGCTTGGGACGACTGAAATGCCAAAGCCATTCTCATGGTAAGTGACCATTGCTTCGTCTCTGTACATATACTCCATGAACTTCCATGCAGCTTCCTTATGCTTGGAGCTTGCGCTTATGCTGATCCATGTCCCTGCGGATACAATCTCCGAGCTACCTTTGATCTGACCGTCCAGCGTCGGAGCAAGCGCGCCTGCCCAGTTGATTTCCGTCGGGAATTGATCCTTGTATACGCCAGGCTCCGTAGAGAAGGACATATACATACCGATCTTCCCTGCCGCAAATTGTGCCCGCAACGGATCGATGTCAAGCGACTCCACTCCAGGGAGCATGCTTCCATCGTCCCAAATTTGCTTGAAATAACCGATTGCCTCCGCATACGGCGCAAAGTCGAACTTGCCTGTCTTGATGTCGAAGCCAAGACCCTGCTGGCCGCTCAGCGACAATATTTCCCGGACAGACCGGTCAAATGCGCCTTTCGGATTTTTGAAATTCAGCGCAAATCCATAGATGCCTTCGGCTTTTCCGGCTTCAGTAATTTTTTTCGCAGCGTCTACCAGATCTTGCATCGAAGCAGGAGGCGCAGTAATGCCGGCCTTCTCCAACAGGTCGCGGTTATAGACAAGGCGAAGCGTATTGCCCGTGTTCGGCAAGGAATACAGCTTACCGCCGAAGCGGTTCACTTCATCGATGAACAAGCTGCCGAACTTCGATTTCAGCTCATCCGTCAAAAACGCGTCGATCGGCTCCAGATACCCTTTCTTAACAAACGTTCCTGTGTTGGCGCTTTTGATCCGCAGAAGATCCGGCGCCTGGTTGCCCGAAAACGCGATGTCCACGCTTTGATTGAAGTTTTCGGACAGCACGGTCAGTTCCACTTCGATATTGTCCGGGTTGCTCGCATTAAATTCCGCGATCAGCTCCTTCAAATATTCCTGATCATGCCGGTCATCAGTCCAATACGAAATGGTCTTTTTTTCTACAGGCTTTGACGTTGCCGGACTAGTCTTTTCCACAGGCTTGGCCGGCGGTTCGGCATTTTGTCCGCCATTATTGCCGCCACTACATGCCGCCAATACGATCATCAGCGATAACGCTAAAAGGAAGCCGGGCATTCTTTTCCACATGTGCAATTCCCCTTCTTTATCATAGGATTAAGTAACTACACTTTCATTATAGGGAGGTCTGGATAAAAAAGGAGGGTGGCTCAGCCACTCTTCAGGTGGGGTAATCTCATTCTGTTTCGTCCCCTGCCATTGACGACTGGTAGCTGTCCCTGAACTCCGATGGCGTTATCCCCGTCGAGCGCTTGAACATGTCGCTGAAGTAGCGGCGTTCCTCATATCCGACAGCAGACGCGATCTCCTGCACGGACGCGCCGTCTATAAGCATTGCCTTCGCTTTGCGGATTCGCTCTGTCGTGATATACTGCGTCAGCGTCATACCCATAACTTTCTTGAACAGGCTGGAGTAATAGCTTCCGCTTAGATGAACCTGCGCCGCGCATTCCGATACGGTCACTTCCCGGTCCAGCTGTCCCTTAACATATTCTAACGATTTATAGATGATGGCTTGCCCTTCCGACAGCGTCTCCCGCCGAACCAGTTCTGCGCCTTCCTTGCAAAAGGACTCTAGCTGCTGCTGCAAGGCAGACAGCGTCATACCGCCGGTTCGTTGCAGCGTCTTCAGACGATCGGCTGCCAGCTTCAGCTCCGAATAAATGCCCAGTTCGCAGAATGTCCGGATCGCGGATGCCGCCAGCTCCTCATACAAGCTGAGCAGATAATCCGGGCTTGGCTTGCGCGCCAATCGTTGCAGGGATTGCGCCATATCCCGGAGGAAGTGCACAGCCTTGTCGCCGTTGCCGGAACGGAGTGCGAGGAGCAACTCGTCCTTGTAGTCCAGCGTCACCACTTCCGGCTGGTCCGCATGCACGACATCCGCGTACTGGATGACGCTGTTGCTGTCCGTGTACAAATGATAGGCTAGCGCCCATTCCGCCTGCCTCCTTGACTCGGGCAAGCTGCTGACGCTCTCCGCCAAGCCGCCAACACCTATCGATATCGTAAACTTCGTGTATTGTCCGATATGGTTGCGGCACCGCTCCGCCATCGCTGCTGCAGCGGCCGTATCGGCGGCGTTGACAACGGCAACGAACCTGTTTTCCTTGGATCGGAAGACCATGCACCGCGTGAGTTGGAGAAGCGTTTCCTCCACAACGTTTTGAATGGCGAAGCGTGTCAATTCGACCTGGCGAATGGACTGCTCCTCCATCCGTTCCTGAAAACCGTCGATCTCAAGCAGCAGCACCACCAATCCCGCGCAGTCCAGCTCCATGCCCAGAAAAGTCCATCGCACCTCCGCCTTCTCCCATGGTGTGGGATAGTCAAGCAGCAGCTCCATATATTCCTGCCGCAGCAGCGGTATGCTCTCTCGCAGCTTGCGTTCCATTTCCTTTTCGTTCAGCAGCCTCTCCCGCTCCCGCAGCGTCTCCTCTCTGGCCTTCAGCACTGCCGCCGTAATATCTTCTTCCGTAAACGGCTTTACGACAAAATCGAACGCCCCCAGCTTCACAGCCTGCCGCGCGTAATCGAAATCCGTGTAGCTGCTGATCAGAATGATTTTGCAGGCATAATTCAGCTCCACAACCGCCCGAAGCATGGAAAGTCCGTCCATCCTCGGCATCCGTATATCCGTAATGATAATGTCGGGTTTCTTCACCTTAATCAGCTCAAATCCGTCTTCCCCGTTGAAAGCCGTGCCCGCAAGCGATACGCCGATCTCCCCCCACTCCAGAGCGGACAAACCTTCCACTACGCTTCTAATGTCGTCAATGATGCATAAGCTAACCTGTCCATGTCCGTTCATCATTCATGCCTCCTTCAAGCGAAATCACAATCGCGACCGTCATGCCTGCTCCAGGCTCACTTTCGATCGCCAACAAGCCTGCCTCCTCGCCGTAATACAAGCGCAATCGGCTAAGCAGGTTGCCGATGGCATAGCCCTTTTCCGTCGTTTGTCCCAATAAGGCGTTCACCGTCTCCTTGTCCACTCCGGCTCCATTATCAATAACCAAAATGCGGCACTCCCCTCTCTCCCTGTCCGCATGAACCGCGATTCGCATATGGCCCCCGCGCTCCATGCTGCCGAAGCCATGGATAATGCTGTTTTCGACCAGAGGCTGCAGCATGATGCGGGGAACTCTTAGCTGCTCCAGAGACGGGTCGTCTACTTCAATCTCATAGTCGAACAGTTCCTCATAGCAGTACTTCTGCAGCTCCAAGTATTGGCGCACATGCAGAAGCTCCTTCTCCAGCGTCGTGTATTCTTGTCCTTTGTTCAATCCGAGCTGAAAAAGACGGGAGAGCGAAACGACCATATGCTGCGATTCCTCGGTTTTCTTCAGCTTCATCTTCCAATAAATCGTGTTCAGCGTATTGTAAAGAAAATGCGGATCCATTTGGGCGGACAACGCCTTGATCTCCGTCGCCCGCTTGGTCATCTCCGCTTCCTTCACCTCGTCGATCAGGCCGATGATTTGCTCCAGCATCCGGTTGAAGCGGGTGCCGATCTGGGCAAGCTCGTCATCGCTCTTCACCTCGAAGCGAGCCGTCAGATCGTTACTCTCTACCCGCTTCATTACAGACTGCAAGCTTTTGATCGGCTGCAGCAAATAGCGGATCAATCCGCCCGACACAAGCATCGCAATTGCAAAGCAGCCCACCGCAATAATCGCAATCATCCATTTGACATAAATTAAGTCCTTGAGGACGTTGTTTTTTGACTGTATCGAAACAATCTTCCAGTCATTCAGCCCCAACGAGGCAAAATTGATCAAATAATCCTCGTCATGAAGCATTCTCGTCGTTTGCCCCGCCTCGGCATTCCCGATAGCTTCACCGATCATGCCGCTGTCCACAGCTTGCTTGATCAGCGGATTCGATTCGAGACCGACGAGCTCAGCATTGCTGTTCACGAGAAATCTCGTTGCTCCGCCCTCGGACTCCGGCTCGATCAGCCTCCGAAGCCCGCTTTCGCGGATGTTCACAACAACGTACACATCGCTCAGCGAAAACAACGTCGAGTCTGTGATGGGCTCCAGCACCAACGTCACCACTCTCTGCTTGCCCGTAAACAACTGGTCCTCATGCCCCTCCACCCAAATATTCCGTTGCTCCTCCAGCATTCGCTGATACATCGGCGTATCCCGGAACGTAACCGCACGGTTCCGATTGACCGACAGCGGATAGAAATCGCCCATCGGCGTCGAAACGTAGATGGAATGGATTAACGGCTCCGCCATCCTCGCCTGCGAAAATACATTATCCATATTGTTAAGATGTTTGTAATAATCGCCGTAATCGCCCGATGATACGCTCTCCAGCAAGTCCTTGAACGGCTCACTGATCATGAAGGTCATCATGATCAGCATCAGTTTGCTCAGCTTCTCGTCAACGATTCGGGCGGACTTGTTCACGGAGTCCTGTGTGAGCGTCAGCGAGTTCTTCTCCAAAATGCTTGCGGAAATCGAATACGAAAGCCCTCCGGTTACAAGCACCGCCATCATCGTAATGCCAAGAAAGGCATACTTCAGCTTATTTCGAAACGACAGTGTTTTCTTTTTCGGCATGGCGTTCACATCCTGTATGTATAGTGTACTTCTCCCTCATTATTTCACGTCATGTCCCATCCGGCCATACAAGGAAAAATCCTGCCGTCTTTTGTTTCGCTGCTCTGGGCGGCCCAAGCCGAAGCGGCGCCCCCTACAGGACGCCGCTGGCCTTCATGGAAATTTAGAAGCTTCTGGTTAATTCAAACCAGTTCAGGCTTCCAAGCAGTTGATTGGTGTTCGTTGAGCCGGACACCTTGAACACGATGTACAAATCCTGGATACCGCTTGCTCCGCTCACTGGTATGTTATAGTCGCTCCAGTTCAGCCATTGGTTACCGTTGCCAGCCAAATTGATGCTCCCGATCATAGCCCCCATGCCAGTTCCAGAGGCGTTGCCTTTGTACAGCTCGATTCGCGCCGCTCTTGGCGCATCATACCTAATTCGGACATTCGACGTATTCGCGCCGAAGTTTACCCCTTTGTAATACGCGTAATTATCTGGGGCGATCTGTCCGATTTGATAGCCGACCTTGTCCGTGTCGTTGGAAGCGATGTGCTTGATGATTTTGGTCCCGTTCCAATCGACGCCAAAGAGGCCGTTATTGTTTTCTGCCTGAATCCGGTAAGTTGTCGCTGTGGAACGATTCGGTAGAAACGTGACGTTGTCGTAGAAGCCCGTCTTTGTAATATTCAGCTCTCCAAGGCTCGTGACGGGCTCTGGATTGCCGGCGACACGTATATTTTCAAAAGTGATGTTGCTGATTTTGGCCGCATTGCTGTAGCCATTGAGCGACGAGGCGGAGCCGCGATGGCGAACGTTGATGTTTTTGACCGTGACGTTAGATATCGGGCCGACGCCCATGCCGCCATCCTCGATGACCGCCTTGAACCATCCCTCACCACCGGCGTTTTCGATATCAATATTATCGAAGGTAATGTCGGAAAAGCCGCCTGCGCCGTAGCGGTGCTCAATGCCAATTGCCCGGCCAGCGTTGTAGGTGACGCTGTTTTTGAAGGTTACGTTCGTCTGCGGCTGATGCGCGCCATGGCCCAGCTTGAAGGTTGCGCAGTAAGTCCAGCCGAATACGTTGTTGAAGGTGACGTTGTCGAGCGGCTCGGAATCGCCGTACCAGTTCAACATCATGCCTTTGCCTTCCCATGTCTTGGTAGAGAAGGTATCGTCAAGGGAAATCGCAATGGAGTCCCACACATGGACATTTTGGGATTCGTTGACGTCGATGCAGTCGTTTTCATTGGCATCAAGCGAATTGAAAAACTTCATTCTGCTGACATACACATCATTGGACCTGGTAATAATGGTCCCCCAGAACGGAATGTCTCTGATCACAATGCCATCTAGCGTGAAGTCGCTGGTTCCGAGAGCCATGATGGCCGTTATCGCAAAACCCGGATCGGAGGCCGGTTTGTCTTTCTGGAAATAATGGCCGTTTCCGTCAATCGTGCCTCTCCCGAATATTTTGATATTGCTGGAGTTGTTCTCCGTATAAATCCACCAAGTGCCGTTTCTGCCAAGCGACGACTTATAGAAATCAACGTTGTAATGCGAATAGTCTTCGGTGAACCGAATGACCGAGCCGGGAGCGAGATAGAGCGCCGTATTGCTCTTCAGCATCAGATTGCCCATGTAATAAAGGCCAGCAGGAACATAGACGATTCCTTTCTTGCCTCCCCCGACCGACGTGCCGTACGCGCTCGCGTCGTTCGCCGCCTGCTGGATCGCTGCGGTCACGGCCGCAACATTGCCCTGATTCGAAGCGTCCGTTCCCCCGATGTACGTTGCGATATTGAAAACACCGGGGGCTCCGAGTGTAGGAACGTACTCCTGCATGTTGTCCCGCGCGACAACCAAATGGTTGCCGTTCACATTTACGATTAAATAATGGCTGCTGTTGATCGTGAATTTATACGTGTTATTGTTTACCTTGGTTGGGGTGATGCCCAACTTCAACGGACTTACGCTAATCGAATTAATCGCGCTGGGAGATGTGATCACGATTTCTACTTCCCCTGACGAGGCCGTGAATGTCGTGTAGTCGTACCCCAGATAGCCCGGCTTAACCGTTCTGGGAGTGCCGTTCTCCATAATCGTCGTTGTGTACAATCCGTCAATGACCGGCAAGCTTACACCATTCGCTGTAACCGTATACTTGTTCGTCACCCGATGCACGCCATCTGGAATCGGATTCGGAATGATGGTCGTTGCGGGAGCGGCTTCTGCGGTTTGAATGGCCGGCGGAAACTGCGCGATGGCAAACGCCATAATAAAGGCAATCAGGAACATAAATCCTTTTCGCGCATTTCTGAGAAACATAACATCTCCTCCTTGTTAATTTAAATAAACAAATCCTTTTATATGGAAGCGCTTTCAGTTATGTTATTAATGATTATACACCCCTTCCCATTGTTTGACGGGCGGTAATCCAATTGATTGGAGGCGGTCAAACCACTGATCTGGTATTCTCAAGCCTCTGCAATGGCAAAGAAAGGATAGCGCATCGTAGTTCTTTTCCAATGCAGACATGAATATATAATCGTTCACAAAAAACCATCCATTGGTTCCTGTCTCTTTTGGGACAAAAAAATACATTGCCCAGGCCTGCAATTTCTCCTCATCATCAGCTCGACTCATCCATCTCCAATTGCAAGACTAGATTCCTGTCGATGGGCAGTGAATTCTTAGGCTTCCTGACAAAATGCGAAAACCCCGGCAATAGATTACCGGGGCGGTCTTGGATGTGTAGCAATCGAAAGAATACACTAGTGCAACTTAATGAAGGTCCAGATTATAGGTGCTTCCATAAAATTGATCCTGCTCCGCATGCCAATAGCGGCCTGTTACACTATTCAATGTAATTGCTTTGTCATAGTATCCAAGAACGAGAAGCTCTTCTTGCTTAGGAGATAGAAACTTCAGATTGTACTCCGGCGCCGCCATGTCGATGGCTCCTGTCGAAACAGTATGAGCCTTATTTAAAGTATTGACAACTGCACTTATTATTTCTGGGTCAGTAACCTCCTTCAAGGTTTGCCCAGACTCCTCGTCCGAAATAACGATGCGGTCAATTTCCCCATTGGGAAGCAGCTGCTTTGAACTGCAGCCAACAGTTATAATGAGTAGAATAACTGTAATAGCGAACGTTCTGTAAGGCAACATCAACTCACTCCTTATGCTTACTCTCACTACCTAGCTACTATTACTGAAACATCACTTTTACTTAATTCTCACTCAAATACTCTCTTACTCAAAACTGTTGAATTTCCTGCCTGAACAAGTTTGGCTTGGACTGGCGATATTGCTCCAAGTAATCAAAATCGCTGTAATTTATCACCTGTTCACCTTGTAATTCGAATCTCCCTTGGTTGCCGCCTGTAACGAAGTAATCATAAGGGACTTCATAATTATAAGTTCCGTGTTCAACTTGCTTCAGGAATAGAACGAGTTCTACACTAGTTTCAAACAGCGGATTATCAATTACCTGGATATTGGATTGTTCAGGAGATTCCCCTCCGAATTGACCAATCGTTATTTCTTTTTCAGAAATACTGCCATTGATAATTTCTTGAATTTTTATCGTATGAACAGTATACGGCAAGTCCTTTACATAAACACTATGACTGCGCAAAACTTCTCCAATAACTACGATGTCAGACTGTTCATATAATTCTTCTAATGAGTTGTAATCCACCCAATCCACCTGTAAGGCTGCCGGCATGGAAGTAGACTCTTCAATACTCTGGTTTGATTCATTTTTCGAACTGAGCGAGTGAGTGTGATTATACCTAAAATTAATCCACTCCACATCATGTGTTTGTACAGTACTGTAACCATTCCACCCCTGATGCATGATGGCATTTACAGATGTTTTGGATGCACTTGGGTGACCTAGACCTAAATTATGTCCGATCTCATGCGTGACAACTTTTCTTCTAAGATTTGCATTTTCTCCTTTAGAAATCGCTTCTTCAATTGTTCTTGAATTAACTCTTGGCGTTGCCCATATATAGTGATCGTCTGATGTTATATTCCATACTGGGTTAGACCAGCTAGCGTTGCCGTACCAGTCATCAGCATATCTGTCCACAACAATACTCATTTGAGGAATGACACTCTGCGAACTGTTCCAAGGAACAAGCTTAATTTTATTTTGTGAGGAATTCCAGTCATTAATGGAGGCTGCAATATCATAGTATCCCCCTGATAAATCATCCTTGATAATCTCATAACTTACATTTTGAGGATGGCTATTTGTTTCCCAATGTACATGCCAATAATCTGCGAACCCATGGTGAGCATTCAATGTCCCGTTTAAAGGAATCATTAATATTGCTAACATCATAATCACCAATGGTATTTTTTTCAAGACAAATCAACTCCTTTTCCAGTGATATGTTCATTTAAACACAACAACCCAATTCAAACCACAAAATCCGAAATTTGTTAGTTTTTCCTCCGCGCAGCTTTACCCGACTTACCTTAAGCTCACCTTTTATCCTCGATGGCACCTCTTTAGTTCAACTTATATAGACAGCAAAAAAAGAGTTTCTTAGTTGTATGACAAACAGTAGAAGGAAGTCTGGTCCTGAGGAAAAGGCACGCATCGTATTTCTTTTTCGATGCAGACATGAATATGTAATCGTCTGCAATAAGAATACGCCCGTGTCAATAATAGGGCTGCAACCTTGGAGGTGTTTTTGATTTCGCTTTTGCTGCCGGTGAACAATGAGTTATGGGATACAATCGGCATCTCTATGAAGCTAACGTAAACTTGTTTGTTCACCTAGAACGATAATACGGCTGCTGTAATAGGATATATAAATCTTATTTTTTTGGGAGGCTACCGACAAATGCCAAAGAGAACCGGAACAATTAAGAATACAACAGCATCTCGTCCAAGAGCTCAGCGCCATGTTCATGAATTTGAAGGCAGTACGAGATTGGCTGAAGAAGGCGCAGATCGGCATAATCATCGTTTTGCAGGCGTAACGGGGCAAGCGATTCGCTCAGGTAATAGTCATGTCCATGAAATTGATCTCACACGAACGGACTTCTTCAACCATTTTCACAAATTAAAAAAGATTAGAACAGGGCCTGCGATTCCAGTCGGAAACGGCAAACACGTCCACTTTGTAACCGGTCAAACTACACTTAATGACGGTCATGTGCACCAATTTAAGTTCGCCACATTAATTCAGGCGCCGCTGATTAAATAAATTTGAAATTTATGGAATGGGCTAAAAAAGCCGATTTTTCGACCAATAGCGGATTGTCTGGCCGTGAAACTTTGGTTTTGGCTCTTTTCTGGAAAATAGTGGAGCGTCTGTCCGCTTGAACCGCAGCGTTCCCTATTTCCTCCGCTTCATCACACGCTCAACACCGCTAACTGAAGCGTGGTGCTACATCCGTTGTTATCCAGTCGATAGTCGGAGCTCTCGTATTACCGTATCCAACAACGGAGGGTGGATTAACATCTAAAGTGCTTTTCGAAATCGTAGTTGAACTAAGCTTTTACCCCTCTCAATCGCTCTTTCTGATCCATCAAATACAAAATCCAGGTTCTCATAAAACTTAATTGCATTTATGTTTTCTTTAAGCACCCACAGTGAAGCATTGCGATAACCTCGTTCAGTCATATTGCTCAGAACCCATTCCAAAAGTTGTTTCCCAAAACCTTTACCTGAATGTTCTTTCACTAGATATATTGCAAATATCTCAACGAAGCTTGCATCCAAATCATCATCCACCGACTGACCGATTTCTGCACAACCGATAATGCTGTTTTCAATCGCAATCAAAGCTGTTTTTTTAGCGGAAGTTTTCAATACATTTTCAAAGTAATAAACGCGATCTTCAAGTTTGATATTGTTCAGAAAATCTTCTGGTATTATCCCTTTATATGCTGCACGGTATGACTCCAAATGTACAACACCTAAATCATTGCAATCATTAAGCTCTGCCCATCTTATTTCTGCCTTACTCATCGTTCACCTCTTTCAAGAAGATCACTACTGGTACACTCGAACGCAACCTCCAACCTGCGTCCGATGCCGCCTTACGCCACTCTGTACATAATATGGTTCTCATTAAGATAATCGGTATATTCAATACACTTTATTTCGCCAGTTTCTGAATAACGAAATACGAGTTGTTCATGAACCATTTCGGTTAAAAAGAAAGTTTGGGTTGAATCGTGACTCACTGGAACCAGTTTGAACTTATATAAGACACCGTACATTTTAGGAACCGTAACATATAGCTCGTTGTTTTTTAATGATATATCCAGAAGCGTGCTCTTGTCTTCGTCAGCGTACTCGCCCAATATGGTTTCTTCATTCGTAAATTGGACTGGCTCAGAAGGCAGTGGCAAAGATACATTTTCGCCAAAAACAACCTTGGCTATCTCCCGACTTAAATGCGTTACAGGAGTTATGTTCATATTGCTCAAAAAAATGATCGTAACTTCATCATCGACGAATCTGAGAAAATCGCTATAATACCCGCCTACGTCCCCAAAATGATGGGTGCATGTTCGGCCATTTATTTCTGAAACCATCCAGCCGCTTGCATAGGAGCCGTGTTGAGGTGTAAACATAATTTTCGTCAAATCCTTGTTTATTAGTTGGGATTGTTGTAATACATGATCCCAAATCAACAAATCCTCCGTTGTTGAATACAATCCATAAGCCCCTAACGGGTATGACATATCTTGATATGCGGCTTGAACCGGTTCCTCATAAAAGGAATAACCTGAGGCTAAATTTGATACAAGCTTACCACCATCATCACAACCGGTATGGAGCATGCCCGAAGGCAGGCAAATTTGATCCCGTATGTAATCTGAATAGGACATTCCGGAGACCGATTCAATGATCGCCGTCAGCAATGCATAACCGGAGTTTGAATATCCAAATCCACTGCCTGGTTCAAAATCCAATTCACATGACTTGAACGAGTCAATAAGCTGATTTAGCGTTGATGGAAGTCTCATCGTATGTGACCAAAAGTCCGGGAAGCTTGTATAGTTGGGGATGCCAGTGGCATTCGTTAAGCAATGGAAAATCGAAATACGATCACCGTTTGGATATTCAGGAAAATATTTATCTATCGTATCGTTTATATTCAATTTGTGCTTCTCGTGCAATTGATATATACCCATGGACGTAAAAGCTTTGGTCAATGATCCGATACGGAATTTGGTAACAGACGTATTAGGCACACTAAGTTCCCGATTAGCCATACCAAAACCTTCGTTAATTATGATGTGTCCTTTGCAAGCAACTAATATGGACCCATTCAAATATCTATTTTTATTATAGCTGTCCATCCATTTTCTGATCCGTTCCTGAAGCATAAAAAAAGTCCTCCTAACAGTCTGATAAGAATATTTTACCAGAATAGGCATGAAAAACGAAGGGAAAGAACCATTGTTTCGATGTTGGACGATTGCGTTTCGCATGAAAACAAAGGCTCTAGCTAAAAATCAGTGTTTGCCTACTGGGAGGAAGCAGCGAAGGGTTGCAGGGATGTTGGAAAAACCCCTGCGAACCCGCAGCAGCACACCCGAGTCTCGTCGAGATCTGATTTTGGACCTAACAGAATTAGCTCCCCGTGCCCTGATAACGGTTCAGTCCCGCGTTCCAAACCCGATAAGCGATGAAGAACAGGAGAAGGCCGATGATCGGCGTGGCATATGGCAGCCAGGATGCGAACAGCAATCCCTCTTCCTTGTCGAGAATGACATGGGCCGGATAGAAATTGACAAAGCCGTAAGGAATGACAAAAGTCAATACAACCCGCAGCAGCTTGCTGTAAATCGAAATGGGATAGTCCGCAAAGCCCCGAATGCCAAAAATAACGATATTCTTCACGGCCCTGGCGCGAACGATCCAGAAGCACATCGAGCCGGTGATGACGATAAAAGCAGCTTGCACGAGTACCGCTCCGAGCAGCATCAGCACAAAGCTGACAGACGTGCCCCAATCCAGATGTATATTAAGACGGTTAAAGCATACGCCGAGCACCGCCACCGCGATGACAATATCACCGAGAAAAAAGTGGCCGAAGCTGCGAATGATCATATGGATGAATGGATTAATCGGTTTGACGAGCAGACTGTCGAAGGAGCCTTTGTGCACCTCTTCTTCGACATCGTTCATTTGAAAAAAGAAAAAGACCGCCGCCACAGCATAGGTGAGCATATTAAGCGTGTACAGCAGCATGACCTCATACATATTCCACCCGTTAATCGTCTGGAACCGGCTCATGAGCGCCCAAATGACGGTATAGCTGACGATATGCGTGATCACAAACCCGAGAAAGTCCATATAAAAGCCAAAGCCGTGCTCGGCTTTGCTTTTGAAGTAAATCGGAATAAATCGCGCGTATAGCTTCAAGTATCTCATCTTAGCCTCCCTGAACGACAAGCCGGTGAACGGCTCTCGACCACATCCATTTTTGCAACAACAGAAACGCGGCCATCCACGCCAATTGCTGAACAACGATGGCTAGCAGTTCCTGCCAGCCCGTTATTTTCCCCAGGTAGACGGAGATCGGCTCATAGTAAATGAGACGGAACGGCAGAAAGTACGAAAGCTGCACCAGCGAATCCGAGAAAAACCAAATCGGAATAAACGCACCCGAAAACAGCCGGATCAGCCCGTTCAGCACCGTATTAACCTGCCAGATGAGAATGTACCAAAAGGAGATCAGCCCGATCGTATACGTAATCAGGAAATTAAGAATCAACCCGTTGATGACGAGAATAAGAAAAGCAATGCCGTTGGCCAGCGACGGCAGCTGTACATGAAACAGCAGCACACTGACGATTACTAGCGGAATGAGCTCAAACAATATGCGGTATACGTTCGTACCGAAGGCCTGGCAGAAGACGACAGAGCGGAAGCTCATCGGCTTAATGAGATCCATCGCGATTTCACCCGAGGATACTTTCGAGCTGACTCTGAAAATAACGTCATTCGTAGCAAATACCGAGATCGCCGAGCTGACCACGACATACGTAATCATTTCCTGAATGGTCACCGTACCGGCTTGCGAGGTTAGAAGATTCGAATCTCCGAACAACGCGTACCAGATATAGACTTGCACGAGTATTTTGAATAGCTGCCCGAACAGGAACAGCAGCACCTCGGCCCGAAAAGCAAGCAGCGACCGGAAGGCGTTCAACGTCACTTCGCGATAGAGTGCGATTCTCATAGGAGCACTTCCTGCCGCTGGCGCTCTTCCTGACTAAACCCAGCATAAAGATTCCGAATAATTTCTTCGATTTCGGTTTCCTTCACCTTGAAATCACGAACGGAGTAGCGATCCATAATCCACTTGATGACTGCAGAGGAGTTGATATTTTTCTTGTCGTAAACGAGTTGATTTCGGGCATCTTCTGTTCGGCTGAACGAAATCCCCATGCGCAGAAGCGCATCGTCCATGACGAAGTCCTCCTCCGTATCCAGTTCCATCGTCTCCATATTACCGTAATCGTTTTTCAACATATGCAGGTTGCCGTCATACATAAGCCTGCCGTGATCAACGACCATTACGCGGCTGCACAACTTCTCGATGTCGGACATGTCATGGGTCGTCAATATGACCGTCGTTCCTCTTTCCCGATTAATCTCGCGAATGAATTCGCGAATTCTCTCTTTCACAACAACATCGAGCCCAATTGTCGGTTCGTCGAGGTAGACGATTTCGGGATCATGCAGCAGCGCGGCACAAAGGTCCGCGCGCATCCGTTGGCCGAGGCTTAACGATCGGACGGCAACATTTTTAAATTCGTCCAATCCTAGAATATCGCCGAATAACGCCATATTCTGAAGATAGCGATCCTCCGGTATATCATACATATACTTCGTCAACCTCAACGATTCGATGACTGGCGTATCCCACCAAAGCTGGCTTTTCTGGCCGAACACGGCGCCGATTCTCCGTGCATTCTCAATGCGATTCTCGAAAGGCACAAGCCCGTTCACACGCACGTCGCCGCTGGTTGGCACGAGAATGCCTACCATCATTTTGATCGTTGTCGATTTCCCCGCTCCGTTGGGTCCGATGTAACCGACAATCTCACCTTTATCGATCGAGAACGAAATGTCCTCAACTGCAACCTTCTGCTCGTATTCCCGGTACACGAGACTTTTCATCAAAGGCCAGAACCCGTCTTTTCGTTTCTGCCTTTTGAACTCCTTACGCAAATTGCCCACTTGAATCAGCGGCATGGCTGGGCCTCCCTCACACAGTATCCCATCAGTTTAAAAGATGGAAAAAGAGATAGATAGATGGAAATCTAGTCTTTTATAGTATGATTTTGGTCAACAGGCTGGTGATGCAATGCAAATTCGCGTCTACGCCGCCATGCGCTTTCCAGCCCCCGTTCAAGGCAAAGTCTTCTGTATAGTCTTGCGGGTGAAGAATGCAAATTCAGATAAACCATTTGAATTGCTTTATTCTGGGGTAAACAACGTAGTTTATTTCGCCGTTCTTTTCAAAAGCACACAATGCCCCCATACGTTCCTCTTGTATATATTCATATCCCTTCTCTCTCATTTGTTCCACATAGATTTCAAAAAGCTCATTTGCATTCGTAACAAGTTGTGAATTTACAACTTTGATAAAATATCGATTCTCTAAAAATGGCACTTTTATTAAACTGTTTCTAGGAAGCCATGTAGTGGCTGCTATAACAACTAAAGCGACAATCAAGACAACTCCTAATATAATAGATCGCTTCTTAATGCTATCACCCCTCTTACTACGTTTTTGAAAGTATATTGTACTATTGGGGATAAATTGTTGTGTTTTGTACAACATTTCCAGACGTATGAGCCGATTTTCGTGAAATTGTTGTACAAAGTACAACAATTTTCAATATAATTTACTTTTACTGCTAAAATATTGTAGTTTATACAACAATTTTACTTTGTAGCGGTCATTCTTTTGATTATTCCCCTTCACTGCCAACACATTTCTCCTCACCGCGCGCTGGGAGCTGCACGCGATAAAATACAAAGTTTGTTCCCTCCTCTGTTCTTGCCATATTCAATCGTTCGACTTATATAGAACTAATTCAACCGTACGATCCTAGAATCCTTTCAGCTAATGATCAATATTCGTGCTTCGAATGGCTTCCTTATATGTTTTGAGTAGATTGGATGGAGAGGAGGCGACAGAAATAGAGCAAACAATGATGGCACATATTCGTTTTTTTATAAGTACGGTGGGGGTTCAATCATGAGTAGTAAACGATAGAAGAGAAAATCACCAAATAAAAGGGAAAAATCGTCGTTATCGGGTATATGCCATCGATTTTCCGGGTGACATCAAGAAGAGCCGTTCAATCCGGCCGATCAAAAACAAGACGGATTTAAAGAATACAACATCTCATGAATGATATGAAGGTAAAGGAAACGGCATTAATCAGACGCTCGAAGACCAGTTCATAATCGCCATGCAAAGCGCGGTGGGGCGATACGTGTTGGCAGTCAACCTCACGCTCCGCGAATGAAGTTCTTTGTCTCATACATAAAGAAAAAGGAGCAATAGCAGATTATCTTCCCTGCATTACTGCTCCTTGGAGAACCAATAAGTTCGACAATTATTGTGCGGCGCGCTCAGTCAGCATATCTGCGACCAACCCAACCTGCACCTTTAGAGCCATCGGATCGTAAGGCCAAAAGTAGTCACTATCCAGTTCGAATACCCGGTTGTTCTTCACAGCATCCAAACCTCCCCAAATCGGATCAGTTGGATCAAAATCCTCCTTCTTAACAGCCTCAAGGAAGAGGTAATCACCGACAAAATCTGGAATGACCTCATGTGATATGACCTTTAAGTCCTCATCAGCTTCAAACATTTTTTGTACCAGCGGTGATCATTTCAACCCCAGATTGTCATAAATCGCTTGGGTGCCTCTCCATCTGTTATGGGAGTAGATATAGAGCTCTTTATTGAAGCCGCTCAGCACGGTTACTGTCTCGTCTTCACCAACCAGCCCTTTAATTCTCTCCTTAGCGACCGCTACTGCTTCGTCCAAGGACTCAATCCAGGCTTCTGCCTCCTCTTCCTTGCCGAGCAGCTCTCCAAATGTGCGAACCTCCGTACGCGCGTCCCCAAACGTGTCATAACTGTATACCACAGTTGGAGCGATCTTGCTCAGTTTCTCATACATGACAGGGTCGTCGGCCAACGTAACGATTAAGTCAGGATTAAGGTCTAATATTTTCTCAACGCTGCTAAGCTCAATAAAACCGATATCTTCAATACCGCTGGTCAGCGATTTAATATGCGGTGCTTCGATGTCCCATAATGGAGCCCCTACTGGCTTGACACCGAGTGCCAAGAAGGTCGATAGATAGCCTTGAGCCACAATTCTCTTCGGTTCCGCAGGAATTTCTACCTCTCCCTTGACCGTTTGAATTTTACGAGTGACCAGCTTGCTTCCATTGTTCTTGCTGCTCTCATCCTGGGACTCCGCAACGTTTCCACTGCTTGCCTCTGTATTCGGCTTCGCAGTTGACTCGTTATCATTGCTGCCCGGCTTGTCCGCTCCTCCGCCACAAGCAGACAACACAGTCAAAACCAACATAAATACAAGCAAGAATACTACTGAACGTAAAGCCTTTCTTGAATACTTCATACCCTCATTACCCCTTTAAACTTGAATATATGACATCTTATTAATAATGATAATCGTTATTAATAAGAATTTAGTTGATCATATCATTATTCGCTTCGGGGCGTCTATTCTAATTTGTTGTCGATTTTTATGGACAAATGTTCGGTAGACTCACTCGATAACAGCCATTCAACCTGCACCTCTAACTGACGTTCCAACGCAAGCCCGTCACTGCACCAAAATTCCTCCAGCTTCAAAGGATAGAGCCGGCCCTTCCGAGCTGCTGGCAGCGACTGCCAATCACTGCTATGCGCCAACCAATCAGGAAAAGCACAGCTCCCGCTGCGGGCAAGTACAATGAACATATGATCCGCCGCATACTCAGCCAATGCTTCCTCAGTAATCCAGAGATGGCGGCCAGGCTCCAGCACATCCCGCCGCACCAGCTCGGGCGGATGCAAGTTAAGTGAATCATACAGATTGAACGCGCCTCTGGCTGTGCGGTCCCAGATGAAGATGCCGTCATCACGCACCTCATAGACAGCTGCTGTCTCCCCTCTTGCGATTACTCCCTGCAGCTTGTGCTTCGCCTGCTCCACACGTTCATGGTAGCGGACTATCCAGCGCCCTGCCTCCTGCTCCTTATGGAGCAGCCTGCCCATAAATTGCAGCTCCGTCAACGGGTCTAACTTGCCCCATTCAAGCGCAATGACCGGAGCAATCTGCTCCAGCCGCTTCATCCTGCCTGGCATATTATAGAAATAATCGGGCGCGATGATCAGATCCGCTTCCAACTGATCAAGCTGTTCATCTTCATATGCGCCGTTCACAATCGCCACATCCCGCAGCTCATTCTGCAGTAGCAGCGTCCCTCGTGCCAGCTCCGCGTCAATAACGACAGGCTTGATGCCAAGTGCCAGCAAATCCCCCACAAATTGAAAGGCTGCGATCCGTTTCGGAACCGGCCGATTGCGGAACTCACCCGGAGACATTCCGGTCAGCTGTTTGAATTTGCGGCTCAAGTACTCGCCATTCGTGTACCCGACCCTGGTCGCAATTTCGTTGACGCTTAAACTGGAGGTCATCAGATGCTCTTTGGCCCGATCTACCCGCACCCTGTTCAAATATTCCGAAAACCCCCAGCCCATCCGTTTCGTAAACAAGGTTGAGAAATAACTGACATTAAAGCCTGCCAGCCGCGCGATCTCCGAGCGGGTAATCCTGCTTTGATAATGCGTTGTAATATATGAAACAGCTTCCTGAATGGAGGGTTCCCGGTTTATATCAGGGCCTGGGCCATCGCCAAGCGTAAGCTGCAGCAGTTCCTTGAGCAGCCGACCTTGCTGGCGCTTGTCTGATAAACTGTCATGATGCTGCCCTTGGACGCGCAGCAGTTCTTTCAATAAAACATTCGCCCGATACGGAAGCTTCTCCCTCACCCATCCGCTCACTGGCAGGCTGCTGCGATCATTGCGGTAGACGAGCTTTTCTTCGTCGAGCTCTGCCAACTGATAACATTCAAAGAGCACTTGACATACGGAAGGCTGCCCCTGCCCCTCGCAGGCGTTTATGACAACCGAGTCACCCGGGCGGAGTAATACCATTCTTGTTTCATCAAGCGTAGTGGAGCTTCTGCCTGCATTAAGCTTCATAATGCTCCCGTTCATCGGAGCAAGCAGTGTCGGCATCTCGATCATCAATTCGAGTGTCCGCTGTCCCTGCTCCCAGACAAGGAGGTTGCAATTTTTCAGGACATATATGATCGACTCCAAGACATGACCTCCTATTCAGCTTCGACGTTGATCTTGTTTTCTGTCTGCAGTAAAAATTGCAATAGAAGAATCTTGCTCCTGAGGATATTCCAATTAGTATACCTTCCTTGCTTGCTGCAAGTCTAGCTGCCACCAAAGCTTCTTCATACCTAATAACTCTACCTCTGTATTATACGTCAATAATCAAAAAGCCCGTAATCTGCCACAAGGACAAATCACGAGCTGCCTATGCGAGAACAAGTTCCGAATTTATCTTACTTGAGCTGCCATCCTGCCGCTTCCTGCTGGAGTCTCCATAAGCTTGCATATCGTCCAGACTGTGCGCACAACTCGTCATGTGTGCCTTCTTCTACTAGCCTGCCCTGCTCGAGAAACAGAATTTTGTCCGCATGCTGAACGGTCATCAGACGGTGGGCGATCATAACGACCGTCTTGCTTGCGACCAGCTCATTGATGGCCTGCTGAACCTCAGCTTCATTTTCCGGATCAAGCGAAGCCGTCGCTTCATCAAGCAGAACGATCGACGCATTCTTGAGCAGTGCACGAGCAATGGAGATACGCTGCTTCTCGCCGCCGGACAATGTGGAGCCGCCCTCGCCAACCGGGGTATCATACCCTTGCGGCAGCCGGGATATAAACTCATGGCAGCAGGCACGTCTGGCCGCTGCTTCAATCTCTGCTTGCGTTGCAGCCGGCTTGCCGATCCGGATATTGTTGCCGATTGTGTCCTGGAAGAGGTAGACATCCTGAAAGACCATCGACATATGCGATAACAACTGCTCGGGATCGGCCTGCTCGATCGTCTGCTCCCCAATGCGGATAGCACCCCGCTGGACGTCCCAGAAGCGAGCGAGCAAACGCAGGACTGTGCTTTTTCCGCTGCCTGACGGTCCGACCAAGGCTGTAATGCTCTGCGGCGGAATCGTAAATGACAGCTCCTTCAGAACAGGCGCTTCCGGCCTGTAACCGAAGGTAACCCGGTCGAAGACAATCGCACCGTTCCCGTCAACGCTTCCCGTTCCTGTCATTGGCTGCTCCCTCCGAACGTCCATAATGCGCTGGGCACTGTACGCGGAATAGCGAATCTCTCCGTAGTTCATCAATACGGCGTTCAAAGGGTCAAAGATGCGTGTGCCCACAAGCAGAAACAGCAGAAAGACTGTCAAAGAAAGCGTCCCGCCGGCAAGCCAACTGCTCCCTGCTGCAATCATGATCGTCATGCCCGAGCGGGTCAGCAGCATCGCTCCCACAATAACCGGGCCCATTAACCCTTCAAGCCGAATCGAGGCATGCTTGAGGCGGTCAAAGGAAAGCCGCAGACGCTCGAACCGTCTGCCCCCCATATTATGGGCTTTGATTTCTTGAATACCGCTCAAATATTCCTGCAGCCGGCTGGCAGCTTCATTTTTGGCCCGGATGTGCCCTTCACTCAGGCGCGCCTGCAGCGCGTCCGTCAGCCACAGCAGCAGCAAGCCTGCCGGCACAGCCGCGAACATCGCCAGTGCCATCCGCCAATCCAGCAGCAGCAGGCCCCCAAGTGCCATCAAAGGCAGCATCACTGCACTGATTAACTGAGGCACATTATGCGATATCGTATGCTCTACTTGAGCGTAATCGCTTAACAGCAGGTTGGTCATATCCGCAGGATCACGCTTACCGAAATAGCCTAACGGGAGATGGCGCAAATGCTCGGCCAGGCTCATCCGTCCTGCAGCAGCCACACTGTAAGCCGCTCTATAAGATTTGTTGTACAGCAATGTATATGCAGCATATGAGACAGGCAGCCAGGCCACCAGTACAGCCGCCACCATCCACAGACGCCAGGAATTCCACGTCGTACCGGGCTCCGTATAGAAGGTATACATCGTATGGAACAGATCGGCCAGCAGGGCAGCGGGAACAATCTTGACCACGCCATCCAACATAGCGGCAAGTGCCGAAGGGATGAGGGTACGAGGCTTCCCGCCGGACAGATTCGTCAGAAAGTGCTTCACGGCTTCCCTCTCCTTCCGTTATAAGCATGATGTACGTCCGCAGCAGCATCTTCGGACGATGCAGGAGCAGTTCCAACAGCCTCAGTAATTCCGCTTGTTCCGGCAGCTACTGCCGCTGCTGATCCCCTTCCTGCGGCCCGTCCCGCCCCAAGCCTCCAAGAAGCAGCACTGACATGGGATTGCCACATCTGCTCATACAGTCCCTGCAGTACTCGAAGCTCATCATGAGTGCCCCGCTCTACAATTTCTCCTTGCTGAATAACCAGAATCTGTTCCGCCGCTCGAATGGAAGATAATCGATGTGCGATAATAAGCACTGTTTTTCCCTGCACCAGCTTAGCCAAAGCCTGCTGAATTTGGTACTCATTTTCCGCATCCGCATACGCGGTTGCCTCATCCAGTACCAGAATCGGAGCATCCTTGAGCAATGCCCGGGCAATCGCGATCCGCTGGGCTTCGCCACCTGATAGATAAGTGCCGCCTTCCCCGATCATGGTGTCATAGCCTTCCGGAAGCTTCTCAATAAATTCATGACAACGAGCCATCGCCGCAGCTTTGCTGACAGCTTCCCTGGAAGCCGTCATATTGCCCATTCGAATATTCGCTTCGATTGTATCGTAGAAGAGATGCACATCTTGAAACACAAACGATACGAGATCCATCAGCTTCTCCGTTCCGATCTCTTGGATGGGAACGCCTCCAACCGTAATGCGACCTTCGTTGGTCTCCCAAAACCGCAGCAGCAGTTGCGCAATTGTAGATTTGCCCCCGCCCGAAGGTCCGACAAGCGCAGTCATCTCGCCAGCTTTGGCGATAAACTCGATTTTCTTGAGAACAGGCTTGTAATGTTTGCTGTCGCTGCTCTCATAGGCGAAGGAAACCTGCTCGAAAGCAATGTTATAGGAAGTCGGTGTTCTCGGAACAGCAGGTTCTTCGACAATTCCTTCCTCAAGCACCGTCTCAATCCGCTTGTAGCCCTCCACAATTTCACGCAAGCCGCTCCCGGCTTGCATCAGCTTCAGCAGCGGTACTGCCATCCCTGGAGTAATAAGCAGAAACAGTACAAATGTAACCGTAAACGCCAGATTTCCGGGCATATTGGAAGCAAGCGCCAGTCCTGACGGAATGATGAACGTAAACAGCGAGCTGATTACAAGAAAAAACAGACTGTACGGCCTTCTGTAGATGTCGGTTACCCGAAGCGAAATATCCCGATAGCGTTCGACTGCTTGTCTGAAGGTCAGAAAGCTGTCCGCTTTAATACCGAAAATTTTGACGGCAGGCATGCCGCGAACATACTCAACACCGGTTGCATTCATTTCCTCCACCGCATATTGAAAATCACGGTAGGTGTTCCGCCCGTTTTCGCTTGCAAACATTCGGGCTTGCAGCCAGTAGCCGAAGCTGATCGGTACGAGCAGCGCCAATGCCATCCGCCAATCCAGCCAGAACAAATAACTGATCAACAGCAAGGGAATCATGATGGCGCTGACAGTATCCGGGAGCTGATGGGCAATAAATTTCTCAATTTTCTCGACACTGACCTCGATAATTTTTTTCAACTCTCCGGTCGCAGTTCTTGTATGGTAGCCCATGGGAACTTTAGCCACATGATCAGCAAGACGAACCCTGAGCCGGTATAAAATATCGAAGGCCGCAATATGCGAACACATGCCGCCAATGTAGAGCGTGATGAGAGCTCCGACTAATACCGCTAATGCTGCAAGACCCCAATTCAGAATGAGACTCTTGTCAATACCGGCCGGATCGTTGGCATGCAGAAACAGCTCCTGCACAATGTGATATACCGCAACAAAAGGTGCCACCTGCAGCAAACTGGAGATTGTCGAGAAAATAACTGCCACGGACAACAGCCCTTTTTTCTCAGCAGCAATTTGTAGTAATCCCGATAACTCAGATTTCGAATCCATGGCAATGACTCCTATACATTAAGATAGAATAGCCTCTCCGGGTTCACAGCCCATTGTCCGGATGGAGATGAGGAGGAATTGGGTTTACTTCTTGTTCTTCTCCAGAATAAGTGTCCCGATTTCATCGAGCAAATGCATTCTGCCCATTGCGGTATAGGAATAATTGTAATTATCGATGTTGGTAATCCTGTACACATTGTCCTGCTGAACTGCCTTAAGATTGCCCCATACTTTACTGTCACTCATTTTGTTCTCACTGTTCTCCATGATCAGCAAGTGATCCGGATTAATGGTGGACAGTCCTTCCAAACTCATCTCCCGGCCTCCCCAATGATCCGGCTCGGGAATGCCCTCTGTGCGTTTGAAGCCGAAGTCTTTATAGATCAACTCCGCACTGCCTGTAGATGAATAGGCCACCAGATTGTTCGGATAGGTTTCAATCATGGCAAAGCTTTGATCCTGTATAATCGGCGTCAGCTTATCCTTCCAATCCACAACCTTCTGCTCATATTCCACCAGCCATTTATCCATGACATCCTTTTTATCAAACAGCTCGGCCAAAAAGGCAAATCGTTCCCGCCAGGCATAGTAAGGATGCGGAACAACGACCGTTGGCGCAATTTGCGACAACTGTTCGTACAAGTCTTCATTGAACAGCGTCCCTAATATGATCAAATCCGGCTCAGCATCTGCGACGAGCTCTATGCCGATCGGCTCCGCATACCAGCCCAGATTGATCGTATCCGGGTCCAGCTTGTCCTTAATTGTAGGCGTGAATACATCCCGGACGCCAAAGTCCGCATTTGCTGATGCAATCGGCTTAATCCCCAGCAGCAGCAGTTCCTCCGTTGACCCCGATAAATCCGCAATCCGTTTCGGATGAAGCGGCAATTTGATTTTGTCCCCTCTGGCATTCTCAATCTCTTTGAACGCCGCCTGACCGCTCTCTCCCTTTTCCCCTGTTGTCTTCGCACTACCGCAAGCTGACAGCACGAGCACCATGCATAATATCGCCAAAACTAAAACCTTCTTCATCTCTTTCTTCACCCTTCCCTGTATTGAGTACGCTCTAGCTTTGCTGCCGGCTGATTGAGCTCCATCCCTGTACGCAAGCGCTCGCTTCTCCATTTCCGTCCAAAGATAATAACGATAATCATTATCAACTAAAATGAAAAAAAAGAACTTCGCTTCACGTCGGGAGGTCATTCAGCCGATATGCCCTACTATCTCATACCTGGCCTGCAAGCTGCTACCCAAATCGGGAGTGTAAAAGGACAAATCCGGATTATTGCGAAGGAAGTAAACGCTCCCCGCCCCGCTTACGGTGATGAGGGAAACATTCGGAGGGTTTCATCCCGTATTTGCGCTTAAACTGCTCGGAGAAATGACCTGCCTTGCTAAAGCCGACAGCATAAGCAGCCTCCGTTATATTCATAGCTCCCTCTTCCAGCATATAATAGGCAGCCGTCAGCCGAAGATCAATCACATAGGCATGAACCGGGAGACCGAACAGCTCCTTGAAGCCTTTTTTAAGCTTGTATTCGTTCAGGCATACTTGCTTGGATAATTCGCCTAGCCCTGGGGGCGTCAGGAGATTGGCATGCAAAATTTCTTTGGCCCGATGAAGGGCAGCAAGATCGGTTCTGGACAAATCCGGCAGAGTTAGCGGCTTCTGAAGCAGCGATTCGCTAAAGTATAGGGCAATAAGCTCCAATACCTTGGCACTCAAATAAATCTGCTTCACATCGCCAGTGTATCGACAGTGTACAATCTCGTGCGTAATTTGCTTCATGCCTGGCGTCATCTTGCTGCTGTAGAATTGTCCCTTTTGCTCGGAAAAGGCCTTCATCACCTTATCGATGGGAAGATGCTGCATCGAGAGGCTGGCGATTTGCCGGTTCAGCTTCAAGGTTAAGCCCTGAAAATGCCGGTGGATATCGTACTCACAGCAATTGCTGTCCTCTGTACTGACGAAGGCCGATACCTCACCCGAAGCAAGCCCGAACTCCTCCTTTTTGCCCTCGACATTCCACCGGATCGGATCGCCCAGACAAAAACCAATAACGACCGAGTCCTCTTCTTCTTTGCTGCTCATCACCATCTGTTTATGAAAACGAACATCACAAAGCACTAACTCAACAGCAGTGAGCGGCCGCGTGCGCTGCCAATAACCGTCTCCAATCTCGACCGGAACTTTCACTTGATGCTCCAGGGCATCGGCACTGTACATACGATTCAAATGAGCGGTCAATTCACAGCCGCTATTCCGTTTATTTTCAATTTCACACCCGTGTCGCTGGATGTCTTCCATCCTGGCCTACCCCCCGATACTTTTTTTCTATTATATAAGTTTGGATCGAGAAGTTAAACAGGAGAATGGGTGGAATGCCCGCGTTCTCTAAGTAATTCACCCAGGAACGTTTTGTTCTCTGGAATCAATTAAGCAGAAATTTTTAAGCCATCTACAACAACGTAATATTCAACATAATTTTCGTAATATAATCTCTTACCTAAATCCCCTTTGATTGAAATAATGAATGAAAAGAGGTGATGCGCTTTGGGAAAACCCGCAGTCCTTCTCCTGTGGTCAGCAGCAATAATCGTTATTGCTGCAATGCTTTGTGTGCCGGGACTCCGGTCCTTAACGAACTCAACCGCCAAGGACAAGGAAGCAGTCCGGCTGCTGGAGCCGGTATTCGAGGTACAGGTACAGAAGGAAATTATTTATGCTGTCAACGCCAATAAGCAGGGCAAGAAGGAATCGCTTGCGCTGGACTTGTATGAGCCCGTCCAGGAAGGAGAGGCAGCGCGTCCGCTGATATTGTTTATTCACGGCGGCGGCTTCAATTCGGGCGACAAACGGGATGCGAAGGCGATTGCCGAGGAATGGGCCAGCAGAGGATATGTCGTTGCCTCGGCCAACTATCGCCTGAGAACCAATCCTGAGCGTGATATGAAAGGTACGCTGGATGACGCCCTGACAGATATAGGAGATGCCTTGCACTGGCTGAATCAGCATCAAGAGGTTTATCGGATTGACACCCGCAGCACAGCAATCGGAGGCGATTCGGCGGGCGGTATGCTTGCGACTGCCTTCGCCAGCCGGTTTGCGGAGGGCCAGCCGAATGATTCGATAAACCTGTTTGCCGTCATCGACATCTACGGCCCGTTGTCCGGCGGAAAGATTAGCGAAGGGTTTCCAGCAACCCTGATTATTCATGGCACAGCCGATGCAATAGTTCCGTATGACGAAAGCCTCCTACTGTCAGACAGGCTTGGCAAGGCGGGCGTATACCATCAGATGATCACGCTGCAGGATGGCGGGCATAATTACCAGGACCCTAAGTATTGGGAACAGATTGTTCAGTCAACGATTCATTTCTTGCGAAATACAATTTCGGCATCTGCACAATCTTATTTGCCCGGACAGATTGAGATCAGCGCATTCGCAGGCGATGTCGCCGAAGTGCCGCTTGTCAAATTGCCGCAGCATGACGGCAAAGACAATCGTATACAGGCCACCTTGCCGGAGGGCTGGCAGCTAGACCCTGACTCCCTTTCCGGGCAAAATCCTGTCGTACAGATCGCTATTCCCGAGAATGCGCGGGCAGGTTTTTATCCGCTCCTGATGGAAACAGATGCCGAAGCTCCCATGCCGCTCGCTGTGTACATCAAGGTTCAGGAGCCGCTCAGCATTGCGCGAACGGTCTTCTATGATACGGCTAGCCGTCAAGTACACACAAACCTCACGGTCACCAACCGTTCGCCCCGCCCGCTGCAGGGCATGCTGAGCATACGCGCACTTGAGGCGGAGGATAATCAGCGCGAAACCTATCCGCTGGAACTGGTGCACCCAGGTGAAAGCAGCAGTTTGACGCTGCCGCGCTTCTCGGAGGAGCCGCAGGCCATTGCTGTGCAAAATAGCGCAGGTGCGATTTTGCAGGATACTCCCGCACTCACTTACGTCTACACAGCTGAAAGGCTATCCCAGCCGATCACGATCGACGGATCGCTGGCGGATTGGAAGCTTGAGCATCCATTTCCTCTGAACCGCCAATCGCAGCTGTTAATGCAGGATTACAATGGGCCGGATGACCTTAGCGGGCTTGGCTGGGTCGCATGGGATGAGAATAACGTGTACATTGCTCTGCAAATAAAGGATGATGCCCACGTGCAGCAGGAAACGCCGTTTAATATTTATGTGGGCGACAGCGTGCAGCTTGGCTTCCGACTGGCGGAAGAGGCAGGCCGATTATCCAACGTTCATGAATTTGGGGCTGCTTTGCAGGAGGACGGCTCCACAACAGCTTTCCGCTGGCTCGGTCCCCGCTCCTTTAAACCCGGAGAGATGAACAATATGCAGGTCGGCATCAGCAGGCATGATCAGGAGACCGTCTACGAGCTGGCCATTCCGCGCGAGGAGCTTGGCGCAGCAGCTCTGTCCGAAGGCATTCATCTGAAATTCTCACTGCTTGTCAACGACAACGATGGGCAGGGCCGCAAGGGCTGGATCGCATACAATGGCGGTATTGGCCACAAGGATGCCGAGGCGTTCGGAGATTTATTTTTAGTGAACAGCCGCTAACCAAGCAGCAGGGGCCGCACACGCGGCCCCTCCCCGTTACGGCTTCCTATGCTTTTTCAAAAACAACCGCACAGCAAAGATCGTATCCGCATGATGAATGTCGAGCCGAAATTCCATTTCGTAATGGTTCTTACTCGAACCTATCTTCCCCCAAGCGCTCCCCATTTTGACATTGATAATCATCGTTGTTTGAACTAACATACAAATAGGAAGCTCTATTCAGGGGGGAAGGCAAATGCAATGGGATATGGGGTCTACCCATCATTTCACAAAAGAGATGATTGATATGGCTGTTCGGCTATGGTCACGCTCCTCCATTTCATTAATTGATATTCGCTATAATGTGATTCATCCGGATAAACCGATGCAAGACTATAAGATGCCGACCAGTACGCTAGTGTATACCCACGGAGGAATGGCTAGTATAAAACTGGATCGTATAGGTTACCAATCTGGAAGATGCGGTATTTTCCATGGAGGAAAAGGCACAGTACTTTCCATTCATCCTCACGACACAAGTCTGGAGATGTACATGGTGTTGTATAAATCTGAAACGGCCCCATTTTACAAAAGAGAGATTCACCGCTTGTTAGAACAAATCAATCCGTTTATGCAAGTGTACGGGTTCTCACCGGAGAATCCCATTTTTTTCATAGAGAAGTGTCGGAGCCTTTACGACCACTGGAGTCGGAAGTCTGCACAAAATCAATTTTATGCCAAGATTACGCTCTATCAGCTTATCTATGAAATATATAAGGAATTGGAACAAGGAAACATCCGCTACTTTGAGCCTGATTATGTGGAGTTGGTTAAGCAATACTTGGATCAGCATCACACCGAGCCGGTATCCATTCAACAACTGTCTGAAATGCTGTCTATTAGCAGGAGTCTGCTAAGTAAGTTGTTTAGGAAACAAGAACATAAAAGTTTACAAGAGTATTTAAATGAGAAGAGACTTGATGCAGCCAAGCGTTATTTGCAGAATACTAATGTAACGATTCATGAAGTTGCGGTCGGCTGTGGCTTTACAGATGAATTGAATTTGAATCGTATGTTGAAAAAATATGTACACATGACGCCAAGCGATTATAGAAGAAAAATGATAGCTAAAATTACGAAAAACGATATTGATAATAATTCTCAGCATCTCTACAATGAGAGAGGACTAGACAGTCTAGCCAAATCTACAGGAGACGGGGATTTTTCAATGTTTGGAAAGACAAAAAATAAGGAAATCATTTTATCGGCTGCATTAAGCGTCATGCTGCTCTTATCAGCATGTACATCGGCTTCACCTGCGAATACAAATTCTCCAAGTCCGACGCCAGCGCAAACTCAGGCAACCTCAAGCTCGGAAGCAAAGGAAACAGTGGCACAAACACGGATTGTCAAAACAGAGCATGGAGACATTAAGGTTCCTGCAGATCCGCAGCGGATTGTATATCTGGTAGGTAATAACGTTGGAGATATCTTGCCTTTTGGAAAAACGGTTGTTGGCGTTGATAAATATGGTGATCCATCGATGCGGCCTGAAGCATGGTTACAACAGTGGGGACAGTTCATCTCAGACGTTAAGGTCGTTTCTGGAGATAATTTGGAAGCCATTATGGCCCTTGAACCCGATTTAATTATTGGTTCTCCAACTTGGTCTTCATCGTCCATAGAGCAATTAAACAAAATAGCCCCCACCATTTTCTATAATGAAATGTCTGCTTTGGAAGAGAGAATGACTTTCTTTGGTGATGTATTCGGAATGCCAGAACAGGCCAAAGATTTGATTGCGCAATATGAGACTAAAGTCGAAGCTGCAAAGCAACGTCTCATCGATGCGGGCATATATGATAAGAAAATTGTTTTTTTACAAGGTGTGGAGGAAGGTACTCCAGGCTTACAAGGAGATAAGACTCGAGGAATTATTTATGAAGATTTGGGTATGCATGCGCCTGAGATGATTGAAAAAGAATTTTTCAACAGAGGGAACCCGCAATCGGAGGGCTACTATTCTCCAATTTCATTAGAAGTGATTAACCAATACTTGAGCGATGCTGATATTATCGCTTATACGAATTTTAATCCAACGGTAGAAGAGCTTGAAACGAAACTTTCTTCAGTTACTATATGGCAGACAATCCCGACAGTGAAGGAAAGCAATATTGCATTTTATTCAATTAATGATACGCTAAACGATTTTGATTATGCTAGCCGAACGGTTTCATTAGATACTTTTGTCAATGCGTTGTTAGAATTGCCGATTGCACAGAAGTAGTCCATTTACTGATTTTGACCCGTTATAATAAAACGAAAAATAGACCGTCTTCCGAGCATATCATATCACAGAGGGGCGGTCTATTTCTTTTGATGAATCGCTGCGACGACAGCGACAATCAGTGTCAGCCGCGCTACAATATGAGAGGAAATCTTCATCAGATGCCACGAGGTAGATGGCCACAACAACTTAACTTGTTGCGCGTTGACTCCCTGATCTAATAGTTATATGATACTAGCCATTTATGTTATTTAATTTGGCTTCTAGTGATTTTAGCAGTTCAGTCGTACTCAGCTTATTATTTTCATATTCAACCCCATTGTCGTATTGAACTTTCCAAACAAAGGAATCAATAAAACTATAAATTAATTTATAGGTATCTACCTTTATTTGGTGATTAGCATCATTATGCTTATCGTTATCCCCGTAGCCTTTTATAAAAGACTCGTTGATGATCCATGGACTTACAAATTCAAAATCTATATCACCAAATAATGCTCTATCTGCATCAATGATTGCGGCAAGCTCATATTTATTTTTCATATTGTTTAATCGGACAAGAACATTGCCTGCCCACAAATCGGAGTGTACAAGTCGTGGGATGGTGATGTTCTTATATAGCCATGAATTATTCTCATATAGCCCAATAATCCTGTTTACTGTGTCGTTATCAAAAACATTATATTCACAGCATTTCCGCCCTATTTCAATTACCTGTGCAAGTAAGAAATCCCCCCAACTATCGTAGCCACCATTGCGCTGAATATCAGATACTCTACCGAATTTTGAACCTACAATGGAATGCATCTCTGCAGTTTCTTCACCTATTTGTTCATATAGTTCAGTCTTTGCGTCTTCCGGGATCGTTTCATCAGACAATGGAACACTACGAATAAATTCAGTTATCATATAGTCTCTATTTATGATCTTTCTTGTTGAATCACACACTAGGACTGTAGGACAAGGTATATGTTTTTCGGCAAGTAGATCATATACTCGACTTTCTGCATGCATTAAATTTAGTTCAAAAGGCAAAAGATACTGTTCATTCACCGGTCCGACTCGAAGAATTAATTCGTGATGAGGTGAAGATAATGTCAGCTTGTATGTTGTATTGAAAAGGCCTCCTTTTAAAAGCAAAATGTCGATACCTGCGGTCTTTCCGAAATGCTGCTCAACGATCTCATTGATCTTTTGAAAAGATAATTCTTCAAATATTTTTGAACGTGAACTCACGTAAAATCACTATCCCTTATTTTATTGTTTCTACTAAATAACATCGATTGCCAGATAGTCTTAATACTTCTATCGAAGCATAACATATACCTCTTCCTTAGAAGAGCATGATTTCTGGCTTTGGGCAATCCAGCGATCCAAGCAGAAGCCTCCGAACCACAAATAATTATGCAGTACTAGCGTTTAATAGCATAATCCTTATACAATCAAAACGCCAGTCAACATTTGTAGGTTAACCCAACCGCTTATTCTCCAGCTAAGCTCTCCGATGAAGCATTCTTTCTGACGGCAAACCATAATTCAACGTAACCAAGCTCGCCCATTCCGCCGTATATTTCGAGCTGTGCGCCGTCGACCTGCTCATATTCCGCTGTTGGCAGCCACTCAGTGAAAAATCGCTTGTACAATGTCTCAATCGTCTCATCGAATTGCTCCACGTGCTCGATTGCAGTTGTCAAATGTACATTTTGGGATTGCATGTACGCATAAGCGTCCTCAATATGATCTGTTGAAATATCATTATTAGCTGTATGTTGACCATCAGGACATTTGTTGGCTTATACCCTGATTTAAGCATTCATAACCTTTGTAAACTAAGAAATACCTGCCGATGACTAGCAGTTAATCCCATCCTCAGAAGTAACGATCTCTACAGACAACCCGACCGACACATATGTCCAAAATCGCAATAAAACGTTTACTTCTATTTTAAGGTGAGCACACTGTTTTTTTCTTAATGAAATCTTTAATGGCTATTTGTGAACGTAAAATAGCCCCCCACCTAGTAGTCCACGCAAAAAAACCGACGTTGGTTGCTTACCGACGTCGGTTTTTTTGCTTCTCTGGCCAACCCAGGGAACATGACTAAACCCATGCCTATTCAACAGGATAACTGGCTTAAATCAAACCGACTTTACTAAGTAGTCGCTGAACCATTGTCGTGAGCTCTACACGAGTAACAGACCGATGCCGATCCTGGCAGACCGTTAACGTTATTGTTCGTGTTCATCACGATCGTACAAGTCTACTTGAGGAATAGGAATATAGGTTACTACGTTCGAACGAATGTGATCCCCCAACTCTTGATCATAGGCCACAATGACTGTATAGAGGCCGATACTTGTCGCAAACGAACCTTGCATGCTTACCGTACCGTTTACAGATTCATACGTTCCAAGCCCACCCTGATGAATAATATAATCAGCAGAAGGCGGATTCAATCCTTTGAACTGATCCGTTGTTACATAGTAGAAAAGATATTCATTTCCATTGTAATCTGGTGAGACCGTAATCGAATTTGAGTACACGATAGGCGTGCCCATACTCGTGAACGTATCAATGATCGAATCTGTTCGAAAAAAGGTGAACCCAGTAACTTCACTATCCAACATCCCCTTTGATCCGACTACGTAGAGACGATAGGTTTTGTTGGGAAGCAAGTTCTCAGAGATACTGATATTGGATACAATTAATGCCGTATTGACCGTTCCTTGATGAAGTGCTGTCCCCCCCGAAGCATCTTGTCCGGATTTTACTTGTGCTACGCTCGGGGAAACTAAAGGATTGAACTCCGTAAGAACGTAATAAAGTGCATCAGATCCATCGGGGTTCACACTTGCATCGATCTTGTCACTAGCGGATCCCATGCTTCTCTGTGTACCCGCGGCGTTAAAAGTAATCGTAGGCGCGATCTGCTGCTCAGCCAACGTCTGGAAAGGTATGATACTGACGTTAGATGTTTTATTGTTGGCAAACGCATAAGCATACAACACGTATGAGGTGCACTCGGTTAATCCGTTCAAATTCAAGTTCGCCTTCGTTCCGTCCAATTGAACCGAACCGTGCACGACAGCATTCGCCCCTATTTTGATACCATCCAAGCTTGGATTTGCCGAACCGGATGGCAGCACGGAATAATACACGGTGCCAGTGACCGATCCCGTTACCGGATAAGAAGCTGTCGTTTGCGTAATTGTTCCGTTAACGACATCGATTGTCAGCGTTACATCAGGCACTGGCACTGGGATGGGCGTAGGCGTCGATGGTGTAGTCGGTGGCGTATAAGTGACCAATTGCGGCGTCACCGGAGGTTCAGTTACCTTAACCGGTATCGGTTTGCTCCCCTCATTCTTAACCTCGTTCCCGAATAATGTCTTCAGGCTGTCTACTACGATAACCGGTGGCTTGGATGTATCAAGTTTAAATCCTTCATGCAACTTGATAATAATCGTTTTCTTGTCCTCGGACAGCAAATAACTATCCAGCTTCGGGTCAAGCTGCACACCGTTAATCGTTATCTTGGACAGATCAACAGAGTTCTCAGCGATCCGTATCGTCAGCGTCAACTCAAGTTTGTTCCCCTCCACGAAATCCGCTCCGGACACCTCAAGCGGTTGAGTAGCTTCGAACCTTTTGGCGCTTTCGAAGGATCCGGTAGCAAGTAATTCACGGCTCGCTTCTGCTTTACCGCCGAATGTACCGTCCGAAGAATTCTCTAGCAACTGTTGCTCAAGTGCCAACTGGACATAACCTTTCGCCCAATTGGAGACGGTATTATCGCCAACATCTGGGGCCGACCTTGCTTCCTCCTCCCGACCTAATCCTCGAATCAGAAATGTAGCTAATTGTTCTTTGGTCACCTCACCCGCAGGGTGAAATTCTCCGTTGCCTACACCGTCCGTTATTCCCGCTTTCTTGATCGCCTCGATATAAGACAGCGCGAAGCCGTTTGCGGGATCATCGATCTTTACGTCACTGAACGACGATTCCTTGAGATTTTGGTCGACATCCAAGTTAAAAATAATCGCTGCTACCTTCGCAAATTGAGCGCGACTCATCAGGTCATCCAGACCGAATTTATTATCAGTGACTCCGCTAAAAATACCCGCTGCAATCATTGCATCAAACTTTCCCTTCGTAACCTCGTCCAATTCCTTTAAATCGATGAAATCTGCCGAAGTCTTCGCCTCACTCACACTGCCTCCAATCGATGCTGCGGAAGTCAAACCGAGTGTCAGCGCCATAAACCAAATTATAAATTTCTTCCTCATGATTCCACTTTCCTGCCTTCCCAAAATAAAAATAGTCAATGCATGCTCGCTTCAAGAACAAACATGCTCCTTCCAAACTTTTTCTTTGTAGAGTGTCTCAACGGTGTCAGAAATCTGAATTGGAATTTTTAAGAAGTTACTGAAGTAAATCCAGAGATCATCGTCGCTAAGAAAAAATAAGTGAATCCCTCCTCTTATGCTTCGTTTCGTAATACATTATCTTTATCATTGTATCTAAAAAATCAACGCCGAATCTTAATGAAGTCTTAATGAAAATCGAATATTGCCCGTATTCGTATCATATTAGCCTCTGTTCTTGCTATAATAAAATCGCAACCATCCAAATATGGAGAGTGATCAACACATGGATCGGATTCTGATCGTCGATGACGAGCCCGACATTCGAAAACTTATTCGCTTGCATCTAGAACGCATGGGATGGGACATTGCCGAAGCGGAATCCGGACGGAAGGCGATTGTACAGGTGCGAGACCGACCCGTCTCATTAATTGTGCTTGACATCATGATGGATGACGGCAACGGATTCGAGGTGCTGCGCTACTTGCGGGAGCATCGTCCGGAGACGCTGGTCATTGCGCTTAGTGCAAGAAGAGAGCTTGAGGACAAAATCGATGCGCTTGGACTAGGGGCCGACGATTATATGACCAAGCCTTTCAGCCCAATTGAACTGCTGATGCGGATACAGGCCCACCTTCGCAGGAGCCAGCCAGAATTGTCCCGCCTGACTGATGTTATTCAGCTGAATAAACTCGTTTTGGATATCGATAATTACGTACTGTTTAACGATAAACAGCGGCATGGGCTGACTCCAGTGGAATGCCAGTTGCTGCAGGTGTTTATGCGCAATCCTGATCGTATACTGACCAAAAGAGAAATCTACAAACAGGTTTGGCATCATGAAAACTATGACGACAACAACCTCAGCGTGTTTATCAGCCGTATTCGCAAAATGCTCGAAAGCGCGCCAGGGGCTCAGGCTCGGCTTCAAACCATTCGCGGTATCGGCTATCGCTTCTCAGGTGATGGACGATGAAGGGCAGAACCAAATTATGGCTGATGATGCTGTTCGGAGCTTTAGGCAGCATCATTTTGTTTGTTATGGTTTCCACGTTAACGGGGAGGATTTGGAGCCCGGGATATGATCTGAAGACGTTAACCACCATCTCGCAAGAAGCGCTTAAGGCCATTGAGCAGCAAAACGCTTACTCAGGACCGGAAATTCAGCCCATTCTGGAGAATGTGCTGCAACCGCATCCCAAGATTCGTCTGGAGTGGGTGGCTGAGAACGGGGCAACGCTCTATGATTCTGCTGGCGAGACTCAGACCTACGACTTTCGCGAATTGGCCGACCGTGTGGTAGATATACCGAATAATCTGTGGAGTGCATACGATCCGATTACACTCGCCTATTCCGCAGACCATGATGGCCAGTCCTATTACTTGCTGCTGAGCTTATCTGGCGAAGACATGAAATCTGGACAATTGTATTTCTTTCTGCGAACGAATGAAGCTTTGTTAGCATTCATCTTGCCTTTGTTACTGGCCATGTTGCTCCCCTATCTTCTTTCCCTATGGTATTTCTCTTCAACTGACCGACGCATTCGGAAACTCAATAACGCGCTGAACCAAGTCGGCATCCGAAGCGACATCATCGTCTTGGAAGATAAGTTGAGGGACGAAATTGGTCAGTTGACCCGCCACTACAATTCAATGGCAATGCGCATCCAAAGCCAGTCGACCCAAATCAAGCAATTTGAAGATCGGCGAAGACTACTGTTATCGAACTTATCTCACGACTTGCGAACGCCGCTGACCATGATATTGGGTTATGCCGAGACGATCCGAACCGGCACCTTCAAGGACGAGAACGAACTTCAGTCCGCGGCCAAAATCATTCTGCAGCGCTCCCGCTACATGGACAAGCTGCTTGGTCAATTGCTGGACATTGCTCGGCATGAGGAGCATGTGCTCCAGCCTCAGCTCACCCCATATAGCCTGTCAGAACTCATGCGAAAGGTCGCAGCCGACTATCTCTTATTCCTGAACGGCAAAAACGTCATGTTGGAGGTGGACATTCCGGATACGGATATTGAGATTATGATGGACGCGCCGCTTATCGAACGTGCATTGCGCAATCTACTGGACAATGCCGTCCGTTACGGTGAAGATGGGCGTTATCTGGGAGTGGGACTGGTGGAGGAAGAAGAGGAAGTAATAATATCGGTCGCGGACCGTGGCAAAGGCATTGCTCTAGAGGACCGTGAGCGCATCTTTGAACGATTCTACCGCGCTGACGGCGGCAGAAAAGGTGAAGGCCTCGGTATCGGGCTAGCTATTGTAAAGGAGATTGTGGAGTCGCATGATGGTAGTGTGCGATTAAAAGAGACAGTGTTAATGGAAACTGTTTTTCAGATTAGGCTACCTAAGATGATCATATAAATAGAGATTCAAGCTTTTGTATTAGTTTCTCTAAAACCCACTATATTCTATATGTTTACAATGAAAATTTACTGATATGTAAAAACAAGCTGCAATCTACTCTATGTATGCGCACAGAGAGTAGAATGCAGCTTGTTCAAGCGGTAGGCTTATATCGTCTGAGCTCTGGGGCTTAAACTAACATTAGTCAAATTACTACTAACAACCTTCTACGGATTTGTGTTCAACCTGGCACTTTCTGAGATCACTTACAGCATACATTTGTTGATCCCGTGTTGACTTTGACCATAAAAATACATCGCGAAAGACATTCAGCCTACATAGTGTCTTCTTCGCTTACTTCCCCCCAATCACACCGGGCATGGCGGTTTAAAATGCAATCATCTGTTCCAATTCATCAGTTTGCTCCAATACAGCCGGAGTTACTACGATCATTCCTAGTTCAAATTCAACGGTAGCACGGCCAAGATAATGGTTCGACTAGCAGACGTGCGAAGAAGCCACCGCGGCGATCTGCCAATGGCTGCATCGTATAGGAGAAAAATTAGATGTTCTTGTACTTGAGCAAATCACATTAAGTATTGTACAAATTCAACATCGCTATTATGAGAAGCTCTTGCTGCTCCGTTAAGAGAAAGCAAGGCTATCCTTCTACATGAAAAATAGCCTGTAAGAACTACTTTTGTGACGCAAATCACAAAACTTTTGTCGGATACGATACAGAACTTTTTACACAGATGAGATATCATATTTATGGGTGCTATGCCAAATACGACCTTCAATGTTCCCTTTTTGAGCACCTGCAAGATCTTGAAGCTTTGCCAGATCAAGAATGTAATACTGTCTGCCCTTTATGTGAATGATGCCCTCCTGTTGAAGCTGTTGGATGGTACGTGCAGTAGACTCTCTGCCTGATCCGATCATATTAGCAAAATGCTGTTGTGTAATCTTCCAATTAATATACAAGCCCTCTTCGGTTTCCAGACCAAAATTGGAGTACAGATCAAGAAGCAAATTGGCAACTCGAACGCGAATATCCAAGAAGGATAGGTATTCGAGCTTACGGTCGGCTTGCGTGAGACGTTCACTAAGGATGTAAATGGTTTTGCGCAATATTTCAGGATACGTTTTGCTAAGCTCCAACAAGTCGGTCTTCTTGATGATCCAAAGGGTCGTTTTTTCTATGGCGGCTACAGAAGCAGTTCGTCGATTGTCATAGTGAAATACTTCAAGCTCACCAATTGCTTCACCGGGGAACTGGTGCCCGAAGATAATTTCCTGACTTTCACTGGATCTGAAAATCTTGAGCGTTCCCGATTTGATAATGTACATCTCATTGCCTTCATCACCATGAAAAAAGATAACTTGGCCTTTCGGGTACTCCCGTTCTATAAAAAGGGATTCCACCCAGCTTTGATCCTCCGGTGAAATCATGTCTTTAAAAAAGGGGGTGTCAACAACAGAAGCGTACATGCATGCAATCTCCTTTAAACGGTGACTCTCGTCATCGGTGTGTATGTTCTGTTTTTCCTAGTCAAAAACGGATTGTATGATACGACGAATTCTTTCGCCCGGTTTTTTCACCATTTCGGACATACTTACCACCTCATATCTAAGGTACACGAGGCAGTATGCAAACAACCTATTGATGTTACTTATCTTATTATAATATTTATAAGTTATTTTTGTAACACTTTTTACCATCCATAGTAGTTATGAATAACGAAATACATATTAATGGAGGAGATGTAATGAGTAAATTCAGCAAAATGAAGTATGCAGTTAGTGGCTTTATGGTAGGAGCCGTGTTTTTTGGAAGTGTGGCATTTGCGGCAACAACGAAAATTGAAGTCAGCTTTGACCCTGTGAAATTTATTATTGATAAAGTTGATAAAACACCCGTCAATAACAAATTCAATAACAATGGTACTACTGCCCCCGCATCTCTGATGTATCAGGGAACCACTTATATTCCTATTCGCTTAGTGAGCGATATGTTTAATAAACCTATTAAATGGGATGGTAAAACAAAGTCTATCCTGGTAGGAGATTCAGTTGCAGGTGGAGATTATTTGACAAGTAAGGCCCCTGCTAAGGTAGGAGATCGTATACAAACAAATATTGAAATGACAATGAATGGACAGCAATATCAAAATGGTTTGTATTTTCCAGTAAATACTTACCAATCCAAGACCACAGAACAAAGTTACAATCTGAATGCACAATATAACTATTTATCTTTTACTTATGGAGCAATAGATCACAGTGATGATGGTACATCTTCTAGTATTACAGTATTTGGGGATGGTAAGGAACTTTGGACAAGCAATGCCGTCAAGGGGGTGCCTCCACAAGATGCTAAAGTTTCCATTAATGGGGTTCTGAATTTAGAAATTAAAATAGAGACCTCTAATTATAGAATAGGTACGGTCATCGCAAATCCTATACTTTCCAAATAATTTTCTCAAGACCTGAAGTTAATAATCTTACTTCAGGTCTCTCAGTTTTCTATTATATATACATATAGCTCTCTTGGGAATTCTGGATCATTGTCCCAATTGTAAAACAGCTTTTTGAATTGCCTGTAATCCGCCTAGAACATCACTCAAAGGGAAGATAATAAATCCATCTCCTCTTTGAAGGAATTGTTCACTTGGGACGTGCTGATAAATAAAATGAATCGTGTGTATCCTGCTTTCTCTGCTATCTTGCCGTCTTTTTATAACAGGCTCCAACGCAGTGAATATCTCCGGCATAAGGGGATCGGATAGCAGCTAGAGCATATTTCCCACCACACGGGTAAGACCACCACCAGGCGAGAAAAGATTCCAACGCTTTCGCGTACATTTCTTTATTTTTTGAAAACAACACCTCATTAATCTCCTTACCGTCCCCCAGCTTGCTATCTAAAACCACCGCTTGATGCCGGGAATACATTTCTATCTATGCACAAAGCAAGAAGTACATCGCCAAATGAGCGATGTGCCGCACCAGCAACCGCAACCGGTCAATCCAGTCCATTCACAATCAATATTTGAAGAATCGAGAATAATCCACCGATGAGGAGAGACTCTGACAAACCTGTTGCCGTCTTTTTTGCTTACCAATGACTATGATAGCTTCCAAATGCAATATATTATTTACATTTTATAATGCATAAATTACAATAAATTCTAACCAATTAGAATGTAGCCGTGCTCATCAGGAAATGGAATTTGGAAGCAAGGGCGATGCGCGGCTTCAAGCGTACTCCCTCCGACTGCAAAAAGAAGCAAACTATCAGGAGGAAGGCATGCAATTTCAACCAATGTATTGTGATGGGGAATTATTTCTCCCAAAGATTGAATTAAATATAGCATCGAATCAATCGATTGGCATTGTAACGGATTTGAAGCGAAAGCAGCTTTTAATGAGTCAATTAGTGAATTATTCCCACTATTATTTATTTCACGCACAGCAAAACGAGTATATTCATTTAAAGGTGGAAGAGCTCATCACTTTTCTAATCCGTGTAACGGAGAGGAATGACCGTCTTGCTTCTTTAATAGACTATTTTGCTTTAAAAGAAGAACGGAAAGTGAAAATCAAGAATCTAAGCCCATCCAAAAGGATGTATGTGACACTTCTGCGTGTCTTTTTTGCGCATCAGCCTACACTTGTACTGGAGGAGCCCTATTTTTACTTAGAAGAGCAAGATCGTCGTCAGTTTAAACGGATTTTAGATGACCTTTCGAAAGAAAAGCAGATATTAATTTTAACTTCTAATTTAGAGGATGCCCTTATTTCCTGTGATGTCATTTACCGATTGAACGAGTTCGGACTCCATCCATTGGATATTCGGGACTCAGAAGAGGATACGCAGGAAGTACAGAAACAAGATGAGGCCAATATAACCTTGCAGAAGATTTCTACGAAAAAAAATGACAAAGTGATTTTATTTAATCCGCCAGAAATTGATTTTATAGAAAGTATCAATGGTTCGATCCTTGTTCATGTAGGTGAAGAAAATTATGACTGTGCTTTGACGCTAACCGAGCTCGAGCAGAGATTGTTAAATTTCGGATTTTTTAGGTGCCATCGCTCCTACATCGTTAATTTGCAAAAAGTAAGAGAGATTATTACATGGACGAAGAATAGCTACAGCTTGCGATTAAATTCAGGTAAAGATGACGTGGTCCCATTATCTCGTTCAAAATTACAAGAACTAAAAGCACTCCTTAACATTTAAAATGTTTGCGAAGCAAACATAACTTCGTAAGCATATGCCATTCCGGGGTAATATCGAACCAATTAAGCGTGTCATGGTACCATTCAGGCGAAAACAGCTACATTTCGGCGGGTTTTGATGGCTGGGAGCATGCAATCTTTATATACTTAAGCCATCAACGCTAAGGAAGTGGTGTTAATGGATGTTATCCAAGTAGAACGTATTCGAAAGAGATTTGGGAATAAGGATGCGTTAGCAGATGTCTCTTTTTCAATTCCAAAAGGGGAAGTTTTTGGATTCCTAGGTCCGAGCGGTTCAGGAAAAACGACATTAATAAAAATATTAACTGCGCAATTAAATCCGACAAGTGGACAGGCAAGCGTATTTAACCAGCCTGCGGAGATGATGCATCAGTCTGCCCAGAAGATGCGTTTTGGCATTTTGACGGATAACAGTGGTCTATATGAGAGATTAACTATTGAGGAAAATCTAGAGCTGTATTGCCAATTATATGATCTTCCTAAATCTTCGATCGATAAGGTGCTGCAGTTCGTAAACTTAAGCGGAGAGCGTAAAAAGAAAGTCAATCGCTTATCGAAAGGGATGCGTCAGCGTGTCTTGTTGGCCTGCGCGATTATACATGAGCCTGAGTTATTATTTTTAGATGAGCCTACGTCGGCTTTAGATCCAGTAAATTCAGCTCATATACATAAAGGCTTACGCTACTTAAATAAGAAAGGGACAACGATTTTTATAACTACGCATGATATGGCTGAGGCAGAATTGCTATGTAACCGTGTAGCGATTTTGTATCAAGGACAAATCCAAGCCATAGGCTCACCCAAGGAACTTAAAAAACATCATCGGAAAAACGTAGTTTGTGTTGACTTAATGAATGGGGAAGCATACGAGCTCCCGATCGATGAGGGAACGGCTGATCAAATCGCCGATTGGATGAAACGCGGGTTAATTGATACATTGGCAACAAAAGAGCCCAGTCTAGGCGATATCTTCATTAAAATGACAGGAAGTGAGTTACGATGAGTATCTCATTGAAACGTATACAAGCGATATTTGTGAAGGATTACAAAGAGTTCTCACGCAATTATGCGGTATCAATTGCTGTAGTTCTTCCAATTATCTTCGCACTTCTTTTTCGTAGTGCAGGCCCAGCTTTGCCTGGAGCAATCGGTTTTCTGCTAAATATTTCGTTTATTCTACTAACGTGTTTAATACAAGCATGCTTGATTGCGGAAGAAAAGGAGCGCAACACTTTACGATCATTAATGTTGACTCCGGCGACGACCATGGATGTTTTAATCGGTAAAAGCACTTTAGTTTTTGTTATTTCTGCTGTTGTTCTGGCTATTGCGACATTTATATTGGGCTATGAGCCAGCTAGTATGTTGGCGTTTGTGGCAGCAGTTACTTTATCGATTATGCTATACATAGCAGTCGGGACGATATGTGCTTTATTCTGCAAGACATTACTTGATGCATCATTATCTATCATTCCGGCTGCGATGGTATTTACTGCGCCTCCAGTTGCACCTTTACTATTTGGTGATTTTCCGATTTTCAAAGTGCTGGATTATACACCAAGCATTCAACTTGTGCAGTTGCTGGGGATACGTCATACAGGCTTTACAACGTGGGATTTATTGAAACCCCTCCTCATTATTTTGGCATGGACGGTTGTATTTACAATTGTGTCTGTTGTTCTGTATCAACGACGGTTGAAGGATGAGTAATAGAATCGTGTATTTCTACCGAGGGGAGATCAAATTCCGATGAATATAGCCGTCAAGTTGATGCAACAATTCAAAGATCGCGAAACCCAGAATAAGCTGACAGTCTATCAGGGCAAAGCAGAGCTCATCAAGAAACGGAATTTGGAAGCATGGGACGATGCGCAGCTTCAAGCGGAATCCCTCCGGCTGCAACAAGAAGCACAATCGGGTACGCCTTTGGATGAACTGCTTGTCGATGCTTATGCGCTAGTCTGCGAGGCAGCGACGAGAAAGCTCGGATTACAGCCTTATAATGTCCAGATCATGGCTGCCATCGCTCTGCATGAGAGATTTCTGATTGAGCAGCATACCGGTGAAGGAAAAACCCTCTCTGCTGTTATGCCTGCTTATCTAAATGCGCTGAAAGGCGAAGGCGTTCATGTGCTGACTTTTAACGATTATTTGGCAAAACGAGATGCGGAGTGGATGGGCCCGATCTATCGTTTCCTCGGGTTAACGGTTAACTCGGTTCAAGCGGGCATGAGGCTGTCCGAGAAACGGGAAGCGTACGCGGCGGATATAACCTATGTTACGGCTAAAGAGGCGGGATTCGATTATTTGCGCGACACGATCGTACTATACGAAGCCGATACCGTGCATCGTCCTTTCCACTACGTCATCGTCGATGAGGCAGATTCACTGCTTCTCGACGAAGCGCGGGTGCCGCTAGTCATCGCCGGCGAGCCAGACTCTTCCGGCAACGACGGCATTCGTTTCGCAGAGGTAGTTCGGCAGCTTAAGCAAGTAGAGCATTACGACTTCGACGAGTTCAAGCGGAACGTTTATTTGAATGAAGGGGGTTCAGCGAAAGTAGAATCGCTGCTAGGATGCGGAAATTTGTACGAAAACCATAATAGTCATTTGCTAACATCGTTAAATTGCGCGCTGCATGCAGAATCGTTATTAAAAAAAGACGTCGATTACATCGTCCGGGACGGTAAAATCGAGCTGGTCGACGAATATACCGGCCGTGTGGCAGAGAACAGACATTTGCCTCACGGGCTGCAAGCCGCGCTAGCGGCCAAAGAAGGGCTGCAGTCCTTAGCCGGCGGGGAAATTCTCGGTACGATCACCCTGCAACACTTCCTTAGCCTATATCCGAAGATTTGCGGAATGACGGCTACGGCGCATGCTTCTGCAATAGAATTCGAAAATATTTATCAGCTGCAGGTCGTGCAAATTCCGCCGAACCGGCCAAACATACGGATCGATCATCCACACCGGATTTATACTCATAAAGAAGCCAAGCTCAAGGCGGTTGTACAAGAAATCTCGTCCGTCCATGCGACGGGACGTCCAATCCTCATTGGTACGTCGAGCGTCGGGGAGTCTGACATGCTGGCAGAGGCACTAGCGGCTGCCGACGTACCTTGCCATGTTCTGAATGCGAAAAACGACGCTGAAGAAGCCGAGATTATTGCCAAAGCGGGAGAAATCGGCGCCGTCACGGTATCTACGAATATGGCGGGCCGCGGCGTGGACATTCGGCTTGGCGGCGGCAATCCCACGCAAGCAGATGTTGTCGCCAAGCTGGGCGGGTTGTACGTGATTGGTACGCATGTGAACGAAAGCGTGCGAATCGACAACCAGCTGCGCGGGCGTTCTGGCCGACAAGGCGATCCGGGAGCTTCCGTGTTTTTCATAAGCTTGGAGGACGAGTTGCTCCTTCAATTCGGCATTTCTAAAGCGATTCTCAATCTTAGGCAGGATAAGGCGCTTCCGGAATCGATGCTCCCCAGCAAAATCTCGCATATTCAGCGCGTTATTATGGGCCAAAACTTCCATATACGCGAGGAACTGAACGGTTATTCGGATATGGTGGAGGAACAGAGGCGTATTCTATACGAGGAGCGGCTCGGAATTTTGCAAGGCGAGACGCCGATGAGCCCTTCGGAGCAGCGAGTACGGCTTTTTTATATCGACAAGTTCTGGGCTGAACATCTGGCATACGTTTCTTATATTCGTGAAGGCATCCATTTGGAGAGCCTTGCTAACCGCAATCCGATCGACGAATTTCATGTGCAAATCACCGAAGCATACGAGCAAATTCCGGCTAAAATAAATAGTGAGTCGGCGAATATGCTTGTAAGGCTCGGAGGTTCGAATGATCCGGCGAAGTGGGAAAAGTTCGGTCTGAAGAGCCCTACTTCCACTCGGACTTATATTATCAATGATCAATACATCCAGAACAAGCGCAGCTCATGGACCACAGAGACAATAATGGCTTATTATCTTCGCAAGTTCTTCAGGCTGATTTTGTGGCCGGTATACAGGCTGTCAAAATTTTGATGCAGCTTAGCTTTTTTGAGGATGATCGCCGCCATAGTATTGGCGGCCTCTTTATTTCATATTCAAAAACCAATTGAACGAATCAAGCCAATCAGTTTAGTGAACGGTTGACTTCCGCATCGGTCACTTTACCAATGGTTCTCTATAATAAAGTTTTTGCAAAAGTCAAGTAATATAATTATAATAACTTCACAACATAAAAGGCTGGCTTAAGCAGCTCACGGAAGGAAGGAAACTCTCCATTGAAAGCAACCGTGAATGTACAAGAGCACATACTGATCTGGAATTATGCAGCGCTCAATATTTTAGATGTACGACATATCGACATACAGGCCGGCGAGTGCGTGCGCCCTTTCCTGTTTCCAGCCAGCGCCTTTCTGTACGTAACGCATGGCAGTGCAACCATGATTTTGGACGGAAATGAGCATGCTGCAAAGCGTTTCTATATGCTTCACGGGGGTAAAGGTACCCGTCTGGACATTATCCTAACGGATGAATACTTGCATTATTACCTCATTTTCTATAAAGCCTCCTTACCGCTATCTGGCAAGCAGCATACATTTCGACATATCGATCAACAATTGCCATTCCACCTCCAGTACGGTTTTATTCCGCTCCACCCTGCCATCCTCTACGAACTGGCTGAGCGAATGCTGGGTGAATGGATTGTACAGGGACGTTTGGAGCGACTCCATGTCAAAACACTATTCTATCAATTTGTATATGGGCTGCTGCGGCAAATGGATCAACAGCAGGTCAGCATCGTTAGGCCTAATCTTGCCTCTCAGCTTATACGCTACATGCAGGAGCACTATGCTGAGCCGCTGACCCGGGAATCACTTGCGCGCACCTTCCACTACAGCGTGCCCTATCTGTCCAAGCATTTCCGACGCGAGACTGGCACAAGCATAATCGATTACCTAATCCGCATTAGGATGAACAGAGCAGGAGCACTGCTGGAACAGACCAATTTAACTCTGCAAGAGATTGCAGCAAGCGTCGGATATGCAGACGTATCCTATTTCATCAGAATGTTCAAAAAGCATACGGAAGTAACACCCAAACAATTTAAGGATGAGTCCGTACAAGTAGCAAGAAGCTCTTATCGTCCTATCATTAGGCTTGGATCATCCATTGTTCCGCGCAGGCTTGGTCGTTATATGGTATCAGAGATGATAAACATTATCAATATAGCGAAAAAGGAGATTTACTGATGTATAGAAGCAAATTACCTGTTGGAATTACGTTGCTGCTGTGCCTAACTCTATTACTTAGCGCATGCTCCGGACCAGCGAACACAAACGGAAGGAATAGCACTAGCATTGCCCTAAGCCCATCTAGTAATGCCAACAATTCCGGCAACACAGCAATTGGAAATACAAACGGCAACTCGGAGATGGTAACCTATTCAGCTGTTAACGGCGAGGTGCAAATCCCCAAAAACCCTCAAAGGATCGTTATGGTGGCAGGAGCCTTCACCGGACACTTGCTAGCGCTTGGCCTAAAGCCTGTCGGAACCGGTGATGAGTCCTTTAACAATTATACAGAAGGAATACTGGACGACGTTGTCAACATCGGCAACGGTGTCCCCTACGAGAAAATAATGGAGCTGCAGCCGGATTTAATTGTAGTCTGGAACGATCCTGGAACTATCGAAAATCTGTCCAAAATCGCGCCGACCGTCGCTGTTGAATACGGAGTACCTCTACGGGAGCAATTAATGGATTTCGGCAAAATGACAGGTAGAGAAGAGCAGGCGAAGTCCTGGATTGCAGAGTGGGACGCTAAAATTGCCGAATACAAACCACTCGTAAAGCAAGCGATAGGTGATGGCACCGTTTCGATCTTCGATTCGGGAAGTGCCAAGGAATTTTATGCCTACGGCAGCTTTGGCAGGGGTGGAGATATTATTTATAGCGAGTTCGGTCTGAAGGCACCGCCGATAATTCAGAAAGAAGCCATTGACAGTGGCAAGGGCTGGGCCAAGTTATCGCTTGAGTTGTTGCCGGAATACGCAGGAGATTATATCTTTATTAGTGGGTGGGCAGACGATAAAAATGTGGCTCCAGTTTTTGAAGGGAGTATTTGGGACAACCTCCCTGCTGTCCAGAATAATCACGTTTATCGCGAGAACAGCCGCGGCTTCGTGTTTAGTGACCCCATTTCGTTGGAAGCCCAGCTTAAATTTGTGGTAGACAGCTTAACAAAAACGGAGTGAAATTCAGTCGACTCACGGTTTCTGATAGGCGAGGGCAATCCTCGCCTTTTTAGCCCCACTTGCCACCTTTACAAACTACTACAAGACCTTCAGTTACAGGATACGCGCAATGATATTCAAACGGAATAACGACATTGCCGGTCTTGTCAACATACCCCCATTTATCATTTATTTTTACTGCCGCAAACCCTTCGGTCGAAAATTCCCTTCCATTCGAGACATTAAAGTTCCGGATATGACGGACACCTCAATACTCTCCAGATTCAGCGGACGATCACGAAGCGTCCTTAAGTCGGTGCTTATTAATGATTATTACAACCATGAATCGGAGCACATTTGGACTAGATGAACCGCTTCACTTTGCTTTACTCCGAATTCGCTTCCTATTTTTCCCGCTGTCATACAGCCGAACTTGCGCTGCAAAGCTTTGTTGGCTTTCCCGTTCCCCCCGCTCCTGCTATTGTAGACGGGCCATGTTATCCATGAATATAGTCCCTGACCTGGGCTGTAATAAGGTCTTTTGAACTAGCAAACTCAACATTCAGCCGAAATAAGGTTGTACGAATCTGTTATATCCTCAAACCTGATTCAGTTTTTCATACCCAGGTCTGATTCATAACAATTGGATGATATAGTAAACTAATGAAATTGATATCAAATTTATTAATATTTAAATTTTGAAAGAAAAGGAGTACATCAATTGAAGAAAAAAATGATCAAAATTTTGTCCGGTATTGTACTGCTGGTAGGCGCGTTCAGCGCAGGAGCAGCGGCCAGTTCCAATCTGCAGGAAATCAAAGCGTATTTAAATGGAGATTTGAAAGTTCGGACCAATGGCGTCATTGCCCAATTAAATGATGTAAACGGCAACGCCGTGTTGCCAATTACTTATAAAGGATCCACCTACTTGCCAGTCAGAGGCGTTGCCGACTTGTTGGGAGTAGCCGTGGATTACGATCAGGTTGCGAATGAAGTCATCTTGGGTGAACGACTGGATGGCGTAGCCGTGAATCAGGAAGATTTTAACACTACGCTGTATTCCAAAGAGCCCTCCCACACAAATTTTGGCGACAAAGATTACGGAGAGGTTCTGTACAGTCCGGCAGGAACCAACATATTTACGACTTTCTTCAATCCGGAAAAAAAATATCAGTCCTTGTATTTGCAAGTAGCGGCAATCGGGGAAAACATCGACTATGTGGAGATCAAGGACCTGGACTCCAATGCTCTGCTTCGCAGGGTTGACGGCATCTCTACCGCAGACGGAATGGTAACGATTGAAGCTGACATTGCCGGGGCAAGCACTGTCGTTGTCGAAGTGCGCAAAAGCCGGAACGGAGCTTTCGTCATTCCGCTGACAACCTCCTATTATAAATAGGCGTATGACAGTCGACGAAGCGAATTTGAACGTTAGCGGTTAAGCCGCTGCCTGTTCGATTCGTCAACGTTACGTCGGGCATGCACTCGTTAATGCATCGAGTAGCTGGGGGCGGCCAACCCCCGAGCTCTCATTGCTTTGCCACATAACCTGAAATCTCCGAGCGATCTCATCCAGCCTCTCACGCGACAGCACTTCGTCGGATGTTACATTCAAATCTAAGTACACCGCCTCGTCGCCGCTGCCTTCCATCCATACAATCCGATGTGCTCCGCTACTCTTATCCTTTATATATCTGATATTTACTATGTATAAAAACCTTCCGCTGCCTTCCTCGCAGGGTGCAAGCACCGATTTTTAGGTAGAGCCGGAATTGTTGTATTTCTTACAACAATAACGCCTAATTATTGCTATTTCATAAAAAATGTTGTATAAAATACAACAATTTCAGGGAAATGACGGATTATGAGCTGAATTCTTGCAGAAAATACAACAATTTTATGAGCTCAACAGGGCGATAGACCAATGCCTTCGGGGAGTATTGAGTTGCGCATGCCAACAAGCACCGCCGAAGCTTTCACAGCTGCAGCGATGCTCATTCACACCAAAATACTGTATTAAGGTCGTGAGGGCTACCCTGCCCCCCGCCGCAATCGGATTCTACCTACCAATGAAATTAACAATGGTTTTATTATCTCATAATCCAAAATGTTCACGAACTAATCGAAATTGTTCTTCAACACTTAAATTAGGTGTTCTTTCAAGTGTTTTGATACCCTTTCGAACGCAGGCGTTTCTTAAGTCATGAGAAAATCTTACCATGTTTTTATTGCCGTTTTCGATTGTTGCCGCTGGATTCGATGTAAGATTAATAACATCCAAAATCATCTTATGGTCTTCTCTAAAGAAATATAGCCTTTCTATTTCTTCGTCAGAAGTATACAGACAAATCATTCTCTCTTTTGGAATAAAGGGTAATATGCGCTCGGGCATAATTCCTAAATCAATAATGATTGGTTTATCAGTAGGCATTTTCAACAAATCGACAACAAAAAAATCCATCATTTCTTCGACAAGTTGGAAAAGCCATTGAACATGCTCATCATTTGGTTTGTTGAACCATTTATCCCAATCCAAACCCGGATGAGGATACTGGAGGGCAGGATATTCAACTATATTTGCGAATGGTCTGTATTTCATCACATTATCTTCCAGCGTCTGAAATCCTAGCTCTTCTACAAATTTCTTTGTCATTGTGGTCTTCCCTGCACAGCAACCACCATTTAACCAATACACATGCTTTAATTGTTCATTTAAATAATTGTCATTTATTTTCATATTAGTCCTCCTCAATTTTTTAATATTGAGGGAGGTGACGGATTCTTATCGGTTTTCTATAACTGTGAAACCACATCGTAAATCCTCCTTTTCTTATCTTAGTAAATAGTGTTCAACAAATTATTGTCCATTCCTTTTTCCCCATTATCCTGCCTACTTATCGTTTACAGTCAGCTTAGCAATTACTTCTATAAAGCGTCTTCTAAAGTCTCTCTGATGTAATCGGGCGATGCCTGGACTTCGCGATCAAGAGCAAGAGGCGCGCCATTAACCTTGACGTGGTCCGTGATCATCGTTCCCCAATCGGGAAGATGTTGTGCCTCTCCTAGAAACCTGCTGCCGGCTAAAGACCCGTTATTCATCTTTGCTCCTGCAAAGAGACATTCCTCGAATGCACAATACATGAGATGTGCACCGCGAAAGTTAGCGTCCAAGAAGCGGCAACGGATGAACGATACGTCTCTTCCTTTCGTATGGCTCAAATTGCTGCTTGTAAAATCGCAATCCTCAAACCGCTCGCCAAACGCAGCACTCTTGAGAACTGCTTTATGAAACGAACAATGTTTGAATATCTTCGTAATGAATCTGCCATCCAGTTTGACTCCATCAAATCGGCAATTCGTAAAAGTAGAGTAGATCAGGCCGCCATCCGGCTCGAAAAGTGCGTAGGATAGATCAAGGTTTTGTATGGTGAGATACTGCATGGGCTCGGTCAGAACGACTCCTCTAAAATCCTCTAATCCGGCAGCGGTTTGGCCGAAAGGGGATGGAGGGAAAGAGCGGTCTTTTTTGTGCAAGTTTTGTTTCCCTGTTACGGAAGCCAATGCCTCGTTGACGGCAGCGGTCTGCGCTGGCTCCCACCTGGAAATCAATTGCTTTTTGTTCAATACGATTCCTCCTCTCAGCACATTTCATTCTAACATATGCAATAACCTCTCTTGGCTACGCTTGAGAGGACTTAAGCAGCAAGAAGTCCCTGCTCAAGAACCTCGAATTTCCGAGATAATGGAGCGGAGAAACTTTTGCTGTTCAACACTGGCTTTTTCACATAGCCCCCATAGCAATTGATTCTCATGCTCCGTCAGATCCCGTTTGAGTGATGAACTCATTCTTTGTTTTAAGTCGAAATACACGCCTCTTTCTTCGACCGCCCGAATATAGTGCCCATCCGGATCATAAAAGGTGAAATAACCGAAATCATTCGTAAATACAGGCTCTTTATCAATACGGGCGCCAGCTTGTTTAATCCGTTCATGCAAAGCAAGCAAATCATTCGTTAGCATCTCAACCATCGTCACGTGCCCCGTGCTGCTTGTGATAAAGAATGAACGAGGAAATACAAACTCCAATTGTGTGACATCCTCCGGGTTGGTTTCCATCAAAAAAATACCCGGACCGTTTCCATTTTTCAATGAAATATGTGCCTCACCAAACTGAAAATCTGCCGAATTCAACTCATAGCCCAACACATTGCAATAAAAATCTACCGATGTTTTCAAATCCGCGACTGGAAATCTCATGCAACAGTAACCGCTCACATCCGCATCATTGGTTTTTTTGCTCAACATCTTCTACACGCTCCTTTTTAACTGGCTGATGAATAGCAAACATATTCCCGTCGGGGTCATACATGTAAAAAACTTCCCCCAATGTCCTTCGCAATGTCTCCTATCTGTACTACATCACTCGGACTAACAGTGACAAACCATCAGCTCATTTTCATCAGGGTCCTTTAAGCCAAACCAGTGACCGTGCTCGATTGCAGTTGTCAAATTTACACTTTTGGATTGCATATATGCATAAGCGCCCTCAATGTGATCTGTATTAATCACCATTCACAAAAATTTTCCTCGATCAGCTCCTCGAATGAATCCGCTAATAACTTGATCTCCCCGTTATCGTGATAACAAATAAAAACCTTGCCCGCCTGATTGATGATAATCGGATCACCGGATCCATCCATGGAAATGGCATAACTTGTCCGTAAAACCTCTGCAAACGGAGATTCCTTGAATTGCTCCCGGAACCCGAGCGTCAAATCAACAACCGTTTCATTTCCGAGACTAGAGCCATTTGAGAAGGCATGTATCGCAAGACCTGCATATGCTCCTCCAAACGTTCTGATAAAGTGTAAGTAATTCTCATGAAATGTTACATTCAGCCGCTGCTGGGCCTTGGAAATTTCCTCTTGACTCGCCGGAGTGCCTACTAGCGTGCTATTATCTTCCCGATGAAGAAAAATCTTTAATCTATCCATTAACGCATCTTTCATAGGTTAATCTCCTTCCCCGCCAATGATGATTCAGAATAAACTTCCTCTGTTTTTATTGATTTACTTATCTATCATTTCCCAGTTTAGTTCAGCAGTTGTGCCTTCTAATATTTGAAGGAGCGCAGTTTCAATAAGCTCAAGGCTAACGATGTACATCTGGGGAAATTCACAGGCTTGGCCGCCTACTGTAATTTCAACAAACTCGTCTTCTTCCTCCAGCGGGCCGATAAGATTGTGAATCGCAGCGCTGGTCTCCACAGTCAAGATGAACTCGTGACTTCCGCCGCCGATCATGATCATGTTCTCCATGTACCGAATCGTGACCTGACTGCGTGTGAAGCCATCCATCCGCCGGATGACTTCCAGGCACATTTCAAGCGATGCCTGAGAATGCTCGATTGTGTCCGCTACAGCTCCTTTCCGCTGTTCCTCATAGATGGTGATCACTGGTCAACACTCCTTGCCAATTTGTAATTTGCTGTTTCTAGCAGCCGTTCATGAGCACATTTCAATCAGTAATCGCGAGCTGCATCGAACCAGCATTGAGCCATCTCTTCTGTTATAGGCTGGCCAATCAGGTGGTCGGACTGGCTGAGTTGCCATACTGCTTCGCCAAGGTCTTCTCTTTCGGTGGTTTCGATGCCTTTGAGGGTATTGAAGCGCACGGTGAAAGCGGTAATGGCTGCCTCGGCATCGACAAAGCTGCGGGCCTGGGCCAAGGCTGCCTGTGCAACGTTGTAAGCTTCGTTAGCCTGCTTGGCCAGACGTTTAGGCCAGGACGAGAAAGGTCGGCCATATTCGCTCGGCCACCACTCAGGTTTTCGCAATTGGCTCACCGAAGCATGATCGGTCCACGGGCGGGTTTTAGCGCGTGCTTTCATTTGCTGCCTTAGGCGCTTGCCCGCAGTCTCTTCCACATTGTAGGCGATAAATCTGTCAAGCAACGGCCACGTGTTCAAGGGGGGCATGTCCTCCAGACCAGGCATGAAGCGCAGCTCCAGATTCGTTAACCGGGCATGACGAGCCAACAAATCCATGTCGCAGAAGTTTCCCCACAAACTCAGTGAGTCAAGGTTCGGGAACCGGTCTAGACAGTCCAGCGAGATGGGCTGCCCTAGCGGCGCGTTTTGCAGCGTTAGGCTCGTCACCTGGTGCAATTCACCAAGGTCGGGCAGTATGAAAGGAGGATCACTTTTGCGTCGGCTGGTGAGCGGCGCTAGTGTCAGAGAAAACGGCATATCGCCAGTGGCCAAGAAGCGTGATAGATCGCCGGACACGTTCAGGCGGAAAGATCTCTTCGGAAGCCTCAGGCTCAGGCGCCCTCCGGACTGGCCCAGCTCAATATGCAAGCCATACAAAATGGACTGGCTGGCGTCTACCAATGTATCGGCAGACAGGATCGGTGCCCACGTCATCTCTTCAATGGGACGTTTCTGCGCCCAATCCAAAAAGCCCGCGTCACTGCCTGTATAGTACAGAAATCGCGGCCAGGGCGAGCCTGCCGGCGTAGCAAAGGCTTCGAATACGGTCCAATCGATGCGCGCGTCTGGCGCGACGTGAAGGTCCGCCTTTTTCCCCAATTGCGACGGTCCGATAGATAGGCTGCCCACACCGGGCCGAATGACAAGCGTGTGGCTGTGAGGACCCGTCAGGTCAATGGGATAACTACCGGCTTCTCTAACAGAAGCAGAAGGGCGAGCTTGGTTATCATTTGGCACTTCCGTCATCCTTTCTTCTATCCTTGATTTAGATAATCCATTTTTGAAAAATGCCGACGCTTTTACTCCGCCGCCTCCGCCAGCCATGCTTGCATAGCCGGGGAATCCGCCTGATTCAAGCGCAGGGCGATTTCGGTATTGATTTCATCCGGCGGCATGACCTCGACAAGAACACATACCGACTCCCGCGGTTGATTCAAGGCAAACACGCCTTCATCATCGAGCATATTCATCGCCAACTCCATCGCCTTCAGCCTGAACTCAAACTCGCGATTTCTTTCTTCAGCCTCAAGCTCCGCCATGGCAGGACGCGCAATAAACAATTGTTTAACGTCATCGAAGTTCTCGTCCCTGAAACAACAATAGGGCGAATCGGCATAGGACCATTTGATGAGTTCCGCAATCGTTGACCCCGGCGTGTCGCTTTCGTCTCCTTGCCTGGCCGCTTCTCGCTCCAAGGCCTCCCATGACCAGGCGGAGATGCTTGGCGCATGTCCCTCTCCAGTAGTAAATAGCGTGCAGTAATAGTAACGCTCGTCATTTTCAAAAAGAGTGCGGAAAGACATCCTGGCTGCACCGGCGATCTCTGCCGCCAGTGCCTCTATTTCTTGCGTCGGTTTCATGACAATCGCCTCTTTCCGTTATGAAATATCCGATTCATCACTATGGATTCCGATCCATATGCATTCTAGAATTGATATGGCGGGGCTTTTTCTGCTGCGATGTTATCCGGATGAGCTTCAGTTGGATCATAGTCATTCATGCGAAGAAGGATATACTCAATTTCTTCTAATGGCATTTGCAATTGTCGGCTGACCTCGTAAAGCCCCATACTCTGCGCAAGTAGCGTCCTTGCTCTATTGATCTTTCCATCCAACCAATTGTTTTCTAACATCCAATTCTTTACCCGGATCGATAATTGATCTTGTGTTTTCTCATCTGCGTGCTTTTTATATTTTGCAATAGATTCCGACATATAATCATAGAGATAGATACCTAAAGCTTCGCGTTGTTCGTTTTTAGACATCCGTTGATATTGCTCATAGATGATGCTGATGTCTAAATATAGAACGTGATCCCTGCTATCAAAGCGTCTAAATGTTTTTCGACCGTAGCTTTCAGGTAAAACACGAAATATACAATGAATATCATACGGAAACTTCCATGTTTCTGCCAATTCCTCTAACGGCAGCAGTTCATCTCTCAATTGACCGACGCACGTTCCATGTGTATCTAATAAAAAACCTAGCTTCATTCATACCTCCTTGGACGAACTTCAAACTAAATAGGAATCCTCAAACGCAATAACATCGTCAGTATACGAAAATTGATTGGCCTGGAGCCTCTTTAAAACTTCGTTGGAGAACTCTTCAAATGAGTTTGCAATCACTTGCTCTAACGCTTGTCACAGCGCTTAAATGGCTTCAAATGACCCTTTTGTAACTCTGACGCTTGTCACAGCGCTTATTTAACCATATAACTGCCAAAATCGTGCGATTTTTCTGTAATAAGGTGGCTCAGTTTCCTTACAATAATTATGGGGCTGAATTTCCCCAAATAGCACCGCTCATCAGCGTTAGAATTCCACTCGTGCGTGCAGAATTCCCCTCGCGTGCGCTGCTGTCATTGTTCGAATTTCACGCGTGCGCGGTTTCACTGCATGACGGAGGTCGACCACCCGCTCCCCTTCCCCTATATCAACGCAACTTAGCAGCATTGCCAACTGCTTTGCTGGCGGATAAAGTCAACCACTTAATTTTAGATTGAGCCCTATGTAATATATATCTTATTTCCATTATAAAGATCTTTTGTCCTGAATCTACCTACTTTTTACCTGAATTACATATGTGCGATTTACTCCCCCATGATAAAAGAGGATGTCTCTCCGTCTTTTTAGTGCTTTGAGACCCTCTCTTTAACTATGGGTTCCGATCAGCGCCGCGGGAACGCCTCCGAGCATATGCCAGCGCATATGTGCAATGACCTCCCTTGACTACGTTATCTGCATCAAACGGGTTTGACATCCAATTAATCCCATGGCACCATCCATTTGGATGGTATATAGATGATTTTTGAAAGGATGTGCTTTCATGTCGGAGACTGAAAAAATTACGCTAAACCTTGGCGCTGTTGATTTAGGTCAGATTGATTTACTGGTTAAGGTTGTTGGCATGCTTGTGGTCGAACCTGCTGTCTCCATAGACTTGTTTAGAAAAGTCGTTGAAGCAGCCAAAGTGTATGGTATTATTAAAGCTGACAATGAGATTAAAAAGGAAATCAGCCGGCATTAGCATAATCTTCTTAGAACGCTGATCTTCGTTAGAGAGCTGTTTTCATACTTGTCCGCTTGGATTTCGTAAAAGCAGGAGTGAACGCTAATGAGCTGGGATGTTCTCATCATGAGGGAGAAATATGATTTCGACACATCAGGGGAGATTCAACCAAATATTGCGCCTCTCGGCAAACGGGGAGTTATTATTGAATAAACAAAAAATCGTAATTATTGGCGCAGGCATTGTCGGGGCGTCTATGGCCTATCATCTGGCCAAAAGGAATCAAGATGTAACTATTATTGAACGACACCCCGCCGCAGCACGTGAAGTCACAGAAAAATCTTTTGCCTGGATTCATACGACTCATAGGGTGGCACCCGAATACTGGCATTTGTACGATGCAGCTTTGGATGAATATCATGCACTTCAGCAAGAGTTGTCCGAACTGAAAATTCATTGGCATGGAGCACTGACTTGGGGTACAACGCCTTTAAGAGATCAACCCCAAGTTCAAAAATTAAACCGGAAGCAGCTTGAGGCATTGGAGCCGAATCTGAATGAATATCCGGATGAAGCGATGTTTGTCAGCGAAGAAGGTGCGGTGGACCCTATAGGGGTAACAGAGCTGCTGCTCAGCAAAGCACAGGAGTACGGAGCAAAGGTTCAGTTCGATACCAACGTTACACAGCTGCAGCAAGAAGATTCCCGCCTGGTCGGCGTCCATACGTCCAAGGGTTTTCTGGAGTCGGATGTCGTGGTATTGGCCGCAGGTACAAGCATATCCGAACTTTGCAACCCGTTAGGTTTTTCCCTGCCGGTAACGTCTTCGCCTTCTATTCTTATTCGGATGAAAACGACGAATAAGCTGATACGCACATTAATCTCAAATGCGCAATTTGAAGCGCGTCAACTGACGGATCATACGCTGCTGGCTGCAGAAGATTATATCGACGAGTCGGAGCAAAACGGACCAGAAGCCGTCGGCAAACGAGCGTTTGACACGTTGCGTCACAGTCTGAAGGACGGGAATCAACTGGAACTGGAAAGCATAAAGGTCGGGATGAGACCAATGCCTGGTGATGGCTATCCGATTGTGGGATTCCAAGATCACATCAAGGGACTGTATCTGGTGGTAATGCATTCTGCGATTACGCTGGCGCCGCTAATTGCTCATCTGGCTGCAAGTGAGATAATCGATGGGAAATCCAGAAGTGAATTAGACCCTTGCAGACTCTCCCGATTTTAGAACCACTTAAGGGAGTTGACTCTATGTTGACCTTCGATACTCCCCAGCACAACGCCAAAGAGTACATCGCCACATGAGCGATGTACTCCAAGCTACGTTCTATTTTATGCAGATTACGCCTTCTCCTCGTCTCCAGTAGCAACCGGGTCCTCCGCATTACAACTTCAATCGCTCCAGCTGCCTGCATAGAATTTAGGTCGATCATCCCTTTAGTCCGTTAGCGTAAAGATCGTATCTCTTTCTTTAAAATATTGCACTTTTTTCATATAATTTTGTTCTGCTTGCGTATTTGTCAGTATACCGCTGGAAACTAACATATCAAAAAACGACTTCAACATCGCTTCGGATATTCTTAAAGGATAGCCCTTGGAAGTAATCATCATTCTTTGTCCGTCAATGAGGATCGATGCTAGTTTTTCAGGTTGAACAAGCTCTAGCTGTACGCCGCTTTTGTCTATAACCGCGTATATCTCCTTGCCATTTTCAAACGAAACATGCATTACTTCCGCTCCGTTTGCCAATCGACTTTGCAGTTGTTTCATGGAGTAGCCCGGATTAGGGTCGTTTTTCAGCAGCCAGTCTGCGAAATCTGCTGCATCGACATTGTCAGCGCCAACTTTCTTCCACGTTGCCCCATGATCCTTGCTAATCATAATGGCGTTATCCTTCGTTACCCGCAGAGCCATCTCATTGTCTACATAAACGGCCTTCACCTTTGAAATGTTAAGCTGGTCCATTAACTGCGGCACATCCGCTTGGGTGAACGTTAAATCAATCGGCATAAGTGCATTTGTAGCCCCCCCTTGAGATATCTCGCTCAAAGCATTATCAGCACCCGGTGCCACTTCCTTTTTGTCTAAGGCAGCAGTCGCAAAGACCGTAACCGCTCCAGACACAATTACAACAGCAAGCAGTATCGCCACTATAGAGAATTTCTTGATTTTCATAATGGATATAATCCTTTCTTCAATGGCGTTTTTTGAAAAATGACTAACTATCGAGATCAGCCCGCTTTTCTTTTCTTCCAATTGGACAAGCGCCATGGCATAAGCAGGCTTCATGCTTTCCCCAGATGCCCATATGACCGCTTCATCACAGGCTAGCTCGATGTCACGATTGGCAAGGATATACATCATCCACACGAAAGGATTGAACCAATGGATACATATGCTAGCTGCAAGCAACCACTTTTTTAGCGTGTCAAATCGTTTGATATGAATATACTCGTGCGTAAGAATAAGCCCCAGTTGTTTTTCGTCGGTATAATCGATATGTTTGGGCAAGAGTATCACAGGCTGGAAAATACCATAGGTAAGAGGCGTCAAAATTTTATCTGACTTGCGGATTTGCACCTTTCGCCATAATGGATTAGACTTCTGCCATTTTTGGATAAAATCATTTTCAATCGGCAGCGACATTCTATAATCTTTACGATACCTTAAATGCGGGATGATAAAAGACAAAGCGCATAATGTAAACCCAATAAGCCACACCAATACAAAAGGTGGTATCGATACCATCGGCTCCAGTGGTACGACGGGTGTGGTTATACGATCAGTTATGAGTGGCACATTAATCGTTCCACCATTTGAAGCGGGTAGACTTTGCGCTAAGGACATGCTCTCTTGTACTGTAAACATCCTGCCTAGATCGTTAGCCGCCGTAAAAATACTAAATGGTGATTGAACGGAAACAGGAACCAGCAGTAGCCATAATGCAACGCCCCAAAGAATGATAAACGTCATTTTCGGGACCTTATGCAAGAGCATTGCACGAACGCATACAACCACAAGAATGAAGAGGGAGGCCGGTACGCTCATCTCAAGCAATGACATGCCCCACCTCATTCCAATCTCTCAATCAGCTGCTTCAGGCGGCTAATTTCCTCAGACGTCATCCGTTTCTGCCCAAGAAGCGAAGCAATTAGCCTGTCGGGAGCCCCATTATACATTTTATTGATAAGCTCTGTTGTTTCATACTGTTGAATCTGCTCTCGCGATACCACCGCACGGCAAACGAAATTTGGCTCTTGCCGCTCAATCGCTCCCTTATCGAGGCACTTCTTGATGATGGTGTAGGTTGTTGTCTTGCTCCAGCCTATGGTTTCCTTCGTTATTTCTGCTATCCTCTTAGCCGTTGTATCACCTTCTCGCCACAAAATCTCCATAATGTTCAGCTCACTGTCAAACAGCTTCATACTCATAGAAAAGCACCTCACTATTGTTCTACTGCAGTAGAATGTTATGTTTTTATTCTATTGTAGTAGAATGACTATGTCAAGTACATTACACTCGTCAAACGCATACCCTGCCAAATTCGAACCTTTTGATTTCAAGTAAAAAAATACATCGCACGAGGCACTTTGCCTACAATGCGATGTATTCAACGTTAAAATACGATTATGCGTCTTTCCGTTCTTCGTCCTCCAGCCGAACGAAACGCCAACAAAAGGCCAAGTGAAGCTAAGTAGCACCCAGAGGGTGGATGGGCTGAAACACTGCTATTTGCAGATTGTTGATTGTTGTTTGCAAGTCATCACAATTAAGCTATCGTTAACCGACAGCTCAAAAACCATCAATATGTAAATCCGGATAGTTCGCTACATTAATAATATTGCCTGAAGGGTCTGTAACATTGAATTCAGGAAAACGATCAATATTCCAAGTATGCGTTATTTCGGTTACTTCTTCACCAGCGTCCACGAATCTTTGGTAGCATTCAAAAACATTAGATGTTTTCATACAAAGAACCGCATAGGATTTTCCATCTGACACAATTTGGATCGGTATAGGCTGCTCTACTCGTTTTAAAAACAAATAGGGTCCTGGTTCAAGTTTCAAATCTGATTCTTCTTCGGTTTTCCAGCAATGTTTAAAACCGAAATATTTCTCATACCATGCTACGGCTTCATCGATGTTTCTGACGGGTAGTCTTACCTGAACGACTGTGTGAACAAGTGTTTTTGACTCTGATGTGTTATTCATTTCGGTCCCCCCGGATTGCCGCTTGGATTCCCAGATTTTATAATTATTATATACGAACCGGCATGTCACCGCCATACCAATAGTGTCATTTTTTTGAAACTATTTCGAGCGGAGCGATTCATATGCCCATGACAACGGCAGCTCGCGAACTATTTAGCTCCTTGACTGGCAAGCCACTGAATCAATTCAGCAGCGGAACTACGTTTTGCCGCGTCCAGTGGAGTTAATCCATCCCAGACGGATATCCAGTTCAGTTCGGCACCTTGTTCGAGGAGGAATGCTGCAGGCTGCAGTTGTCCTCCATGGCAAGCGCACCAGAAGGCAACGGTAACCTTGTCCGGAGGAGAAGAGCTATTTGCTCCCCAAGGATAACGCTCAGAAAGCATATTCCCGGCGAAATAGGCTTTTATTGCGTCCATCTGTCCAAGTGCAGCCGCATGCCAGAGTGCAATCATCGCTCCGCGTTCAACCAATCTACGGGCTGCACACCATTGTGCGAATGCTACTGCATCGTCCAGTGGTGTGCCGCCGGCGATCACTGCACCTGACGCTTCGATGTCGGCGCCAGCATCAAGAAGAGCGTCAAGCACTTTAATGTCATCGGAGCTCGCAGCCCAATGAAGCGGTGTCTCGGTGTTCGAACCCGTGAGACGAGAGTTCACCTCCGCACCGAACTCGACTAACACGCCCACTGTAGCCGCTCCGTTCGGGAAGTGACCGGGCCAGTCGGTCACCACATGCAACAGTGTTCGAGACACCCTACAACTTTCGCCTTCGTTGCTATTGTCTCTTCCGATAATTCTTGCCGTTGCCAACCCTGGATTCTCGACGAGCAGTCTCTTCAACGATAGAATATCGCCAGTTTGGATCGCTTGAACAACGGTTACTGCCAGCGTTTCATCTTCATAAATAAATTCCATATCCAAATCTCCTCCCAAATATATAATCAGTCCCATATCTATCCCTCATGGCTCATGTATTTCATCAACGCTATCTGAATCGCGGTTGGACTCTTGCTCCACACGTAAGAACTCGCCGCGCCTGTTTGTGGACGGACGGAAGCAAGGCGCACGATGCTATTCAACAACAACCTGACCCGACTGCCCAACTGAGGCTAACTCCGGAGTTCCTGCAACTGCTTTCTCCGACCTCTCGTTTGCAAACTGTTGAACGAACATCCCAAAAGGGACTGCAACAGGTTACTTACACCACCTGTCACAGCCCCCAAACCCGCGTCCGACGCGGCCGGCCAGTTCTTACTCTTCCCCCCGTCGCCACCGGATTCTCCTCAGATGTTGGAAATCATCGCCGCCGTTGCTAGCATCTTTACTTATCCGGGAATAACGTGTTAACGATACGACGGGCATAATTAAAACGTTCTTCGTGTGACTCTTGTTTGCCTGTGAAGTTCAGTTGGAATGCATGCTGAAAACAGCTTCCTAGCACACAATCAGCCACGACCCTCGCATCGATGTCACCCATAATTCTGCCAGACTCCTGCTCTTTCATTAAATAAGCTGCCACCGCTTCGTTTGCCCTGTGTGGTCCTTCATTCCGTTGCACAAACCCTTCCCGATGACGAAGTAAGATGTCTGGCTCGGAAAAAATCGAACAGATTAAGGGCATCGAGTTCGTATAATCCTCGAGTGCAGAAACTGCCACTTTCTCGAGATTATGCTGTACCGTTTCTTTACCGACCAATCCTTGTAAGGATGTCAGGACGCCCATCAAGTTCTTTAGTTGTCCCCGCAGTACATGGAGAAAAATATCCTCCTTGTTTCGAAAATGATTGTAAAGCGAACCCTCGGAACAGCCCGCCGCACGAGCGATCTCTTTTGTCGTCGTTTTTGCAAGTCCGTTTGTCAATAATACTAGTTCAGCGGCTTCGGCAATTTTAGTTTTCAAGTCCAAATGTTTTCCCTTCCTATTGACATGACGTAAAGTGCAGGTTATGGTTATATTATGAGTGAGCACTCACCCAAAGTCAAGTTTTTGATCACACTCAACAATACATTGGGTTTATGATTGATTGAGTGTGCACTCACTCAAATTCATTAAAAAAGGAGTTTTATTCTATGAAGTCACAACATTACGGCAATCATGTAAGGTTAATTCCGGCGTTCCACCTTATTCTCGTACCGCTCTCTTTCTTGTCACTGGTCGTGGCCATTGTTTATGCGTTTCTGCCCGATCGGAGTGCTACATCCTGGGTCCCCTCCCTGCTTTTCGTGTTCCTTTGCCTCATGATCGTAATGGCCATTTTCTTTTCCAGAAGGTTTGCATGCAAGGTCCAGGACCGCGCGATACGTGCGGAAGAAAACTTGCGACACTTTGTACTGACCGGAAAACGTCTCGATTCACGGCTGACACTAAACCAAATCATTGCGCTTCGTTTTGCTTCGGACGACGAGTTTATTTCCCTTTGTGAGAAAGCTGCAAACGAAGCCATTTCACCTGAAGAAATCAAACGTGCAATTAATAACTGGAATGCCGATTATGACCGAGCTTAAAGTTTCGGACTTAAACCGAGAGGAGTTTTATGGTGAGCCAATTAACTGATCAATTAAATAAGGTGACCATGAGAATGCTGAAAACGTATGTTCAGCAAGAGATAGATCAACACTGGCAGCAAGTCAGGGAAGATTATCTACAGGAACTCGAAAACATTTTCGCCAAAGGAGGCGATTCCGCCTATGGATTCTATTGTCGCAAATTGTTCGACCCCATTACTGCGGAACTCATGAATGCAGGAATCATCCCTAGACCAATCATGCCGGGGTTATTCATCCATTCTGAGGAACATTGGGGATCTTGGGAAGATCGAGAGAGACGCTTCTGGACTGTGCTTCAGCAGGGAAACGGAAATACACTTGGAACCCTCGTTTCTCGCATCTTCCATGACCACAGCCGCCTGCGTATTCCTCGGTCGCCGCAAGTGTATGTGATCGGAGAGACTGAACCCGACAAAATCGCTCATATGATTGTAAATATGGACCCAGTGAGTGCAGAGAATTTTTATGGAGGAACGAACAATGAATGAACACCCTTATTCTATCGGCATTAGAATTACCTTTGTAACAGTGGCATGGTTATTCACAGCCTCTGTTGTGCTTCAAGTCTTGTTCGCGGGCCTTGCGTTCTTCGTCGATTCGAACAACTGGGCTCATCACGTTAGCTTCGCGAGATATTTCGCTTTCCTCCCGCTTGTGCTAGCGGTATTGGGCTGGATCGGCCGTATGCCAAAACACGTGATCTGGAGATGCATCGGTTTATTGGGAATCGTGGTAGGCATGTTTCTTACCGCTATTTTATCTGCACGGATTGGTGTGTTTTCGGCATTGCATCCCGTACTCGCACTTCTTTTGTTCAATGGCTCTATTACCCTGATTCGCTCCGCGAGGAAACCCAGCAACACCTTACAGCGGAATCGGCGGAATAATTAAAAGCAAGCAAGAGAAGCGGATCAAGTCCCCATGCTGTGGCTGAATCCTGCTTGCTCCTGCTTCTTATCCCCCCACGAACCCCCCATGCTCGGAAGGTTCCAACAACAAAAGGTGGGGGGTCTATCCTTTTCATCATTACTTCTTCTATCGGTTGATATGATGTACAATTGCGTTATATAAAAATTCGGCTAAATCTCCATCGCTAAATTGATTTATATAATTTTTGAATCGATTATCAAATCTATACGTATTTGCAATACATGTTAACATTTCAGAGTCACATGCAATAGAATGTTCGAGATAACTTTTCCATTCTGTGATTAATTACTGTACTTCATCGGAAGAAGGGGATTGATCAATAAAGGATGCTATTTTTCTGAATACTCTTTCCATGTTTTGTTCAAATTCAGCATATAGGCTCGCTTTTTCACTAGGAGAGAGTTTCTCCAGTTTTCCCTCAAACTCTTTAAATTCTTCTGTTCCTCCATAGATGTATTTCGCTTCATGAGCATATTGTTCTTGTAATGGCAAAATAGATGAATGATTAAAAATCTGTAAGTTGTAAATATCCTTCCCCGATACATACTCATCCAATGCAGTAATGATTGTTTCTAATTTTTGTTTTCTCGATATTAAAGTTTGGCTATGCTTTTTTAATATTTGCTTCTGCTCTTGTTTCGTAAGCTTCACTATATCCGCAATTTCCTTCAAGGAAAAGTCCATTTCCTTTAAAAATAAAATCGTTTGAAGTTTTTCTAAACTGTTTCGATCATAGAGCCGATAGCCGTTTTCTGTTAAGTGAGTCGGCTTAAATAAATTTATTTTATCGTAATATTGTAAGGTTCTAGTTGTTATGCCTGTAATTTTAACAATATCTTTAACCGCTAATAATGGTTTCTTCATCCCAAAATCCTTCTATGTCATCTAGTATTTGATTGGCAGGTGTAATTGTTGCTTCAAAAATCGATTTCCCTGTTTTTTCTAAGTAGTATTTAATTAGATAATATCCACAGGCATAGCCCGCACTGTAAGGCATATTGACTGGTTCATAGTTTTGAAGTTTTGCTATTTCGTCACCGTAAAGATACGGTGCAATTTTATCAAAGCCTGCTATTTGTAATTGTTCCTTGAGTACAGGCTTAATACGCTCATTAAGCATTTGCGCAGTTGTTTTCGATACCCAAGGGCCAAGCATATCTTCCCCAAAGATGGAAGTAGCAAAGTTTTCTGCTAATCCTTCACTAACGATTAATTCACCTAAGGTAACGGTATGATCCCATTGAATAAATTGATACCGAACATTATGATTACATTCGTGTGCTAAAGCAGCTTTCATTCGAGGTATTGTATATTCATTTGGCACAAGTGTACAAAATATATAGCCAGGAATACCCCCATCACCACTATATCCTTCACTTAACATTAATGAAGGGCTTTCCGGATTCCCTAATAGAATGGTAAATAAGTAATCGGATACAGATAGGTTCACTCCATGCTCTGCAAATAAATGAAGGCTTTTCTTCACGGCATCTTCACACTCAGACCAAAAAGAATCAGACGAGATTAATTCTATTTCTGTTGAAATCTCATTTGTGATCTGATTAGGAGAGATGTTCATTATATTATTCAATGTAATAACATCAAAACCATTGGGCTCCTCAGCTTTGAAAGGGATATGCTGGATTTCCCATTTTTTCATAAATGGAGCCAACATTTCTTGTCTGAATAACTCAACCTTTTCCTCTTGTGGAGCTTGTGCAACTCTTCGATAAATTTTATCTGAGCGTAATGACTTTATATTCATATCTTTCACCCCTTATTTATTATAGTGGATATTATGCACTATGACGTAACGTAGTAGTCAAGAGATTTACCCCAAAAACCGCTACGAGGGACACGAGTCTCTTCCTCCTCGGCAGTTCACTACAAATTAATTCTGCGGATGGATCAAGCCGAACGGAATGTTACGGGAAGGCAAAGTGAAGCAAGGTAGCACCAGAATGGTGGATATGCTCTTAATTATTTGTAAAATGATGAACTGCTATAGCAACAGCAATAGCCAAATTTAATGAATCAATCTCATAGCCATGAGGAATTTTTACACTATAACCTATATTATTAAATTCCCTTGCTAGTCCAGAGCTTTCGTTACCGAAAAGGAGGGTATAAGGTCTGCCCCCATTTATTTTTACGTTATTAAGCGTCGTTTGAGCATTTAGTCTGAAGGTATAAATTTCGTTAAAATATCTGGTCATGTATTCTTGAAAACTATCAAAATATTGTATACTCATTTTGAAAAAAGAACCCATTGACCCTCTAATAACTTTAGGATCGTATGCGTCAACAGCGGGTCTTATTATGCCTAAATTAGTAATTCCAAACCCAACTGCAGTTCGAATAATGGTTCCCAAATTTCCCATATCACCTGGATTTACAAGGACGATGTGATTCTCAATGTCAGAAAGATTATCGGACGGTTTTGAAAAAATTCCAATGGCATAGCAATTTTCCTTAGTACTTAATTTGCTTACTAGCTTGTCGTTTAACTCAAACACAATCCCGTGTTGGTTACAAAGCTCAATGATCTTCTTTATGCCCTGGTTTTGACTTCCTTTTGAATGCAATAATATCTTTTCAATTATATTGGGGCGATGTTGAAGCAGTTCTATTGTAGGGAACACACCATTTGAATATGAATAATCGTAATCTTTCTTATATGATTTAAAAGTCATTGAACAAACTCCTTTGGTTTCCGACGTTGCACCGTACTCATATGACTTCCCCTTATATACTCGTTTCTCAATTTTACCATTTACAGATTTTTTGTATCGATAAAAATTAACTATATCTGTTCTTGGTATTAACCTGGAGCCGTGTATAACCCTGACCGCTTGGATGAATTTTTTGAGATGAGCAGTCCATATGCCAACAGCAAAGCAAGAGGGCTGCGACAGGCCCCAATCGGCAACCTGTCACAGCCCTCCAACCCGCGTCCGATACGGCTTCCGGCCTCTTACCTTTCCCCATCGCAATCGGATTCTCCCTGTACGAGATCCAATCGCTCCAACTGTCCGCCCAAGGCTAATTGGAATAATGTACAAATTTGCTGCTAGCCCACCCCCCGTCCGATGCGGCCTCTTAACTCTTACTCGTTTCCCGTCGCAACTGGCATCTATTATACCAAATCCTGCGATTCCCTTATTTAATCGGATATTATGCTATTGAACTCACTGCCTTCAGCGCCTTACTTTCAACAATCGTAATTTTAAACATAATTGTCGTAAAACCAACCCTTACATCTATTCCCAATAATTGAAATAATGGCGAAAAGGGGGGATGCAATTTGGGAAAACACGCCAGACTTATCCTATGGTCGGCCGCAATTATAGCCGTTGTAGCACTGCTTTGCGTGCCGGGACTTAATTACTTAACGAAATCAACCGACAACAACGACACAGAAGCAGCTCGGCTACTGGAGCCGGTGTTCAAAGTACAGGTGCAGAAGGATATCGTGTTTGCAGTCAAGGCCAATGAGCAAGGCAAGGAGGAGCAGCTTGCCCTCGATGTGTATGAGCCTGTCCAGGAAGGAGAGGCCGCACGTCCGCTAATTTTGTTTATCCACGGCGGGGGCTTTAATTCGGGCGATAAAGGTGATGCAGAGGCTATTGCAAAGGAATGGTCCAGCAGAGGCTACGCCGTCGCCTCTATAAACTATCGCCTCCGAGCCAATCCTGAGAGTGATATGAAAGGCACGCAGAGCGATGCGCTTGCAGATATTCAGGATGCCTTAATCTGGCTTCATGAGCATAAGGACACTTATCGGATTGACACAAAACATACAGCGATTGGAGGCGATTCGGCGGGCGGACTGCTGGCAGCTGCCTATGCCAACCAGTTCGCGGCATCCGGTCAGAATGATTCGATTGGACTGTTTGCCGTCATCGATATTTATGGTCCAATGTTTGTCGGCAAGATCAACGAGGGATTCCCTTCGACCCTAATTATCCATGGCACGGCCGATGCCATAGTTCTGTATGACCAAAGCCTGCTTCTATCCGACAAACTGGGAAGGGCGGGCGTATACAATCAGCTAGTCACGCTGCAGGGCGGCGAGCACAACTATCATGACCCTGCGTATTGGGAGCAGGTTGTTCAATCAACGGTTCATTTTTTGCGAAACGCGGTTTCGACGCCCGACCAGTCTTTTATGCCGGGACAAATCGAAATTGGCGCATTCGCAGGCGATACGGCCGAAATACCGCTAATCAGAAAGACACAGCATACCGAAGAGGACAATCGGCTGCAAGTTAGTCTACCGAAGGGCTGGAAGCTGACTGGCTCAGACTCGCTCGCTTCCGGGCAGCACCCTGCCATACAGATTCCAGGGGATGCGCGGGCCGGCATTTATCCGCTCCTGCTGAAGACGGGCGCTAAGGGCTCCTCTGCCTTAGCACTCGCCGTATATATCAAGGTGAAGGAGCCGCTCAGCATCGCTAGAACGGTCTTCTATGATAAGGCAAGCCATCAAATACAGACCCGCCTTACCGTCACGAACCAGTCACCCCGCGCACTGCAGGGAACATTGGGCATAAGTGCACTTGAAGCCGAGGAACAGAAGCAGGAAACCTATTCGTTCGAGCTGCTGCAGCCCGGCACGAGCAGCAGCTTGACGCTGGCGAATTACGCCGAGGATCCGCAGGCGATTTCCGTAATGAATAGCTCAGGAACCGTATTGCAAGAGACAGCCATACTAACCTACGTCTATGTCGCAGAGAAGCTGTCCAAGCCGCTTACAATCGATGGATCGCTTGAAGACTGGAAGCCCGAACACCCGTTTCCCCTGAATCGTCAGTCGCAGCTGCGGCTGCATGATTATAACGGACCGGATGACCTTAGCGGGCTTGGCTGGATTGCATGGGACGAGAGCTATGTGTACATCGCTCTGCAAATAAAGGACGATCAGCACGTGCAGCATGAAGAGCCTGCTAACATCTATCTAGGCGACAGTGTACAGTTTGGCTTCCGGCTGGTGGATGAAAACGGACACCTGTCCGGCGTTCACGAGTTTGGGGCCGCACTGCTGGAAAAAGGCACGACTACGGCGTTCCGTTGGCTCGGCCCGCGTCCTTTCAAACCGGGACCGATGAACAACATGCAGGTCGGCATTACGCGACATGATAAGGAGACGATCTACGAGCTGGCCATTCCGCGCGAGGAACTTGGCGCAGACGCGTTTTTGGAAGGCACCCAGCTTAAATTCTCGCTGCTAGTCAATGACAACGACAGCTCAGGCCGCAAAGGCTGGATTGAGTACAACGGCGGCATCGGTCGCAAGAATCCTGACGCCTTCGGCGATTTGTTTCTACTAGGTAGCCGCTAGCCAATTGAATAGCAGGCTGCCCATTAGTTGAGTAGCCAACCTTCCACACCACTGTACGTACCGTTTGGTATACGGCGGTTCAACCGTTTAAGTGCAGCTCGTACCAGGCAGGAAAGTCTTAACGCCCTGCCTGTGCGAGCTTTTAACGATAAAAAAACAAACCGCAGCTATACGGCTTGCTTTATCCTATAACTGCTTCTGCTTTTGAAGCCACACCTTAACCACTTGCGACAAGCCCTCTTGATATGTCGGATAACGGAACTTAAACCCTGTCTCTTGGAGCTTTTTACTTGAGAAATTAGTATGAGCAGTCGCATATTCCGTTAATACCGGACCTAATATTAATTGGCATAGCCAGCGAGGTACCACACGAAATTTTGGCTCCTTCACGCCCATGAGTTTTATAATTTCCCCTCTAAATACTGAGGAGGGCAGCTGCTGGAGATCAGAAATGATATAGTCCTCGCCTATTTTCCCATGTTCAATGACATGTAGCAGAGCACGAGCACAATCTTCAATATGAATAGGCGAAAAATACGGGGCATAGCCCTTTAAAGTAGTAAGTGGCTTATTCATAAATAAAGGCTGTAAGTATAATTGTTCCATCCATGAGGAAGGTCCATAAATTTGTGCAGGAAATACAATCGATGCAGGATATCCTTCTGCAATTTTCTCTTTTGCGTATTTAATGGAGGGCGCAATATAGGGTCCCCAGCCTTTTGGATCGGATTGGAATAATTCTGACTTAGCCTCTTTATTGCCAGAATCGCCAAAATAACTTGTACCGCCAACAAAAACAAGATGCTTTAATTGTTTAGGATTAATGGCATCAAACAGTCGCTTTGTGAGCTGCAAATGGCCATCTGCATAGGTTAGGGCTACTTTTTTGGTTACTTTTTTACCCCATGTGGGCGGAGCTGCCAAATGAATGACCGCATCCATTTCATTGATTGTTTGCTGCCATTGTCCATCCTGAAGCATATCTCCAACAATCACCTTAGCACCTTGCATCTCCAAGCCCTTTGATTTAGCTTTACTTCTTGTCAATACATACGTGTTATGCCCAGCATTTATTGATTCGTCTACAAGCACTGACCCAATATAGCCTGTTCCGCCTGTTATAAGAACGTTCATGTTTACCTCCATTTTTGTGATCTTCTCAACGACTAAACACTTCTATATGACAATAGCACAATATTACTAAATAAAATGTGACGACCACTACAATTACTGAAGATTTTAGGAGAAAAAGAATTCATCAACATCATCGGTGCTTGGTAAAGCTACAGCTTCACTTATCCATACCTGCCCAGTGGTTCTGTACCTATCTGCCCACAGACCGATACAGAGATACATTTCTTTTTTACACACATATACAACATATACATACATTTTTTATTTTTTATTGTGGGCTTCTGGGCAGATGTAGTTTCGTTCCCTTGTGTACAAGCTCTCAAGCCCGCCCAGAGGTCATGGGCAGACTTGGGCAGAGTGGGCAATTTTGATGTGATCCGATGTATGCGTGTAGTGGCTTGCTGTGTTGGTCCGTTGCTTTCGTACTCCCGCTCGATGTAGTCTTTGCCGCTGGCGCGTACCCTTTGCCTGTTCGCTCCTCACGCCTCGCCACCCTCCTTTTTCTAACAACATTTTTTGTTCTGGACCCTCGTAGTCAACTGTTACGTTGGGGTCGTACAATGCAAAAGATCTAAAATTCGATGAAAAACCAAGTTTGGTTACCATCTTTTGTCTTGGGATATTCGCATAGTTTGCATTCTCATCAAACCTTATAAAACCCATAAGTCTTCTCGCTTCTGATTTCCTTCCGCGTTCCGTAGACAAGCTGTAACCAAATTTGTTCACTTGCGTAATGGTGCTCTCTTTCGCCAATGCTTCACGGGTAATGTTAAAAGTACGCCATCTACAAGTCGCGTTATCGTAGAAGGAAAATTCCAACTTCTCCTCACCCCCACCATACTCCCCTTCAAAAATTTTGGTAATAACAATTGGACAAGATAGATATGGCTCTTGTACAAGGTTTGGACAGATAACTTGTTACCTTTTTAGAGTACGCCAAACCCTACCGTTACTACATCATTATTCTTCTTGCTGCTACATGTGGACTTAGACGAGGCGAAGCGATTGCTTTACGCTGGGAAGATGTAAATTTTCAGGATAAAACCATTCATATCAGACAATCATACACGCGCGGCGAGAAGGGGCATATTTTTCAGGAGCCAAAAACGAAGGCAGGCATTCGGGTTATTGCTCTGCCACAGATCACAGTGAATGCGCTAAAGAAACAAAGAGTATTACAGGCAGAAGACAAACTTGCTGCTGACCCTGCATACAAAGACTTGGGACTGGTCACCCAAACCAAGAATGGCTCCCCGGTAAATCCCTATTATTTTGAGTCTTGCTGGCTGGATATGCTGCGAAAATCTGGACTTCCCAAAATCAGATTTCATGATCTTCGGCATACCCATGCTTCGCTACTGCTACAGCAAAATGTGCATCCTAAAGTTGTATCCGAACGCTTGGGGCACTCTTCTGTGGGGATTACACTGGATCGGTATAGTCATACATACGGGGTGGATTATGGGGCAGCGCAGGAAATGGATATAGTTTTAGGCTAAAGAAAAAAGGCAAGTGCCATTAAAACTGCACTTGCCTTTACCCCTACTTACCATATTCACCTTGATAATCTGCTTGCAAAAGCTTTTCCGACTCAGTTTCAACGGCTATCGAATCTTTAATATCAACATCAAGAATTTTAAAAAGCTTAGTTCCTTTAGAATAAGTAGAATATTCCAGTGTACAACTTTTCATCCTTAATTCTCTTTTCAATAACTCCTATTTCACTTTCAGTTTGATTTACTAGATTTTTAGTGACTTCATATATATTACCTTCAAAAACAATAAAACTGTATGTCCAGTCAGGTTCAGGCTGTTTACAAGAAATCACAAAAAATGTCATTAGTGAAATACAAATGAGTAAAGAAAGCCTCTTCATGTTTGAGTCCGCCTTTGTGGTTAATTCAATTTCAAGTCTTCAATACCGCTTATTCCCTCTATTCCATGTTCAGGGGCAATTATTTTCTCTCCATTTATTAAGAATTTTCCTTGATATACTCCTAATACAACATATGAATTTTCAGCAATAGGACCACTATATTTTTTCAAGAAAATTATTGCTTTATCGCCAGTTTTAAATACTTCGTTCTCTTCAAATATATAATTTACTCTTTGAACTTTGTTATTTGAGTGTACTTCGGAAATTCCACCTGTTTCTAGGATTGAAATAACATCATTTGCTTCATATTCACCTTTAAAGAATTTCTCTATTTTCCCTTCGGTTAATGTAAAGGTTATACCACTGTACTCTATAGGTTTAGTTCTAGTGGCTTCTACTTGGACGACCAAAGATGCATTCTCATATAATTCTTCTACAGATGAAAAACTTTCTGCGACATCTCCTGAAGTATGTACGTCAATTATATCCTTTGAAGAAGCAGCAGAATTGTTCTGATTTAACAAAAGAAAAGTAACTATAGTAATTGCAATAATTAATAGTGATATAATAGCTCAATCTAAAAATCAGTGGTTGACTTTAATCGGAATCAAAGCAAGGAAGGGAGCATCTGGTGGACCGACCGCCGTCATGCGGCGAAAGGAGCACGGGTGAGTGAAGTGCTATTCGCGACATCAGCGTGCGCGCTTGGAATGCTAACCGCTCGTGTGGCATTCTAACGCTGATGAGCGGCGCTATTTAGGGAAATTCAGCCCCATAATGATTGTAAGGAAACTGAGCCACCTTATTTATCGAAAATCGCATGATTTTAACCGTCCATGGGGGGAATAAGCACCGTGACAAGCGTTAGAATTACAAAAGGGTCATTTGAGGCCATTTAAGCGCTGTGGCAAGCGTTAGCGCAAGATCCCCACGAATACCCACGAAACAGAACACACCTTACCAAAGGGAGAAGGCTGTTTGCAGCCGCTGCTAATGCCGACAGATAATGTTTTCCATTTCTATCCTCGTTCTATGCTCATTTGAATTCGTCAACCGCTAATTTCAGTTTTGAGCCGATATAATAGCAACTTTTTTGGATTTTTAAACTCTCCTTTTAGTATAAGTAATTTATACCTGCAATGTCATCACTGCCTCCTCCATTATTATTGGCATGTTGTCTTATTGAAATGTTCGTAGGGGTAGCGTTCCAAGCAGAGACAGCACTAGTAAAATTGAATTGATATGCAGAGGTTAAAGAACTATGGATCCTGTAAACAACAATTGTAGATTTTTGTTTACCTCCAAGTAAACTATAAGCATTTGCTTCTTTTGTAAACAGTACTAATGATAATGAAGCAATAAAGAACATTAACCCTTTTTTCATGGCTTCAAATTCCTTCCGATATTATAATAAATAGCCTGTCGGCTTCGCCGAGGTAGATGAAACAAGGTTTTCTGTAAGCCATAATTACAACAGTTGTTCGCTCCTTTCTGACATAATCTCAAAAACCAATTAACAACAAAATCACCTACTTTTTAACATGTTTAATCTTACCTTTTTTTGTTTTATGATGAAATAGGATCATGGCGTTAATTGGGTTTGTCGTAATTTAACTAATCTTGTAATAAAGATTAAGCATAACACCAACCCCTCTATTTCTTACAACACACCTCGAATGTTGATTTTGTTTTGAATTCATTTTCCTTATGCTTCATGTGTTGACTTATGCCCTTAAATCAAGGTTCAGTTTCAGACTTTCTACATGCTCTTCACATACAAATAAGGCTGGCAGTGGCTCTACAAAGCGGGAACTACCGGCCTTTCTTTGTGTGATTACAAGGTTCTGTAGGCTGTACCGTCGCCTTCCAAAAAAGCGTTGGCAAAATCGCACCATATAAGTACTTTCAGCGAGCAAGCGTTGACTCCATGTTGACTTCGACACATCCCAGCAAACGCAAAAGAGTACATCGCCACATGAGCGATGTACTCCAAATCCCAACCTGTATATCTGTTTGAGCCTTCTACTCTTCCCCAACCGCAATCGGATTCTCCTCATAGCTAATCCAGTCGCTCCAGCTGCCTGCATACAGCTTGACGTTCGTGTAACCCGCTTCCCTCAGAGCAAGTACGTTCGGTGTAGCCGTAATCCCTGATCCACAGTATACAATGTATTCACCTTGCTTCGGCAGCGCTGCGAAGCGCTCGGCCAGTTCACTCTGCGGCAGCCAGCTCTCCTCTTCATCCAGCGCATCCTTCCAGAAGTAATGCCGCGCTCCCGGAATGTGCCCGGCTACCGGGTCCTGCGGCGCTTCCTCTCCCGTGAACTGCTTGCGGTCCCGGGAGTCAATCAACGTAGCGCTCCCGGAGGCAATCGCCTGCCGCACATCCTGAACACTAGCCAACCAATCCCCCTTCGGCGCCGGAACCAGTTCCCGTCGTACCGGGGCGTCAGCTTCCGCCGTTACTGGCAAGCCGGCACCCGTCCATGCTGCATACCCGCCATCCAGCACATAGACCTGCTCCACGCCAAGATAACTTAGAACCCACCACAATCTCGTCGCCGCTGGGCCATTCTTATCTTCGTATACAACGACGATGCTGTCCTGATCGATACCCAGTCCTCCAAACAAGGCCGCTAGCTTTTCGGGTGAAGGCAGTGGACTGCGGCCGCCATGCTGCTGCGGTTTATCCGCCAGATCCGCCTTGAAATTCACAAATGAAGCGCCGGGCAGATGCCCGCGATCATACGCCTGCTTGCCGTAATCGGCATCCTTTGGCGAAAAGCGCACATCGAGCACCACGACCTTCTCATCCTGAATACGTTCGCTTAACCATGAGACCGAAACAATTGCTTGATTTGCCATACGTAGCATCCTCCTTGGACTTATATCAAACATTATTTAAATGGTAAACTCCAGACTATCCTGTGTCTTCACCTGATTAATCGACGCATAAATCTGGTTCTGAATATCGAGCAGCGCCAGATCCTCCCGCTTGCGCGGACGGGCTTGCGGCACCTTGAACTCGGCGGCTATCCGCCCCGGGCGCGGCGACAGCAACACCACCCGATCACCCAAATAGACTGCCTCGGACACATCATGAGTAATAAATACGACCGTTTTCTTCTCCTCCTGCCAAATCCGCAGCAGATCATCCTGCAGTTGCAGCCGGGTCAGGTGATCGACCGCGCCGAACGGCTCATCCATCAAGAGCACCTCGGGACGATTGGCTAACGCCCTGGCAAGTCCAGCTCGCTGACGCATGCCACCGGACAATTGGTGCGGATATTTGTTCTCAAACCCGCCAAGCCCGACCAGCTTCAAATATTGGCTCACTGTCTCCCGTCGCTGGCGCTTGTCATCGCCTCTGATTTCCAGACCAAGTTCCACGTTGCGGGCAATGGTTCGCCAAGGATAGAGGGAGGGGTCCTGGAAGACAACCCCTCTGCGCTTATCGGGCCCGCGGAACGGGACGCCACCGAATTGCACCTCGCCCGAGGTTGGCGTCTGCAGCCCGGCGAGTATTTCCAGAAGGGTGCTTTTGCCGCAGCCGCTTGGTCCCAGAATACTGACGAACTCCCCGTCTCCAATCGTCAGATTAATATCAGATAAGCTCTCGGTCGGCACTTCGCCGCCATAGATCATCGATACATTATCAATTGTAAATCCAGGCATGATACCTCCCTCCCCTCACATTATTGCTTTGGAATGAAGCGCAAATCGAGAATGCTGTCCACATCATATATTTTTTCCTGAAAGCCAAGGTCGAGCTGGGTTTGCTGCGTCTCTTGCAAAGCTGTCAGATCGACATCCGGGTTGTTGTCCCAGAGCACATCCTCACGCTCAAACATCGTATCCACCACATCGGCATCAATTTTGGCATTCGCTACGAAAAATGTTTTATATTCGTCCAGATGCTCTTTCGCATAAGCCTGCGACTTGAAATACACACGAAGCAGCTTCTCCACGATATCCGGATGGGCATCAATAAAGCTGCTGTTGGCAACGATCACACCGGTATGGAAGTTCGGCAGATAGTCCCACCCTTTGGCAAGCAGTTTGCCTGTCCCCGCCTTCTCGGCAACCGAAACGAACGGCTCGTGAATAATCGTGGCATCCACTTGTCCCGAAGAAAAGGATGCATATGCCGCATCAAATACCCCATTCGCAACATAAGTGACATCATCCTTGCTGAGTCCATGCTCTTTTAAAATCACCTGTGCATACGCGTCCAGTCCCGATCCGAACACGGCGCCGCCGACTTTTTTCCCTTTCAAATCCTCAACGCTGTTGATTTCCGGGTTTGCCAGCAGATAGAATGCCCCTTTTGTCCGAAACAAAGAAGAGACGATTTTGATCGGCGCGCCTTTGCCTGCCGCTACGATCGCCGAGGTTGTGGAGAAATCCGCCACATCGATATCCCCGCTGCTGAGTCCCGGAACCGGATTCGTAGTCGTAATAAACTCAACATCCAGCCCTTCTTCTTCAAAAAATCCCTTCTCTGCGCCGAAACGCACCGCCAATCCGCTGACACCGGTAAATGCGTTATAGCGAACCTTTTGCAGCTTATCTGTCGATGATTCGTCACCTTTCTGTTCAGCGGCCGGTGGCTTCGTACCGGCATTGTTTGTGCCTGTTCCGTTCGTGCTATTGGAGCCGCAGCCTGCCATAACCGCCATTGCCAGAAAGCCTGCAAGCAGCGTGCCTGCCCATCGATATCTTTTGTTCATCTTCTTCTCTCCCCTTCTCCATCCTGCAGATTAATATGTGAGCTAATTCATTGCAGCAGCTATGCCTTGGCTTTCCAGCGCAGCACGACTTTTTTCTCCAATAGATCGATCAGCCAAATAATAAGCACCGACAAAACCGTTACAATGGTAATAATTGCGAAAGCTTTCGCCGTATCGTACAGCGAAGTCGCCTGAACGAGCAAATTGCCCAAACCGGCCTGTGAAGCGATCATTTCGCCAAACAAGGCGCCGACAAGTCCTGTCGCAGCAGATACCCTGAGCCCTGCAAAGATCGTTGGCGCTGCTGATGGCAGAATGACTTTCCAGATCGTCTGGGCGCGCGTTGCTTCGAGTACTTTTGCCACCTTCAGATGATTGTCCGCCGTCTGCTTGATGCCCGTAATCGTATTGAAGGCGATGGTGAAATAACAGAACAGAAACACCACCACAACTTTATGGGTAATGCCCATGCCGATCCACAGCATAATAAGCGGAATAATCGTCACTTTCGGCACCGCCATCAGAGCGGAGAGGAAGGGTCGGAAGAACACCTCCGCGCCACGTACAAGCACCAGCAGCATGCCCGTACCAATCCCTAATACGGCCGCTAATGAAAAGCCAATCAGAAACTCAGTCAGTGTAATTCGAATATGCATATATGCTTCTCTGCTGCTCAGGATACTCCATACTTGGCGGAGCACTTCGGTTGGCTCGGACAAATATAATTTGCCGACAATTCCTTGCCTGACGATAAACTCCATTGCCCCCAGAGCGAGCAGCAGCACCGCCAGTTGGCCGATCCGAACGCCACTGAACCAGCGCGTTTTTCCTTTTTTCATGTATCCCCCTCCAGTGGTCTGCTCATCAAGAGGCACCCTAATTGTTATTGCTGCGCCGCTGCTGCCGCCTGTCTGGCAAAAATATTATCCGGCTTGCTCAGCCCAAAATGCTCGCGGAACGTTGCGCCTTCATACGCTGTACGGAACAGGCCGCGCTCCTGCAAGATCGGAACGACCAGTTCTACAAACAGATCCAGCGCTTCGGTCATATAAGGCGGGCAAATGTTAAAGCCATCCGAAGCTTCATTCACAAACCACCGCTCGATTTCATCCGCGATCTGTACCGGATCGCCTACAAGCAGCAGATGTCCCCGGGAAGTCGCCGTAAAGTAATGAAACAGGTCGCGAATGGTGATCGTCTCAACCCCTACCGCGTTTTGCGTGAGCCGTACCAGTTGTTGAACTCGCTCCCCCGGGATTGTGGACAAAGCCAGATCCGGCAGCGGGCCATCAAGCGGATACCCGCTCAGATCAATGCCAACGCGCTGGGACAAGGCGGACACATCATAGTTGGTCACGAGCAGGCTGTTCAGCTCTTCGTATTTGGCTCGCGCTTCTTCGGTTGTTCGGCCTACGAGTGGGGATAAGCCAGGCAAAATGAATAATTCCTCACGACTGCGTCCATGGCGATCAAGACGGCTCTTCATGTCGGCGTAGAACACTTTGGCATCCTCGAACAAAATATCCCCGGTAAAAATTGCGCTGGAATGCGCAGCTCCCAACTCACGGCTGCGCTCGGACGTTCCTGCTGTCAGCAATGGAATCTGTCCTTGCGGCGGGCGGGCAACATTGAGCGGTCCTGCAATCGAGAACTGGTTCCCTTTATGATCGAGACGATGCACCTTCTCCCCGTCTACGAATACGCCGGATGATTTGTCACGGACAAATGCATCATCTTCCCATGTATCCCACAGCCGCTTGACAATGCCGACAAACTCCTCCGCATAATCGTAGCGCTTGGCGTTGTCCCAGTGTTTCTCCCGACTGAAGTTATGGGCGGCTCTGGCGTCTGCGCCTGTCACGACATTCAGGGCCAGCCTTCCCTGACTGATATGATCGAGCGAGGCAGTCATCCGTGCGACGTGATAAGGCTCCGTGTAGGTTGAATTTATCGTTACAATCAATCCGATCTGTTCGGAAGCTGCTGCCAGGTAGGCAAGCATTGTGAACGGCTCCAGACGAACCATTTGCGAAGGGAACTGATGCTGCATATCGCTGCTGGAAGCCAATGCATCGCCCAGGAAGAAAAAGTCGAACTTGGCCTGCTCCAGTTTCTGTACAACCCGCTTCAAAAAGCTGTTGTCAAATGCGCCATCCGTTACCGCTTCAGGCAACCGCCACCCCGCAGGATGATAACCGGTAGAAAATAAGAACAGCCCCAGATGCAGCTGGCGTTTGGAAGTTGATTGTTGACTCATTGCCTTCATCTCCTCGTCATCATGTTTCAACGGATAACCGTCGTGTTTGATCATAACTTATAAATCACATTGATTAACTTGGTTTTAAAATAAAAAAATATACAGTCACAATGATTCATCCCCTAGAGTACTCCTCTAGTGTAACTTCTATAAATTGTACTCGATTCTGCTAACTGCCCAAGAGAGCCGCTGCGCTTGTAAACCCTTTGCGCTGTGCCAAGGCATACGCGGTATCCCCGTCGGCGTTCACAGCGGTGCGATCCACCCCATACTGCAAAAATAGCTCGATCATCGCATCTCTCCCAAAAAAAGCGGCGACATGCAGCGGGGTAAAATCCGCTCTGAGCTGTCCTTTACATCGACCGTTAATATCTGCGCCGTATTCCAGCAGCAGCTTGGCGATATGTACATAGTTGCCGAGCACCGACGCATGAAGCGCCATATTGTCCAGATTGCCGTCTTTTGTCCGTCCATTCACATTCACACCGCTATCCAGCAGCAGTTGCACCGTCTCCTCATGACCGAAATGAGAAGCCAGATTTAGAGCAAGGAAGCCGTCGGTGTTATAGGCATTTGCCAGCTCAGGCGACTTCTGCAGCAGCGTCTGCACACGGCGCGAATCGCCAAGCGCCGACGCTTCATAGATATCGAGCTGCGCGCCTCGTTCCAACAGCAATGCCTTCATCTCATTAGCCCGCAAATAAATCGCAACCAGCAGCGGCGTCTCTCCTTTATCGCTGCGCATGTTCACCAGTGAGGCGTCCCGACTCAGCAAATCGGATACTTTCTCCAAGTTGTTCATCTTAACCGCACTTAATAGCTCACCCCGCAGTTGCTGCACATTATTGACCAATTCACTGGCTTTGGTGAGCAGCTCTTCCGATGCTTGAATGCCAAGCTGGACAAAAAGGGACGCAGCACGGGAACGATTGCTTTCCAATCCCGCTTCAACCAGCAGATCAACGGCCTTGAGTGCCAATTCATCCAGCCGAATGGAAACGACCAATGTCGGATTCTTTTTAGCAGCCATATATCTCCTTGATTCAATTGTATTTTTAATTACAAAATCATCATAGCATGTTTAAATTTAAAAATCTACTATTTTTCTTATTGATTTACACGGAATTAAAAAAAGCAATTGCCGCGGGGTTGACGGCAACCAGTAGCCTGAACCGCCAGTTACTCGCCGAAGTCGAGCCTTTCCTGCTATAATCAGGATTCCCCCTCTACTTCTCTCCAGCCCCACGCATCAAGTAATTTCACACGACCGATGCCTGGCGTAATCTGTTGAATAATCGCGTGAACAAACTCATGAACGATTTGATCGTATACTCTTCCCGCACCTCAGGAACATCTAAATTAGCAGGGGTGTATACTTTAATGATATTTTCCTCTTCTACATAAGTGCCTTCCGTGTTCCTGCCAATCATCGTCTGAAATTCCACTTTATCTGTATAGACATGAATAGCTTCACTAACATTCCATTCTTCTTAATTCTACCGCTAGCCATGTTTTCCCTTTCTATGAAAAACTCTCATCCCCCATTCTTTTTGTCACTTAAATGTTACTATATATAACACAAACAATCTTGATAGAAAGAAAAAGCTGTGATAAAGTATATTTAATGTTATATTACATAACGCAATAGAGGGGGATTTACATGTTTACTCATCAATCTATTCGAAAAATAGGTATTGCGGCAGGGATTATTGGTATGTTGGCGTTGCCCGCACAAAGTTTCAGCATGCCGCTGCAGCCAACCGTTATCGACAAAGTAGAAGGGGACTATTATGTCACTTCTTCACTTGAAAACATTCGTTGGGGATCGCTGCCCAACCGGGAAAGCACGCCAATTTTGACAGTGTCGTCAGGAAGCGCTGTAACATTCGACACCGTATCACATGAGGGTTTAGTGGAGGATCAAGGAAGAAATCCCGTTGCCTATTTCGGAAAATACGGCATTGCACCGAAAGATGTATTGGATGATGCGAAAGCTATTGCAGCCTCCTCCATCAAGCATGACTTTGTGAAGGACGGACCGCATATCATTACAGGACCTGTCGCAATTGAAGGCGCAGAACCGGGCGATGTCCTTAAAGTAGAAGTACTTTCGCTGCAAACCCGTGTGCCGTATGGGGTCATTTCCAACCGACACGGCAAAGGCGCTCTCCCCGATGAGTTCCCAGAGAATAAAGGCCCACAAGCGGGGGCCGGCGCTGACAAACCGGAGTTGTACAATAATGTGTCTATCTTCACGCCGATTGAGGAAATCAACGGCAATTGGTATGGTGTTTTGTCCACAAAAGCAGGCAATAATGTGCGTTTCCCTATTAATCCATTTCTAGGCGTTATGGGAGTTGCACCAAATACAAGTGAGGTTGTCAGCTCAATTCCCCCTATTGAAACCGGAGGAAACCTCGATATTAATGAGTTAGGCGTCGGCTCAACCGTTTACTATCCTATCCAGGTAAAGGGCGGTTTGTTTTTTGCAGGTGATCCTCACTTCGCGCAAGGCGATGGCGAGGTTGCATTAACCGCATTGGAAGCTTCCTTGAGAGGCACAGTCCGGTTAACGGTATTGAAAAAGGGCGATCCTTCCCTTCCACACAGCGGTGATTTCAAACAACCCTTTGCTGAGACAGAGCAATACTGGATCCCGATTGGACTCGATCCCGACTTGGATGAAGCGATGAAAGAATCGGTAAGAGAATCGATTCAATTTCTATCCGATAAGCTGAATATGGACCGGGCTGTCGCTTACGCTTATCTGTCCGCCGCTACGGATTATGAAGTATCTCAGGTTGTGGATCGCACTAAGGGCGTTCACGGATTAATCCGCAAGACTGACTTTCTTGAAGAAGTTGACGCAGTAATTAATGTAGGGGGAATAGGGGGAACAACAATCAAGCCTATCGTTCATAATGATGAGTTTTATGTGCCGCTTCGAACGATTACGGAGCTGTTGGGCGGAACGGTGGAATGGAATGCAAAGACACGTACCGCACAGGTCCAATTCGGTGCAAAAACAATACATGCCCAAGTTGGCTCGGATGTGTATTCCGTTAATGGAAAGCTTGTTTACAATAAAGACATCCCGAAATTAATAGATAGCCAGACGTTAATTCCGGTTTCCATCGTAAATAAAATTTTAGGCGCTTATGTAAACTGGACGACAATTGGAAAAACGTTAACAGCAAATATATCGTTTAGCAATAAACTATAATTTAATATCGCTTTTCGGCCGTGATGGACAGATGTTCATCACGGCTTTTGCGCGTGGCCCTATGTTCAAACAAAAGCTGAATTTAACCAACCTTATACGCATTTTTTTGCATATCATCAGCTTCAAGCACAGGAGTCCAAACACAATGGGCAATCGCCATCTCGCGCGATTGCCCATTGTGTTTGTTATTTTTTATTATTAGTACAACCGGCTGGCAGCCTCGGCTGTATAGGGCGCAATCGCTTCATATTGTCCAGTGTGAAGCTTCTCCGTCCAGGCAGGATCAGCAAGCAGCGCCCGGCCAACCGCCACCAGGTCGAATTCATTTTGCTTGAAGCGGTGAACCAATTCGGCAATATTGCTGGCATCTTGCTCATTCTTATCCTCGGCACTGCTCGTGAACTCCTTGTTCAGACTGACCGAACCGACGGTAATGGTCGGCAGGCCGGTCAGCTTCTTCGTCCAGCCTGCCAGATTGAGGCTGGAACCTGCAAATTCCGGCTCCCAGAACCGTCTGGTTGAACAGTGGAAGATATCAACCCCAGCGTCGACAAGCGGAGCCAGAAATTGCGCAAGCTCATCGGGAGAAACAGCCAGCTTGACATCATAATTTCCGGCCTTCCATTGTGAGAAGCGAAATACGATCGGGAAGTCGGAACCTACGGCACGGCGGCATGCGGCAATAACTTCGGCCGCAAAGCGCGTACGCGCAACAAGACTGCCGCCGTAACGGTCGGTTCGCTTGTTCGTCTTGTCCCAGAAAAACTGGTCGATGAGGTAGCCATGCGCACCATGCAGTTCGATGCCATCAAAGCCGATGCGCTTGGCATCGGATGCCGCCCGTGCGAAGGCCGCAATAATATCGGCAATTTCCGCTTCACCAAGCGGCTCATTTACCTGCTCTCCGGCAGCAGTTAAGCCGGATGGACCCACCGGGGACGATGCCGGATTCGGGAGACTGCCCGGCTTGCGGGTCGTGCCGACATGCCAGAGCTGCGGGATGATGCGTCCGCCAGCCTCGTGCACCTCTGAGACAACATGCGCCCAGCCCTCCAGTGCTGCCTGACCGTAGAAGGAAGGCCAGTTGGGACTGGCTGCCGATGCGGTATGATCGATTGGCGTGCCCTCCGTGACGATCAGGCCGACGCCGTGCGCTGCCCTTCTGCGATAATAGGCGGCTACATCAGAGCCAGGCACGCCGTTCGGTGAAAATCCCCGTGTCATTGGAGCCATGACGATCCGGTTGGGAAGCGTTAAGCTGCCAAGCTGGAGCGGTGTAAATAAAGGGGCTGTTGCCGGTGAAGCGGCTTGTTGATCAATGGACATGTAAATCGCCTCCCAAGTTAAAGTAATACTGTAATTTTATTGGTTACAGTTCGAACTGTCAAGTGCCGCGAAATCCCACCCGTTTCTTCACCGCGCGCAGCTCCCAACAATGAAAAAAACCTCCGGCCTCGGTTTTAACCGATGGCTAGGAGGTTTCAGGCTGCCGCGGCGGACGATTCACGAATGATCGAACAAGTACGCTCGATCATTCGTCCAGCTCGCTGCTATGGGTAACACGGTTGCGGCCGTTCTCCTTCGAAGCATAGAGCGCTTGATCGGCCCGTTGCAGCAGTGCTGCCTCCGTATCTCCGGGAATTGTGGTCGCAATGCCGACACTGATCGTTACTGTGCCGATTTCCCACACAGCTTCAGCTACCGCCAGGCGCATACTTTCGGCAATCGAACGTGCTTCCTCCATACCGGTATCGGGCAGGATGACGACAAATTCTTCCCCGCCATACCTTGCGGGAATATCCTCTTTGCGCGCATGCAGCTTCAAGATATTCGCCAGTTTCTCCAGCACATAGTCGCCCATCGGATGCCCATACGTATCATTTACTTTTTTAAAGTAGTCAATGTCTACAATTAGCAGCGAAAACGAACGCCGCGTCTCTTCATACAAACGAAGCTGCTCCTCCAGCTTTTCCTGAAAAAACCGCCTGTTTCGCAATCCGGTCAGTTTATCTGTTACAGACAATTCGACCAGAATGGCGTTCATCTCCATCAACTCTGCCTGCTTTTGCTCGATTTCCGCATGAATTAACTTCAGCTTGATAAGCGCCTGGTCGCTCTCCCGGTAGGCTTCTTCAATCTGCCGCTTGGCTGTGCGCAGCTCCATTTCGTAATGAATCCGCTTACCCATTGGAACCAGAATACAGTCGATCATTTGTTCACCAGCTACTTCGCAGCATCTGCCATTTAACAAATAAGCAACAGAACTGCCCTCTCGATCCATTAAGCGAATAAATAATTCATCGACCTGGCCGTCCAAATTTATATAAGGGTAAAAGTAGGAATGGAAAATCAATTTATTGGCCGTCGACATGATCGACTCAATATGTTTATTGACCAACTCTTCCAATTTGTAGCCCATTTTGTGCAGAAAGGTTTCATTAACTGCCGAAATTACGCCTTCATGTGTAATGGAAATATAGCCGCATGGCGCATAGTTCAATCGATCATCCATTGCTCTAATCCTCTCATTGCAGTGTAATTCTAATCCGCATCCTTAAGGTATTCTTGAATGAAACGGATGGTTTCCTCAGGATGGCTAATATGGGGATAGTGCCCCTTGGCCTCCATCAAGCGGAAAGTGCTGTTACTCAGGTGCTGATGCAAGTATTCGCCCACGACAATCGGAACGATGCTGTCATCTGAACATTGCAGAATGAGTACGGGCAGCGAACACTTCTCCAGATCTGCTCGATGATCGGAGAAGAAGGTCACTTCCGCAAACTGTCTTGCAATCACGGGATCGGTGGAAATAAAGCTCCGCTCCAAATCTTTCGTCAGCATCGGCTGCTCCGGATTGTTCATCGCCAAAGGAGCCATGAAGCTGGCCCAGCCCGCGAAGTTCATCTCCATCATATCCAGCAGCTCCATAATATCACTTTTTTCAAAACCGCCGCAGTAGCCATCCGCCTCATTTAAATAGCATGGTGAAGGCCCGATCATAATCAAGCGGTCAAATGCTTCCGGACGGGCAATGGAAGCCAGCATGCCGATCATGGAACTGATCGAATGACCGATGAAAATGACCTTTTCAAGTTCATAGAACGCGATAATATCCAGCACATCCTGCACGTAGCCATGCAGAGAATTATATTTATCGGGTGCATACGCCGTTAAGTCCGAATGCCCCGAACCGACATAATCAAACAGAATAAGCCGATAATCTTTCACAAAAGAAGGCGATATAAATTTCCACATGCTTTGATCGCAGCCAAACCCGTGAGCAAACAGGATTGTACGATCACCCGTCCCGATGACTTGCACATGGTTGCGCGATGCAATGTCGCTCATCCTATTCCTCCTTTCTCTTATGTAATGTGGATTCTACCTGGAACTTACCTGTCATTTAGTATAGCACATTATGCAACGCATGGATTTGTTCGTCGTCATAAGAGCACGCTCTTTCTCCATTCTCCTGACACAACAAAAAAGCAGAACCTATGAGATTTCTCCCCTATGTTCTGCTGCGTGCGTCTGACAACCCGAACTTCTTATTCTCCAGTTAGGCTCTCCGATGAAGCAATCTTCTTGACGGCAAACCATAATTCAACGTAACCAAGCTCGCCCATTCCGCCGTATATTTCGAGCTGTGCGCCGTCGACCTGCTCATATTCCGCTGTTGGCAGCCACTCAGAGAAAAATCGCTTGTACAATGTCTCAATCGTCTCATCGAATTGCTCCCACTTGAACATCACTGAAGGGAATATTGCCCACGTATGTTCGGGAATCGTTACTGTTGTATAGCCCGCTGTAGTGCTCGACGCGCTCTTAAATGCACATAGCATATAGGGAAAAGTTTCACTCCCGGTTTCCCTGTAGCTGCAAGCACCATGCACTTTAAACAAGTCCTGGTTTACATAGGAAGGCAGATCGCCAGCATGGGCTGCAAGCCGTTCCACTTCACCGTTGGCATGGCATTCCTGCCATAGCTGTGCCGGGGTATACGCCGCATCGCTGTCTCCATTCGTTTCAAATACACGTTCAATGCCGAACACTTCGAAAGCTTGCTTTGTTTCAATACGATAATTCATCGCCTCTGCCCCTTTAATTGAGATCAGGAAGGAGAGCCGCGGGAAAGCTTTGAGCGCGATTCCTTCTTGACGTGCCATTGCCGGAGTAACACCATGCAGCGATTGAAACGCACGGGCGAAAGAAACCGGCGATTCATAGCCATATTTAAGCGCAATATCGATCACTTTGGCCGTATCGCTATTTTGCAATTCAAGTGCAGCAAGCGTAAGCCGTCTACGCCGAATATATTCAGCAAGCGTCACATTCGTAATGAAAGAGAACGTTCTTTGGAACTGATAGGATGAACAGCACGCCTTATGGGCAACCTCAGCCAGTACAATCTCTCCCGTTAAATTCATTTCAATGTAATCCATTGCCCGGTTCATTCTCACAAGCCAATCCATCTGCTTCCCTCCCCTCAATTGAAGTATAGAGCAGCCGTAATTTGCAATCGCAACTATTTGTGCACAACATTGTTGCTTCTACTTGTAATAACGCTTTTGCATGTGCAGGTATTGTAGAAATTCTATTTTATCATTCAAATGCCATGATGGACACAAAACCGATCTCTCCATTTTGGACCCCTCCATGCTCTATTGAATTTCCATACCAAAACAAACAGATTCTTCAGCCATCGATTCAGTTAACTTTTCTCTTAAATTTATTAGCCATTCAGGCTCATTAGCCCACGTTTCTTTCATTGATCGAAGACAGCGAACGTACCCATATAAATTAGCGAACCTTCTGCACGCTGGCATAATGGTTGAAAAGTCCTCTGGAATCGTATATTCAGTAAGGTATCCATCCAAAAAGCATTGTTTTTTCTCATTAAAAACTTCAATTGGAATAGCGTTTTTCAAACTATCAAGCGCCTGTTCGATATCCATTGCGTACCAGTGATACATCGCATCATCGAAATCAATAACATTACAGGAGTGAGTTGCTTCATCATAAAAGACATTATCATATTCAAAATCATAATGAATAAGTCCAAAATTAACTTTTGTAATCGGAATAGAAGAAAAATACGCTAGTAATCGTTTGGCTTCCATTAATGCTGCCTTTTCTTGTGGGAAATCAAATAAAACATCCTGAATCCAACTCAATACATCACTGTAAGACCATCTCTTGGAGTGGGCAGGGGTGTATTCACTGGATAAATAATGAAGCTGCCCTAATGCTTTCCCATAGCTGAATACAATGTCATCACTAAAATCTGTCGTATTCATCTGCACTCCTGACACACGTTTAAATACTGAGGCATAGTAATCCCCCCATGGAGTTTGTGCCTCTTCGAGCGCTTCCCCATTTTTTGATACAACCGATTCAAGAACGCCATAATTCCTTGAGCGCAGATAAGAGATAAAATCGAGCTCTGCTAAAATATTCTCTTTGCATTTCTCTGTTTTTGGGGCAAATCTCAAAAGTCGAGTGTTTCCTTCAAACTGAAATGGATAAATAGCATTCGAAGATATTCTGTAATACTGAAACATAGCAATAGATTCCTTGTCGTATTCCCAGTTTCCTAAAAGCATTTGGGCCAAATTTTCATTATTAAAAAGATACTTTAATTTCAGCATTGATCATTCTCCTCGTCATCAGTAGTGAACATTATATTTTCAGCTTACACCTAATTTTGCGCGCAAAAAAACCGCAAGGCTATGCCTGCGGTCTTTGGAATCCTTAAAGAGAGTAAAACAAATAAACCCTCTCCATAGCAGGAAAATGAGCAGTAATATCCTTTTAAGTGGCAGACTCATGTCTGCCTTCAATATTCAGTTAAGAGTCACCTTATAAATAACAGAAGTAGTAATAGCCCGGCGTTTCATGCCGCTCACTCCCTTCAAAATATGTTAATTTTTATATTACCCCATATAATTTATGGCAGCAACTTCTAATTTTATCTTTATAAGAATGGATTTTTGGAAAAACACTGCAAACCCGCTGCAGCACACCCTGCTAATCACATCAGACTTCAGCCGTTTCCATCGCTCCTCAATAAGGTTAAAATTGGGCGATAAGGGAGCAGGAAAACCAAGCGTAAGCCTGGAGTACTGTCATTCTGGGGTAACGAGGGTAACGAGAGCAACGGCATTTGTAGGTGCGAGTACAACGGGCAGCAGCACTTGTGGATGCGAGTTCAACGGGCATCGGCACTGTAGGTGCGAGTGCAACGGGCGGCAGCACTGTAGGTGCGAGTGCAACGGGCAGCAGCACTTGTGGGTGCGAATGCAACGGGCAGCAGCACCTTGTGGGCGCGAGTGCAACGGGCAGCAGCACCTGTGGATGCGAGTGCAACGGGCAGCAGCACTGTAGGTGCGAGTGCAATGGGCGGCAGCACTGTAGGTGCGAGTGCAACGGGCAGCAGCACTGTAGGTGCGAGTGCAACGGGCAGCAGCACTTGTGGGTGCGAGTGCAACGGGCAGCAGCACCTGTGGATGCGAGTGCAACGGGCAGTAGCACCTTGTGGGTGCGAGTGCAACGGGCAGTAGCACCTTGTGGGTGCGAGTCTGCCCAGTCGAACGGTACCTGAGCAAAGGAGCAAGAGTCAGCACCTCAAAATGGACATGATTCTTGCGATTCTATATGAAAAATCATATAGAATTGGATCATCGGCGATGATTTCAGCGATTCTATATGAAAAATCATATAGAATTGGATCAATCTCCGCTGATTTCAACGATTCTATATGAAAAATCATATAGAATTGGATCATCGGCGATAATTTCAACGATTCTATATGAAAAATCATATAGAATCGATCAATCGGCGATGATTTCAGCAATTCTATATGAAAAATCATACAGATTAACAGGCATGCAGTGTGACGAAGCTGGCTCAAGGGGAAGACAATAAAGCGATCTCCCCTATGCAAAAAAGTTACTCACAAATTGCACACTCGGGACGCGCGCTGATCAATGAAATAAAGTGTATGCACGAGCCCGTCGATTTATGATTCCCCACTACACAAATTGTTCAAGACACGATGCAAATAGACCGGTTTTGTCTACTATTACCCATTCTGAAGTAAACTAGGGGACGAATTGTTGTAGTTTGTACAACTTATCCACACGCAGGAGGCAATTTCCGTAAAATTGCTGCACTTTATACAACGATTCTTCCTTGAAATGACTTTCTCCAGGTAAAAGTGTGTAGCTTATACGACAATTCGACTGCTGTCGCGGTCATTCTTGCGATTGTTGTAAGAAATACAACAATTCGACTGCTGTCGCGGTCATTCTTGGGATTGTTGTAAGAAATACGACAATTCGACTGCTGTCGCGGTCATTCTTGCGATTGTTGTAAGAAATACAACAATTCGACTGCTGTCGCGGTCATTCTTGGGATTGTTGTAAGAAATACGACAATTCGACTGCTGTCGCGGCCATTCTCTCGATTGCTGTAAGAAATACAACAATCGCTCCCCTTCCTCCCCTTCGCAAGTCCAACTGGGTAACTATAAAGCGGGTTGGCGGAGCTCTCGCATAACCGTATCCAGCGATTTGGGGCGGGCGGTTATATTGTGGATAAGCGCACTCAACGTATAGCCCGGACCCATCGGGAATGCCCACCAGCCGAACAGACAAGTGAACAGGCCAAAAAGCACATTCAACAGCGGAGTGAAATGATAGCCGATCACGTAATAGCTGGACTTGGCACGATAGGAGAAAAAGACCCAGGAAAAACAAATTTCGTACTGCATAAATTGCGTCTGACTATCGACCAGAATTCCGTTATAGGTATCCCCATACTTGCGGATATTGTCTGCATTGGACAACAGCCAATCCTTCAACTGTCTGCCGTGCTTCACATCTTGGTAAAAAAGCAGGGCAAAAAATCCGAGAATACAAGCGGCGATTAGCAAAAATGCAGACATGCTTGCGCTGGCTGTGGACAGGCTGAATATAAATAAGAAGGCCATAAAGCCGGCTATTACTAATAATGCTGAAGCCATAGACATACCTCCCCCCTCTCAGCCATCATCGTACCCTAGGATATTTTTGTCAACAGAAGGTGGTTGGTGGTAGTGCAGCTTTCAATCGCGATAAAGTCAAGTTGAATAAATATGGTCAATATAATTTTCAGAAAATTATAAATAATGTGAATTTTTATAAATTGCGATAATAGGACGTGATTCGTCCCGATGATACACTTGGTTTGGCGCCAACTGCATTATGTTATTCATGCAAACAACGCTAAAATTCACCACCTTATATGGAAGGAGGCTAATCTGAACATCGTTGATTGGGGAGAAGCACCTAAGGCAACGGTAATGAGCGCAATCGAACCGCAAGACTTTTTCTGCACTACATTTCCAGTAGGAGGCGAAAATCGAAAATGAAGACGAAAGCCATTTTTACGATTTTGTTTCTCTTCTTCTTGACGGATACGATCTCTGCATTCGCGGCGCCCAAGATCAACACGTTCGAGCGTCCGCCCGTCGGGAACGCATACCCTTTGAGCCAATGGAGCTTTGACGGGTGGGACGCCCCATGGGATACAGGCATGAGCAACCGGACCATGATCGACAACACGTACTCGCATACCGGTGGCAAGTCGCTTCGCATCTTCTACCCTAAGGACAAGATCGGGCCTCCCGATTCGGGTGCGCTTGCTCCATTCGCAGTCACTCCTGCCAAAGAGTACTACCTGTCCTACTGGTTACGGTTCAGCAGCGACTTTAGCTGGGGAACGACGCAGTTCGCCGGGAAGGTCGGCCTTGGGCTGGCAGGCGGCGGCGCCTGCTCCGGCGGGGATGTATGCACCGGCTACAACGGCTTTAGCTCGCGAATGGTTTGGCTGAGCGGCGGGCGAGCGGCTATTTATTATTATCATATGGATCATGCCGGTACTTACGGGGATTTAAAGGTACTCAAGAACAATGGCCAGGACATCGTGTACCAGAAGGGGCAATGGATCAACATCGTTCAACGCCTCAAAGTCAATAGCGTCACGAATGGACAAGCAAATCCGGACGGCGAAATTGATATTTGGTATAACGGCGTCCCGGCAGCTTCCGTCACCGGCCTGCGCTTCGTGCGCAACACAGATCTTGTGGACAAGGCTTACTTCTCTACCTTCTTCGGCGGTGCCACGACAGAATTCGCTCCGGCCAACAATTCCTATATGTGGTACGACGATATCAAGGTATCCACCAATTCTTCAGAAATTTGTGAGCTCAGCGCCGGAGGCTGTTTCCAGAGACTGTTCCAGGCCGAGGACTACAATATTATGAAAGGCATCGTTACGGGGCCTACGTCGGACATCGGCGGGGGCCAAAAGGTCGGCAGCATCGACAGCACCGATTGGATCGCATTCAGCTCCGTTCAAATTCCGACGTCGGGAACGTATCTTGTGGAGTATCGGGTAGCATCACCGAATAGCAACGGAAAGCTGTCGCTCGACCTCAATGGGGGAGCAACAGCTCTTGGCATGGTCGATATACCCAATACAGGCAGCTGGTCTAGCTATCGCACGATTTCGCATACCGTTCCGATCAGCGCCGGTACGTATCAGTTCGGTCTTTACGCCGCAACAGGCGGATTCGATATTAACTGGTGGAAAATAACGAAGCTATATTAAGCCGGCGTGTGGTTGACTGCCGACACGTATCGCCCCACCGCGCGGTGCAACAGCGGGACCCTCGCAGATTATTGTGAGGGTCTTTTCCACGCCGACGCGAAAAAGACGCCTTCGCCCTCTGCAGCAATAAACGAAGACGTCCCGGTATACCTCAAGCTGGAAGAAATCCGTTAAATAAGCGATCCGATCCGGAATAGCCTATCTATCCTATCCACTCTTCAAATCTTCTTCGAATCTCCTCTAGTGCTGTGAAGAATTCAAGAAGCGGCGTCCCCTTCCCTTTCTAGGGTATACTCCTTTGTTCCATTTCGTTTCTTCTAAATACGCAACTTTATCCATCCGTGTACCTAGTACTATTTTCCGTTATTTTGAATATAAAAAATAATTTTGTCAAAAAAGGAGGAATCATGGAATTTTTGTGGTATATTATACCTAAATTTAGTTTATGTGGAGGGTTTTTATGAGCTTAACTGCAATTACCCAAGGCTTGCCTGATGATCTGTCCATGCAATTGCTGCCCAACGAAGTTATTTATTATTTCTCTTATATTGCCTTTCAGGGTGGTTGCGGGAGCTCCAGTTCAAGACAGAACTATTGGATTGCACTATCCAACAAAAGAGTAATATACAAAACTAAAGTAATGGAAGGTAGTAAAAACTATGTCGAGAAAGATGGCATACTTCCGTTAGACAAAATATCATTTATCGAAGTAACGGAAGGACAGGCATCTGAGGGTTGTGCTTCATCTAAAATATTTCAGCTAAGAATTAGCTCATCTGGCGGGACCGTTATAATTCCTATTCCTACAAAAGAAAAGGGATATGAAATTCGTAAGCTCTATTCGCAGATAACAGAGATGACGCAAGAATGATCATCAATTGGTTGCCAGTTTTATTCATTAAAGTCTACCAAAAATTTTATAAACGTAAACAGCCTAAATGCTTGCATTATCCAACTTGCTCGTCCTATGCAATTCTTGCCTATAAGAAATACAATTTTGTCAAAGCAACTAAAATTACGATTCAAAGAATTCGGGATTGCCACCCTTTTTCCAACAGGTCGTATATAGATTATCCTTGATCTGCCTTCTCCTTCTTTGCTGCAATACAAAAAGAATGAAATCGCCTTAAGCCAAGGCAGTTTCATTCTTTTTATTATTCAAAACTCTGATCGATGTCGTGATATCGTGATGTCGTTATTCCCTCGCGACCTCTTTATTCCATAACGCTTTGAAAGCATCGCAATGATCGATCAAATAATCAAATTTGCCTTCACCAACCACAGAACCTTGATCCACCACAATGATCTTGTCAACCTCTTTTACGAAGTCCAGTCGATGTGCGATAATGATGATGGTTTTGCCTTTGAATTCATTAAAGATCGTTTGCAAAATGCTTTTCTCCGTGATGTTATCAAGCGCTGACACTGGCTCATCCAGAATAAGCACATTTCGTTTTTGCAATAAAATTCTGGCAAATGCTAAGCGCTGTCTTTCTCCGCCCGATAACTTGACCCCTTTCTCGCCAACCAACGTATTTAATTGTTCAGGTAAATTCAATATTTTTTGCTTCAAATGGACCTTGTCTAGTATTGCGTAGATAGCTTCATCGGAAACCGTATGATCAAAATCAACATTCTCCCTGATCGAAGTATCGAAAATTGGCGTCTCTTGCGATAAATAGGAGACATGGTCGTAATAGCTATTCAGCTCCGTATCATCAATATCATGGCCGTCCAGCAACAGATGACCTTCACTCTTCTTTAACAAACCTGCGATTAATTTAATCATTGTCGATTTCCCGCCCCCGCTTGACCCGACAAAAGCAACAGACATGCCTTGTTTGATAGAGAATGACAATTTGTTCAATATCTTAACGCTTCCGTATTGAAAGGATACTTCTCTGAATTCGATATTGCCTTTGACTTCATGAACAGCTTGTCCGGAATCCAAATTCCGATCTTCGGGAGCATCCATGAAATTTTCAAAACGTTGATACGCCACTTGATTAAGCTTGTAATCGACAAACAGAATATTGAAAATGGCAATGGGTGTGTAAATTTTATCAATAAACAGAAATAATGCCACCATTACCCCAACCGATGCGTCACCTGCTACAATACTTTTAATTCCATAGAACACAACTACAACTTTGATTAGCGTAATGAACAGTTCAAAGATAGCAAAAAAAGATTCGTGGATCATTTTTAGCCGCGCGCTTTGAATTACGATATGGTGTGCTGTCCGGCTCAGCTTATCGATCTCCTTGGCATAACGTTTATTGGTTCTGAAAACGACCAGTTCCATAAAGCCGCGTATCGAATATCTTGACATCTTTTCTTGTTCTTTGAGAATGGTTGATTTCATTTTGTATAAATATTTCAACAGCACATTTGTTATAAAAAAGATAACTGCATACCCAGCGGCAATAACGAGCATGATTCTAATATCATAAAAACTAATAAAGAATAGGCTGAAGATGATCGTCGGAATTAACTCATGTATTGTTCTCAGGAAGAAAGAAAACAGGATGCTATTCCCGGCCGATGCCCCATTTTCAATTACCTTTATCATTTGTCCCATACCCATATCTTGATAGGCTTGATAGTCCATTTTTGCGATTTTGGAGAGTGCAGCAATTTTTAGCCTTTCCGTAATGCTGTTCGATAAATATACACTGGGGTATTCGTCCAAATAACAGAAGATGGCCGCTCCACCCAGCAATAAGCCATACAAAAGTATCAAATGCGAAATTTCCTCTAAGCTGCCGACGTTCATTGCCCGATCCAACAGTTGTTGAAAGACGACAATCCCTAGACTGCTTAAAAATTGAATTGTAAAACCTAAAAAGATATAAAGCATTACCCACCATTTAAAGTGAATTAAGCATTTTTTTAACACTCAAAAAAACTCCCATCTATTAAAAGAGTATAAAAAAGCCAGGCGTCCCGCATTAACGGTACGAACCTGAATGAAATGAATTCATGGTTCTTCCTGTTAAATACGAAATGTCCTGGCGTAGACAATGACTTGCCCGACACCATTCGAAGTTCTAGTTTTCGTATAATCAAACGGACAGACTGCCCCCTTGATAGCTGGTACGCGTTTTACCCAGCCCGGAAACTAGTTACTTCGAACGATACGGAAAGACATCCTTTTCACCTCAATTAATAGATTGCCTATATTGTATGATTTTATGAATTCGATTGCAAGATAGCAGAGGATTCTTCAATCACTTCTTGCAGCAGATATCGGCTGATTTTCCTTGCACTTCCATCTACAAGGCAGGGTCCGGTTAGCTTGTTGTAATTATAAATGGTATTCGTTATGATAACTTTGAGAGGGCTCTTCTATCGTCCGCTCAATATTCAAATAATTATGCTAACGGGCTGCTGGAACGAAGACAAGGGTAAGGGAAAATTTTGTATTATCGAAGGGAGAATCGACGATGTTTCATTTTCACACAACCAGCATCAACCCGTTTATTAAAGCGCAACTTGCTTCCACAGCAGATGAGCCGCAGATCCGCACGCTGATTTTGGAAGCAGCCCGCTGGTTGCAGAGCAAAGGCTCCAGACAATGGGGCAAACTGCTTGCCGGACAAGATGATCATGATCTTACAGGAGCAATTGCTCGCAACGAAGTCATCTTATTTACTTCAGTTGAAGGAAATGAGATAGTCGGTTCGGTTATTTTTCAGCAACAGCCCAGTTCGTGGGACAGAAACTTATGGGGACTGGATAATACTGAACAGCTCCTTACTCCTACGGACAAGTCAGCCGTCTACCTTCATCGCCTGGTCATTAGTCGCAGTTATGCAGGACAAGGTCTTGGAAGAGATATTTTGACTTGGGCTGAAACCGGCGTTCATTTTCATGGCAAAAATTGCATCAGGCTGGACTGTATTGCCAGCAGTACCGCATTAAACACATTATATAAACAGTGCGGTTTTGCATACTGCGGCGAAACTGGCGGTTACAGTCTTTATGAGAAAGCTCTGTGAAACCTTGCTTCAAATGGCACTTGTCAGCATCCTGATATCAGCAAACCTCATCCCCCATCCTGTTCATGTTTCCCGGGAAATAATATCGTATATCTAGTCGAATTTTAAATTATTTCTCCTTTTCATTCTGCAGGTTATGCCCACTTTATAATATTAGCCAAATTAAATAACATTCGTTATATACCATTGTTATACATGGGATTAAAAGCTATGCCCCTAAGGCAGAAATTACCCGCGACAAAATTTTCGAAGCCGCTTTTGACCTTGTACAAGCTGCAATGGCTCCTCACATCCACAGTTTGTACCTGACCACGAGGACGAGGCATTACCATGAACATATCCCGAAAGATATGCCCGCTGATAATGCCCCATCGCATCATGTCATACCACTTTTAAATAACCAACTTCTTCACCGACCGCAAGCCTATTGGTTCAACTGTTCATAAATGCGGAACAGCATTGCTGCACTTTCCATACGGGTAAGCTGCCCTTGTGGCAGCAGGCGGCCTCCGCTGCCCTGAACAATCCCTGCTTGCACCAGCTTGCTCAAACTTTCCAGCGCGTATGGCGCCACGCGCCCCGCATCCGTGAAAGCACTGGTGTCGCCGGCCTCTTCATCAACCGTCAGGTCCGGCTGATGAGCGAAAGCGCGCACGATCATAACCGCAGCATCCTGGCGGCTGATCGGGGTGTCTGGCGCGAAGCGATTATCGCTCACTCCCAGCACAATACCCAATTGCCCTGCAATTCCGATCTCTTGCGCATACGCCGACCCTAATTCCACATCCTGGAAACTCGTTTCATATTCCGCATTCAGTTCTAGGGTACGGACCAACTGTGAGATGAACTCGGCGCGTGTGATCGGACGGGCAGCCTGTTCCTGACTCACACTGCCCGCATCAATAATGCTTCTCGCAACCAAGGCTTTAAGCGGAGCAATTCCCCATTGCGGACCGCTCAAACCGGACAATGCTGTGCCGCTGAAGATGACGCTATACGTGCCTTCTTCTCCAATACGGGCACTTACCCCCTGCTGATCCTCACGGAACCTGCTGCTCACTACTGGCGTAAACTTGCCGTCTGCTTCCGTCCCGATGATCAGCAGTTCGCTTGCACCCTGCTCGGTGGCGGACGGCTCATACGGGATCGTTAAGGTCAGCATAGCCAGTGAATCCGACCACTGTAGTGCGCCATTGTCACCGTGCAAAGTCAGCTTTACCGCCGGGTAGCTGCTGGCCATGCTGCCGTGAAGCAGACTCCGCCCGGTCTGATTCGCTGCATTCGCTGCTTGATCTGCCGCTTCCAGCTGGAGCACGACGGTATTGCCCGCTTGCTGGAGCTGTTCCGGCAGAAGCAAGCTGTTAGGCACAGCTACTTTACCGATTGCCGTGTCCAGTACCAATGTACGTTCATGCGGTGTCCCATTAAAATAAGAGGCCGGCAGCTCAAGTGCATATCCGAGTGCTCCCTTCACAGCATCCAGCGGAACAATGACCGTCTGAATTCCGGGGGCAGCAGCCCCAGTTGATGCAGTCGATGTGGATGCCGCTTTCGCGAACGCTTCAACCAGGACGGATTCGCTCACCGAAGCGCGAGCAATTCGATCCACTGCCCTATAGTCCGTTTTTACCCGCAGCCTGATCTGGCTGTCTTCGCCTTGTTCGATGCTGGCCTCCGGTAAAGGCGTACTGTGAATCGGCCCATAGTAATAGCCTGTCTGCGGTTCCGACGGCTGCGCTCCTGCTGTCAGCGCTGCTAACCGCGCCTGCAGGCCACTTCTCTCAGTGCCTTCGGGCAGCAAAGCGACATGCCAGGAAGCCGCATCAATCGACGTTGGCGACTTGACGGACGCTGCGCGGTCGACAGCAGCTCTCGCAGCTGGCGTCAGCAAATCCGCGAACGTTCCATCCAGCAAAATCAGTTCGCCAAGGAGCGTAGACTCTTTCACATCAATACCTTGATGGTACTCGATGAACCCTGAGCGACCGACGCCATCGTTCTCATTGACCATCAGCGCCAGCCCGATCGGGGCCGAAGAATTGAATTCCCCCCCGCTCCCAAGCAGCTCGGCAAACGGGATCTTAATGGAATAGGAGGTTGTCTTCAACATCTCATCCCGTGTAATTTCGGCCTCCGTATCAGGAAGCTGTGACGTTGTGCCCGGCGGCGTCCGCCATCTCCATTTGGTTATCGTGCCGTCATTGCCGAGCGCAAAGCCAAGCTCGTTTACATCTGTACTGGCACTGCCTTGAGCGCGCGACAGATCCAAACCGACCTGCAGGCTGTCTCCCTGCCAAATATCTCCCCCCTGCCAGGCTTGCTCATGTTTATCATCCTGTACAAGAATGTCGATGTAGAGGTGCTCATTGTCCCACTGCAGGCTGGCCACAGCACTCAGATCCTCAGCGCCTTTCCACGCACCGCCCTGACTTCGAAAATGCTCTTTCCCCAGCACAAGCTGCGGCTGATCCGCTGCCATTCCTTTCTTCGCAGCAAAGGAAGCGTCCACTCGGGACGTCACAAAATACGTTTGGCCATCTTGCAGCACAAATTTGAATTTCACCAGATCGGCGGCCAGATAAGGCAGATCAATCGTCAGCGTTTCACCCTGTGCAATATTACTGAAGCGAATTGGCTTCAAGCTGTTTTCATACGCCTGTGGCAAAATAAGCTCGATTGTACCGCTTATCGGTGCAGCGCTCTCCGTATTTTTAATAACCAGTTTCGTCTGGGTGTTCTCCGGATGCGCCCGATCGAACGCCCCGCGTTCCACTTGAGCAGAGAAGGGCGCCATCGAGCCGATGACAGGCTGATTGCCCAGATTGTTCTTCCATTGTCCCATATCGTCAACAGATGCGCTGCCAGGATCAATAACCGATGATTGTGCGAAGAGCTTCGGCTCTGTTCCCGGATCGAGCAGCTTATGCGTCGGCCAAACGACAGAGTTGTCCAGTCGCAGCGTCCCTTCGCCGATCAGATTCGCGAAGCTGTCCTGACCGGGGTTGTGGAAATTGGCCAGCTGCATATAGACAGTGCCTTCATCAATCTGAACACCGTGGCCCGGTCCACCCCAGTAATCCGAGCTGTACAGCCCAACTTCCCCGTCGAACTCCTGTCCCGTTACAATGTACTGCGTATCGCCTCCGCCAATCGCAACGATCTGGGAGTTGATAAAGTCGAAGCCCTCATCGCCAACAGCTTCCAGCACGATTCCCTTGCGGACACCGTCTATGCCAAGCCCGACACTGGTGCCTGTCGGCCCCTTGCCGTTCTCGCTCTCCAGCACCATCCCGCGCCTGGAGCCATAGTGGAAGTTATTGTACAATATTTGGTCCTGCACATCGCCAAGGATCAGAAAGTCCAGGTTGTTCAGTCCATAATCATATACCGGCTGGTTGCTGGACATCTCTGGAGAGTTCGGCCACGAGCCAAATTTGGATTCAATGCCTGCCGCATAGACGATCTGGTTGAAATGAAGATTTGTAATCCTTCCGTCCTTCGCACCGCCGCCTGCCTTGATCCCGGTATTGAACACATGCCCCATTACCGATTCAATATCATGTCGGTCCGTGCGGTGGGTGAACAAATCAATGCCGCTGTAAGTAGCACGCATGCCTACATTCACCACATACGCATCCTCACCGGTCACCCGAATCAAATAAGGATAAGCCGCCATATTCGGCAGGTGCGATGAATCCTGCTCCGGGTAGTTGAAAGTGATGCCCCGCACGCCGCTCTCCTTCGCAAGCTTAAGGAACGGCTCCGCGCTTGGATTATTGCGTCCGGCATATACTTCTATAATGCTGCCTGGTCCGGTCGGTACGGTGCTGTTATCTACCGCCCCCTTCAGTTCCACGCCTGTCGGCACACTCAAATTTCTGTCTACCCTGTACTTGCCGGGAGGGAGGAACACAATGCCCCCGCCATCGGCGGCAGCCTGATCGAGCGCAGCTTGAATCGCCGTCGTATTGTCTGTCACCTCGTCGTTGCTCGCATTGAACGGCGCATCCGTAACGACATAAAGCGCCATGCGCGCTGGCTTATGAGCAAGCGGCTTGATTTCAGGGAAATTCGGCAGTTCCTTCATGTCTACCGGTGTATGATCGATTCTGGAAAAGTACTGCGAGGTGTACTCGATATCCGCTGCATGCTGAAACCGATTGCCTGTCACAATCCCTCGCCCGTTTTCCGTAATGCGAATTTGCGGCGCAGCATTGTTGAAGTCGGAGTTCGAGGGCATGAATGTACCGCCCTGTATGTCCACCTCTCCCGCTGATACAACGCTCTGCTGCACTTGCAGCTTGGTCGTCGATGCCGAATCTACTTTGATTGCATTGTCAGTCGCCGCAATGTTGACCTTGTTCAGCTGCAATATTCCGGCGGTCCCCGATCCAACCTCGATGCCGGTCTCGCTGCCGACAATATCTACATTGGTGAACATAATACCGTCGTTGCTGACCGTTTCAAAATAAATCGCCGTTTGATTATTCGTAAAATTCAGAACGTTATTATGCCCATTAGGAATTGCACCAGGACTGGCGATGGATGGTGCAACATGAAATCCACGATGGTAGCCATCGACGGTAATGTAACCGGAATATGACCAGTCATTGCGCCGCATCACAATACCTGTGCCATTGTTATAAATCCATTGCTCGTAGGATGAACCTGGTGTCGGTGAACCGGGAAGTCCCGATCCAGCCCAATAATCCGGCGAGAAATCAACCCACTCGATTCGTCCCACATCGGCGATATTGTCAATCTCGATGCCCCGGGACAGCGGCGTTCCGTAGATGCCGTTGATCACCGGACTTGATCCCCCGTTTTGCCTGGAGAATACTACTCCGCTGTAAGCGTTGACGAACGTAATGTTCTTGGCATTGCTGAAGTCATTGCCAAAGTAATAGGGCTTCCCAAACATAATTGCTGGAGGGTATGCGGCAATAGCATCCGGCAGCTGTTCAGGGTACCAGATGTTCAGATCGCGAACGGCCGAGGATGGCTCCTGTGTAATGAATGGTGTCGCTTCTTCATTACCACGGCCGAAGTAAGCCATCAGAATAGTGCCTTGAATGGCTTGTCCACGAACAGGCTTCTTCCATTCGCCGCGCATCGTTACCCCTTTGGGGATTAACAGTGTTCCTTGAATCACATATTTGCCCTCAGGAACAAACAAGGTGCCGCCGCCAAGCTCCCCAAGAGAATCAAGCAGCATCTGGAACGTTTCTGTCACATCGGTGACACCGTCCCCGATTGCACCGTAATCCTGCACAGAGTGCCCGGCAACAAACGTGTCCACAGTGTCGTAAGCGGGTTCAATGAGCGTCCATTGCGGTGACAAGCCTGCTGCAGCAGCAGGCTTAGCCGAAATGGGAACAAGCGTAGACGTTAAGACAAAAGCAAGTAAAATGGCAAAGAACCTTCGAGACATAAACATAATAACCTCCTCATCCTATTTGGAATCGCTTTCAAACTATGATGCTCCCTCATTTTAAATGGGAGAGGAGGTTATTTCCATAAGACAATTAAAAACTTTCCTTTCCGATCTTATCTACTTCCGATGACGTAGCCAACAGCAATTTTGCTGCCAATCATGGCATCCGTTATGCTACTAAATTGCAATAAGAGTTGATTGTTTAAATTTTCCATGCAGCCTGTGTCCGCTTTGTCACATATAAAAACGTTTCACACAATGATCGATCACCAAATAAAAAAACCTTGTCCCGACTTGCCGGCAAGGTTAACTGCTTTGCGTTCTTTGTACGCACATTCTTTCATTTCTATTATGCAATCTGGAACGTCTCCTTAATAAGGCTGGCGACTTCCTCCGGGGACAATGTTGTATTATTGATCCTGAGATAGTTTTCCTTGGTGATTTCGCCTTCTGCGGAGTTTAGACGATACTTGTCCTTCGTCCGCAGCAGTTCCGCCTCGGAGTGCTCTGTATTTCGTTTGGTCGGCTTATGCAGCAGCCGGTGCGGACTTTTGTTGCGGTCCAGCCTTGCGTTCAACTCCGCTTCCAACTCAACATAATACACCGTGCCGCCCTTTGACTCGAAAATTTGGCTGACATGCTCAATATAGTTCCAGTCGCCCGGGAGATCAAACGCCCAGACGTAGGTGAAGATCAGGCCCGCCTGCTCGCTTGCGGCAACCTCTTTAAAAATCTCATCGCGGAACAAGCTGACAAGCCGGTTCCCTGCGGGAGTGCCATATTCAAAGAACGGGTTGACCAGCTCGATGGTCATATGATTATGAAACAGCTTCAGATCCGTCATTTTCTCCAACTCTTGCCCGACGGTCATCTTCCCGACCGCCTGCGGGCCAAAAATAATGACAAGCTTCATCGCTGCTCAGCTCCCTTCACGGCTTCAGTTAACCCAGAAGCCTCAGTATTGTTCTCCTCGGCCGCATCATATTCAATTAGCCAGCAATCCCGATATTCGCCTTCATGCCACTCATGCTTTTCGAGCAGCTTCTTTTTCACAAATCCGCTCTTCTCATATACCCGCAGCGCCCTCACATTCCAGGTCTGGGGATCCATAATGATTTTCCTTGCCCCTTTGCAATTCACCAAATAATCGACAACTGACGGGATCAGCCGGCTGCCAATCCCTTTATTCCAATAGGCAGGTTCGCCAATAAATTGATCCATGCCATAAATGCTGCCCGCAACGTCTTGGTAGCCGTAGGCTTCTCGATCTTCCTCATCGATTTCGTACATTTGAATATAGCCGATTTCACTCGCGCCATGTAAAATAATACCTCGGATAATGCCCTCGCTACCCTTATAGAAATGCTGCTCAACCAATTCCCGGTCATGCGGGCGATCGCGCCCTTCATAGTACTTCAGCACGGCAGGGTCAGACAGCCATCTGGCGAGCAGGTCAGCATCCTGAGCCTCAAGCGCTCTGACACTGAGCTCATCTTGCTGAAACAATGACATCTTGTCTCCTCCTCTCAGGAACATCCTTTTTTAATTCTGGCTTGCCATGTAAAAAACCTTTCTCTGCGCACTTTATTTTCCAAATAAAAAAAGCATCCCGAGAATGAAGGATGCTTCATGAGGTTAAATTATACTGTCGGAATTGTACCGCCATCAATGACATATTCGCTTCCCGTAATAGAAGAAGCACGGTCTGATACGAGAAAAGCTGCCAGCTCCGCCACTTCTTCCGGCAGCCCAGGGCGTCCGAGCGGAATGCCTCCCAATGACTGCATCAGCTGCTGCAGTGCACTTTCTCTGCTGCCTGTCTCAGCAGCAATGCGGTCGATCATCGCATCCGCTGCCGTAGTTTGAATAAAGCCCGGTGCCAATGTATTAACCCGAATGCCATGTGGCGCGAATTCATTGGACAAACCCTTGCTATAATTGGCAAGCGCTGCTTTGGCCGCGGCATAAGCCAATGTCGTCTCATACAACGGCAGACGCCGCTGGATAGATGTGAAATGGAGAATGACGCCGGAGCCCTGCTCCACCATCAGAGGCAGCAGCCCACGGTCCATTCGTACAGCGGCTAGCAAGTTCCAATTGAGCGCCTCAAGCCAGTCCTCATCATGCAAGACAAGTGCTCCACCAGGCGGTGTTGTCGATCCTCCGACAACATGGATAACAATATCAATATTTCCGAAGCTTTCCTTGACTTGACCAATCACTTTCTCCACACCTGCGGCGGTCGCCAGATCAGCCTGAACGAACAGCACAGATTGTGACAGGTCCGCTGGCATGGAACGCGCTGTCGTCATCACAGCGGCTCCCCCATTCACAAGCCTTCGTACCACGGCCTGCCCCATTCCTTTGGTGCCTCCGGTTACGAGTACTTTCTTGCCTTCAAATTCTTTTGCGTATTCAAATACTTGATTCATCTTATCTGCCTCCAGAAATGTGTTTGGTATATTGGCTGCCGGTCCCATTATTGCGACATGGAAATTTGCAGCTTCTTGATTAGGCCAGCTTCTATAGTAAAGGTGTAATCAAAATAATAAGGGCACTCGGGATAATTGCCATTAACTTCTGTCGATACGATAAGCTCTGTCCCGCGGGAAGAACAGCTCAATATCGTTATTTGCACCTTTGCGCCGATGTATTCCTTGTCGCTCCAGCCTGTAATAGCAGCTGCTCCTTTGAAAATGCGATTGTCATCCCTTATGACCGCATCATCTGTGAAACAGGCAAGCATCGCCTCCGTATGATGCCCGTTACTGGCCTGAAAAAAAAGATCGATTACTTGCGGCAGCTGTAGATTAGACAACGATATCCCTCCTTTTCTATATAAAACTCCTGCTTTTGTGCCCCCACTAGAGAAGCTCAACGCTATTTTAACTTGATCGTTGTATAACATCCAATTTATAATAATAATCAAATTAATGAATAATATTCATATAGAAAGGAGGTCGTTATGGAACTCACCCAGTTGGAATATTTCTTGACGGTTGCCAAGCTCCAGCATATGACCATGGCTTCGCGAACACTCAACATTACCCAGCCCGCATTAAGCCACGCCATTGCCAAGCTGGAGAGTGAGTTAGGGGTGCCATTATTTGAACGCAACGGGCGCAATGTGAAGCTGAATCGCTACGGGCAAATGTTTAGTAAATGGATCGAGCAGGCAATGCGCAATATTGAGACGGGAAAGCAGGAAATCGCGGAATGGTCGAATCCTGATACAGGTGTGATCTCCGTATGCTACCTCAATATACTTGGGGTTGATTTGGTGCCTAATCTGGTGAAAGATTACCAATCTGTTCATCCTAAAGTTCGCTTTGAATTAACCCAGGGCAGTCTGGGAGATATTGATAGTCATTTAGAGCAGGGGCTTTCGGATTTAATGATCACATCAAGGGAATCGACAATGGTCAGTCACAGGTGGGTGGTCATTCGGAGAATGCCATTATATATCGTCGTCTCCGCCAGTCACCGCTATGCAGGACGCACTTCCCTTGCTATGGCGGAGTTGTCCGGGGAGCCCTTCATCGGTCTCAAAAATAATTGCGGGTTAAAAGCGACCATTATGTCTCGTTTGCAGCATACCGGATTTATGTTGGCCCCTACCTACGATGCCGAAGACTTAATTACCGTCGCCGGATTTATAAAAGCAGGACTGGGCGTATCCGTACTTCCCCGGACACTCGGTCTCATGTTGGATGATCTGGTGTGGATTCCAGTTGCAGATGAAGGCTGGCATTGGGAGATTGGTCTGAAATGGCGAGAAGACCGCTACGTATCGCCAGCGGCCAAAAGGTTTATCGCCTATGTTGAGCAATTATCATTATTGCCCGCGGATCAGCACTAGCCTGATATGTCTTAAGCATCTGTCCCCATTCTCTTGGAGGGGCTGCATTGCTGACAATGATATGAACCCGCTGCAGCGGACATATTTCCATAAACGCTTCCTTGTTGAGCTTGGAATCGTCTGCCAGCACGATGGTCTGGCTGGCTGCCTCAACCATGCGCCGTGAAATGGCGGCTTCGCTGAGATCATAGTCGCTTATGCCGCGCACCAAGGAAATGCCCCCAACCGAAATGAAAGCTTTATCGACCCTGAACTGCGACATCACCCCTTCCCCCAAAGCGCCGGAGATCGATTGCTGCTCCGGGTTAAGCTCGCCGCCGATCACAATCACTTTTCCCGAAAACCTGCCGCTGTTCAAGGATTCCATTAAATAATAGGCGGCGGCAAGAGAATTGGTTAGAATAGTCAACCGCTCCCTGCCTGATCAATGAAACGTTCCTTGCGAGCGATGTGTATTTTTGAGCGTTTACAATGCGACATCCTTTGCTGTATTCTAGAAATGGAAATTACTCTTAATGGAGGTGTTGATATGGAAGATGCATTAAAGACCGAAGTTATCGAGGATGTCAGGAAATTATTTGTTCGCTATGCGGATATTTCGGGTTCACAATTCATCTGTAATAGAGCCGAAGGACTTTATTTTGAAAACGTATCGTTGGCAGGATCAAAAATAACCGATGCGAACCTAAGTGATTTAGAAATAGACGGTGCCCAGATCGGTGGAGCTTATTTTCATAATATTGGCATGCCTCCAGAGGGACACCCTAAGCACGACTCCAGCTCAAAACAAAAACCAGCAAAATTTGAAAATTGCGATTTAAACAACAGCACAATTACGAATTGTGATTTATCCCATGTGGAAATAAATGATTGCAATATCTCCGGCTTGAAAATCAACGGCATTTTAGTGGAAGCGTTACTCCAGAAATACAATAACGACCCTGCGAACAGCTAGCGTTGCATGAACCCTGACTGAGTGTAACCTCAATTGTAGCTAATGTTCCCCTATGAGTTTATTGCCAAAAAAAAGACAACCCGTCTTATCAATTAGGTCATCTTCTTCTATTAATGACGGCTCGAAGCCAAATTTAGTGGTTGACGAATGTGAGCCAGCGTAGAACGCGTTAGAAATGAAAAAACATCCGTCATTCGGTAAGGTTAGTTGTTAGTTATCCTCTCAATAGCGATCCGGCAAGTTCCATCTGGGGGCATTAATCGTGGTGGCTGACAAAACCGCCATGTCCCCTTTGTTGAGGGGCTTTCTATTTTGTCGGTGTTCGTGGGGATCTTGCGCTAACGCTTGCCACACACCTATGCTTGCTACACAACGCTTCAAGAAATTTACAGGAGGAAGCGGTAGTTCTCGAAGACGGTTCGAAAGGCCTGAAGCCCCTGCCAGATCACTTTGACCCCCGGGTCACCGTCGCTTTTTCTCCCCAAGAAGCCGCCCAATTTAGCCAAAGCAAAGATGACCTCTCTTAAGGAGGGCGGCTGATCAGGGACGGTATTCGTTTTATTCGCTATCCGGTACAAAACACGCCACTCTTCGTCCTCCATGACGAGGGTGCAGGGGGCCTC
>REGQ01000015.1 GCA_004134985.1 Paenibacillaceae bacterium | reverse complement strand
CAACGTAGCACCTATAACATCTTATTTTCTTTGTCCCGATGGAAAATCTTACTTACACAAACTTCTTGACGCTACCTCTATAACCGGGGTTAGATTTTTTTTTTGGTCCTATCCACTATACTTAGAGCGTTATGGGCGTATGGTTCCATTCAAGCTGCTTCCGTCGTCATTGATTAAACGTTGTGCTTCAGCCTTAATTGGAATCGCAACGCACGCAACAAAAAAAGAGGCTGCCCCAGTATTTAGATAACTTATGGGGCACCCCGTGTAGCTGCCGCCCGATCGTCGGGCGGTTATTTGTGAGCAATTCTCGCAACATCAAGCGCTGCCTGATGAATCGTATCAAATAATTCCTCAAGATGAACTTCTTCAATGCAAGAGAAGGCTACCCGCAAATCGGTTTCACCAAGCGCAATGGTGCCAATTTCATAGTTGTCGAGCAATCTGGTGCGCACGGCCTCTGCGCTTGCCGATTTTAGCTTCAGACACATAAAATAGCCGGAGTTGAAGGGATAGTAATCCCATTCATTGTTGTACTTGCCGCTGTCCAGCAAGGCTTTGACCCGGTTTGCACGCTGCTGCATAATCGCGAATTTCTCTGCTTTCTGCGCTTGGAAATCAGGAGATTGCAGCGCCCGCAGCACGAACGTTTGCGAAGGGTGCGGTCCGCTTGAAATGGTCGCGCGGATAATTCCCATTGTTTTTTGCTCCAGCGCGCGCAGCGTATTTTCAGTTGAAGCGGCGAACGTAATAAAGCCTACGCGGAAGCCCCATACATATTCTTCCTTGGTTGCACCGTCAACTTTGACTGCGAGCACGCGTGGATGAAGGTTGGCCAACATACCGAACAGTGATTCATGCAAGGAATCTTCGAAAAACAGACCAAAATAGGCGTCATCCGACACGACAACGACATTTATGCCGGCTTCGGCAGCTTCCTTGATAACCGCGACGATTTCCTCCCCTTCTTGTCTGCCCGGGGTATAGCCTGTCGGGTTGTTCGGGAAATTCAGCACGACGATGGCTTTCCCTTTATCCTTCTGCGCGAGCAGCGACTCCCGCAGCCCTGCGCTGTTGAACTTGTTCTGCTCGTTGTAAAGCGGATATTCAATAATTTCTGCGCCGCGGCGCAGGCCGAAGGTCAGTTCGTAGTTTTCCCAGTTTTTCTCCGGATAGATGACGGCGTCGCCGGCATCGGCGAACAGATCGGCAACAATGCTGAGTCCATGTGTCAACGCATTCGTAACGACAGGGTTGCCGAACTGTTTATTTTGCAGGGTAGGACTCTCTTCCAGCATTTTTTTGCGCCAAGCGGTGCGAAGCTCCGGCTTGCCTTCCGGCGGTGCATAGGGATAAATATCTTTTGGTTCATATGCGGAAAGGGTATCTTGTATAATTTTCAAATGCATCGGTTGTCCGCCCTCGGTTGCGATCCCGATGGTGGCGTTGAATTTCTTGGCTTTGGACTTTGCTTCAGCCGATTGACTCAGTATGCCTTCCTTCGGAAAGTAAATAGCTTTGCCGATGCCGGAGAGCATCTCGTAAATGTGTGGATTTTCCTGCTCAATCGTTGCATTTAACTGTTTGGCAAGTGGGTTCATGGATCGATTCATCCTTCCGGTTATTCGTTTTCTGATTGTGGCTGTTATTATACCATCATTGTATCGCAATCTGCTATTTAATAATAGCAGTCAAACGTTCTAAAGCCAACCGTTTGCAAACGCAGGTTGCTAGCGGATTTTGAAGTGTTGTATGATGAGATGAAAGGTTAAGTCAAAGAGGGGGGAGACGAATGCTGCAAGCTGCGCCATCCTCGTTTGTGCTGTTGCCGGCGTTCGCCAAGATTGTTTGTGAGCCCGGATGGAAGTGGCAGAAACGGGAAAAAGCTTTGGCCAATTTCGATTTATTCTATGTTTGGAGCGGAGAAGGGGAAGTTGTATTAAACGGAGAAGCCCATGCAGTAGGCAAAGGAAGCTGCTTTCTGTTTCGAAAAGGGGACCATACAAGCGCCACGCATCTTCCTCAGAAGCCGCTCGTACTGACCTATATTCATTTTGATGTGAAGGAGCCGCTGCACCTTATTCCGGCACCTTACCGGCAGCTCAAGGAAGTCATTGACTTTGAGCATCTGCTGTCACGTTATGTGCGGTTATTTCTAGTTCAGACGTTTGCAGCGGAGGAAGAGGCCAAGCTCATTCTCAAGCAGCTGCTTATTCATTTGCTTCGCGAAGAGGTAGAACGGCCGATTGAACGAAAAACGAGCAATCAGTTGACCGAAGTCATTCATGAGATTGCCAACTATATTCGCCAGAATCCAGGCATCTCGCACAAAGTGGATGGCTTGGCTGCCCGTGCCCAGTTGTCGCCTCGTTACTTCTCCATCAAATTCAAGGAATTGATCGGTATGTCGGTTCAAGCCTATATGATTCAGACACGCATCGAGCGTGCACAGCATCTGCTCATGCATGCCGGGATGAATGTAACAGAGGTTGCTGACGCGCTTGGCTATCGGGATATCTTCTTCTTCAGCAGGCAGTTCAAGCAATACACAGGCAAAAACCCTTCAGAAATACGCTAGTTGTTAGCGTCGAGGTTGCACAAGAAAGAGCCCGGCCTTCAAGCCGGGCTCTTCTTCGTGCTGTCTTAATGCCGCTGTTTAGTGGCGAGCGTACTCGCACTTTTGTTTGTATACCCTGACTCAGGCAACAGCCGATGTCAGATCTGTTAGTCGAGTTAGGCGCTGTGCCTGCGATCCAAGCGCTTGCGCCTCGCCATCCGTTTAGCGGAGATAGGGTATACAAGCCAACAGAACACATCCCTCCGCCTCCTTGGGAGGCAGAATACTTTAGTTCCCGCCCCTAATCTACTCTGACAAAGTTCCCAGCATTTCGCCCATGCGGACCTTTTTTCCTGGCATCAGATCGCTGCGGAGCTTGAAGGTATCATTCTCGGTGAGCAGGACAACGGTTGACCCGAATTCGAAATAAGCGAGTTCATCGCCTTTCACTACCTCTTTGTGTTTGGGCTCAACGTAACGAATACTGCTGACATTCATTGCGCCGACCTTGATGACGGCGACTTCTCCCATGCCATGCTTTATGTAAGTGATAAGCCGTTCATTGCGGCTGAGCACGCGCTTCATATGTTGGAGACCAAAATTGTTAACCGGATATACTTTGCCGGCAATATGTTCGCGTTCAACAACACGTCCGCTGACCGGAACATGGATGCGGTGGTAGTCGGTGGGACTGAGATAAAGGACGAGACAGTAGCCTGCGCGGTAATTTTCCATTCGCGGGGAGCCATTAAGAAATTCCTCAATGGTGTAATCCTGACCTTTAATATTCAGTATCGTGCCGGCATTTACCGGTCCCGCGCCTGTAATAAGCGCATCGACAGGACTGACAAGAGCCGACGGATTGGGATCAACAACACGTGAGCCGGGTTTGAGCCTCCGGGTAAAAAATTCATTTAAGCTGCCATATTCCTGAACGCTCTTCTCCGCTTCTTCTACACGAATGGCGTATATTTTGGCGAACCGTGGGATAAACCCGCGGCTCAATGAAGATTGCGCAAACTTTCCTGTTATCCGGGAAATCCATTTGCGTGAGCTGAGCTCGGTCATAGCTCGAAACAGCCATTTCGCCATGCAGTCAGGGTCACATCCTTTCTTTCTATTCGTTTTCGTTTCTCAAATTATTTTCATATAACCAAAGCATAACATTTGTGCGTCCATACCTCAATATGAAAGGGTCAAGCCCCGGTCAAGGCTTGTTTGGCTTGGGAGCATTTCTGGCAATCTAGTGTATTGAACCATGCCCAGCCAAGAACAGGACAGGGGTTCGAAAAATGGACGGCTTGAACAATCGCTTATAGTGATACGCCGTTGCGAACGGACAATCTGCTGTGTATGCTAGCATAACACATTTTAAGGGACACAGGAGAAGGGAGAGTTCAAAACGAATGGCGTCTACTAAAATAGCATTTGTTACGCCCGGAACGTTCCCGCTGCCCTCTACGAAGAGCAGTTCGGTAGAACGGGTGACTGAACATATTGTTCCCAAACTCGCCGGGGCTGTCAAACCGCGGATTTATGGAAGAATTTCGCGCAAGCTGCCCAGTCGGGGAATGCTGCAGGGGGTGGAGTGCGTACGCTTTCCTGCGGCCGACAAGAGCAAATACGTGCGTGCTGTAGGCAGTTCTCTCGCCCAGTACCATCCCGAAGTCGTTGTTGTCGAAAACCGCCCCGGCTACGTCTTGCGCATTCGCAAACAGCTGCCGCGCACTCCGATCTGGCTGAATTTGCATTCATCGACCTTCATTAAACCCGGGAGGATCAGCGCCAGCAAATTGCGTGACAGCTTCCGCAAGACGGAACGGATCATTGTCAACAGCGCCAACTTGCTTGAACGTGTGGCCGCGCGTGTGCCGGAGGCGTCATCCAAGCTGCGGGTCGTATATCCGGGTGTGGACACGAACCGATTCATTTCCCAATATTCAGATGCCGGGCTTGAACGGCGCGGGCGCTTGCGCCGGGCAAGAGGCTGGAGAGGGCGCAAGGTCGTGCTGTTTATGGGCAGGCTGGTTACCTATAAGGGAGTACATCATTTAATGCGCGTCCTTCCCCAACTGGTGGCGAGCAATCCGGATATTTTGCTGGTTATTGTAGGCAGTGCATTTTACGGCTCGCATCGAACGACGCCTTATGTCAGAAGGCTGCACAGACTAGGAAGGCGTTGGCCTCATAATGTTATGTTCGTTCCATACGTTCCTTACAATGAAGTCCCCGACTGGTTTGTCGCTGCCGATGTCGCCGTTACGCCATCTGATCAGCGTGAAGCATTCGGTCTGGTAAATGTGGAGGCTATGGCGAGCGGACTGCCTGTAGTTGCTACCAGGGCCGGTGGAATGAAGGAAATTATTGAGCATGGCCGGACAGGATACTTAATTAACCCTGCTGAAGTCATTACGGAATTGCGGGATAAGCTGTTGTTATTGATGGAAAATAATGAATTGCGAACGGCGATGGGCATGAGGGGGCGAGAACGAGTGGAGGAGAACTTTACTTGGGAACGCTCGGCAGAGCAATGGCTGAGATTGCTTGAAGAGGATGGACGCATATAGAGGGAAGCTAAGCATGCCTCCAAAGTTTGCATGTCAAGATAGTGACCTGCCCAGCTCTCGCTGCATATGTTATTAGTGACTAAGGCAGAAGAAGGAGAGGGCTATGGCGAAAAGCAGGAGAGGCAAACGCAGCGCGGTGAAGCCGCTTTACTACGTCGACAATCCGAAAAAATCGGAGCTCCAATGGCTGGATAGACAAAAAAAGCAGAACGAAGTAAGCACACCAACTAGCGAACAGGTAATTATTAGGGCCGTTGCGGAGCCGACACCGGCACCGGCACCGGCTCCGCCGCTGGAAGACCATGTCCAGGAGCAGAGCAAGCCGGTAAAGACGGCAGTGGAACAGGCATTTACCTGGAGTGAATTAAACAGCGAGCAGCAGAGCAGGCGGCAGAAACCCGACAATGAATGGGAAGCTTGGCTTGCCGATAAGAAGCCTACCAATCGGGCGAAGACAATCATTTATACGGATGATCTGGTCGATGATATTATTACCAATGAGAAGATCGCTTCGGGAGCAGTGGATAGCAACTCGATTCGCAAAGGGAGCGTCGTATCGCATTCTATTGGTGATTTTGCAGTCGAAAGCATTAAGATTGCCGATAAGGCGGTCACCTCATCCAAACTGGCTCACGGTTCGATTACCCACGAACATTTGACCAGCAGCGCGGTATCCGGTGTGAACATCATTGATCGGAGCATTTCGGGGGAGAAGCTGAAGGACAACAGCATCTCTGCGGAGAAGCTTGCTGACCGGACGATCAGCTCCGATAAATTGATGGAAGGTTCAATTCAGGCCAAACATCTGGGCACAGGGATACTTACAGGCGAGCAGCTTGAAGACCAAACGGTTACCGCGTCCAAAATCCGCAGCGGCACGATACGCACGGAGAACTTGGCCAATGGTGCGGTAGATAACGCAAAAATTGCCGACGAGTCCATCAGCGCGTCCAAATTGCGCGACGGGGTAGTTACTTCCGCGAAAATCCGCCCCTATGCCATAAAGTCTGAGCACTTGCAAGCCGAGGTGTTATTGTCAGAGCATGTGGCCTCAGGAGCCATCGCGGGAAAGCATCTCGCTCCCGGCAGCATATCCTCGGAGCACCTTACCGAAGGCGCGGCGGGCAGCCGGGAGCTTCAAGCAGGAAGCGTAACGGCGGATAAGATCGCCCCCGAATCAATTGGGCCGGAGCAATTGCAAGTCGGTACGGTGCGAAGCAAACATATTGCCCCGGCAGAAATATCTGCCCAGCACATCGTTGACCGTTCGCTCACATCAAGCAAATTGGCAGATCAGGCTGTGACAACGATTAAAGTTGCCGACCATGCGATTACAAATTCCAAGATTGCGGACAGCAGCATCATTTCCCAGAAACTTGCCAACGGTGCCGTGATCGGACGCCATCTGGGGGAAGGCAGCGTTACGAGGGAGAAGCTTGCAGAAGGCAGTGTAGAAACCAGACATATTAATCGGGGGGCAATCGATACCGATCAAGTGGCGAAATATGCCATTGTTGAGAACAAATTAAGCGACAAAAGCGTAAGCTCCCGTATTCTGGCAGAAGGGTCCGTACTGAATGGTCATCTGGCTGCCCAATCGGTCAGTTTCGATAAGCTGGCTCCAGCGGCATTGCTGCCGAAACACTTTAACAAAGGGAGCGTCACAAGCGAAGCGATCGGAAATGAGGCAATTCATGCCGATCACTTGCAAGCTGGCATCTTGGAGGCGCACCATCTGAGTATCGGCGCAGTAGAGTCATGGGCATTGCACGATGGCTCGGTTACATCAGAGAAGCTGTCCGAGTGCTCTGTAACAGAACGGCATCTGGGACCCGGCACGATCTTTACCCACCATCTGGCCGATCATACTGTCAATGCGCTCAAGCTTTCTCCGGAGTGCGTCTCAACTGACAAATTGAGCGAATGGGCGGTTACCACAGCGAAATTGGCAGATGACAGCGTCACTCGTGACAAGTTGGCGGCCGGCGCTATAACTGAAAAGCATTTTGCTCCGCGTTCTCTGACCGGCAATCTGCTGGAGCTTGGCACGATTGAAGGGATGAACATTGCCAACGGCGCGATCGGATCAGACCATTTGCTGCTCAATTCGATCAGTTCGTCGCATTTGGTGGACGGCTCAGTTACATCGGAGAAAATTGCTTCCAGGTCGATTCAATCTTCGCATGTGGAGAAATCCAGCATTTCTCGGGAACATCTTGCGCCAGGCTCGGTAACGAGCAGTCAAATCGCTCCTTTCACCATTCGTTCCATCCATTTTGCCGGGGAAGATCTGCCCGGGGGACTCATTGCTGATGGAACAATTGCCGCTTCCAAGCTGGCATTTTGCCAGCAGTATGGTGTGCTTGCATTTGATTTTGGCTGGCTGGAAGAAGCGGGCGAAGAGCCTGATCTGGAAGAATCGGGCGAAGAGCTTGATCTGGAAGAATCGGGCGAAGAGCTTGATCTGGAAGAAGCGAGAATTGAGCCTGAACTGGAAGACGAAGGAACAGCCCTTGAGCTGGAAGATGCGGGAATAGAACTTGAGGTGGAAGAACAAGGAGCAGAGCTTGCGCTGGAAATTGTGTTTGAGGAAATCTTCGCCAATTTTGAATATGCGCTCACGCTGTCAACCAACGAGCGTTCATGCACGGCTTATATTATCTCAAAACAGCCTGACCGGGCAGTGGTGGGAATTGTATGCCAGCAGCCGGGGCAATTTCCACAGGGGGTTTTGAACTGGATTGCGCTCGGCAGCAGATAACAAAAATAATGATGCGGCTCTCGTTTACAGCCTCCACAAAGATGTGGGGGCTATTTGTACGTGATCATTCCGGTTTACCTGTACAGTTGCCGTTGCGCCATTCGCACAGCTACATACAATGGATTGTAAAATGTCCAGCTTCAGGAGGTGAGAAGGTGAAGAAGGGTGCCAGGAAGTCGGCCAGATCAACGGCCGTCCGTCGGTCGGGATCATTCCGCAACAAACGTCCCGCATCTGCTGCTGTGCGCTCAAAACGCCGCCGCAAGTTGTTAGCCAAAATCAGCATGAGCAGTCAGCCGGTCGTTTCCGTCATCATTCCGGTGATGAACGAACGAAGAAACATTGCAAGAGTCATTAGGGAAGCATCGCTGGTACATCCTCAGACCGAGGTAATTGTCGTCTCCAACGGTTCAACAGACGGAACATTGGACATTGCCCTGCGCAGCGGAGCGAAAGTGCTCACATACAGTCGCCCGCTCGGGCACGATACGGGGCGAGGCGTCGGCGCGCGGGCGGCTAAAGGCAGGGTGCTGCTGTTTATAGATGGGGACATGGTCATACAGGCGAAAGATTTGAGGCAGTTTACCGATCCGGTAGAGGCGGGGGAGACCGACATTGCTCTGAACAACTATTCGGGACCGACGTCAACGCTGGATGTTCATAGTGTGGTGCTTGCCAAGCATGTGCTCAATGCGATGCTGAATCGCCCTGACCTGGAAGGCACGTCACTTACAGCCATCCCGCATGCGTTAAGCAAAGAAGCGCTCGATGTTATCGGCGCCGATTGCCTGGCTGTGCCGCCGCTGGCTCAGGCAAGAGCTGCTGTTAATGGCTTGCGTATCAAGGCAGTGCATCATGTTCCGGTTGGCAGGCTCAATGCGCCGCGCATTCGACGAGAGCGCAGCAATTCGCTGAAATCACTTATTGTTGGCGATCATCTAGAGGCGATTCATTGGCTGACAAACCATACGGATGTACGGGGAGGACTTGGAGACGGCGGGAGAAAACGTCTGATGCTGAGGTGAAAATTGATGAGACGAATGAAAGGATTGGGGCGGCGAAAAGCGCGGGGAGCAAAACGGAAGAGGCTGCCTGCCAAGCGGCGTGTAATAACACGCAGGAAGATTGCGGGACGGCTTAAAAAACAACATTCCGAAATCGTTGTAAATCGGGCAATCACAACTTACGGGACCCGCCAGGTGAACCCGGCGACAGTAAGCCTGAGGCGTTCTGCTGCGGCGATCGTTTCGGTTCGCAATGAGGAAGACCAGCTTGGAGCGGTGCTGACACAGCTTGAGAGACTCCCGTTGAATGAAATTATTGTTATTGTCAACGGGAGCACTGACAGCAGCTTTGATATTGCCCGAGCTCGACCGGGAGTTATCGTGGTCAATGAGCCGGAGGCTGTTGGGCACGATGTCGGCAGGGCGCTGGGGACGAAGCTGAGCTCAGCCGATATTTTATTGTTTGTTGATGGCGACTTCCCTGTCTCAGCTGAACTGCTCGTCCCTTTTTTACTGGCTGTGGATGCAGGTGCAGATGTAGCGTTAAACGATATCAGCCCATTGTTAGGCGCATTCGGGCGCTGGGATAATGTTACGAGAGTGAAGAAATTTTTGAACTACAGTCTGGGTAGAGACGATCTGGAGGCAAATTCCCTGACCTCTGTCCCGCATGCGCTGTCTCGGCACGCAGTTAACCAAATCGGCACTGAGACGCTGATGGTCCCTCCCAAGGCACAGGCGAGAGCGATCGTGAAGAAGCTGAAGCTGGTTGTCTGCGCCAGCATCGATGTTTTCTCAAAAAACAGGCATCGCGTGCACAATATAGGAACTGACAATCCGGTCGGTCGGCTCATTATTGGCGACCACATTGAAGCGCTGGGCGATGCGATGGCTTCGGGCTCGCCGCGTCTGTCATTTGCTGACCTGGTGAGGCGCAGAGATATGCTGGGCGGAGGTGACGGCAGTTGAATAAATTAACGAGCATCATTATTCCTACCTACAACGGTCTAGCGCTGCTGGAACGCTGTATTGACGCCATACGCAATCATACGGACAAGGCGCAGACGCCTTATGAGATTATTATTGTGGATGATGGCTCCAGCGACAATACAGCCCAATGGTGCGTGGATCAGCAGCTGCGGTTGATTACCCAGTCAACCAATCGCGGTTTTCCTGCCGCCTGCAACAAAGGGTTGCGGCTGGCAAGCGGCGACAGGCTGGTGCTGCTCAACAACGATGTCATTGTCAGCAGCGGCTGGCTGCTTCATATGGGGAAGGCGCTGGAGAGTGCGGGCAATGTTGGACTTGTCGGTCCAATGAGTAATTATGCCAATGGGCGCCAACAGCAAGATACTGCATATAATGATATGAATCAATTTCATCTGCAGGCAGCAAAGCAACTGCATTCCCAAGCGGGATACTACGAACCGGTGTTAAGGCTTGTCGGATTGTGTCTGCTGTTTGAACGTGAATTGTTGAATACAATCGGAGAGCTTGACGAGCGGTTCGGATTGGGACATTACGAGGATGATGACTTTTGCTACCGAGCGCGTGCGCAGGGCTACCAGCTGCTGTTATGCCGCAATGTACTGGTGCATCATGAGGGTCATGCGAGCTTCAGCAAGCACAATGCGCAGCACATTAAACATTTGCTTGAGCGCAACAAACAGTTGTTTATGGACAAATGGCAGGTTGATCCTGCACTTTTTCATTAAGAATGGAGGAATCGGATTGAAGGCAGTCATTTTGGCCGGCGGAACAGGAACCAGACTAATGCCATTAACCCGTTTATTTAACAAGCACATGCTGCCAGTTGGCAAGCTTCCAATGATCGGCTATGCGATTCGCAAGCTGAAGGAAGCGGGGGTCACCGATATTGAACTGATTACGGGCCGTGCATCTGCAGGATTATTCATAGACTATTTGGGCAGCGGCCGTGAGGAAGGTGTTTCGTTGACCTACCGCATTCAGGAAGAAGCTGGCGGAATTGCCGAAGCGTTGCAGTTGGCCCGTCCTTTTGTAGGTGAAAGCCAAAAGTTTATTGTTTTGCTCGGCGACAACTTGTTCGAGGATTCGCTGACATCCTATATCAAAGCTTTTAACGATCAGGAGCAAGGGGCTATGGTGCTGATCAAGCGCGTGCCTGACCCGCATCGATACGGCGTTCCAACCTTCAACCCAGCTAAGAGCCGTATTGTCGCTATTGATGAAAAACCGGCTGAACCCAAATCTGATTATTGTGTGACAGGTATTTATATGTATGATAACCGTGTTTTTTCGATTGCGGAACAATTACAGCCCTCCAAGCGGGGGGAACTTGAAATAACGGATGTCAATAACGCTTATGCGGCAGCTGGTCTGCTGGAATATATGACGCTCAGCGGCTGGTGGACCGATGCGGGAACCTTCGATTCGCTCCATGACGCGGCTTGCAAATTGCGGGAGGGATCCAATTGAGCAAACTGCTAGTTACCGGCGGTATGGGATTTATCGGAAGCCATTTTATCCGTTATATGTTGGAGAAGGAGCCGCTATGCCGTATCACGAATCTGGATGCGCTAACCTATGCCGGCAACCCGGACAATTTGCGTGATATTGAGGGGGATGAACGTTATGCCTTCGTCCATATCGACCTGACCGACCGACAAGCAGTCGAGCAGGAAGTGGCCAAAGGTTATGACGGCATCGTCCATTTTGCAGCTGAATCCCATGTGGATCACAGCATCGCCCATCCTGATCTGTTCGTCCGGACGAATGTACTCGGCACACTTCACTTGCTGGAGGCAGCCCGCAAATACGGGGTGGGGCGGTTTGTTCACGTTTCTACGGATGAAGTGTACGGTACGCTTGGCAGCACAGGAGCTTTTACAGAAGATACGCCGCTGGCACCGAACAGTCCGTATTCCGCCAGCAAAGCTTCCTCCGATTTGCTGGTGAGGGCAGCATTTCATACGTATGGTTTTCCGGCAATGATTACACGCTGTTCCAACAACTACGGTTCTTATCAATTCCCGGAGAAGCTGATTCCGGTCATTATTACATCGGCGGCTAATGACCATCCGGTTCGAATTTATGGCGATGGTTTGAATGTTAGAGACTGGCTGCATGTTCGGGATCACTGTAGTGCGGTAGCGCTGGTTTTGCAGCAAGGGGAGCCAGGCGAGGTCTATAATATCGGGGGCAATAATGAAAGAACCAATCTGGAAGTGGCGCGGACTTTGCTGGAGGTGCTTGGCAAGCCGGAGTCGCTGATCGTTTCCGTGAAGGATCGGTTAGGTCATGATCGGAGATATGCGATCGATGCGTCCAAAATAAAACGCGAGCTCGGCTGGCAGCCGCTGGTCAGTCTGGAAGAGGGGCTGCAGCAGACCGCCGCATGGTATTTAAATAATGAGAGCTGGTGCAAAGCCGCCAGGGAGCGTTCAAGAGACGACACCGTTGGAGAAACTGGATGAGCAGGGCGGGCAGCAAGAGCGTAATTAGACGCATCGCAGGAAAGCGGAGCACGCAGGGAAGCCGTACAGTGCAGCGCGGCACTGGGAAAAAACATCGCAACGCTAAAGGTGCCATGTATACAGCGAAACGCGGTCAATTCCGCAAGAAGGCGGGCGGCCAGGGAAGGAAGACGTCCAATCGCAGTGGAGTGTATAAGAAGGCCCGTAAAGGGAAAAGTCTTCATCGGCTAAAGTTGAAACACGGAAAGAACTACGTGTCTAATGAGATGCAGGAGCGGCAGGAACTCGGGAGAAATAGCGAGACCAGGGAACACAAGGAACAGGATGGCAGCAAAGATCATAAAGAGCAGAAAGAGAACGGTGGAATCAGGACGCAGATGGGAAGCAGCGGAGATAAGGAGCATAAGGACAGTCTGGAGAACAGTGAGAACAATGCGTACAGTATCGAATCGCCCGCTCAGCCGGAGGGGGGAGAGTCGGTCAAAGGGCTGTCCGAGCAGCAGCAGTTGGAGCAGGCCCGCGAGGAGGGCAGATATGAGGGCGGCGAATTGTTATTGGAGAACGCTTTGCCGGATCATATTTTGCTGCCGGACTTCACCCTTTCCGAAGTTGTGACAGCAGGCGTGGCAGCTCTCCAGCCTCATGCTCTGCCGCTGATGACACCTGAGCAAGTGTTCGCCAGGCTGAACCAGTCGATAACCAGTTCTTCACCTTGCGCCGTTGTGCGGCTTGGGGACGGTGAACTGTTCGCCCTCTCTCAAGGGATAGTCTATGATGCCGCCGCAATCCGTCGCGAGGCGCCATTCCTGCCGACTGCAGGCGTAGTTGTCCCGGATATAGCGGCGCGGGACCAACTCGCGGCGGCAGTGCGCCAAGCGGATATTGTGGGGGTACCCCACTCCCGCCGCAAACATTATCAGCCGTTTATGTTCCCGATTTTGCGCGGTCATGGCATCGACATCCGTACTATGGAGCTGACATTGTCGACGATCAATTACCGTCTGCATGAGTCGGGGCTGCTCCCTAAATTGCTGCAAGGACGCAAAGTGCTTATTATTGGCGACAAGGCGACGGTATTGGCTGGGCTGTTGACGGAATATGGAATAACAGTGAAGGGTGTCATTTCACCTGTACACGGGTTTGGTGACATTGACCGAGTCATGAATGAGGCACGCAATTTCCAATTCGATATTGCACTTGTCGCAGCAGGTATTCCTGCTGTTGTTATTACGGTGAAGATTGCTGCCGAACTTGGCAAGGTTGCGCTTGATTTCGGCCATCTGGCAGATCAACTCGCAAACGGCCGAGTGCAATTGTATGTAGAATAGGGGGAGTGACATGCGCTATGGCGACAAGCATTGGCAGGAAGCGTCATGCCGGAGTGAGGGCGAGGCGCAACAGGGAACTATTTAATAAGGAAGCTGAGATGTACACGAAAGGCTATGAGGCGGGGTATGTGGAAGGCAGTGCATCTGGCAAGGTAGGCTACGGCAATTATTTTGAAGGCACGAGCATTATTATTCCAAGCTACAATCAGGCGGAATACTTGAAATCATGTATAGACAGCATCGTGCAGCATACCCATATCCCTTATGAAATCATCGTAGTGGACAATGCGTCAACGGACGGCACGGCCGCTTATTTGCAGGAAGCCAAAGGCAAAATCCGATTTCATATTATGGAGGAAAATCGCGGATTTTCTTCAGCGGTAAATCGGGGCATGATGATGGCCAAAGGACAGACGCTGCTCCTGCTGAACAATGACACGCTTGTTACGCAAAATTGGCTGGACAATATGCTGGCCGCACTTGCCAGTGATGAGCGAATTGGTATGGTTGGACCTGTCACAAATTATATTAGCGGTGATCAGTGTATCAAAGAACCCTATGATTCCATCGATGACATGTGGGAGTTTGCGAGGCAAAACAATGTATCGGATACAACGAAATGGCAATTTGTCGACCGCTTGGTCGGATTTTGTCTGCTATTCCGCCGAAATTTATTCCATCAGACCGGCTACTTTGATGAAGGTTATCTTGTCGGCAACTACGAGGATGAGGATTTCAATATTCGTGTGCGGCTGCAAGGGCTTCGGCTTGTCATTGCGCGAGATTCGTTTATTCATCACTTTGGCAGTGTAAGCATGAAGGAGCTTGGGGAACGGTTCGAGGCAATTAACAACCATAATGAGAAATATTATATGCAAAAGTGGCGAAATCCCCATGGACTGATTGCGCAGGTCCATCAGCTCAACACGAACGATGACAGATCGAACGCATCTGATTCAAGCCCGATGGGCGAATCGATTTTCTATCCCCAGCATGTTGCTGTGTGCGGACTAGGTGCCACGGTATATTGGGTGGAGAACAATCAGCGCCATCCTGTTGAAGGGGAAATCGCAATGCCAGTCACCCGTTTATCTCAAATTGATTTGCAACGCTGGCCGATCGGCTCGGCAGTCCATGCGGATGATGTGCATCGAAAGTGGCGGGGAGAAGAAGGTGTGGATGGCCAGGTTGCTGCTGGCGCAGATGGGAACCTCTACTGGCTGGAGGCGGGAACGAAGCGAAGAATAGTGAGTGATACGGCGGCTGAGGCATGGGGGGCTGATAAAAAATCGGTTGCGCAGAGCAATGCTGAGCACCTGAGTGAACTGGTCGAAGGTTTGCCAGTTATTGCGCCGGTCAGGCTTGCACAACGATTGTAATGAAGACAACGGTTGGTCAGGCTGCCCCAGTAGGGGCGGTTCTTAATGTTTGCTGAAGCGATGTAGCAGGTTGCTTCATGGTGCATATGCTGTAAAGGAGCGGGGAGGTAGGCGAAGTGGAACAACCGATTAATGAAATCGTCGAGCATCTATCAATATCTTATCAGCAGATGGCCCGTGTGTTGGAAGCAGAGAGGGACATCGTGGTTCGCATGGCGCAGGTCGTACATGCATTGCCGGACCATAAGCCGGATTTTCAAGGGATTGCAGGATTAATTGAAAACTCGCAAAATGTCTCCAAAAGCGTTGTTTCCTATTTAAATAGTCTGGCGGATCTGCAAGAAACCATTGCTGATAATATGTCGCATGTTATGAAAGAAATGGATGGGGAAGCAGAGGAATAACCCAGGATGGGAGGTTGCGTATGAGTCGGGAGGCGGCTTATCTACGAATGCTTGAGGCAGCTGCGAAGCTGCAGTGGAATATGGCAACGATTTTGGATGCAAAGGCAGTGGAAACAGAGAAAGTGCGCAATTGGATATGCAATCATGTATCTCCCGAAGTTTTTCCGGGACAGCAGGATTTAGTGAAGGAAACATTGGAGGTTCATGACCAAATGATCGAAGTGATCGATGGACTTTCCAAGATGGGGCAAGGCATATCAAGCATGCTGAAGGTTGTATTGCGTCATGATGCAGCAACTGACAGCGATGATGGTATGGGGGGCATGTTCAGCGGATTCCCGATGGGCGGAGATAAGTCGTGACCCGTCTGCTGCAACGGGAGCGTGAAGTGAAGCTTGAGCTGATTGCATCAATTGCCAGGGGGCAGAATGCCTTGGCGAGGGTGCTGGAAAGTGTGGCTGACTTGTCAGAGCAATCGCCTGCCTTGACGAAATCCATTCGCGAGCAGGTCCGATTGCTCACAGGTATTCAGCTGACGATGGCAGAAATGCTGACGGGGACCCGGCTGCGCAATTATCGCCTTGGCAAACCGGGCAAAGTATGGCTTGCTGACGGTGTGAGGGCAAGCCGAGCTTCGACAGTCAGGGGGCGACATGAATTCAGCAGGGAGGCGTAACGATTGTATACTGCCAGAAGCAAGACGAGGTCAAAACTCGGCAGAAAGAAAACCGGCGCGCGGAGGAGAATACTTAAACGAAGTACGCCAAAACGTACAAAAGCCGTTCGTCCGGGCCGCAAGAAGAGCGGCAAGCCGCTGTTGCGGAAACGAACATCCCGGGGAGCCAAGCGAACGGGACGACGTTCCGGATTGGTAAGGCGGAAGCGCAGAAGAATCCTTGCGCCAGTGACGACGCTGCCAATACCCGGAAGTTATACAGAAGGTTTCGACAGCTCGTACACCGACGGCTATAATGCTGGTTTTGCCAAGGGGTTTGAGGATGGACATCAATTGGCGTACGAGCAGCAGTCATAATAAAAGATGGGGACAGGCGGCGGGCAGACAGCAAATGCCCGTCGCCTATTTATTGCAAAAATGGACAAGTGACCATGTTTCAGGGACGAATACAGCATATAGTTATACATGAAGATAAAGGCGGGTGAGAAAATTGCAGGCTGACATCGTCAGTGGGAAAGCAAAGCAAACAACAGGCAAGCAGCGCAAGCGATCGAACCCATCCTCCCAGAAGCTGGCGGCTGAGCACAGGCAAAGCAGAATTTCAGGCTTTCAGATCGGTTGGGAACGCGGTTGGCGGGAAGGGGCTTCGACTGCGATTTCCCAAGTAATCGGAGGGCCGGGTGCAGTGGTTCACAACTTGCGTATTCTGTATATTCCGCAAGGTTTCCAGGCAATTGACGACGGCATCATTGAGGCGCTCAACATGTCTGTCCGTGAACTTCATGTGGCGGAAGCGACGGTGATGTATGAGAAGGCGTCGGAGCTTAAGCCCGATCTGGTCGTAGTATTAAATGGTCTTCATGTATTTCCAGACAATCATCTGCAGCAGGTGGATGCCATCCGCGCGTTGGGCATACGCACGCTCATTTGGTTCGCAGACGATCCCTATGAGATCGACAACTCGGCTCATGTTGCCCCTCACTATGATATTATTTTGACCCACGAGCTGTCTGCAGTGGAGCTGTACCGTCGGCAAGGATGCGCCACCGTTCATTACATGCCGCTTGGCGTACACCCCGGCTTGTTCAAGCCGCAGCTGGTGGGAGAGGAATACGAAAGTGATGTATGTTTTATCGGTCAGGGGTTCTGGAATCGCATTGAACTGTTCGATGCCATTGCTGCGGAGCTTTCTGAATATAAGGTAGTCATTGCCGGCGGATTGTGGGAACGATTGAATCGTTATTCCGAACTGAAGTCATCCATCCGCTCCGGATGGATGCCGGTCGAGGAAACGATCAAGTTTTATAATGGCGCCAAAATTGTCATTAATCTGCATCGTACAACGGAGCCTGGCCCTGACAACAAGAACAGCATGAACTTGCCTGGTCGCTCTATTAATCCCAGGACGTACGAGATTGCCGCTTGCGGCGCGCTGCAGCTGACCGACATAAGGGAAGATCTTAATGTGTATTACCGTGCAGGATTGGAGCTGGATACGTTCTCCACGCCAGTGGAACTTCAGGACAAAATTCGCTACTACCTGAACAATGCGCCGGCGCGCAGGATGATGGCGATGCGGGGGTTGTTGCGCACGCTTCGCGAGCATACGTTCATCCATCGGGTGCAGCACTGGCTTAGTCTAATCAAGGAGGTGGAAGTGTAACATATAACGACCGTCTCTCAATTACAATCAGCAGACTAGGAGGAGGATATACATTGGCTAGTGTATTGCGCCAAGAGAGAAGGAGCGGGCCGTTGAGTCAGTTTGAACTTGGGCGAAAAGAAGGGTTCGAACTAGGCTGGGATCACGGGTACTGGATTGGCAAATGCGAGGCAGCCAGACAGCGCATCGTGCGCTCCCCGTCTCCAAGGGCGGAGCATGTTATGTTTGTGGCAACAGGCAAGGGATTTCCCTATTCCCCGCTGGATGAGGCAGTGACAACGACACTGCGAATGATGTTCAACCGCTTGACGATAACAAACACGCTGCAGCCTGTAGAGACTCTTGCCAAGGAAGTGCGCCCTGATCTTGTCCTGGTGCTTGACGGGTTGCAATTCAATACAGACATGATTGATGGCATACGCCAAGCGGGGATACGAACAGCGATCTGGTTTACTGATGATCCTTACTATTCGGATATTACTTCCTTGCTGGCTCCACACTATGATTATGTGTTCACGCTGGAGAAAAACTGTATTGACTTCTACCGGAAGAAAGGCTGTGAGCGAGTTTATTACTTGCCTCTTGGCACTCATCTCGATCAATTTCGCCCAAGTAATCCAATCCGCAGCTTCAGGCGGGACATCAGTTTTGTAGGGACGGGATATTGGCATCGAATTGACTTTTTTAATCAGACAACAAGCTATTTCGCGGAAAGGGATATACGGATCAGTGGCATATGGTGGGACAGATTGCGCGATTACAAAAAGCTCGCTCCCAAAATCGAGCTGGGCAAATGGATGGGGCCCGAAGATACGGCATCAACCTATAGCGCATCAAAAATTGTGATCAACATGCATCGCTCGCATGATGACGATACATTCAACAACAACAGTATTGGCCTAACTGCAGTATCGCCTAATCCGCGAACCTTCGAAATTTCGAGCTGTGCTGCTTTGCAGATTACGGATGTTCGCGACGATATTGCACGGTTCTACACGCCTGACGTAGAGATTGTCACGTATGCCTCGCCCCAGGAAATGATCGATAAAATCGAGTATTATCTTCATCATGAAGAGGAACGCCGCAGCATCGCGATGAGAGGCTATTATCGGACGCTGCGGGATCACACTTATGGGAACCGGCTTGAGCATCTGTTCGCAATTGTGTTTGACGGGCAGCAGATAGACTACAGCCACCCGGGTGTACAATAATGTCAAAGCGGCCATCTCACGAGCAGACCAGACTGTGTGAGCCCGCCTCCAAAACCATATAGCAGCAGAAGGTCGCCTGCCTTGACTCGCTTCTCCTTGATGCCCTCATGGAGAGCGAGCGGGATGGTGGCTGCTGAGGTGTTGCCGTAATTCACCAGACTGTAGAGTGTCTTCTCAATCGGGAGAGCAAGCCGCTCGCAAATTGATTCAATCATGCGCAGATTGGCGCTGTGTGGAATAAACCAGTCGACTTGATCAACAGTGAGTTCAGCATGGTCAAGCAAGTTCCTTGCGCCTTGAGGGACGGCGCTAAGCGCCCATTTGTAAACCTCGCGTCCATTTTGCACCAGCAGCCCATTATTGTTAATGCTCTCGCCGTTAATTGTTGGAGCAAGTGAAGAAGCGTAAAGATGGTGCCCGGCGCTGCCGTTGGTATCGGAATAACCGCCTAGAAAGCATCCAGTCCCGTCGTAGTCGGCTTCAAGCAGCACTGCTCCTGCGCCATCGCCAAACAAAATACAAGTCGTACGATCTGTATAATCCGTTATTTTGGACAAGGTTTCTGCCCCGATAACGAGTATCTTCCGATAGATGCCGGTCAGAAGCAGTCCTCCGGCCATTTGCAATGCAGCCACAAATCCTGCGCAAGCGGCCTGTACATCGACTGCTCCGGCGGAGGGGATGTTGAAAGCTGCCTGAACCCGAGAGGCCACGCTTGGCACCGCCATGTCCGGTGTAGAGGTAGCGACGATGATGAAATCGACATCCTGGACGGTGACGGGGTAGTTTTCCAATAAGTTGCGAACAGCGCTGATGGACAAGTCACTGCAATACTCATTATCTGCGGCAATACGCCGTTCAACAATTCCGGTACGCTGCATAATCCATTCATGGGAAGTGTCTACAAGCTGCTCCAAATCACCATTGGTCAAAACGCGCTCAGGGACATACGAACCGATTGCTGTAATTGTGGCATTGGAAATATATTTTTGTGCTGTCATCGCTCTGCCTCCTTTATGGGGTCAACGGATAAACAAACTTGAGGTTAATACTTGATACTAGGTTCAGGTATTAGTACTTGGTACTAATTATACTGTGTAATTATTTAATTTACAATGGGGGAGTTAAAAGCTGGTCGAGTGATCGTTTGGCGAAATCAAGCAAAATGATCAGGAGTCATATTGCGATGCATGGCAGCAGGGAGTATGATGACGTCTATAATATATATCGATTGAATGAGAATGATTGAGGTAAGGAGGGAGATGGGTGCAATGAGAACCATTGTAATTTCAGATATTCATGGCTACGCCCGCACCTTCGAGGCATTGTTGCTTCATGTGAACTATGATCCTGCAGGGGACAAGCTGTTTTTACTGGGAGATTATGTGGATGGCGGTCCGGCGTCGCTGCAAGTTATTCGCCAGGTGCAGCAACTGATCCAAAACCCCAATGTTCAAGCTCTGGGCGGCAATCACGATGATATGTTTTTGAATTGGCTTGATCGCAACGATTATCGTCTGTTTCCTTACACGCTACCCAAAAACGGCGGCAGGCAGACGATTCGTTCCTTCTGCAGCTGGTATCAGTCGAAGGAAGACGACGAGGCGGCACGCGAGCAAATTATTCAAGATTATGAAGGCGAAATTCAGTTTTTGAGAGGACTTCCTGATTATCTGGAAGATGAGCGACATATTTATGTACATGCAGGTATTGATCCGCAGCAAAGCAATTGGAAGCAGACGACTCGAAAAGATTTTCGCTGGATTAGAGGGAAATTTCATCATTTCCAAGGCAAGCTGCCGGTTGCAAAGACGATAATATTTGGGCATGAAGTTTGTGCAAGACTGCACCAGGACGAGGGGAACTTCACTCCATGGATCAAGGAGCAGCGTATCGGAATTGACGGAGGCATCAAATTTGGGAAATACTTGAACGCCTTGCTCATTAACGAAGATGGAGAGTATGACTGGAGGGGGCTGTCAAGCAGGGATGCTATGTGAGATGGACTGTCTGACGCCGTTCAGAACTAGAGGGAAGTTATTTACTTGCATTTGAGAAAGCGAGGAGGATGACAAATGAGCTGGCCGCGGCAGGCTTCGGGGGTTCTTGCAACGCCGCATCCACGCATCGGATATTTCAAACGCGGCATGAACGGTGTACTGGAAGTTGCAAACGCCGCATGATGCTCCAAGAGATATGACTCCAACGTCGGGTTCATGTAGTGGAAGAGACACAAGCGGCCAGACGATCCGCTATTTGCCTCAAAACACGCTAATAAAGATTTTCGCGGCCAGACGATCCGCTATTGGTGTCAAAACCCGTCTAAAAACACGATTTTTACACTAATAACGGATCTGGTGGCCGCCAAAATGAGTTTTCGCTTGTTTTTAGCGAATTAACGGAACGTGTGTCCGCTCGCATTCTGTATAACTTACCTTTAGCGCATCAAACGTGTATCATCCCATCCATCGGCTGTTTCAACCTAATTCGACCGCTGTATTTCTCCAGTATGCTGTCCCTACGCTACAGTGGCCCTCAAAAGTCAATCGTTAATGGTTACAGAGAACTCGGATGTACTTTTACACATCAAAAAACCTCCCGGCCTCCTCCAAAATCTCAGGATGGAAACACGGAAGGTTTAGTTATACAAAGGTATCTGTCATATCTTAAGCTCCCCAAGCTTAATCAGCTCGACAACAGCTTGTGAACGACCTTTGACATTCAACTTTTGCATAACGTTGGAAATGTGGTTTCGCACGGTTTTTTCGCTGATGAATAGCTGCTGTGCGATATCTCTTGTCGTCTTATCCTGTACCAACAACTCAAAAACCTCACGTTCACGATGGGTCAATAAAAACTTACTCTTGTGGTCGCTTCCCCTCAATGTTTGTCACCCCTCCTTGCTCGGGTTTTTATGGTTTAACAAGGTTAAGGGATACAGTCAAAATTATAGTATGAATTACAGCCCTCAGTGGTGCCGTCTCAGATGAATTTGGGCACTTCATAAGGAGATATCCATCGGGATCTCAGTTTCCTGGTGTTTTGTGAGGCAGGACAGGTTTTCAGGGTACGGGCCGGGAGGTTTTTTGATGTTTCATTGTGATTACAAACGGAAGAATAAGGTTAAACTATCGGCAAACTTAGTTGACGAATAAGCATGCCTGCTGTTTTTCTATAAGCGGGCTTGTCGTTTCGTCAGGAACAGGAGTGAAATAGATGCAGCCTACTTTAGGCGGTTCCACTAAATTGCCGATGAACAATGAGTCCTACTGGATTGGTTCCACTACGACTTCACCGCAACCACCTTTGTCAGAAAATATTGAAGCGGATGTCGCCATTGTCGGAGCCGGGATTACCGGTGTGACGTTGGCCTATTTGCTGCAAACACAAGGACGCAGCGTAGTGCTGTTGGATGCAGGTCGAGCTTTACACGGCACGACAGGACATACGACAGCCAAAATTACGGTGCAGCACGGACTGATTTACAACGAGCTGATCGCACATTTTGGCGAGGAGAATGCCAAGGCTTACTATGAAATGAATCGTAAAGCACTGCAGTTTGTAGGCGACACGGTCAAGCAGCTTGGCATTGACTGTGATTTTGAATCGGAAGATGCCTATGTGTATGCAATGACGGAGAAAAGCGATAACCAGCTTCGAGGGGAGTATGACGCTTATCTGCAACTTGGTATTCCAGGTGAACTGCTCACGAGTATTCCACTGCCGATCAATGTGCGCTCTGCGTTAAAGCTTTCTGAGCAGGCGCAGTTTCATCCACTTAATTATTTGAAAGTGCTGCTTCGCAAATTTACAGAAGCGGGCGGACGATTGTACGAGAATACCCGCATGGATGAAAAAATCGAGGAAGGAGAAAAGGTCAGACTGCGAACGTTGGACGGGAAAGAGGTTGCCTGCCGCCAACTGGCCGTCTGCTCCCACTATCCCTTTTATGATGGGTTTGGTTTATACTTTACGCGGATACATGCAGAACGCTCTTACTTAATTGCAGTCAAGCCGCAAACGTCCTACCCGGGAGGCATGTACATCAGCGCTGATGACCCAAAGCGCTCACTGCGCTCGGTTAAGATCGATGGCGAGCCAATGGTGTTAATCGGAGGGGAAAACCATAAAACCGGACAGGGAGAAAATACGGCGCATCATTATGAAGCTTTGGAGCAGTTTGGAACTGAACTGTTTGGCGTTGAACGCATCCCTTACCGATGGTCTGCCCAAGACTGGACCACACTGGATAAATTGCCGTACATCGGCCCGATTACGTCAAGCCACGCGAATGTATGGGTAGCAACTGGCTACCACAAATGGGGGATGAGCAACGGCACCGCGGCTGCGCTCCTGTTGAAAGATCAGTTGTCGGGCGTGGACAACCCTTACAGCGATATCGTGACACCTTCACGATTCAAAGTCGATCCGGGGCTGAAGCATTTGCTGACGGAAAACTTTGATGTGGCCAAACATTTTATTTCAGGCAAACTGGAGGCGGTGGATCGGCGGATCAATGAGCTGCAGCATGGAAAAGGGATGGTTGTCGATGTCGATGGCAAACGTGCCGGCGCCTACAGAGATGAGAAGGGGAAGCTCTACCTTGTCGATACGACCTGCACCCATCTGGGCTGCGAGGTTTCCTGGAACGACAGCGAGCGCTCATGGGACTGTCCTTGCCACGGCTCGCGCTTTGATATAGAGGGGGCGGTGCTTGAAGGACCGGCGATCAAACCACTCCGACAACTTAACTATAATGAGACTGCTGTCGATGAGTCCGCACGCCCCTAGGCAGGGGCATGCGGTGCAATCCAGGCCGACCATGCTGTCACGCTGATCACGCCGACCGTGCCGTACGTACAAGTGTGAGCGGAAGCAAACAAAACACAAGAGTCAAGCCAATTACGCCGTAATCAGGCCCTCGACGAAGAGCGAAACAAAGGAATCAACCACACAAGCATCAAACTGTTGGTTTCTCTGATCAGTCAAGTAACGGATGGCTGCATCCGGTGCCCACTTTTCCTTGTAGGCCCTTTTGGAGGTAAGCGCATCATAAACGTCGACGACGCTGACGATGCGAGCCTCCAGAGGTATGGCGTCGCCAATAAGACGATGCGGGTACCCTGCTCCATCCCAGCGTTCATGATGATGCAATATAATGTTTTTGGCTGTTTGCAATTCTTTTTCAAAAAGCGAATCATCAAGCTCATCGTAAATTTTATCTACGATGTCGATGCCAATCAGAGGGTGCATTTCAATAATGGTGCGTTCATAATCAGCGAGCGGTCCCGGTTTGTACAGAATGCCTTCCGGTATGGATGATTTTCCGATATCATGTAAAATACTGGAGTGGCCGATTTGATGGACGACCTGTTCGGATAATCCAAGATTCAGTCTGACATTGTGCCGCGCTGCCAGCAGCTTGGATAAGTTTTGGACGTTCATTAGATGCGACTCAATGCCGGGATCGCGAATTTCGCAGGAAATCGCCAGCACCTTCAACAAGGATTCCTGAATATGCCCCGTACGCTGTTCATTCAGATACAAACCTCGATTTAGCTGCTCCAGTTCGCGAAAGACACCTACAAAACATGTTTCCCCATTTACAACGTACGGTGTGATTGTAATCGAGGAGTGCCATAAGTCACGATTTTTTTTGCGGTTAGTAAATACGCCAGACCAAGGCAGTCCGGCGCCGATCGCTGCTTTCATGGCTTTATATGTATCATCCGGCGTATAAGACGTGCGCAAAATTCCGGCGTTTTTTCCGACAATCGTATCGGCACTGTATCCGGTAATCATCTCGTATGTCTTGTTGACAGCAAGTATTTTGTGTTCTTTATTCGTAATAATCACTGCATCGCCCAGAGACAAAATCAAGTTGAATGAATTATGCATGTAATGCTCCTTTGATGAGAGTTGCGATATTATTGTAAGATGCTTCCTGAGAGGATGTCAATCAATTGTTTAAATTGAGGTTCGAGCGTAACAAAAGCCGCCCATGCATCTCGCATCCGGGCGGCTTTCTGTCCAAATAAATCAACAATTATCTTTCTACATTCTCTGCGTTAATCGGGAAGATCCGGTCAACCATAGCATTAAACTCTGTAATGAAGCCTTGAATAGGCTTGCCCATGCGTACTTGCTGCATATAATTGTCCATGCGACCGATAAAATCGGGGTTGGCTGACACATAGACCGTCTGAATTGAAGGTTTTGACCGTTTTACTTCTTTTGCAACACGCTCTTTCAATTCGTCGGTTACTTCCATCGTCCTGTCTGTATTGCTTGTCGTCCCGCGCTTCATATCGGTATTGAGCTTGTTCATCGTTGTTCCGTTCAGGGAAACAGCCACATAAGCATTTTTATCGCCAAGCATCACATACGCGCTCTCTACTTCTTTCATTCCTACTATATCATGGGCAACTTTTTCGCTTAACTCAATCCGGTAATTTTGGTGATTGCCAATTACATTGTTTGTGTTCATGCGCCGGCCATTTACCCGGTTCATATTGTTTTTGGAATCATCGGCAAAACGTTTATCGGTCAAACGGTCCTTCTCCAGACTGTTTGGCTTAATATTGCGGTTTCCCACGTCGCCCTGACGATCCGTACATCCTACTGCCATAGCGGCTATTGCCAACACAGCCATAAATACGACCAATTTGTTTCTCATTAACTTCGCCTCCACTGTTATCACATTTGCTTTTTCAAAATTTAGCGTGTGACAACAAACGGCGGCTTATTCAAATTAAATTATGGTAAGTGCTTCACCCGAAATTGTGCAGGGGTCATTCCGGTACTGCTCTTGAACAATCGGTGAAAGTGCTTTAGATCTTGATAGCCGACCATTGGCGCTATATCTGCGATGGCAAAGTCGGTTTGCTGAAGAAGCAAACGGCTTTGCTTCATACGCTGCGATTGCAGCATCTCAGTAAAGGTGCGACCAGTGAAACGCCGCAGCAGACGCTGTACCTGGCGGTCGCTAAGCTGCATATGCGCGGCGAGTTGTGAAAGGGTGAGGGGTGTGCTCAAATGTTTTGTAATGTAGGACAGCGCATCGTCCAGACGAGTCCGATATGCATTAGAGAGTCCGGGGATGTGGTTGCTGTCCAGATCGTCAGTTGCTGAAGACAGCTGCGTTGCTGCCTGTCGTTCAAGCAGGAGCAGAAGCTGAAGCAGCAAACTGTAAACCATGCATTCATAACCTTGCTTGCGCTCATTGTATTCGCGGTACAGTTTGTCGAATAGATCAGCGAATTCATCGGCTTTCTCCTGAAATTGTTTCCAGCCTTGCTGGCCTGGGCGGAATCGGTCAAGTGAGAACGGTTTGAACGGAAAAGAAAGTCCGGTGGAAAGCATCGCAAGCACCTGCTCATTAAAAATACAATTACCAACGATCAGACCGTTTCTGGTTGACTGGGACGCGGGGCGGAAAATATGCGACACGCCGGTTTCAAGCAAAAAGAGATCGCCTTTTTTCACCCGCAGAACTTGGTTGCCAATGTAATGAAAACCGCTGCCCTCCCACACATAACAGATTTCCCAAAAGTCATGGGTGTGCTCAGGAAGATCAAACCATTCATACACACGATTAATATATAAAGGAAAGTCATCACGAAAAAACATCTCGCCTTTGGTTAGAATGACCTTGGTTTTGCTTTTCTCCTGCGTTTCCAATATTTCCGTCCCCCTTCAAAAGGGTTAATGATAATGTCATTATAGGCCTATAAATACGTCGTAATCAACCTAATTGTGTCCCGGTTTATTGTTCTATACTGATTTTGATATTAGCAATTGACAAAGGAGTGCAGCTAACAATGAGAGACGACTGGCAGGCAAGCTGGATTTGGGGAGACGGGGAAGCGAGTCCGCGCAATGAATGGCGCTGCTTCCGCAAGTCTTTTGAAGTGCCCGCAGAAGGTTGGGATGGGGCACAGTTGAAAATTACGGCGGATTCAAGGTATGTCCTTCATGTCAATGGGGTGAGGCTTGGCCGTGGGCCGGTCAGATCATGGCCGTTCGAGCAATCCTATGATACCTATGAGGTTAGCCATTTGCTAAAGCCGGGCGAAGCAAATACGATTGCGGTTATGGTCATGCATTTTGGTGTATCGACTTTCTATTATATACGTGGGAGAGGCGGACTGCTTGCCGAGCTCATGCTGCTTGCGGATGGTAAGGAGGTCGACGTCATTCCAACGGATGACTCCTGGCTTAACGCCAGACATCTCGGACAGCACCGCCGCGCGCCGCGCATGTCCTGCCAGCAAGGTTTTTCTGAATATATCGATATCTCCGTCTGGGACGAACAGTGGGTGAATCCAGCTTACGATGATAAAGACTGGCAGCAGGCTGTCGTCATCGGCCCTGCAGGTATGGAGCCATGGACCAAATTGAAGCCGCGCGACATCCCGCTGCTTACGGATGAAACGGTATATCCCGTGCGTGTGGAAACGCTTCATCGCGTCAAGCCGTTTACATGGACTACGACAATTGATATGCGGAACCATATGTTGAAGGGCAGCGAAGAACATGCCAATCACGTGGAGTTTAGCGGGTATGTTGGTACAATTATTAATGTTCCGGAGTCATCGCCGGTGGTGCTAGGATTTCCGAGCAGCGGGGAATGCATGGCGGCTTGCTATGTTAATGGCGAGCGTATTGATCATTCGCGTTACCGTGGGACCATGCCAGAGAAGTACGTTGATCTTACGTTGCAAGCGGGGGACAACTTGATCGTGATTGATGTAAGCGGTCAAGTGCATACAGGTCAACTGCAGCTTGGCATGTATTGTGAAACGCCATATACGCTTCGCTCGGTGCTGCCTGCAGAAGCGAACAATTTCGGAGAGAGCGGGACCCCGTTCTTTTCGATCGGTCCATTCGATACCAACGTTCGCATCGATCATCAGGAGAACCGTGAGCTGGATTTGAATAAAGGGCCGTACAAGGAAATTCAGACTGCGCTTCATTCCATTGCTGATCTGGAGCGGTATAAGGAATGGCTGCAGCCGATTGCGGAGCGTTTTGTCAGTGAAGTCAATGTTTTCGGGTTGTCGGTCGGGAAGAAGGAATCGGTTGAATTATCGGTGCCTGCCGAGCTGCAAAATTTGGTTATTCCCCATGACATTCCAGCGGTTATCCCGGTTTTTGAACAATATGATACCGAGTTGATTGTCGATTTCGGCAAGGAATACTCCGGTTATCTGAGCTTTGAAGTTGAAGCTGACGAAGGAACGATTATTGACTTCTACGGCTATGAATATATGAATGGGGAGTACAGGCAGGATACATTTGGTCTGGACAATACGATTCGTTATGTTTGCAAACAGGGCAGACAAACCTATCTTTCTCCAATCCGCAGAGGCTTCCGATATGTGATGATTACAGTCAGGGAAGCGAAAGTTCCTGTTCGCTTCTATGGGCTGACATGCGTGCAGAGCAATTATCCTGTGGCAGAGATCGGGCGTTTTCAGTGCTCAGACCCGCTTCTGAATGATATCTGGCAGATTAGCCAGCATACGACAAAGCTCTGTATGGAAGACACGTATGTCGATTGTCCGGCCTATGAGCAGGTGTTCTGGGTTGGGGACAGCCGTAATGAAGCGCTGGTAAGCAATTACTTGTACGGTGTAACCGATATTGTGAAACGCTGTCTGTCGCTCGTCCCCGGCTCTAAGCATCAGACGCCGCTGTTTGCGGATCAGGTGCCAAGCGGATGGAGCAGTGTTATTCCGAACTGGACGTTCTTCTGGGCGATTGCCTGTCACGAATACTATCTTCAAACAGCGGACCGTGCTTTTGCAAAAGAAATGTATGAGCAGATCAAGTTTACGCTTGAGCATTACCTCTTGAAAGTAGATGAGAGCGGTCTGCTGAACATCAAAGGCTGGAATTTGCTGGACTGGTCGCCGATTGATCAGCCGAATAACGGCATTGTGGCGCATCAAAACATGTTCTTGGTAAAAACATTGCGGGTAGCTGCTGAGATGGCCGAGCTTGCTGAAGATATGGAAGGCCTGCGGTTTTTCAGCGCGCGGGCGAACGAAATTAGCGCGGCAATTAATGCGCAGCTGTGGGAAGAGGAACGCAATGCCTATATTGACTGTATTCACGCGGATGGGCGCCGTTCCGTCAGCTGCAGCATGCAGACGCAGGTGGTTGCAAGTTTGACGGGGGTTGCCGAAGGCGACCGGAAAGCGATCCTGTCCGGTTACTTGCTGAATCCGCCGGCTTCATTCGTACAGATCGGAAGCCCATTCATGTCCTTCTTCTATTACGAGGCGCTTGCAGAGGCAGGTCTGGTCAAGCAAATAGTGGAAGATATCCGCCATAATTACGGGCAGATGATTGACAATGGGGCAACGACGTGCTGGGAGATGTATCCTAATTTCAGTGAGAACAGGGCGAATCCGAACATGCTGACCCGGAGTCATTGCCATGCATGGTCTTCAGCGCCGGCTTATTTCCTCGGCAAGCAGTTGCTTGGCATAAGCGGTATGACACCGGGCTGGGAGGAAGTGACCATCGCTCCCGAGCCATGCGGCTTGTCCTGGGCGAAGGGCAGTGTGCCTCATCCTGGAGGCGGCAGAATCGATGTGTCATGGAAAGTGGATGAGGCATCCGGAACGATGGGGCTGGACGTTGTCTGTCCTGATGATGTTAAGCTAACGATCAAGCTGCCGGAAGGCTATAAGGGAACAGTTCGTGAGAAGCGGCTCGCGTCGCCGACCGTTTGAAGGCGGCTTGAGGCCGGGTGCCGGCACTAAATAGACAATTCTTTCAGCAGAAATGCTGCTGCGCCCGTTGCAACCGCGTCTTCCTTGAGCACGCCCTTCGAGAACAGCGGCTCATACTGCGGGTAATAGTAGGTATTTCTGCGCGCGACCGTGGTGGCGGTAGCAAAGAAAAGATCATGGGACGCAATAAGCGCGCCTCCCAATATAATTTTTTCGGGATGGAGCACATTGATTAAATTCGCGAGTCCGATGCCGAAATAAGTGGCGGCTTGCACGAATAATTTTTGAACGTCTGGCTCGCCCTTGTGGAGGGCGGCAAGCAGCCTGTCGAACTTGATCTGTTCGGTCGGCATGTGGATAGGGGCAAGCTTACCTGCTTGCCCTTCTTTTATTTGGGCCTGGAACTGTTTCTCCAGTGCCTGAACTGAGACGAAAGCTTCCAATGCGCCGTAATTGCCATCATCCTGAAGCCTCGGGCCATCGGTTTGAATGATCATTTGACCGATTGATCCTTCCATATCGACGGCGCCGTATACAATCTGGCCATTGGTCATCATCGCAGAACGCAAGCCTGCACCGGCATGCACGTAAAGCATATGTTTGATTTGCTTGTCGCCGAGCGCCCGGTGCTCGCCAAGCAAGGCGGTGTTCGCGCCATTCTCAAGAAAGGCGGGCAAGCCTGTTGCCTGCCCAATCAAGCTGCAGATCGGCACATTATTCCATCCTTGCGCAGGAAAGTAGAGCGGCTCCAGAATAACGCCGTTCTCCCTGTCCAACGGGCCAACTGCCCCGATGCCAATACCGATTATTTGCTCTTTGCAGAGCCGGTGATCCCGCATAAAAGAGCGGATATTGTTAGCGACATGCTCAATGAAGTTATCCGGGTTCATCGCTTCATCCATGCGCCAACGGATGAAGGAGAGGGGATTCATTTCCATATCGAATAATCCGAGGGAAGAATAAATTCGGGAAATTTCCAGACCGAACACGAATCCATAAGCAGGGTTGATTCGATAGAGGATCGGTCGCCGTCCGCCAGTTGAATCGCCGAATCCTGATTCCTGCAGAAGTCCCTCTTGGGTCATTTCGTCCAGCAGACGAGTAAGGCTGCTGCTTGTCAGCGCGAAATTTTCCAATAGCTCCGCTTTGGACACCGTTTGATGCATGGCGACATAGTCATAAATGAGTTTGCGGGCCGAAGGGACCTGTTTTAAACGTTTTTGCATCATCAAACCCCACTTATCGTCATTCTATGGCATTCCAATATATCCTATCGGAAATTAACTTTGCTCTATTATAGCTTAGTATGGGTGATCATGCCAATAGAAAACACGGCTGAATTGCCTAGAACAAACTCCAGTCAAATGCTTTGGACAATCTCTCCAGCAGATGAACGCCCGCGGTGCTGTTGCCCATCCGATTCAGGGCAGGACTGATGACGCCAATGCCGTATTTGCCCGGTACCAGAGCCAGAATGCCGCCGGACACGCCGCTTTTCGCAGGGATGCCTGCCTGAATGGCAAATTGCCCGGATGCATTGTACATGCCGCACGTCACCATAAACGTTTTGGCAATTTGCACATAGCGGCGCGGAATAAGCTCATTTCCTGTCTGCGGATCAATGCCGTCATTGGCAAGCACGAGTCCCATGCGGGCCAGATGGCAGCATTGCACTTCAATCGAGCAATGTTTAAAGTATAAGTCGAGCACGTCCTCTACGTCGGTGCTTTCATCCAGCACTTGATTGTCTTTCAGGAAATAGGCCAGCGAACGATTGCGGTGCGCGGTTCTTTTCTCTGACAAATAAATGCTGGTATTGTAGTCAAGACCCGGATCGCCTGCCAACGTTCGAAAGAAGGAGAGAATCCGCTCAAACTTGTCATCAACTCCCTTTCCGGCGAGCAGCGAGGTAACGGCAATCGCCCCGGCATTGATCAGCGGATTGAAAGGAATGCCAGGCTCTACCAGCTCCAACTTCAGCATGGAATTAAAGTCGTCGCCCGACGGCTCCTGGCCGACTTTGCCGAATACGGCTTCCTCGCCGCAGTCCATAAGCGCCAGCAGCAAGGTAAACACTTTGGATATGCTCTGCATCGTGAAGGGCATGCTGCAATCTCCTGCATGAATGCTCCCGCCGTGCAATTGGTGAATTGTCAGTCCTAGACGATCGGCAGGGGCGCTTGCAAGCTCGGGAATATAATCAGGCACCTTCCCTTGAGTGGCCTGTTTGCGGCTTTCTTCGAGCCAAAGCGGAGCGGATGCGATTAGTTTTTCCCATTCTGTTTGCATTGCTGCACCTCGATTTCGTTTAGTTAACGGAAGCGAACACATGGAAGACAGGTGTTTATGCATATGATATGATGTGAGAAGGACAATTATTGGAGGAGAATATGGGAAAATTTATTCTGTTTCCGCTCTTAATGTGGATTTTCGGCTATCCGTTTATTGCAATCATTGTACTGCTGATCATCGTCTATTTCATTGACCGTCGATTTATCGGACTGTCTCCAAGCTTCGTCAAGCCGCTGCGCAGAAGAAGCCAGATCGCGAAGCTGCGGCAGCAATTGCTGCTCAACCCCAATGATGTAACGGCGAAGCAAGACATTGCCCGGTTGCTGTTGGAGAAGAAAAGCTATGCCGAAGCACGCAAGCGGCTGGAGTCAATTGGAGATAAATTGGCTCATTCAGCAGAGTACTGGAATGATTTGGGTGTCGCCTATTTGCACACTGGCAGTGAGACGGAGGGCGAGGCGTATATCTTGAAGGCACTTGAGCTGAATCCGAGAGTGAAGTATGGCGAACCTTACTTGCGCTTGGCCGCTGTTCATTTCAAGACGTCCCCTGATAAGGCAATCGCTTATCTTGAGCAGTTTCGCACGATTCAATCCTCTTCCTGTGAAGCCTATTACCGGCTTGGCAATCTGTATGCACAGCTTGGCAATCTGTCGGAAGCCAATCGCGCCTACGCGGAGTCCTGGCAGGTGTATCAGACGCTTCCGAAGTACAAAAAGAGGCAGGAACGCGGATGGGCGCTGCGCAGTAGGCTGAAGAAACGCAATCAAGTTTAAAAAATAATCAGGGGTTGTAGCGAATGATGCGACGCAATGCTTGGATCGTAACAATCGTGTTAATTGTTGCGGTGCTTGGCATTAATAATACGGTGTACTACTTTGTTACCAAACAATCGCTTGAAGAAAGCTTAAGCCACGAAATGGAGTCGATTGCCAAGCAGATCGAAATCTCGATTGAACAATCCAGACTGGGATCAGAGAAATATCAGGAGCAAATCGGCCATCGGCTGCGGACGGCGGCAATTGCCGTACAATATGCGCTCGACCCTGATATAGAGAAAGTTGAAAATGCGCAGTTGGTGGAGTTGAGCAAACGGCTGAATGTTCAGCATATTACCTTGCTCAAGAAGACGGATGACGACATCGTTCTCTACAAGTCGTCCGATCCGCAGCAGATCGGAATTGGAACCCGTTCATGGAAGCCGTGGTATCAGGCATTTAATGAGTTGTTTACCAATTATAATGTAAATATCGCCTGGGGACAATCACTGCAAAACTTTTGGACCGGTCCGTTCGAAGTGGCCACTTCCGATACGAGCAAAGTGAGAAAGTGGGGCTACTATTACGATGGAACGACAAATTATATTATTGATCCCTATGTCAGCTACGAAATGCAAGCCGAATACGAATGGCTGACAGGGGTTGACAAGCAGATCGATGATACGGTAAAGGGAAATCCATCCATTCTGGAAATTACGGTCATTAATCCGGTCACTTTCCCGATGGAACCGTTAACCACCTTGACAATGCAAGGTGAGGAATTAATGCATATCACTCAAAAGCCAATCATTTATGGCAGCTATGATTTCAGTGATCCCGGAGACTATGAAAGTGTGCGGCAGGCCGTCGAAACGCAATCTACGGTTACATTGAATACCCATATTAACGGCAAGCATGTGCTCAAAAATTTTATTCCTGTTCCGATCGAAGGCGTTGCAAGCATGGTGGATGATCAGGGAATCCCGCTTGATTATTATTTGCTTGCTGTTGTTTCAGACTATCAACTGGTTCAAAATACGCTGGACAGTCAATTTGTGAATCTTGGTGTCATTATAGCGACGACTTCGTTGTTCAGCATTATCGTCCTGATGATTTTCTGGGGATATTACCGACGGTCCCGAGACAAGGTTGTGCGTGAAGCCCAGGTAACCTATTCAGATGAAATTAGCCAGCTCTTCCACTCCATCCAAGCGCAGCGGCATGATTTTGTTAATCATGTGCAGACCATTCATTCGCTGGCGGCGCTGAACAAGGTTGAGGAGTTGAAAAAATATACAAAGGATTTGACAGGTGAGATCAGAGTTGTAAGTGATATTATCAATATCGGCAATCCGGCGATTGCCGCGCTGATCCGCTCCAAACTCTCGCAGGCGGAAAGCATGCGAATCTGTTTTGAATGCGAGTTTGCCGGAATGAGGAAACTTGAACTGGGGATGAAAACACTTGATCTTACGCGCCTGCTTGGCAATTTGGTTGACAATGCATTTGAAGAAGTGATGAAATACCCGGAAGAGCAGCGCTGGATTCAGCTCAGCGGAACGGCGGAGGCCAATCAATTGCGGTTTACCATTGCCAATTATTGCGAGCAAGTGCAGGAACTTCGGAACAGGCCGATCTTTGAGCCTGGCTACTCGAACAAGGGCAAAGGACATGAAGGTCTGGGGCTGTCAATCGTAACCAACATTATAGAACAGTACAAAGGAACAGTGCGAATTGACTTGGAAACGCCAAACCAGTTAACAATAGAAATTATTATACCGCATTAATGGCCGAAAGGCAGTCAGAAGGGCATAGATATGGAAAGTAATTATGATGGAAGACCAGATGAATATAGCGGACCGCAGGAGTGGCTAACCTGGTTTGACGCGAAGTATGGACTGTCATGGCAGCAGTGCAGGCAATCCATTCACCCTCTTCAGGCGGTACTGCTGGAAATGAAGGGGACGGCGAAGCTCTGGCCGAAGCCTCTTCAGCGGCTTCATTGGCTTCATGCAGTTACTTTTGTGTTTGACCAGGTTGAAACAGCCTTCGCGGCAACCGATGCCTATAACCGCTATTACTATGAAATGTCGTTTTCACGAATGACGGAGCCGTGGATTTCCCATTTCCTTGAATTGGCTGCCGGTATCAAGACAGGATCATGGTCTGCTCTTGAACAGGAGTGGATGCAGTCCCTTGTCAAGCTGCTTCGGGAGCGGGCAGGCGACGCTCAGCCTTCCTTGCTGGGCTGGGATCGCCTGTACCATGCAATCTGGGGAACATTGCTGGACAATAAGGACCAATTGGCAGTGGAGCGAATCAAGCTATCAGCAATGCTGGAGTCGCTGACTGCGGATAACCGCGCCTATTCGTTTGTTCAGGGGGCGTTGGCCAATCTTGATGTCGTGGCGATGAATGAAGAGTCAGCGGTTGAACGGCTTGCTGCGGCCAATTATGACAGCGTGTCATGGCTCGCTTACAGTTTTGCCGAACGAAGCCTGGAACAGCGCCGATGGCAGCCTTTTCGGGCATGGATGAATTATTTGCAGAATGAACTGGCCGAGTGCCGCAACAGCGTTATTCTGAGGCCGTTTCTTACCTTATGCCGAAAGGCGGATTTGCACTCGGATGAAGATTGGGGAGAGCGGATGATCGCATTCCTTCCTCATTCCTATGAAGAATTGGCAAGCCATTGGCTTGCCGCAGGCCATTATGTGCGCTGGGCAGACTTGCTGCTTTATTTGGGTGTGCGAATTGAAACGCTCACGATTCAGGATTTGCGTGAAGCAGGCAAAGCCGCGCCGCGCGTCTTGATCCCGATCTACCATCAGGCCGTTGATGATGCGATTCTGGCTCGCAATCGCCAAGGATATCGCTTGGCTGTCAAACTGTTGAAAAAGTTGGAAAAACTGTACGAAGCGGAAAAACTTGCAGCGCAATGGGGAAGCTATATTAAGCAATTTGCCCAAAAGCATCAACGTCTGCGTGCGCTTCAGGAAGAGCTATGGAAAGGGAATTATGTGAAATGACCGGAGCAAAAAGCAATTTAACATGGCTGATCGACGGGCACTGGCTTGAAGGTGAAGGACTATGGATAAGTGCAGTTGGCTGGAACGGGACGTGGCAGCGGCTGAAAAACATGCTGTTTGCATGGCATGAAGGCTCGTGGTTCGGAACAGAAGTTACGGACAAGACAGTTGACGGACGACCGGGATTGTTAGTTGGCGCGCTGCATGCTATGGACTATCTCTCAAAGCCAAAGCCGGTATCGTTCATTCAGATCGAATGGTCGGTGAGAATGCAAGCCTACATGGCAGAAGCAGGGCTTATACGGGAAGCGATGATCGAGGGGCGTTTCGTGCCTGATCTGTCCGGTTGGCGCAGCGGGGGCGGCGGCCAATGGAAACGTCTCATTGATCCGGAAGAAGCCCGCAGCACTGGCGAGCCGGGTGTGGCTGCAGTTCAGCTTACCGATGCGATAAGGAATGATTGGCTGAGCATGGCTGTGAGCGATGCGATTGCAATGGGCGACGGATCGTTCGAGGCGTTTGAGAAGTTATGGAGCAGCCATAGTATGAAAGCAGGTCCGATTGGAACAGAAGATGAAGAGGATTGGCTGATTTCAATTGGATGGAAGCAGGATAATACGCCATACCGTGTGCTGCTGCAGCTTGTTGAACCGATGAAGGGGGAACAAGAAGGCTGGCGGCTGCGCATCGTTATTCAGGATCGGGAGCAGCCTGCGGGGCGAATCGGAATCCGTTATGCGACATCAGGTTATGAAGCGGACGATGAAAGCGAGATTGTGCCGGAACTTTGGCGTCAAACGCTTGATGAACGAATTGCGAAGGAACAGCGAAAGTGGCTGCAAGTGTTTCCGGAACGGGGAGACCCGGATGACGGAGGCAGGCTCAGAATGGACCTTAGCGAAGAAGAAGCTTGGGCATTTCTTGAACAGGATAGCATTCGTCTGTTACAGTCCGGCTGTTCAGTGCTGCTGCCTGGCTGGTGGGAAGCGGTTCGCCGACGTAAAGTAAGATGGAAAGCAAAAGTGAAATCCTCTGTCGGTTCGGCCGCGGAGCCGATGTTCGGACTTGATCAAATTGTCAACTTTGACTGGAAATTAGCCATTGGAAATCTTGATTTGACAGAAGAGGAGTTCAGCCGGATTGCGGCCGAGAACAAACGTCTTATTCGAATGAATGAGGAATGGATTCATCTCGATCCGGCTGATCTTCAGGAATTGAAAAGTTTTATTGGCGCGCGAAAGAAGCAGCGCGGCATGTCCTTTCGGGATATCCTTGCGATGGTGCTGCGCGGCGAACAGCCAGCCAGCGAGATGGATGAGGCTGAGGAGCACTCGCTTGGGACAGAGATTGAGTTGAATGATCATCTGCAAAACTGGCTGGAACAACTGGAGTCGATCTCGCGGCTGCCCATGGTGGGGAAGCCGGCTGACTTTATTGGCGAATTGCGTCCTTACCAGTTGCAAGGTGTTTCATGGCTTGTATTTTTACGCCGTTTTGGTCTTGGCGGCTGTCTGGCGGACGATATGGGGCTTGGCAAAACAATTCAGTTCACCGCGTATCTGCTCCACATTAAAGCACTGCAAGCTGCGACAGGTTCCGACGGCTACGAACAGCGCCCATCCCTGCTGATCTGCCCGACTTCGGTGCTCGGCAACTGGGAGAAGGAGCTGAACCGGTTCGCGCCTTCCTTGCGGGTTGCGCTGCACTATGGGCCGCGCAGATCAAAGGGCGACAGCTTTGCAGATTCACTGCATGGCATTGACCTTGTGATTACCTCCTATCCGCTGGCAGCGCTTGATGAAGATGACTTGTGCACGGTGGAATGGAACTGTCTATGTCTTGATGAAGCGCAAAACATTAAAAACGTGTATACCAAACAATCGGCGGCAATTCGCAATATCCCGTCGTTTCACCGAATCGCGCTGACGGGGACGCCGATGGAAAACCGGATGACAGAGCTATGGTCGATTTACGATTTTTTAAATCCGGGTTATTTGGGAACACTGCTGCAGTTCAGACGCGAAGTTGTGCAGCCGATTGAAAAAACACGTGATGAAGCGTTGATCAGACAACTGCAGCGTGTTGTAAAACCGTTCATGCTGCGCAGACTAAAGAAAGATCCGGACATCCAGCTCTCGCTGCCGGAAAAAAACGAACTGAAAACCTATATCTCCTTGACAGCCGAGCAGGGAGGGCTTTATGAAAACATTGTGAGCGGTTTGCTGGAGCAGCTCGATACGCTCTCGCCAATGCAGCGCCGCGGCCTTATCCTGGCTTCTTTAACGAAGCTCAAGCAGCTCTGCAACCATCCGGCTCTGCTGCTTGGTGCGCAGGAACGCAATCAGCAGGAGTGGCAGCTTGCCCGCTCCAATAAACTCGTCCGCTTGATGGAAATGGTGGAGGAAATTGCAGCGGAAGGGGAGCGCTGCCTTATCTTCACCCAGTTTGTTGGAATGGGACGCGTTATTCAGCGCATGATTCAGGAAAAACTCGGGATGACGGTACCCTATTTGCATGGCGGCGTCGATAAAGCGGGACGAGATAACATGATCGAAGAGTTCCAGGATCAGGGACTGGAGCGCTGTGCATTCGTGCTTTCCTTGAAAGCAGGAGGAACAGGGCTTAATCTGACAGCAGCGAACCACGTTATTCATTTCGACCGCTGGTGGAATCCCGCAGTGGAAAATCAGGCGACAGACCGCTCGTTTCGAATTGGCCAGACGAAAAATGTGCAGGTCTATAAATTTGTTACGCTCGGCACATTGGAAGAAAAAATCGATGAGATGATTGACCGCAAACAGTCATTGAACGACCAGGTTGTCGGGCAATCAGAGAGTTGGATTACCGAGTTGTCCGGAGATGAGCTGGCGGAGTTGTTCACCTTGCGCAAAACTTGGCTGCAAGGGGACGAATAAGCGATAACGCCCGGAAGGGGGCATACGGCAATGCCGGAGCAGGAAGATTGGGGCAAGACAGTACGCGATGGCAAGGAAACATTGAATGCCATCGAGCGTGTCCATGATAGGGAACAAGTGGATAATGAACAAGGGAGCGAAGAGGCGGCATTTGCGGCGAAGCGTGAACAGCCGCTTCACGGGCTGCCGAAGCAGGCCGATCCACAGTGGCAGGAATTGTACCGCGCAGTTCGCGAATCCGTATTGAAGCTGCGCTGGTCTGAAGAGGATGGACGCCAGAAAAGCCGCGAATGAAGCAGCGCAAGCAGGCAAACGGCGGTTCGCGGGCGGGTTGCTGACCCGCGAATCGTCCTTGAAGTAAAGGGAGGGGGTGCGATCGGGATAAGACGGCACCTCCGCTTACGGTTCGGACAGCTCGTCCAGCGTTTTGCCGAAGCTGGGCGCGAGGCGGGTCATAAACCATTGCACCTCAGCCATTTGCAAGCTTGCAAGTTTCTGTTCGGTCTGGCCTTTGGCAACCGCAAACTCCTTGTTGCCTGCGGAAAGCTCGGTTACACATTTCAGATAGGCATCAAGCAGATCAGCGGCTTTTAGATAGCGCAGCAGTTCCTTATCGATGGGATCTGCAGTTGCATGTGCGCCTGCGCCGCCCTGGAGCAGCGGAGCGTAGGTCGCTTTCAACGGCTCGGGCACCATTCCGAGCAGCCGTTCTGCGGCCATTCCTTCGATTTCCCGAAAGCTTGCGAGCATCTTGGGGTTGTGATGCTTGACCGGCGTAGGGATATCTCCTGTGAACACCTCGGTCGCATCGTGAAACAGCGCCATTGCGGCTGCGCGGTCGGCGTTAAGATTGCGATTGAACAAATGATTGCCGATTTCGCACAGCATATGGACAAGCAGGGCGACATGGTATGAATGCTCGGCGACGGATTCTCGTGTTGTGTTGCGCATCAGACTCCAACGCTCAATGTAGCGCAAACGGTACATATAGGCAACAAAATGACTTTCCACAACGTTCACTTCCTGTCTTGAATGTTGTCCGCCCGTATGCCGAGGCGAACGTTCTATGCTATTATATAGTTAATTCGAGGAAGCGGCCAGAGCAGCATCCAAGGCAAGTAATGACAGCTTTCGTCAGCCACAATAAGCGGGGGTTACGCAGCATGCAATCTTTTGGTCTAGCTTTTAACCGGCGGTTTGAACAGTGGATGTTTCTCATTATCCCGGCCTCGCTGGTGTTTGGTTTTCTGCTATCGGATCAATTGATCCGCTTTATTGATTCGGTTCCTTATTTATTTGCCTTTGTGACGCTCACAATGGCTGTTGGGTGTGGAATCCAACAGCTGCATCAGGCTGTGCGCCGTCCGCTGGCCATCGTATGGACGCTTGCGATCGCTCATCTGATATTGCCGCTGGTTGCGCTGGCGCTTGGCTCAGCCTTGTTCGGGAGCGACTCGCCATACGTTGTCGGCTTTGTCTTGTTTACGCTGATTCCGCTTGGCATTTCCTCCGTGATCTGGGTAGGTCTCTCCGGCGGCAGCGTCCCGCTGATGCTGGCACTAATCGTTATCGATTCGGCGCTAAGTCCCGTCATCGTCCCGGCTGGGCTGCATCTGCTGTTTGGAACGGTAGTGGAGCTTGAGACAGCCAAGATTATGACCGATCTGTTCATCATTGTCGTGCTGCCTACGATCGTCGGCGTGCTGCTTCATGAATTGACCGGTGGCCGGATCCAGGATAAGGTCAAGCCATATGCTGCGCCGGTTTCGAAACTTTGCTTCGTATCGGTCGTTGCGCTCAACGCCTCGGCAATCGCACCGCATGTCGCCGTACTCAAAAGCGATATGGCGCGTCTGGTGCCGCTTGTTGTTGTGCTGGTTGTTTTATGCTATTTGTTCGGCGTGCTGGGGGCGCTGCCGCTGCGCAACCGTGAAATGATGACGACGATTTCCTATGCTGTCGGCATGCGCAACATATCGTTAGGCATTGTGCTGGCGCTTGGCTATTTCAGTCCGCTAGCGGCCGTGCCAGTCGTGCTGTCCATTCTCATACAGCAGCCGCTTGCGACGGTGCACCACTATATTTTGCAGCACTGGTTTGCACGTAACAAGAATAACAATCAGGTTGTGATCAGACAATGATGAACAGTTTTCGGGTTCGGCTGACGCTTATCATTATTTCATTAATAGGATTGTCGGTGCTCGCGGCGGGGCTGTTCATGGCGAAGTCATTCAAGGACAGCCAATTGGACTCCTTGCAGGATAGTATGGTGAGGGAAATGAAAATGATTGCAGCTTCAAGTGTCTGGGAGAGTGGAGAGCCGGAGAAGCTCTTCTCTTACTTCACAGAGGAAGCGCGCAAAATCAAGCTCATCACTGGCGAGCGGGTCACTTTCATTCAGAACGACGGCACGGTGCTTGGCGATTCCGATCATGACCCGCACACGATGGAAAATCATGAGCAGCGTATTGAAGTGAAACAAGCCCGCAAATCGGGTGTCGGGCGTGACATTCGCAGAAGTGAAACGACGGAAGCGAATTTAATGTATGTGGCGATTCCCTGGTCAATTGACGATTCGCAATCCGGCATTATCCGGCTCGCTATGAATTTAAGCCAGGTTGAAGCCAGCATCCGGCAGCTTTGGCTCGTATTGCTGGCGGGCTTGCTGATCCTGTTCATCATTACAGCGGCGATCAGTTACCGGATTGCGCTGGGCCTAACCCGTCCGATCGAGCAAATCTCGCGTGTCGCCAAGCGAATTGAAAATTTGGACTATCATGCGCGTGTGTCGATTAAGAGCTCCGATGAGATTGGGGAACTGGGACATTCCATCAACGCGATGGCGGAAAGCCTGACCAATCAGCTGCGCCGGATCAGGCAGAACGAAACCCAACTGGAGAGTGTGCTCGACAATATGATTAACGGGATTGTGATGATCGATCATAACGGGATCGTGGCGTTGATGAACAGGCGTGCGGAAGAGGTGCTTGGCGTGCCGGCCAGCAGCCTTACCGGGCGGCATTACACGGAGGCGAAGCAGCGCGCCCAGTTCATCCGCTTTATTGAGGAAGGGCTGGAATCGCGTACCCCGAGGCATGATGAGATTTCGATTCATTACCCGGAGGAACGGCTGCTGGAACTGAACCTGGTGCCTGTATTTCAGGGGCGGGAAGAGTTCGGCGGCGTGCTGCTTGTGCTGCAGGATGTATCAGCGATTCGTCGTCTGGAACGGATGCGCAGCGAATTTGTAGCCAACGTCTCCCATGAACTAAAAACGCCGATAGCTGCGGTTAAAGGCTTCGCGGAAACATTGCTTGGCGGGGCAGTCAATGATCCGGAGACCGCAAGATCATTTTTGCAAATTATTTATGATGAGAGCGAGCGCTTGAACCGGCTGATCGGTGATATACTTGAGTTGTCCAAAGTCGAATCCAGACGGATTCCATTGCAATTTTCGCCAATTGAGCTGTCTTCATTTGCCGCCAAGACGCTGGAAGTGCTGCAGTCTGAAGCCGAGCGCAAGCAAATTACGCTTGAGGTAAAGGTAGAGGATGGCTTATATATGGAAGCTGACGAAGATCGGCTGCGTCAAGTCGTATTGAACCTGCTATCCAACGGAATCAACTATACACCGGAGGGCGGCCGGGTCTCGCTTGTGATTGAGCCGGCACAGTCGGAAGCTGCAAGACAAGCAGCTCTCGGAGGGAGCACAGATCCAATCGGCGATGATTGCGATCTGATGCGGTTCCGGATTTCTGATACGGGTATCGGTATCCCGCGCAAAGATTTGCCCCGGATTTTTGAACGTTTTTACCGGGTGGATAAGGCTCGCTCCCGAAGCTCCGGCGGTACGGGGCTTGGGCTGTCCATTGTAAAACATCTGATCGAGCTGCATGAGGGGACAATTACGGTGGAAAGCACGGTCGGGGCCGGTTCAACATTTGTATTTGAATTGCCGATTGTTCAAGGTATGATATGATTGAAACAAAGTGTTAACAATAAAGTGGTACGAATCCGCGACGATATTCGCGAAGCTGGGGGTTTTACATGTCGCTCAAAATACTCATTGTTGAGGATGAACCGACGTTGGCGCGGCTGCTTTCTTACAATTTATCACAGGACGGTTATGAAATTGCGGTAGCTGACCACGGTGCTGAAGGATTGCAGCTTGCGCTCAGACAACCGTTTGATCTCATTATTCTGGACATTATGCTACCTGGCATGAATGGCTTCGAAGTGCTGAAGCGGCTGCGGCAGGAAGGACAGAAAACACCGGTTATTGTCCTGACGGCGCGCAATGCGGAAGAGGAAGTCGTTCAGGGATTGAAATACGGTGCCGATGATTATATTACGAAGCCGTTTGGAGTGGCAGAATTGCTGGCCCGCGTGTCGGCAGTGCTTCGCCGCTCGACCAACGGAAAGTTCGAAGCGCCTGCAGCGGCAGGCAATGTCATCTCAGTGGGGGAATTGACGATTTACCCGGACAAATACGAGGTGACGATCAGCGGGGAACTGATACCGCTGCGTCCCAAAGAGTTTGAGGTGCTGCTGTATTTGCTTGAGCACCCGGGGATTGTTGTCACCCGCGACAATCTGATGAACATCGTCTGGGGCTTTGACTATATCGGCGGACAACGTACTGTCGATGTGCATGTCAGCTCGCTGCGCAAAAAGCTGGAGCTTGGCCAAAAATCGGTGCAGATAGAATCGATTCGGGGCGTGGGTTACAAACTGGTCATTCCCAAAGGGCTGCCTTCTTCCAAATAACGGAATAGCAAAGCCCTTGGGCTGCGCCAGCTCACTGGAATTAGCGCATTCGATCCAGGCAGAAGTGAAGAAGCGCTCGCTTTAAACTTTCTCCCAGGACAACATTCGTTTTTGAAATTCTTTGGGAGAACAGTTATTGTACTTTTTGAACATTTTATAGAAATGGGCCATATTGGGCATGCCGATTTGCTCTCCAACCTCTGAAATGCTGAGATCCTTGGTGAGCAGAATTCGTTCGGCCCATTTAATTTTTCGGTAGTTTACGTATTCGGTGAAAGAAAGTCCGACTGATTTTTTGAAAAACTTCACAAAATAGTAGTAGCTCATATTCGCCAGGCTGCATACTTCATCAACCTGAATGCGGTCAGTCAGCCGCTCTTCTACATAATCGAGGACAGGCTTAAGACGAATCCGGTCGAAGTTATCGCGTTCAGCCAACACTTTACGCGGGTCATTGCGCAGCAGCAGCAGTAAAATTTTCTTGATCAGCATACTGACCGCCAGTTCGTACCCGGTCGTTTTGTTGAAAGCCTCCAGATGAATCTGCTCGATGGTCTCGGCGATATGCCGCTTTACTTCGGGATTTTCCTGAAAAATATAGTTGGCACGGCTTAATGGATGCTTGGCTTCGGCAAAGTACCGCATATAAGGGATTGTACTGTGATCAAAAAACTGATCCAGATCGAATTGCAGCACCGTATAGCGAAGCGGATTGCCAAAGCTGCGGTCGCGATGGAGCTGCGAGGAGCCGATGATCGCAACATCGCCGGCGTTCAGTGAATAATAATCGTCGCCGATGTCCACATCAAGGCGTCCTTCCTTGACCAGCAGCATCTCCAGTTCAGGATGGTAGTGCCAGGTGATGGTTGCGTCCACATTCCGGATATTCTGAAAGACTTTCAATGACAAAAGAGGGTTTTCATAACCGACTTCTTCCTTTATAATTTCCAAGGTATAACCCCCCGAGTAGCAAAATCGCATAAAAGCTGCGCTATAATGATCATTTCTTTTTCTTGTTAGTTTGACTATACTATATTCTAGTGTTACTGTGTCAACAGTTTCTAAATTAGGCGAATGAAAAAGCCAATTTTAAACAAATTTAAGGAGGAAATACGAATGACGCAAGTTAAAGTCGGTATTATCGGCTGTGGTGGTATTGCAACTGGCAAACATATGCCAAGCCTGGCTAAAGTAAAAGAAGCACAAATGGTGGCATTCTGCGATATCGTTCGCGATCGTGCAGAAGACGCTAAAAATAAATATGGCAATAACGAATCCGCTGTTTATGAAAACTATCATGATCTGCTGCAGGACCCTTCCATTGAGGTTGTGCATGTATGTACGCCAAACGATTCCCACGCTGAGATTGCAATCGCTGCTCTGGAAGCTGGCAAGCATGTAATGTGTGAGAAGCCAATGGCTAAAACGGCTGCTGACGCGCGCAAAATGCTGGAAGTTGCCAAGCGCACTGGCAAAAAATTGAGCATCGGCTACCAAAACCGTTTCCGTGCGGACAGCCGTTACTTGAAACAAGCGTGTCAAAGCGGCGAGCTGGGTGAAGTTTACTATGCTAAAGCCCATGCGATCCGTCGTCGTGCTGTACCTACATGGGGCGTATTCCTGGACGAGGAAAAACAAGGCGGAGGACCGCTCATCGATATCGGTACGCATGCGCTTGACCTTGCGCTGTGGATGATGGACAACTACAAGCCGAAAGCTGTTCTTGGACGTACTTACCACAAGCTGTCCCAGAACGAGAATGCTGCCAATGCTTGGGGACCTTGGGACCCGGCCAAATTCACCGTTGAAGATTCTGCATTCGCAATGATCACAATGGAGAACGGCGCATCGATCGTATTGGAATCAAGCTGGGCACTGAACTCCCTTGACATCGACGAGGCGAAAGTTTCCCTGAGCGGAACAAAAGCTGGCGCAGATATGAAGGATGGCCTTCGCTTCAACGGCGAGCACAACAGCCGTCTCTATGTGAACAAAGTGGAATTGAACAGCGGCGGCGTAGCTTTCTACGAAGGCAGCTCCGAAGATCCTGCTGAACTGGAAGCACGCGCATGGATCGATTCGGTAATTAACGATACGGATCTTGTCGTTACTGCCGAGCAAGCGCTTGTGGTTTCGGAAATTCTTGAAGCCATCTACGAGTCTGCTCGTACTGGCCAAGCTGTATACTTCAACTAATTTGCAAACCGATATGCAGCCCTTGATGACCTTTCATCAAGGGCTTTTTTTTACGTGTAAGAAATGTTTCGTGATCGCGCATATTAAACCCCATTAATCCCATTGACATTATTAAGATCGGAGACTATAATGATCGTAGCCTAAAGGTTCTTTTTTTAATCATTAAAGGTCTAAGGTTTGGACATTAAATCATTACGACTTGTAAACAGGAGTGTGACAGTATGCAGTTTCAATTCCCTGTTAAACTAGAGCAGGTGAATGCCAAGAAGGTAAGCGACTTCATTCTTGAACAGCTTGAGGAAGCGATTATTCTAAAGGAACTGCTATCTGAAGAGCAGTTGCCTACAGAGAGGGAATTGGCAGCCATCTTCAATGCCAGCCGACTGGCAGTTCGGGAAGCTTTAGGGCAGTTGGAGGAAAAGGGTCTCATTGAGAAAAGAGTAGGGGCCAAGGGCGGCACGTTCGTTCTCCCTGTCACAATGAATTCCCATCTTCGCAATCGCAAGGAGATTGCGCAAAATTGGGACGAGATGCTTAAACTGTTTGAATACAGACTTGTTATAGAGCCGGAGGCAGCCAGCCTGGCAGCCCAGCGAATGAATGAAGACGAATTGGTCCAACTGGAAAGTTATTTGGATATGAGCAAGGTGGCTACCTGTCCGCGGGAGCTGTTCCGTGCACTTGATGTCAAATTTCATCTGGCCATTGCCAAAGGGTCAGGCAATCATCATTTTGAGCGAGCGGTGCGTACTATCCGTACCCGAATTAATCCTGCGCTTGATTTGATGCCTTACAACCTGGAGGTTAGACAAGTCAATTATGACAATCATATCGCGCTGTTCAATGCGATCAAACAGGGTAACCATGAGCTATCCAGAGACATTATGCAGGAGCATATTGCCAAATCTGCTGATGCTATTTATGCCCGCGTATTTCACGACCCGGAGGGAGATGACGACATTGCCTTTAGACCACATTCGGACACTCGCTAACGATCTTAAACCGCAGCTTGTTGCCTGGAGGCGAGACTTTCATCAGCATCCCGAGACAGGATTCAAGGAGTTTCGTACGGCAGCTATTGTAGCGGAACATCTTAGAAGTCTTGGCCTGGAGGTTGAAACCAACGTAGGGAAAACCGGTGTAGTCGCTCTGCTGCGGGGGAAGCAGCCTGGCCCGACAATCGGTTTAAGAGCGGATATGGATGCACTTCCGATTCAGGACGAGAAGAGCGTCATCTACTGTTCTAAACATCCTGGAACCGCTCACTTGTGCGGACATGATGCGCATACGAGCATGCTGATGGGAGCGGCGCAGCTCTTGACGAAACTGGGCCAGCCGGAGAAGGGCAATATTAAATTTATTTTTCAACCTGCTGAGGAAGGGCTTGCAGGCGCCAAAGCGATGATTGACGATGGCCTGCTGGAAAACCCGAAAGTCGACGCAGTAGCCGGGTTGCACGTATTTCCCAGATTGTCTACCGGCCGTTTTTCCGTAACGAACGGAGATGCCTTTGCCTCGGCAGACGCCATTGAGATTACCATTATCGGGAAGGGCGGGCATGCCGCAAGACCGCATGAAACCGTAGACGCAATTGCTGTCTCGGCCCAGGTTATTTCTGCGCTGCAACATATCGCGAGCCGATTGATCGATCCGCTGGAACCGGTCGTGGTTACAATCGGAAAAATTGAGGGCGGTTCGATGGGCACCGCAATCGCCTCTGAAGTGAAAATGACCGGCACGGTGAGAACGCTCTCTGCGTCTGTACGCAAGCAGATTCCTGAATTGCTGCATCAGGTGATCGGCGGGATTACGCAGTCATTTGGAGCCGAGTATAAACTTAACTTTGGGATGGGCTATCCGGTTGTCCATAACAATGAGGAAATGGTCCGCTTATTTGCAACTACCAGTGAACTTCTGTTCAAGGAGAAGCGTTGGGAATATGTCAAGCCTTCTACAGGCGGGGAAGACTTTGCTTTTTATGCGGAACGGGTTCCTGGCGTATTCTTCCGTTTAGGAGCCAGCAATGACCAAGCCGACACAAGGTATCCGCTGCATCATCCAAAGTTTGATCTGGACGAAGAGGCGCTTCCTTTGGGAACAGCAATGCTATCGGCGATGGCACTATCTTATCTGAATCAAACAACAAACTAACCATACGATGGGGGCATACAGATGTTTAAGTCAAAGTTCACCAAAGGATTTATTGTTCTGTTGGCAGGAATATTGCTGCTGACAGGCTGCTCGGGAGGCAAGGAGAAAGACAGCGACAACCCAGGAACAAGCGCGCCTTCCGCCAGCAATGAAAAGGTGCTGACGATTGCCAACGCGACAGATATTGAAAGCTTTGATGCTCACAACAACAACAATACGTATAGCGAAGCAGTGCTGGTTAATGTGTACGACTATTTGCTTAAAAACGACAGCGCGCAGAACAAGCAGGCGTCACTGGCCGTCTCATGGGAGGCCGTCGATGATACGACGTGGAGATTCAAGCTGCGAGACGATGTCAAGTTCCATAATGGTGATCCGTTTACAGCTGCGGATGTTAAATTTTCGCTGGAGCGTGTAGCGAAGGACAGCGGATTGAAACAGCATTCCTATTATAAGGATCTTAAAGAAGTGAATATTATCGATGAATATACAGTGGATATTGTTACCAATCATCCCGACCCGATTATGTTGAATCGTTTATCAAGAATGGGCGCTGATATTCTGCCTGCCAAATACATCGAGGAAAACGGGATGGAGGCTTTTCTAAAAGCGCCAATTGGTACAGGTCCTTACAAGTTCAGTAAATGGGCAAAGGATGACCGGATTGAACTGGTGAAAAATGAGGATTACTTTGCATCCGAGTCGAAATGGGACAAGGTTGTGTTTCGAATGGTTCCGGAAGCGTCAACCCGCGTATCCGAATTGATTACCGGTGGTGTCGATGTAGCAGCTAACGTGCCTTCAACAGACGTTCAGCGCATCAATGATAGCGGAAAGGCGAAGATTGAAGAGGCTACGATCCAAAGAGTGCTCCATGTGCTTATGCGAATGACGGAAGGATCGATTACGGCTGATCCGAAGGTACGCGAAGCAATTGAACTGGCGATCGATAATCAAGCGATCATTGACAGCATTGCAGGCGGCGCAGGAATCCCTACCCGTACATCGGTCACACCCGGCAATTTTGGTGCAGACCCAAGCTTGTATGATCAATATGTGTATGATCAGGAGAAAGCAAAGGAATTGCTGAAAGAAGCTGGTTATGAATCGGGAGCTAAAATTACGTTCACAGCTGCTTCAAATTACAAGGAAGTGGCGGAAGTGACAGCTGCGATGTTGACCTCTGTTGGTTTTGAAGTCAATCTGGAAATTTTGGAGCCAAGCAAATTCAGTGAAACCTACAATGCAAAGAAATTTAAAGAGCTGTTTCTGCTTGGGGTCGGCAACTCACTGTTCGATGCTTCCAACAACTACAATCGTTTCCTGGTGGAAAACGCTGCAGGCGAAACGGACTATAATAATGCTGAAGTCGAGAGCTTGCTGCAAGCAGCCTCAGTCAATATGAATACTGCTGATCGGGAACAGCAATTCCAACAGGTTCAACAGCATATTGCTACGGATCGTCCGACGATTTACTTGTATCAGATGAAAGGGATCTACGGTGTGGGTGAACGAGTGACCTATACGCCACGCCTCGACGAAATGTTCTTTGCTGATGAGATTATTCCCGTTCAATAATTGAGCAGAGGCTAAAGATTGCAAGTCGGGAAGGAGCGAAGCGGTGGGTAAATTTATAATCAGAACGGTGCTCCAAATCGTTCCTGTCTTATTCCTTGTCTCTATCATCGTGTTTGTGCTGGTTCATATCACAGGCGATCCTGTTGCCTTGATGCTTCCAGACACCGCGACGGATGCGGATATAGCTGCTTTGCGTGCCGCATGGGGCCTTGACCGGCCTCTGTATGTGCAATACGGCACCTTTCTCAGCAATGCTCTACAGGGAGAATTCGGCACCTCATTCCATTATGGCGAACCGGCATTGCCGCTCGTGCTCGAACGGCTGCCGGCAAGCTTTCAGCTTGCGGCCGCTGCTATGCTGATTGCTGTTGTCATGGCCGTGCCGCTTGGAATTATTTCTGCAGTCAAGCGAAATACCTTTATGGATCTCATTATTTCCAGTTTGTCGGTTATTGGCAAAGCGATGCCGAATTTTTGGATGGGCATTATGCTGATATTGGTCTTTTCGGTCGGGTTTGGTTTCTTTCCGGTTTCGGGGAAGGGCGGCCTGGAGCATTTGGTGCTGCCTGCCTTTACGCTGGGAGTGGGACTTGCAGCCCAAATGACAAGGTTGATCCGTTCCAACATGCTGGAAATCCTGAACCAGGATTATATCCGGACTGCAAGAAGCAAAGGGCTGCTCGAAGCAATCGTAGTGGGCAAGCATGCACTGCGCAACGGCTTGATTCCGGTTGTTACGATTATGGGGCTGCAGTTCACGAGCTTGATTGGCGGAACATTGATTACAGAAACGGTATTTGCCTGGCCGGGACTGGGTCAATTGCTGGTTACTTCTGTCAATACCCGGGACATGGCAATCGTCCAGGCGGCAGTATTTGTCATTGCGATAACGGTGATCATCACCAACCTGCTGACAGATGTCATCTACCGTTTTCTTGATCCAAGAATTAAGTACAACTAGCTGCAAAGGGGAGACGGTATGGCGCGGGAGATGGATACATTAGCCGGCAACACCCTTCAGGAAGCGGAGGCTGTGAAGGGGAGCGGGCCTCGTTACAAGCAGATGCTAAAGCTGCTATGGAAAAGTAAAACAGGCACTGTAGGAGCGATGATATTCACTGTGATCTGCCTGGTTGCACTGTTTGCTCCCTTCATTGCCACCCATAATCCGGCTGAGCTTGATCCGTTGCTCCGTCTGAAGCCGCCGGTCTGGATGGACGGGGGGATGTCAGCTCATTTGCTTGGCACAGATAATTTAGGGCGTGATATTTTCAGCCGTCTTGTATACGGAACAAGGGTGTCCCTAATTGTCGGAATTGGCGCAGTACTGGTCTCAGGCGCAATCGGAGCGGTGCTCGGACTCATTTCCGGCTATTACGGCAAATGGGCAAGCGCCATCATTATGCGGACAGCGGATGCCTTCCTATCTATACCATCCATACTGCTAATGCTCGTCGTGCTTGCTGTTGTGGGTCCAGGCTTGACGACGCTAATCTTCGTTATTGGCCTGACCAATTGGGTATCTTACGCAAGAGTGATGCGTGGCGAGGTGCTTAGCATTAAGGAGCGGGACTTTGTAAAAGCGGCCCGGGCGGTTGGCTCGCGCAACGGTAGAATTATCCTGAAGCATATTTTGCCGAATGTGGTGTCTTCATTCATTATTCTATCTGGTATGAACGTGGCAACGACCATTTTGATGGAGGCTTCGCTCAGCTTTCTGGGACTTGGCATTAAACCGCCTGATGTATCGTGGGGAGGCATGCTGAGCGATGGGAGACAATATATCGCGACAAGCTGGTGGGTGGCCACCTTCCCGGGTGCTGCAATAACCATCACTGTGCTCGGTGTTATCTTCCTTGGGGATTGGCTGCGGGATGTGCTTGATCCACGGATGCAGACGAGGGAGTAGCTAAGCGTTGAAGGCGGAAGGAGGGGCGGATGAGATGACCCGGTTGCTTGAAGTGAATCAGTTAAAAACCTATTTCAAAACCGATGGCGGCATTGTCCCATCGGTCAATGAGATCAGCTTTTACGTAAACCATGGCGAGACATTGGCCATTGTCGGCGAATCAGGCAGCGGTAAAAGCGTCACCGCTATGTCCGTCATGGGCCTGGTTGCTTCCCCTGGCAAAGTTGTCGGCGGCGAGATTCGCTTTGAGGGGACGGACTTGCTGAAGCTGTCCGGGAAGCAAATGAGACGGCTGCGTGGAAATGAGATCTCCATTATTTTTCAGGAACCAATGACATCGCTCAATCCGGTATTTACAATAGGCAATCAAATCGGCGAAGTGCTTCGTGTTCATCAAGGGCTAAGCAGACAGCAGTCGCGTGAGAAAAGTGTTGAACTGCTGAATCGTGTCGGGATTTCCGGGGCGGCCAAAGTGGCCCAAAGCTTCCCGCATCAGCTATCAGGCGGCATGCGACAGCGTGTAATGATTGCGATTGCGCTAGCCTGCCGCCCCAAGCTGTTGATTGCTGATGAACCGACAACCGCACTGGATGTCACGATCCAGTCGCAAATTTTGAATTTAATCGAAACGCTAAGCGATGAGGAAAACACGGGTGTCATTCTCATTACGCATGATCTCGGTGTCGTCGCTGAAATGGCAGACAGAGTTGCGGTGATGTATGCGGGTGAAATTGTGGAGGAAGCGTCGGTCTATGAACTGTTTGAACGCCCGATGCATCCTTATACGATCGGCTTGCTCGGCTCCCTTCCCAAAATGAATGAGCAGCGCGAAAGGCTGGATTCCATTCAAGGCATGGTGCCTAATCTGCTGGCGATGCCTGACGGCTGCCCTTTTCACCCCAGGTGCCCTTATGCGGACAGTCAGTGCAGCAAGATCAAGCCAAAGCTTGAACCGAGGACAGCAGGACGACTTGTGAGCTGCATACGGACTGAGGAGGTGCAGGCATGAATGACCAGCCGGGACAGGAGCCGTTGCTGGAAGTAAAGGGGCTTAAGAAACATTACCCGGTCAAGAAGGGGTTATTCCGCTCAACAACCTCCTATGTTCGGGCTGTTGACGGTCTTGATTTCATGGTCATGCCGGGCGAGACGCTTGGAATTGTCGGGGAATCCGGCTGCGGAAAATCGACCATGGGGCAATTGATTGCGCGCTTGCTGGAACCGACTGCAGGAGAAATTCACTTTCGGGGCATCGATTTATTGAAAATGGGCGAGAAAGAGCTGAGGGAGACGCGACAGCAATTGCAACTTGTCTTTCAAGATCCGTTTTCTTCTCTGAATCCACGCATGAAAGTGTTTGATATTATTGCTGAACCGCTTCAGGTACACCATCTCGCCAAGGGCAAGGAGCTGCGGGATGAGGTCAACCGGCTGCTTGCAGCGGTAGGACTCGGTGCGCATCATGCAAATCGCTACCCTCATGAATTCAGCGGTGGCCAGCGTCAGCGGGTTGGCATTGCCCGAGCGCTGGCACTCAAACCCAAATTGATTATTTGTGATGAGCCGATCTCTGCACTCGACGTTTCTATTCAGGCGCAAATCTTGAATTTACTAAAAGATTTGCAGCAGCAGTTTCAACTTACTTATATCTTTATTGCGCATGGTTTGCCTTCAGTGAAGTTTGCCAGCGATCGAATCGCTGTGATGTATCTGGGGAAAATCGTTGAAATTGCCGTGCGTGATGATCTGTTCTCCAGGCCGAGGCATCCTTATACGGAAGCGCTGCTCGCCGCCGTCCCAATCCCCGATCCTGCTCTGAGGAGACCGCGTAGCCCGTTGGCGGGAGAGCTTCCGAACCCGGCAAATCCGCCGCAAGGCTGTGCTTTTCATCCGCGTTGTGCCTACGCAACAGATCTGTGCCGTGCGGAGGCGCCGTTATTAAGAGAGTTTACAGCCGGGCACAGGGCGGCATGTCATTATCCTTTGGAGGAAAGAAGATGAATCAAGAAGCGAATGAAGTTCGAAAATCGAATGCATCTCGAAGAAAGATTGTTCCTGAAGACCTCTTACGCTATCGATGGGTCAGTGATCCAGCCGTTCATCCCAAGGCAAGCTCGGCGGCTTATGTGCTGAAGGAAATAGACAAGCAAACCAATGATTATCGAACGCATATACGGGTGGTTTCCCTTGATGGCCGCATGGATAAGGCTTGGACTGAAGGAAAGCACGATGCTTCGCCGTCCTGGCGTCCGGATGGCGCGCAGCTTGCTTTTCTTCGTGTTCTGGAAGGCAAACCGCAGCTCTTCGTCATTGCAGGAGAAGGTCAAGAACCGAAGCAGTTGACGGCAGCGCGGCATGGTGTTGCAGTCTTTGCATGGTCGCCTGACGGGAAGCGCATTGTCTATTCGACTCGAACCAGTGCGGATGAAAGTGCCGGACCCATTGTAGTGAGTGAAACCGAGTCATCTGCTGTACCATCTGCTTCACCGTTGTCTCTTCAGCGCGGCAGTGCCTATGATCGTACCATCCCCAAAGCGGAAGGTGCCGGATGGTGGGACGGTTTGTATACGCACCTGTTCTTGCTTGAAGTGGATGAAGGTACGATTATCCAATTGACTTCAGGCCAGTACAACGCTGCACAGCCGACATGGTCACCTGATGGACAACAGATTGCATTTCTTGCCAAAGTGCCGCGTGATGGCGAGGATGCCGATTTGCAGCCTTTTAATGATTTGTATACATTAGACTTGCCTACGATGGAAGCCGTTCAGTTAACTGCCTCTGCTATATTGATTCAGCACTTCAGCTATTCATCCGATGGAACGGAACTTGCTATGATCGGAAATGATCGCCGTTACGGCAGCGGAACGCAAAACAGGTTGTATACGATTGGGGCAAACGGAGGAGAAGCAAAAGCTGTCTCCGTCGCTGATTTGGAAATTGGCAACGCCATATTGAATGATATGAAGCCTGGAAATACTATTGCCGGCCCGCTGTATGCGGTTAATGGGTCAGGGTGGTATGCGATTGGAACTTGCAAGGGGCAAGCCAATCTATATTATTTGGTAGAAAATAGCGAGCCGCAAGCCATAATAGCGGGGGAACAGGATATCTACCATCTTGCCATCTCGTCGGATGGGCAGCAGTTGGTGATGGCGGTGATAGACTTGCACGGGCCTGGCGAGCTGTACCGATTCGATGTTCAAACCGGAGAACGAATGCAGCTTACAAGCTGGAATCAGCCGCTTATGAGTGAGTTGGCAGTCAGCGAGCCGGAAGCGTTTTGGTATGAGACATCAGACGGTTTTGACCTGCAAGGCTGGATTATGAAGCCTTTCCTGGATGAGCAGGCTGCGGGTGAGTCCAATGGGGGAATTCCGCTCGTTCTGGCCATTCACGGCGGGCCGCATGCGATGTATGCGCCAACCTACAGCCATGAGCTGCAAGTGATGGTTGCGCAGGGCTGTGCTGTTATGTTCGTTAATCCTCGGGGGAGCATTGGCTATGGTCAGGAAATTGCCAAGGCTTGCCGCGGAGATTTCGGGGGCGGGGATTACCGTGATCTGATGGAGGCGGTGGATGCTGTGCTCGCCAAATTCGATGGGATCGATGCTTCGCGGCTCGGCGTTATCGGGGGCAGCTATGGCGGCTTAATGACGAACTGGATCGTCTCCCATACGGATCGATTCAAGGCAGCCGTTACACAGCGCGGCATTTCCAACTGGCTTTCTTTTTACGGTACGAGTGATATCGGTATTTCATATACAGAAGGAATTGTCGGCGGCAATCCGTGGAATGATCCTCAACTGCTCTGGGAACGTTCGCCGCTTGCCTACGCGGACAAGGTCCAAATTCCTGTATTGATTATGCACGGAGAGCAGGATTTACGCTGTCCGGTTGCCGAGTCAGATCAGTGGTATACAGCGCTCAAGCGTTTGGGGCAGACAACGCGATTGATTCGTTATCCGGGATCGAATCACAACTTCTTGAAGCTTGGCAAGCCAGCTTACCGGATGGATGCCCAGCAGCAGGTGAATGCGTGGTTTGCCGAGCATTTGCTCGGGGGAGATGAATAATGAGTTTTGTGCAACGACACAGCAAGGGAAATTTAGAAACGTAAAGTTGTTTAGCTTAAGCATAGGTCGCCATCGTGCGGCCTGTTTGGCTTTTTCAGGGAGCTGATTGACAAATTGGGAAAGTGGATGATAGTATAATAATATTATTCCGATTAATCAAATGAGAATTATATATTATAAGTGATTTCGCTTGGCAAACCTGATCTAAGGAGTTACAATGGCCAATGAGGGGCAAGGAGCAGTAGAAAGGAGTATTGTGCATTGGCTGTTAAGATAGTAAATCAAATTACCGATTTAATTGGCGATACTCCGGTTGTAAAAATCAATCGGTTGGCGGATGAAACGATAGCAGATGTATTTGTGAAGCTCGAGTATTTTAATCCGAGCGGCAGTGTCAAGGACCGTGCTGCATATAATTTGATAACGCAGGCGGAACAGGATGGCTTGCTGAAGCCGGGAGCGACGATTATTGAACCGACCAGCGGCAATACCGGAATTGGTCTGGCGATGAACGCCGCGGCCAGAGGCTATCGCGCGATTCTGATCATGCCTGATAATATGAGTAAAGAACGGATTAATATTTTGAAGGCATACGGTGCAGAGGTTGTCTTGACGAAGGCGGCAGAACGGATGCCGGGAGCCATTCGCAAGGCGCTTGAACTGGCCGAGCAGATACCGGGCAGCTTCATTCCACAGCAGTTTGAGAACAAGGCCAATCCAGACATTCACCGCAAGACTACGGCTTTGGAAATTCTACAACAGATGGAAGGGCGTCTGGACGCGTTTATTGCTTCCTCTGGAACCGGAGGCACAATCACAGGAACGGGAGAAGTGCTTAAGGAGGCTATTCCAGGCATACGTGTGCTTGTGGTTGAGCCGCAAGGCTCCCCTGTGTTGTCAGGCGGCGAGCCTGGCCCGCACAAACTGGTCGGCACGAGCCCAGGCTTCATCCCGGCTGTGCTGAATACGCAAGTTTATGATGAGATTATCCAGGTGTCAGATGCTGATGCCATCGCTACGACCAAAGCGCTTGCCACATGTGAAGGGCTTCTGCTCGGACCATCTTCCGGGGCGACCGTTTGGGCCGCCATACAGGAAGCTCGCAGGTTGGGGCCAGGCAAGCGGGTGTTATGTATCGCACCTGATACAGGTGAAAGATATTTGAGTATGGACATGTTTTGATCATTCGAAATCAAGGAGAGTGGAAAATATGGGATTTAAAGTTGTCGTTCTTACAGGCAGTCCAACAGGTGGCTCGCGTTTGTTTGCACTGGTGGACTACGCAGCTCAGCAATTGCAGGAAAGAGGCGCAGAGGTTGAATATGTGCATGCGACAGATATTCCGGCAGAGGATTTGATTTTTGCCAAATTTGACAGCGCTGCGGTTAAGGCTGCGGTAGCCCAAGTAGAGAGCGCCGATGCGGTTATCGTAGCTTCGCCGGTGTACAAGGCTGCCTATACAGGCGTATTGAAAACTTTGCTCGATTTGCTGCCGCAGAAAGCGCTGGAGAAAAAGATCGTTCTGCCGCTGTTTATCGGCGGTACAATCGCCCACTTCCTGACCATCGATTACGCGCTTAAGCCTGTGCTGTCTGCACTCGGGGCTAGATACATATTGACCGGTGTGTTCGCAGTTGATTCGCAAGTGACGCGCAATGAGCAGGGAGTTGCCGAAATTAATGATGAAGTGAAAACCCGTCTGAATGCGGTGCTGGGCGAGTTTGCGGAGGCGATTCAGCTTCACCTGCCTGCTGTGAAGCAAGGTGGCGTTTCCAAAGCTGATGGGGATCAGCATACGGTTCTTTAATCCCCTTATAACGAACAACAACGCCAGGGAGGGTTCCCCTGGCGTTGTTTTTTTAGCGTTTCCACCTACGCGGCGCGCGGCGCTTGCGTCTTGCCCTTGGCAAGCTGCTGCACGCCATCAAGCAGATGAAGCATGTCCATGCCCGCCTTGTTGCCGAGCAAAATAAGGACGGTATCATCGTTCCATTGGACAGAGATGCCTGTTGAATATCCGGTGCCGCTCCCGTTATGGAAGACGGTCTTTCCGTCATTCCCCGATTTAATCATCCAGCCGTAGCCGTAGCCGCGGTCAGAATAAGGGGTGAACATTTGCTCAAGTGAAGCGGATGTCAGCAATTGTCCGTTTTGCAGTGCCGCAGTCCATTTGAGTAAATCGTCTAGCGTGGAATAGAGCGTTCCGGTGCCTGATTGCGAGTAATAAGGGCCGGCTTCCTGCAACCCGTCTTCCGTAACAAGATGACCTTTTACAGGCACTGTGCCATCCTTGATTTCCCCGGTTGACTTCATCCCGCTTGGTCCGAATACAGCCGTTTGCAAGTATTGCTCATATTCCATCCCTGACAGTTCCTCAATGAGATAAGCAAGCAAAATATAGCCGCAATTGCTGTATTTATAAGCGCTCCCAGGCTCAAAGTCCAATGATTTTGTTTTGATTTCAGCAACGGTCTGCTCCAATGTTACTCCGGCTGCCCTTGTGAAATTGGATGGAAGACCGGATGTGTGCGAGAGCAGCATATGGATTGTAATCTCATCTCCGCGCGGGAAGTCAGGGATGAAGGCGTCAAGCGTATCTTCCGGCTTCAATTTGCCTTGTTCGATCAATGTCATAATGGCTGTTGCGGTTATCGATTTCGTAATGGATGCAACTCTTGTTTTCATTTCAGGACGCGTCAATCTGTTGTCGCTGGCGATGCCGAATCCTTTGCGAAGCTTAATCTCGCCATGCTGCGCGACCAGCGCCAGCCCCGAGAAAGATTCCCCTATGAGCAGGTTGTTAATTGCAGCAGCGTCCGAATGAACGGTCGTCTCTGCATCAGGGTCAATTGCAATATGCATTGCATCGGGCGCGTTGTTAATGGCAAGCTTGGCTTTCAACGCATCGGTCAGGCTGCGCAATGGAACAAGCAATTTCCCATGCTCAATTCGCGAGGGGGCAGGCGACTGAATGGCAAAGCCGTTAACGACAAATTCATTACTGCCTGAGCGGTGGGTGATCGTGTCCCCGTTCCAGGTGATATAACTGGTCTGCTCTGCCGCATTCCACTTGACGTCTGCTCCCAGCGCGACGGCGGTTTGACGCAGCGGTGCGAATGTAATGCCGCGTTCAACAAAGGGCTGCATGCCCAGATCAACAGGCTTGCCATTAACGATGACCTGTGCCTGCTGACGGCTGGGAGCAGCAGCTGCAGACGAGCCTTCATGGAATCCAATCGTAACTAAACATGTGCATAGCAATAAGGCCGCCCACCGGAACAATGCAGAAGATGCGCTGTCTGGACGGGTAGTGTTGTGCATGTTGTTACCTCCTACAATCTGTTTCACTCATCGTACCGCATTGTCGGCTCAGGATGCAAACGCGGCATATTTTTACAATTGCTTGATAAATTATTGTTATTCCGTTGATATAACTTCGATAAAGTTAAAAATGGAATAATAGAGGGGGAGTACAACGAGATGATCAATGGAGTGAGCAAAACAGCCGAGCAGCCGCAAATGGAGCCGTTTGAGTTGCGTGAACGACATGTTGGGGAGGCGACCCTTGTGCTTTCCCAGTGCATACGAATTGTACAGCTGGTTACAGAACGTCATAATTGCAAGGAAGCGTTGGAATGTTTTGAACGTTACCCGGATCACGAATGTGTCGTTGTATGTGATGATTCCGATTATCCGCTAGGCCTTGTGATGCGGGACAAATTTTATCGTAATTTAGGCAGGCGTTACGGTACTGAGCTATTTTACGAGCGTCCAGTCAGTAAATTAATGGATGGCGAATTTTTGCAAATTCCGATTGAAACGCCGCCGCAGGTGCTGATTGAAATGGCTTTGCAGCGCCCGGAGCGCACGCGATATGATTGCGTTGTTGTGACGGATGAAGGCCGGATGTCCGGGGTGCTCACCATTGCTGATCTGCTGTATGTATCAAGGCTGCTGCAGAAGCAGGCGGCAGCAGCGCAAATTCGCACCATGCATACGGCCGAGGGGGCTGTGCAGGAAATCGATGCTGCAGTTCTGCGCGTCAAGCAGGCGGCGGTAGCGGGCAACACGATTTCTGAATCGATGGTGGAGTTGACTGCATCCGGAAAAGCTGAGCTGAACAAAGTGTCACAGGCTTACCGGACATTCTCGGATATGACGCGATTGCAGGAAGCGCAAATTCATGAGCTGCAGCAGCGGGCTGCAGGCGTTGGATCGATCTCCAAACTTATTCGCAATCTTGCTGAACAGTGCAACTTGCTGGCGGTCAATGCCGTCATCGAGGCAGCGCGTGCCGGAGAACACGGCAAAGGCTTTGCGGTAGTTGCCGAAGAGGTGCGGCAGTTCGCCAACCAAACGAAAGCCTCTGCAAACCAAATTAACCAGTTGATTAACGATATTGCCGAAGCGGTAGAGCAGACGGCAGGATTGGTGCGGGACGGGCGGGACAAGACGATTGCAAGCAGCGCTTACGTTGAGCAGGCATCTTTAATGTTTGATCAGATGGAACAGGCATCGTATAGCAACCGCCAGAACAGCAAGGTGATCACGGAGCAATCGACCAGGGCGGCGGATCATTCCGAGCGAGTATTAAAACAATTGGAACATCTGATGCGGGGCGTTCAGTCCCATTAATGACATGCTGTACAGAACAGCGTCCTGCAGGCGTGCATGGATTGCCCGGTTCTGGTAAATATAAGATCAGCGCTTGAGGGAAGAACTCTGTCAAGCTAGGAGCAGCTCCACTTTGCGGGGCTGTTTTGTGTTATGATAGAGACAGACGAGCAAAGGTGAGGTGCTTTATGGACAAATGGATATTAATTGACGGCAACAGTATTGCCAACCGGGCATTTTACGCCATGCCTCCGCTGACAAACTCGGCCGGACTACATACAAACGCGGTTTACGGCTTTACAACAATGCTGTTGCGGCTGCTGGAAGAAGAGAAGCCGACACATATGCTGGTTGCTTTTGATGCTGGTAAAATAACGTTTCGCCATGAAGGCTATAAAGATTATAAAGGCGGCCGTTCCAAAACGCCGCCAGAGCTGTCGGAGCAATTTCCGCTTATCAAGGAACTGCTGCAATCGTTTGGCATTGCCCAATTTGAACTGTCAGGCTATGAGGCGGATGATATTATCGGGACATTAACGAAGCTGGCAGATGAGCAGGGGGCAGAGACGCTCGTCGTCTCTGGTGATAAGGACATGCTGCAGCTTGCTTCTCCACAGGTGACCATTGCGCTGACACGCAAAGGGGTCAGCGAGGTGGAACGCTACAATCCCGCAGAAATCAAAGACAAGTATGGCCTGACGCCTGATCAAATTATCGATTTGAAGGGTCTTATGGGCGATGCTTCAGATAATATTCCCGGTATTCCGGGGGTAGGGGAGAAGACCGCCCTCAAAATGCTGCATGAATTCAAATCGGTAGAGGGCGTGCTTGCCAATATAGACAGTTTGAAAGGCAAAATGAAGGAGAAAGTGGAGCAGCATCGGGAGGACGCCGTCATGAGCAAGGAGCTGGCGACGATTTTCCGCGAGGTGCCGCTTGAGAGCGGGATTTCGGACATGCTCTACGACGGGTATGACGGCTACAAACTTGCCGAGGCGTTCCGCAAGCTGGAATTCAGGTCGCTGCTGGAGCGACTGGAGCTTCCGTCAAGCGCTGCTTCGGACGGCGGGGATGTCGAAGAAAGCCCGCTCGTGCATACGACAGTAACGTCATCGTCAGTCGCTCAACTTGCAGATGAACTTGCTTCAGTGACGGGGCTGTTCATCGAAGCAGTTGGGGAAAACCCGCATCATGCCGAACTGCTTGGGGTAGCCTTGGCGACGGAGGACAATGTCTATGTGGTCTCCGCCGAATTGCTGCTGAGCGATGATGGCGAACCGATTCGCAATTGGCTCGAGGATGACTCCGCTTCAAAGCAGGGATATGACATGCACAAGGCGCAGCTTGCGCTGGCATGGCGGGGCATCGTGCTGCGGGGCACTGATTTTGATGTGCATCTCGCCGCGTATGTGCTGGACCCGACGGATACGAATCAGACATTGAACGGCTTAACCCATCGTTACGGAGTGGCAGTTGTGCCGGGTGACGAGAACGTATACGGCAAAGGCGCCAAGTTCAAGGTGCCTGAAGCAGAGACGCTTCATCTGCATCTCGCCCGCAAGGCAGACGCTGTTCGGAAGCTGACCCCGCAGCTTCGTCAGGAGTTGGAGCAGCGCGGTATGCACCGGCTCTATTATGACTTGGAGCTGCCGTTATCGACCATTTTGGCCGGGATGGAGAAGCAGGGGATTTCGGTTAATGGAGCGACAGTCAAGCAGCTTGGCCAGGAGATTGAAGGGAAAATTACTTCGGCAATGAATGAGGTCTACAAATATGCCGAGACGGAATTCAACATTAGTTCGCCCAGACAGTTAGGGGAGATTTTGTTCGAAAAGCTTGGTTTGCCTGTCATTAAGAAAACCAAAACCGGTCCTTCAACCGATGCGGATGTGCTGGATAAGCTGGAGCCTTACCATGCCATCGTACCATCTATCCTGAACTATCGGCAGTTAACCAAGCTGCAATCTACCTATGTGGAAGGGCTTCTGAAGGAAATAAGGCGCGATACAGGGAAAATACACACCTACTACCGCCAGACGATCGCGGCGACTGGCAGATTGAGCAGTCAATTCCCCAATTTGCAAAATATCCCGATCCGGCTTGAGGAAGGCAGACAAATCCGCAAGGCGTTTGTGCCGTCCGAGCCAGGCTGGTCGATTCTCGCGGCGGACTATTCCCAGATCGAACTGCGCGTGCTGGCTCACATATCCGATGATGATGGATTGAAAGAAGCATTTCTCACCGATCTCGATATTCATACGAAAACAGCGATGGACGTATTCGGGGTAGCGGCGGATGATGTCGATGCGAATATGAGGCGGCAGGCAAAGGCAGTTAATTTCGGTATCGTCTATGGGATAAGCGACTTCGGACTTTCACAAAACCTTAATATTACACGGAAAGAAGCCGCTCGGTTTATTGAGCAATATTTTGCGGCGTTCCGCGGTGTTCGCCAATATATGGATGATATCGTCATCCAGGCCAAAAGAGACGGTTATGTGACGACTTTGCTGGAGCGGCGCCGTTATTTGCCAGAAATTAATGCATCCAATTTCAATTTGCGCTCTTTTGCGGAACGTACGGCGATGAACACGCCGATCCAGGGCACCGCCGCCGATATAATTAAATTGGCGATGGTCCGGATGGATGAGCAGCTTCGCGAACAGGGACTGCGCAGCCGCATGCTGCTGCAAGTACATGATGAATTGGTATTCGAAGTGCCGGAAGATGAAATGGATACGATGAAGAAGCTGGTGCCTTCGGTGATGGAATCCGCGATCGAGTTGAGCGTTCCATTGAAGGCGGATGTAAGTTTTGGAGAGAACTGGTATGAAGCGAAATAGACGCAATTCAGTTATACTGGTTAGAGGAGGTGGCTTCATATGCCGGAATTGCCGGAAGTTGAAACCGTGCGCCGCACACTGATTGAACTCGTTGCTGGCAAAACGATTGACCATGTGACGGTTACGCTGCCTCGCATTATTCAGCGGCCGACGGAACCGGAATGGTTTGCCGCCGATCTTGCAGGCAAAACAGTTCAAACTGTGGAACGCCGCGGCAAATTTTTGCGGCTGTTGATGGATGATCTTGTGCTGGTGTCGCATTTGCGTATGGAAGGCCGTTATGGGGTATATCAGCAAGACGAGCCTGTGCAAAAGCATACGCATGTTATATTTCATTTTACCGATGGGACGGAGCTGCGTTATCAGGATGTTCGGCAGTTTGGTACGATGCACCTGTTCAAGCCCGGCGATGATCTTCAATCCCCGCCCCTGAACAAGCTTGGTATTGAACCGCTGTCTGAGACGTTTACGGAACAATCGCTAAGCAATATTCTGTCCAAGCGGACGAGCAAAGTAAAGCCGCTTCTGCTTAATCAGGCCTATGTGGTCGGGTTGGGAAATATTTATGTGGATGAAGCGCTGTTTGCTGCAGGCATTCATCCGGAACGGACTGCCAATACGCTTCTGCCGGAAGAATGGTCCCGGCTGCATAAAGCGATCGCAGACACGCTGCGCTCTGCTGTGGAAGCTGGCGGTTCCTCCATTAAGTCCTATGTGAACGGGCAGGGCGAGATGGGAATGTTTCAGCATCAGCTGGCAGTCTATGGACGCGCCAACAAACCATGCGCGCGCTGCGGCGGCAATGTGGAGAAGAAGGTCGTACTTGGCCGCGGCACCCACTATTGCTTGCAATGTCAGCCGCTCGAAGCTTAAGTAAGGAAAACAGGAACGCAGCTACCCCCTCCGCATATGATGATAGTAAATGGGCGCAGTCAAGCGTAAGTCATCCATGCCTGTCGATGGCGAGGCCGTCTATCGCTTGATGAGCCGTTTTGTCATTGCTGTGAGGGGGGAATACAGTGCTATTGCATCTGGCTTCTTTATTTTTGCTTGCGTTTGCCGTCAGTTTAGATGGTTTTGGGGTAGGTATTACGTACGGATTACGGCAAATTCGTATTCCCGTATTTTCCATTGTTATTATTTGCTGTTGTTCCGGCCTTGTTATCTTACTCGCGATGCTTGCGGGTTCATGGTTGGCCGGATATTTGTCACCTGAGGCAGCCAGCATTATCGGGGCAGTCATCCTGATGGGCATTGGCGGCTGGGCGATCTTCCAGTTCTGGCAAGGACAACGTGTCAAGACACAGGAAGCGAAGCATAAAGCGGCGAATCGGTCTGCCGAATCACCCGATAGCTTGGGAGTAGCGGCACGTGCATCTGCAGAAGCGGTTCATTCTGCTGAACAGCAGTCAACAAGTCAGGTGGAGCACACTGTGCCTGATGCTGCTGAACCATCAGCGACAGCACTATTCGTCGTTGAGTTGAAAAGAATGGGACTGGTCATAAAAATTTTACGCACGCCGCAAGCGGCCGATGTGGACCGCTCGGGAACAATTTCTTCCTCCGAGGCATTGCTGCTCGGGGCAGCGTTATCACTCGATGCCTTCGGAGCCGGGCTGGGAGCGGCGCTGATTGGCTACCCGCCTTTACTTACGGCAGCGCTAATCGCCGTGTCAAGCGGTGTTTTTCTTATGTTGGGTTTAAGGACCGGGTTTCAGTTCTCCGCGTCCCCGCGCATGAGAACATTATCTGTGCTGCCTGGTCTTATTTTAATTGTAATGGGGATTATCAAACTGCTGTAGTATTTTCAATGTAATGAGGTGTAAATTTATGAAAATCGGATTGACCGGCTCAATCGCATGCGGAAAAAGCACGGTAGCAGCTATGCTGGTGCAGCATGGCGCCGTGCTTGTCGATGCCGACGAGGCAGCCAGGGATGTTGTGCTCCCTGGCGAGCCGGCGTTAGATAACGTCGTCCGTACATTTGGACAAGCCGTATTGCGTAGTGATGGCACGCTTGATCGGGCGGAGCTTGGCAAACTTGTATTTGCCGATAAGGACAAGCTGAAGCAGCTTGAGGCAATTCTTCACCCCGCAATCAGGGAACGAATGTGGTCACAGATGGAACGATACGAGCAGGAAGACTCGTCGCGGCCCATTATCGCGGATATCCCGCTGCTCTATGAAACTGATCAGGCAGCATTGTATGACGGGGTGATCGTTGTCTATGTACCGCCAGAAGTACAACTGCAGCGTTTGCTGGCGCGCAGTCCGCAGATGACGGAGCAGGAGGCGCGGCGGCGGATTGATTTGCAAATGAGTATCGAAGAGAAGAAGCAGCGTGCAGACTGGGTAATTGACAACAGCGGAAGTTTAGAGGAAACGGAGCGGCAGGTTGATTTGTTCTGGCGTCAAATGACGAAACTATGAGAAGGCGGCTGCGAAAGAAGAGAATATTTCTGCTTTTGCTGGTCATTGTCCTGATTGTTCTGTTCGTTAACTCCAGCTGGATTGCCAAGTGGATGTACCCGATTCATTACCGGGATGATATTCGCGTCAGCGCTACGAATTATGGTGTCGATCCCTATCTGGTTGCTGCTGTTATACGCTCGGAAACCAACTATAAAACCGGCAAGGAATCTTCCAAAGGCGCGCTCGGTATTATGCAAATTATGCCGGATACGGCAGGCTGGATTGCAGAGCAGGCCAAATTTACCAATATTTCGCTGGATGATGTGCATCATCGGGCAGATATTGGCATTGAGATGGGAACCTGGTATTTGCGATCGCTGATTCGCCAATTTGACAACAATGAAATCGCAGCGATTGCTGCCTATAATGCAGGTCCTGGGAATGTGAGAAACTGGTTGAGAAAAGGGGTTTGGGATGGCGAGGCTGCGACGACCAGCCAAATTCCATTTGGTGAGACCAGACACTATTTGCAGCGTGTATTATATTATCATAATAAATACAAAACACTGTACGAAGAGTTCTAGCGCAGTGTGTCAGGCTCATTAATTGCAATTATTGATACTTATAAAGGAAGCTTTGGCAAGCCGCTTAAGGGCTGCCAAAGCTTCGTTATAAAGCCTTTAATTATTTGTATTGACCGGCAAGAGATTGCTCGCCGATTTGCACCAGGCGACGGGTGATGTAACCACCCAGCGAACCTGCATCACGAGTAGCCATATTCCCGTAGTAACCATCTTGCGGGATAGCGATACCCAGTTCTTGAGCGACCTCATATTTCATTTGGTCGAGTGCTGCTGTAGCTTGCGGTACAACCAATTGGTTGCTGCTGCGTTGTGAGCTCATTGTTGTTCACCTCCTTGCGGTTGGTAACAGTATTATGTGCACTATTGGCAACTTCATTACAGAAAATTGTTGGGAATTAGTTCCAACGGAATCTTGCGATATATTTTCTAAATTTTTTGAAGAGGAGGTTATGCAATTGAAATGTCCTTATTGTGATTTTGGAGGGACGAAGGTGCTTGATTCCAGACCTGCCAATGAGAACAAATCGATCCGCCGCCGTCGGGAGTGCGAGAAATGCAGTCGCCGGTTCACCACGTTCGAGATGATCGAAGAAACGCCGCTGATCGTCATAAAGAAAGGCGGAAGTCGCGAGGAGTTCAGCCGCGACAAAATTTTGCGGGGACTCATTCGCGCTTGTGAAAAACGGCCGGTTCCAGTCGAAAAGCTGGAAGTCATCGTGTCTGAGGTAGAAAAAGAACTGCGTACGACAGCCAAGGCTGAAGTGGACAGCTATGAAATCGGCGAAATCGTTATGGGGCAGCTCTACCCGCTGGATGAGGTCGCTTATGTCCGTTTCGCATCCGTTTACCGCCAATTTAAAGACATTAATATGTTCATGAAAGAACTGAACAATCTGTTGTCTAAAGACCCGCTGTCACCAAAGTGACAGTGGAACAAAACAATGGTATGGAATGCAATGCGCATTGTGAAAACGGTGCGTCTTTTTTTTGTTTAATCGGGGAAATACGTCGTGGGAACAGTGTTGCCCCGAGGTGGTGTACGGCAGGAAGCGGCAAGTCCGAAAGATGGAAAACATGGAACTCATAGAACGTTTGGAACAGATGAGGTGTTGGGACAGGGATAGAGCATGGATGGAGTATGGACGGAGTGTGGATAGGAATAGAGCATGGATAGAACAAGGATGGCACAATGGAAGGTTGAGTAAGGATGGAACAATGGAAGGTTGAGTAAGGATGGAGCATGGATAGTGGAGTATGGATGGAGCATGAGTAAAGTATAGATAGTGGAGCATGGAAAGAGTATGAATGGAGTATGAGTAAAGCATGGATAGTGGAGCATGGGTAAAGCATGGATGGAGCGACGGATAGAGTATGGATGGAGCATGGATGAGTGGAGCATGGAGGAGCAATATATGGTTAAGTATGGATGGAGCAATGGATAGTGGAGCATGGATAGAGTAGAAAATTGGATAAGGGAGGAGGTAACGATTGTTTTCCTTGTATACCCTATCTCAGGTGTGATGTGCGACGCGCAGAAAACGTTCAGGTTGTAAGCAGTTCAAGGGATTGAAAGCGTTTTTATAAACGGATTCCGTAAACGGAGATAGGGTGTACAACAAAACAGGATGTATCCCCCTTTCTCGAACCGCGATAAAGTTGATTACACGCGAACGGTGAAATACATGCGAATGATCACTCCGTCTAAAAATCAGTGGTTCCATGATCCGCGATCCAAGCGGTGGGGCGAGTGGAACGCTAAACGCACACGTGGAATTCTAACGCTGATGAGCGGCGCTATTTAGGGAAATTCAGCCCCATAAATATTGTAAGGAAACTGAGCCACCTTATTTATAGAAAATCACACAATTTTAGTCGTTTATGGGGTGAATAAGCGCTGTGGGAAGCGTTAGATTTGCAAAAGGGTCATTTCAAGCCAATTAAGAGCTGTGGCAAGCGTTAGCGCAAGATCCCCACGAAATAGACAGCCCCTTAACAAAGGGAGCATGGCGGTTTGTCAGCCATCACCAGTAATGCCCCAAATTGAACTTGCCGGATCGCCATCATCAGTAATGCCCCAAATTAAACTTGCCGGATCGCCACCGTCAGTAATGCCCCAAATGGAACTTGCCGGATCGTCACCATCAGTAATGCCCCAGATGGGACTTGCCGGATTGCTATTGAGAGCTACTTCCGTTGTTTCGTTCATAGTGAACCATCCCTTCTGAATGGAGATATTCACCCGAATAAAAATTCCGTCCGAATCGATAATGCTGTTGTCCGAATACGCCATGAATAAGGGATGAGGTGCGACTATAATGGGGGATATGTACGGAAGAAACAGCTTCATCAAACTTAATCCGTTTAGCAATCAGCAGAACCAATTCTAGATTTCGAAAGCGGGGTGCGTTGTGAACCAAACTGGGAGTCAAGTTGTGAACCAAAGTATGAAGCAACCGATCAAGATCGCAGTTTTAGGTTTTGCGCATGGACATGTTAATGCTTACTGCAAGGAGTGGGTTAACAATCCCAAATACGGTATTCATGTGGCTACCGGGTGGGATCATGATCACAATAGACTGGAGCAGGCAAGGCAATGGTTCGGCTTGGAAGCAAAGAAGGACGTTGAGCGACTGTTGGACGACCCGGATATACAGGCGGTTGTTATCGCCTCTGAAACCTCGATGCATACTGAATTGATCGAACTGGCGGCAAGCAAAGGGAAGACCATCATTGTCCAGAAGCCGCTTGCGCTAACGATGGCCGAGGCTGATCGAATTGTAAAGGCTGTCACCCGGCATGGTGTACGATTTACACTGGCCTGGCAGATGAGAATTGACCCGCAAAATATTCAAATGAAACAAATGGTGCAGGAGCAGACGCTGGGGAAAGTGTTTATGATCCGCAGAAGACATGGGCTATCAGTTGGATTGGATCCGAAGTTCGCCGATTCCTGGCACGTGAATCCGGCATACAATCGGGATATATGGGCAGATGACACGGCGCATCCTGCAGATTTTTTCAACTGGCTGCTCGGCGTTCCTGAAAGCGTTACCGCAGAGGTGGAGTCGCTCTACAATCCACGGATACCGATGGACACGGGCATTGTGATCTATCGCTACAAAAACGGTCCGCTTGCCGAGATCAGCAGTTCATTTGCTTGCGCAGCTGCCGAGAATACGACAGAAATTATTTGTGAACATGGCACAATCATTCAAAATTATGGGGATGCGGTCAGCTGTAATGTGCCGCGACCTGCCGATGCTCCGGGATTGAAATGGTACTCTAAACTGACGGGCCAATGGCATACAAGTGAGTGGGCTTCGCCCCCACAGCATTCACAACGGATTCAGGCGCTTGCAGAGCCGCTTGCGGCATTTATGCGGGGCGAGCGGGAGCCGCTGGCTACCGCAGAGGATGGACGGACATCGCTGCGCATGGTGCTCGCAAGCTATGTGTCAGCAAGAGAGGGCCGTAGAGTGAAGCTCGACGATACTGCCATCCATTCTGTATAGTACATTAATTTAATTAGGAGAGGGTTTGAGAAGCGATGGCATTGAAAATAGGGATAGTCGGACTAAACGGAATCGGCAATAACCATGCACGCTGCTACCAGGAGGAACCATTGGCAGATCTGATTGCCGTGTGTGATGTTGTTAAGGAGCGGGCTGATGATGCCGCCGCCAAATATGGAGTGAAAGCTTACTACAGCGTGCAGGAAATGCTGGCCAATGAGCCGGAGCTGCAAATTGTTGATATTACCACCGGCGGAATTGATAATGGAAGCTGGCATTTTGAGCCGGCGATGGAGGCGATTGCGGCTGGCAAGCATGTGCTTGTGGAAAAGCCAATTGCCCATGATATCGATGAAGCGCGGGAACTGGTTGCTTTTGCGGAGAAGAAGAAAGTATATCTGGGCTGCAATCTGAATCATTATTTTACACCGCCAGCGGAAAAAGCCAAGTCGTATATCGATAGCGGCGGGGTAGGCGAACTCGTTTACTGTTTGCACAAAATGGGCTTTAACGGCGGGGAGGACGGCTACGCTCCCGCAGGGTCGCCTAAAGTAAAGGGGCATCCTTACTTTCATATGAAGGCGTTTCTTACTCATCCGTTCAGCGTGATGCGCCATTTTTGCGGCGATATTACGCATATTCAAACGTTCTCCGACCGCCCTGGCTTCCGAAGAAGCGCAGGTGATGTGATGGTGTCCATCAATAGCATTCATGTTAAATTTGCCAACGGGGGTGTCGGGTATTTGCTCAGTCAGCGCGGCGATGCGGTCTACGGCTTGGGCGGCTGGTGGAGTCTTGAGATGGCCGGCACCAAAGGAACGTTTTGCATCGAAAACTGTGTTGAGAAAGTCTCTTACTGGAAAGCCGAAAAGGGTATCCCGGCGATCAGTCAGCAGCCGGAAGCCGAAGTAACCGATTACGGTACGAATGATTTTAACGTGACCTTCAATAATCGACTGCGCGCCTTTCTTGAGGATATCACCAATCAGGTGCCGCGTGAGGAACTCCGTGCCAATGGACGCGATGCGCTGGCAGTATTGGAATATACGTTTGCAGTCATTGATTCCTACGAGCGCGGCGGAGAAGTGGTGCGGCCGCATCCATTGCCGCCGCTGCATGGCGATCCGCATTCCATGAAATAACCCAAATCAATGTTCAGGAGGCATCCATAAATATGATCAAATTAGGCGTTAACTCGGTTTTGTTCAAGCAGTTTGATTTTGCAACGGCGGCGCAGCAGATCGCTCGCTGCGGTTATGATGGCATTGAAATTGCGGCGATTAGCGGCATGTGCGAGCATCTTGACTTAAATAACTGGAAGGCGCAAAAACAGGAGTTGCAGGCGATTGTCGAAGGCAACGGGCTGCAATGGCTGTCGACAGAAGTTGCTTCACTCGATGAGGAGCGGCTGATAAGAGCTTTTGAAGCGGCTGCCGAAATCGGCATCCCGGTCGTCAATATTGGCCCAGGGGGCAAGGCGGGCGTGGAAGGGGACGTGGAGGCATCCATTGAAACGTTGGCGAAGCTGGCTGACAAAGCGGAATCATTCGGCGTAACGCTCTGCGTCAAAGCGCATGTCGGCAATGCGATTTACAATACGCCGACGACACTTCAGGCGATGGAGGCAATTGCGTCGCAGTCATTTGGCATCGATATGGACCCTAGCCACATTCACCGCGCACTGGAAAATGCGGAAGAAGCGCTGCCCGCCGTATTAAGCAGGGTGAAGCATGTGCATATTCGCGACTGCAAAGGCCGCGAGCAAGGGCCGGGACCCATTGCACTGCAAGCTTGTGGACGGGGCGATATTGACTTGTACGGCTACTGCAAGGCGATGGTCGATGGAGGCTATGAGGGGCCGGTTGTGCTTGAAGTAATCGGTGCGGGGCCTGATCATACGCTGGCTGATGTATCCATCGTAGCAGCGGAATCTTACGGGTACTTGAATGCGATTTTGAAGCAGCTAAACGCGCGATAGGAGGAAATGACGATGTCCGAGCATAAAAAATCGAGTAGCAAATCGACTAGTAAATCGAACAGCAAATTGAATGACGAATTGAAAGACGAATTGCATGTAAAAACGAACGGTAAGCCGAATGTCATCTTTTTTGGAATCGACAGTCTGCGCCGCGATCATATGAGCAGTTATGGCTATCCGAAGCAAACTACGCCGCATCTGGACCGCATCGCTTCGCAAGGCGTGCTGTTCGAGCAGCACTTCAGTCCGAGTATTCCAACAACGCCTGCCTATGCGGCGATGCTGACCGGGATGGACGTGTTCGGCACCGATGTTGTCGCTTTGCGACATGTCGGCCCGCTGGGCGAGCATGTTCGCACAATGGCGGAGGTGCTGGCGGATGAGGGCTACAATACGACTTGCATCGGCTTTACCGGCAATCCTTCGGCGCGCGGATTTCACACGTATCTGGACTACGAGTCATGGCAGCCAGACGAAACCGGACGCGCTCCGAAAGCGCAAAGCTTGAACAATGTCGCCATTCCTGAGCTGGAGCGGCTCGCTGCGGACGATAAGCCGTTCTTCCTGTTCATGCGCCATATGGACCCGCATTCCCCGTACTTGCCGCCGGCTCCTTATGAGCGGATGTTCTATGGCAAGGATGAGAAGGACCCGGCCAACCAGTCGATGGAGCCGGTCTATGCCTTCAAGCCGTTCGCGGATTTCCTGCAATCGTGGATTCCTGAAGGGGTGACGGATCAGGAATATGTGTCGGCACAGTATGATGGCGCAGTCGCTTATATGGACGCTTGTATCCAAACGCTGTTTGCGAAATTGGAGGCGCTAGGGGTCGAGGAAGAGACGCTTGTCGTCATAACGAGCGATCATGGTGAAACATTGTATGAGCATGATTGTTATTTTGACCACCATGGGCTGTATGATTGCACGCTTGTTGTACCGCTGATCTTGAAGTTCCCGGGCAAGCTGCCTGCAGGGGTGCGGGTGCCGAATGTATCGCTGATCCAGGATATTATGCCGACCGTCCTAGAATTGCTCGGTATTGAGAGCGGAATCAGCTTTGATGGCCGAAACCTGCTCGATGCAGTGCAGGGAAAGGATCAGGCGCGCAGTGAATTTTATCTTACCGAATGTACATGGATGCGCAAGCATGGCTGGCGAACGCCGGAATGGAAGCTGATTCGGGCGCTGGAGCCGGACTTTCATTTTAAGCCGGAAACCGAACTTTATAATTTGATCCAGGACCCTGAAGAAAAAGTGAATCTGGCTGAACAAGAGCCGGAGGTGGTAAAGCTTCTGGAGCAGCGCATGTTTAATTATATCGCCAGGCGCGAGCAGGAGACGAAGCGGACGAATCCGATCTATACCAATTTGAACTGGCACGGCAAGGATGTATCGTTTACTTCTTCCCAGGATGCTTACGACGCGCTTTATATTGGTTCCAGCAAGCAGGCGAAATCGCTGCAGGAGAAGAAAAAGCGGAAAAAGCGGGTTGGACAGCAATGATAAATGTCGCAGTAGTCGGTGTAAACAATATTGGCAAACTGCATTGCCGCAATTATTTGCGTCATCCGGATGCAAAGCTTGCCGCAGTGTGTGACTTGATGGCGGAACGGGCTGAACAGGCGGGGAACGAATTCGGTGTGCCAGCTTATACGGACCTGGGTGAATTGCTACGTTTGGAGCAGGTTGATGTCGTTGTCGTCGCAACGGGTGGGCATGACAAGGGAAGCCATCACTTTGTTCCGGTCATGCAATCGCTTGAAGCGGGGAAGGCGGTGCTCGTGGAAAAGCCGATTTCCCCCGATATCGATGAAGCTCGGCAGATGGTAGCATTCGCGCGGGAACGCGGACTGCAGCTCGGCTGCAATCTGAATCACCGCTTTGCCCCGGCCGCCTACCGTGCCAAAGAACTTGTTGCAGGCGGCAAGCTGGGTGAGGTATTGTTTATTAATATGAGACTGACAATTCGAAATCCTGCCGATGATAGTGAATATTTGCATATGCGCGCATTGCACCCCCATTCGATTGATGTCATGCGCTATTATGGCGGCGACATCGCACGCGTGCAGTCGTTTATGACCAAAGCGCCGGGACGGCAATCCTGGTCTACCGTGTCCGTCAATATGCAATTCAAGTCCGGGGCTGTAGGACATCTGACAGGCAGCTATGATATGTCGATGCGCCATCCGATTGAATTTTGCGAGGTGGGCGGCAGCGACGGACGTTTTGTCATTGATAATGTGTATGAGAGCATGACTTATTATCCGCATCATGCGGACGATTTGACCGTTGTCCGCAATCCGCTGTTTGGCGGCATGCAAGGATTTGACGATACATTCAGCCACCGAATTAACCGGTTCATCGAGCAGGTTAAAGCGGGAACGCTGCCGGAAGCGATGGATGCTTCCGGGGCGGACGCGCTGGCAGCGCAGGAAGTTATTGAAGCGGCAATCCGCTCCCATCAGCGGGGCGGCCTGCCAATGGAGGTCGAAGCGTTCCGATGATCAGTCAACTGAATGGAGCAGAAGTGAGGAATGAGGCGCCCGTGCTGTGGTTTACGGGATTGTCCGGCTCCGGGAAAACAACGACTGCCGCCCGCGTGGCAGCCGACCTGCGAAAGGCAGGGCATGCTGTAGAGATGCTTGACGGGGATGAACTGCGCGAAACGATCTGCCGAGGGCTTGGGTTCAGCAGAGAGGATCGGATGGAAAATATAAAACGAATTGCATACGTAGCCAATCTGCTCGCACGCAACGGTGTCATTGTGCTGGTGACGGCGATTTCCCCTTACCGGGAAATGCGTTCTTATCTGCGCAGTGAACTGCCAGGCTATGTGGAAGTGTATGTCAATTGTCCGCTGGAGGAATGCGAGCGCCGGGATGTCAAAGGGCTGTATGCGAAAGCGCGGCGAGGAGAAATCGGGCATTTTACAGGCATTTCAGACCCTTATGATATACCGGAGCGTCCGCACATTACGGTACGTACCGATGTGATATCGCTTGCGGAAAACTGCCATCTTATTACGGAGTGGCTTTATCAGTCGGGCAAGATGAACAACCTGCATGCTATCGTTCCTGAAGTTTCCAAAGCGTCTAAAGTTTCTGAAGCGCCTGAAACTTCTGAAGGCTCTACACCTGCTGCAACCCCTGCATTCTGGCTAGGGGAGCATATATGAAAATTATTTTTGTTTCCCTTGATACACTGCGCGCTAATCGGCTTGGCAGCTACGGCTATAACAAACCGACAAGTCCCTACATGGATGAGATCGCACGAGAAGGTGTACTGTTCGAAAAAGCCTATGCAGCCGATATTCCAACCGAGGTGGCGCATACGGGGATTTTCACAGGGAAGGTGGGGCTGACAACCGGGATCGTCTCCCATGGCTCAGGGTTGACAGAGCTGCCGAAGACGGTTCCCTGGCTGCCCTCGATGATGCGCAGTGCCGGATTTACGACCGGCGCCGTAGATAATTTGTATCAATTGAAAGAGTGGTTTGCCAGAGGCTACCGCTATTACATGAACAGTGTCGGGGGCAAACGCTGGATTGACGGACGAACGGTCAATGACTTGGCAATGCCTTGGATCGAGCAGCATAAGGAGGAGTCATTTTTCCTTTTTCTTCATTACTGGGATACTCATACCCCTTACCTGCCGCCCAAAAACTACATTGACCTGTTCTATGATCAGACACGCGATCCCTATGACCCGGATCATAAGAGCATGGAGACGGCTTACAATCATCTGGCGTACCCCTTCTTCAAGCACCATCATTATGATATGATCGGACCAGTGACCGATGCCGAATATTATAATGCGCTGTACGATGCGGAAATTCGCTATCTGGATGATCGTCTGCAGGAACTTGATCATCACTTGAAGGCGTTGAACATTTACGATGATACAATGCTGGTGCTGTTCGGCGATCATGGAGAGAGTCTGACAGAGCATGGCATCTATTGGGATCACTGCGGGCTGTATGAGCCGACGGTCCATGTTCCCGTCATTATGCGCTGGCCTGGACGGATGCCAGCAGGGAAGCGGGTAAGCGGCATGGTGCAGCAGGTTGACCTGCTGCCGACGCTGCTTGAGGCAGTGCGCAGCGAGCGGCCCGAGGGCATTGAGCTGTCCGCGCTTGGCGATCCTCCCGGGCTGGACGGCCGCAGCCTGTGGCCTGCCATTCATGGGCAAGCCGAAGGAACGAATGAGCGGCTTTACTTGAGTGAATGCGCCTGGCAGGCAGCTAGAGGCATTCGCACGGACCGTTATAAATTCATCCGCACCTATGATGCCGGACTGTTCGAGAGGGCCCCGCGCGAATTGTACGACTTGCTGTCCGATCCGGAGGAATTGAACAATGTAGCGGAGCAAATGCCCACGCTTGCCGACCAATTCGAACGTGAACTGGATGAGTGGGTCGCCGCCAAGCTAAACGGCCGCATTGATCCCATGAAGGACCAGTTGACTCGGGCAGGGCTGCCTTTTCGCAGACGAATCGAGCACATTTTGTCGGAAGTCGGACTAAGCTGGGATTCATGGCGCGATGATCCGCGCCGCGAGCGATTTGATCAGGCACACAAGCTGCATAGAAGCTAATAAGCTGGCGGGAGCAATGGCGTTCTTCGACCGGTAAACCGGAGATTGAGCGGGGGGTGAGCGGGATGCAGCAAATTATTAAAGGCAGCGCATACATGAAAGAGGAGTTTCCATTCTGGATCACGAGAATGTCGCAAGGTCCTTCCAACGAACATGGGCATGATTTTGTTGAAGTTGTGTATGTGGCCTCCGGTAAAGGCATGCATCTGTTTGGCGGGAGCCAATATGCCATCAGGGCTGGTGATGTATTTATTATTAATCCAGGTGAGACACATGCCTATTATGTGGAGCCTGGCAAAGAGATGGAGATTATCAATTGTCTGTTCATGCCTTCATTTATTCCGGATTCCTTGCTTCAAGAGCTGGGCATTTCCACTTCAATGGACTATTTCTATGTTCACCCGTTCCTGAAAAATGAAGTCCGCTTTAACCACTATCTTAATCTGCATGGTCAGGATGCGGCATCGGTGCTTACCTTGATGGAGAGCATGATCCGGGAAATCGGCAATCGCGGCTCCGGCTACAAGACGATCATCCGACTGCAGCTTGTCGAATTGTTAATTATGCTCTCGCGCTACTATACGCTTATGCAGAACAGCCGAATGCTGCCAACGCCGAGTCAACTGGACCGTGAAATTACGGCGCGGCGGGTATACGGCTACCTGGAGCGGCATTATGACAAAAAAATAACGATGGAGTCGTTGTCTTCGCTGTTTAATGTCAGCGTGAGGCAGTTAAATCGCATTATGAGCCAGGAGTTTGGCAAAAGCGTCATTGCTGTTCTGCATGATATCCGAATTGAGCGGGCAAAACACCTGCTTACCGGCTCGCAGGAAAAGGTCATCGCGGTGGCAACGATGGTGGGCTATGATGACCCGTCCTTTTTCAGCCGTTTGTTCCAGCGCACAGTCGGCTGCTCGCCGGGGCAATACCGAATTGGCCTGGAGATCGATACGCCCCGCCACAAGCTATAAAAATAATCAAGGGGGGATTTGTTTGGCAACCAATGAATGGGAACGTGCGAGCGGAAGCAGGCGTCCCAACGTACTGCTCATTACGGCGGATCAACTCCGCTCGGACTGTGTAGGGTACAGCGGGCGATATCCTGTGCAAACACCTCATCTGGATAAGCTGGCGGCGCAAAGCGCCGCTTTTTCGCATGCTTACAGCCATTTCCCGGTATGCTCTCCTTCCAGGCAATCGCTGCTGCATGGGCGCAGGCCAGAATCGTTCGGAGCACTCTGGAACTTTAACGGCGCTTTGCCGACAGCGGCACTGCCGCCGTCTTCCTACACCTGGACGAAAACACTGGCGCAAAATGGCTATCAGCTGTCTTATTTGGGCAAGTGGGGCGTACATCCTGACTATGATCCGACCGCATACGGCTTTGACAGCTATGTCAGTGAAGAGCACTATGCGCAGTTTCAAAACCAGCATTACCCGAGTGTAAGCTTTTCAAATGGCTATATTGGCGAGACGAACCCAATTCCGCTGGAACATTCCGCTTCCCATTGGTTCGCGCGCCGTGCGGCAGATGAACTCAAGGAACTGGCCTCATCCGGGAAACCGTGGCATATGGCGCTACACTTCTCTGACCCGCATCTGCCCTGCCGGCCCTCCGCTCCGTTTGCCGACATGTATCACCCGGATGATATACCGGAATGGGAGGGGTTCCGGGACAGCTTGGCCGGCAAACCTTATATTCAACGGCAGCAGCTGCACAGCTGGAATGTGGCAGCGTTCGGATGGGAGCAGTGGGCGCCGATTGTTGCGCGGTACTACGGCCTAATCAGCCAGCTTGACGATGCTATCGGCCAGGTGATCGAGGCGCTTGATGCTACAGGAGAGGCGGAACATACCATTGTTGTATTCACGGCCGATCATGGCGATATGTGCGGCTCGCATGGCATGATGGATAAGCATTACATTATGTACGATGATGTCGTGCGGGTGCCGCTCCTTATCCGGTGGCCCGGTCAGATCAAGGGAGGGACGGCGTGCAGCGAGTTTGTATACAGCATGCTTGATCTGCCGCCTTCGCTCATGGAGTGGCTGGCGCTGGAAGACAGCGATTTCCCGGATTGGCACGGCCGTTCGCTTGCACCGCTGTTGGGCTCGCTTGGCATAAGTGCATCTCCAAGGCATTCGCCCGCCAGCGTCGGGGGAGTGTTGGGGCAAGCTGCCCAAGATAGTGAACACAGCGAGACCGATGCTTTGCCAACACACAAAGGGGGAGGTCAGCCTTGGCGCACTGAAGCTGTCGCTACTTATAACGGCCAGCAATTCGGGCTGTATACGCAGCGGATGATCCGGACACAATACTGGAAATACGTGTGGAACCCGACCGATACCGATGAATTGTACGATATGCTTGGTGATCCCGGAGAGCTGAACAACCGGATCGGCGATGCACAACTTACGGAGACATTGGCAGACTTGCGTGCCCGGCTTTACGAAATTCTCCATGCAGCAGGCGATGGAGCAGTTCAAAACCCCTGGATGCGCCGACAACTGCTTGAAGGTGCAAAACTGTAAGTGGTTTTTGAAAAAGGCGGCCCTTTAGTTATCGTTGGATAGCTAAGGGGCCGCCTGTTTGTATTGTAAAGTCTCCTCATAAGTATTAACGAAATGTTAATAATTCTATGTAATTTTATTATTCTGTTAACATTACGAAAATATCAACGGAATAATAAGCTACTACAATTAAGCCTGTAGAAACAAAAACATTCGTTAAGAGCGAAAGGGGAAATTAAAGAAATGAAAAAGGGTATGCTTCTGATTATGACAATTGTACTCGGTTTGACATTGGCTGCATGCGGGGCGAAAAACTCGACCAGCGGCACGAACGACGCAACAACAGGAGCAGGTACGAACACGAATGCTGCAACAGATAACAAGCCGGCCAATGAACCTCCGGCTGATAATACAAAAGCACTTGAAGGATCGATATTGGCAGTTGGCTCCTCTGCACTGCAGCCACTGGTTGAGCAAGCGTCCGTGAAATTTATGGATCTTCCTGAGTACAGCAAAATTACCGTACTTGTTCAAGGCGGCGGGAGCGGTACTGGATTGACTCAGGTTGCAGAAGGCCAATCGGATATCGGAAACTCGGATATTTTCGCACAAGAGAAGTTCAAGGATGACGAAGCAAGCAAAGCTGAAGACCTTGTTGACCACCAAGTTGGAGTAGTAGCTATGGCTGCTGTCGTTAACCCGGCAATTGGCGTGGAAGATTTAACAAAACAACAATTGGTTGATATTTTCACAGGCAAAGCAACCAACTGGAGTGAATTTGGCGGCGCGGATCAAAAAATTACAATTATCAACCGTCCAGCAAGCTCAGGTACGCGCAAAACGTTCGAAACGTATGCACTTAGCACCAGCACAGAGGACCTGCCAGGCTCTATTCAGGAAGAATCGTCAGGCACAGTTCGCAAACTCGTTGCTGAGACACCGGGCGCAATTGGCTACCTGGCCCTCTCTTACCTGGATGACAGCATCAAAGTTGTGAAGTATGAAGGTGTGGAAGCTAACGAAGAAAATGTAGTAAACGGAACTTATCCGATCTGGGCATACCAGCACATGTATACAAAAGGCGAGCCATCTGAAGTTGTAAAAGCATTCTTGGATTTCATGCTCTCCGATGAAGTTCAGAACAACGATGTTGTAGAACTTGGCTACATCCCAGCTTCTAAAATGCAAATTACGCGTGATGTAAACGGACAAGTAACGAATAAATAACAGATAAATCATATCGGCAAACCGCATATAACACGAAACGCAAGCCGCCGCAGGCAGGAACATCATGGGACTAGCTGAAAGAAGGTCGCTATGAATTCGTTCCGCCCGGCGGCTGTTTTCCGTTTATGAAGGAGAGGTTAACGCTGGGACACGATAAGCTAAAACTGCAAAAAACACATATTGCTGAAGAGTGGGTCGGCAAGCTTTACACCTGGTTTTGTATTTTTTTCCTCGTCATTACGATTTTCTCCATGGTTTACTTTGTCGCTTCACGCGGTATTAATATTTTTGTTAAGAACGGTGTAAGCCCATGGGATTTTCTGACGGGAATCAAGTGGTCGCCGGAAGGAAAGCCGGCGCTCTTCGGAGCGTTGCCGTTTATTGTCGGCTCGTTCAGCACATCGATTCTGGCGGCACTGATCGCCGCGCCGCTCGGCTTCTGCGCTGCCGTATTTATGACAGAAATCATGCCCAATGCGGGCAGAAGATTTCTCCAGCCGGTCATTGAATTGCTGGCAGGCATTCCCTCTGTCGTTTACGGGTTTGTCGGGTTAAGTGTTATCGTACCGCTGCTGCGCGATCTGTTCCCAGGACAGGGCATCGGGCTGGCGGCCGGAGCGATCGTACTTTCGGTGATGATATTGCCGACGATTACGACGATTGCTACCGATGCGCTGGCCGCGCTGCCGGGCGGATTGAAGGAAGGTTCTTATGCGCTTGGGGCAACACGCTGGCAGACGATATACCGAATTGTCCTGCCGACAACGCTTCCTGCGCTGCTTACCGGAGTGGTGCTCGGCATGTCGCGGGCATTCGGCGAAGCATTGGCCGTGCAGATGGTCATCGGCAATGCGCCGCATATTCCAAGCTCCTTGTTTGAATCAACATCGACACTCACGAGTGTTATTACGCTTAGCATGGGAAATACCGTAATGGGTTCGCCGCATAACAATGCGCTTTGGTCGCTTGCGCTTATTTTGATGCTGATGACATTTCTGTTCGTATTCGTCGTCAGATGGCTGGAAAGGAGGGGACAACGATGACTGCCAAACAGGTGAATCGGCTGGCAACGGTCGTGATTGTTGCCGTATCTGGGCTAATCGTAGTTGTCCTGCTTGGCTTGCTCGGTTATATACTGCTGCGCGGGATCGGACATATCAGCTTTGACTTCCTGACCTCTGCGCCGCAAACGATTAAAGCGGGAGGCGGCATCGGGCCGCAGTTGTTCAATTCGATCTTTCTGCTGGTGCTGACACTGCTTATTACTGTACCGCTCGGCGTTGGCGCTGGTATTTATATGAGTGAATATGCCAAGCCCAACCGAGTGACAGCGTTTATACGGCTGGTCGTCGAAGTGTTGTCATCCTTCCCATCCATTGTTGTTGGTTTGTTCGGTTTGCTGGTCATTGTGCAGGTGTTCGGCCTGGGATTCTCGCTGTTCTCCGGCGCATTGGCATTGACCGTGTTCAACCTTCCCTTGATGGTGCGAATTACGGAACAGGCGATTCGCGGCGTGCCCAAAGAGCAGAAGGAAGCCAGTCTTGCGCTGGGCGTCTCGCATTGGAAAACGATCACGTCAATTATGCTGCCGATAGCGCTGCCTAATATTTTGACAGGGACGATCCTTGCTTCGGGCAGGGTGTTCGGTGAAGCAGCGGCGCTGCTGTTCACGGCTGGCATGAGCTCTCCGCGGCTCGATTTCTCGAATTGGAATCCATTCAGCCCGACATCGCCGCTTAATCCGTTCCGTCCGGCCGAAACGCTGGCCGTTCATATTTGGAAAATCAACAGCGAAGGCCTTGCCCCGGATGCGGCGCAAATTGCCGCGGGCGCTTCAGCTGTGCTGGTAATCGTTGTACTGATATTTAATTTCTCAGCGCGTTGGCTTGGCCGCTATATGTACCGCAAATTCACGGCGAGCAAGTAGAAAGGGGGAGGCAGCTTGAAAAAAACAGGGCTTGATGTCAAAAAGTTAAGTGTATTCTATGGACAGAAAGAGGCGGTCAAGCAAGTTTCGCTTGATATTGCCGATCGGGAGGTTACGGCGCTGATCGGCCCGTCAGGTTGCGGCAAATCCACCTTTCTGCGCAGCCTGAACCGAATGAACGATTTGATCGGCGGGGCCCGCATTACCGGAGAAGTGTGGATAGAAGGCCAAAATATTAATGATCCTTCCGTCGATGTGGTGCTGCTGCGGCAGAAAATCGGTATGGTATGGCAGCGTCCAAACCCGTTCCATAAATCAATTTATGAAAATATTGCGTTCGGTCCGCGGTATCATGGCTTGAAAAACAAAGCCAGACTCGACGAGATTGTAGAGCAATCACTGCGCAAAGCCGCTTTGTGGGAGGAAACGAAGGATCGGCTCCATCAATCGGCGCTGGCGCTGTCTGGCGGACAGCAGCAGCGGCTCTGCATCGCCCGTTCCATCGCGGTCAAGCCGACGGTCATTCTGATGGATGAGCCGGCCTCTGCGCTCGACCCGGTATCGACGGCCAAGATCGAGGAACTGATTACGGAGCTCAAGCAGGAGTATTGCATTGTCATTGTAACGCACAACATGCATCAGGCGGCGCGCGTTTCCGACAAGACGGCTTTTTTCTATATGGGTGACTTGATCGAATACGATGATACACAGCAGATGTTTACAAATCCGAAGGAAAAGCAGACCGATGACTATATTTCGGGACGGTTCGGATAATAGACAGCACATCATGTGAAGAAAGGTGAAGGTATGCAGAACAAATATGAAGTAAACGGCTTGCAGCTTCACTACGGCGATTTCCATGCGCTCAAAAATGTGTCGCTGGCGATTCCCGAGCGTTCGGTCACCGCGCTGATCGGCCCTTCCGGATGCGGGAAATCGACGTTTCTGCGCACGCTCAACCGAATGAACGATATGATAGCGGGGACGCGTGTCGAAGGGGAAATTAAGCTGTCCGGCGAATCAATCTATGCCCCGGGCACCGATGTCGAGCTGCTGCGCAAGCGGGTGGGCATGGTATTCCAACAGCCCAACCCGTTCCCGCTTTCGATTTATGACAATATCGCTTACGGACCTCGCCTGCACGGCAAAAAAGATAAAAAGCAGCTAAATGAAATTGTGGAGCGCAGCTTGCGCGGCGCCTCGATATGGGAAGAGGTCAAGGATGATCTGCATAAATCGGCAATGGGCTTGTCCGGCGGACAGCAGCAGCGGGTTTGCATCGCGCGCGCCCTTGCCGTCGACCCCGATGTGCTGCTGATGGATGAATCGACATCGGCGCTTGATCCGATCTCGACCCTGAAAATTGAAGATCTCGTGAGAGATCTGAAAAAAAACTACACCATCATCATGGTCACGCACAATATGCATCAGGCGGCGCGGGTGTCGGATATGACGGTATTTTTCCTGAATGGCGAAGTCATTGAGGCGAACGATACGGAGAAGCTGTTCTCCACGCCATCGGATGAACGAACAGAACAATACATTACTGGCAGATTTGGATAAGGGATAAGGGATAAGGGAGGCTAAACGCATGACAGTCAGGAAAGATCTCGATGAAGGTTTAGAACAGCTGCGGACGCTGTTGATGGAGATGGGCGGTCGCGTAGAGAGCAGTCTGGAGCAGGCGATGACTTCGCTTGTCAACACCGATACCGTTTTGGCCAAGCAAATTATTGACAAGGACATGGAACTGAACCGGATTGAGGAGCAAATATCTGAAATCGGGGCGAAGCTGATCGCTACCCAGCAGCCTGTAGCGAAGGATTTGCGCAGTGTGCTGATTGCGTTCCGGATGGCAAATGATCTGGAGCGGATGGGCGATTTGTCGGTCGATATCGCCAAGGTTACGGTGCGGATGGAAGGGCAGCCGTTGATCAAGCCGCTTATCGATTTGCCGCGGATGGCGGAGATTAGCCAGACGATGATTCACGAATCGATTCAGTCCTATATACGCGAGGATGTAGATTTGGCGTACAAGATGGCGAAGGACGACGATACGGTCGATGCGCTCTATAGTCAGATTTTCCGCGAGTTGTTCTCGTTGATGGTCGAGAATCCCAAGACGATTTCGCAAGCGATGCTGCTCAGCTTCGTCGGGCGCTATATCGAACGGATTGCTGATTACGCGACAAACATTGGAGAAAACGCCGTATACCTGGTCACAGGCAAACGCCCGGATTTGAACCGATAGCTAATCAAGCTAGTAAAATGCTAAGGAATGGGCTGGCCTGACCTTGCATGGCATGGCGCTCCTCATCAGATGAATACGGAGGTTGGAGCAGGATTTGGCGGCCACAGGATCCGTTATTTGTGACAAAATAGGGGTTTTGGCAACTTTCGCGGCCACCAGATCCGCTATATGCAGCAAAATGGCCTAAATTGATTGGTTTTTAAGAAATAACGGATCTCCTGTCCGCATAGTGCCTCGAAAACACCATTTTTACTGAAATAGCGGAACGTGTGTCCTCCAAGATATGCCATCCATGTTTATTAGTAAATTCCGCCCCCGAACGCCCCCGTCCAAACGACAATTAGCCGCAACCTCGTATCCTCCAAATAGATTGCGTCCTCCAACTTGCTCCCGTCTCCCGGACGGGGCAAGTTTTTTGCGCCCGGAGAGCATCCTCGGCAACGCGCTCGCCAGTTGCTCTTGCGGCCCGGTCGCGCAGTGTCCGTTGCAATGCTCGGGCAGTTGCCTTTGCGGCCCGGTCGCGCAGCGTCGGCTGCAGCGCTCGCGCAGTTGCTCTTGCGGCTCGGTCGCGAATCGGCCCTGCGGGGTCTGCACTTGTGCATCAGCCCGCCCGCCTGGTCGCGATGATCCTCGGCAACGCGCGTCGTCAGTTGCTCTTGCGGACCGGTCGCGCAGCGTCGGCTGCAACGCTCGCGCAATTGCTCTTGCGGCCCGAGCTGCAAGAGCGCGCGTGCTCTCCCGCCTCAAGCTGGCGGCGGAGGAGCAAGCGGGAAGCGCAGCCGGATGGCTGTGCCCCGGCCGGGCGCAGTTTCGACCTCGACGCGGCCGCGCAGCGTTTCGGTCAGCGCTTTGGCGATTGCCATGCCGAGGCCGCTGCCTTCCGGCTCGCTGTCGGTGTCGGTGCCGCGATAATAGCGCTCGAACAGCATGGCAGCCGTCTCCTCATCCATGCCGTTGCCATTGTCGCGCAGCGTAATTTGCAGTTCAGACGGGCCAAGCTGCGAGAGCTCCACCGTAACGTGGGTGCCTTCCGGGTTATGGGTCAGCGCATTGGCGATCAGGTTGTCGATGATCCGGTAGAACCACGGCTCATACAGCTCGGCATACATTTCCGAAGGCGCAGCCGTGAACGCAACCTGCTTGTCCTCGCCATAAGGATGATTGGCGGCATGGCTTACCGCATCTGCGAGCAGTTGGTTCATCTCGACCGTGGATAAGGCAGGCGGGGCTGCGCCGCTGCGCAACTGATAAGTCAAGCCGAGATCATTAATCAATTGATCCATGTAGATGGATTTCTGCAGCATAATAGCGGCAAATCCCCGCACTTCTTCCGCCGACCAGTCATATTGGGCGGTTTCCAGCAAATGAGCGAATCCTTGAATGGAAGCGAGCGGTGTTTTCAGGTCATGTGATACGCCTGCGATCCACTCTTCACGGTAGCTTTGGGTCTGCTGTTCAATCTCCTTACTGCGGCGCAGCGAGCGGGACAAGGAGGACAAGCCGCTGATCAAGTCGCTGAACAGCCGGTACTTGCGCTTTATCTTGCCATTCTTGTGCAAGCTTAGCGGCTTGCCCTGCTTATCGGTTGGTTCAATGTACTTTCCGTCGGCAAGCGCCTTGAGCCAATCCATGACATGGAGAATCGGCGTGCCGAAGCGGTGCGCATACCAGAAAGAGAGCGCAATAAATACGAGCATGGACAAGATAAGCAAGCAGCCAACCGCGATGATCAGCATTTTAATTTCCGGTGCAATCAGCGGCTTCTGGCCGCGTGTTTCCGGCGGGCCGAACGGAACGCTTGCGATCCAAATTTGCTTCGCAGCAGCATCGAAATGTGCAGTGGCATAAGCATTATAGCGGTCAGGATAGCGGGTGCGCAAAATCAGATCCTGTGTTGTATAGTTTGTTATCATGCCATCGGGCTTCCCATACGAGGCAATTTCATTGCCTTGCTCGTCAAGCAACTGCAGCCAACCGTTACGGTCCGCAATCTGCCGCTTCAACGCGTCAGGGAGGAGCAGCTTGCCGTCCGCAGTCTGTCCTTCTGCAGCTGCCAGTGCAATCCAGGTCTCTTCATGCTTTCGAATGCCGTAAAGCAGCGTATAGCGAGCGCCTTGTTTGTCGGCGATCCAGATGTAAAGGTGGTACGGGAAAGGAATCTGATTTGTCCAATAGGCTTGCAGTTCGCCGGCAGTGTAGACTTGCGGAAGATCATCAGGTGTATTGAAGGAATGCAGAACGCGCCCGTTCGCATCCAGGGCTTGCAGCCAGCCCTCATTCCGCTTGACCTGCTCCAATTGTTTCTCATCGAAGCGGATTTCGCCATCCTCAATCTGCATCATATTGAATATCCCAGGCAGTCCGGCGAGTCCCAGGTCACGCTCCGCCTCCAAATCGTTAAGCGAGACAATGACCCACACCGTAACAGCGGCTGCAATGATGAACAGCAGCAGTCCCGTCAGCAATAGCTGCATAATAAAGCTGAGTCCCAGCTTTTTTCTAAGTTCCATTACGCTCACCCGGACGAATTAGCTTGTAGCCGATGCCGCGTACATTGACCAGCAATTCCGGCTTGCCAGGGTCTTGCTCGATCCGTTCCCGAATCCGGTGGATATGCACCATCACCGTATTGTCCTCTCCATGCGCTGTCTCTCCCCAAACCCGCTCGTACAGCTCGCTTTTCGTAAAGATACGTCCCTCATTTTTGCATAGAAACAACAGCAATTGATAGACCAGAGCCGGGCAACTGACCGGTTCCCCTGCGACAACGAGTTCCCCTGCTTCGGGAAATAATTGAAACCGCCCGAAATCATAAAAGGGCGGTGCTGAAAGCACGGTCGTCGATCCATGGTCGTCTTCGCGGCTCCGCATATACCGGCGCAATTGCGCCTTGATTCTTGCCACCACTTCAAGCGGATTGAAAGGTTTCGTAATGTAGTCGTCCCCGCCGAGGGCAAATCCGGTCAGCTTGTCAAAATCCGATGATTTGGCCGTCAGAAAAAAAATCGGGGCATCGGTTGTCCGGCGAATAAACGGACATATTTCCAGACCGCTCTGACCCGGCATCATAATGTCAAGGACGATCATGTCATATTTTTTAGAAGCGCAGGCGGCCAGCGCCTGTTCGCCGGAATATGCTTTGTCAATGTTATTGAAGCCTTCTTTTCGCAAAATGGTGTCCAGCATATGTACTATCGCCTGCTCGTCATCAACGAGTAAAATGGCTGAGTCGTTCATGGATCATGTCCTCTTTTCTTTTTGAAAGATCGTATCGGTGTTCAGATTGCAAGGTGTGCTGCTTGCTGCCTTGATTTATTTTAGCATGAGAACGTGACGAGAACCTAAACACGAACCTTAACGGGATCTTAACTTCACGAATGAAAAGTAAGATTGCCGTAAGCTGCCGTTATTCGGCGCTTAAGCGGGGAAAGTTACAATGAATGTGGATGATATATTAGGAGGGAGAGAGACACAATGTACAAAAGCAAACAAGCAATGATTGCAGTGATCGCGACTGGCCTGCTTCTGACAGGCTGTGGAGGGGGAAATGCGGCAGATCCGAAGCCGAACAATGCAGCGGAGCAGCCTGTGAACCAGGAGGAGCAGTCAACGAATAATCCCGCCGAACAGGAGCCGGACAATACAGAAGTGAAGGAATCGGGCGGCGGACAAACGGGAAACAATGCTGCTGACCAATTTATAAAAGATGTGATGAGCGGACAATACGATGCGGTCTATGAGCGCTTGGGACCTGAAATGAAAGAGGCCGTCGGCAGTCCTGAAGATATGGAAACAATGCTTAAGGACTTCACGGCCGATGTTGAGAAACTTGACTTTACATCTGAACTCTTGTTTGGTGGAGGGGGACGATATGTATGGATTGATCCAGGAAATACGAAGGGGCTAACGGCAGTATTTGACGAGACGGGCCAAGCAATCGGCGTGCAATTATTGCCGCTTACCACTTATGCTGAAACAGACAACAGAACGACGAAGCAAAGCTATGCGCTGCCTTTTAAAGGCGAATGGCTTGTTTTCTGGGGCGGGAAAAATGAATTGGTCAATTATCACTATGCCTATGAGAGCCAACGTTACGCGCTGGATTTGGTGAAGTCGGAAAACGGCAGCACTTTTAAGGGTGATCCTGCAGACAACAACAGCTACTATGCCTTCGGAGAAGAGGTCGTTGCACCGGCAGACGGAACGATCATTGACGTGCGAAGCGATGTCCCTGACAATGTGCCAGGGGAAATGAACGATAAGCAGCCGGAGGGCAACTATATTGTTATCGATCATGGGGATGGAGAGTTCAGCTTCACCGCTCATTTCAAGCAAAACTCCATTGTGGTAGAAGCGGGGCAACAGGTTAAGCGGGGCGAATTGCTTGGACTTTGTGGAAATTCCGGCAATTCCAGCGAGCCGCATATTCACTTCCAAATTGCCGATCGTCCTGATGGGGAAGATGGGACTGTTATTCCTGTGAAGTTCGATGGCGATCCGAACGTGCTGCAGGGACAATTGATCAAAGGCCAGTAATCCGTGTAAAATAAATGACGAGCAGGAGAGGGGGGACGACAAATTGTCGCATAAGATTGTTGCTTACAAACAGGAATACCATCATAAGCTGGTAAATATTTGGTATGAGGCTGTACGCCTTACCCATACGTTTCTGTCGGAGGAAAACATTGAATTCTATCGCAGCATGGTTGACAATGAGGCGCTGCAGCAGACGGAAGTTTGGATAGAACTCGGCGAAGACGGCGCGCCAACCGGGTTTATTGGGCTGGATGATCATAAAATTGAAATGCTGTTTGTCGATCCTTCCTGTCATGGAAAGGGAGTTGGCACTCGCCTCATTAAGTATGCCCAGTCCATCAAAGGCATCGATCTGAGCGTGGATGTGAACGAGCAAAATGAGGGCGCCCACGGTTTTTATACACGCTATGGCTTTGTGCGAGTGGGGCGATCCGAACGGGATGGCTCGGGACAACCTTTTCCAATTCTGCATTTGACATATAACAAATAAGTCATATTAGTCACGAGCAAGGGGCCGGGTAACCGGCCCCTTGCTCGTTCGACTGCTGCTTAGGGACAAAAGCTCAGATCCGCTTCATTATCGTTTCTTGTTCTGTCGGATCGTTTTAGAAAGGGATTTGTGCCACTGCTGCCTTTCCCGCATATAGGCAGCCTTGTCTGAGACGAACAGGGCTTCCTTCTTTAGTTGCTGGTAGCTTTTCCAGCGATCTTCCAACAGTTCGCCGCGCTCCATCGCTGCTCTTACCTCGCAACCCGGCTCATTGGCATGGGTACAGTCTGAAAATTTGCATCGGCCCAGCAATGATTCTACATCGGAGAAGGCTTCCCCAATGCCAGCATCCGCATCCCACAACCCGAGCTCGCGCATGCCTGGTGTATCAATTACCATCACTCCGCTTTTCAGCAAAGTGAGTTGACGATGGGTCGTCGTATGCCGACCTTTGGCGTCATCTTCGCGAATTTCGCTTACTTTCATTATTTCTTCCCCGGCCAGCGCATTGACCAGACTGGATTTGCCAACGCCTGATGATCCCAGGAAAACGATGGTTTTGCGCGGCTCCAAGTAGTTGGTCAATTGGGCAAGCCCATCGCCTGTTCTGGCGCTGATCGCGAAAACCTCCACGCCAATGGCGATTTGCTGCACTGCGCGCAGCTGTTCCGCTACCTGCGCGGACAAGTCCGCTTTGGTCAGAACGATGACTGGCTGGGCACCGCTCTGCCACGCCATGGTCAAGTAGCGCTCGATTCGCTTCACATTAAAATCATCGTTGAGAGAAGCCATAATAAACACATAATCAAAATTCGCTGCTACCGTCTGTTCCAGCACCGTTTTGACATAAGCGGCCCCATGGCCGGAGAAGTCATTGCGCGAAAACGTCGATTTGCGTGGCAATGTTTGCACAATCAGGCTGTCGCCACTGTTGTTGTACTGCACCATTACATAGTCGCCGACGGTAGGGAACAGCGTATCGGCCGCGTCATTGTAATATACGCCGGATTTCAGCCGCGCAGCGATCTCGCCATATTGACAAATTATCTCGTAGCGCTCTCGGTGCACCGCCGTCACACGTGCCGGGATGAACGCTGGATCATTTGCCGGTTCGGTTGGTAGGGTTATTCCATAATTTTCAATATTTATCGTCATTGGTTGATCGATCCTCCATAAATTTGAATGCCAAAAAACACAGCAAGCAGCCATTTCTCTGGCTGTCAGCTGTGTTTGATCTGAAAAAAAGGGTGCAAAAAAAGACACACCCAAGCGATGCGTCCTGTAGCTAACAGTATTCACGAAAGGTTACTTCACAATTCGGCGCAACACAAACAGACAGGCGAACTTGGCCAGCCTTGACAAAGGCGGCGGGTCAGCCAGCAATACTGCGTGTTATGCCTGTATTCAGTTTTAAGACTTGCTCACCATTTTGTAGACACTCATTCAAATACAACCCCTTTCGCTTGCCAAAATGTTAAAAAATCAACCGTAAAAAACCGGTATAGCTTGGAAAACCTTGCTATTCAACTAATATAACATACGCTATAATATTTGAAAAGAACAGATTAAGGAAGTGAATGCTTGAGCTTATTTCACTATATCGGTTCCGCGGCAGAGCTCCCAATCGGTGAAAGAGGCAGTGTGCCTTCCGCCAAAACTTATCGTGAGATGATGGCATCTCCGGAGTACCAGAAAAAGGCGGCAGAGCGGCGGGCGGCCCTGGGACTTGTCCCTTCAGCGTTTGATCTGTCTCATCTAAAGGATGAACAGATTCTCGTATTTGATACAGAGGAGGATGCTGCAGGCATCTATATTCAGCCGCTGGGCGACTGGTTTCGAGCCATTCGCCAGCATTTTAAAAGTCCGTTTGTCTATCAGTTGTCCCCGAACTGGGGCGGATTCACCATCCCGTACAGGTCAAAGGAGGGCGCTAGAGAGCCTTCGCCGGCTTCTGAAAAGTGCTGCAGGGAACTGTTTAAGCTGATGGAGGATTACGGGGCGCCAGCTGCACAATTTGAGCTGTACTCCTGTTGGGCAGATGAGGAACACTTTCCGCGCAAGAAAGAGCTGGATCGGATCATTCATCTCGCTGATTTTCAATTGGAGGATGGGTTCGAGCTGCTGGACAAGCAGTATATTGTGGTGCAGCTTGCCTGATGCGCCCACGGCTTGTGCCGGGTAGAGCTGGAAGGCTGGCAATGCGATCATTAGAGGAGGACTGTACTTGTTGCAAACGACGGGCGGAAGCCGAAAAAGCAGCTTTGTTGATTTTGGACTGAAACGTTTTCGCTTGATGAGCATTCTCTATATCGCGCACTGCCTTATTGCAGGCACAATAGGCTATTATTTGCCGAAAATCGGAAGCATGCTGCCGTCGCTGGCAACGAGTCCAAATGATTTTATTACTCCGCTGCTCGCTACCTTTGTCTTTCTGATTATGGCCGGCTTGCTTGGCCTATCCTGGATCGTGATGACCGCAGGCATGCTGGTGCTGATCATTAAACGTATGAAAAACCGTACGAAAGCCGGATAAGCTGCGGGTTAAAATAGTCCATGCAAACGCAAGTAAGCAGGTAAGGGAGGACATGAAGATGTTCAAGCTGGGGGATATTGGGAAATTTGAGACGTTGCCTGAGGTGGCGCAGTATATCTATGAAGGCAATTTAGCCGCACTTGAAACGAAATTGTTGGAAGGCTGGGATATTCAGCAGCAGATTGTGCTGAGCAAATATACATCGCTAAGCCCACTGGATCTGGCACTCCTATGCGGGCAGTTAGCAGTCATTAAGCTGTTGGTGGAGCATGGTGTGGAACTGAATGAAAAGGACAATCCTGCTTTTCTGCTGGCGGTGCGGTACTGCGGGGAAGAAATAATCCGTTATGTGCATCAGCATGGCGCGAAGCTGAATCGATTGAATCATGTCAAATCGGGTGCTTATGATCAGGCCTATTACGGCAACAAAAAGAACATCCCGCTCATACAGGAGCTAGGTTTGGATATCAGGGAGCATGCCGGGAGGACACTGAGGAAGGCGGTTTCCGATCATGATCGGAAGACCGTTGATTACTTGCTGGAACAGGGTGTCAACATTAACTACAATGAACCGGACATGGTCTATCCCTACAAAGCGACGCCGTTGACGGTTGCGGTTAGAAGCAACAATTTTACGATGGTCAAATATCTTGTGGAGCAAGGTGCAGATGTTACGATCGCGGAAAAAGATGGGGAGCGGGCCTATACGATTGCGGTAAGCAATGACAATGCTGAGATGGCCGCTTATATCAAGTCGTTGGAGCCGCCGGAGTTCCACACGCTTAGCAACAAGCTGCACGCGCTGAAAGACTATAAGCTGTCCCAGCAAATCGTTGATTTTCTGACAGGAACGGAGCGGCGCATAGTGATCGCAGATAATGATTACGAGGTAAGTTACATTGAATTTTTTGCACTTGTCGATACGATTGAGATGAAGGTTGGCCGGCAGAAGCTGCTGCGGCTGTCTTCCCGCTTCGATAATTACTCGCACATCCTGCTTGTGTGGCATCCGGGAAAGAAGTGCCTTGGCTACTATGATCTTGAGCATAAGGAGTATGCCCATTTAGGCAGTTTTACGGATTTTTTGGCTGATCCCAAATCATCTGTTGACCGAATTTTTAATTCATAAATGATGCATCCATTTCGACTTTCTCGCGCGCGGCGGGAGGGAGGTCTGGCATGTCCTGATATTTTGCTTGGGCTGGGGGGATGTGTCCTGTTTTTGGCTGTATACCCTATCTCCGCTAAAATGGGATCAAAGCTGAAAAGCCTGCATTGCAGGCGCAGCGCGCAAGCAGAGGGGCAGAGTTTACACGGTATGTAAGCTGAAATAAGGTATACAAGGAATGGGACAAGTCTCCCCGTACGGGGCTCCCCGCATTGCGATGTTTCGCTGCATGACGGCGATCAGTCGACATGTCCCCTGTCCATTGGACGCTACACATTAGCCCCGAGCTTCATCCCCCGATCATCCATCGCCTATGCTTCGGCAGGTGTATTTTCATCCATATAACAAAATTCCCACAGATGTCCGTCGATATCGTGGAAGCTCCAGCTGTACATGAAGTCAAGGTCATACGGTTCACTCGTAACATCAGCACCGGCAGCCCGGGCCGTGCTTACCAACTCATCCACTTGTTCTTTGCTGTCGGCATACAGGGAGACGATCACTTCAGTCTGACTGGTGGCGTCAGAGAGAGGCTTGTTGGTGAAAGACTGGAAGAAGGGATTTACCAATAACATCACAAATGTATTGTCATTAATGATCATACAAGTTGCATTTTCATCCGTATAATTGGGATTAAACTCAAAACCGAGCTCAGTAAAAAATGCAACCGATTTGTTCAAATCTTTCACTGGCAAGTTAATAAACACTTTTTTTGCCTGCAAGGCCATCTTCGGCTCACCTCGTCTTTAAAGTAACTGCAATCAAGCTGTTGTGCAGCTCAATTATATCATTAATCCAAGCGCTGGATTTCTTCTGGATTGCTATGTTTGCAAATAAGCTCAGTGGATATGGGAACGATTATTTTTTAGAAGTTTGATTATAAAATTGGTGAATTTTGTTGATTTATAGCATCGTTTGTTGTAAAATGTGGAAATTGAAAGTTTAATATATGATTTGGAGGGTAAATTTTGAAAAAATGGTTAATGGTAATTAGTGTTATGTTGATCGTCTTTATGACTGCATGCTCATCATCCACTAATACCCCGACAGACGCGTCAGGTACGAAATCAGCAAACGGCGGCAAGGCAGAATCAAACGAAACAGAACAACCCAGTGAAAAAGAAAATGATGCTGGAAAAGCATCCGATGATCAGGCAAATGCCAAAGATGAAAATGCGGAGAAAGCAGCCGCTGAAGAACCGGAATCGGACCCCGAACCAGAAAAGACGCCAACGAGCCAAATCGGCGATATGATTAACGTAGGGGACTGGGAAGTGACACTGGAATCTTTTGAATTTAAAGAGGAGCTTTCCGAGAGTATTATGACATTCTCCCCTGATGAAGGTAATGTATATGGCGTTGCCACAATAAAAGTCAAAAATAACGGTGGTCAAGCGAACACTTTTCTGCCCGTGATATCCAGTAGAGATGATGTCAAACTATCATTGAAATATGATGAAAAATATGACTTCAGCTATTCTAATATGCTAGGATTGTCCGATCAGCTTCATATGGAGCGGTTAAATCCGCTATCTACCAAATCGGGTATGGTTATTTTCACAGTTGCCGAAGAAGTGAAAGACTCGGATAAACCGCTCAATTTGATCATTAGCTTTGAGAAAAACGACTACATTTACACTATAAAATAATGCAACGCGTAAAGCCGGATTCCTATCAGATTCGATGATAGGGTTCGGTTTTTTTTATCGTATTATCGGTCATAGACAATGATTCAATGCGTCCCTTGACGCAAGAGACGGTTATGGATAGAATTTGGACAAGGCAATTGTATAGAACAGACCGCATTTCTGCAGTAGATAACTTGCTGCTGTATTGAGATGTTGGCGACGCGGGAAAGGACCGACTTGAAATGATGACGCTGCAGCAATTGAAATATGTCGTTGAGGTTGCCAACCGCGGCTCCATGAATGAGGCGGCGAAACGGTTGTTCATTTCTCAGCCAAGCTTGTCCAATGCCATTCGGGATTTGGAAGAGAAAACGCAGATTACGATCTTTGAACGAACAAATAAAGGGATTACGTTGTCCAAGGAAGGGGCAGAGTTTCTCGGTTATGCCAGGCAGGTAATTGAGCAGGCGGAGTTGCTGGAGAGCAGGTATTTGAATGCAAAGCCGTCTCCGCAGCATTTTTCGGTATCCACGCAGCATTATGCCTTTGCCGTCAATGCTTTTGTCAAGCTGGTAAGTGAGTATGGGCAGGATGAGTATGAGTTGGCTTTGCGCGAGACCAAGACTCATGAGATCATCCAGGATGTCAAGAGCCAGCGTAGTGAAATTGGCATTTTGTATCTCAATGAATTTAATTCCAAGGTGATCAATCGGCTGCTGAAGGATGGCAATTTGAAGTTTACAAGCTTGTTTACGGCCAAGCCGCATATTTTTATTAGTGTGCAAAACCCGCTAGCGAAGCAGTCGATCGTGACGATTGATCAGCTACAGGATTACCCGTATTTGTTTTTTGAACAGGGCGAATTCAATTCGTTCCATTTCTCGGAAGAAATATTGAGTACGTTGTCGCATCCGAAGAGTATTAAGGTGAACGACCGGGCGACGCTGTTTAACCTGTTGATTGGGCTTAACGGCTATACGATCTCAACGGGGGTGCTGAGCGCTGATTTGAATGGCAACGAGATCATCCCGGTTCCATTGGATTGCGACGAAACGATCAATGTCGGCTGGATTTGCCATCAGAACGCCGCGCTGACGAAGCTCGCCTCCGATTATATCGAGGCGCTGCATGAGGCGATTGGGGATTAGGATAGGGGGTGGCTGAAAGGTTGGATTATTTTTGAAAGAATGATTGACAACCATCCAGCCGCCATGGTATTATCATTCTTGTCGTCATAAATGACAACACAAACGGGGCCTTAGCTCAGCTGGGAGAGCGCATCGCTGGCAGCGATGAGGTCAGGGGTTCGATCCCCCTAGGCTCCATACAAGAAGAACGTCACCACATTGCGTGGTGGCGTTTTTTTATGGAGTACCTAGGGGGAGATGAACCCCAAAAATAGGGGTTCGCCCGCGCGGACGGAACGGATGAATACGCCTCGAAGGGGAACTTCAAGTGCAGGAGCACGGCGTCTGAATCTACCGCTAAAAGTCCTCGTTGAGTCAGCTTCGTCAGCCTATAATCAGGATTCATACATCCCATGATGGATAAGCGAGTCTATGCGAGCTTAATCCCCCTAGACTCGACCAAAATTAAACCTCTTAGCACCGGGATTTCCCGGTGCTTTTTAGATTTTCTGGTGAGCATTGATCGATCAAGAACTTCGGCGTGGTCACATGTTTGGTCAAAGTGCCGATTTTTTTGAGCCAATTATCCTACAGATCATCATCGCGGCTTTTTACTTCAACATTTTTCATCATTCGATTCGAATTCAGGGAGGCGATGAGCCCCTTCCAAGGCTTCAGGAGCGTGTTAAGTGAATCCATCAGTTCCAACAGGAGAAATCCCTTTGTGCTCTCTTCAACCCTAGCCATGCATGGTTGACCACTGTCTTTTTTGTTATACTAGAACAAAATAGACGGAGGGTGGATCGCTTCGTGCCACGAAATGCTAAACGAGATCAAATGGTGAAGGAAGAGCGCAGGAGACAAATATTGCAGGCAGCCACCAGCGTTTTTTATCACAAAGGACTGGCGGCTGTCAAGATGAGCGATGTTGCCACAGAAGCGGGATTGAGTTACGGCCATGTGTACAATCATTTTTCTTCCAAGCAGGAGCTTCTGGCCTCGATCGTCCTAGAAGGTCAGGAAGCGTACCGCCGCTTTTTGCTCCATGCTATCGAAAGTCCTGGCGATGCCGTTGCTAAACTCCAAAGGATCATTGACCAATTATTTATACATAGTAATACTGGGAAAAAGTACTGGATTGTGCTGCAAGCACAAGCTTCAGATATACTTCCAGCGGATGTAAAGGATGAGATCAAGGCGCGCATGCTGTACAATCTGGACCTGTTTTCACGCATTATTATTCAAGGTCAAGAAGAGGGGCGATTTGCGGCCGGAGATGCGAAAGAAATCGCAACAATTGTCATAACGCTGCTGCATAACGTTAGTTTATGGGAAATTCGGGGGCTGGAGTCGCCTAAACAGCCGATTTTAACTTATATTTTGAGATTAGTTAGCCTTTAAAACGCGAAACGAGCCCGGAACTGGAGGCTCGTTTTTTTTGACTGATGCTAATTTAATAAAACCAACAATTCAGATGTGAATTAATTAAATAACTGTTGACATAAACCACACGGGCAAGTATGATAAGTTCAAGTTACAAAATGATTTTAAAATCATTTTGTGAAGTTGGCAATAAAACGGAGAATCAACCGGTCAACCGGAGATTTGATGAGAGCACGTTCTGTGCTTTGATCGGATCTCCTTTTTTGCGTCACTTTAAAAACCAAAGGAGGAACTTAAGATGAGCAACGTTACAACAGAAAGCAGTCAGCTTCAGTTATCACCCGTTACAGGAAAAATAGGTGCGGAGGTAAGTGGTATTCAATTATCCGGAAATCTGGATGCAAGTGTAGTTGAGGAAATTCACAGTGCACTACTGAAATACAAGGTGCTATTCTTTCGTGGACAGCATTTGGACGATGGCGGTCAGGAAGCCTTTGCGGCGCTGCTCGGCAAGCCGTTCGCTCACCCAACCGTACCAACGAAGCCAGGCTCTGGCTATATTCTGGAGCTAGATTCACATCATGGCGGACGTGCAACGCAGTGGCATACAGATGTTACCTTTCTGGATGCCTACCCGAAAGCATCAATTTTACGGGGGGTAGTCATTCCTGAGGCAGGTGGAGATACGGTTTGGGCGAATACGGCCGCAGCCTATGAGAGTCTGACGCCTGAGCTAAAGGATTTGGCTGATCGTCTGTGGAGTCTGCATTCCAATGTGTTTGATTATGCGGCAGCTTCGCGGGCTAATGTTTCAGCAGAGGAAGAGGCGAAGTACCGCAAGGTGTTTAGCTCCACGGTATATGAAACGGAGCATCCGGTAGTTCGGGTTCACCCCGAGACAGGTGAAAAGTCGCTGCTGTTAGGCAGCTTTGTGAAGCGGGTCCTTGGTGTATCGGCATCGGAATCCGTCAAGCTGTACGAGATTTTTCAAGAGCATGTGACTCGTCTGGAGAATACGGTTCGCTGGCGCTGGCAGGAAGGTGATATCGTCATTTGGGATAACCGTGCAACGCAGCATATAGCCATTAATGATTATGGCGATGCTCATCGTGTAGTCAGGAGAGTAACGCTGGAGGGGGATGTGCCAGCAGCGGTAGACGGCTCGCATAGCCGTACGCGCTATCAGGCAGTTAATGAGTAGTAAACCAGAATAGAGACAGGAGTGGTTGGGCAATGGCCAAACGAAAGGTTCAGTTTATATCTTTACTCGCTTTGCTTATAGTCGCGGGTATTCTTATTGGGGTGTTCACTGTTTGGAAGCCGTATCAAGCCAAAACGGAGAAGCCCTCGGTTATCAATGTGGCTATCAATGGCAGTCTTTCTCCATTGAATATTGTGAAAGACAAAGGATGGCTGGATGAGGAGCTGAAGAAGTACAATGTGACGGTTGCCTGGAGCGAATTTCCAAGCGGTCCTCCGCTGCTCGAAGCGCTTGCTGCTAAACGTGTAGATCTCTCATTTCTGGGTGATGGAGCAGCGCTGTCAGGTCAATCGTCCGGACTTCCTTTTATAAATATTGCGTTGATTAGCGACGGCAAAAGCTTAAATTCACTGCTTGTTCACGAGAATAGCGAGATTCAAACCATTGCTGATCTTAAGGGAAAAACGATTGCCGTAGCCAAAGGGACAACCTCGCATGTGTTTTTGTTAAAGGTTCTGGTCAAGAATGGTTTGACAGAGAAGGATGTGAGCCTGGTCAATTTACAGCTGCAAGAGGGGCTGCCGGCCTTTACCTCTGGAAAAGTTGATGCCTGGGTAACGATTGAACCGTACCCGATACAACTGGTACTGCAAAAAGAGGCACGTGTTCTGGCTGGTGCAGAGCAGGGGATTTTGGCGCCTGCTACTGTCATTGCGCGAACGGAATTTGCCAATAATCATCCAGAGCTTGTGGAAGTCTATCTATCCGTCTTTAAAAGAGCAGCAGACTATGCCAACGCCAATAAGGAAGAGGTTGCTCAGTTGTTCTCTGAGCTGAAGAAGATTCCTAGCGAAGTGATCAGCGAGTTTTTAAATAAACAGAATTACACGATTGGACCAGTCAGTGAAGATGCCATAGAAGCGCAGCAGGCATCAGCAGACTTGCTGTTTGAAAATGATTTTATTAAAAAGAAAATTACATTTACGGATTATGTAGATAACGCAATCGTCAAAAAAATAAAGTAAAGGAAGATGCATATGAGCACACAAACAGTGGATACTACTCGTCATTTTGATCTGGAGGTTCGTAATTTTTTCCATGGCGCGCGTAAGCTTGAGCGCACATCCGAGGCTCCGCAAGGCATTCCGTTTACCCTTTTTCAAGTAAAGCGGCTTAGCAATGTGATCGGAGCTGAGATTGAGGGTGTGGATCTGAGCCAGCCGTTAAGCACTGAATTAAAGGAAGAGCTTCACCGCGCACTGCTGGCGTACAAGGTCATCTTCTTTCGTAATCAGGACATTACGAGCCAGCAGCAGAAAGATTTCGCCAGCAACTGGGGGGAGCTTGAGACACATCCATTCTCCATGCGTGGTGATTCTGCCGAAGTCGTACGTCTGGCGAAGGATGACAAGGTAGCGGGCCGGGAAAATGTTTGGCATACAGATGTGTCATGGCGTCTGGAGCCATCGCTGGGAGCGGTGCTGAGGCTAACAGAGGTGCCGGGGCTTGGCGGCGATACATCATGGGTGGATACGGAAGCAGCCTATACGAATTTGCCGGATGAAATCAAAAACAAAATAAACGGCTTAACCGCGATTCATGATTTCACCCCGACCTTCGGCAGAGCGCTTGATCCAGAAACGCTGGCTCAGCGCCAGCTGGATTTTCCGGCTGCAGAGCACCCGATTGTTCGTACTCACCCGGAAACGGGCCGCAAAGCCTTGTTTGTCAATCCGGTGTTTACAACGCGTGTTGTTGGACTAGATGCAGACGAGGGAGAGCAGCTTCTGCAATATTTGTTCCGCCAAGCCGAGGTTCCGGAATATCAGGTGAGATTCCGATGGGAGCCGAATACCATTGCTTTCTGGGATAATCGAAATACGCAGCACTATGCGGTTTCGGATTATTTCCCGGATCGGAGGGTAGCTGAACGCATTTCGATTATTGGTGATCGTCCATTTTGAGCATGAGTCTTGTTGAAGGTGTAAAACGGTAGGAAGGAGGGCGCGATGTGACAGTATCTATGCTGGACATACGTCAATTAAACAAATCATTTGGAGAAGGCGATGAGAGGAAGCATGTGCTCGACGACATCGACCTCCAGGTGCGGGAAGGCGAGATCGTTTCAATTATTGGACCAAGCGGCTGTGGAAAGAGCACACTGCTCAAAATTGTCGCTGGGCTGGATGCGGATGTAGATGGCGAGGTGCTTTTGGACGGACTTCAGGTTACGAAGCCGTCCGTGGAGAAGGGATTTATCTTTCAGGAGCATCGGCTGTTCCCATGGCTGACAGTGGAGCGGAATATCGCTGCTGATCTGAATCTGCGAGACCCTGCCATCCGATTGCAGGTTAATCGGCTGATCGAGCTGGTCAAGCTCGGAGGATTCGAGAAGGCCTATCCTAAGCAGCTGTCTGGCGGTATGTCACAGCGGGTAGCCATAGCGAGAGCGCTGCTTCGCAATCCGAAGGTGCTGCTGCTGGATGAACCGTTTGGGGCGCTGGATGCTTTTACCCGCAGCCATTTGCAGGAAGCGCTGCTCGACATTTGGCGTGAGAATCGGACGACGATGCTGTTTGTGACGCATGATATCGATGAAGCGGTGTTTATATCCCATCGTGTAGTGGTGCTGGACCCTCGGCCTGGACGCATTAAGACAATCGTTCCTATTGATCTCCCGTTCCCACGCAAAAGAACGAACCGGACGTTTCAGGAATTGCGGGCTTATGTGCTTCAGGCGCTGGAGAAAACCGGATCAGATAAGGAAGACTATGAAATATGACCAGGTATGATAAATGGGTGAGGAGAGATGCATCATGTCTGCGCCGACAACTACCGGTGATCTCGTAAGGACGCGAGAGAGTTCAGAGGAGAAGCGGCAAAACGAGCGGGTCCAGAAGTCAGGCGGTCAGTCCGTGAAAAGGAGTCATTCGAGGAAAATCATATTGGGCAGCTTAATCCCTGTCGTTGTGCTGGCAATATGGCAACTGGGCAGTGTGAACCATTGGATTGATCCGATGATGTTTCCTGCGCCATCGAAAATTGTAGCAACCTTCCTTGAACTAATCCGCTCAGGAGAGCTCTGGTATCATCTGCAGATTAGTATACTGCGTGCGTTGGTTGGCTTTCTGATTGGCGGAGGTCTGGGACTGGGCTTTGGTTTGTTTGTGGGCATGTCCAAAAATGCGGAGGATGTTATTGATCCTACTGTACAGATGCTGCGCACCATACCGTTGCTGGCGATAACGCCGTTATTTATATTATGGTTTGGTTTTGGAGAATTGTCCAAAATTCTACTAATCGCGATGGGCGCCTTTTTTCCGTTATATGTGAACTCCTTTCTTGGCGTTCGCAACGTGGATTCCAGGTTGTTTGATGTGGCGCGAGTATTGGAGTTTAGCAAATTGAACCAAATGGTGCGGCTGGTACTGCCGGCGGCTATGCCGAATGTGCTGCTTGGGCTGCGTCTGTCCATCAGTGTAGCGTGGCTGGTGCTTGTCGTTGCCGAGTTGATGGGCTCGGATCAGGGAGTCGGCTACTTAATTCAGGATGCACGCTCTTTTATGCGGACAGAGGTTGTCTTTATTGGTATCTTTTTATTTGCCGCGGTAGGCAAGCTGACAGATTCTCTGGTGCGTATACTGGAAAAGCGCTTGTTAAGCTGGCAGGATAGCTATAAAGGATGAAACTGCAGTCGCAGCCCAAAGACAAGCCTTTGAAGAAAGCGGTACATACGCTCCGTAAAGACCTGCTCCCGCGGTTGCAAAAAGACGAAGTTCAGCAAAGTTGCTTGGCGATCGGAACAGCTTGAGCGAGGAAGGATATGCCCTATCGGTTCAAAGGATGGTTGAACCGGAGAGTGTGTTTGGGCAAACAAAGAACAACCGGGGATTCCGACGTTTTGCTTTCAGACTTGGCGAAAGTAAAGCCGGAACGGTTACTTTAGCAGCCCTAAGCCTGGAGATCGGTTGGCTTTCGCTTGCCCATAATTGCTCAAGTAGACGGCAATAGACCAAAAGCCAGACGCGCAGCTCCCACCGCGCGCTGGGAGCTGCGCGTCGGATGGCGATGCAGGGATAGCCTCCCTAGCAACGCCATTTCTTCATTTCCATTGTCTTTTCATAAAAGGAGTTGTCTCATCAAGTAAGTGGATTTACTATTGGGACAGCCTATAATCCGGATTCGGACATCCCATTAACGGCTCAATCTAAAAATCAGTGGTTGACTTTATTCGGGATCAAAGCAAGGAAGGGAGCATCTGGTAAACCGACCGCCGCTATGCGGCGAAAGCACTGCGGGTGAGTGAAGTGCTATTCGCGACATCAGCGCACGCGAGTGGAATGTTAACCGCTCGTGTGGCATTCTAACGCTGATGAGCGGCGCTATTTAGGGAAATTCGGCCCCATAAATATTGTAAGGAAACTGAGCCACCTTATTTATCGAAAATCGCATGATTTTAACCGTCCGTGGGGGGAATAAGCAACGTGACAAGCGTTAGAATTACAAAAGGGTCATTTGAGGCCATTTAAGCGCTGTGGCAAGCGTTAGCGCAAGATCCTCACGAATACCCACAAAAAAGAACGCACCTTAACAAAGGGAGAAGGCTGTTTGCAGTCGCCGTTAATGCAGACAGATAATGTTTTTCATTTCGATCCCGTTCTATGCTCGTTTGAATTCGTCAACCGCTAATTTCAGTTTTGAGCCCATATAACAACATGTTACTCATATGAAGTTGAATATCCGCTTATAGATCTGTTCTCAACAGGTTTTATTCAGGTCTCCCCAGATAAGAACGTCATCTTTCTGCCTGCGCCAGTCCAAGTATACGTCTGCAGCCCTTGGCAGCTTGTCCTTTTTTTCTAAAGGCAATAACATTTTTTAAGTCCAGCTTTACAATAGGTTGGCCAATTAAACACAACGATTTATCATTTCAGAACATCGTATTTAACATGTATAACACCTGTTCCTTCGATGACCTCAGTTGACTCCAGCGTTACGCTTTCCTCGCCAATTTGATCAAATAAACGTACACCCTTGCCTAGCAATACTGGGGTAATATGCAGATCTAGCCCATCTAGCAGACCCAATCTAATACACTGTTGCGCGACACTTGCCGTTCCAACACTTACCTGCTTAGATCCGGCTGCTTTTTTCGCTTGTTTAACCGCTTGTTCCACTCCGTCTGTGATAAAAGTAAACGGTGTAGTACCTTCAGGGGGAGAATCTGGGATACTGTGAGTAAGTACAAATACAGGGACATTTTCTAATGGGTGACTTCCTCCCCATCCATTCACGATGTCGTAGGTCCTTCTCCCAACAATCATAGCACCGGCTTTTTCAGCTGCTGAATCAAAAACGTTCTTGTCAATGCTTGAAAGTTTAAAAAAAGAATTGGTCTGACTAGTGTGCTCTCCAGAAAACATCCAGGCTTGCAGACAAGCACCTTGATCCCCTAAAGGTTGTTTTTGATTATCGTTACTTCCTGCTATAAATCCATCGAGAGACATAGAGATATTCAGAATAACTTTACTCATTTCAAAACCTCCTTCGCTTCATTTCATTCTATTACACAAATAATCATTATGTTTCTCCTCGATTGCGGTGTTTGTCAAGGTAGTTGTCGGGCTTATATGAACCTCGCCGCGCCTTCTGTCATGGCAAATTTGATGCCGGGTCAGACTTTTGTAAAGATATAAAACATGAAGAAGCCGTATCTTTGGTAAAATGAAAGAACCACCCATCCATTTACAAGCTAGACGACGAGCGGGTCATCAGCGGGGGATACAATAAGTGAGGAAGATTAAGGGGAATGGGGGATCATATGGATCGCTATGAGCAGGAAAAAAGAGTGGCCGAGTATTATGCGACAATTGGAGAAGTCGTTCGGAGTACTTGGAGGATCAAAGATCTAGGCCACTTGCTGCGTACATTTGCAGAGCAAACTGGTCTTAAGTTCGGCTGGCATACAACCGCCATTATCCTTAAACGAGGAAGCCGTTTACATTTAAACAGTTACTTTCAGCACAATGAAATTCATCTAGCAGACGAATCGGTGGCATTAAGCGGCAAAGCACAAGGTTTGACGGATGTCATCTTAGAAGCAATTAATCATCAACAGGTTAGACAAAGCAAAGAGACCATCGTCAGTTTCCCGATATTAAATGCGGCGGAGGACCCCGTCTATTTCGCGGCGATTCCCTTGAACAATCGCGAGTCCCTAATAGGCTTGTTAGTTTTAAGCAGAACGACAGCAGCATTTGATGGTTGCGAAATAGACATCTTTCATGACCTGGCGGATCATATTTCGTTAGCCATTGATAATGTTTCGCTTTATGAAGAAAATGAGCAGTTGTTACTAGCAGAAGTGCGAAGTAGCTTGGCCAGAGATTTGCATGATTCGGTGAACCAAAAATTGTTCTCTCTTTCGTTGGTTGCACAAGGCTTGCGGATGAGAGCAGGTCAAAAAGACAAAGCTATTGAATCGGGGCTTCTGGAAATCGGAGAGCTTGCCCAAGAAGCGTTAGCAGAGATGAAATCCTTAGTATTGGATTTGCATCCTCATGTCGACAACAACACATTAGGGGAATTGTTAGAACAACATGCAATCAAGCTTGATTTGAAGCTCCTCATTATTAAGGGAAGGAATCTTCGTTTTTCGAGCCGTATGGAGAAGGCGCTTTGGCGAATCGGCCAAGAAGCGTTAAACAATGTCAAAAAACATGCTTCCGTAGACTACGCCGAAGTGGAAATAACTTGCGACGATCGATATGTGCATATGCATATCACCGACCATGGCTGTGGATTTCAACAAAATGTTACGACTTCGGGCAAGCTTGGTTTGACCAGTATGCGTGAACGAATCTTGCAATTGAACGGACAAATTGACATCAGAAGCGAGGAAGCAATCGGGACAACGATTACGGTCAGGGCGCCTTTGGAAAGCGGGGGGAGGAGATAAGATGAGGATCAAGGTGCTTCTGGTGGATGATCATTTGGTTGTGCTGCGCGGACTGCAATATTTTTTGGAGATCCAACAAGAGATTGAAATTGTAGGGCAAGCATGCAATGGAGTAGAAGCTATGCAAAAAGTTGAGCAGCTTAAGCCGCATATCGTTCTTATGGATATCCAGATGCCGGTAATGAATGGTATAGAAGCGACAAAGCAAATAACGAAGCGGTATCCGGAAGTTAAGGTCATTATCCTATCCAGTTTCTCAGACCGCGATTCCGTTATACAAGCAATCAGGGAAGGAGCAATAGGTTATCAGTTAAAGGATGTCGAACCCGTCGTATTAGCCGAAACGATCATGGCTGCCATGCACGGAAATCGAACTTTTCATCCTGAGGCGACTAACCATCTCGTGCTCAATGTGACGGGAAGGACGGAACCGGGGAAAGGATTGGAACAGTTAACACCGAAAGAAAGAGAAGTGCTGTATCAAATCACATTAGGTCAGAGCAACAGAGAGATTGCTGAGCAGTTATTCATCTCGGAAAAGACGGTCAAAACACATATCACCTCTATCCTGGGAAAGATGGAACTGCAGGATCGGACCAAAGCGGCTGTCCATGCGCTAAGGAACAGATGGTTTGAGTCTTAGCTCATTACGACTTTGGTCGTATACATAAATTCAGACACTCGTCTGATTCATTCGGGGAGCATTTCTATTAGTATAAATGAAAGCAAGTAAAGGAGAATGCCTCCTAAACGCCGATGAATCGAAGAGGTGAGTGAGTTGGAACCAAATGAAATAGCACAGAAAAGTAGGGAAGAACGTCAAGATGCTGCAGGGCTGAGGGAATGGCTTGGTTTGAGTGTGCTGGCGCTCACAACTTTGTTGCTGGCATTGGATTTTTCAGTATTGCACTTAGCGCTCCCACAATTAGCTGCGGATTTACAACCCAGCGGTGCACAACAATTGTGGATTTTAGACATATACGGATTTATGATCGCAGGTTTTCTGGTGACAATGGGGTCGCTAGGCGATCGTATCGGTCGAAGAAAATTGCTGATGATCGGGTCATTTGCGTTTGGCCTTTGTTCGATTGCAGCTGCATTCTCAGTGAATGCCGAGATGTTGATTGTGACCCGGGCACTGCTCGGGATAGCGGGAGCGACGCTTATGCCTTCCACACTATCGCTGATCAGCAATATGTTCACACAGCCGAAACAGCGAGGGACGGCCATCGCTGTGTGGTTAAGCTGCTTCTCGGCAGGCGGTGCGATCGGTCCGCTGGTTGGAGGGCTGATGCTGGAGAAATTTTGGTGGGGTTCGGTCTTTTTGCTGGGCGTTCCTGTTATGCTAGTGCTTTTGATGACTGCTCCGTTCTTACTGCCGGAGTTTCGCGACCCTAATGCCAGAAAATTTGATCTGTTCAGTGTAGCAATTTCCCTCTTCTGTATTTTGTCCGTTGTATACGGGTTAAAAGAAATGGCAAGCTATGGTTTGGATGGTCGGTCTATATTGTGGATTGCTCTGGGACTGGGAGCCGGCTACTTATTCATCCGCAGACAGCAAAAAGTGAGGGAGCCCTTGTTGGATTTGCAGTTTTTCCGCAATCGTACTTTTAATGGGGCGTTAATCGGCTTATTCATCACGGTTCTTGCCTTGGGCGGATTCGCCCTGTTTTTTGCTCAATATTTGCAATTGGTAGCTGGGTTGTCTCCATTGCAGGCGGGCTTGTGGATGATTCCTTATGCTGTAGCTAATATTGCAGGCGCGATGGCCACGCCGATCTTGGCGAGTAAAATGCGAGTTTCCTCACTGATTGCAGGTGGCCTGACATTGTCCATTATTGGATTTCTGTCGTTTAACCTGATTGTCTGGCTTTCTTTTCCCGGGGTGCAGACTATGGTGATGGGGAGCATTATCATCATGCTGGGACTCAGTCCGTTGATGGTACTAAGCACGGACCTGGTTGTCGCCTCTGTACCTCCAGAAAAAACCGGCGCGGCTTCCTCTTTGTCAGAAATGAGCAGTGAATTGGGGATGGCTTTAGGCATTACCATTTTCGGAACCATCGGAACGGCGGTATATCGTCATTTGGTGGCTGGATATATTCCGAAAGGGATATCGCAGGAAACGGGTCAAGCTGTGAGTGACACGCTAGCAAGTGCTGTGGCGGTTGCGAAGTCATTGCCTGATCATTCCGTATTGGAGGCCGCAAAGCATGCATTTTTATCGGGGATTCAAGTGGTGGGCGGAGTCAGCTCGATTCTGCTGCTGGGTTTGATCGTGCTTTACCTGACGCTGTTACGCGATGTACGCAGGTAGCTAATTCCTTGAAGCTAAAGCTAAAAGTCCTCGTCGAGTTAGCTTCGACAGCATATTATCAGGATTCGGACATCCCATGATGGATAAGCGAGTATATGCGAGCTTAATCCCCCTAGGCTCCTCCATAATAAACAAATCAACCACGTCCTTAGGGTGTGGTTTTCTGTTTATTATGGTGAAAGCCCCAAAAGGGGGCGAACTCGGGATTCAGTCCGCGCAACCCTATACAATATCTGTCTAAAGTCTTGTTTGGATGGTTCGTAAAAAATAGATGAGGTGTTATACTATGTATGTACGGTAATAATTATATAGCAGAAGCGTCAATGCTACATTTGGGGTTAGAGCTTGGGTTGTTGAGGCCTTAAAATAAATAGCGTTGTATCTATAGTGAGAGGATTTGAGTATGTCGTGTTAAATAATTTTTGGCTTGATTTACCTCGTCCGTTTTTTATACTTGCACCAATGGAGGATGTGACGGATGTTGTTTTTCGTCATGTAGTAAGTAAAGCGGGTAGGCCCGATGTATTTTTTACAGAGTTTACAAACACGGAGAGCTATTGTCATCCTGAGGGGATTTATAGTGTGCGAGGCCGTTTAACGTTTACGGAAGATGAACAACCCATGGTTGCACATATTTGGGGGGATAAGCCTGAATATTATAAGGAAATGAGCATTGGTATGGCTAAGCTTGGTTTCAAAGGTGTGGATATTAATATGGGTTGTCCCGTGCACAATGTTGCCACGAAAGGTAAGGGAAGCGGCCTTATTCTGCATCCGGATCTTGCGGCAGATATTATTCAAGCAGCAAAAGCGGGAGGATTACCTGTCAGTGTGAAAACTAGGCTTGGTTACAGCAATGTAGAGGAATGGAAGGACTGGCTGACGCATATTTTGAAACAAAATATTGCTAATCTGTCTATTCATCTCCGTACAAGAAAGGAAATGAGTCTGGTTGATGCACATTGGGAACTGATTCCGGAAATTAAGGAACTTCGTGATCGTATTGCACCAGACACCCTTTTGACAATCAATGGCGATATTCCTGATCGACAAACGGGCTTAAAGCTTGCTGAGCAATATGGTGTGGATGGGATCATGATTGGGAGAGGTATTTTCCATAATCCTTTTGCCTTTGAAAAAGAGCCGAGGGAACATAGCAGTGACGAATTGCTTGAGCTATTAAGATTGCATCTTGATCTTCATGATAAATATTCAACCGATTTAACGCTACGGCCCTTCAAAGCACTAATGCGATTTTTCAAGATCTATGTCAAAGGATTTCGAGGGGCAAGTGAACTACGAAATCAATTGATGAGCACGAAGTCAACGGATGAAGTACGTGAACTTCTTAATACCTTTGATAAGAATGTTGATGCTGTGATTGAAGAGAATATAAATGAAGAACCAGCTCATCATTAAACATTTAATAGTTTATTTGCAATAGGATGTAACTTTGATTTTGCAAAAGAAGATGAACTTTCTCAAGCTGATATCGTTATTGATGACTTATAAAATTTATTTTGGGCTCCCCACAAATTAAACAAAGCAAGCAAACCTAGAGAAGATAAGGTTTGCTTGCTTTAATCTACTTGTCTTTACCACCATTTGTAGCCGTTACGCTCCAGCTTCTTCTGATCCTCATCCTTTTCATGTTCGCGTTTTTCTGAAAAATTTGTCTTGACACGCGATTATTGGATCGAACCAGTCAGCCTTTACCGGAGGCGTGGGAATAGCAAGACTGGCAGACCTTACGGAGCAGAGCAACATCCGAAACGCCATATTTTTTGCACCGCGCTCAGTGACGAACGGGAGCGCTCACGGCGACCGGCTCATGAAGCTTTGAGCGCGCTCGGATGGCCGCTTGCAACCACGGATGTCAGACCTGTGACCCCGTTGAGAAAGTTCGAACGATGCATGGACGAACCAGACTCGACCATTGCGGCAAGGCCCACACATGGGCCATGCCACTGAAGTACGTGATCTTAGAAGCGGGGCAACAGCAGCTTCGGCGGGCGCGCCTTTCGATGCCTCCCAGCCAGGCAAGACGGCTACGGTGGTCAGTTACCCGATGTCGGCGGCGTCGATTGGCCGCTGCCTAGTTCCCCACACTCCGGGTATCAACGTGGCCAGCAGGGTAAGGAGTACCGCCACGGTCACGACCGCTACATAGACGAGGGGTGATCCGGCGGGATAGGCGGTGTTAGCGCGGCCAAGGCTAAAGGTCACGGTTGTCACGAATGCCGAGAGTGTGCCGAGCAGTACGCCGATTGTCGCCACGAGGAGGGCTTCGGCCGCGAGCATCCTCAGTACCTGTGCGCGGGTGAAGCCAGTGAGACGTTGCAGGGCGAACTCGCGGCGACGAGCGGTCGTACTCGAGGCAAGTGCGTTGATGACGGAGATCGCGGTGTAGGCCACGATCATGGCGACGATCGTGTAGCTGGCGACACTCTGCGGGCCCTGGGCATCGCTGAATGAAGCGAACAGTGCTTCTCGATTAGATACCGACAACTCGCCCTCGCCTGAGGTCGCCTCCTCGATCTCAGCGATCATATGTTCAATGCTGGTCGTACCGTCGCCAGCTACCAGGAGCATGTTGACGCGGCCCGAGGTGGTGTGGGCTGCGAGGACATCTGCCGGTAGCACCAGAGTGTCATTGTCATCGTCTGCGGTATAGAGCGTAACTATCTTCACATCGAGAACGGTGTTGTCGCCCATTCGAAGTGTCATCGTATCGCCAACGTGCACACCCAGCTCTCCGGCTTGTCGGGTATTCAGGGCGACTGTGGGTCCGTGCAGATCATCCAAAGTGCCGTCCGTGATGGTCACCGGCATGACGGCTTCGATACCATCAGGCGTCAGGCCCCTCAGGATCCAACTGTCCCAACGATACGAATCGTTGCTCGGCAGCTCAACGAACCCTGTGCTCAGGACGTACTCCGAGGCGCCAGCCACACCGGGCAGTGTGCTGATCTGTTCGACAAGACCGGCGTCGACGGCATCGGTGGCCGTGATCATCGCGTCGACTTTGCTGAAGTCAGCGAGCATTTCTTGTTGGACGGCGTTCTGCTCGGTGGACTGCATGTAGAGCAGTCCGGCGGCGACACCGGAGAGTAGGATGATAGGAGCCACAACTGCTGCGGTGGCGTCGATCCCTGTCCGCGCGTTGATCATCGCCAGACGCCCGGGTTGTCCGGCCAGTGCCCTGATCGGCCATTGAAGCAGGGCGGCCAGCGGCCGGGTGAGCAGAGGGCTGAGTGTTGCCAGGCCGATCGCACACACAATTGCCGCCGGCATACCCGTGCTGGAGGCGAACTGTCCGCTCAAGACGGTCATGGTCACGATAGCCAGCGCGCCGCCGACGGCCAGTAAACTCAGACCAAGGAAGATGCGTCCTATGCTCAGCGACCGCCGGTCGGGTTGCCCTGCATCAGCCAGTGCCTTGGTGGGCCGGACGTTAGCCGCCCGCCGGCCGGCTATCAGTGCGCCGCCAACGGCTGCGAGCATTGCCAAGGCGAATGCGACGGTTGCCGGGATCCAGCCTAAGTGAAACTCGATGCCATCAGAGACCATATCAGCATCGACCAGTCGCTGAAAGATGAACTCACCAAGCCCCCGACCGATGGGCACGGCGAACGCCGATGCGATAGCCGCCAGAATCGCCGTCTCGCCGATTATCAATTTGCGTACTTGTCTCGGCGTGCTGCCGATGGCGCGGAGCAGGGCCAGTTCACGATGGCGTTGCTGCACCGAGAGCGCCAGCATCGAGGAAACCCCGAACAGCGACACAAGGATCGCCGCAGCACCGAACACGCCAGCGAGCGAGATCAGTAAATCGGAGCTGACCTTGGCCTGCGGTCGTTCGGCAAGCCCGCGCTGGTCGCCTGTCATCGTTACGGCTCCATTGGGAAGCGCGGCGTCGATGCGTTTCCGGAGCTGTTCAACGCTGGTGCCGGGGGCGGCCATCACACGGACGGCGTCGATTGTGCTTTGTGGCGCCGGGGCGTCGAAGACGTGGCCGCTGGCCTCGCGTACGCCGGGGAGTGCTGCGATAGTGTCCACCAGACCGGCGTCGATGCGTACACGCTCGGGAAGTATTGCCGTGTAGCCCTGCTGAAGCACCTCGTAGCTTTGATCACCGGCCACAACGATGTCGGCATCGGTCAAATGCTGAGGCGGTACCGACATGCGGATGCCCGTCTCCATGAGCCCGCCACATGCCATGACGATGGCAGCACCAAGGATCATCGCAACGAAGGCGGCTACGAAGCCGCCCGCTCGATAGCGTAGACTGCGGACTGCTAGCCGGATCATCGCTGTCCCTCCTCGCCCCACGCACCCAGTCGGGTCATCCGCTCGGCCACGGCGTCGGCCGTCGGTTCGCGAATCTCGCCCGCCAACCGACCATCGGCCAGGAACACGACCCGGTCGGCGTAAGACGCCGCCACCGGATCGTGAGTGACCATCACGATGGTTTGGCCGCCCTCATGAACGGTCTCCTGCAGCAGTCTGAGCACGTCCCGGGCGGTGCGGGTGTCCAGCGCGCCCGTAGGCTCGTCGCCGAAGATGACGGCAGGTGAGGTGACCAGCGCTCTGGCGATCGCCACCCGTTGCTGCTGACCACCGGATAGTTCCGCCGGTCGGTGCCTGCTGCGCTCACTGAGACCGACCCGCGAAAGGATGTGAGCCACCCGTTTGGGATCGGGACGGCGTCCTGCTAGTTCGAGGGGCAATTCTACGTTCTGCCTCACGGTTAGGGCAGGCAGCAGGTTGAACGCCTGAAAGATGAATCCGATCCGATCCCTGCGCAGGATGGTCAACTGATTCTCATCCAGTTTGCCGAGGTCTTGCCCATCGAATAGCACTGAACCCGACGTGACGCGGTCGAGACCAGCCGCGCAATGCAACAAAGTGCTCTTACCCGATCCGGAGGGGCCCATAACAGCGGTGAATGCACCCTGTTCGAAGTCCAGATTCACGCCATCGAGCGCGGCAACTGACTTTCGGCGTCTCCCGTATACCTTTCTCACCGCGGCTAGTTGCACAGCCACTGTGGGACCTACACTTTCATTAAGCCTTAACATCATCAGTTTCCTCCTTGTACTTTTTGCACGCATGACAGTGTTTCCGTCGACCAAGGATCGGGCGCATCCGGATACCTGAGCCGCTCGATAGTTCAAAGCAGGGCAGTGTGGTTTCGCGCTGGTTCGGCAGGGTTAGCGCTTCGCCACTACCTACTTCTTGGCGGCTCTCAACAGGGCAAGCCGCTCGTTCCATTCTTTCTTGAAGGTGGGGTATTTCTCGGCGAAAAACTCATTTAGGGCCGCGACCTCTTCGAGGCCACAGCGTCGGCCCGAATCATCGTCCGCTGGAAGTAGAGCAATTGCTTGCCTAATCAGCCTGGCCTGCTCGATAAAACTCGACGTATCGAAATACTCGAGTCGGGTCGCATCGAAGATCGCAGCGACCCGGTCCATACGCTCACCCCGAGTGCGGGTGCGACGTGCCAGGTTCCGCTCCTCAAGCAGCGTAACCGCCTGAGTGATCGCGCTTCGGCTCGCTAGCAAAGCATCCGCAAGTTCGTTGATGGTTTGCGTAGCCGGGTCACATACAGCGAGATACGCTAGCACCTGTCCCGCCACAGGAGGGAAGGCCAACTCCCTGACCAGGAGTTGACTCAGGTCATCACCAAACCGAGAGTGCTCTTCCGTCGACATATCAGTTTCCTCCTTGTACTTTGTTCACTCATGACAGTGTTGCGGTTGACCAGGTATCGGACGCATCTGAATACCTGGGCCGCTCGATAGTTCAAAGCAGCGCAGTGTGGTTTCGCGCTGGATCGGCAGGGTTAGCGCTTCGCCACTACCTACTTCTTGGCGGCTCTCAACAGGGCAAGCCGCTCGTTCCATTCTTTCTTGAGGGTGCGGTATTTCTCGGCGAAAAACTCATTTAGGTCCGCGACCACAGCGTCGTGCTCTTTCGTTGACACAACCTGATTATAGCACTAATAACTGTAATGACACAAATAACTGTCATTTAAAATGTATTGAGTGAGATTGTTGCTTACTAGGGGACTGCCGCTGGTACGTCCAGCATCTTCACCGTCATGGACTTGTGCCGTTGGTCGTAAACTGCGGTTTCGTTATGAAAGCAAGGAAACGACGGAAGCGGATATGACTTACGGAAGCGACACTACCGGAGTGAGGGCTGCGAAGGTTGTCGACTCTTTTTTGTGGTTCACCCATGAAATATTTTCCGGAATGGCGCACGGACTCGGACCGGACGGCATCCCGTCCATGTTGGTTTAGCTTGAACGATTATGTGTATTTGAACCCCGCTGTTCGGCGGCATTCGAACAAGGGGGTGTTCACAGGAGGATCAAAGGATGTGCTTCGTCACTTGATACAACTTCATCGCATCCCGCTTGTTAAGTGTGCGAAGTGAGAGGTCGACAGCTTTCGTGCGGTCCCAGGCGATCAGAGACTGAGGCGATGGATGGTCCATGAGCTTGATAATCGGTTGTATACTTTTTTCCACCGGCTGGGCAAAGAGCTTGCCCATGATGCCCAATATCGTTTTAAACGGCTGAGACAAGTGATTCGTGCCGCTGTTTGTATATCCGGGATGATTGAGGATGAAGCGCGTTTTTGCATTCTTATGATTCTCAGCATACGCAACCCCGAGCAGATCATTCGCTCGTCCTCCTTGTAGAGTGGCCTTCAGCAATCCGTACTTGTGTTCGAGTTGAAGGTCATCCCAATGAACTTCCCCTTTAGTCATCCCGGTACCTCCGATGCTTACAATAACAGGATTGTTCCCTTTCTCCAGCAATTCCGTCAAACCGTAGCTCAGAACAAATCGGCTGATATAGTAGAGAGCGAACGTGCTCTCATATCCATCCGACGTTACTTTGCGTTTGGGGAATTGTTGCATCGCCGTGAGAACCAATCCGTCGAGCGACTCATGCCGTGCTTGAACCTCTTGAATGACACGACGATTCTCCAACAAAGACGACAGGTCAGCTTGAATAAAGAAGGCGCGGCTGGCGGCGCCCGAACGTTCCGCCTCGTCAAGGAATTCTTTTCCCCTGAGAGGATTGCTCCCGGTAACGGTCACTTTGCTTCCCTGGCGCAAATAATGCATGGCTAACCCTTTTCCCATTCCGGAGGTGCCCCCCGCGATGAATAAGTCTTTCATTCTTCCCACTCCCTTGTGAATGAATTAAACTATATATGTTGACTATACGACAACTGTCAATTAATATTAATAGCAACAGCCACTGTGAATCAATAAGCAGAGTTGAGGATCTGTTGTGTAAGCAACAAATGGACGCAATTATCGTTTTTTCGGCGGGAACAAGGAGAGGATGAGGGATGAATTTAGTCAACCCTAATGATCCGCGAGCGAAGCGGACGAGAAATTATATCCAAAGTGCGTTCACGGATTTACTCGCGGAAAAAGATTTCGAAGCCGTTTCCATTCAAGATATTATGGGTCGGGCCGGGCTGAATCGCGCAACCTTTTATAATCACTACCAGGATAAATATGAATTGCTGGAGCTGACCTTGAATGAATCATTTACGGATACTTTGTCCGCATGGATTCCTCCGGATACGGTGATGCAAGGTCCCGAACTGTTGCGCCGGTTAATGATGGCGGTTTGCGAATGGCAAATTGAAACGACGAAACGGTTAAATTCACGGCGCACGCTATCGCAGGCGATGGAGGAAGCGGCCAAACAACAGTTGTACAAAGTCATTTTCTCCTGCTTGACACAGGACAATGGCCTTACGGCGCTGGAACGGAGAAAGTTGGAGAGGACCGCAACGATGATTAGTTGGTCCATTTACGGTGTGGTTGTAAATTGGAGCCGGACACAGGAGGAGACGGCCGAAGTCTTGATTGAGCAAGTGCTTCCTATTTTGATGTCCAACTTGCGTACGCTTGATTTCACGGACGGAGAGTGACATGCATTGGCTGCACTTTCGGCTCACGCGGGAGAGCGCATCGCTGGCAGCGATGAGGTCAGGGGTTCGCCCGCGCGGACGGAGTGGATGGATGAAATACTTCCTTGTATCGCTTCGAACGCAGGAACACGGCGTCTGAATCTACCGCTAAAAGTCCTCATCGAGTAAGCTTCGTCAGCATATAATTAAGATTCGGACATCCCATAATGGATAAGCGAGCCTGTGCGAGCTTAATCCCCCCTAGGCTCCACCAAACATTACAAGCGCACACGCGCACACTCTGATGAATGAGTGTGTGCGTGTGCGCATTTTCGGAGGGAAGAAAATTAATGAAGTCATTGCACAGAAACGGCGATTTATTTTGGGTGGATTTTAAGTCGTTGAATTGTTGAAAAGACCAAGACATTGTACCGGGAATGGTTCGACTGGTTATTTAGAAATGAAGATTGGGGTCACCGAAAGCAAACGGTGATTTATTCTGGAAATAATGCTATTGGAGGAATAACCGATCTTCGCTCTCCGATCTACCCGCCTGGGATGGAGCCGCATGCCAGTATCTATATTTTAGTTGATCAAGTAGATGCGACTGTAGGCAAAGCAGTAGAAGCTGGCGGAAAGGTGTTGCTTGAGCCTTTTGATCTCCCCGGAATGGGGCGGATGGCGACGTTGCAGGAACCGCAAGGTGCTGTGTTGTCGGTTTGGGAAGAGACCGGGGCTTTTACGGGAATAGGGAAGCAGGACAAGTCAGAAGAGGGGGCAAGCTGGATCGTTCTTTTTACGACGGAAGTGACCCAAGCATGTCATTTTTACCGGCAAGTGTTCGATTGGGAAATGAAGCACATGGATGACGGGGATCGGACTGGAATTGGGATTTGGAACAGAGGCAGGCAGATTGGTGTCATCGTGGAGAAGGATGGGACAGAAAAGCAGACTGCAGCCGAGTGGATCATCGGATATAAGGTTGGAGCCTTGGAGAAACAATGTGCTAGGGCAGCTAGTTTGGGCGCACAGGTTGCGGCAACACAGCCAGAGCGGCAAAGAATGAATCAGATGGCGTATGGGGTTGGAACGGATGTTATTCCGTTTGTGCTGGTTCAACTGAGTTAGTACATAATGCCGGGAAATGAGGACTGCAACTAAGCAGCCAAGCAGCCAAGCAGCCAAGCGTAGACGAACCTATCAGGGATTTACGCTGTAGCCGCAAAGAGTACGCAGAAAAATCGCTGTCTCCGAAGGATTTTCAGTACAGTACACATGCCTCGTCCCCCCTGCACAATGCAGGGAGGGGCGGGGCATTTTGTGTGCCGTCTTCAATACCCACCCTTGCGTATTACGTTACGTAATAGGATAGACTGAGTGTACATCTTGTTGGGGAGGACGATATGATGAAGAAGATCATGAAAAAGAAAAGATGGTGGCTGTTGATTTTTATCGTTCTTGTTGGGGCAGTTGGTTTTACATTATTTTATGATGACGGATCTGTCTCTTCTTTCGTGAATCAAGAGGGAGAAGCGGAATTTATCGAAGTTTATCACGAAGCGATGTCACATTTGCCTGAGCCAGCGGAAGAAAAGCAGATTTCCACAACATTCGGTGAAGTCAAGGTTTACAAATTTGAGGGAGAATTCATGACAGACCCTGTACCTCTGTTGCTTCTGCCGGGGAAATCGGCTTCCACGCCAATGTGGGAATCGAATCTGGAGGATTTGATTCAAGATCGTCCCGTTTACACTATCGATTTGCCGGGAGAACCCGGAATGAGTGTGGAGACGGCACGAATTGAAAATGTGCAAAATCAGGTCGTTTGGCTAAAGGAATTGATCGTTGCATTGGACGAACCCCAAATTCATGTGTTAGGGTTGTCTTTCGGAGGGTGGAGTGCCGTAAATGTAGTGACTCATGAGGAGGTGCCTCAGATAGCGTCACTCATTCTGGTGGATCCGGTTTATGTTTTTGACACCATCCCGTTAAAGATGGTCTTGCTCTCCATTCCCGCTTCGGTTCCGATCATTCCCAAGTCCATAAGAGATCGAATGTTGAGTTATATCTCAGGCGGGGCAGAAATTGACGAGGATGAGCCTACAGCCAAATTGATTGAAACGGGCATGAGAACGTTTAAAAGTAAACTTCCGATGCCACAGAAAATAAAGGAGGATCAGTTAGGAGAAATCAGTGTTCCCGTACTTGCCGTTTTAGCGGGAAAATCGACGATGCATCATCCTGAAAAGGCTACTGTCGTTGCAGAAGAATCGTTGTCGCATGAAAACAGTAAAGTCGTGGTTTTCGAGGAGGCTTCCCATGCGATTAACGGGGAATACCCGGAGGAACTCGCGGAAGCCATCCGACAATTCATTACGGCTATCGAATAGGAGCTTACGCCATGAAAACTTATTCCGTTAAAGAGCTGGCCAACTTAAGCGGGGTTTCTAGAAGAACACTTCAATATTATGATAATGAAGGGATTCTGACGGCTGACAAAAATGCGAAAGGGCATCGAACGTATCATGAGCATCATCTGAGACGGCTCATGCAAATCAACTTCTATAAAAGCGTGGGGTTTTCTTTGGAACAAATTCGCAATAAGCTCAAGCAAGCGCCAAACGATATCGGAGAGATGCTGAACACACAAAGCATCTTTCTCCAACGGCAGCTTGAGGGGATCAAATCGAAAATACACGGTATAGAGGTGTCCAATAAGTTGCGGTCGGTGGGTTTTGAGATCCCTTGGGAATTATTGGCTTGCCTGATGAACGCGCTAGAGACCGATCAAATTGACCACTGGAGCAACTATGATTTTCCGGAAGAAGATTTTAATATTTTTCAGGATTTGTTTAAAACGACGGACGAAATGCTTGATTTCTATAACGAATTCAGACGAATCGTGTTGTACGCCGCGGCCTATCATGCTTCGAAAGTGCCCGTGGAATCGGAGTTGGCTGAGGAACTTGGGCAGGAGTGGAATGCGATGGTAAGCCGGGTAACGTCGCAAGATCCTCGGGTGATGGACGCCTTTTTGAGAGTGGATAACAATCGCAATCAATGGAGCCAAGGGGAACGGAACCTGATCGACGAAGGAGAGCCTTACTTGGCCAAGATCGTCGAAATGTATTTGCCGTGACGAGTCAACTGGTCTTTCGCCAAATATTCTTCCGGTAACGGCCATAGCCGACGATTCCACAGAGTAGGAGAAGGAAACCATCAGCAGAGGCTCCCGCCATTTCCGCATTCGCGGAACGCTGTGTCCGTATTGACAGTGCTGTTGTTAGCGTGGAAGCTTTATGTATTTAAAAGGGGGTATCGTATATGACTGAACTGGTGTATCATGTCGCCGCAACCGCTGACCTTTTCATTGCGGACAAGAATGGCGTTGCGGATGAGTCGGTATTTGTCTATGCGGATGACGGCGGCTGCAAACAGCCTTCCCCTTTGTTAAGGTGCTTCGGTTTCGTGGGTATTCGTGAGGATCTTGCGCTAACGCTTGTCACAGCGCTTAAATGGCCTCAAATGACCCATTTTCAACGCTAACGCTGGCCACAGCGCTTATTCACCCATTTACGACTAAAATCGTGCGATTTTCGATAAATAAGGTGGCTCAGTTTCCTTACAATAATTATGGGCCCGAATTTCCCTAAATAGCGCCGCTCATCAGCGTTAGAATTCCACGCGTCTTGAATTCAAATAAATGCATGTTCAATTGGACTACTGTCGCTGCTCCAATTGATTGATTACATTCCCTGGACCAGCGAATACAGATCCGCCATTTTGAACCGTTTTCCGTATAAGTTGAATCAAACTGTCCTTGTTCATCTGGATATCGGCCAACCAAGCTAAGGTATCTGCGGTTTCCGGCTCATGCTTCGCTCCCCAGGCTGATAATTCCCAAAGGACTGGCAATAAATCCAACCCAGCCTCCGTTAATTCGTACAGGTCTTTTCTTCTGTCACTGGGATGGGGGCTCTTGGTAATCAAGCCCATTGTCTCAAGACGGGACAAGCGATTCGTTAGTATATTTCTAGCAATCCCTTCATCCGAGGCAAGAAATTCCCCGAACGTTCTCTTTCCTGCAAATATGATATCCCTGATGATAAGTAGTGACCAAGAGTCACCTAACAGATCAAGAGAAAATGAGATCGGACAATTGGATCTTCTATGTGGTTTGGAATTTTGCATAGGGCCTCCCTTGACTTCATTAATTAATTATTATTATAATTAAGTAAGTTTCAAAATGCAACTGAAATTGAGGAGGGATTGAATTGAAATTTCTGTTGGTGTATAGAGGCGGTGTCGTTCCGGACGATCAACTTGATCGGAATGTTAATGAACTGTGGGGATGGCTTGACAATCTAAAGGAAAATGGGTACGAGAAGGTACGTTTTGCGGGAAGTGGCCGTAAAATTATTTCGCAAGATTCGATTAATGATTACTCCGGAGACCTATTCGGTGTTTCCATTATTGAAGCGGGTTCTTTGGAGGAAGTGATTTCGTTAACTTCAGATTGGCCGGAATTGCAGTATGGAGGCAGGATTGAGATCGTAGAAGCGATAGGTGATTAATATGTCCGATACCTATATATTGAATTTGTTTGCAGATCTTAGAGAACAAATATTGAGCGTGATAACAAGACTGTCAAAAAGTCAAATGGAACACATTCCCAAAGGCTTCAATAACAATCTCCATTGGCAGCTCGGACATGTGCTGACGATAACGGATAATTTAATATTTGAGTTTTCGGGTGTTGGTTCGAGGATTTCACAGTACTATAGAACTTATTTTGCGACAGGCACAAGTCCCTCAAGCTGGCTGGGGCAACCGCCAGGGATTGAAATGATTCTTAAGGATTTGAAAAGTCAGATGGTGGAAATATGCGATAAGTATGACGGTCTGCTGGCGCAACCTGTAGCAGATGAGAATAACTTTCTTCAAGCAACTGTAATCGGCGAACTGTTTCATGTTCTAATTGCACATGAAAGTATGCATCTAGGAATGATAATTGCGATGGACAAGGTTTTGCAGCATGAATAAATGGATACGCATTGCGATTGTCAAGGACTCGCCCGCGCGGACGTAGCGAATATGGAGGAGCAGATGGCGTTTCTCGAGTTGCTTCAAGATGATTGAATTTATGGCTCTACCTTAAAAATCAGTACTTGACGATACGAGCATAAGTGGCGGAGCGTTTCAGGGATGCCGAACAAACGAAGTGGTCGCTTTTTGCCATCCGATTTCAACGGTTGAAGAAATGAGGAGAAAGAAATCGGATGGCAATGGCGATGGGGAGCACCCTGAAACGTGCAGCACGACGTCCTAAGGATGGCAAGCACTGATTTTGGTTTAGAGCCGAATTTATTTGGCGATTTTTGCGAAATATTCTAACGTTCGAACCAATTGAGCGGTATAAGACATTTCATTATCGTACCAGGCTACGGTTTTCACCAGTTGCTGGTCCCCAACCGTCAGAACTTTGGTTTGAGTGGCATCAAATAGCGAACCGAATGCCATCCCCTTAACATCGGAAGATACGATCTCGTCTTCCGTGTATCCGTAAGTCTCCGGGTCAGACGCTTCTTTCATGGCGGCGTTAATATCCTCAGCCGATACCTTAGTGTTCAATACGGCAACAAGCTCCGTTACGGAACCTGTTGCTACAGGTACCCGTTGAGACGCACCATCCAGTTTGCCCTTCAGCTCTGGAAGCACGAGGCCAATGGCTTTAGCCGCACCGGTAGAATAGGGAACGATGTTCTCTGAGGCGGCCCGTGCAGCTCTGAAATCGTTTTTTGGATTAGGAGCGTCAAGCGTGCTCTGGTTGCCTGTAAAGGCGTGAATGGTCGTCATTAACCCGGATTGAATACCAAACTTGTCATGCAGAGCCTTAGCCATGGGAGCCAGACAGTTCGTGGTGCAGGAGGCGCCGGAAATAACGGTTTCCGTTCCGTCCAGTATTTCATGATTTACGTTATATACGATTGTTTTCATGTCGCCTGTTGCCGGGGCGGAAACGACGACTTTCTTGGCTCCGCCTTTTAGATGAAGCTCCGCCTTTTCTTTGGTGGTGAAGAAACCAGTACATTCTAGCACGATGTCCACGCCAAGCTTGCCCCATGGGATTTCTTCAGGGTTACGGTTAGCCAGCACCTTAACTTCTTTACCGTTAATCGTGAAGCTGCCGTCATGAACTTCGATGTCACCATGAAAAGTGCCTTGCGTAGTATCATATTTGAGCAGATGAGCCAACATCTTTGAATTGGTAAGGTCGTTAATTGCCACAACCTCGACACCCTCAATCTCTTGGATTCGACGAAAAGCGAGTCTTCCGATCCGTCCAAAGCCGTTAATACCTACTTTTACACTCATGGAATAGTCCTCCTGCAATCTTTATTTATTCCAAGCAGACGAATGCCTGTCATGAAATCAAAGTAACTGGGCAGCAAATATGATTCAGAGAAAAGTTCGTTCGGCATTTATTCTTCTGTCATTAGTATGTCCAGCGGGATTTAAGGTAATCAATGGGCGGCAGCCGGACACAGTTTCCTTTATAAAGGATTTATTGTAGAATAAAAGATACCAAACGGTCTCTTTATTGTATCACGTTTTGAGTGAATGACAAGGCTTCATTCGTAAAATTTGATATAATGTTATCTTAGAATAAGCTCATTCGGAGGAACCTATGAAAAAAGGTGATCGGACAAGGGAAAACATCATTATGAAGTCAGCTGCAATCTTTAATCAGAGAGGATATGCAGGTACATCGCTAAACGATATTATTGCCGATACCGGAATTAAGAAGGGGGGCATATATCGGCATTTTGCCAGTAAGGACGAGATAGCGCTTGAAGCCTACAATTATGCTGCCAGTTTGATCAACAGAAAGTTTCTCGAGGCGGTCGATCAAGAACAGTCTGCGTCTGGTCGATTGCTTGCCTTTTTTCGTGTTTATGAAGATGTTGTTCATAATCCGCCATTTATTGGCGGATGCCCCATGCAGAATACAGCTGTAGAAAGTGACGATACTCATTCTGAGCTTCGTGATCGAGCAAAGCAAGGGATGAATACTGCCTTGGATATGATGAAAAGTATTATTCGTGACGGGATTAAAGCTGGGGAGTTTAAGGAAGATCTGGATCCGGATGTGCTTGCTTCTTTTGCATTTTCCTTGTTGGAGGGAGGCATTTTACTCAGCAAGTTGGATGGGGACAATAAGCATATGCTCATGAATATAACAAGCTTCTCATCCTATTTGCAGCAAGGTTGCTTAAAGACCAGTTAATCAGATGTGTGGGGAGGCCACGGGCAAAGTCAACTGTTCGCTTGGTATGGCCGCTTGTCACCGGTTTCGCCTTAAAATTACAGAATGAAATAGCCGCTTGAAAACTGGCATGCACTTTCTAGCCTCATTTAGGAGTCTGTCCGACGAATCATTTTTAGCGTATATTTATCCAAACCAACTGTATAGAGCCTTATTTTTACTGCATAAACGGGACTTATTTGAATAAATATCCGCAATTTTTCTTTCGTCAGACAGACTCTTAGAAGGGCGGTGAAAAAGTCGGTGCTGCGACAAAAGCTCGGCCTTATGATCGCTGTTGATCCCAGATTTCATCGAAATAGCCCTAAGTGGGAAATCCGGGGGCAAAGGCGAACGCTGCCGCTGCCGTAGGCTCGACCTTAAACTGCCTCCTGTAGGCTCGACCTTAAACTGACGCTCCTTTCTTTACCACGCTGATCTCTACGTTGCTCGAAGCTGCTCGACTTTGTGTGAAAAAACATACAAAATCATCTTTTTTTGGCGTTTTTGAAAATTTTTATATGATTTTTCATGCAAAAAATCCCCTTTCAAGCCGCTATTCCTCATTTTTGGTGAAAATTCATACAAAATGGCTCAAAAAATCAATTTTTAAGGTTTTTTGTATGAAATTTTATACAAAATCCGCAATTTTGACTGGCCGCCAGCCCAAAATCGATCTTAGGGGAGGGAACAGCGACCCTCCGGCTTTTTCACTGCCTTTTTATATGAGTTAAAATATGCCGCAATTAATCGAAAAGAACGGCGGAGATATTATTAATATTTCCTCGACCAATGGACTCAATGGAGCAGCTACGGCGAGTGCTTATAGTGCTTCCAAGTTTGCGGTTATTGGACTTACAGAGTCACTGGCTCAAGAGGTGCGCCGTAATAATATTCGCGTATCTGCCTTAACACCAAGTACGGTAGCGACAGATATGGCACAGGAGCTTAGCTTGATCCAAGAAAATAATGAGTCCAAGTTTATGCAGCCAGAGGATATTGCTGAGTTTATCGTCAACCAGCTTAAATTAAATCCGCGCATTTATGTTAAAACGGCTAGCTTCATTGCAACCAATCCATATTAAGCAGTTAACCAACATTTCTGAAATTAAAATAACCAGTTGCCATTTCGGCAGCTGGTTATTTTCGTTTGTTTGTGATGCTCCACCTGCGGCTGCAAAATGCCGAATTGAAAAACCTTGCTGAATGGGAATGCCTGTAATTTGACGGGCTTTGCTAGCTTAACGGACTTTGCTGGCTCCACGCCAACTCAGTCCATATAAGGACTCAGGAGCGGGACCAGCTTTTCTGCTATTTTGGCATGACCGGCATCGCTTGGATGAACGCCGTCTACAGTATCTTCCGTCGTGATCCAGCCTGTTGTATCGATGTAACGCAGCTTGTCGTCTCCGCCATCCTGGACGGCTTTGATGGCTTTAATTGTGGGAAAAGCCTTGGAGCCGTTGAACGGTCTCATCACAAAAATGTCAGCCGCCGGATACTTGGACCTTACATTTTGCAGGAAGGAGATGTACGTTTGCTGGAAGTCGTCGTCCGTCACGCTAAAGCCGCTATCGTTCGTGCCCAGATTGATTACGACTGCGCGCGCCTGATACTCATTAAAGTCCCACAATGGAGAGTCAACATCATACACGGATTGCATCTTGAAGAACTGATTGCTCATGCCGATACTGTTGGGCGAGAAGCATTGAATGTTATCGACCAGGCAAATGCCTGGGAAGGCGATCTGGGTATGCTCGGTACCAAGCTGCTCACCGGTGAGCCAGGCGAAGCCTGACAAGGTTATTTTTGAATTGAGATACCCGGATGTAATAGAATCCCCGACAAATTCGATCAGATTTTCATGAAGTTCAGTCGGTTGAAGGTCAGCTCCTGCATCCAGCTCAAGGCCTTCCACAAGCAGCATATCATTTTCGGAGGCGGAGGCAATTCTTAGGGAGTGCGAACCGCTCGCCAAGGCAGTTGGCGTCAAGTTCACCGTACCTGACACGCCACTGTACAGCACATCCTCACCGCCATCGATTGAAACGTAGATGCTGGCCGAATTGGCAAGCTTAACGGAGACGCGGGTGCCTGTAAAATTCGTTTTCATATACGAACCGCCCCAGTAGCTTTTGTACACTGCATCTGAGCTCTTCTCCCATCTTCCGACGAACTTAAGATCAGGGTTGGTAACAGAGATCTCCGTGCCAGGAAGCGGTTTGGCTTTCTTGACGACGTTCACCGAAGCAATTCTCAACGCTATGTTCGATGATTCTGGGGAACTGTCTCCTTGGATCGAAAATCGAAAGTCCCCTCCGTTTGTCCTGTTCCCAAAGTAGGCATTCGTAAGTAGATACGTGTGGGTTTTCCAGGTGTCTGTGTTGGTGTAAGCAATCAAAGGCGCATTCATAAAAGCATTCGTCGAGGAATCGTACTGCAGCGCCAATTTCCCGTTGCCTGAATCGAAGTACGTTACACTTACTTGCACGTCATAATCCGTATTATCTTTGAGATATGCATCACTGACGTCCATATAAATATAAAAAGTGCCTGGACTGTCGGCGTTTTTGTTTGTCTGCCAGTAAGTTTTTTCGGCTATTGTGCCCGTTATGAGTCCGGTCGGGCTGTCTCCCGCCCAGGGATGAATGCCGTTCTCGATGGGAGTTTCGTCCAGCGTGACACTGACATCTTGTTCGTCAGATGGGGATTCGTCCAGCGCGGCACTGACATCTTGTTCGTCAGATGAGAGTTCGACCAGCGCGGCACTGACATCTTCTTCGTTAGATGTGGCCTTGGGCGGTTGAAGCAGAGTATAGGACACAATTATGATGATGATCACTAGGCCGACGATCCCGAATAGAATAGCGGATCGCTTGAAGCCGCCATGTTTAGTTGCCATCGTATTCTCCTCCTTAAGGGGTGAGTTGGTATCATATCTCTAATAACTCAACTTTCGGTGCGACCAAGCCTAGGTTGTGAAGTTTAGCAGGTGGAAATCCTGCTTGGTAAGGCAAAGCCAAGCCACCAATAGCGAGTCTTGGACGGCTGAAAGTAATTTCTGACGTTAAGCGTAGACAGCTAGGTAGTAGGCCTGAAAGTGATTGAGCCTCGAAATGAGTAAAACGGAGAGGTCGACGTTTTCGAAAGTACGGAAGACAATACTCATTCAGGCGTTAAGGGCGAGGATGAATGAGCTCTCCCGGGGTCGCAGAGCCAGGCATGCTATACAATGACTTCACAGCAACTTGGGAGACCCTGATCGCTCTCTCGGCAGAGAGTATGGCAAACTACCGATCACAAGGAAGAATGTCAAAAGGCGAGCAGGGAGTCGGATCACTGCGTACTACCGATGAAACCGAGTAATGTCGGCGAAGGGAAGGCAGTGACATATCATCGATCTTGTTAAAGACACATTTTCTACACACAGGGGTAGGTCAAAAGTGCAAACAAAACTAGCAAGAATAACAGAGGTTGCAAAAGAGAATCCAAAAGAGCCATTCACATCGCTGTATCATCACTTGAACGAGGAGTTGCTGACAAAGTGCCATCAGGAACTGGACGGCAGTAAAGCAACAGGTGTCGATCAAGTCACGAAAGCAGCGTATGAAGAAAATCTGGAATCAAACATCAAGGACTTAGTAGAACGGCTAAAGAAGAAAAGTTACCGGCCGCAGCCCGTAAGGAGGACTTATATACCCAAAGATGAAAAGAGCAAAAGACCGCTCGGCATCCCTTCTTACGAGGACAAAATCGTGCAACTGGGACTGAACAAGATTCTACAGGCCATCTACGAGCAGGACTTTCTGAATCTGTCTTATGGGTTTCGACCGGGTAGAAGCTGTCATGACGCGTTGAAAGTAGTGAACCGCATCGTCGAGTATGGAAAAACCAGCTACATCGTGGACGCCGACATTCGAAGTTTCTTCACGAATGTCAATCACGAGTGGCTCATGAAATTCCTTGGAGAGAGAATAGCAGACCCTAATATTCAAAGGCTAATCTGGCGCTTCTTGAAAGCCGGGGTTATGGAACAGGGTACATGGGAGCCGACAGATTCCGGTACTCCTCAAGGATCCCTGATTTCACCAATACTTGCAAATCTATACCTCCATTACGCTCTGGATTTATGGTTCGAGATTGCAGTTAAGAGAGCGTGCCGCGGCGATGCAAGTATGATCAGATATGCCGATGATTATGTGTGTTGTTTTCAATACAAGGACGATGCAGAGCGATTTTATGCGGCACTAATCAAGCGTCTAGCCAAATTCGACCTACAAATCGCAGAAGAGAAAACAAAAATTCTGGAATTCGGACGCTTCGCCGAAGAAAACCGGAAACGAAAAGGATTAGGAAAGCCCCAAACGTTTGATTTCTTAGGTTTTACTCACTACTGCAGCAAAAACAGCAAGGGCAAATTCAGAGTAAAGCGGAAAACAAGCGGAAAGAAGTTTAAGGCGAAAGTGAAAGCATTCAAAGAATGGTTGAAAGCAGAACGTCACAAAGACGTGAAGGAATTAATGAAAACAATACGGGCGAAGCTAACAGGTCATTACCGCTATTACGGGATAACCGACAATAGCCGAGTGCTATCCGTATACAAATTTCAGATTACCAAAGCGTTATTCCAATGGTTGAATCGCAGAAGCCAGAGAAGAAGCTTCACGTATGACAAATTTAACCTCTTTCTGAAACGTAACCCTTTACCCGAGCCCAAAATCTACGTAAATATCTATGGCTAATCATTGCAAATTTGTAAATGATGATATGAGGAGCCGTATGCCTTAATTGGGCACGTACGGATCTGTGAGGGGCGTGAGTCGTGAGGCTCACGTCTACTCGACCAGAGCCCGAATTGTTATTGTAACTACAGGCTTCCCATTAAATTTGTAGCTACAAAATAGAAAAACACCGCTCGTTTAGTAAAGTGAAAGTGTTGAGCAATCACTACTATATAAGTTGAACGAAAGATTAGTAAACGATCGTAAGAAATTCGCTGTTGAGCAACCACGTTTCCAGAAAAAGAGGGGGAAATGGAGAAATCTTGTGGTGGGAAATAAGCTCTAAAACGGCTTTCCGATCCCTTATGCCGGCAATGCCTTTTAATCTATATGATTTTTCATATAGAATCTCTGAAATCAGCGCCGGATGATCCATTCTATATGATTTTTCATATAGAATTATTGAAATCAGCGTCGGATGATCCATTCTATATGATTTTTCATATAGAATCTCTGAAATTAGCGCCGGATGATCCATTCTATATGATTTTTCATATAGAATCTCTGAAATTAGCGCCGGATGATCCATTCTATATGATTTTTCATATAGAATCATTGAAATCAGCGCCAGATGAACCATTCTATATGATTTTTCATATAGAATCATTGAAATCAGCGCCGGAAGATCCATTCTATATGATTTTTCATATAGAATCGTTGAAATCAGTGCCGGAAGATCCATTCTATATGATTTTTCATATAGAATCGTTGAAACCAGCGCCGGATGATCGATTCTATATGATTTGTCATATAGAATCGTTGAAATCAGAGCTGATTGATCCCTTGTATATGATATAGCGGTTCAATAGTTCAACTTATATAGACAGAAGAGGTGTCTTCTATCACGATAACCATCAGCCCGATCTCAATTTAACTGCCAAATGAATGTAAGGCTGCTTTTCAACAACTGAATATCTTGAAATACCTTCGACAAGCTGGGTTTCGCAAACAATTTGGCTTCAGTCCAGCCCGTCTGTTTCAACTTGCTTCGTGCACGTGATTTCAGCTATAAAACATGTAGTCATACATTCGCTTATGGTAGTATAAACCAGAATTGTAATCATTCCTATATGATGTTTATAAACTATTATAGGGTAAAATGGGCCAGGAAAAGTAAGAAGGCTACGGGTGACTCTTAAACTTTTATGGTGTGTAAATGACTGTCCGCGGGAGCGCATCGCTGGCAGTGATGAGGTCTGGGGTTCGCCCGCGCGGACGGAGTGGATGGATGAAATACGCGGGGAGATGGTGGAACCCGGTTGGAGTAAAGCGTGGAAAATCAACTTTTGGGAACGTTTGCGTGATGGCGATCGCGCACAGAAGCTGGTTAAGGAAGTTCTTTATACGCTTAGCAATTATTCGATACCCACCCGCCTTGCTGCGGGATGAATAGACCCATCCTTAAGCAGGATCGCATTATGCTTGACGGAAGGCGGATAGCCCAGCACCTTTTTATAGGCGCGGAAGAAAGATGAATAATCGTGAAAACCAACGGCTGCTGCTGCGGAACTGGCTGTCTGGCCATGCAGTATCAAATTCTGCGCCATAACGACCCGTTTGTGGGTCACGTAATTGCCAACCGTCGTGCCTGTTGCTCTGCGGAACATTTTGTTCAGATGGTGTTTGCTGATGTAGAGGGCAGCAGACAAGTCATCCAGTTTAATCGATTCGGTAATATGATTGTTTAGATAAGCAATGATTCTGGAGACGGATTTAATGGAGGATGAAGTTTCAGAAGCTCCTTTGAGCGAGTAGCTGCTCATCAATATTTGCGATAAAAGAGCTTCAAGACGCACTCGAAGCGAGAGTTCACGAATGGCCTCGTCGGCGAATCGGGCGTCGATCAATTGTTTGAAGAAGGGGTACATAAGATGATCCCCGTTATCCTTGTAATAGATGCCCGCCGAGCCGTACTCGGCATGGAACGGAGACAATAAGACGGACTGGTTTTCGGGATGCAGAAAGCCGGGTACAAAATGTAGCGAGATTCTCTCATAAGGGATATCACTTTCGATTTTCACCCCATGAAAAACATGGGGAGCAATGAGCAGGAGGCTGTGCGGCTCGGGAACATACCGTTTGCCTTCTACAAGATAGCTCACATCACCGGCAACGAAATAGAATACTTCGTAGAAATTGTGGCAATGCAGTGCATATTGGTCAGTCTTCTTCTGGTCTAAGGCGTGGTGAAGAATTAACGAATCGGTATGGATATTGATGGTTTGCATCCGGTATCCTCCTCCAATCGGTGTAATGTCAGTCTAGTCGATCAACGCTATATTTGCAATGTTAATGCTCCGATTTACAATGGCAAATCTACACGCTGGCACTATAATTAATTAGTGTAAAGCACATTCCAAACGTAGAGGGGAGCTGTTTCCCATGATTTTAGGTGCACAGTTGTATACTGTTCGTTCCTTTCTCCAAACTGAAAAGGATATTAGACGTACATTGCAAAAAATTGCAGAGATGGGCTACAAATCGATCCAAGTTTCTGCAATCGGTAAAATTAAGCCGGAAACGCTTAGAGCCATGTGCGACGAGCTATCGCTCCAAATTGCACTGACGCATACGAGCCCGGACCGGATAATGAACGAAACCGATCAAGTGATTGAGGAGCATAACATTTTGGGCTGCGATTACATCGGTATCGGAGCGATGCCGGATAAATATCGCGGACTGGATTGGTACGGGTATTTCGCGAGCGACTTTCGGGAGGCGGCCGGGCGGATCGCCAGGTCCGGCAAGCTATTCATGTACCACAACCACCATTTCGAGTTCGAGAAAACGGGTGGCAAGCGAATGATCGAACGCTTGGTTGAGGATTTCTCGCCAGAGGAAATGGGCATTACGCTGGATACGTATTGGGTGCATGCGGCCGGGGCTGACGTATGCGAATGGATCGACAAGTTAAAGGACCGCCTCCATTGCGTGCATTTGAAGGACATGGGTTCGGATAAGCAAATGACACCGGTGATGGAAGGTAACATGAATTTTCCGGCAATTATGAAAGCGCTTGAACAAGCAAACACGAAATATTTGCTCGTAGAGCAGGACGTATGTCAAACGAGTCCGTTCGATTGCCTGCAGACGAGCTACAACAATTTGGCTTCCCTTGGTTACCGCTAGGGAGAAAGGAGATCCATTATGACAAAATTACGTATCGGCATTATCGGAATGGGCAATATGGGCTCGGACCATGCGAAAAAATTGATCAATGGCACCGTTCCTGAGGTGGAGCTTACCGCCGTTTCGGATATGGATGATAAGCGACTTACGGCGTCCAAAGCGTACTTGCCGGAGACATTCGGTTATTTTACGAGCTCAGACGAATTAATAGACAGCGGTCTTTGCGACGCGGTCATTATTGCTACACCGCACTACGATCATCCGATAATCGCCATACAAGCTTTCAATAGAGGTCTTCACGTCTTATGCGAGAAACCTGCCGGCGTGTATACGAAGCAGGTGAGAGAAATGAACGAGAAAGCGCAGGAAAGCGGCGTCGTATTCTGTATGATGTTCAACCAGCGGACAAATCCAATGTACCGGAAAATGCGCGAGATGGTGCAAGGCGGAGAGCTTGGGGCGATTAAGCGGGTGAACTGGATAATTACTGATTGGTATAGAACACAGGCTTATTATGATTCCGGCAGCTGGCGCGCAACTTGGGCTGGCGAAGGCGGGGGTGTACTCATCAACCAATGCCCTCATAATATTGACCTGCTCCAATGGATTTGCGGTATGCCTGCGAAGGTCCGCGCTTTTTGCCATGAAGGCAAGTGGCACGATATTGAGGTTGAAGACGACGTAACGGCGTATTTGGAATTCCCGAACGGCTCGACGGGCGTATTCGTCACGACAACCGCAGACCTGCCAGGAACGAACCGTCTTGAGATTACGCTGGAGATGGGAAAGCTCCTCTGTGAACACGGTAAACTGACGCTGCATAAGCTCAGCCACAACGAACGCGAATATTGTTTCCAATCGAAGGATGGCTTCGCCACGCCGTCCGTTGAAGTATCCGTTGTGCCGACGGAAGGGGATAACAGCCAGCACATGGGCATCATCGCTTCGTTTGCGAAGGCGATTCTCCACGGCACGCCGCTTATTGCGGAAGGAGAGGAAGGCATCCACAGCTTAATGTTGTCGAACGCGATGCATTTGTCAAGCTGGATCGGCGAAACGGTCGAGTTCCCGGTCGATGAGGATTTGTATTTGTACGAGTTGAAAAAGCGAATCTCGTCATCCAAGCAAAAGGTAGCCGAATCGGTACTATTTGATACCACAGGAAGCTTTGGCTCTTGACATGGATGGAGAATAGGCAGCTGATGCCAGGCAGCTTATGAAGGGGGACGGCTAGCCCGTCCTCTTACTCATGGCTTACGGAGGTCGCGGCAATGTGAACGCCCGAGATTTACAAAGACAAAACATGAGAGCAAGTATCAAGGATTACTCTCATGTCGGAATGTCCAGGAATTTCTTTTAACTTGAGCGCGGCGCCTGTATGCCTGAGATCGTGGAAGCGGATGCGATGTGCATCAGCTTTCTTAATCAGCCTGTATAATCGCAAGCAGTAGATTTACATTTGTAAGCTTTCTTGAAATGATAAACCGCTCAACATGACGGTTGTAATTTTGCTCATTTCCTGTTTTTAGAAGGAGGGCGCGCTTAAGCACGCTCATCAAGAAATTCGTGTTTGTAAATCGTATTCATCCTTTCCAACACGTTCTGTGCTTGATCTTTAAATTTTAAATCTGCAATCTTACCTTTCAGTAAAAACACGCCGGTCTCGTTACGATGTTCCCCGATAGCACCCTCATACAACTGGTTAGCGCCGTGGGTAGGCGGAGAGAAAAACAGTCGCATAAGCAAGTTAACCACGATTGGGAGTCCGGAGTTTTTTCCTGCTCTTAACGTATTGTTGCTGCCTGGGTCAACGCTGCGGATCTTGATGCCTTCCTTGGCAAGCTGTGGTGCGATGGCCTGAGTCCACAACGAAAGCGCGAGCTTTGAGGTGGCGTAAGGACCCAACAGCTTCCGGAAGGTTTTGGGGCGCTCCAGAATTTCGATATTAAACTCTTTTGTAAATTTAAGCGCTGAAGATGAGGTATTGATCACCGTTTTCAAGAGGCCATTTGTTAAGAGTTCCTTTAATTCCATCAGAATGATATACGGAACAACTGTCATCAGCTCATAATGCGTCTCGCGCCCTTGTTTCGAATAGCTCAGCTCGGGAAAGCTCCCGCCAGCATTGTTGAACAAAATATCGATTCGCGGCTCCTTGTCCTTGATCTCTGCCAAAACTCTTCTCAAGCTGGCATAATCGGCTAGATCCTCGGTTTTATAAATACGAAGTCTTCCACTCTTGACTGCCTTTTGGATTTTCATATCGTCCGCCGGGAAGTTTGAACGGTTTAAAGCAACCACCTGCCAGTCCTCCGCCAGCAATTTCCGGGTTAATTCCAAACCGATCCCGTTGCTTGCACCCGTAATCAGTGCGATATTATCACGTTGGTTCGCTTTCATTAGTACGTCGCCTCCTGTATAGGGGAGGATATTTCCCCCTAATAGCGTACATTCTAATACTTGGAGTCGACTCCAGGTCAAGGTGCGAAAACAAAGTTTGTGTCCCAAGGTATAAGCGTCTTGACTTGGAGCCAGCTCCAAGTTGTATAATGCACAAAAAAGCAATATGCGGGAGGGAATATAATGAAGGCAGAGCAAACTTTTACGATAAAGCAAACCGCCGAGCAAACCGGAATTTCCGAGGATACGATTCGTTATTACGAAAAGATTGCATTGCTGCCCCGCGCGGACCGGAAGGACAACGGGCACCGCGTCTACCGGGAGGAGGACATCAATACAATACGACTGTTATCCTGTCTGAAAAAAACGGGGATGCCGCTGGAGGAAATGCGGCCGTTTTTGGCGGTTTCCGTCGACGCTGATCCTGCGGAATATCCTGAGCTGGTAGAGCGCTTATGGAGCCACAGGGAAAATATCATCAGCCAAATCGCTTCGCTGCAGCAGGTCGTCGATTTTATCGACATGAAGCTGGAGGAGGGGAGATACCGCCCGGGCTGCTCAGATGAAAGCCAGGACGGCGTGTTGAAGAAGAAGTCTGTCTCACCCGTTGAGAGGAGTTATTTTCCCGTATCGGCCAAAGCAGGCAAGTCATCGGCTTCCGCATCCTTGATAGAAGGTGGCTGCAATGCTGATTAGCTAAAGATGTGCAAATGCTCTGCAACCCATTGCGCAAACGTTCTGGCATCTCGGCGGGTAACTTCTTTAACCGTCGGTACCACGTTGTATGCTTCTTTAGGCAGATTTTCGTGCCAATTGTATACATAATCAATCATCTCATCCGATACACCTGTTTTTTTAAGCCGCTCGCGAGCCTGTTGCTTCGTAAGTTCGTCAAATCGAATATCCCGGCCGAGCGCCGCTGCGATGATGTTCACTTTATCGCGTGGAGTCAAAGCTTCAGGACCCGTTAGCGTATACGTTTTGCCTTCATGCCCCGTTTCAGTCAATGCCGCCACTGCTACTGCGCCCACATCCGCCTCGTGGACGATGGCGTTTAAGGAATGGGCGAAGGGTTCCTGAACGACGCCTGCCGTACGGATCGACTCGGCCCACGACAGTGTATTGGACATGAACTCGCAATAAGGTTGAATGTGCGTCCATGCAAGATTGCTCGCTTCGGCTGCTTGCTCCACTGTTCCCTTTACGCCGCTCCACAGAATGGCAACGCGTTGTACGCCTGCTTTTACAGCCAGGTCAATGATTTCGTCTCCGGTCTGCAGAGGGGCACCGCCCCCGCCGCTGGTCATCAAGTAGATCCCCCTGACTCCTTCCATTGCCGGTGCAAGCGTCTCCGGCGCCGCAAGGTCCCCGTATACATTCTCGACGCCTTCAGGCAAGACATCTTTTGCCGTTGCGGGATGACGCGTCAAAGCACGTACATGTTGTCCGGACTGAACAAGCTGATGAACGACATGGCGACCGACATTTCCGGTTGCGCCTGTTACTAGAATGGTCATTGCGTTTCTCCCTTCGGTATTTAGTTTTGGAACAGATTGACACCCAGTTCCTCAAGAACATCGATTGCCTTCTCAACAGGTAGTCTCGGTAAGTTGAACTCACGGTCGATCACTTCACGAACCTCGTTGCGGTTAGCTAATTTACGCTTTTCGACCTGCCCGCGGTTGTTTCGGATACTCAACACATTGTTGACCAAGGAAAGTGATTGCTGTCGATCCAATTGCCAAATTTGACAGCGTAAGGAGGAGGTGAAAAGACCATTCGGCTTGTAATAGTTTTCGATCGCTTTTTGAAAATCATCAAAGCGGTATGTTTTGCGGGTATCGAACGTCCAGTTCATTTCAGTAAGCAGCTTCCCGTCAACCTCTCTGTGATACGTGTACGTTCCGGGTTCATCCCCCGGGCGCAGCCTTATTTCTATACCGCCAAAACGGGACACCTGATTGGGGTCGGTCTCTAATCGAACGGGCTCAAAAAATGGGGCGCCGTTCCCACAATCCACGTACATTTCTTCTTGTTCATCCGGAAGTCGGACGAGCAGTGCAACGTGCCCGCCGCCCAATAAAGCGTAGCGGCTGTGAAATCCAAGACCGTTCAACAATTGGTTGAGACTGCTGTTTAGGACATAGCACGTACCTCCCGTATGATGCTGAAAGAGTTGCTCCACAAACTTCTGTTCATCCTGCTGAAGCCTCTTTTGCTTGTGGTACGCTTTGAAATTTATTAATGTGCTCACGTTTTCGAAAGGAATACGATTTAGATGGGCGGTGCAAATCATTTTTAAATAGACATAGGAAGGTTTTTCAACCGGAACTTGAATGTAGTTCAAATAATGAATAACCCATGGTGGCAATGGCTTTCGAATCAAGGTATTCTCCCCTTTCCATTTCTTCAATCTATCCGCAAAGTTATTATAAACTGTAACACTAGTGTCAGAGTCAAGACAAAAACTTCAGTCATTTCACCTGTGCGGTCATTCGTTGGGGAAGCCGTGAGAACAGTATGCACGACATTGTTGTCACTATTAACTAAGGTAATGAAACCGATGAAGCGGAAGAGCGCTTCGCAATGTCTTTCATAATTCTTTCATTGCTGTATGGTATGGTTAGCTTATGTTGTGTTTGAGGTGATTTATTAACAGTTTCATCAGTTAGTTGAAAGGAGCATCTGATTATTTGATTACGGGTTAATACAGAAGAACGTATAATTTGGTTCATTATTTTATCTACATATTAAGGAGTGGAAGCATTGTTAATGTCTCATTGGAAAAGAAAGCTTAGTCTAGCTTAAAGGTGCTTGAGGGAACAAGGGAGTTAGCTTTATCTCCTCTATTTGCTGCTGCAACATTGGAATACACGACGAAGACAACAGCAGATCAAGTTGCTCTGGAGATAGCTCCAGCTCATCCTAAAGCGATCATAAAGCATGCAGGAGAAGTCATAACTTCCCCAGTGCAGGTGGACTTAGAGGTTGGAAATAATGTGTATGCAATAGAGGTATACGCGGAAGACGGAACAACGGAGAAGTATCGTGTCAATATTGTAAAAGAGGTTCTAAGCAAGCCCTCATGTTTATTCACAGATATTAGCAACCACTGGGCTAAAGCAGAGATTTGTGAAGCGGTAGAGCTAGGAATTGTGAAAGGCGTAAGTGAGTTATTATTTGATCCGAATCGAGATGTAACTAGAACAGACTTTACGGTAATGCTTGTGCGTGCGCTTGGGCTAAATTCACAAGAGGCGTCTGGCTTAGTACGGTTTTCAGACGATGCTCATATTCCACAATGGGCAAAAGAGGAGATGAATACAGCGATTTTGGCAGGCATTATAGAAGGCTATCCAAGCGGTCAGTTTTTACCAGCAGCAGTCATTTTACTCAGACTTTGGAAGTTACAGCAAGATTAATGACGATTAATGACAATACTAGCAGCTAGCAGCAGTATCAAAAAGGTCAGTACACGCCATGTGTATCTGGCCTTTTTAATGTTGTAATATTAACATGGTAGAATGGACTTCCATAGATACATTTACTGTTCATCAGAAATAAGGGAGCGTTATGAGATGGAAGAAATAAATCGATCGATTAATCATTTTTTGAAACAAATGGAATTTAACTATTGTACAACAAACCAAATGGAAAAAGTGAAATCCAGGGATTTATCGAATGAAGGTTTTGTGATGCGATTACACCCAAGGTCCGATATGATGATGACGATTACTAACTGCATATTAGCTGACAATAAGTTAATTAACATTGATTTCGAGGGGGAAATGGTTGAATGGATGATTTGTTTTCAAGGTGAGGGAGAGGTTCAGGCAAATGGCGTACAGGGTACATTGAAGCGTAATACAATGACACTTGGACTCATGAACGGAGTAAAGGGAGAGTACTTTTTTAAGGGAGAAGAGCCGATCATGACAATGAGCCTTCATACATCAGCTGCCACTTTTGATCGGTATCTGACAAGACTAGATGGAACTCGATCGGCAGATTTCGAACAATTGATTGGTGGTCGTTCGCTGCTCCAATTTCAGAAATCTATTCTAGATACGCCAATTTTGCACTTGATCAGTGAGCTTGTGTACACGCCGTTTACAAATTCTATCCGGATGATTGCTCTGGAGAGCTTGGCATTGGAACTCATTTCATATGGATTAAATTGCTTTGTCTATGATGATTCCCATCGGGGCAACCAAGAGCCTGACATTACCATAAGCGAGTTGCAGAGCCTTCAGTATGCAAAAGAGGTGTTAATGCATCGGATAGATAATCCCCCCTCGCTGCTGGAACTATCGAGAATCATCGGGATGAATGATTATAAGTTAAAACGGTATTTTAAAGCGGTATTTGGAACGACGGTATTTGGACATCTACGCGATATTCGAATGGAGAAAGCAATGGCGCTGCTTCAAGATGGGAGGACAACGGTTAGTGCGGTTGCGGCAAATGTAGGGTATCTCAATGTAAGCTATTTTGCGAGTGCATTTCGGAAAAGATATGGATTAAATCCAAGCGAAATTTTGCATTACACGAAATAAAATCCGTGGAGCAATGATGCCATCCGTATAGTGGTAGAAACTCATTTTATCCTTGTTTACACTAAATAAAACAAGTGCGATTAGGAAGGGATAAAATGAAAAAAGTCATGCCTTACGAAACGGCGTCTTATCAATTTAATGGGAGGAAAGCGATCCCGTGGATACTGTTCATCATGTTTTTCGGTGTGTTGAACGAAACCGTGTTTAATCTTTCCACACCGAAGGTGGCCGATCAATATGATTTGTCGCCCGCAGGAGTCAGCTGGATTATAACAGTCTTCGTTATTACCTTCAGTATCGGAACGGTTGTGTACGGGAAGCTGGCCGATATGTTCAGCATCCGTTCATTAATCACTAGCGGATTGTTTATTTATGCTTTGGGCGCTGTAGTGGGCTTCTTTCTGCAGCACTGGTATGTGGCTATCCTTATAGGGAGAGCAATTCAAGGAGTAGGTGCTTCCGCAATTCCGGCCTTAATTATGGTGGTAGCCGCAAGGTATTATAAGGCTGCGGATCGAAGCAAGCTATTTGGTGTGCTAGCCTCAACTTCATCTTTTGCCATCGGCATAGGTCCAGTTATAGGTGGTATTGTCTCAGCCTATATTCATTGGTCCACGTTATTTCTTCTTTCATTTTTTCCGTTGCTTTCTATCCGATATTTCCGTCGAGCTTTTCCGGTTGAGGCAAGGCGGACTGGCAATCTGGATATAACCGGTCTACTAATGCTTAGTATAAGCGTGAGCGCATTCGTTTTCTGGTGCACGAACCCCTCCATGTGGTGGCTGATCCTGCTGGGGATAGTCGCACTTTTCGCTTTCATTTGGCGGATACGCACAGCGGCTAATCCTTTTGTGCAGCCTGAACTTTTCAAAAGCTGGTCATATTGCGCAGGCCTTGTAACGGGAATGCTTCTTTTCGTTGTAATGGCTGGAATCCCCTTTATTCTCCCGCTCTTTTTGAGCGGTGTTCATGCATTCGATACAGATCGAATCGGTTTCATGCTGTTCCCGGGAACAATGAGTGCGGTTGTGTTCGGAACAATCGCCGGACGGCTGACAGCGAGCAAAGGGGCCAACTATGTGACCTACATCGGACTACTTGTCGTTGCAGCAGCATTACTTGGAGTAGTAGTCATGATGACACAATGGATTGGAATCACGGTGATGTTAATCCCCCTTTATATAGGATTTGCCTTTGTCCAAACCGGTCTTTGGGATAAGATGGCGCAAGTTATACCACCGGAGATGATGGGGGTGGGAATGGGGTTCTTCACGCTGGCCGCTCAAATATTTGGAGCATTCGGGACGGCTGGGATTGCTCAGATGATGGATCACCATTGGCTAAGCCGGCCCATTATTCCGTTGCTTGACCAAGGAGCGTCGACGTCATATGGGAATTTATTCATTGGATTTTCAGCCCTGATGATCATAGCCTGGATGCTTTTCTACAAAACTTTTGCTGGGAAGGGTCGACCTGTATTACACAAAAGAAAATGAGGTAAGTTGGAGCAAAGCTAGATGCATGGTTTGACTTTCTTCATCGCGCGCAGCTCCCAGCGCGCGGTGGGGCGATACGTGATGGCAGTCAACCACACGGGAGAAGCCGCATTATTTTCACACCCGGTGATGGATGCCAGTGGCTTTTTGCCATTACATTAGTTGTCATAAAGCGGCTCTTGCGACAATATGGATGTCCTGGAAAAGTAGTATTGCTGGCCAGCAAGCTTTACTGTAAAATTTAATTAATAATTATTCTCAATTAATGGTGCTCCTTATGCTGAGCATCCTTGCGGCAAGGAGGATCTGCTATGTTCAAATTACCTGAGGCACCGACTCAACAAACGACGACATTATTATCCAACAGTAGCTGTGACCACCCGATTGTGTTGATGCGCCGCGCGCTCCGATTCAAGGGGATTGGCCTATACAGCACGCCACAACGTTTTATAAGCAGACATGTTATTTTATATATTAAGCAGGGCAGCGGGGAATTGATGATCAATCGGATGAAGCTTCGGATTACCGGAGGGCAACTGTTTCTGTTTGCGCCTGGCATGCAAATAGCGGTTCATTCGGATGTCTGCGCAGAGTGGGACTCACACTGCTTGGTTTTTGACCTGAAGCGCTCATCCTGCCCCAAAAACAGCTGGTCGATTGGAGAGTTTGGGCCATTTCATCTGGCGGCTGGCGGGGAGCTGCAAGTGGCCGACCAGTCTGTGATCACTCGGCTGTTTGATCAAATTTACGCAACGGATGACGGCTCTTCCGGGCTGTTCCGCTGGAAGCGGCAGATTGCGCTAACCGATTTGTTTTATACGTTGTTGCAGGACAATGCGACCGCGGATGTGGGACTGCAAATCAATACGATGAGGGTTTGTGCGGATTATATCGATCGCCATTATGCAGAGAATATCCGTATGGAGAAGCTCGCCGAGATGAGTGGTCTGAATTCCAGCGCATTCTCGCGCCTGTTCAAGCAGTCAATTGGCATGACCCCCAGCGATTATTTGCTGCATACCCGTATTGCAGCAGCCAAATCGATGCTGCGTCCTGACGTCCGGATGCGTGAAGTTGCGCAGAAAGTCGGGTTTTGCGACGAGTTTTATTTTAGCCGCATGTTCAAAAAGGTAGTCGGTGTAGCCCCTTCTTTATACATACGTAAAGTGCAAGGCTCGATGCTGATTCGCAACCGACCCGGAATGGATCTTGAGGCAGCCGGCGTTGCTGCGACCTACATTGATGAAGCCGATCATCTTATTGCGCTGGGGCTACTACCGGCAGCTGTGCCGGCTGATCATGCTCTGGATGAGTCGGAAGTTGTCATTCCGTACTTGGAGCGTTACCTCTCAAATGTCCCCCGCATCGGCTGCGAGCTTTCGATAGACACAAATGAGTTGGACAGAATCAAGCCGGATCTCATCATTGCCGGGCGATTTTTGAAAAACTGGGGAATTACCGGATTTGATGAGATTGCCCGGACTCATTATTATTATTGGGAGGTCGACTGGCGCAATACGCACCGTGACCTGGCCAGGCTGCTGGGCCGAGAGATGCAGGCTGAGCATAACATTGCGCAGTTCAACCGATTGGTGGGCGAAGCCAGGGAGCGGATGCGTGCGGTATGTATTCGGCGGCGGTTTGCCTTTCTGGAAGTTACTCGTGAAGGAATACGGGTCAGTCCATATATGAGCAACGGGGGATGGTTGCTATTTGAACTGATCGGACTAATCCCGTCGGCTATTGTTAGTGTCAACAATTGGGATCACTTTGTTGAGGCGGAGGAAGTGGAAGCGATTCCTGCGGATTATATCTTCATAGGCAGACGAAGCGGTTCCCAACGGGTTTATGAGGCCATGTTCAATCATCCTGGTGTCCAGGGCATCCGTTCGAAAATAGTGGAGCTGCCCCGGTATCCCTGGGGTAAGGGTGGACCAATCGCCTATACTCAAGGGGTAAGGTTTCTGTTGTCTCTTTTTGAAAAACTCCACAAATAATCAATCAAAATCGTTCATGGATTTTCTGAACAGAATCAGTTAAGTTTGAATTGAGAAGAAAAATCATTATCAATTCAAACAAGGGGAGAACATACTGATGTTTGTACAGCGATTGGGATGGATGTTTATTGTAATGGTATTATGCTTGGGTTCGGTGCTTGGCTGCAGTCAAAATAATACAGCATCGGAGCAGAGCAATGTGCCGGCATCGTCGGAGCCTGCTGCCAGTGAAGAGAATACGAATTTTGGAGCCGAACCGGACGAAACAAACAAAACAGACGAGGCGGCAGCGGAAGAAGAGAACGCATCAACGTATATCGTAGATTCGGCATGGGGAGAAGTGGAGCTTCCGCTTCATCCGAAGCGTGTCGTATTGACCTATCACGATGATATTGACCATATTGTGGCGCTGGGTATTAAACCTGCAGCAGTGCCTACCTATGAGCGCAAAGGCAATATCGATGGCTACTTGCCTTATTTGGTGGATGAGATGCAAGGGGTAGACAAAATTGGGAACGCACCTCCGCCTGAGGCTATACTAGCCGCAGAGCCTGATTTGATCGTGGCAGGTTATTTCCATAGGGAAATGCAAGCTGAACTGGAGAAAATTGCGCCATCCATTTATTTTGAATGGAATACGGATTGGAGAAAGACGCATCTGGAGATGGGCAAGGCGCTTGGGATGGAAGACAAGGCTCAGGCAAACATTGCTGCCTTTAATGAAGAGACTGAGAAGACGAAAGCCGCGCTCAAGAAGACAATTGGTGATGAGAAGGTTGCCTTCATTCGTGTGCGCCAAAATCAGCTTGAGTTGTATGGTGCTGCAGGCACAGGTTCATACGCATCCATGATTCTGTATGATTGGCTGGATCTGACGCCTGTAGATGAAGCGCCAACGGACAATTGGGGAGGCCCGTTCTCGTTGGAAAGTTTTGCAGAGATGAAGGCGGAGCATATCTTCCTTTATGTCCTTGAGAACGACGAGAATGCGGCTCTTGCAACGTCGCTGTTAAATGATAAACTGTATGCCGCGGTGCCAGCGATTCAGAAAAAGCAGGTGTATATGGTGGATAGCTTCCCGTGGGATCGGGGAGGGCCGATTGCGTTTACGATGGGGATGCAGAAAATCCGCGAAATGGTAGCTGGAGAGTAGTTTCAATGTCGGCGGTTGAGTAGTCTCAATGGCGGTAGTGAACCGGAGAATGGAGGCGCTAAGACAAGATGACAGCGGGCGAATTGTATGATGTGACGATTGTGGGCGGTGGTCCGGCAGGCATGTATGCCGCGTTTTATGGTGGCATGCGGGACATGAAGGTCAAGCTTATTGAGGGGAAAAGTGAGCTGGGTGGATTTTTGCATACTTATCCCGAGAAGACCATATGGGATGTGGGGGGAATTCCGCCCATTCGCTGCGAGCAATTAATCGATTGGCTGGCCGGACAAGCGCGCACCTTCGAGCCTACGCTGGTGTTTAATCAGCGGGTCGACGACCTGCAGCGATTGCCGGACGGAACGTTTCGACTGCAGACGGATACGGGCGAACTGCACGATACACGTACCATTATATTGGCTGTTGGCCGCGGGATTACCGAAATGCAGAAGCTGGATATCGTTGGGGCGGACCGCTATGAAGTGGAAAATCTTTATTATACGGTACAAGATTTGAATAGCTTTGCCAACAAACGTGTATTGATTTCAGGCGGCGGCAATTCTGCGGTGGACTGGGCGAATGAAATCGCTGAAAAGGGTGCGAAGGTAACCGTGGTGCATCGACGGGACGAATTTGGAGCGATGGAGCGCAGTGTGTCGCGCATGAAGCAGCTGACGGATGTTCGAACGCCTTATGTCTTACAGGAGCTGCATGGCGAAGGGCAAGTCATCCGTTCAGTCAGCATCAAGCATTTGGAGAGCGGCGAGGTCGAGCAACTGGAAGTTGATGCGGTGGTAATCAGTCATGGCTACACTCGTGATCACGGCGATATTTTGAAATGGGGACTACAACTGGGCAAGGTGGGCTTGCAGGTAAGTGATCATGCGGAAACAAATATTCCCGGCATATTCGCTGCCGGTGATTGCGTCAGTTACCCTAATAAGGTGAAGTTAATTGCCGGTGCATTCATTGATGCCATTCTTGCACTGAACAGCGCAAAGCAATATATTGATCCGGATGCTTACGACATGGCCTATGTTTCTTCACATAATGAAAAATTCAGAGCGTTGAATAAACAGCTGTATTCATCGCATAAATAAAGGAACGCCGGTTAGGCGGGCTTGGAAAGGTGTCCCAGATGTCGTGAGTGACGGGGGGCGCCTTTCTATTTTCTACGTTTTTATTATCATATTAAAGCTTGCAATGGGAAACAGCACATTGGCATGAAAAATTTTCAAATTACGTTGCCTCTAATACTAAGATATTTGACCTCCTTGAAGAAATAGATAAGCGAGTCTATCGAGCTATATCCCTAGGCTCCATACAAAAAGAAACGTCACCACATCACGTAGTGACATTTTTATGGAGTACCTAGAGGGGGGACCTCTAATTGAGTTCGTCCGCTCGACGGAGTGGATGAAAATACTTCCTTGTATTGCTTTTAACGGAGGAGCACGGCGTCACCGCTAAAAAGTCCTCGGCGAATAGGTTTCATCATTCATAACAACTGAATTGTCAACTCAAAACTTAACAAAATTATCAGGGCACTTTTCAGCTTGTACAGGTGTACGGTAATCCATGCGATGATGATTGAACCAGTGAGCGTATTCTGACAGCCCGACAGCAATCTGTTCTCCAGTTGAAAAGTGGGCCTGGTTAGCGAATTCGGTATTGAATAGCTTAAAGGTCACTTTAGAGACTGCATTGTCATAAGGACATCCCGTTCTGCTAAGGGATCGTTTGACCTTAAACGTGTCCAACACTTCTGAAAATGATCTTGTTATCGAATTCTTTCCCACGATCGGTATGAAACATTTGAATACGATCAACTGGCACAGCGAAACGAGAAATGGCCCTGTAAACCAGCGCGGCTGTTCTTTCAGGCAATGTTAAAGAAAAATAATCTTGCGATTAAAGAGGTCCACAACCAAGCATATGTACTTCTATTTACCGGCAACGCTTACGTACGTCAGATCATTTACAACAACGGCATAGGGCTCATCTTGATCAAACTTTTTTTCATCATGAGACCGATCTTTCGGCGGGAGGCATGAATCGTTTGCTTCCAAAGTTCCACCTTGATTTTCCGCGTTCTGTAGTTATTTCGACTGGCTCTAAAGTTGTCTATAACGGCCTTTTCCCTTTTCTGCCTTCCTCATTTTCAGCAGTTCAGGCCTATAATAGTACGTGCTACGGGGCAATTGCAGGACTTCCCACATTGCTGATACCGACTATTTTACTCATTATTTCGTATCACATTTACTTTCGTCCCATGATCAGCGCGGCTTGCTTTAAAATGTCATTTTACATCTTGAATTGTTGTATTTCCTAACGTAAAGCCAGTAGCTCGTTCTTTTCTTCCGTACGACTGTCCTTTCCTTAAAAGAAGCTGATTTTCTGGCTTTGGACAATCCAGAGATCCAGGCAAAAGCACTTAGATCGTATTCACGAAGAAGGTTCGTTCTTGATTTTCCGCTCTCGTATTAGCCGCACCATTTGTTTTTTGAATTCGTCTTTGTTTGGGCGTCGTAGATCCGTTCCTTCATGATCTCTTCATTCTAATAGTTCTTATTTTTTCTGTCCAATTAAGTGCAGCCTATCCACCGACGAAGTAAGAATCAATTTAAAACGACTTTACCCATATTTAAGGTTGAGAGGTTACTAGTGGAGTGGGGAAAACCCACTTAGCCACATCGATTAGCATTGCGACAGTTAAGAAATGAACAAACGCCTACATCATTAAGTGTCATGATCTGATCCAGAATCTAGAGAACCGCCTGGAAGCAAGAATGAAGCGCTACAAGAAATACAAAACTATCATCATTGATGAAATTGGTTATCTGCCAAGGACACCAAATAATTCTTCCAACTCATTGATATACGCTATGAGAAGCACAGTACCATTTTCACCACCAATGTTAACTTCAGAGTGCAGGACTAAATTTTCCGGGAACCGAAACAAGCGAATGCAATGTTGGATCGCATTTTACATCACGCAACAGTTGTCACCTTTGTTGGTGAAACTTACCTATTGGAACTCTTTTTACCTAAATAAAGTGTTCGTTCGGAAGGATTTGGATATAATGGGTCGAAATATATATAGAGAACTATGTCGAAAGTTGTATGTTTGAGATGGAGATTACTATTTCATGGAGGTACAGAGAACTATGAACATGGCTGTTACATCAAACGAGGTGGGACAGAAATCACTTTATCATGATGCTACAAACAGTTGGAATGGGTACTCACACCAAGGAAAAGCAGCACTCTATACTGTTTTATTTATGATTAATGACCTTACATTGCAGCGCAGTTTAGCTACATCCTATGAATTAGAAATTGAATATCTTGAGGACTTTACAATTTATTTTCAAGGTAAGGAGCATTCGATTCATCAAGTTAAAACATACAATTCTACTGCCCCAAGTGAATATAAAGATGCCATTTGGACCTTGTTAGGGAAGACAGCTATGAAGTCAACTATTACAAATGCTTTTCTGCATACATCTGAAGAATTGCTCAAAAAGGAGGATTTGAAACCAATATATCTCTCCCTAGTTGCACCTCAAGCCTCAAATTCCAAGACCCAACTTAGCCCGTTTGATTATTATAAGTATGTAATTGATAACGGTTTATACGATGAATGTTATGAAAAATTTTCTTTATTTTCGTATGAGGATAATAAGTGCCACTGTTCAATCACACGTATTCAGGAAGCGGTTATTTTTCAGATAAAAGAGTATTACAGTAAGAGAGAGATATTTAGAAGTGATGAACATATAAATCGTTTATTTTATTATTTATTGGCCTTATTAGATAAACATGTTTCTGAAAGACATAATGCGCTGCAACATGGTTTGACGTCAGTGCGTATTAAAAGAATTTCTTTTGATACTTTTTTTGAGGCGCTGGATAAAGATTTTGAAGTAGTGAGTAAACAGCATTATACATATGTATTAAGGGAATTATTCACATCTGTAGGTGAACAGTTTCTGTACTATCAGACTAACATTGATGAAGATGCATATAGTCGAGTGGTTGAGTTTTTCAATAGTGTACAAAAAATAGATGACGACTTATTTCTAAAATTGTGTAAGAAATGGACACCGCATGTTAACGCCAGTGAACTTGATCTTAAATCATTCCACGGTCTTATCCCTGTAAATGGAATACGTGATCCACTTTTGAAAGCACATTGTATCATAAGAGAAGCAATGGACAATAACAATTCGGTTTTTATAAAAAGAGACAGTACTGGACTAAATCTAGCGTATCTACCAACCACAATAAATGACAAACCAATGCAGATTATGAATGATGATTTATTGGATGAAGTGCTTGTAGGACAAATGGCAGAAAAAATAATGCTGAATTCTGATATTGATGATTTGCATGAGGTAGATGTATTGATATCATCCTTTATTTCCATGACATCTTTAGAGGAAGCAGCAAGCAAGATGACTGATGTGAATTTAGATGCAGACGTACATGATGAGTACAAAGAGGAAGAAAAATTTATGAAAATAAAACGAATCAGGATGATTCCTTTTTCAAAAGCTAGAGAGGAGCTTGATACATGAGAACATTAATGGAATCTATATTTACGGAAAATAATTTTAAGTTATCAAGGCCGGATTTTTTGATGAATCAAGATGATTTTTTTGCATCAAGTACTGATCCACTCCATGTTGGTTTTTTCCTTGTCTTATTCCAAACCGAAGAGGTTGATTTTAAAGAGTTGAAAAATTTAATTCACCAGTATTTTTCGAAACTCAAAAGACTCCCCGAAGGTTATGATATTGCAATGGACAAAAATCTCTCCTTAGTTGTATGTCTAAAACGAGAAGCATTGACTACTAATGAGGAGCTAAATAGAAAGATATTTGAAATAGAAGAAGATCCCTATCATTTTAGAAAACTTGTATTACCGTATACTTTAGAAGAAGTAGCAGACCTTAAAGTAAACTATATCGACGAGAATATCACGACAGGCTTATTTAAATTGATTAATAATAAAGAAAAGTTTTTGGAATTCAAAAAACATCCTGTAGAATTAACTGCATATAACTTAACCAGTCGTTTATTCATAAAGCTTCCTTTTTTATCCTTTCAAGGAGCGGAAGAACATCTTGTAGTTTTAGCGGACATTCTTAGGAGTAGATTTGTAGAATTAAATCTTGATTCGCTAAGAATATCCTCATTCAATCTAATGGATGAACTTAGGAATTTAAAAGAAGAACAACTGGTAGAGCGAGAATTGATAATAGCAAAGTGGCTAAAGGGGGATAAAAATGAATAATTACATTATAAAAACCATTTATATTGAAAATTTCAAGCTAATTGATAAATTTTCCTTATCACTAGATTTATCAAAATATAATTTAATAATGCTTGATGGACCAAACGGTTTTGGCAAGACCACTTTATTTGATGCTATAGAACTGGTTTTAACTGGGAGGATTAAAAGAGTTCGTAGAGATGACGCTCGTACAACTTTTGGAGTGGATTTATTGCGTAAATATGTTGAGCGAGACTGTATCATAAAAATAGAATTTTGTAATGGTGTAGATACTTCCTTTACTATTATGAAAAGAATGCAAGCAACAAAAGTGCCACATAGATTACGTGCAGACGATTTTTTTAACTTTGAGACATTTTTGCTAACAGATTTTAATGATACAGAAGAACAATATCAGATATTAAATCAAGAGAAAATAGAAAATAAATTCGGCGATATTGATTTATCACGCTTTTATAATTTGTTTTATTACATACAGCAAGATGAGAACACTCATTTTTTAAAACAAAAGGCAAGGGAACGTATGGACGCAATTGCTATGCTGTTTGATACCAAGCAAGAAGAAGAAGAAAAGCAAATTATTTCTTCTTTACGTTCATTAATCCGTCAAGAATTGACTAAAACTAAAACAGACATTCAAGCACACAGGGAAAGATTCGAAGCACTTAATCTTGAACTTACGATAAATGGTGAGATGATACAAGGCCCCTTTTATGCTTTATTTCCTCACTTAGTTATTCCCAAACTATGGGATGTAGAACATCCAGTGATAAATAGTCGCGATTCCAGAGATAAGATGGTAAAAGAAATAAAGATTTTAATAGACTTTTTAGAGCATTTGGATGACTTTCTTAATGCAAAATCTAACCAGGAAATCAATGCAGTTATAGAAAACAGAAGGTTTGTTGAAGACGTTGTACTTACAGCTTTGAATCTTGAAAAATATGATGACATACAAGCACGTAGTCATAAGGAGAAAAAATATAAAGACATTAAAGTTAAACTCTCTCGAGAGACATTTACTACTAACCCGACATTGATTAATATCGAAGATTTAGATAATGATTTAGATATTAAGATTGATAGCGTAGCTATTAGCATTATTATTAATCAAATTGTAGCCGATCAAAAAAAAGCCGGAGAACTTTCAAAACTAGTTAGAGAACTAAATAGAACTCGCGATCAGCTAAAAACTAAATTTATATCACTTACTTCTAGTCATTCTCATATAAATAATAAGATGTGCCCACTTTGTGGGTATTTTTGGGAAGACTACAATAAACTAATTCAAGCAATAGAGGAAAGAAAAACGCTTTTTGCATCTTATTATGATGAGACCACACAAAAGATCGAAACATCATTTGATGAGTTGTATTCAGACCATTTAAACGTGGTCATTTACTATTTACAACATTATTTATCGGATTCTAAAAACATAATCGACAGCGATTATTTTGATAGACTAACTGCATCAAATAAAAAAAGACAGAAAATCGCGGCATTTATAAAGTGGTGTGAAAGTAAGGATTTGAATATTAACAAGTTTATTCAAAAAGAATTAATAATTCCACAAAATTTAGATCATATTGTAAATGAGTTTGTTGAAGAGATAAAGCTAAAGAAATTTAAGCTGCATGAAGATTATGATGTTGGAGGAGAGCATTTCACTACCTTTTCGAGTATTTACAGTGATTATTTTAATAATACTGCTGAAAAAGCAAAGGTAATAAGCAAAAAACAACTAGAAGACAAGATCAAATATTTAGAAATGATCTATTACACAAAGAATCAGTTAGAATACAAGGAATTGGAAGCTGATATCACAAAGTTAGAAAACAAAAAAAACCTGCTGACTGAAAAAGATACAAACTTGCGAAGAATTGTTGAGGAGTACGATATTGCAATAAAACAACATTGGAATCGAATAATGAAAGATATCGAAATTCCTTTTTACATTTATAGTGGTAAGATAATTCAATACTACCAAAAGGGACTTGGTGTATTTATTAAAGAAGCCGATTCGGGTGAAGCGAAAACCATTAGATTTGTATCAAATGATATTAGTGAGCATGATGCAGTGAACTATTTTAGTTCCGGTCAAATTTCGGCACTTGTCATTTCTTTCACCCTCGCATTAAACAAAGTTTATGGTAATAATTATCTTGGGTTAATACTTATTGATGACCCAGTTCAGTCTATGGATGAAATAAATATGGCCTCTTTAACTGAATTATTGCGTAACGAGTTTCCTGAAAAACAAATCATACTTTCAACGCATGAAGATACAGTTTCGCGATATATTAGATATAAGTTCAATAAATACGGTAAGTCTACATTTCAATTCAATGTAAAACGTGATCTCTTTGTTACGTCCTGACTTTACATAGATTTGTAAAAGTTTAAAGGTAACGACATTAATATCAAGTCCTATGCCGTTGTTGTAAGTGATCTGACTTACGTACGCGTTGCTGATAAATGGAACTAAGTATGCTTGGTTGTGAACCTCTTTAATCGCGAGAGTACCCGTGAACCTGAAAAGACAGCCGCCGCGCTGGTTTTCAGGGCCGATGCGAGACTCTATTTAGATGTTTCATACTGATCGTGGGAAAGAATTCGATAATAAAGCTCATTTCAGAAGCGTTAGACACCTTTAAGGTTAAACGCCCCCTTAGCAGAAAAGGGTCCTTATTACAATCCCATCTCTGAAGCTACCTTTTAAGTTATTAAAGACGAATTCGCTAACCAGGCTCACTTTTTAACAGGAGAGCATCTTGCTGCCGCGCTGTCAGATTATATTCACTGGCTCAATCATCATCGCATTTATGACATGACGTATTACTGTACACATGTAAAAGCTAGAAAAGTGCCCTCACAATTTTTTGTTTAGTTTTGTGTTGACAATTCGTGGAGGTGATCTATGAAGATTTTGGGGATCGATTTATCAGTGATAATAATTGCATTAATAACTGCATATATAGGTTATCAATTCAATTTTCGTTCTAAAAAAAGAGAGGCATTTCTGAAAGAGCTCAGTTCTAGCTATAATGAGATTTACTTCCCAATGTATAGGGAACTGTCGCTCATAATGGAGACGGAAAAGAAGACTCAGAAATTGGATATGATTGATGAGTTTGTCCGAGAACATTCAGGAAAAGAATCTAAAGTTCGATTTATAGCTTCATCGTTCATTTTAGAGTATTTCTATAAATTAAGAAAAACTCATGTGAATTACAAGCGGGAAATGAATAGAACGAATGAAGAAAAATTATTGACTATGGTTGAATGTCTGCATTCTATGATGGATACAGAATTTTGGGATGCACATGATACTATTTACGAAGACCATAAACAATTTATAAGCGACACATTTATCAATCCTTTCTTTGTTGTTTTGGGAAATGTATTTAAAATTCTGTATCATATATCCGTATTTTTGTTCTGGATTTGTACGGCAATTGTTTATTTTACAATTTCCAATAGCGTCCTGCCGCTTAAAGTAATTCCCGATTGGTGGAACATATATTATGCATTGCTATTGTGGACTTTATCCTTGATGTTCTTTGCATTTATGATGATGTTCAAAGAGATGATAATAAAGAAAAATAGGAGAGAGAGCAAGATCGTTAAAAATTTCAAGGCAAAAATGAAAAGGTTCTTTAAAAAAGGAATTAAATAGTCAGTTGCACAAATTAAACAAAAAAGTCTCGTCGCATTACATCGGCATTGCTGTCGATAGTTTTGTGTAAACGCATTGTTGATGAGCCCCCGAGGAGGAGAATTGCCCCTTAGTTTATGATTTACGATCCGATAGGGAAAGAAGATGGAAAGATCGAGAAGCATTTGTCCCCAAATCTGCACCTGGTCTGTTCACTTGCGGACGACATCCATCGTGATACAGCAGTTTGAGTAGCGCCTCGTCGGAGGAGTTATTCCCAATTCCACTGACTTTTGGAAGTGCAACCGACTAACGCGGGAGAGCGCATTGCTGGCAGCGATGAGGTCAGGGGTTCGATCCCCCTAGGCTCTACCATAAAAAAATTGTAGCACCGGGATTTCCCGGTGCTTTTTGATTTTCTGAAGGATGCTTAGCTGCTGTGAGTTGTGCCGTGGTCACACGTTTGGTCACACTAAGATTTTTTTCGGTTTCATTCGGGGTTTCTTGAATGGTTATGTTGCATCTGAGGAGTCGCATATTCCCACTCACTTTGCAATGCCTTATCCTGAAATTTTGGGGTAAGGCCTATTTTATTCTCTGCTTTCTAAGCTTGTCTGAAAGGAGGTCTGTCCAATTCATATTTGTATCGACTCCATCCATTCTGTTCGATAATAAAGTTCAAGCTGGGAAGTTCGTTTTCAATTAACCAACAGCATACTGTCATATTGTCGGGCTGTCTCTTTATGAACTGTTACTGTAGGTATCCAAGATTACTCGAATAACGGAATGCCCCTATATTTTCTTTACTACCTTTGGATTAATGTAGCGGCTGAGCATTAAGGTTGCTACCGTATGTCGCAGATGGTGAAATCTAATTTTGGGGACGTTGGCTTTCTTCACAGACTGTAGAAGGTACGGAGCAAATTGCGCGGGTGAACAGGAGTGCCTAGCTGTTGTCTCAAGCTTTCTATATCCTGCTGAATAATTGCTTTTTGTTCTGGTGATGTTCAAGGTTCTCCAAATTCCAGAGCCAGTCTTACGTGTCTGCCTACGATTCCCACATGTTGAGGCAATAGACCGTCATGTTCCTCACAGACAGATTTTTTATTTTAATGACTGTTTTCAAACGGATACCTGCTTTCGTTGTGAAAATAGAAGTGACTGTTTACGGCATGTAAAAGTCGGTCAACTCCTTAAATCGTTCCTTCCATGCTAATTTTGGATTGAGTTAGGAACGTATTCATTGGGTGCAGCTTTTGGGATGTTGTATCCTTTCATTTTCCAGGATTTGATGTCTCCTTTTCGGAGCAACTCATATAGTTTGGAACGGCCAATATCAATAGCCTCCATCACATCCTCAGGGCTAATAGTATCGTCATATTGTGTAAATATTGGGCTGTCCTCCTTTCATAATTGAATTTACTCTCAAGGGAATAATATAGAATTGTGGCTGTTACGAGTTCTAATACTCTATTGTTGGATGTATATAACTTTTATTTGGATGGCGTTATTAGAAGTTAAATATCGTTGTATATAAGCTGAGCAGAAGGCGAAAAAGACTATAGATCGGCGTTTTAATGTGATAAACTGAATATCACAGCTATTCATTGCTGTATAAAATCCTATTCATTTGTGAACAGACCGGTATACGATACTTAAAAATCCAGTAGTCGAGTTATCAACAATGCGAATGGTGACAATACAACAACACAAAAACACCTCGAAACCTTGAAGGGAAATGGAGGATAATGTCGAAATATGATTAATACCAAGGTTTCTTAGGTTCTAGATATAAAGGTCTTTCCGACTAATTATTAATTTTCAATTGGAATTATATTGGTAATGTTCACGATTAATTTGAGGGGAGAAAGGGTGGATATTTCTAAAACCTTTTTATAAGGCGACTGTTCATGCGGAGCGATCTTTAAACAAGCTAGAATCAAGACTTCCATAAGCTGAAAAGTAATGATATAATTATTACAGAGAACGTATGTTTCTATCTCGTTATTCAGCAATGATGGAATATAATGTGATTAATTTGTTTGAATGGGATCTCACCATTGTTACTTAGCCCAATGGATTCTACATGGTTATGCGTATTAATAAAAATTAGTGTTGTATTGTTTGCTCTACCATGGATAACACTTATATTTCATAGTTTATTTATCTCAAGAAGAAATGTCTCAATCCTATACAACTATATTTTATTTTTAGGGCCACAATCTAATGATTATAATGATAGTAGGGGCATATGATAATAAATATTATTGCACTACTGATATGCTTCGGACTAAAGTAAACAGTAAGTCCTTGGAAAAAAAATTTTAAAGATAGTAGACTAGTTTATCAGGAATTTCTAAACTTTCCGATATTTTTGAGTGTATAATACCTAAATGAGGACACCTTAAAAACTGTCTGACTTGATGCTAACATTCCAAGTGGACAGAAGTAGGGTCATTAATATGTGTAGAAATTAGGTGAGAGGGTTATATGACATATAGCATCTCTAGGGTTGGTCATAGGGGATGGATGGATGTGCAAGAGAAATTACTACCTGAAACTTTCTTAAGAAAACGTATTTTTATTGAAGCTTTAGATAAAGATAATCAAGTCATATCAAAAATCTTAGTTACAGAATCAGATAAAGATAGTATGTTAGCTGTACTATTTGCTAAATATGGTCCTATTATTTTAATACAAGAATTGTACCAGGGATTATTTTCAGAAGATGAATTAGATACAGCATTATTGTTGTTGGAACAATATGAATTGATTCCTACTCATGATAACATTATGGAATTAAAATCACTATTTGAAAAGCATGGTCATCAAAAAGTAAAATTAGCTCATGATATGAGTAAAAATTACAGTTCGTGGGGCGATGGATACTTTATGGTAACTCCTAAAAGTCCTTACTTCAGAATAAGCTTTTCATTTGAAGATGCCTTGAATTTTATAAATGAACGAGAAGGATTTTATTTTGCAATCGATAAACAAGGAAATCGGCGTTATGATTTTGTAGATGAGCCTACTAAAAATCAAATTTCTTATCAACAAAGGAAAAATGGAAATCAAGTTGTTTTTTTAAGCTTTACAGATTGGAAATTGCAAAGAGTATAATATCAAATTACAGATAATAGTGGTCATACTCTTGGTCACACTTTTTTCATTTCCGAGCGCCGCGACGCACTCGAACGTAGAATCATCAAAGTCAGAAAAGCCTTTTCCCACGTGGCTTTTTTCGGCTCTGCTCGAACGTACTGAACCCCATCTCCCCTCTGGCAGTTATGAGGTCAGGGATTCGTTTCCCACTATTCTCGACCATAACCTTAAACATAAACGGCAGAAATGCCGTTTTTCTTTTTTTCTTCTTTGACTTGCATGCAGGAAAACCTGAGCTAACATCAATATTAAATGCAATGATACTCATTTAATTTTAGTTATTATTAATAACTTACAAAAGATATTTTTTTGACCCTCTCATGGGTAAAGGGTATAGTAGAAAATAAAAATGTAAAGATGATCGACCTAAATAATTTTAGGATTTAGTAGACATCATAAGGTGACGGGGGATTCTCCTTTACATGCTCGATCTAGTTCCTTTCTCGCATCTACTCATCATGCGTGAACTATAACTTTCTTTTTATTCATGACCATAGAATAGAAATAAATTATAAGACCAGAAACAACTTCGAATGAGGCTGACGTGAAAAAAATGAACAGCAATTCTGACCGGCGAAAAACTTGACGTCGAACTTCATGATTACGTTTTCTGGTTTAATCACCACAGAATTCACGGTACACTTATTTCCTAACTCCTATTGAACCCTCCCCTTATAATGTTGATAATCCAGTTTATCCGAGCGGTGTAAATCTGAGCAACTGTACGAAAAAAACGCTATTCTGCGAGGCTCTATCTAAAAATCATTGGTTGCGACTGCGAGTGAATACTCCGGAGCATATTGAGCCATTGTTCCGGTGAGTGAGAGCCACGTCTCCGGTGTTTTTGAGCCATCCTTCC
>REGQ01000014.1 GCA_004134985.1 Paenibacillaceae bacterium | reverse complement strand
GAGCCCCTCGGACTCCCTTCCTGCAGACGACTCATTTCACCTTTTGGGCTTATAGAGCATCTCGTTACGAAAAAAAAAGAACTTCGTGCAGGGGAGCGTCTCCCCAGTTCACTGCACCATCTTTCATACCATGCCGATCCCCATACGCCGAAGGATTCTTTGCTATTGCTCCAAGTTCTACACAGCTTCCGTGGTCTTCGCCCAGTATCCCGAGGCTCGACTTCCTCTTGTCCCTCTTGCGAGGCCTTTTTGACGACGCGGCAGGATTCACTTTATGTTACGGCCTGGTATGTTGCTCGCCCTGTCTCTGACAGGTACTTTTGTCGATACGCTTCTACGCACAGATTTCGCCATGCGCAGGTATCCTAGCTACGAAGGTGGCTTGGTCCCTCCCTCGGTTGAACTTTCATCAACTAGATGATGCGTGCCTCTGGGCACGCGGAAACAAAAAAAGCGTCTGATCTAAGATCAAACACTTTGCCCAGGCGAACGGCATATGAAATATGTTCTTCCTCGTGGTACTCCACGTTCCGCCAGTCACACACACCAAATATTTACTTTATTATATTTCGAATAATGTAAATAATCAATTCAATTTAAACTATTGCATTATTTTATTGTTATTAGAATCGTAAAACTCTACAGATATAACTTGATTTTTGGTGCGAACAAATGATTCAATTTCAATAATATATGCACGCTCTGATTTATTAACTGTTATCCTCTTTTTCAGTTCCCCGTCCAATAATACATCGAAATGTTTTAAGTTATTCAACAAATTCTCGTCGTCAATGATTAGCCCCATTGCACCATCAATGAATCCCGTAAGTAATGTTTTGTTTTCTTCACTCTTAAACAGCATGTCATCCCCATCATCAGGATCTCTAATCTCTCCAACCTCTCCAAACCGTCCAACCCCACCTCTTCCAGTTACCAAGTTATTATCCTGAATGTAAAGATTGTAAGCACCCATTGCGGTTTGTGTTTTGAAGAATATAAAGACGGCTCCTTGTGATGTTTTTTTAATGTCTATGACGGTTAAATTATTATCCTGAATAACTTTGTCAATCATTTGATCGGTAATTTCTATTTTTTTTGGTGCACATCCTATAAGCAATAAAACAATAGAAAAAACACAAAAAAATAAGCGAAATGATTTCAATTTAATCAACTCCCAGCAGCAGTAGCAGACGCTAAATATATTATTTATTACTTTGATAAAATCTTCTTGTGTAATATCTTCAATGTCATTCCCCTAATTATATAGTCAAACTCCACTTTGGAGCTAGAACAACTAAATTAACAACAGCATTTCAGTAGTTAATGTGCAGGGCCCAGTTTTTTTAGAGGTTGATTCCTGTGAATTTATTTTGCTATGATAGTATTGTAAAATAATTCTTTTATTACAAAATTATTATAAAACATTATTTAGTCTTCAAAAAGCCCCAATTACTTATAATCAATTTATTCAAAGTGAAGAAGAAGGAGTTTTATATGATAGGTATAAGAAAGGAGCTCTGAAGGAATTAACCAAAATATGCCATGAGAGGCGGGGAATTATGTTTGGATTTGTACCAACAATTATGTTTGTGGTTTATGGCTTAATTATTTTACTCGGCTTGTATGCTTTATTTCTTTTTATAAAACTTGCAACTCGTGCAATACAGGCGTTGGATATCTACTTAGATGATAAGAAAAATAAGAGGCCATAATTACAAATGTATAAGGCAAACGGTTAGATTTTTTTAAAGTTAGATGCGGCATTTCTTTCACCAAAGCTGCTGAACCACGATCGTGAACGTATTGCCGCGCCATTCGGTTCCATGAGTACCGCCTACTCCAGCGAAATAAAGCCCGTATTGGAGTTGATCTCTTCCCCGTCCTGTCTCAACAGCTAACGGGCAGGATAGGTATAGTAAATTTATTCCTACTATTCGAAAGTTATATGGGTTCATAAATTAAAATAAATGAGGTGTGTTTTTTGAAAGATATTTTGACCGCAAATTCACCGATTAACGGAAAAGTAGTACTCTGGCAGTATGTTCAAGACTTACCGAAAGCGGTGGAATGGTATTCGGATATATTCGGCATTCAGTCCTCTGACAATATTGGACTCGCCTACTTCTTTCCTATTAATGAAAATACGAGGCTGGCACTGAGCAACTTGTTCATGGGGGATGAGAAAAATGAACTGCCGAAAAGTGTGATGCTCGACCTTCAGAGTGACGATATTTTTGAAACTCACCGAATATTAAAGCAAAAAGGTGTTCGCGTCGGGGAAATAGAAAATCCAGCATGGGTATATCATGAATTTTATTTATGGGATTTGGAGGACAATCAAATTCGCATTCATGGGTTTGTACATGAAAAAGAAAAAAACGATGTAAAGTGAGGTTCTTTCCGCTAACGGGACACGATAGTTAAACATAAAGGGTTCCACATATTAGTCATGGATAATATGTAGAATCCTTTATTTTATTTGATTTCCTTAAGTTTAGGTCTTGATAATTTTAAGTCTAGAACTTTATTTTCTCATTACATCCACTGTTCTGTGAAAATAAAGTCTTAGACTGCCGCTGTTGTTGTTCAATTATCGTCTCTCGTTAGTTTAGTCAAAGATGCTACGAAAAAACTATATATTTCGATTTTCATATTCACATTAATGCCCAATTGAAGGATTTAATTAAAATAAATTAAAAATTACTGAACATGTATTTCCGATTTGATATCATTTTGACTTAAAAATTTCATTAAATCATTACTCAGCTGCACAATCTCATTGTTAGCATTATTCGCATAATCCGGCAACATCATATCCCTGACCATTTTAGTTCGTAGCCATGTCATAAAGAAAAGATCCAAAAATAAGTTTGGAAATTTAAGCACCATTTTAAGCATTGGTGGATCAATTGAAACGCCAGCTTTTTTTATTGCCCTTAGATACGCTTTTAAAGTGACTGTTATTTTGCGTGCCGTCTTTCTGGTTCTGGCTGTTTTTTTGTCAATTATCTTATTCTCAGAATGCAAAAAGCTCAACATGGCAATGTCTGATACGGAATGTGTGATTAGATACGCTTGCATATCCTTTTTAATAACGTAGGGAAGCTTTGCTGTTTTAAATAATTTTGCGAGGTTTTCTATGCGCTCTGTCACTACACCATTAATTTCTCCAAATGCAGTTGCCGCTATAATCTTTGGTAGAAATCGAGCATGCAATACTCCATCTTTAATCTGTCCGCCGAAGCCGGGAAAAGCTGGTAAGAGTCTATCCCCTACGATATCCAGCCACGAAGAAAATCCAATTGAATTACTAGTCATCGTAACTATATTTTTGCTTTGATTATCTTTTAGCGCTAACATCGCTGATTCGGACCGATCATAACGAACGGTAACGAAAATAAAATCGTATACATCGTCATTTTCGAGCGTATCAATGACATTCACTTGTTTCGATCTAACGGTACCTTTTTCTATATATTGCAGGCCATGTTCTCTTAATGATTTAAATCTATTAGAATGTGCAAACAGGCTAACGTCAAACCCTGCTTCAATAAGCTTAATTGCGTACATGCTCCCGATGACACCTGCACCAAAAATTAAAATTCTATCTTGTTTTGCTGACATTAAAACCACCCCTACTTATTAACATTTCCTTTTGGTTATCATACAACATGTTGTATGATGTGATTATAAATCTTCATTATTCCTTCATCAACCATCAGTTTTTTATTATTTGTCGGATGATATTCTTATTTGCTATATAAGTTGAACGAAAGATTAGTAAACGATCGTAAGAAATTCGCTGTTGAGCAACCACGTTTCCAGAAAAAAGAGGGGGAAATGGAGAAATCTTGTGGTGGGAAATAAGCTCTAAAACGGCTTTCCGATCCCTTATGCCGGCAATGCCTTTTAATCTATATGATTTTTCATATAGAATCTCTGAAATCAGCGCCGGATGATCCATTCTATATGATTTTTCATATAGAATTATTGAAATCAGCGTCGGATGATCCATTCTATATGATTTTTCATATAGAATCTCTGAAATTAGCGCCGGATGATCCATTCTATATGATTTTTCATATAGAATCATTGAAATCAGCGCCAGATGAACCATTCTATATGATTTTTCATATAGAATCGTTGAAATCAGCGCCGGATGATCGATTCTATATGATTTTTCATATAGAATCGTTGAAATCAGTGCCGGAAGATCCATTCTATATGATTTTTCATATAGAATCGTTGAAATCAGCGCCGGATGATCGATTCTATATGATTTGTCATATAGAATCGTTGAAATCAGAGCTGATTGATCCCTTGTATATGATATGGCGGTTCAATAGTTCAACTTATATAGTAGGAGGGAAACATGAAAAAGCAACCCCAAATAACGGAGAAAACAAGACAAAAGTTTGTAGAAGTTTTTTGTGAGTTATATAGCCACAAGCCGATTGAGAAAATTTCGGTTCAGGAAATTGCGAATAAGTCAGGATATAACCGCAGCACCTTTTATCAATACTTTACTGACATTTACGAATTGTTAGACTCTGTTGAAAATGACTTATTGAATGACATGAAAAAAGAATTGGCGAATAAAGAGCTATCGATGCATACGGTTCAAGATACGCTCTATTGTCTGGACAAAAGAGAACATCTCCTGGTTCTTAACGCCCTTTTGGGTGATTATGGAAGTGCCCGGTTTTTAAAACGCTTAAAAAAAGAAATCACTTTGGATCAATTAGAATTAAACGTTCCGCAAAACCATTCCTTAACGCCATACTTAATTGAGTTTTACCTGACAACTTCCCTTTCTTTATTTCGTCTTTGGCTCCAGCGTCAAAAGGATTTATCGTCAGAAGAATTTTTCAAGTTAGTGGAGAACCTATATTCAAGAGGGATTACGCCCTATTTTAAAGAATGAGTCTGTCATTCAAACCATATGGTTGTATAACAATAAAAAAGCGCGCATACGCTTGTTTACACAATATACTCCATAAATACTGACCTAACCTACTGTTAAGGGTCCGCATTCTGTAAATACAGACTTCTGCAAAGTTTTTCTTCAGAGAAATTGCCTCTATTTGTGATACGGTTCTCCGCGGCTATCGGCGAAAAATCCAAAAGGATCAGATATCACTATTGATCTGCTCCTTGTTTCGAATTGGGTATTTACAGTAGACAACGTATAGGTGATAAAATATAGGCAAGAAATTTTGGAGGTGAAGGTGTGTATGGCTAAATATAAAGATAATAGAAATTTTAATTTTTTAGTACGGCACCTAGAATGTGATAGCGCTCACAACTATTCACCTTTCCCTTATCAAATATATACGATTAAAGTATCTTCCTCGGGAGGGCCATGCCAATGAGGGATGCTGCGGAGGGTCAACAGAAGCACGGGCAGCAAAAACATATTGAGACGATGCCGTTGTTCTCCACCATGGACAGGAACGGAAGGATGACTATGCTCCGGCCGGGACGTCGCGTCGGACGTGCGGCTCCGCTGCTGCCGTGGCTGCTCACAGCTGCTGCACTGTGGGCACTGACAGGCTCCGTGCCGTTCGGAGCACTGCTCGGCCTGGCTCCGACACCGGCGATCAGCATTTTCCTCGGTCATCCGGTCACGGTGAGCGTCGCCGTGGTGCTGCTGCTCGTCGCGATCAATGCAACCGGCGGAGTGTACTCGCGAGCGGTCGAGCAGTTCGGACAGACCAGGGTCGCCGGCCTGTTCGCGACGCTAGCGATCACAGGAGGGCTCGTCACAGGCGCGGGAGCCCTCCTGCTCTGGACGCTGACAAGCGATCCGTCGCGCCCCTTCGACCTCGAGGCCATAGCGACGTCGCCGACGATCCCGCCAGAGCTCGGCGCCATCGTCGGAGCTGTCTTCGCCCTCTTGGCGGCTATCGTGCTCCTGCAGTTGCCCGGCTCAATCGCCCACGCCGGGCGACGTCAGGCGGACATCGAGCGCCTCCGCTTGGAGGGTTCGTCATTCGCAGGGACGTTGACCGCCGTGAACTTCACTAACCGCTGGCTCTTCAATTTCCCGATGTTCACGGTCGAGGTAAGCTATATCGTCGACGATGCTCCTCTTGTCGTCTCAGCGCACATGCGCACCCGCGCCGACCGCGTTCCCGTCGTTGGCTCGCGCATGCTCGTGCTGACCGACGTTCGCGGAACCACCCATGTGGAGCTGGACTTGTCCAATGGAGCGGTATTCGAGCCGGACGTAACGAAGTACGCCGCACCGGACTATTGATTTTGCGCCTCTGATGCAGCGTGAGTCCGCCTGGCCCTCTTCAACACTCCAATTTTGGGCCTCACTTGTGGTACGGCTCAGCTTAACGGGGACAGCGGGGAAAAACGGAAAAAGAGCTGCAGGAGAAGACATTCCTGAGGAGATCTTCCAAGCGTTATGGCAAGACCATAAAGAGCATTATTTGGGACTCGCCAGAGATGATCTTTTCCTGTCAGGGACCGGCGATCATAGGGCGAGGATAGGAGTATATATAGGATGGGAACTAAAGATGATGTTGGGCAACTACGAACGTTATCGATGCAATGGAAGCAACCATTGAGCGTCTTCGGGCAGAGATACAGAGACTTAAAGAGCAACGGGACGTACTTGAGCAGGGAAATCTTGAACTTTACCAAAAACTCACTCAGACTGATTTTTGATATGTTCCCCACAAGGAATAATTAGACTGATTCACACAGAGACGCAGCGGCACACTTAGACTAGAAAATACAGTCTTAAGTTGCCGCTGTAATATTTGAAGCCTTATATAAATTTTAGTTCTTAAGCCAAAATTGCACTTCATGATTAGTGAATTCATTCTTCTTCAAAGTAGAAAATATCTGCTCGTTTTTAACCTCTAAAATACACTGCCTATAAACGTATTCTCTACCGCCATTTTCTTCATACCACTTATTTATTCGATTTCTGTGTTCAATGTCCCCCCTAACATTCGTTTCTATTTCCTTATACTTTTCATAACTGTCGTACTACCAAATAGCGAATATTTCAGTGGTCGATTCATTACTCGGTACCATCCATCTTCCAACTAGGGCCTGTCTTCAAACTTAAGCCAACCAGACCATAATCGAAACTAAGGCTAAAAAAGCTTTGTACGAACAAGCCAATTTATCAAACCGTGTGGCGATACGGCGGTAATGTTTGATTTTGTTAAAGAAACATTCTACCGCATGGCGTTCTTTATAGAGCGACCAATCACACGGCCGCTGAACGAGACGAGATTTTTTGCTTGGGATGACGATATGAGCCTGCTGCTCGGAGAGATGATTGATAATGGCATTGGTGTCGTAAGCACGGTCCGCCAAGACATTTGTCCCCGTAAGATCCATGGACTTCAACATCTCAAAGCCTGTCACACAATCATGGCTCTGTCCACCTGTCAGTTCAAAACGCAGAGGGTTACCCAGGGCATCAACAATGGCATGAATCTTGGTGGTTAATCCACCTCTGGAGCGTCCGATGGCTTGAAATTGTTGCCCCCTTTTGCTCCGGAACCATGTTGATGAACACGAACGATGGTCGCATCAATCATCACGTTTTCGAAGTCGGGTTCAATCGAAACATGGGCTAAAATCTGATCCCAAATGCCTGCCATCTGCCAACGCCGAAACCGCGTGTACACCGATTTCCAGGAACCATAATAATCCGGTAGATCACGCCACGGCGCACCGGTTCTCGCAATCCAAAGCATTGCGTTCAGCATCATTCGATTGTTTTTTGCAGGACGCCCACCTTGTCGTTTTCGTTCAGCGGGCAGTAGAGGCTTTATTATTTCCCATTGATCATCGTGTATTTCGTATCGTCTTCTCATACCCTAATTCTACCATTGTTTTGGCGTAAATCATAGGTTTGAAGACAGGTCCTAGATCGGTTATCACCGCAAAAAGTGTCAGGGAGGAGCGTCCTGACACTTTTCATTCCAGATCATAACCTTTTCTCGGAACTCACCATTTATGCCTATATCTATTTTTCATTATTTATAATAGAAATAATTTCTTTAAAATCTGATGAGAGCATGTTCTGAAAGGGTTCACCAAGTCCATCCTTTAATTTAGCAATAAACGTTCCAATATGAAGGGAAATTATCTCTAGTTGTCGTGATTCTTCCGTTAACTCTAGCATTAATGCCGGATTTTTAAACTCTGCAACTTGAGCATCTATTTTTGTCTTTTCATTTTCCCAATATTTGATGTACTCAAATCTATTACCTGAGTAAATGTCCGCTTTTATTTTAATCTCTTTATTGTCATAAAACTTTATGTCTTCTTCTGACAATATTATAAATAACAACTTATTGTAATAGTCCCTATCTCTCATAAGCTCTGTAACTTCATACATGCAGGCAACTGACCGTAAATACCCATCTGAGATAATGGATATTACATAGTCATGATCTTTGATGCTCTGCATATATTTATCTAGGCTATCTTTATATTTTACTTTTCTAATGTCTCTTGAAATTTCAATTTTATTTTTAGCAATTTCATTTAGTTTATTTTCAACTAAATCAGCAATACAGCTATCCTTGTGACAATATGATAAAAAAACCTTCTTTTTTAACAATTGTTTAACCTCCATTTTGCTATTAAATATATACACAATATTGTTACATTTAACTTCAAAACTACTCTTCTCTACCTTTATGTATGCTAGTTGTTTTCCATCATACTCAAATTTTTCAAATTCAAATTCTACATGCTTATCCAAAAGATCTCTAATACGACTTTCATCAATAGTAAAGGGGAAACTTTTTATTGTTAACCTTTTTCTATCATCTTTAACGCCAAACACTATAAATCCCCCATCTGTATTCGAAAAAGCTGAAATATATTGACTTATCCTTTCAGTTGACTCAATAGGATGAATATATTTCATATTATTTCTATGCATTTGTTCTATTTTGTTTATTAAATCACTTGTCATATAGCCTCCACAACCTCAATATTAAGCGATCATTCTATGAACTAATCATTGTAAATGTTTCTTAGAGGAATCATAGTAATGCCTGTTGTTTTTAAAATATCCCCTAATGTGATCATTCGAGTAATACCTTGCCCGTTATATGTCCATAATTCATAATTGGTATCATCTAAAGCTTCTAACTCTTCATCATAAAAAAAGATTATTTTGTCTTGGTTGCTCGGTCGAACAATGATTCTAATCTCATTCCCGTTTTTAATTCCTGGGAAGACTGTATCAGAATATTTTTGGAATTTCCATTCCTCTAGGGAGTGGGCCAGCTGATAATCAGTGTCATTCAGATAATCGTATACTTTTTCAATTGTTATTTCTAACATCGAGTTAAAGTTTTCACGGCCATAAGGTGAGCTTATAGTGATATGATTCAACTTCTCTTTAATTTCTTCATATGATAAGTCGTTTAAGTTTCCAATCAACTCAGCAATTTTATTATGATTTGTGATGATATCGTCTAGTTCCTCATATTTAATATTATTACTTTCGATTTTTTCAGCTATTTTGAAACGTCTTATATTCTCCTCTGGAGTGGATAATAAATTCCGTTTATTATAAAGTTGATCAAATAGCTTTTCACTCAAATCAGGATTTTCAAGGAACCAATTCTCAATTTATTGAAAATCGCTTGATTTTCAGGCTTTCTTTGCGTGTTATTGAGTGTTTCATCAGAAAGTATATGATTTATTTTATCCTGAATTTTTTTTGCGACATTTTCATTATCAATCCTCTTTTGAATAATCTTCTTTGGCAACTTAACTTCCCTAACTAACAAGCTCTCAGTTATGGTATCACCTAAATCAATCAATATTTTTTTCAAAACATCATCAATATTGTCATCTACTGAAAGTTTTGATGCCTCCATAAATTTACCACTTTGATTTAAAGCCCATACTTCACGAGTAAAGCTTTCTTCCCCCCTGATCTTTATCCATAAGTCATAATATTTATTAAACCATGTAAATATATCATCTATTTCCCCATGAAATTTCTGTTTAAATTCTTCCAAATCTTTATTTCTCATGAAATTACTGTTTATATTAGAAATATCAATTTTGCATTCGCTTATTTTAGCCCACTTTAAATAACCATCTTTTGTCGGAATATAATATAACGCAAAAGAATTAATTACCTCCCAAAACTCATCACTTAACTCTTCTTTATCGCATATTGGAACACCTATCTGGTGTTCTGATTTATTATTTTTCAATGCTGCTTTTCCAGAGTATACTCCATTTAAATTCACATCAACGATAGGTAATTGTTCATATTTTGATTTTATTGTTTTATAAAGGTTTTCTTGAAGGCTATTATTATTTTTTTTCGGAGTGAAGCACATATTATATAAATCTTCCCATTTATTTTTGCATGCTAAGCTTATCAGATCCTCATATAACTTTATTGCTGTTTTTAAATAAATAATGTTGTCATGATTCCCCTCGTGGATACCATCTCTATCTTTTTCCACATCAAACTTTGAGCAATTTATCATAACTGGAAAGGAAAAAGTTTCGGTTCCAACTAAAGGAAACTTGCAAAATAATTTAGGGAAATTATTCGGATATGGTAATACTTTAATTTTTTGAGTATCTATCTCTTGAACTAATAAAGCTATAGATACCTCATTTTCTGTTTTGATTAATATATTATAGCGGTCCATTTTTTCATTTGATTTTTTTATTATTTCAACTACCCTATAATCGCCAAGATGCCTATCAGTGCCAATTTTAAACTCAGTTCCACTATATGAAATTGATGAAATAGATCCATTTAAAGCCAATACAAAGGGAACCGTCTTATTCAAATCTTCTAAACCTATTCTAATGGCTTCCTTAGTTTCTTGGGTACTACAGTCGTAGTGAAACTTTGTTAGCCTTCTGTCCAGATTTTTAATATTCACGCTATCATCTTGCTTTAAATTCTCAATTATATTGAGAGTATCTTTTATGGTATTTCTAATTTCTGCATATGAAGTTCCAGTTCTATTAATTACAAGATTTAAATTCTTGTGTACATCGTCGCTTTGTTTAAACACTCCACTTATATTGACTTTTTCAGATAACAGATGTGTTGATATAAATCCGGTTCCAAACTTTCCTGTTTTCTCTTCGCTATCATTTTCCTTAGAAGATATTTGGGTTATTAAATCCACTAAATTCTCATATGTGAATGGAACTCCGTCATGAGAGAATTCTAAACCATTATCAACTGATATATTGATGTTTATTTCCCCACCTTTGGGAGTGCAATCAGATGCATTTTGTATTAACTCCCAAACCCATCTTCTTCTCATGATTTCCTTCTGTTCTGGGGCTTGTCCTCTCAGCTTTTTCATTTCTGACCATATTGTATTTGCTCCAGCATCAAATACCTTTTCAAGTAAAATCTCACTCATTATTTATTTTCTCCTATCACTAAAAGATTTACATATTCGACAACTCTATTTATCCACCAACATCAATCGTTCCACGGGCGGACATATCAACTATTACAGCAGTTTTTGTTCCCAAACAGTTCTGCTTTGTTCACTTGGCACTGCAATTACAAGCAATTTCCTTGGCCTTGTCATGCCAACATAGGCTATTCTTAACTCCTCATCATCGAATGTATTTAAGCCGCGGGAGAGCATCGTTCTATAAAATGACCCTTGCGCACCCTTTTCCTTTAATATGAGTAAGACAGCATCAAAAGTTTCTCCTTTAACCGTATGGACAGTACCTACTCTAAATCTTGCAGAGCTATCTTCTGTAATTTTGAATAATTCATCAAAATTGCAGTCCACACAATTAGGTTGTAAATTCATTCTTATAGGCATATTGTTTCCCCGGAGAATATCCGACGCCTGTTTTACCCATTCAATAATGCTTCCGGTCGGAGAAGGTAAACACCTCAGTATATGCATTATTTCTTTCCTATGATGAATAAAGCCCCTTGTAGAAATCCAACTTTCAAGATCATTTGTGGAGCAGTAACTTTTATTATGCAATCCTTTGTATAGTGCTTTTTCTATCAGACGAAAGGCTTCATAAACATTCCCCTTTTCGGCCATGTATTTACTTTTTGCCAGATCCCTAACGAAATATTTACCTACTAACCACGGATACTCAACTCGATCAGGCTGAGTGAAAATTAAGTTTTGTATGGACTTGCTTCTAAAAATAACAGCAACCTTTTCATAGTTTATCTCAATTCGATGCTGTTCACATAAACGATGAAAGTAATCAAGTGTTCGTTGAATGTTGTCCTGTTCGTAACAAATAATCTCTGGGATATGTTCATAATCCTTAACGGCCTCAGTAACCGCGGCTGAAGGATTCGCACGTGATGTAAGTTTATAAGTTACATTACAAATGTTTTGAGAGCTTCTTCTATTTTCATCTAAAATGACAGAGTTCTCTTCCCATTCTCTAAATTTATTGATAAAAAGATCTGGCCGAGCGTTATTCCATTCAAAAATAGCTTGATCCGGATCCCCAACTAACATTACATTCTCAAGACCATTTTCAATTAATTTGTTGATAACCCCCATCTGTATCTCGGACGTATCCTGTGCCTCGTCAATAATTAGTTCTGGGAATCTCATCGCAACGGAACGTGCAATATTCGGATACTTATCAAGGAGCTTTAATGAGAAGTAATTAGCATCAGCTTGCGTTGCGTACCCTTGCCTCCAAAACTTGATTTTTGTCTCACGCAATCTATTCACATGTCCGCTCTCAAAACCATCTTTATTTCTCCATTTGAAATGAAATCTTGTCAGATCTGTTGTGGTTGATATAACACCATCTTTAATTGAAAAACTCGTGCAATCAAAGTATTGATCATAATCACGATCATAGTTTCCGCCAGACCATGTGTCGTGTGGTTCACCAACAAGGATAGGCCCTTTCCACAACCCATTATTAAATGTCCAAAAGGCAAGAATATAAATTTATTAATAAAACTATCCAACGTTCCAAGATGATGGGGATAATTTATTGTCATTCCTAAGTTCTGAACAAGCATTTTCCGAATTTCATGCCATGCCACGTTTGTAAAGGATAGTACTGCTATTCCCCTGCTGGGTAGCTGCCAGTTACTTAGCTTATGAGCCAATCTTGCTGCTGTTGTATATGTTTTTCCACTTCCAGGACAAGCTTTAACGGCAAACAATCCATTCTTGTCAAACACAATTGTACGTTGAACGTGCGAAAGACTATCAAACATCGGGCTCACCCTTAATAACCCAATTTATTGACCGCTTTATATAGTCTGGAACTACAAACTGTCTTCTGGCTGTTTCATCGTTCTCAAGTTTTAGAGCAAGCCGATGAGCCAATTCTGATTTTGCTTTATTGCTCTCCACTTTACTCAGGAAGCTGCGTGCAAAATCGGAGCTTGTGTCCCCAGATATCCTTGAGGCTGATGTAGGATGCATTTCCGTATAAATGCTCAATAATAAATCTTTATTATAGTCACTAGCCATAATTAGCTCGTACTCAAACGTCACAGTTGAAGTTTCGACATGCAGCAGGCCGCGCTTTAGATCTAAAGCATTTTGTGCCCTAGAAGAGATCTCCTCTGTCGCCCGGTCCCTATCGTCATCAGTGATAATCACACTACGTATACTTAGTCTCTTGCTTTCATCGTTCGAATTAAATAGTCTTCCAAAGTGTTCAAAAGCAACTCCGTTAACAATAACTATTTCGATTCCCATTTTATCCAAATCATATTCATTTCCCATGATTTTAGAAAACTTCTGCAGCAAAAGTGCTTCTGATATACCTTCGACAAAAATAACTCCATTTGAAAAAAACAACTGTGATTTAGTTACATCAAGAAACTTGCCAAGATACTTTTTATTAGCAACAGATAGCTCCGAATTTGCTAAGGAATATGTAGATACATGATTGTCTTGGCATTGAACGACAATTAGCGAATCAAGATCTGCTCTAGCTGTAATTGTTGGTGAATGCGAGGTAATAAAGATTTGAAATCCTATCGAATCCAATTTGCTTAGATAATTAAAAAAAATACTTTGTAGTTGTGGGTGCAAGTGAGCCTCTGGTTCCTCAATTAATAATGCGATGTATGACTCAGGTTCTAAATGCTTACGATTCTTTAAGTCTCCCAAGACTGTTGCCATGTACAACAAATTATTATAGCCAAGGCCATTTTGTTGAATATCAAAGTATTTTTGTTTGCTGTAATCGCCTCCTAGAAGGTCTGAATCAAATACAGGAAGTATTACTCTTAAGCTATCAACAAGTTTTCTGAATTCAAAAGGTAAAAATTCTACCTCCACTTTTTGCTTTTTATTTGTTATAGAAGTCTCGTCAAGATGCTCGTTAATCTTTTGTTTTCCCGTTTCAATAATACTATTCCAATCAGGGTCTCCAGTTAACGCCCCCCTAAGTCTTAGTGTTAATTCATCTCGTTTTTCATCAGTAATGGGATTACCATGAGTATCCTCACGGAGATAAGAAAATAATTCACCTAATCTATTTCCACGAACTGGTCTAAGTTGCTGAGCTGCGTCTCTAAGGGCATCCAGATACACGAAAAGCAACAAATTTAAAACATCGGGTGTAATTTGTTGTCCCTCGTTGTCTCCTCCCCAAACGTTGTATCTGATTTTCTCAATTCCGTTCTTATCTTCTAAATAATATTTATAATGAATCTGTAAACATTGCTGAGTTCCATCCTCAGATTGGGACAATAAATCGATAAAAGTACCGCTCTCAGCAGGGTCTTCTATCTTAAAAAGTAAGTGGAACTCAATTGCGTCAATATTTGCTTCAGGATCATGTCGGTTAATGTGAAAATCACTGCGCTTCACATATGTGTCTCTCATTTGTTTACCGTAGTTGAAGCAAATTCTAAGCGCATCAATTATTGCTGACTTACCGGCGTTATTTTCACCAATTAATATATTTAGTCCTTTACGAAAATCAATGCTGAGACTAGAGATATTTCTGAAATTTTTAATGATCAAATTTTTCAAAAACATATTGATCCCCCATTTTAGTGTTTATGTGAAATCCCACTTCAATTTATTTCATTTTCCTTCCAAATTACCCACTTAAACAATTCGACAGAATATCACAAATACCTACCCCTCGTACTAGGAAAAATGATTACAAATATCTATATAAAAAATCGTACAGCTAATAGCAGGTGATGAACGACCTATTATGTTACTTGAATGCCGGTCTGACTAGGTCAGGGTATGCGACCGGAACCAGCTGCGTCAAACGCGAAAGCGTGGAATGATCTGCAGCGATGATGATCTCATCACTCCCTTTGGTTATAATTTCATATATCTTCTCTTCCCTGCCAGTGATATGAAACGAATGATTAAGCTGATAAACAAAATGCAGCCCTCCTCCTGAAGGAGGAAAGCTGCATTTTTTTTGCATTTTAATACAATACATCCGTTTGTTTCAAGAACATTGCAACTCTCCGGATTATTAAAAAACACCCGTGGGATCATCCGGATCATAAACATTTTTGGTAATTGGCTCATAAATATATATTTTTGGTAGACCGTCAGGAACGATGGATGGCTCATAAGCATCGAACAAAACTAAATTATAACCATAACTTTCACGACTGGATGAATAAATTATTCCTTTGAATCCTGCCTTGCGCGCACAGTCAGCAATAAAAGCTGTAATAAAATATTGCGGTCTCCATTTGCTATTTCTATCTAGGACTTTCTCAAATATGCAACGAGATACAAGCAATGCATACATTACATCACTATTTGACTGACCAATATTATCCCAATCATGCCGTAAATCCAAAATGTCATTGATACTGTCTGTTTGTGAATACGATTGTATCCATATTAATTTCGAATCGTTGGGATTATCTAATGTCTCTACCATAGCTAATTTCTCACTATCAGCAATATAAAGCACACTTTGTCCAGGATGATGAAACCTTCCTCCGGAGGATAAACCGATTCCTGGGGCGTGAAGATCTTTTGAATCAAATACATCATGGCGATCAACAACTCTTGCTCTAGACCATTTACTTGGAATAACTGTTACAGATTCTGCCCTTCTTTGAACAACTTCTTTATAGATCTTCCTACCCATTGGATGATCAAGTGCCAGGGATGGATAATCTTCAATATGTTTTCTAAACCCCTCAATTTTATCGGCATATTGCTTTAAAATTCGATTGTAACGCTCTTCTTCAGCGATTCGATATCTATCCTCTGTTCCAACGGTTCCATAGCGTTCTATACTAGAAGAGCCACAGTTTGGACAATGTAAATATTCAGCAATATCATCACGGTACTTCTCAGGGCAATTGACGCTATCCATAATCTCATCAACAGTGGTTTTTTCTCCATGAATCCAAACATAATCGCCACCATCATACGGTTGACAAGTTACGCAATATTTAAGTAACACCTGCACCTTCTCACGATATCTTTCCGCTGCTTTATTTAGATCCGGTAGAAAATCTGAATAATCCACGCACTTTGCCTCCTCTTCAACCTAATTTTCCAGTGGATCAAGGGCTTTCTCATCAAGCGCCGATCAGTCATTATACTTTCTCCCCGAATGTTACGCTTCAAGCGTATCTAGGTGTTAACAACTTAGTTTCAGCAGGACTCATAGGCTTTATTAATGTTTACGATTTCTAGGTGCTATAGGTGGCAAATGGCTTAAAAGCCATTCCGTTCGTTAGTCATTAACCAAACATATAGACTTTGATACTTCTCCTGACGGATGGACTTTTAATGTCCATTCTTTCCTGTTGGAATAGCTGTATGTATTTTGAAAAATCCGCTGATAGCTCCTCCTTGCCTTTCCCGTTCTTAATCAAACTGCTTAAAAACCTTAGAATTGAACCAATTTGAGCTGCTAGATTTCCAGAGTTATTATAAAGAAGGGACACCCTTCGTTCAGCTGCCCTTACGTATTTCTGATTCCGAGAATCAATTTCATTTTCGAGCTCAGATACATTTCGAAATGATGATGAGATAAATTCTAACCAATTATCAATGGTTTGGACTGCCTCTTGAGTCGATTTTGCCATTCGGTCATTTACCATTAATTGAGCCTGTTCTTCAATAACCATTCGATTGTACAGCATATCTTCTGCGCGGCGGATTATTTGCGTCCGATACTTTGATATATGCTCAGATGTCTTTAGACGATAGAAATGGGTATCCAGGATACGTTCTTTATATACAACAAATAAATGGTGGAGCAGCTCGTTAATGCTTGTAGAAGCTAACATATCCTCCATATATCGTTTAATATTATGATTTAATTCACGAAGTCCATTTAACAATGCATCTGTCGTTTCGAAGGCTTGTTGAATTGCGATATACCTATATCCCTCCGAACCAGTTAAGTTTTGAAATATGGAAAGGACTTGTCCACGAAACTCCATTTGATACCCCAGAGCAATTTTCTCAAAAGTATCCAAAATTCGAATCGCATAATCAGGAATAATTACCTTATAGGACCAGTCAGGTTGCTGTTCAAGCTCAATCCAACCGTGCTCAATAAATTTGTTCAAGAAGTGAAAAGCTAGGACCCGAGTTTCTTTAGGCAAAGGGGTACCCGAATCACTTTCCTCGTCACCTTCAAGGGTTGTTACTGGATGTGTTTCAAGATATTCGACAAAATAATCTATTATTACGTCGCGTTCAATGACGTAAATACTGCTTTTATATTGTTGATAAATTAAAAACAATAAGTCTGTGTGGAGGTGCTTCAATCTCGTAGAAAGGATTGAAAAAAAGTTATCGGGTATTCGTTCAAAAATATTCAAGTAATTTCACCGCCATTCGGCACATTTTAAAATATTAAATAAAATACTGACCTACACGTCCCGGTCTTTTCACTTACAGAAAAACCGCAGGCTTAGAACCTACGGCTTCCCTCGCTACGCCTCAATTGGCCAATTCTTATATTTCTCTTTTGCCTGTTCAATGATCGCATTCGTCAGAAACCGCAACTGCTCGCCCTTAACCTTCTCCCGAATGAGTATCATCTTAACAGCGTTACTGACCTTTGCCAGAACATCTGCACGGTGCGGATTCGTCCAGTCGATTTGAAACTCCTTCTTCATAGCTGCGACCACTTTACGAATTAAGCCTGCAATAAATTCATTAGAGAAAGCTTCATTACCCATATTCTCGATAATAAAGTAAAAGGCCATTTCTTCATCGGATAACCCAAGCGCCTCTTTCTTCTTACGCTCCTCATCCATTCTTTTCTTTGCTTCGACCATCATTTGTGCAATGGCCGTTGCCGTTATGACGCGGTTATGGTAGTCATTGATCGTCTTCTCCAGTAATTTACTCAACTCTTTACCAAGCGTGTTTTTCTGCTTAACAAGGTAGAAGATTTCTTCCTCTAAAAGCTTTTGAAGCAGTTTCAAACGCAGATCGACGTGCGGCTTTTGCTCAAAGTCGGCTAGGAAAGCTTCATCTAAAATTGAAATGTCCGGCTTCTCCAAACCCGCTTTCTCGAACAAATCGACAGCTTCTTCACGAGCGCCGATACTGCGGTCGATTAATTTCTTCAGTTCTTCCTCGATATTCTTTGGCCGGCCGTCCGGGCCGCCAACGATTTTGAACTTCTTGATTTGAATTGCAGCAATCTCATAGAGCAGCACCTCATTCGCGTGCGGCATTACGACAGGCAAATGCTTCACTAGTTGATAAGCTTTATCCAGTTTGGCCTGCGCATTCAGGTAAGTGTCCTCGTCCGGTCCCATCAAAAAACCCACGAAGTCTGCTATCCAATCCTCACGCTCAACTTTCGGTTTTGCCCGCCAATCGGTAATATCGATGCCTGATGGGATGAAGGCACGAACCGCTTCAAGCGCTTCGAAGAAAATTGGTACTGCCTCTTCCTCGATATCGCCGGCTGGCTTTCCTTTACCTCCACCTTGCGTATAGCGATGTGTCGCCTCTTTCAGCGCTTCGGCGATGCCAATGTAATCAACGACAACGCCGCCCGTTTTGCCGGGGTAGACGCGGTTGACGCGAGCGATTGCCTGGATTAGGCCGTGACCCTTAATTGGCTTATCGACGTACAAGTAAGTTAGCGGCGGAATGTCTGTGCCCGTGAGCCACATATCCCTCACGATGACGAACTTGAGAGGGTCGTTCGGGTCTCGCAGCTTTGCTTTCACGCTCTCCTGCTCTTCCTTGGACTTGATATGGGCGAACTCGCTACCTGGCTGCTTGTCGCGCCAAATTGGCGGGTCCTTGTCGATATCGCCGGTCATGACAATTTCGATCGGTAGACACCCTTCCACCTTTTGCATTTTTTCATAAAGCCGAACGCAGATTTCGCGGCTCATGCAAACGATCATGCCCTTTTCCTCGGGGGAAGCTGCCTTTTTGAAATGTCCTACAATATCTTTGGCAAGCGTCTCCAACCGCTCGGACGTACCGACAACCTTTTCCAGTGCCGCCCATTTAGCGCGATGTTCATCCCATTTTCCATCCCCGACCTGGTTGACAATTTGTTTGAATTCCTCGTCGAGACCCGCATTCTCGAGATCAAGGGGTATCAGGCGGGATTCATAATAAATCCGAAGCGTTGCACCGTCCAACGTGGCTTGCTGCATGTCGTAGATGTGAATGACGTTCCCGAACAATTCAAACGTGTTACGGTCCGCAAATGTGATCGGCGTACCCGTAAATCCGACGTGTGAAGCATTCGGCAAGGCACGACGGAGATTGCCGGCAAAACCGTCAAAACTGTATTGGGTGCGATGCGCTTCGTCGGACACGACAATAATATTCCGACGCTTAGAGCAAACTGGAAACGCACCTTCTCCATCTTTCAGACGGAACTTCTCGATGGTAGAAAAAATAATTTGACCGGCTTCGTTACACAACAGTTCGCGCAACTCGTTAGCATTCTCTGCATGATGAACGTTACCGACCAAGGACGCTCCCTGAAGGAATGTCTCGTGTAATTGACCGTCTAGATCTGCACGATCCACTTGGATGACAATCGTCGGGTTATCCATCTCCGGGTGCCGCGACAGAATCCCTGAGAAGAACAACATAGAAAGCGATTTGCCCGAGCCGGTGGCATGCCATAGAACCCCAATCTTCCGGTCTCCTTCCGGTCGAGTTGCACGAACTGCGTGTTCGACGGCAAACCGAACGCCGAAATATTGGTGATATTTAGCGCCAATCTTGATTGCTTCCTTGTTACCATCTTTCATAAACACGATGAAGTTGCGAATATAGTCGAGCAGTCGTTCCTTTGGGAACATCCCCTGGATGAGCGTACGCATCGTGTTCGTGATGTTGTTGTCGACTTCCTTGCCATCGATGGATTTCCAAGCGGCATAAAACTCGTACGGTGCCCCCGGAATGCCATGGAGCGTCAGGATACCATCAGAGATGACCGCAAAGGCATTGTAGTTGAATAATTGCGCGATGTCATAGGTGTAGTTCGTGATTTGATTGTAGGCATACTCAATCGTCGCCTGCTCGCTGTACGGACTTTTCAATTCAAACACCACCAGAGGCAGACCATTCACGTAAATGATGAGGTCCGGCCGCCGCGACATCTTCCCTTCGATCGAAAGTTGGTTTACGACAAGAAAGTTATTCTCAAGAGGCTCGTTCCAGTTAACCGGGTATACATGGTGAAACACCTGCTCACCTTTTTCCTCGTAGAAAAAGTCGATGCCCTTCACCAGCATCTCGTGGAACCTCTGGTTGCGCTGAAGCAACGTCACCCCGTCCGGATCAGAAAAACGCGAAACAAGCGCAGGGATATGCTGTATTGGAATATCGGGATGGGTTTTCTTGAGAAACGCTTCAAGCCGGTCATAAAGCACGACCTCACTTAACGAAGATCGACCGTAGAGGTTCATTGCATGGGAATATTCATAACCGATGGCCTTGAGCCGTTCGATCGTCGTTTCCTCAAAATCCGTTTCGTACAGTCCGTTAGCCACCGGCCAACACCTCCTCGGCTTTTTCTAAGGCTGCCCTCACCTCGATTTCCCCAGAGAGAAGGCGGGGAAGTAGGTAGTCTCTTATCTTTTTCAGTTCACTTATTTCTTTCGTATTACTCCTAATCTGATCAAACCAGTCTTTCGTTGTTATATCAAACCTTTGCATTAATTCAGTATCGGGTTTTGCGACTGGAAATTCCGAAATTGACGAGGTTTGAACACGCTGCCTCCCCGATGTTCCAACCATACTTTTTATTGCATATGCACGAAATTCTCGGTCTCGGGAAAGACAATAAACATACTGGGGACAACAACTATCCTTGGCACGAAATACAAGGAACTCAGTGGAGCCAAACCCTGCTTCACCTTCCTTAAGGAAATCAACGAACGCAGTTTTCCCATTCTCAAGGCATGGAGTTATTCTGGCAAAAAGAACATCATCTTTCAAAAACTTTGACCCTGATGTAAAGGGTTTTGTGATTATATCGTCATCACTTACACTCATTGAATCGATCGGTAATGCCTTCATATCAATGAATAACGTGAGAGCATCTTTTTTTAGTCTGATTAGTGGGTTGATATCAACGAAATCAGAAAGTTTCTGTTCATCTTCTCCATCACTGAACCATTGCTTATATAAAGCCATCGTCATCTGTTCGAACGTTTCATTCATGCGGCGATTGAGTTCAATTTTGTCGTCTATTGCATTAAGTAAACTAGATATGTTTATTTGAGTGGAAATATCCGGTAGAAGTAAGTTATACCCTCTTATTTCTGAAATTGCTATCCTCGCTTGATTTGCAGATCCCCTAGCCCTCTCTGTAATGTAATCTCTAAATCCTCCAGAAAACCCAATCCATCTAAGATATTCCCTATGAATCCGTTTGTCTGATGGTACAATCTTTATCGCATTTTGATTTAACAAAGATCCCGCTTCTGTTTTACGAACTACCGCTGGTTTGCCTACAACAGACGATTCTTGTGTTTTATGTGAACCTACCGTAGAAAGAATAAGATCCCCTTCAAAAAGGAGATGTTTCTTGTATTTATCGAAACTCTGGGGGGAGAGATACTTACAGTTTGATAAATCAATTCTCCCGTCATTGATATCACTGACACGAACAACTGGAATCCCACTATCTACGTACTCTTCCTGCGACCATGCTCCTCCATTTATGATCTGTACTACATCTCCTAATTTTACTTCAGTATATTTCACAACAAATCCTCCATACCTTTTATTATCCTTTTTTGTAAAATATTGGATTCGTAGAATTGTTCTTGAAGGCGTCCTATAAGTTCAGTCATTTTTTCCTCGAACGGAATCTCATTCGTTACAGTCTCTCCTGTACCCACATAGATTCCTGGTGTTAACTTGTAATCGTTTCCTTGTATCTCTTCTATTGTCACAACCTTGCAGAAACCTTCAACATTCTCAAAATTGCCGTTCATCCACTTGAACATATGATAAGCAGACGCAATCTCCGCAACATCTTCCTGCTTCAACACTTTCTGCTTTCGGCTTACCATCATTCCCTTTTTCCGAGCATCAATGAAAAGCACTTCTTTCTTACGTGCTCGATAGCCTTTCTCCCCATCGCGGTTCTTGCTCAAGAAAAAAAGACAACACGGAATTTGAACTGTATAGAATAACTTCTCTGGCAGTTGTACAACGCAATCAATATAGCCTTCTTCAACCATCTTTAGGCGAACGTCTTTCTCACCGGAATTGTTAGTAGTCATCGCTCCATTAGCCATGACAAAACCGGCTGTTCCCCCGTCCTTCAAATGAGAAAGGAAGTGCTGCATCCACATGTAGTTCGCGTTTCCGTCGGATACGGCTTTGTCGTAATCCATGATGAGACGCGGGTCTTTTTTCTGGATCTTCTCAGCTCCCCACAATTTCTGATTGAAAGGAGGATTAGCAATCACAAAATCGAACTGCTGGCCCTTATACTGATCGCTTAGGAGCGAATCTCCGAGCCGGATGTCGGCATTGATTCCATGCATAAGGACGTTCATTTTTCCTAGTCGTACAGTGAGATCCACGCTTTCCTGTCCATAGAACGAAAGTGCGTATTTGTTTTTGGCATAGCGCTGGGATTGGACAAACATGCCACCCGATCCACAAGCTGGGTCCAAGATGGTTCCGGACTCTGGCTCTAGCATTGCAACAAGCAGTTCGACAATGGAACTCGGGGTAAAAAACTGGCCACCACGATTGCCTTCGCTCGAAGCAAAATTCCCGATAAAATATTCGAATACCCTTCCCAATACATCCACAGCATCGTCGCTGGACGAACTGAACGACTCACGCGAAAAAATTTCGATTAGTGAAGCAAGGTTTTCAACTGGAAGGTTCGTGCTCCGATAGATGCGCGGCAGTACACCAACCAAATCCTCGTTCTCTGTTTCGATCAGTTTCATGGCGTTATCAAGAATCTCTTTGATGTTGGGTTGCTTGGCGTTTTTCACAATAAAAGACCAATGCGCTTCTTCGGGCAGAACATATACACGTTCGGCAATATATTGATCGCGGTCTTCTAAGATCTCGCGAACGATTTCCGCATCATTGAAATACATTGGGCTGTTAGGGTTGCTTAATTCCTTCTCCAATTCCTTGCGACGTTTGTCGTAGCGCAAAGAGAGGTAGCGCAAGAAGATGAGCGGTAGAACGATGTGCTTATAATCAGCTGGGGCGACCGTTGCACGCATACGGTTCGCGGCTTCAAAAAGGTCCTTCTCAAAGTTTATGTCTGCTTTCGCTGATGCCATGTCGATTATCCCTTCCTATATAAAGAAATGCCTTTATTTTAACTTGTTACACTGACTACATGATGTAATAGAACAAATGTTTGAATGTAGTTAGTTCTATATTACTAAATTCTACGAAAAGCGACATCAATCCTGCTAGAAATCTCAGAGAATTAGGAGTGACCATATAGAGGGAAAGTAATCTTGCCGTTCTAAGGGGTATCAAGTCGAAGAGTGAGGTGCCGGGCTAAATCGCGATACATTCTCAGATAGGGGCAATTTATGAAGTTTATTGCTTTTCGAGTGGTTCGGCGAGGATATCAAAAAGGCTTGTACACATGCCTAATCTACGGCGCACAGAATAAACATCGGATCATCGATGTTCACATGATCAAGCGCGTCATTTAGGGGAGATTATCTTGACTCTCTCTTTCTTTTTAACCATGTCTGGACAGATTAGCGATCACCATCAGGATAACTTACGCCGTCAACTTCTGGACATTATGCGTTGGCACTAACAGTAACGGTCCATTTTTAATTTCATGAACTGGATAATTTCTTCTTTGTCATAATCTTTTAAACTCCTATACAAATCAACTAACTTTATTTCTGTGTCATCAAGCGAAACATTAAATAATACTTGCTCCTCATTATCCTCAAGAAGGGTATCTCCAACAAGCAGCCATTGTAAGTTTGTATTAAAAACTTTATGTATGGATAGAATGGTCTCCAATGATGGATTATATTTGCCTTGCTCTAATTCACTTAATGTTGCTTGAGAAATCCCAATTAAATTTGAAAATTCATTCTGATTTAATCGGTTTATTTTACGAATGATTCTGATACGATCCCCTAAGCTTGCTTGCATCTTACCTCTCTCCTTTCGAATTGAAAAAATGTCCCGACGAAAATAATCATCGGGACATTTAAGGGAGTAATATTCATTTTCAACACGTCTCGTCACACTAGAACAAAACTTTATTGTTAATTATTTCTCAGAACAACACTTTATTGTTCGGAACAATACTTTATTGTAATGAGTCAAGAAGAATTCAGTTACTTGTTCCCCTACTCCACCGTCACACTCTTCGCCAGGTTGCGCGGTTTATCCACATCGTGGCCGAGCGCCAGCGAGGCGTAGTAGGACAGCAACTGCAGCGGGATAACGGACAGCGCTGGAGTTAGCAGCGGCAAGGTGTTCGGGATGGCGAATACGTCATCGACCGATTTTGCCACTTCGTGCTCGTTGCTCTCGTTTGTAATCGCCAGCGCATATGCGCCGCGCGCTTTCACTTCTTTAATGTTGCTAATTGTTTTCTCGGCTAACGCCTCCTGCGTCACCAATGCGATGACTGGTGTGCCTTCTTCAATTAGTGCCAGTGTACCATGCTTCAACTCGCCTGCAGCATAGGCTTCGGAATGGATGTAAGAAATTTCCTTTAATTTCAACGACCCTTCCTGTGCCAGCGCATAGTCGACGCCGCGGCCAATGAAGAACAGATGACTGTGCTTCGCAAACCCTTCCGCCAGTTCCTTCATCCGCTCGGTCTGCCCCAGCAGTTGCTCCACTTGCTCAGGCAGCTTATGCAGCGCTGCTGTTACTTCACCAATGAATTCCTCATCCTTCGTGACGACCGACTGTGCCAAGTACAGGCTTAACAGGTAGAAGGCGATCAGTTGGGACGAGTATGCTTTGGTCGAAGCGACCGCAATTTCCGGTCCTGCCCAGGTGGTGATCACATCGTCCGCCTCGCGCGCAACCGAGCTGCCGACGACATTTGTAATCGCCAGTACGCGTGCACCGCATCGTTTGGCTTCACGCAGCGCAGCCAGCGTATCGGCTGTCTCGCCAGATTGGCTGACGACGATCACCAGCGTATCCGGCGTAATGATCGGATTGCGGTAACGGTATTCGGAAGCAACATCCGTTTCGACCGGAATACGCACCAACTGCTCGATGAGCTGCTTGCCAATCAAACCAGCATGATAAGCTGTACCGCAAGCGATGATCTGAATTTTGCCGATCGCTCTAATCTGCTCGCTTGTCATGCCAATCTCAGGCAAGTGAATGGAACGGCCATCATCCGAAATTCGGCCAAGCATGGTGTCGCGGTAAGCTTTCGGCTGCTCGAAAATCTCTTTCAACATAAAATGGTCGAATCCTGCTTTTTCTGCCGTCATCAGATCCCAATCGACATGAAATATTTCCTTGGAAATAATTTCGCCATCAATCGTCAGAAGCTCGACGCCATCGCGTTTTAAAACCGCCATTTCGCCATCTTCCAATATATAAACATCGCGTGTATGCTCCAAAATCGCCGGAATATCCGACCCGATATAGTTCTCCCCGTCGCCAATTCCGATCACAAGCGGGCTGGCATAACGGACAGCGACCAAACGATCCGGTTCAAACTCCGTCAATACGCCAAGCGCGAACGCGCCGCGCATCCGTTTGACAGCGCGCTGCACCGCTTCGACAATGCTGCCGTCATATTCCGATGCAATCAGGTGCGAGATGACTTCTGTATCGGTTTCCGACACGAAATGACGACCGCTAATGCTTAGTTCTTCGCGAAGCTCCAGATAATTTTCGATAATGCCGTTATGCACGACGGAAAACTTCGAAGAATTGTCTGTGTGCGGATGGGAATTGACATCTGACGGTTTGCCATGTGTCGCCCAGCGGGTATGACCAATTCCGACAGAACCATGCAGCGGTTCCCCTTGCAACTTATCTTCAAGAACGGCCAGCCGGCCCTTCGATTTGCTGATTTCCAATCCGTTTTCCGTAAATACGGCGATCCCCGCAGAATCGTATCCGCGGTACTCCAGCTTTTTCAAACCCTCAACTAAAATCGCCTGCGAATCTCTCGTTCCGATATATCCAACAATACCACACATCGTTTAACAGACCTCCGTAACAGTTATTTTTTGACCCTGGCTGTACACGGATGCCTACCACACTATGCGGTGTCAGGCGATATTTGGTTGATCCGGACGCATCCGGCAAAACACAAAACCTTCCTGCCCTACCGATAGCAAGATATCGGCATCGTGGACATTCAGGAATAAAGGTAGGCTCTTATCCGTTCGAGCAACCTTATCGTGAATGATATGTTGTATTCCATCGTGCGATTGTGCGGCTGGTCACCCAACCGATTTACGCTGCGATTTGCGGTCTGAATACTTAACCGGAAGGTCCCCGCCGAAAATTTCGAACACCTTCACCTCGTCAGCTTGCTAACGCCTGCACAATTGTAATTCCCTGTACAGCGTTCCCCATCGCAAGCTCTGGCGCTTTGTCATGCACACAACCTCTGCCCTGCCTTTCCATTCCAAAATAATAATTTCTATCTTATTCAATTTGACGAGCTAATGCAACTCTTTCAACATTAAAAAATTCTTCTATTGTCACTGCAACTAGCAGTAACCGGCTGCAATCAGGCCAAGCGAGCGCCCCGGGTTCCAATGTAACTGCGCCCAATAACGACCAAGAGAAATCCGGGGACAGCAAGTCGATTACCCAAGCTCTCTTCGCACCACATCGACAATTTGCGCGACATATTGCTCTACCAACGGTTTGTCCGGCCCCTCAGCCATGACACGGATTAACGACTCTGTTCCAGATGGACGAACAAGCACCCGGCCGTTGTCGCCAAGTTCTTTTTCCACACTTTCTACCGCATCGGCAATCGCTGTGTTGTTGTTGTACTTGCTCTTGTCGGCGACTTTCACATTAATCAAAACCTGGGGATATTTCTTCATCAGACGCTTCGCTTCGCTCAACTTCTGTTTTGAAGCTGCCAGCGTATTGACCAATTGCAAGGAAGTCAGTATACCGTCGCCTGTTGTGTTGTAATCCAGGAAAATAACATGGCCGGACTGCTCGCCGCCCAGATTGAAACCGCTGCGGCGCATCTCTTCCATCACATAGCGGTCGCCTACTGCCGTCTGTGCCGTCTTCAGTCCCAAGCGCTCGGCAGCTTTAAAGAAACCGATGTTGCTCATGACGGTGGTGACGACCGTGTCTGCGTTAAGCTTGCCTGCCTGCCGCAAGGACTCCCCAAGAATACAAAGAATGAAGTCGCCATCGACTTCTTCCCCTTGATCATCGATCGCAATCAACCGGTCAGCATCCCCGTCATAGGACAATCCGAGATCAGCCTGATGCGCCAGTACCTGCTCGCGCACATAGTCCGGATGTGTTGATCCTACACCGTTATTAATGTTCAGCCCGTCGGGCTCAGCGCCAACCGCAATCACTTCGGCTCCCAAATCGGAGAAAATAACCGGGGCAAGCGCGGAAGCTGACCCGTGAGCACAATCTAGCACAATTTTCATGCCGTCGAATCTGCCATCGATCGTTGTTTTAAGAAAATCCAGATAACTCTGGCTCGCATCAGCCTGCTTGGTAACTTTGCCAATTGCAACGCCTTCAGGGCGCGGCAGATCATCGTATTCCGCATCGATCAGACGCTCTATTTCAAGTTCTGTCTCATCGGACAACTTGAAGCCATCGCCGCCAAAAAACTTAATGCCGTTATCTTCCACCGGGTTATGTGAAGCCGAGATCATGACGCCGGCGTTCGCGCCCAGTGTTCTTGTCAAATAAGCAACAGCTGGTGTTGAAAGCACGCCAAGCCGTACGACGTCCGCTCCAATCGACAACAGACCTGCAATTAGTGCCGCTTCCAGCATCGGGCCGGAAATACGCGTATCCAGACCGATTACTACTTTAGGCTTCTCCACTTGACCTGCAAGCACATATCCGCCGCAGCGGCCGATTTTATAAGCCAGCTCAGGTGTCAGTTCACGATTCGCAACGCCACGTACGCCATCAGTTCCAAAATACTTCCCCATAAGAGTTTATCCCCTTTTAATCCCATTGTTGTGCTATGATTTTGTTTAATCTTGCAATTACTACACTATATTCACATGGTGGTTAACGACGTGCACCGCCAATTTTTTTCGATTCATCGGATTAACAGGAAGCCCTGAAGGGTCACCTGCCGCATTGGTGTTATTGCCACCCCTGTTGGTGCCAGGAGCTTCAGAATTGTCTGCAGGCGGCTCCGTAGAATCAACAATTGTTCCCGTTCCGCCGTTCTCTGCAGTTTCGTTGTTGTCATTGCCTGAATTACCTGAATTGCCGGAGTTTCCTGGACTACTTGTGTTATCTATATTTCCTGGATCACTTTTGCTGCCTGTATTGCCTTTTGTGCCGGTATTGCCCGAATTCCCCCCGTTTCCTGCGTTGCCTGTGCCTGAGTTGCCTTCATCGCCGGAGTTTTCGCCACCGGAACCTTCATTACCTCCTGAATTTCCATTCCCGGAATTGCCCGAATTGTCCGGGCTGTCCGTTTCGCCTGTGCCTCCCTCTCCATTACCGCTGCCACTGCCGGTATCAGGAACGTTGGGCGTCACCGGAGGGTCCGTCTCCCCTTCGCCCGGTTCTTCCCCTGCAGCTCCGTCACCGGGGACAAACACCTGCTCGCTTTCGGTAATCTCCACGGTGACTTCCAGTTGCTCAGGCGCGGTCGCTTCTACATAATGCGGAAGCACCGCCTGTACCTTCACTTTACGGGTTCCCGGCTTCAGCCCCTCCAGGTTGGCAATCAGTTCAATATCGCCGGCGGCAAGCCCAGCCAGAACGCTCGGCGCACCTGTCACCTGCAGGTCGAGACGGCCGCTCTCTGGGGTGGTGAATACAGCTTCAAGTCCTTCCTGTAGCCCCGTTAAGGAAACCGGAACCTGCGGAATCGTCCGCACTTCAAACGGCGCCACTTCCACTTTTACATTCAGCTTGGATGGCTCTACTGCTGCCAGCTTGCCAGGCGGGCTAAGATCCAGCGTAATGACGCCGGATTGTTTGATCGACGACAGATTCAATGAGACGTCATCGAATACAGTCAGCTTGTCCAGCTCAGCCTGAGGACCGTATACCGTAATCTGGTTCACTTCTGGCGTAACCGAGACAAGGCTGAGCCCGTCTGCCAGCTTACCGGTCATCGCAAGCTGCAGCGGCAGCTTAACGGACGGCTTGATAATCGGCACTTCCACTTCAACGGTCGGCGGATCGATGACAGCGTTCGTCATCTCTTCCCCCGCTTTGCTGTATACGGCGAGCTGCGCCTTCTTCTCGACAAAAGAATCCTCTTTGCCGTTAACATTCACTTCTGCAATGACACTGCCTACCTGCTCCATCATATCATTAGGCAACGTAACGTTGACAATGCCCGGATTTATGATGGGCGTGCCTACTTTGTAACTATGGCCTGGCGTTCCAGTCGTATTGACCGCTACATTGAAATCATTCGATGTTACAGGCTCCAGTTCCACCGTTACCTTCGCAGGAGAAAGCTGGATCACCTGAATCCGTTTGGGATGTTCGACCTCCAGCGGTAAAATATGCTGCCCATCCGGAATATCGGTCAAATCCACATAAACCTTATATTCTTTTTCCTCTGCTGCGATCAGATCAGCCTTATTGCCCCTCACCATAATGCGGACAACCGTAGGTTCGAGCACACGCAGATCATGCAGATTTTCATCCATGCCGCGCGTCTGGATCGTAACAGCCTCCATCACTTTCGTATCAATGAGAGAGGCCACGGTGTTCGGAGATTCCGAGTCAAAATGGACGACCGCCCAAAGCAGAATGGCAAGCACAATGGAAGTGATCTTCAATGCTGTGGGATGACTTAACCACTTATCCATTGCGTCCCTCCTTCCGCTTCCAGAACGACACACGCTTCCTTGCTTCGCCAGTGCGCGGCGTCAGTTCCTCAAAAAGCTTGGAAATTAACGATTCTTCTTTAATATCCCGCACGACCATCCCGCCAAGCGCAAGCGAAACCTGACCGGTCTCCTCAGAGACAACAATCGCAATGGCATCGCCTACTTCACTTATGCCGATAGCCGCCCGATGGCGCGTCCCCAGCTCTTTGCTGATGAACGGGTTTTCCGACAGGGGCAAATAACAGCCCGCAGCCATAATCTGAGTGCCTCGAATAATGACCGCTCCATCATGCAGCGGCGTATTGGGAATGAATATATTGCTGAGCAATTCGGAGCTGACCTGCGACTCCATACGAATGCCGGATTCAATATATTCGTTCAGTCCCGTTTCACGCTCGAAAACAATCAGCGCCCCGATCTTCCGTTGTGACGTATAGTTAACGGCTTTAATGACCTCATCAATCCGGTCATGGGCCTCTCTCTCCACCGCATTAGCGCGGCTGAAGAGCTTCCCTCTGCCCAATTGTTCAAGCGCCCTGCGCAGCTCAGGCTGGAAAATAATAAGCACGGTAACGAGCCCGAGCGGGAACAACTGATTCAGGAGCCATTTCAATGTGTACAGATTGAACCAGGTGCTAATCGCCCAAATCGCAACCACCACGAAAATGCCCTTAAGCAGTTGGACTGCGCGCGTCCCTCTAACTAGAAGAAACAACTGATATATAATATAACTGACGATCCCGACGTCAATCAAATCTTTGATCCAATCTTTCCAGTTCAAATCGACAAAGTAGTTCATCCGCCAACCCCCATCGGCTCTCACAGCTGCTTCTTTATATTGCTCAACTTTATTATCTTCTATATCGGGGTTTGCAAATCCTTTAATTTGTGAAAAAAACCTCCCTGATAGCAGAGAGGCTGTTTTATTGCTACTTCAACTCACTGACAGTCTGGGTAATCTTGAACCAGAGCCAATCAAGCGCTTGGTTAATCTCGCGGTTCTCGCCTATAATTCGGGCAGTGGATGCCAGATTGAGTGAACCGTCGATCACTGTCAAATTACCCAACACTTCGCCGTGCACATTAGCCGTACCATTCTCTACCGTCAGATTACCATGGATTTGAACGCCTTCCGGTACTGTAACCTTATCTCCTTCAATGACAAGCTGCTGCAAGTCTGTTCCACGAATGACAAGCTCCTTCTCATGATTCCACATGGAAAAAAAGCTTGTCAGCATAACGACCAGAAACACAGCAGCTACCGTTGAAGCAGGATGCTTGCGAATCCAACTCCACCCGCGTGTACGTCCCTTGCTTGGAAGTCCCTGCATGATGCGGTTTGTCAATAACGCGGAATGAGATTCTTCTGGCTTCACAACAGCAATGCAGGAGATTTTATCCACCATTGCTGCATGTACGAACGCTTCCGTACTCTTAAGCTGTTCGAACCGCATCCTGCATTCCGGGCAACCGAGCATATGCTCTTTCAGTGTGACAACATCTTCCCGGGGCAGGTCGTCATCCAAATATTCATGCATAAATTTGATGGCGACGTTGCATTTCATGGCAGCCAATCCTTTCCGCAAATTGAAACATGCAAGCATGTATTTAATAACGAATACGTATTATCCTAAAATATGTTTCAAAAATATAATACGAAAAATTACAAGACACGTTCCAGCTTTTTGCGCAGAAACTCCCTGCCGCGGTGAACTCGCGTTTTGATGGTGGTCACAGGCATGCCAAGCACATCGCCAATTTCCTGCAGCGACAACTCCTGCAGATACCGTAAAATCATAATTGTTTTATATTTCGCGGGCAGTGTCCCCATTGCCTGATAGATGATGCTCTGGGTTTCCGACTGCAGTGTCTCGCTCTCCGGCGTACGGTTGTCGCTTGGGATCATCGAATAACCGTCAAGCCCCTCATATTCATTGGACTCTGCATCCAGTGAATAGCTGGGTTTGCGCTTGCGCAGCCTGTCGATACAGAGATTCGTTGCAATCCGGTAAATCCAGGTAGAGAACTTCATCGTATCGTCATAACGCTCAAGGTTATTATAAACACGGAGGAACGTTTCCTGTACGGCATCCTCCGCTTCCTGTCGGTTGCTTAACATCCGGTAAGCCAAATGATACAGCTTATCCTGATACAAACCAACGATTTCCTCAAACGCCCGCTGATCGCCCTTCAAAGCCATACGCGCCAAGCGCGCTTCCAAAGATTTCAAGAACCATTCCTCCAAACGTGCCATGTGCGCCGTACGATTGTTAACCCGCGAAAGGCTGGGCGCTGAGGGGACTTTCGCCGCCGCTCTTGCGTCCAGCCATAAGCTGCAAATGGTCAGTAACGTTGGTTATATAAACATTATCCCGTATTGCGCAGACCGGCTGCAATCCCGTTGATGGTCAGCAGCACTTCGCGCAGCAGTTCCGGATCATCTTCCTCACGAGCGCGCATGTCGCGAAGCTCTGTCAGCAGTTGAACCTGCATGTAGCTAAGCGGATCGACATAAGGATTGCGCAGTCGAATGGACTCCTGAATGACGGGAACATTGTCCAAAATCTCGTTTTGACCGGTTATTTCCAAAATAATTGCAGATGTCCGCGCATACTCTTCCTCAATCAAACCAAAAATCCGGGCGCGAATAGCGTCTTCCTGGATCAGGGAAGCATACTCCTTGGCGATCAGCAAATCCGCTTTGGCCAGCGCCATCTGCAGATTGTCAATCAAGGAGCGGAAGAACGGATACGATTCGTACATTTGCTTCAATGTATCAAGCCGGCTGTCATCCCCGCCGATATAGTCTTCCAAAGCCGTGCCTGCAGCATACCAGGCAGGAAGCAAATAGCGGCTTTGCGTCCAGGCAAATACCCAAGGAATCGCCCGCAAATCTTCGAATTTATCACTGTTTTTCCGTTTCGACGGACGGGAACCGATGTTCAGTTCGCCGATTTCCGCGAGCGGCGTCGATTCTTTAAAGAACGTCAGGAAGTCTTCATCACGGAAAATAAGATCCTGATACTTCTTCTGTGCCGTTTCCGACAGTTCTTTCGCAATTTGATCCCATTTCGCCTCAGCTTCCGGCTCCTGATGTTGGTAACGGGCCAGCTTCGCGGCTTTGATCAGGGCGGATGTCGCCTGTTCCAGACTGCGGTAAGCGATGCCCTTCAAGGAATAACGAGAGGACAGCACTTCACCCTGCTCCGTAATCTTGATCCCGCCGCCAACCGTATGCGGAGGCTGTGCCAGAATGCTGCGGTTCAGCGGCATGCCGCCGCGTCCGAGCGCTCCGCCGCGCCCATGGAAAAACTTCAGCTTCACATCGTAAGCTTGCGCAGCTTCCGTAATATCGTTCAGCGCCACGCGCAGCTCCCAGTTCGCTGTCACAACGCCGCCATCTTTGTTGCTGTCGGAATAGCCCAGCATAATTTCCTGCAGATTGCCCATCGCATGCACCGCCGAGCGGTAGATTGGCAGTTCAAACAGGCTGGACATAATAGCCGGCGCCGCGTGCAGATCATCGATCGTTTCAAACAGCGGCACAGATTGCAGCGTACAGATTACAGTGCCGTCTTCCTGTTGACGGAACAAGCCGACTTCCTTGGCGAATACCATCACCTCAAGCAGGTCGCTGGCCCCTTGTGTCATGCTGATCAAATAGCTGGAGATACAGTTCTCGCCGAACTCCTGCTGTGCGCGGTAGATCGTTTGGTAGACATCAAGACATTCACGCGTTCCTTCGGAATAATCAAGATAGCTGGAAGTAAGCGGGCGCGGTTCCTGCAACAGACGATGCAGCAGCTCGATTTTCGCTTCTTCATCCAAAGCGGAGTAGTCGCTCACGATATTCATTTTGTTAAGTATTTCAGTCATCGCATTCTCGTGTTCCTTGCTGTGCTGGCGAATGTCCAGCGCCGAGAGATGGAAGCCGAATTGCTCCACCTGACGGATCAGCTTGCGGATATGAGTATCAGCCACATAATCGGCAAAATGGTTGCGCAGGCTCCGGTCAATAATTTGCAAATCACGCTTTAATTCATCAGGACTGTTGTAGCGCTTGTTCGTCCCTTTCAAAGCTTCATTGCGCGTATTGCCCAGCTTCTCAAGCATGAAGGACAATTTGATCCGGTAAGGCTCATTTTTGTTGCGCCACAATTCAGTGCATTGCACCGTATCGATTTCCTGGCGGTCATTGTGAATGGATTCGATCAACTCTTCGGTTACGTCAACAATATTTTTACTGAAGCTCATCAGCTCCATCAATTCTTTAAGCAGTTGCTCGTACTTATCCAGCACCAGTTGTCTGTGCAGTGTCAGCGTTTCCCAAGTTACTTGCGCAGTAACTGATGGGTTGCCGTCACGGTCGCCGCCGATCCATGAACCGAAACGGAGGTAGGTTGGCACATGCCAGTTTTCGCCCGGATAGTATTTATCCAGACAACGCTCCAGTTCCTCGTAGACATTCGGGAGCACATCAAACAGCGTTTCATCAAAATAGTACAAGCCATTGCGCACTTCATCAATAACGGTCGGCTTGCGGTCGCGCAACTCATCGGTCTGCCACAGAGTCAGCACATCGTTGCGCAGCTTCTCATGAAGCTTCTCCCGCTCTTTATGCGTAAGCGTCGGATTGTCCATCTCCATCACATCGGCAGCCATCCGCTGGTGGATATCCAGCACGGCGCGCCGCGTCGCTTCTGTCGGATGGGCGGTCATAACCAGTTCAAGTGAAATTTCGCTAAGCATTTCCTTAACAACGCTTACTTCAATATTACGTTCCTTCAAATCCTGAACAGCGCTCTCAATGGAACCCGGCTGTACGCTCTCTCCAGCGGAACGCTCGTAGTCGCGCTTGCGGCGGACACGATGATTCTGTTCGGCGATATTGACCAACTGAAAATAAATCGCAAACGCCCGGATGACCTGGTGGCGAAACTCCGGATCGAGCGACTCAATAACTTTTTTGAATGATTCGTACAGTTCTGGCAAATACTCCGCCCGCAGGCTCTTGCTCATTTCCCGAATTTCTTCGACAATTTCCAGCAGCTTTTGGCCGCTTTGATGAACAAGCACTTCTCCCAGTATATTTCCCAGAAAACGTACGTCGCGGCGCAACAAATTATTCGGTTGCGTACGGTTCGCCGCTAAAGTTGACGTTGTTTGCTCCGACATTAACTTTCCTCCTGTTTTGCATCGCTGTATCCTGACGCTTTTTCGCTTTCTACATCATACTACAAAATGCGGAGCGGTTGAAGCCCTTAGGCACGATTCCGCTCCCGGCTTCTTTTGGCAATGTGTATGATAAGGCTGATTTGGCGCTTTCGTCCGGCATTTCAGTCGGCAAATTTCGGTTAGCTCGGAGCGATCATCCACACTAAAGACATGCTTTGCTTCTAAAATTACGACCGATGCAAACTATGCAGTCCTGCAGATCATTGCGTACATTCCGAACCAATGGCGCACATTCAGGACCAGTGCAGCCCGGTGCAGTCATTGCACGTATCTTCCGATCATACCGATTCCGCCCCTTCCATCCGCAAGCGGTAGCCATGGCCCCATACGGCCTCAACGGGCAGCTGTTCGATTTTTTTGCGCAGCCGCTTGATCAGATGATCGACGGCTCGATCACTGCCGAAATAATCGTCTCCCCAAAGCATCGTCAACACCTCGTCCCTGGCAAACGCCCGGTTCGGACGTTCAGCTAGCACTTTCAGCAGGGCAAACTCCTTGGAAGTGACGTCCACCTCTTCCCCGCTCCAGAATGCGCGCCGCTCTTCTACCAGCAGTTGAAGCTGACCAACTTCAATAGACTGGCTGGATGAAACCGGCTGGCTGGCATGCATCGATTGCTGCAGCTTGTGCATGCGCCCCAACTGCCGCTTGACCCGCGCTACCAGCTCGCGGGGACTGAACGGCTTGACCATATAGTCATCCGTTCCAAGCTCCAAACCCAAAATTTTGTCCACCTCGTTATCCCGGGCGGATATCATAATAATCGGCACCTCCGCCTCATTGCGGATTCGCCTGCAAAATTCATACCCATCCATCCCGGGCAGCATAATATCGAGCACCCACATATCAGGCGGATTCGATTTCCATAGCTGCCAGGCTTCCTCCGCGGTGCTTAGCCCAACTGTCCGGTAATTCTCCTTGCGCAAATAGGCTTCCACCAATTCGCGTATATGCTGATCATCGTCCACAACGGCGATGCAGTAACTGTTCATCTTGAGTTCCTCCCCAAATGCAAATGACTTCGCCGTCTCTGGTGGGAGGAGCGAAACGTCTCTCTGCGTAATACAAGCGAGATTGCGTAATACAAGCGGGATTATAATTGTTTAAACTCTTATAACCTCTTAGTTTAAACATAGTTTGCTCCATTATAGCAAAACTGCTGGCAGAGATTGCTGCTTGCCATCGTTTTTCCACAATTTACAGCGGGCACCAAGTGAGCGGCCAGACGTTCCGTTATTCCCCCGAAAACCACCCTTTTCGAGGTTTTCGAGGACACACATTCCGTTATTTCTACAAAAACTGCCGTTTTAAGCTCATTTTCTCCAAATAACGGATTGAGTGGCCACCAAAGTTGCATTTCTCTTGCTTTGAGCCAATTAGCGGAATGTGTTTCCTCGAATATTAGCACAGCAGGTTTTGAACGGCATGAGCTTATCTGCTTTAACCGTGTACCCATTACCCGCCGAGCTTACCACGCTCGATTTTTTCGATTATACAGCAACTCCGGCCGCTCTCTTAAGTAGAATCAGCTAGCTACAGTGACCGGCTCCCTGCTAATGCAATAAAAAAGCACACCGGGGGCGCGGCCATCAGCCGCTTCCCGGTGTGCTTCGATAAAATGCTATGTTACTTTTAATTCGGTTCGTCCAATGATTCCATTGATTCGCAATTTGTCATTTGCTCCGCATCAGCATCAACTAGACGACTCTGTTACACATTGATCAGCCGTTTTGCCCGCGATACTTCCATATCCGTCGGCGTCTTCACGCCTTCCAGCGGGTAAGACAGGCCAAGCTCCTGCCACTTGTAAACGCCCATTCGATGGTAGGGCAGCAGTTCGAACTTCAGAACGCCTTGCAGCGAGCGAATGAACTCGCCGAGGCGGACCAGATCCTCCTGCCGGTCGGTAACGCCGGGGATCAGCACATGACGCACCCACATCTGGTGCCCGTTGTCGGACAAATATTTGGCGAACGCCAGAATCCGTTCATTCGGCTGGGTCGTCAAGGCGATGTGGCGCTCCGGATCAAGCTGCTTCAAATCAAGCAGCACCAAATCCGTTGCCGCCAGCAGCTCCCTGGCATTGTCGGGTGTGCTGAAGCCGGAGCTGTCCAGCGCCGTATGGAGGCCGAAGCGCCGCTTGCATTCACGGAACAAGGCGGCTACGAAGCCTGCCTGCAATGTCGGCTCTCCGCCCGTTACCGTGATGCCGCCACCCGAGCCTTTATAGTAATCGACATAAGGCTCAATCTCGGCCAGCACTTGCTCTACATCGGTCAACTTGCCGTCCTGACGCTCCCAGGAATCCGGATTGTGACAATATTGACAGCGGAGCGCGCAGCCCTGCATGAACAATACAAAGCGGATTCCCGGACCGTCTACCGTCCCGAACGTTTCAATGGAGTGGATGCGGCCCTGAACGCTGCCGTCCGCTATTTCCCGGTTAGTCATGGCCTTCCCCTCCCTTCCTTTGCTTTGCCTTGCCTTCTTCTCTGCCGCCTTACATCGAGCCGTGGAATGTACGGTTAACGACTTCCAGCTGCTGTTCCCTTGTCAGCTTGATGAAGTTGACCGCATAGCCCGACACGCGGATCGTAAGCTGCGGATAGTTCTCCGGATGCTCCATTGCATCAAGCAACTGTGCCCGGTCGAACACGTTGACGTTCAGATGATGCGCATCCTGCTTCATATAACCGTCCAGCATCGCGCTCAAGTTGCTGACCCGATCTTCCGCTTCCCGTCCCAGCGCCTTCTGCACGATCGAGAACGTGTTCGATATGCCGTCCAGCGACTGGTCGTAGGGCAGCTTGGCGACACTTGCCAGCGAAGCGAGCGCGCCCTTGCGGTCGCGGCCGTGCATCGGGTTCGCCCCCGGCGCGAATGGCTCGCCTGCTTTGCGTCCGTCCGGCGTGCTGCCGGTTTTTTTGCCGTAGACGACGTTCGAGGTGATCGTCAGCACCGACTGGGTCGGAATCGCATCGCGGTAAGCGCGGTGCTTGTTCAGCTTCGCCATGAACGCTTCGACCAGCTTGACGGCGATATCGTCCACCCGCGAATCATTGTTGCCATACTGCGGATAATCGCCTTCCACTTCAAAATCGACAGCGATGCCCTGTTCGTTGCGGACAGGTCTTACCTTCGCATATTTGATCGCGCTCAAGCTGTCCGCAACAACCGACAATCCGGCGATGCCGCAGGCCATCGTTCTGACAATTTCCCGGTCGTGCAACGCCATCTCCAGTCGCTCGTAACAGTATTTGTCGTGCATGTAATGAATCACATTCAGCGTATTCATGTACAGACGCGCCAGCCACTCCGTCACCTGCTCGAACCGCTCCATCACTTGATCATAATTGAGTGTATCTCCGGCGAGCGGCGCAAGCGCCGGCCCGACCTGCATGCCAAGCTTTTCATCTACGCCGCCGTTGATCGCATAGAGCAGCGCTTTGCCCAGATTTGCGCGGGCGCCGAAAAACTGCATCTGCTTGCCGATCCGCATCGCCGATACGCAGCAGGCAATCCCGTAATCATCGCCAAAATGCGGCCGCATCAGATCGTCATTTTCATACTGGATCGAACTGGTCTCCACCGATACTTTTGCACAATAATCCTTGAATGCTTGAGGCAGACGCGTCGACCACAATACCGTCAAGTTCGGTTCCGGGGCAGGCCCCAAATTGTACAGTGTATGCAGCAGCCGGAACGACGTTTTCGTCACCATCGTCCGCCCGTCCTGCGCCATGCCGCCGATCGACTCCGTTACCCAGGTCGGGTCGCCACTAAACAGTTCGTTGTAGTCCGGCGTACGCAGAAACTTCACGATCCGCAGCTTCATGACAAAATGGTCCACCAGCTCTTGCGCTTCGCTCTCTGTCAGCGTGCCTGCCTGCAGATCGCGCTCAATGTAAACGTCGAGGAAGGTGGATACCCGCCCAAGGCTCATCGCCGCGCCGTTCTGTTCCTTGATCGCACCGAGATAGGCAAAATACAGCCATTGCACCGCTTCCTTCGCATTCGCGGCCGGGAGGGAAATGTCAAAGCCGTATTTGGCCGCCATCTGCTTCAATTCCTGCAGCGCCCGGATTTGCTCGGAATGCTCCTCGCGCGCCCGGATGACCGCTTCGGTCAGCTCATCGACTTCGAGCAGCAGCAGATCCCGCTTCTTCTCTTCAATCAGCCGGTCAACGCCATACAGCGCTGCCCTGCGGTAATCCCCGATAATCCGTCCGCGGCCGTATGCATCCGGCAAGCCGGTAATAATGCCCGCTTTGCGCGCCTTCTTCATCTCGGTCGTGTAGCCGTCGAACACGCCCTGGTTATGCGTTTTGCGGATATCCGTGAACAGCTGAACGATCTCATTCGGCAGCTCAAAGCCGTAGGCCTCGCATGCATCCTGCACCATCCGAATGCCGCCAAGCGGCTGGATGGAGCGGCGGAAAGGCGCATCCGTCTGCACGCCGACAATTTGCTCCAACTGCTCGTCAAGGTAGCCGGGACCATGCGAGACGATCGTGGAAGGCTGCGTCGTATCGATATCCAGCACACCGCCGCGTTCGCGCTCCTGACGGGTCAGATCGCTGACGATGGACCATAGCTTGCCCGTCGCTTCTGTCGGCCCTGCAAGAAACGCGTCATCCTGCTCATAAGGCGACATATTGCGGACAATAAAGTCCCTCACATCGACGCGCTGCTTCCATTTATCGCCCTTAAAACCTTGCCATGCTTTCTGGGTTCTCGTTTGTTGAACCTCTTTTTCCACTACAGACATGGACCTAACCTCCCATTCGTTCGGCCGCTCCGCCGCCCTTTCCAAGCAGCGACGGAGCTTGCCGTCTCACGATGAAATATAAGCCTGATCTAACTGTACTGCCGTCTATTTTCGACTTTCCTGTTGCCTCGTCTACTCAAATTTGCCGTAAAAAGCTTTCCGGTACACGACCGCAAGTTCAGTAACCAGCGGCATCCGCGGATTCGCAGTTGTACATTGATCCTCGAAGGCGCGATCTGCCAAGTAGTCGGCTTTGGCCTCGAATTCTACAGCGTTCACGCCTGCCAGCTCGAAGCTCTCCGGAATGCCAAGCGCTCTGTTCAGTCCTCTGACCGCATTGATCAGGCTGTTGACACCTTCCGCCACCGACTTGGCCGGCAGCCCCAGCATGCGGGCAATTTCCGCATAGCGCTCATCCGCCTTGAAGTGGTCATATTTCGGAAACGAAGTGAACTTGGTCGGCTTCTGCGCATTGTAGCGAATCACATGCGGCATCAGAATCGCATTGGTACGGCCATGCGCCGTATGGAACTCGGCACCGAATTTATGCGCCAGACTATGGTTGATGCCGAGGAACGCATTGGCAAATGCCATCCCCGCAATCGTCGAAGCGTTATGCATCTTCTCACGGGCAACCGGGTCGCCGTCACGGAACGATTTTTCGATATTTTCGAAGACGAGCTGGATCGCTTTTATCGCCAAACCATCCGTGTAATCATTGGCCATGACCGATACGTAAGCTTCAATCGCATGCGTCAGAACGTCCATCCCGGTGTCGGCCACGACGGTTTTCGGCAGCGTGTAGACATATTCCGGATCAATGATCGCCACATCAGGCGTCAGCTCGTAATCAGCGAGCGGGTACTTGGTGTTGCCCTGATTTTTGTCAGTAATGACCGCGAACGAAGTTACTTCCGAACCGGTTCCCGAAGTTGTCGGGATCGCGACGAATTTCGCTTTTTGGCCGAGACGCGGATATTTATAGATCCGTTTGCGGATATCCATGAACTTCTGCTTCAGTCCGTCGAAGCTTGTTTCCGGATATTCGTAGAACAGCCACATTGCTTTTGCCGCATCCATCGGCGAGCCGCCGCCCAACGCAATAATGCAATCCGGCATGAACCGCTGCATGACAGCCGTGCCGCGTGTTACGGTATCGACCGACGGATCGGGCTCGACATCCGAGAAGACTTCCACCTGAACCGGCAGCTGGCGCTTGCGCAAGTAGTAGTTGACCTTATCGACATAACCGAGCTTCACCATCATTTCGTCGGTGACAATCAGGACGCGCGAGATATCCGCCATTTTGGCCAAATACTGTGTAGCTCCCTTTTCAAAATAAATTTTCGGCGGAATCTTGAACCACTGCATATTGACCGTACGCTCGGCTACCCGTTTAATATTGAGCAGGTTAACCGCCGTGACGTTCGATGTTGTCGAGTTGCTGCCGTATGAGCCGCAGCCAAGCGTCAGCGATGGGAGATTCGTATTATAAATGTCCCCGATTGCTCCATGAGTCGAAGGCGAGTTGACGATAATCCGCCCGGTTTGCAGCCGGTTCGCGAACAGTTGAATCACCCGCTGATCATTCGAATGGATGACCGATGAATGCCCCATACCGCCATAAGCGACGATTTCAGCGGCACGTTCAATACCCAGCTCCGCCGTTTTCACCTTATAGCACGCGAGCACAGGGCTCAGCTTTTCCGCTGACAACGGGTAGGCTTCACCGACACCGCTCAGCTCAGCGACGAGAATTTTCGTATCCTCCGGCACGCTGATCTCCGCCATCTGTGCAATTTGCACTGCCGACTGTCCGACAATAACCGCATTGACTGCACATTTTTCAGAGTTGATGACAAGCTTCGATACCGCCTCCGTTTCCTCTTTATTGAGGAAGTAGCATCCGAGCACCTGCATCATTTTTTTCGTCTGCTCATAGACTGCTTCTTCAATAATGACCGCCTGCTCGGAAGCACAGATCATCCCGTTATCGAACGTCTTGGACAAGATCAGGTCGGTGACGGCCTGCTTCAAATCCGCTGTCTTGTCGATCAGACACGGCACATTGCCGGGACCTACTCCAAGTGCCGGTTTCCCGGTGCTGTAAGCTGCTTTAACCATTGCCGAACCTCCTGTCGCAAGTACAAGCGCAACGTCTGGGTGATTCATCAACAACTGTGTCGCTTCAACTGACGGCTGCTCTACCCAACTGATGCAATGCTCCGGCGCGCCTGCCGCGACCGCTGCATCCAGCAGTGTCTGTGCCGCCATGGCCGAGCTGTTCTGTGCAGACGGGTGAAAAGCAAAGATGATCGGATTCCGTGTCTTGATGGCAATAAGCGCCTTGAACATCGTCGTTGAGGTTGGATTCGTTACCGGGGTCACCCCGGCGATAATGCCGACCGGCTCGGCGATCAGCGTATAGTTCTCATGCGCGTTTTCCTCAATGACACCAACCGTTTTATCGTATTTAATGCTATGGTAAATGTACTCTGTTGCGAAAATGTTTTTTGTGATTTTATCCTCGTACACTCCGCGGCCGGTTTCTTCCACCGCCAGCTTCGCAAGCTGCATATGCTTGTCGAGTCCGGAAAGCGCCATCGCCTGCACAATGTGGTCAATTTGCTGCTGATCAAGCTCCATAAAAGCTTCCTTCGCCTGTTTGGCACGCTTCAGAAGATCGTCAATCATTTGTTTAGCTGACATTTCTTCATCTCCTCCCGGGTAATTCGACACCCGCTTTATATTTTTAGTGTATGCCTGGACGCATGCTGCTACAGTGACTATTATCACGAGGATTGTTCAAGGCTGTGGCTAATTTGTGAAATAATTCACAAATTAAGTTGCGTCATAATCACCCGTGACTTTATTGCAGCAAGCCGCCGAAAAAACGCTGACCTGCCGCTTATCCAGCTCGAGTTGCAAACGCCTGCCGCCCAAGGGCGGCCAGCAGGACCGTGTGACGGGCAACCCCCATCACACCCGGCAAATGTCGTCAGAGCAAGCGAGACAACTGCGGCAGCCGACCATTTTGCGCAGCGCGTCCATATGATGAATGCGAAGCATGCCGCCGCCGTAATTGTCGATAATACCGGCGTCTTTCATCGTGCTTAACATACGATTCACATTTTCGCGTGTTGTACCGGACAATTCGGCAAGCTCGGTATTGGTCAGCTTAATATGCAGCTCGATGCCTTCGCTAGTGGCGATCCCAAAGCTGTTGGCAAGACGGATCAATGTCGAGGCAAGCGCTCCCTGCTTGCCGCTTAGCAGCATGTCGCGGAGTTTCGATTCCGTCCGTCGGCGCATCATCCCGCTCCACTTGACAAACCGGAGAGCGAATTCGCCATCCTGTACGAGCATCATTTCCAGTTCGGTCTTGCTCATCATCCCTACTTCAACAGACTCCAGCGCCTCGGCGCTGTATCGATGACTCGTGATGACATGCGTATCCAGCTCAGCGATCAAGTCCCCGCTTTGTACGATAGACAACAGCAGTTCTTTTCCGTCCTCATTGGATTTGCGCAGCTTCATTGTCCCTGACCGTATCCAGTAAACCGTCTCAGCAACATCCCCTTCCCAAAACAGAAAAGCGCCAGCCTCAAGCTTTCTCCACGTCATCGAAGCTGTTAGCTTCTGCAGCTGCTGTGTTGTGAATGCCTGGGTGTTGGACGCTGCTGTCAAAACCTTGACGGGGTCAAAATGTACAGCCTGCTGTTGATCCTGCCTGTAAACGATGCTCATACTCGGTCCCCCCTCTGGTTATTTCTTATATAACCATCATAGCTTGAAAGGCTCGCTTTGGTCATCGGGGGATTACCTGAAAAGCCAGGGGGAGATTCCCTGATTTGTTTGTGAGCAAAATCACACATTCCCCTATATCAACCCTGGGTAAGTTCAGTTGGCACGTGGAGTTTGCTAAGTTATGAAGCATATGGGTCAGAGCGTCCACTCCAGCTAGATAACTTTCCGTTTCAAAATATACCTCACTCCTAAAGCAGTTCCCGCTGCGACTGCAATGATGATCGCTGTCGACACGGCAAGCTTTCCTTTTCCTTTCTTCCCCCAGTCATCAGCATTCGAGGCAGGTTCACTGACGGTCAGATGATGGTTTGCTGCAAACTGCTGCAGCAGTGCGCTCACTTCCACTTGCTTGCCGCGCATATCTGCAAGTGCAACCCCGTCAGTCGTTTCCAACACCGTCATCCGGTCACGATACAATAATTCGGGAGCTGCATCATCCTCCCTGAGAAAAATAAGGCATGCATTTCCCTCAACGAACGTTGTCGAGAAGTCGGGACACATGTCCTCTTCGGAGCGACGGCTTGAAACCGTAGCTGGCAAATGAATCGTTCCCGGCGCCTCCCGACCTCCTACATAATGAATAACCTCAACAATCGCCTCCCTGTTTTCTTTCCCCGCCGATAATACTTTCCCGTAAACAACCGCTGCCGCCTCTTCCGAAAGCGTATCAAATGACCATTCGGCCGGGGTGCAAGCTTCAGCAATCTGTACACCCAATACCAAGCAGAAAATTAGCATACAACATGCAACCAATCGTTTCCGCATCACTTTCCCGCCTTCTCCATTTATTTACTTTTATAACGTTAGGTGAACCTGCATTGTTTCACATCAACACAAATAACCCATCATTAATGCAGGCGCTCCGCAGGGTTCTACAAAAGATAGAACTTATCGCAACGTCGAAAGAGAGCTAGGATAAAGTAAACAGCTACAATAATAAAAAAACACGTACACACGGACTTCCTCCGTCGTTTGGATGAAGCATTGGTGGGGTAGACGCAGAGAATCGCATCGCTGCAGGACGCTAGCAACATACGACTGAAAAGTAGCGAACGATGCAGCATGTTTTGAGTATATAGTTGTGAAGAATCGGCTGCGGGAACGTTTGGAGTAGACGTTTAGTTGTGAAGTATCAGCTGTGGGGACGTTTGGATTAGACGTTTAGTTGTGAAGTATCAGCTGTGGGGACGTTGGAGGTGTCAGTGGTGAAACTTCGGCTGCGAGGGGGGAACGCAGATGTTCAAGGACAGACGTTCCGCTATTTTGCCAAAATGAGGGGTATTCAACGTTTGAGCGGACAGAGAATCCGTTATTTGCTCATAATTCCATCAAAACAGGCCAATTTGGAACAATTAACGGAACGTATGTCCGCCAAAATCGAAAAAGCCCGTTTTTTCGCAAAATAACGGATTGTGTGGCCGCTTGGCCAAGCGATTCGGCCGATCGACGGGCATTACACCCATTTGGGCAACCCATTCGCCCGATCAACGGGCATCACACCTGCTTCAGCAACCCATTCGCCCGATCAACAAACAATGCACACGCTTAGGCAAGCTATACCGAAATTCTGCAGACATTGCACCCGCCTGGGCCTTGATAAGCAATGACACTGGGGGTCACACAGCAGCAAACTGTATTTAAAAGGAGGGGTTACGTTAATGGTGCTGAAACGTTTGGTTATCTATGCTCTGCTGTTTGCATTCAGCTATTGTATCGCGCTTGCGAGCTACTGGATGGGGTTATTGCTATTCTATCGGCAAACGCCTACGGATATCGTCTTCATTACCTTTTCGATCGGCATGGCATTCGTAGTATTCCTTGTTCCGGTCTATAGCACGCTGCTTATGTTTTTGCGGGTATTTCGCCGTCACACCTCCCTGCTTATACAGACACTGCTGCTGCTTGTCCCCAGTCTGCTGGCGATCGCCGCCACCGGACCTTTCGGACCGGGTTTGCTGATGATGCCCTTCTCTAATGAAGCATCGCTGTTCTATTTCGCCTATGGCGTCTCGGCAGTTTGTTTCTCCCTTGCCTCCTGGCAAACGGAGAAACTGCTGAAGGGGCACAGCGTTGATCGAAAGCCTTTATAGTTTATGACCTTAAATATACTTGTGCCCCTTATATAGTTATTACTAATTGACGATATTCGCCTGATAGACATCCAGGAGCTCTTTGACCAGCGCTGGATTGCTGAGCAGTCCGCTAGGCTGCTTAGGCAGCCCTTCGATCCCCTCGTGGGCGAGAATCGCCTTCGCTCCGGCAATAACACCGATTTCCGGGCGGTCCAGCATTTCGTAGAGATTGTTGGCGCGAATTTGCAATTGATGCGCACGCTCCAGATCTCCCGCCTGATAAGCATCCCACATCGTGCGCATATGCCCGCAGGTGACGCTCTGCAGCAGTCCGATCGCACCGTCTGCGCCGAGCAGCGCGCCTGCATTGACCATCGAATCGACGCCAGTCAGCAAGTTCAGCTCCGGCTTGTATTTGCGAATCCGCTCCAGGTAGTAGAAGTTGCTGTCCGTATATTTAATGCCACCAATATTTCGGCAGGCCAACAACTCATCTGCAAGCTTGCTCGCGAGCGGCCTTCTGCCTGTGTCGCTGTCTACAATTTCCTGATTCCAGTAAATGTAGAACGGCACCTCGGATGCCTCCGCAATCGCCCGGAAGTAGACCGTATTGTCCTGCATCGTAGCCGAGTTGGACAGCGGAACCGACGATGTGGCATACGCCCCGTGACGGACAGCGTGTTTCGTCAACTCCAGTGCCTCGTCAAGCGAGCCGTAGCCGACATGCACGATCACCGGGATCTGACCGGCGTTCGCCTTCAATACCGCCTCGGTCCATGCCTTCCGCTCCTCCATCGACATGCACCAGCCTTCGCCTGTATAGCCTAACATATAGAGGCCGTCCGCTCTTTCTTTCACATATTTGGCAATCAGCTTCTCGGCGGAAGCCAGAATCAGATCCCCCTTGTCATCGAAAGGTGTCACTAATGCCGGAACAATCCCCGTAATTTTGGCCGGATACGTTGCTTTCGTTTCCTGTGTAGTCATAAAAGTAAAGCCTCCTGTTTTTTAAATTGCTGTTATCCTTTAATTGCCCCGCTAGTCAGACCTGAAATGAAGAAGCGGTTTAAGAATAGATACACGATCAACATCGGGATGATGGATAATGTCGTACCGGCAAGCATAAGATTCCATGCGCTGACCGATTCCCCCTGGCTCTTAAGCGAAACAACCCCTACTACCAGCGGGACGCTGTCCGGACTGCCGATAGTGAACACCATAGGCAGCAAATAGTCATTCCAGGAATGCATGAATGAAAGCAGCCCGATGGTCGCAATCAACGGTTTGATCAAGTGAAAGATAATATTCCAGTAAATGCGAAAGAAATTACAGCCGTCCATCTTGGCCGCCTCGTCAATCTCCGGTGAGATCGAATCGACATATCTTCTGGAAATGTAGAGCTGGGTAATATTAAACCCTAATATATTAATAATGATGACACCCCATAATGAGGTGTTAAGCCCGAACAACTTCGCCACAATAAGCTGTGGATACAAATACAACGTCCCGGCGGAAATAAACATGGAAGAGACGAGCACGACAAAGATCACATTTTTGCCCCGGAATCTGCCTCTTGAAAAAACATAGCCGCCCATTGTTGCCGTTACAATCGTCCCGATCACAATAAAGAAGGTCATATAGATGCTGTTCCATGTGTACAAATCGAATCTTCCAATTTGCCAGGCGTCCACATAGTTTTGCAAGCTGAAGCTTTTCGGAATCAGACTTGCGGAGGCCATTACCTCCAGATTGGACTTGAATGAAGACAGCACCGTATATACAATCGGGAACAGCGTCAAGATCATCAAGCTGCCCAGAAATACGAGCCGCAGTATTTTTAGCGTATTTTTCTGCAAAGCCACTATAATTGCACTCACCTCCGCCTAACGAAAAACTCTCTGTTCCTGATTTCGCATTTAACCAGCTCGCAGGCCACCCATTAGACCTTCCACCCTCGCAAAGCCCCAAACCTTGAACGTCACCCGGCCCACGCTTTCCTGTGCCAGGTACAAGCCTGACGACGGTTATTAGTCTTTGGTAAGCTTGTAATATACCGCCGTTACGATCGCCAGCACAATTGCCGTAATGACGGCCAGCGATGAGGCGTAGCCGAATTGATTCATTGAATCCGCTACCCCATACGAGAAGAAAAACTTGAATACATAGGTCATGACAACTTCCGTCTTGCCTCCCGGCTGGCCGTTGGTCAACACCAGCACCAGATCAGCCATTTTCATACTGCCGATAATCGCCAGCATCAGCAGCACTTTCATAATCGGCCTTAACATCGGGAAAGTAATGTAGGCAAACCGCTGCCACCGCGTCACGCCGTCGATTTCTGCACATTCATACAGCTCTCGCGGAATCGTCTGCAGCCCCATTAGGAAAAACACCATGTTGATGCCAAAATTGCTCCATACGCTGGCAATGACAATAATCGCATTCGCGGTCGCCTTCGAGCCAAACCATTCGACAGACGTCTTCATCAAGCCGATATCCTGCAGCAGCAAATTGACGATCCCTTGATACGGCTCGAACATCAGGAAGAATACGAGTCCAATTACCGCAGTACTGACGATGGTCGGCACGAAAAATGCGGTACGGAACAAAGCGTTAATCTTCGTTGCCTTATTCAGTTGCACAGCCAGCAGCAGCGCAAGAGGAAATTCAATAGCCAGCTTGGCGGCAACAATGATGAAGGTATTGCCGAGTGCAGCCCAGTAGCCGGGATCGCGGGTGAACGCCCTGACGAAATTATCCAGTCCGATAAACCGCGCTTCCGTTATACCGTCATAATCATAGAACGCCCAGTTCATTAGCCACAGCATCGGATAAATTGTGAAAAATGCAAACCCGATCAACATCGGCAGCAGCATCAGATAGGCCTGTGTACCGTCTTTGCCTAGCAACCCTCTCAACCGGCCGGTACGGGTACGGGATATCACCATTTCTGTCTTCATAAGCGTACTCCTTATAATCATTCGTTGCGAATCATGCTTGCTGCATTACCAGGAAATGTCCAGACTCTCATCGATGAACGGCTTCATATCAAATCCATCATTAACCGCCCGCTGCAGCGCATCGTTATACCGTTTATCCAGGCTCTCCAGCTCTTTCCTGATATCGCTGACGCTGCCAGTCAATATTTTGGCAATCGTATTCTGGTACGTATCCCCTTCGAGCTTGATCGCGCCGTCCGGAGGCGTCTTCGTAAAGTAGGATGTGCTCAAATCGGCGAATTCCGCCCAGCCTTTCTTGTCTGGCATCTTGGCCCCTTCAATTACGCTCGGCACCGCCATAAACTCGAAGCCTTCCTCATGCATCGAGCGTTGAAAATCAAGACTGTGCACATATTCGTAGACGGCAAAGCTTTCATCCGGATGCTTTTTCGCTGCCGGGCCAAAGACGAGGAAGTCCCCTACCTGGGCATATTCCTTGTAGCGGTTCGCCGGATCAAGCACAGGGACATGTGCGACACCCCAGTCGTCCTTGGCCGGCAAGGAATCGTTGAACGAGATCACTTCCCAGTTGGCGCCCATCATCATCCCCACTCTGCCTTCGGCGAACTGGGCGCGCAGGTTGTCGATGCCCATTCCCTCCGCTCCTGGGAAGATGCTTTTGTCGGTTTTCATCTCGACGATTTTTTCCAGAATAGGAGTGAAGTCCGCGAACCGGTACTCTCCCTTAGTAAAGTCATAGCCCATATGACCGACCGACGGAGCGAACATAACCGCATTGGACCATTTGCCACCCATGCTGCCAGCGTCCTTCAGATGAGTACCGTAGCCGTATTCCCTACCTTCGCCCGCCTCGGTAATTTTTTTCGCTGCCGTAGCGACCTCATCCCAGGTTTGCGGCACCTCGGTAATCCCGGCTTTTTCAAACAGTCGCTTGTTATACAGCATCTTCGTCGTAATGACCTTGAACGGTACCGAATATGTCTTGTCTTTGTACGTGTTGTATTCTGGAATGATCAGCCCTTCGTACCCTTTTAGAAACTCAGCGCTTTGCGGGAAGTCTTCCAGCGGAAGCATCCAGCCCGAATTGATAAACGGATCCTTGACCGTTCCGACAAACATGTATAGGTCCGGCCCCTGATCGGCGGCCAACGCAACTTTCAATGCATCGGCATAATCGCCCATTGTACGAAAATCAACATGAATTCCTTTTTCCTTGCCGATCGTATCGTTGAACTCTTGCATTTTCCGCTTTAAAAATTCACTCGTATTGTTGTGCCACAACTTAATCGTTACGACGCCATCGCCTGACTCTGCCTCTTCTGCGCCCGTACCGCTTTTGGAGCTAGAGCAGCCAGCCAGCAGCGCAACTATCAATAGTGCGATCATGCCGGTCCAGACCCGGTTTTTCCTTATCATCGCAAACACCGCCCCATCTCTGTAATATGTGTCACACAAGCCAGCAAACGCTTACAACCTGTGTGCTATTCACATTATTGATCATAGTGGATCGCACCGCTTCTGTCAGTGCACGAAGTTATGCGAAACACTTCAAAATCTTACGATAACGATCTTACCGTTAATTCAACCGCAGATTTTGTCTTACTTTCATCCCTGCTCACTTCGGTACTGCTGCGGCTTTAAACCGGTCTGCTTCTTGAACAAGGTGCTGAAATAGTTATGATTTTCATATCCCAAGGTTTCCGCAATCTCCCACACCTTCAGCTTCGTTGTCCGCAGCAATCGCTTCGCTTCCTCGACCCGCAAGCGGGTCAAATACTCGTTGATCGTCTCTCCGGTCTCCCGTTTGAATACCGCGCATATATAATTGACAGACAAGTAGATTTCATCTGCGATATCTGTTAGCGTCAAGCTTTGCGAATAGTCCCGCTCCGCAATCGCCTTGATCTTGTTGACGACTCCCTCGTGCCGCTGATTGTATTTGGAAGAGAAATAATTGGAAAATGCGGTCAGGCTCGCAATGACAAGCTGATGCATCGCATAAATATGATCAGCCTGCAAAATGCTCGCCAGCAGCTGATTTCGGTTCGGAACGATGGTTTCCAACTGCTCTCCCATAACAAAACATTTGCGGTACGTTCCGCTGATCAGCTCGATGCAAAACCCCCGGATCGTTTCCACATCGGCATGGATGAAGCTTTGAAATAGCGAATCAAGCAAATCAAGCCCGCCTTGCAAATCGCCGAGCATGATAAAACCGATCAACTGCTGCTCCGCCTCCAGCAGGCTGTGATATTCAATGCCGGTAGACTGCCGCTGATTGCCCCATACATCGGCAATATCCTCAATACGGATAATCGAGCGGGGCCCCATATAGAACCGGTGCTGCAGCGCCAAATGCGCATTTTGATAGGACACATAAGCCCGATCCAGCCCGTCGACCCGATTTCCCAGCCCCATTGAAGCGGAGATTTTCAAATACTTGTGCAGCGCATTGACCACTTCCTCGCTGATCTCGATATATTTGTCATACTGTTGTGATTTCTCATTGAAAATAATAGCGAACTCATTGTCATGGACACTATACACAATGCCCGCCTCATAATTGCGAATGATTTCCCCGATAACATTTTGAATGGCGAAACTCGTTAACTGCTTGTCCGCCTCTTTCTTATACTTCACCTGACTGGCGTAATCATCGAGCTGCAGCACCGAAGCGACGACGCCTTCATCCGGTTTGATAGCAATTTGAAAGTAGGCCAGCTTATCCTCAATTTCAGATTTGCCGGACAATACGCCGAGCAGTACATTGCGAATAAACTTCTCCCGCAGCAGGGAGGCGTTCTCGTGCAGCTGCTGTTTCAGCGTTTCGATCTTCCTGCTCATGTTTCGCTCCATATCAATCTGATTGACGACTTTGGCGATGACTTCTCTAATGTCGGCGATCTGAATTGGCTTGAGAATATAGCCTTCCGCATTGACATCCAGCGCCGTCTTCGCATAATTGAAATCCTGGATACCGCTAATAATAATAATTTTCGTATGACTCCCGGTATCTTTCAGATGCATCGCCACTTCCAGTCCATCCATAAACGGCATCTTGATATCGGTAAACAAAATATCCGGCGACAGCTCCAGGCAAAGGTCAAGCGCCTTCCGGCCATGCTCGGCCTCTGCGATGACAGAGATCCCGTATTCCTCCCACGGAATGACCGCCCGAAGCGTATCTCTAACCATGTAATCATCATCCGCTAATATCATCGTCAACATGATAGCCCTCCATCGTTCGTAAAATCGGCATTTCCACAATAACTGTGACACCGCCCGCCTCGTTAAGACGAAAGCGCACCCCGTATTTTTGCCCAAACACTCGCTTGATTCTTTCGTTTACATTTCTTGTGCCGAACGAGCGGGAGGACATGTTGTCCGTCTCCAGCATCTCATGCATCTCTACAATATTGCCGCCCGGCCCGTTGTCCGCTACCGTAATTTGCAGCAGATCGTCCACTCTGTCCGCAGTGATTCGAATGTGCCCGGTTCGCTCGACATTTTGGATGCCGTGAATAATGGCGTTTTCGACCAGAGGCTGCAGCGCAAGCTTAACGGTAAGACATTTCATCACTTCATTGGCAAACACAATGTCATAATTCAATTTGTCGCCCAGACGCATTTGCTGGATTTCCAGATAACTTTCCACATGCCGCTTCTCGTCCTGGAGCGTAATGACGCTCTTGCCCTTGCTCAACCCGTATCGGAAAAAGTTGGACAGCGAGTTGACCATGCTGCTGATGTTCGGCACGTTGTGCTTCATTGCGTACAAATTGATCGAATCGAGCGCATTATACAGAAAATGAGGGTTGATCTGCGCCTGCAGCGCCTTCAGCTCCGCATCCTTGGCTTTCAACTCGGCTTCTTTCTTATTCATCTCGCTGACGTACAGCCGCTCCACCAGATCTTTAATTTTCTCCATCATATTTTTATACTGGTTGAACAAAATGCCGAACTCATCCTTCTTACGGTACCGCAGCTTAATATCCAGGTTGCCATGATCAATCGAGGACATCGATTTGACCAGCGCCAGAATCGGCTTCGAGATGTTGCCGGCCAGCGTCAGCGCCACCAGCAGCGCAAACAGCATGCATACCGTAATGACAACCTGCATCGCCGTATTCAGGTTGCGCTGTTCAATATTGATTTCGTCAAGCGGTGTGAGCGATAAAATGTTCCAGTTCAGCGGTTGAATATAGTTAGTGGATACGAGCATCTGCTGGCCGCCGATCTTCTCCACATGAAAGGCGCTGCCAGTGGCGATGTCATCGATTGATTTGCCATCGAGGAGCCCGCCCCGAATCAATTCGCCATCCTCCAATTGCTTGTTGCTGCTAAGCACCACATTGCCGTTCGTATCAAGCAGCGATATCGAGCTGCCGGCCGTTGCTTTGTAGCTGTCCATCAGCCGCAGAAAATAGCCGGTATCGATGTCCGTGGTCAACAATGCCGCCTCCGGCGCCATATCCGCTGACCGCAGGGCGACCAGCTTGCGGGAAATGCGCAGCGTCTGCACTTGGCGTCCCGACACGTTCAGTTGATTGATGCCGACAATGGACAGTTGGTTCGGGATGCTGTCGTACCACGGCTCCTTCTCCACCTCGCTGATATCGTAAACCTTGTCCGAAATTTGCACGTCTTTGTATTTGGGCCGGTCCATCAAGTAGATTTTCGGATAGAGGGCCGTCTGGGTAAGGGCGGAGAAATCGGACAAATAATAATTGTCCAGAATGCTGTCGAGCTTCAAAATCTCATCAATAATCTCCTCGTCCTCAGCAGGCTGGGCGGAACTGATAATGTTCTGCAGCTCTGGATTGAGGGTAATCAATACGGAGTAGTCATTGATCGAATCCAGCTTCTGGAGCAGGATGGATTCTACGGATTTCAGGTTTTTGATGACGGACATGTTGATTTTCTCCGTAATAATCTCGGTTGAACGGGTGTAGAACACAATGGAGATGATCGTGGTTGGCAGCAGAATCGAGATTAAAAAATACAGGATCAGCTTTGTTCGAATGTTCAGATGAATGTTGCCCATTGGCATTCCCCCATTTCGTCCCAGCATACTTACGATAGCGCTTTCGTGTCTTATTATAGCAAAGCCGATTTACGAGGGGAATTGAAATTGTTGCCGTCAATCTGTCTTCTTGGCGCCAGAACAAGCCACGGTCAGCACAGATGCAGCGATGCAGCGCATTGCAATATAATGCAGCACACAGCAAACATCCCCGCCACAGAAGTGACGGGGATGCGAGGGATATAAATATAATCCACTGTTATTCTATTTGCACTTCATGACAACTCGTCGCATCAACATGCACGGCTTCTGCAATGTGAATGAAGTGGTTATTTGCCACCCGTCCGCCTGACAATCCTTCCAGGCTGATGCCTGTGGGGGCGCTGCTGCCTGTGCCGTTGACGATATTGTCCGTGAAGGCAAACCTATGGTGCACATCGGGAACGATCCGCTTGCATTCAGCCATCAACGCCAGCGCAGATGCGCCCCTGTACACGCCTGCGCCGAAGCCGCAGGCGATAAAGGCGTTGCCCACAACCTGCACATCCTGCGTGGAGATGGACTCCTTCCAATAGTCGGCGCAGTTGATATGAATCGCCGTGCCTGTACAATGATCAAATGTATTGCCAGAGATCAGCGCGCCTCGCGTCTGCACGAGCAGCGCCCGCGCCCGGTTGTTGCGCACGACATTGCTGCAAAAGCGCAGCTGCGCGATCCTGTCCGTGTTGGCCAGCAAGTCGTCGGGAAGCAACTCTGGGGGCAGCGGCTCTGTAAAACGTACGATGAACGTGCCGTCGTCAAGCTGCTGCGTTTCCTCGACGATGCGTGTCGCATACGGCCGCAGCGTCTCCCGGCGCGTCCATTCAAGACGATCGCCCGAGGCAGGCACCTCGCGAAATTCGGATTGAATGTCCGCATCGACCGCACACAGCACCGACCGCTCATCAAGCTGCGCGCCGATGCTGCAATAGAAGCCGTGCACATTCGCCGCATCATCGCCCATCCCTTCGAACAGGCAGTTTTCAAATTCGATCAGACCACGGCAGCCAATGAAATGGGTCGCATCTGTATTCGTGCTCATTACCCGACCGCTGCCCGGCTTGCGCATAATACGCACATTACTCATCGCTACATCTGTGCAGCCATGCCCGATAATCCCCATGCCAGGAGCGGTGTAGATCGTTACATTTTCAATGGTTGCCTTCAGACATTGATGGAACAGCAGCGCCGCCTTGTAGTTCATAATATGGCGGATAACCAGGTGCGCGCCAGGCGTAAGCTTGCCGGCGGCAACCAGCTTTCGGTACCGTTCCTTAAGCCGGATGAGCAGCCGCTGCTCACCGATCTGTTCCGTCGACTCGGCTGCGTGGAACCAGTCAACCGTCCCCCGCAGCGGATGGGCAGCCGCCGGATCGTAATCCAGCAGCGCAGCGGCTGGCATGCCGGAGGAAACCGGATATTCCGGCTCCACCTGCACTTCAATGCCGTCCGCGGTGATCGCGGTAACCTGTCCTTGGGAATATAGCGGTCTTGCCCAATCGAGCACCACATTGCGCACGGTCACCTCGCCGCAGCCGTCAAAGCAGAACGGCTGTATCAATCCCGAGAACAGCAAGGTGGCATGCTGGAAGTCGAGCGTAATCCGCTCGACGCCCTCGCAAGCCAGCCAGACCGCTTTGTCGGCTGTATGCTCGCCAAGGTCCCAGCTGCCCTCGCCTGCCATCAGCGCTGCAAACTGATCCATGCCGCGCTCGCTCGACAATTGGTAGGTGCCTTTGCCAAACTTAAAAGTATGCACGCCCTCTGCCAGCCCGCTTCGCACAAACTCCCGCATCCGCTCCGCCATGTTGACGCCGGTATCCGGCTCGATGCCGAAGCGGGCCGCCTCACGCGTGCCCCATTCGCCGCTCATCGCTCCCCCTCCGCAATCAGCACGACACCAGACGGCGGCACCTCAATGACGCGTACGCCTTCGGCAAGCTCGACCGACAACTCGGCGACCTCCTGCCCGCAGCAGTCCAGCACGCGCACACGGCGCAAGCCGAGATCGCTCTTCGTCTCCACAACCATTCGCTCTGAGAGCGTTCCATTGACCAGAACATAGGATGCTGCCGCATCCTCCAGAGCAAGTACATGCTGCTGATACTGCACGATGAAGATCAACTCGGACGATAACGCTTTTACGACCGGATAGAGCATTTCCGGGTGAAGCGGCTCAAGCTTGCCATGGAGCAGCACATCGCGGTATTGCCGCCAGAAATTCAGCCAGAAGGCCAGCATGTCGGCATGCTCACGAGGGAGCTTGTCGAGCTGCACGGAAATTTGCGGGACAGCAAACAATATGTTAATCAACTGCAGTGCAGCCGACGCAGCCGTGTCCTCGGGATGCCACATCACCATGTCGGAATGCACCGCCGTATTGCCGGACAACAGCCGCAGATCGATGGTGCGGATGCGGTTGCTAAGCGCATCGCCCGGGCAGTCGGTCGCCCGGAACATATTGCCGTACTTGCGCATCAGCGGCCCGATATAGCTCTGCCGGAATTCGATCATAATGTCCGGGTTAATGGCGCGCAGCCTGGTAATAACATCGCTGAGCAGCCAGTCAACCGCCTCCGCCAGCGAAGGCGTATCCATGACAGCGCCCGCTGGCGCGGCATCTGCCGCATGCTGCGGCTCCCCATGCTCGCTTGCAACACGCCATTGCTTCGGCGGCAGCTTGAACTGATCGACAAAATCCAGCTTCAGGCCGTCCATCCCCCATGTTCGCACGGCAGTTTCATAAATTTCGAGCAAATATTCCCGCACTTCTGCATAACGGGGATCGACGATTCCTGCACCGAGCTCCTCATTCACATAAAGCATCTGATGCTGCAGCCGATGCCACGCCTTGCTGTGCTTGCCTACGAACGGGACGGAATACCAGAGCAGATACTTCATGCCAAGCTGCTGCACAGCAGCGACATGAGCCTTCATATCCTGGAACTTGTCTGCGCTTAGCTCCCAGTCGCCGCAATAGGCGTAGCCCCGCCCGTTGTCCGCTGTTTGCCAGCCGTCATCCACAATGACCGCCCCGCAGCCAAGCGCGGCTGCCAGCCGGCACTGCGCCTCCACTTCGGAAGGCGACAGCTGCTGATGAAAGCTGTACCAGGTCGAATACATCGGCTCAAGCGCCGCCTGCGGCACAGTGGCCGGTTCATAGCCGGGCTGCGCCGCCCACCATTGCTGAACATTATCGAGCGCTTCATAGTAGGGAATATCCCTCGTATCCACCAGCAGCTCCGCCCGATAAACAACGAGCGGCGACGCCTGCTGGCCGAACAGTTCGAGCCGGCATTTGAACATTGCGCTCTCCTCGTTCAGCCCGGCATGCACCTGCAGCGGATTCAGGGCATCGGACCAGGCAAAGGTCAGACGGTTGCGGCCGGTATTGCTGAAGAAGCAGCCCACCGGCGCGCTGTAGGTCGCCTGCGTCTGATGCCCGGCGGCCCAGTCAGCCTGCAGTCCCCGGTTGCGGTCTGCGCGCGGGTGCCAGTAATGCTGAATAGAGAGCATTGGATGCGTCCAGGTTAGCTGGATGACGGGCGGAATGACAGGCTGAGCGAAAGTCAGCGACACGCTGACCTGCTCCAACCCTGCTGCTGTGCGGCGGACTTCCACCGCGGACTTTGCCCCCTCCGGCACCCCTTCGAGCGTATAGTGATGCGGTATCAAATTAGCCATTGCCTCTCCTTCCGCCTAACGGAGCGCCTGCTTCGCCTGGTAAGCTTCCGTCCACGCTTGCTCAACTTCGGCAAGACCGAGCGATTCCGCTTTTTCCATGAACTCATTGTAGAAGCCCAGCGACTGCTCTTCGTTTTTGGCAAAGATCATTTTGGAATAGTAGCTTGTGAACAAATCGATCAGCTTTTTCTCAACAATGCCGATTTCAGTCGTCGGATCGAGATTGATGCCTTCAAATTCCGGGTTGTACACGACGTAGTCGCCGAACATTTGGTTGTATTCAATGAATTTCGGATCGTTGGCATCCCACTCCGGCATGTTCCACCACGTTGAATTGGCGGTCAGCCAATATTCCGAAAGCCCGTTCTGCTCGGCAACGCCGGACCAGTCCTTCTGCTTGTCGGCCCAATACTCTGCCAGATAGGTTGGCTTGCCATCCTCAACCTGGTAATGGGCGCCTTGAGCAGCATCCTGATAAGTATCGCCCTCGACTCCCCACTTGGTTAGCTTGTGGCCTTCTTCAGAAGCGAGGAATGCGAGAAACTCAATCGCCCGTTTCGGATCTTTGTTCTGCTTCGTAATCGCGATCGCTGTCCATCCGCTGCCGCTGCGCACCTGCTTGTAAGTCGGGAATGGCTTCATCACCGTGTAAGAGGTGTTCGAATTGTCAGCCGGCACCTTCGTTCCGTCACCGATCGACCATACGTACGAAATCGCATCGCCCCGGTTGATTTTTTGGGTAAAGATATCTTTGGAATCAATATAGGAGTCTTTCGTCAGCAGCCCCTTCACGACCATTTGGTTCAAGAAGCTAACAACATCCTTGAAGCCGTCCAGACGCAAGCCGGATTTAACCGCATCGCCGTCTTTGTACACCGCAGGCACTCCGAACTGCTTGCCGGTGCCTAGTGAACCGATGCCGTCATCGTTCAAATGCTTCAAATTGGCCACATTGATTGCGTTCATGTACAAGCCCAGCTTATCGGGATATTTGGCATGAATTTGTTCCAGTGCGGCCATGTATTCCTCCGCATTGTCAATCGACGGCTTGCCGATTTCCTCCCAGTAGTCCTGACGGATCGACCATGCTGGCTGGTTCGAGCCAACGAGCGAGTTGTACTTTTTAGCCGCCTCAACATATTGCTCACCTTCAATAAAGCTGACCAGCGCATAGGTTTTGCCATCTTGAGCCTTGTAATTGGTCAGCGCCTCCTTAGGGAGTACGTCCCGCATCTGCGGTGCATATTCATCGATCAATTCATCGAGCGAGTAGAGCATGCCGCCATCGATCATCCGCTTGAGCGCCGTGTCGTTGCGATCCAGCAGCACAAGATCAGGCAGATCCTTGTTGGACAGCATAATGTTCATCTTCTGCCCGTCATCGGATACCGGCTTGGCGATATTCAGTGTAACCCCTGTGCTCTCTGTAATTTTCTTGGCAGCGGGATCTGTCCAGCTCATGCCGTACCAGGAGAAATTAACGAAAATATCGAATGTGAGCGGCTCCGTTCCCTTCCCTGTCTCCTCTTTAACCGTTCCTTCACCCGTCGTCTCCGACTTATTGGGAGTGGACGGACTGCCTCCGCTGCTGTTCGTATTGCCTGAACAAGCTGCAAGCATGCCGATCAATAAAGCCATACCTGCCAATAGTGCAACTGCGCTCTTTGCCTTCCCCAATCTGTTCATCGCTGTTGACCCCCTGTATTAAAATGTAGTGAAAGTATAGTTGCGCCTGCCGTGCATCGCATAAACGGCGAGCGGATAACCCGATCCGTTTCTCACGCTTTAATTGACCCTACCAGCATCCCTTTGACAAAAAAGCGCTGTACCAGCGGATAAAGCAGTGTAATCGGCAAGATGGAAACAAACAGCGTTGCATAGCGCAGCGATTCCATCGTCACCTTGGACTGGTGGCTGCCGAGATATTGCTGGATCTGCTGCTGCGCCTCATTCAGCGACAGCAGGCGAATGAGAATGACTGGCAGCGTCTGCAAGCTCTCTGTTGTGATGAAGAAGGAAGGGACGAAATAATCATTCCAGTGGTGAACACCGGCGAACAGCGAGATCGTCGCCACGACCGGCATGGACAAGGGAATGACGATTTTGAAGAAAATGAACAGTTCATGCGCCCCATCGATATAAGCCGACTCGAACAGTTCCTTCGGCAGCTCGCGAAAAAAAGCCATGAACAGCAGACAGTGAAAGAAAGTGAACAGCGACGGCAAAATATAAACCAGAAAGTGGTTCAGCAAATGCAGTTCGCTGAGCACGAAATAAAGCGGAATCAAGCCGCCGGAGAAATACATCGTAATGACGCTTAGACCTAAGTACAGCTTGCGGAACCTAAGCTTCTCCTTCGTCAGCGCATAAGCCGCCATCGCTGTGACGAGCACCGCCGCTAATGTACCGGTGACTGTGCGGGCAACGGACATCATGAGCCCTGTCACCAGAAACTTCTGCTTGAATACCATCGCATAGTTTTCCAAAGAGAATTGACGGGGGTAGAAGTAGATCTGTCCCCTGGCGGCATCCGCGCCGTCATTCAATGAGTTAATTAAAACATAATACAGCGGATAGGCAGTGACAAGCAGCAGCACCGCAGCGCTGACCACCGCTGTCAGATTGACCCACCTGTCCTCCAAATTTGAACGAATTGCATTCATCCAGCATCATTCCCTCGCTTAGAAGATATTGCTGCCATTAATCCGTTTGGCAGCCCAGTTGGCGGCCAGCAGCAGGAAGAGCGACACGACTGACTGGAACAGATCCGCCGCCGCCGCGAAGGCATAGCGCATTTGCAGCAGCCCGTTGTCCAGCGTATAATACCCGAGCACATAAGAGGTATCCCGGTTGAATACATTGCCGAGCAAATAGGACTGGTTGAAATTGGAGCCGCCGTAAATCAGACTGCCGATATTCAAGATGAGCAGCACCATAATCGTACCTTTAATGGCCGGCAGGTTAATGTGCCAGATCGTCCGCAGCCGTCCCGCCCCATCCACTTTGGCCGCCTCGTATATTTCTGTATTAATGCCGGCAATAGCCGCCAAATAAATAATGGCTCCCCATCCTGTTTCCTGCCACAAGTCAAGCGAGGCGCCCAACAGCCAGAAATAGCCGGACTCCGACAGAAACTCAATGGGACGATCGACCAACCCCATCCCCTGCAGCAGATCGTTAATCATCCCTTTGGGATCAAGGAAAATCATCGTCAGTGTAGCAATGATGACATAGGACAAAAAGTGCGGCAGCGTCGTCAACGTTTGCGCCCATTTCTTGAACCGGGCGAACGGAATTTCATTTAATATGAGGGCGAACAATACCGGGGCCATAAAGGTGAGCACCAGCTTGATTCCACTCATCGCCAGCGTATTGCGCAGCGCATTGTGAAACCGTTCATCCGCAAACAATTCGCGAAAATGTTTCAATCCGACCCAATCGCCGCCAAGCAGCCCGTTCAGCACATTATAATCCTTGAAGGCGATTACAATCCCGAACATCGGAAGGTAACTGAATATCAGCATCGACAACAGCGCCGGGACGATCATCAACTGCAGCAGCAGTTGATTGCTGCCTGTGTGTGTGCGCTTTCTCTTCAATGGAACCAATCCCATCATCGTCCTTTCCTCCGGTATAGTGATCCTGTTACCGCTATTGTAAAGCGGAGCGGGCAGAAAGTCAGGCGACATTCTTTGGATTTAGTTGACGTTTTATAGTTCTTTGCCAGCGAATACAAGCGAGCATAGACGCAACTGCCCGTTATCCACTACACTAAGATTGAATGAGAGAGAGGAGAGATTCCCATGCCGCTGCCTTCCAAACGGCGTATCCGGCTTAGCTTTAAATCCAAACTGTTCCTCTCCTATATCGTTATTGTGCTGCTCCCCGTCTCCGTCAGCGTCTTATGGATGTATGACCGGCTCGTGGAGCCGGTCTACGGCGAACGGCTGCAAGCGATCGACAGCTCAATGAGCCAAATGCGCAACAACATTAGCAATGAGCTGGACACGCTTGAGAAAACAGGCTATCTGATTTCGACCAACATCGTGCTCAAAAACTTTCTCATCCGCACGTACTATGATCAGGCCGAGTTGATTGTCGTCATGAACACATCAATCCGTTCGCTGCTGTCCTGGTTCAAGGCAACCCATGATGAAGCAGGCGAATTTCATTTTTTCACCCGCAATGAAACGGTGCCGGAGAGCGACTTCTTCCGCCATGCTTCCGCTGTCCAGGGCGAGCCCTGGTTTGAGCAGATGAAAGAAGCGATTGTAACAGGGGGCTATCCCTATTGGGAGTCATCGCATAAGCAGCGAAGCGACTTGTTCGGCAGAAGCGGACACCGCAATGTCTACTCCATGTTTTATCCGATTAATGAAGATTTCCCGAATGATACCTCCTATCTGGAGTTTCAGATCGATTCCGATATTCTCTTGCATCAGGCGAATGAGCCGCTACTCCCCCCGTCTTCCCTTGTGCTGGCAGTGGACTGGAACGGCTCAGTTGTAACCGCTTCACGGCAAGCGCAGCCTGCAGCGGACAAGCTTGCCACTGATCAGGCCTTCCGGGAATTGGGGCTGCATGCCGAGACAAGCGGCACGTTCACCCATCAAGGCGTGAAGTATCACTATTTCGCCAAGCCGGTCGACCGGCTGCAAACCTCGCTTGTCGGCCTCATCCCTGTGGCTGAGATCGAACATACGTGGATTCGCACGCGCAACACCTTCCTCGCCCTGCTGGCGCTGGCCGGATTATTGCTTGCAGGCTTGTCCTACCTGCTCGCCGGATTGCTGATCAAGAAAATTTTGCGGATCGTCAGCAGCGTTCGAAAAATGCAAAATGGCGACTTCAAAGTGCGAATCCATGTGAAGGGTGAGGACGAGGTGGATGTGCTGGCGCACAATATCAATTCCATGGCCGCGCAGATCGATGAATTGATCAATCGGGTCTACAAGTCCCAGCTTGCCCGCAAAGAGGCGGAATTGCATGCGCTGCAAGCGCAGATCAACCCGCATTTTCTGTTCAATACGCTTGAAACGCTGCGCATGATGGCCGAGGCGGAAGATCAGCCCGAGCTGTCCGATGCGATCACCGCCCTGGGCAGCATTATGCGCTACAACATATATAATGGTCATGATTCCGTTGCGATCGCCACCGAATTGGAGCATATCGCAGACTACATTCAAATTCAAAATTTGCTGCTTAACAATCGGATCGTATTGCACATCTCCGCACCGGAGGCTTTGTCGTCCTATCCGATTCCCAATCTGTTTCTGCAGCCGCTTGTGGAAAATTGCATCGTGCACGGCAAGCGGAGCGATGGCAGCCTGCTCACAATTGCCATTACAATCGAGCAGGCGGAGGATGATGCGATCCGCTGCATCGTGCAGGACAATGGCTGCGGCATGGAGCCAGCCCGCCTCGCCCGGGTCCAGCAGCTGCTGGACGCCGATCCCGAGCTTCGCAAAAACATGCAGCCCGCCATCATGGCTGCGGAGCCTGCGACCACGGCCGTCCCGCAAGGAAGCGGCGGACGCAAAGCCGAAGCGCGTGCCGGCGGGGTCGGTCTGCTCAATGTCAGCGACCGCATCCGCTGGTTTGAAGGAAGCAGCTCGGAGCTTCACATTGCCAGCGCGCCGGGCGAAGGCACGACCGTGACCATTATGCTGCGTTCATGAAGGCGTGCAGCGAATGGACATAGCGATTGAATTTGGGCAGTCTTGGGCAGTAATAGGACACTCTCGGCAGTCTTGGAAGTCTTGGCACTCTTGGGCAGCAGCCAACAACATTAGCATATAAGCGCAGGTGATAAACAATGTACCGTTTGTTGATCGTTGAGGACGAGGACATTATCCGCAGGGGCATACGAAAAATTGTGCACAATATGGGCTTGAAAATCGGGGACATCGCTGAAGCGGCCAGCGGCGCCGAAGCATTGGCGTATGCGAGAGCGCATAAGCCGGATATTATTGTGACCGACATTCGAATGGAAAACGGGGACGGGCTTGCGCTGCTGCGCAGCTTGCAGGAGGAAGGCATTCGCACCCAAGCTGTCATCCTGAGCGGTTTTGGCGAGTTCGCTTACGCCCAGCAGGCGATATCACTCGGGGTGAGCGAATATTTGCTTAAGCCGATCAAGAAGAAAAATCTATACGACACGCTGGTCAAGCTGATCGAGAGGCTTGACACCATCCAGGCTGCCGACGCAGCGGGCGGCCGCAGCCGTGAGGAGCAGTCTCGGGTAATTGGCGAAGCTGCCCGCGGCCGCTATCCGGAAACCGAAATCGAGACGGTACTGTCCAGCGCAGGGATCAGCTTTCCCTATGCCTATCTCGCAGCGGTATCCCTGTATGTCGGCCAGCCAGCCAAAGCGGGCGGCGGGATCGATGGCATCAGGACATCCGCCGCAGAACTGGCGGACCGTCTGACCAGCCAGTGCAAGGATTTGCAATTGTACGCGATTGAAGGGGCACAGGCCGGCAGCGATTGCTATATCAGCTTGCTCGTGAACGCTAGTCAGCCTGACAAGGGCCTTCCTGCAAAGCTGTTAGCCCTGGCCCAGTCCGCCCAGTCGGAGCAGCCGCGGCCAGCGTACGGACCGACGCTCCGGCTGGGCGTGAGCGATTGGAGCGAGCGCATGGAACTGCTGCCGCGCCTGCTCAGCCAGTCGCTCGCTGCGCTTGACTTTCGCCTTCTGCTGCCGCAGCGAACGGTATTTTCCACACCTGACTTGCCTGTGGAAGTGCCTTCGTTTGCCGAAGACAATCTGTTCACCCAAGCGATCCGCAGCGCTCTTAAAGAGAGCCGGCCAACGGCGCTGCAGGGCGCAGTAGCGGATTGGTTCCGCTACGCCTCCCGCCAGCCGGGCTTCACACCTGCGGCCATAAACAATACCTTCCACCATCTGCTCGTTTTCGCCGAATTTGCGGTTGCCGGGGAGCAGGAACGCAGCACCCGCGTGTATGCTGAACTGACGCAGCTCTACCGTAGCTCGGCAGCCTTGGAGCAGTTTACAGGCCAACTCACTCAGCTGCTTGTTCAGGCATGCAAGCGACGTCAGACGCGTCCGCCCGTAGACAGCCACGCCATCTCTTTAATTATTCAATTTCTGGAACGCCATTACGATCAGCCGATTACACTGCAATCCGCGGCTTCGCAGCTCTACATGAATGCCAGCTACTTCAGCTCCTTGTTCAAGAAGAAAACCGGCATTAATTTCAATCGTTACCTGAAACAGCTTCGGATTGAAAAATCCAAAGCGCTGCTGCTGGACCCGCAATACAAGATTTATGAAGTGGCCTCCCGAAGCGGGTTTACAGACGAGAAATATTTCTTCAAAGTATTCAAAAGCGTAACCGGCATTACCCCCAATGAATACCGCGACAGGCTGTAGAACGATCTTCGATATTCAACCTTGTCCATCCGGAATTGTGCTATAATAACTTCCAATCAGGCAACTTTTGTTGTCAAAGGAGAGGGGTATAGCTATGAACAAGGAGACATTGGAACTGTTTCAAACGCTTACCGAGCTGCCTGGCGCGCCGGGGTTCGAGCACGAGGTGCGGGGATTTGTCCGCGAGCGGCTGGCAAGGGTCACCGATGAGCTGGTGCAGGACAGGCTGGGCAGCATTTTTGGCGTGCTGCGCGGCAATACGGAGGGCCCGCGCGTCATGGTGAACGGACACATGGATGAAGTGGGCTTCATGGTTACCGGAATTACGGACAACGGCATGCTGCGCTTCAAGCCGCTTGGCGGCTGGTGGAGCCAGGTGCTGCTTGCCCAGCGCGTACATATCGTGACCAAAAACGGTCCGCTGACCGGCATCATCGGCTCCACCCCCCGTCATTTGCTTGACGAGTCGGCGCGTGCAAGACCCGTGGAAATCGATGCCATGTACATCGATATCGGTGCGGAGAGCAAAGCCGAGGCACAGCAATGGGGCGTTCGCCTTGGACTGCAGATCGTGCCGGTAAGCCCGTTCACACCGCTCGCCGGCGGCAAGAAGATTGCTGCCAAAGCATGGGATAACCGCTTTGGCGTTGGACTTGCCATCGAGCTGCTGGAGGCGCTGCAAAACCTGAAGCACCCCAACATTGTCTATGCCGGAGCAACTGTCCAGGAGGAGGTCGGCCTCCGCGGCGCACAGACCGCCGCCGCCCTGATTAACCCGGACATTTGCTACACGCTTGACGCCGGACCAGCCAATGACGCCAGCGGCGACCGCAACGCTTTCGGACGGCTCGGCGAAGGCGCGCTGGTGCGCATCCTCGATGCCTCGATGGTGCCGAACCGCGCGCTGATTGAATTTATATTGGATACGGCCGAAACCCATCGCATCCCGTACCAATATTTCATTTCGCCTGGCGGAACCGATGCCGGACGCGTCCATCTGCACGGCCAAGGCGTGCCGACTGCAGCGCTCGGCGTATGCGCGCGCTATATTCATACCTCCGCATCCATTTTGCATGTGGATGATTATGCGGCTTCGAAGGAATTGCTCATCAAGCTCGTACAGGCAACCGATCACACCTTGCTGGATACGATTACACGCTAAATGCGTACATGCTTCGTGAATGAACGCTGGCAATGATTCGAATTAATCACGCTGCAATTCAGGCTTGGTCATCGCTGTATCAGCCATCAACAGATACCGTATTGTCCAGCCTGAATCTGCTGAGCGGCAGCATGGCAGGTTCAGGCACATAATAATTGAAACAGTTGGCACTAATATGGCCGAGCAGTTGGCGCCTGACCGGGTCTGCCCCCTCCAGCAGCGCAGGAGATGCGGCATGATAATCGATCGGGCGCATCCACAGCGGGCTGTACCCGATGAACAGCTGACGCCTTTCAAATCCGGCGGTTCGGTTAGGAGAGCCGGCGTGCCACAGATTTTGCGGGAAAATAAATACATCACCAGGCTTGCCGCACACTTGCATTTCACCTTCCAACGGCACATCAACATCATGCTGTACTGGACGATAATGGGGCGTCCGATGACTGCCAGGAATGATTTTGGTATTGCCTCTGTTCGGCTCCGACATATCGCTCAAAATATAGCAAATTTTAATATAGTACGTTGCGGCAAGTCCTCCGATCTTCGGAAATTGCGGAGCAGGGCCATCCTGATGCCAGTTTATAAAGCTGTTCGTCTCCGTTGGGACCCCGTCCGGATTCGGCTTGCGTACGGTTAAATGAGAAATATGGAGCTGGATATTGCTGCCCATCAGATTGACGATTAGCGGCAGCAGCTCCGCGTGATCAATGAGCGACAAAATCGAAGCATCTTTCTCCACACTGTTATAAACATTGTAAGACAGCGAATCCGCCTCTTCTGCTACAATTCGGTCAATTACCGTATTCAGTTCACTTACCTTTGCATCGGAGAGCGCATTTTTTATAAGCAAATACCCTTCCTCTTCAAACTGTTTGACAAGCGACGGGATATCAAGCGTATACGTCATCATTAATCTCCTCCACCATTATATTTACTCGTGTAGATTATAAGGAAAAAGAAAAGCTTTATATTCACCTCTCCCTATTATCAATCATAATTTTACACGAGTAAATTCGATATTTCAACTGTTTTTTGCCTTCCTTTGAAAGGCTGCACACTGGACGGATTTACCCTCTCACTGTTCTGGTAGAACCGCGGATGGTCAATCCAACATCTAACATGCTATTAACCGTCTTGCTGCCGTTATTCACCTGATCCAACAGCATATCTATCGTTTGGAATCCTGCATCTCTGCGCGGGAAGTAGAGCGTCGTCAACCCCGGTGTCGTATGGGATGCCATTAGAATATCCTCGCAGGCCGCAACGGACAAATCCTGTGGAACCGTTAAGCCATGATCCTTGCACGCCGACATTACACCGATTCCCATCAAACCATTGGCACAAATAATCGCGGTAAATGGTAGATTCCCAGAATGCGCTAAACGATTGGACATCGTCGTGTAGGCGGTTTCGAGACTCCCCGCAGCCTGCAGGAGCGCTTCCTCAGGAAATTCAAGCTCTAATTCCCGCATCGCATTGCGAAAATGAGTATATCTGGGATGAAGAGGATGATCCTCCTCCACATGACCCATAAACCCGATTCGTGAATGGCCCTGCTCCTTGAGATGTCCGATCAGACGCATCATCGCTTCGTGCCAATCAATATCGATATAACGTACATGAGAAGAAGGGTTGACTGGCGAGGTAATCGAATAAACTGGTACATCCAGTTGGGCAAAATGGGAGATCGTCTCCTCACTCAAGCTCTGGCCCATCAGAATGAGTCCGTCGGTACGACCCATAAATATCATTTTCAGCTTTTCTTCCTCGCTCCGCACATACGTTTGAAAGATCAATGAATGGCCGAATTGTCTGGCCCGCTCCTCCAGCCCAAGTGCAATTCCTGTTTCAAACGGGTTGCTCAAGCTGTTGAACAGCACACCGAATTGGCCGGTTCGTTTTGTCTTCAGACTACGCGCAGTCAGGTTCGGATTATAGCCAAGCTCAGCGATCGCCCTCAGCACCTTCTGGCGCGTCGCTTCCTTCACATTATCCTTATTATTGATTACATAGGATACGACCGCTACCGATACACCGGCATGCTTCGCCACATCATCTCTCGTTGCCATCATCATTCTCCTTGCCAAGTCCTTATAATGTCAACGATAGCGTGGCGAATTGCATGTGTCAAGCTTGCGCGCCTCCGGCCAATTCCGTATCTTTCGTACGTCCTCTGTCTCCCTGCTCATCTTAATACGCATCAAGGCGCACTACAAGCAACGATAACAGGAGATGCGACAAGGAATCAGCCTTTCACACTGCCAAGCACGATTCCCTTCATAAAATACTTTTGCAGAAACGGATACAAAACAAGCACCGGCAGCGATGCCAGAAAAATCTGGGAAGCTTTGGTCGTGCGGTCAGACACCTCCGCCAGCACCTTCATATCCTCGGCGGTCAGATTGCCCCCCTGCAAAAAAAGCTCCGTATTGGCAACCAGCGTTTGCAAATATGTCTGCAGCGGGTAGTTGCTCGGCGAGTTCATATAGATCAGTCCATCAAACCAGGAATTCCATTGTCCGACACATGTGAACAACAGAATAGTGGCAAGCGCCGGCTTGGAGATCGGCACCATAATCCGCCACAGCAATTGCCAGTGCGTGCTTCCATCCACGAACGCCGCTTCCTGGATTTCCTTTGGCAAGCCGCGAAAGAAATTCAGCAGCAGCACGATGTTGAACACTGCAACCGCACCAGGCAGCACCAATGCCCATATCGTGTCCAGCATGCCGTACGTGCGAATGGTCATGTACATGGGAATTAGTCCACCGCTAAACAGCATTGTGAGAAAAAACAGCCAGACATAAAATGTGCGCATCGGAAAATCCCGAGCTTCCTTGGACAGCGGGTAGGCAGATAAGATGACAAGCAGCAGACTGATCGCAGTCCCTGCAGCAACCCGCACAACCGATACGAAAAAAGATTGCATAAACTCCGGCTTGCCGAGTGCATAGCGATAGGAGCTCAATGTGAAATCAACGGGCCACAGCTTTACAGCACCAGCAGTTGCGGCAGCGCTGGAGCTGAAGGATACCGCAAATACATTAATGAGCGGAAGCAGACAAACCGCAGCCAGCAGCAGCAGAAACAAATTGTTGCAGACCAGGAACAGTTTGCGGCTGAAAGATTCATGTAAATGCATGGGAACTCTCCTGTCTCAAGCGTATTCTTCTTGTTTGGTCAAAAAATCCGGTAGCCTGCAAAGCGAACTGCCGCCCAATAAGAGACACCGATAAATATGAGCGATACGACCGATTTGAACAAACCAACAGCCGTCGCTACTGCGTACTGTGCATCGATAAGTCCCAGCCGGTAAACGAAGGTATCCAGAATATCCCCGGTACTGTAAACAAGCGAGCTGTATAGATTAAATACCTGATCAAACCCTGCATTCAGCACATTGCCGAGACTGAGTGTTGCAAGCAGCACCACAATCGGCAGCATGCCGGGAAGGGTGACATGAAATGTCTGCCGCCATCTGCCGGCCCCATCGACAATTGCCGCTTCATACAGTGTGGGATCAATGCTCGTCAAGGCAGCCAGGTATACGATTGTCCCGAAGCCAAACTCCTTCCAAACATCGGAGACGACTAGCACGTAGGGAAAAATCTTTTCATTGCCCAGAAAAAAAATAGGCTCCAGTCCGATCCAGCGCAACACATCATTGACCAGCCCCTGAGACGGGGACAAAATATCGATCATAATCCCGCCCAGGATGACCCATGACAGAAAATGCGGCAGGTAAATCAGTGTTTGCACGGTTCGTTTAATAGCTGACTTCCTGACCTCATTGAGCAGCAGCGCGGTAATGATCGGGGCAAGTTGGCCAAACACAATTTTTAAAAAGGCAATATAGACGGTATTCCACAATACTTGCCCTGTTCCGGGCAGATGAAGAACATACTCAAAATTGCTCCAGCCGACCCACTCCGAGCCGAAAAAACCACGCGACGGGATAAATTGCTGGAAGGCAATGACGATACCGGTCATCGGCACGTAATGAAACAGTATAAGAAAGACGATGCCAGGCAAAAGCATCAGATGGAGCGGCAGATGCTTTTTGAAGGTTGTTATCGTTGTTGATCTGTGCTGCAATATTGGTGTTAGTCTGCTCTTCATTGTCGCAGTACCCTCCTCTCATATCGGCAAAGTCAGAGCGCCAGGGCTAACTCTGGCGCCCTCTTTCGAAACGCTCTGTACGGAAGTCGGGGCGCCTCTAGAATTGGTCGGCGTTCTCGTCCAGGCTTGGCTTTGGCCTGCGTCTTTGTCTTGGCTCAATTGCCGATTCTCGCAGCTGCTTTAACGTAAGGCGTCTCACTGCTGTTTCGCTTCGTACCATTCATTCACTTCACGGGTGATGTCGTTGCCGCCAAGCTTTTTCCAATCGTCGACAAACCGGTCGAATGTGTCCACTTCCGCCTGTCCCATGATGATTTTGGTGAATACCTCATCTCTCATTTTGTCCAGCGTGCTTTTCTTCGCAGTCATGGTCGGCGTGCTCGGACCGGAATATTCATCAATCAGGTATAGACCGTCCCTCACATAATTGCTGACCATGTTCATTCCGCTTCCCTGCCCCGCCCACTTGTAGGAAGACCAAGCTTCCCCTTCATCTTTAATGTCGCTGAATGTACCGTCCAGAAATTTCTGACTCAGCTCATAGTGGCGCTTCACATCCGCAATCGGGCTGTCTACATATTGGCCGGCATCGAAGGATGCCTGAACTCCACGGTGAATGTCAATCAGCTCCAGCGGGTCATTGGCGATGACCGCCGCATAGCTGGATACCGCAATTTCGTTGTTTTCTCCGGCATACCAGTATTTCTCCAGCCTTCCTTCCGGTCCGTATTGCTTTTCGATGCCAAAGTTCATTAATTTGACTAGCGCCTCCGGGTTTGCAAATCCTTTGCGGACAACGAAGTAGCCATTAATCGGAACGGCGCCCGCAGTTTTCGCCGGTTGACCGTCATGCGATACGAGCATATAAGGCCGCCAGTCCACTTTGTCCTTTTTGTAATGGTCAGTTAGCGGCCACCAGACTGCGCCTTCCCCGCCGTAGAACATCCCCACCTTGTTGGCGGCAATCAGCTCATAGGCTTTGGCGGTATCCTTGACAGCAAATTCCGGATCAAGCAACCCTGACTTAAACATCTCCTGCAGCTTCTCCAGCGCCAGCTTCACCTCGGGCTGCACATCGCCATACACCAGCTCGCCCGCATCATTTTTAAGCCAAAATCCAGGGTATGCATGATAGCTTTCAAAGAACCCTTTCATCGAAACCGTTCCCTTGTCAATACCGCCCAGGCCAAGCGTATCCTGCTGTCCATTCCCATCCGGATCATCCTTCGAAAATGCTTCGGCAATGCGCATGACATCCTCCATCGATTGCGGAGGGGCAAGCCCTGTCTTATCCAGCCAATCCTGACGAATCCACAGCATGCGCGCACCGGTTCCGGTAAAGCCAACCTTCGGCAATGCCAGCAGGCGGCCTTCATAAGTTGCTGCCTGCATGCCGCTGCCGCCATCATTGGTGAGCACCCGCTTGGTTGTTTCGCTGGCATATTTCTCAAAGACCTCCGACAGATCCTCCACCATGTCCGCATCGATCAATCGTTTCAACTCGTTAGCGGATACAGCGAGAATATCAGGAATTTTGCCGGAGGCAATTGTCACATTCATCTTTTGCTCCAGCTGCGCCTGTGGCACACTCCACTCGTTAACCAGCTTGATATTTAACTCCTCTAAATAGTCGCGATACCAGATGTTGTTGTCGATGCTGTCTCCCGGCATAAATTTGAGCGAAGGCGGCAATCCCCGTGCCGTGGTAACTTCAACTGTTTGTGCATACTTGCCAAGCGGCGCTTCAGCAATGCTATTCTCCCCGCCTCCCTCGCTTCCTTCTGTCGTGGGTGCCTCCGTTTTCGTGTTGTTGCCGCCTTCACTGCTGCAGCCTGCTGAAAATACAAGCAGCATAGCGATGAAAACAAGAAGCGTGTTATTCCATTTCCATTTTCTCATGACGTTTCCCCCTCCAATGATGCATCCTGACGTTAAGCGATATGTTGTAAGCGCATACGAAAAGTATAAAAGAAAGAGCGGCTTCGCGGTACCGCCCGTTTCTTTACTTTGCCTTATCAATTTTTGACATCCACTTAGCGGAGGGGATATTTGAGCTTCCTCATCCGCCTGCTCGAACAATCCGATCAGGTTGCTTCTGAGCGCTCCCTGAATTCGAGCGGTGTGCAGCCTGCATGTTTTTTAAAGAAGCGTGTGAAGTGAGAGGGGGAGACAAAGCCAAGCCACTGACTGATCTCGTGGATTTTCATCGGGGAATGGACAAGCAGCCGCTCTGCCTCGCCCAGCTTTGTATCATGTATATAGGCGAGCAGGTTTTTGCCTGTCGCTTGCTTGAACAAACGCGACAGGTAGGACGGATTCAGATCCACCTCCTCCGCCAGTCTCACGAGCGAGATATCCTCCCCCAGATGATCATGAATATAGCGTTTGACTGATGCGATCACATCATCCGACCGGCCGCGCTGATCTCGGGTATGCTGCTCGAACACCGCCGCCGCCGCTTGTCTGAAATAGTCCAGCATCTCCTGCGTATCCCCGCCGATCTGCATGCGCAGCAATGCTGTCAGGTCAAAGCGGTTCATCAGCCGTTCATGCAGATTATGCCGATGCAAATGCCGCAGCAATAGCAGCGAAAGCGAATGATGCACAAATTCGTGCATTTGAGGTGTGGCAGCGCTACCCTCCAGTAAACCTGTCAGCCCGGTAGCAAATGCATCAGACTGCCCGTTTTCAAGCATCTGCTCCAGGCGGCCAAGCTTTCTGGATGTTCGCTCCATCGCAGCGGCATTTTCATTCCAGGAGACGCTTAGCAAGCCGCCTCCTTCATCTCTCGCACCATGGCCGCTCAGCTTTAATTCACGCCTGAGCATTGCCGCCCGGTCTGCAATCTCATACCAATCGCAGGCTTGCCGGTCAAGCGTCAAGGACAAGGGCAGCCCAAAGGATTCCAGACATGCCTCAGATGCATTTTCCGCAAACTCCTGCATTTGCAGATGCTCCTCTTCCACCGCACTCGCTCGCTCCTCCTCGCTGCGTTCGTGCAAGCCTTGCGCAAGCCAGGCATACGTTTCCCGATCCAGTCGCACAAGCGCAATGACCAGATGCGGGCTTGCGTAGCGGGTCGTTATGACCTTCATTCCCGTATGAAGCTGTGCCGGCGTATGCCGTGGCTGCTGCACTTCCCCGCCAAGCTTGCCGAACATCAGCAGCACTGGGCGACTGGCGTCGAGCTGCAGTCCAAGCTCAGCGAATTGTCGTTCACGACCGGAAAGAGCTTCTGCATCGCCGTTCAACAGCCCCAGCAGCAGCTCGTTTTGCAGCAATGGCTGTGTCTGCTCCAGTTGCTGCATAGCCTGCACCACTAGTCCTTCAATATGAAGCTCCGAGCGAATCTCCCGTACCGCCTGCTCCACCGCTCCCATAATCGTGTCATGGCCCTCAGTCTTCAACAAGTATTTCGTATTGTCGTGGCTGATCGCCTCATATACATAATCAAACTCACTGTGCCCCGTCAGAAAAATAACCTTGCACCTGGGCCACAGCCTCCGAATTTGACTGTGCAGTTCAATTCCATTCATCCCCGGCATTCGTATATCGGTCACGACGATATCAAACTTGCCTCTGCGGAGCCACTCCAGCGCCGACTTGCCGGAGTACGCTTTGTACACGTCGCGTTCGAATGAAGAATTTTCCTTCAAAAGTGTATAAATTCCGTCTGTAATATCCGGTTCATCATCAACGATCAGCAATCGGATCATCCTGCTTCCCCCTTCCATATTTCCAGTGTCACTTCAAGCCCGCCCAATCTGCCCCGTCTTACCTGAACACCACCCCGTTCTCCATACTTCAGCCGCAGTCTCCGATGAATATTAACGATGCCTGTCGTTTCTATGAAGGACGACTCGACTGCCAGTGCTGCGACGAGGCTGGCCAGCTTCGCCTCCTGCAAAGATGGCCCATTGTCCGAAATATGGATGAGCAGACTTTCCTCGCCTTCCTCGAACATCACCTTCAGGACGCCGCCCTCCTCCACCTCCTCAAATGCATGCTCAAAAGCATTTTCGATAAGAGGCTGCAGCACCAGTCTGGGTACCATCACCGCTTTGTAAGCTTCCGGCACTTCGCCATACTCGACGCGCAGACGCAGTCTGAAGCGGCGCTCCTGAATTTCCGCATACATCCGTGCATGCCGCGCCTCTTCATATAACGGGGCTTCATCCGAAGAATTACGGGTAATGTAGCGCAGATAGCTGCCCATTTGGTTAGCGAAATGTTTAGCGCTTTCATAATCTTCAGCGGCCAGCATGTTGTAAAGATTGAAATAGCTATTGTACAAAAAATGGGGATTAATCTGTGACTGCAGCTGTTTCAGTTCGGAACGCTGCGCCAAAATGCGCTGCTTGTATACCTGTTCAATAAGCTCCAGCAAATGCTCGGACATTTTATTGAAACCTTGATACAAATAACCGAACTCATCACGCGAGCCCGCAGCCAAACTCACATTCAGATCCCCCTTTTCTACTTTGCGGAATGCGCGCAGCAACTGCAGCAGCGGACGGTGAATGGAGCGATACAGCACGATGCAGAGCACGATAATAAATACAAGGAATAAACCGCTCAAAATCCAAAATAGGTGCTTATAGCGCTGCAAATCCTGAAAGAGCTGCTGCTCAGGCATATAGTGGGCGAGCGTCAGACCAAGCGTTTCCGACGTCTGGCTCATCAGCAGTACCCGCTGCTTCCCTTTGCCGTAACTGATCGTTTCCTCCAATTTGGGCAGCCCGTCATGCGCCCCTCTTTCATAGGCAGCCATCCATTCTCCTACCGCCTCCGGTTTTTCTCCTCTCGTTTGCACAAGAAAGCCATGCTCAACATCGATCAGAAGCGAGCCGCTGTACTCGCTGGAATCAAGCTCCTCCAGCGACCGCCGCAGCTCATCGGCAGACAACGCTGCCACGATGGCATACAAGGCATGCTCACCTTCATAGAGACCCGGCACCTCATGCAGCAGCAGCACATGCGGCACTCCGTTCCAGTAATACAATGTACGGCCCGGGCTCTTCTTTTCCAGTTCGATAATCGTCCGCAGCTCCTGCCCATTCGCCGCTTCAGGGCCATCCATAGCGGAGACGGTTTGTCCGATCGAAGGAATATGAGCCCATACATCCGCGATGTGAACACTGCTGTTCTTCAATGCAAACAGCTGCTGTTGGACCTGCAATATTGCCTGGCTTTGCTCGTAATCGTTCATTGAATCGGGGATGACCGCCAGCTTGTTCAAAAAAGTATCATTCAGCATCTCATACTGCAAAATCTGAATCCGCTCTGCATCCTTCTCCAAAGATCGTAAATTCGCATTCAACCGCGAATCCATGGAGCCGGATATTTCCCGTCTTAACGCCTGCTCTCCGCCAGCATAAAAATTTATGCCAATCAGGACGACAGGAATCAGCATGGCCGCCAGCACGCACGCCAATCGAAAAAATAGAGAATGACGAAATGTAAATGGCAAAATGGAAATCTTGATCCCCCCTCGTATCGTCTATCATGATGTTGGGTGCATGTTCTTCATAACGTGATGTTCATAACATAATGTTCGTATCATGACCCGCACGGGATGCGCCCGTCCACAGCCCGTTATTTCGTGCTTTCAGTATACAGCATATATACCACCTTGCAGACTGGTTATTTATTTAGATTCTCATAAAATAAAAACCAACGAAAGTATTGTGAAATAAATCACATAACACTCCGCAGACCATATCTTACTCGTAACCAACGCCGTTCTCAATGACAGTAGTGTATTTGAAAAAAAGGACTCTCACGAGTCCTCTTCATCGCGGTTTCAGCTTTTTTAAAGCTGCCGCATGTGGATGTATGTAAAAAAACGACACAAAAAAAACCTTCATATAAAAGGTTTCGGCTTAGAAAATTATGGAGCGGGTGATGGGAATCGAACCCACGCTATTAGCTTGGAAGGCTAAAGTTCTACCATTGAACTACACCCGCATTTTATAATGGTCGGGACGACACGATTTGAACATGCGACCCCCTGGTCCCAAACCAGGTGCTCTACCAAGCTGAGCTACGTCCCGAGATTTATGTTTCATTTCCGCTTGGTTGTAAGGAAATGGCGCGCCCTGAGAGATTCGAACTCCCGGCCTTTTGATTCGTAGTCAAACGCTCTATCCAGCTGAGCTAAGGGCGCAATTTATGGAGCGGAAGACGGGAATCGAACCCGCGACCCTCGCCTTGGCAAGGCGATGCTCTACCGCTGAGCCACTTCCGCACAGTGTTTTTCTCGCTTCCTTTAAGTAAGAGCGACAAGTAATAATATATCATGGGGCATATAATAATGCAACTACTTTTTATAATAAAATCAAAAAAGTTTTTTCCAGCAGTGTCTTGCGCCGTCTTCCATGCTCAAACCGATGCTATATGTATTACCGTGCGCAATCCGCAAATGCATATTTCTATGACTGACTGCTAAGGAGCTAAACGCTGCATTTCTAACTGAAGAGGAGATTCAAAAGGAATTGCTGAGCACCCTACTCGACGCTAGTTCATCTTCCCACACAACCTCATGCTAATTCATATTCTCACGATCAAACGGATTCCAATTCATACAGGCCGTCCTGGAAGACTAGGCTTACAGAGCCGCTTGCCGTGCTTTCTGCAGAGTCACTTGCTAACACTTTGCCCTCTGCCGTGCCGTCTGCAGACTCACTTGCTAACACTTTGCTCTCTGCCATGCCGTCTGCAGACTCACTTGCTAACACTTTGCCCTCTGCCGTGCTGTCTGCAGAGTGGCTGGCTGGCACTGTGCCGCTGATTTTAACTGCCGTTTCGAACACGGTTGGCACCCGTCCATCCGGGAACCAGGGCCGCCGCCTGTCCACCACAATCAATACGCCCTCAGCATCACCAAGCGGCGTGAACTGTTGTCCATCCCCGCCCCACATTTCAAGCTGAAACATCCGCTTTAGCTTGCTTGCTACATCAGGCACATCATCAACAGGAAGTCCGATTTCACTGATGCGAAGCAGCTGTTCAGGGCCGAATGCTTCGGTCGAAGCATTATCGAGCGTATGATGGGCGATAAACTCGATCAGGTTGTCATCCGGATCATAGAAGTACAAGGCCGATGCATGCCAGCTTTCGAAAGAGAATTCCTCCTGCCCTTCTCTGGAGAACAAAGTGATGCCTCTTGCAGTTGCCCACTGCTTCGCTTCGGACATTTTATTGGTTGGAATGGTGAATGCAATATGATAGAACGATTGGTCCGCAGCGGCATTTTCACGAAAAGCAAGCACGGATTCTCCGGCTCGAAACGAAAGCCTTCCCGGTTGATCCTCCAGTATGTCCAGCCCCAAAACGGTGCCGTAGAACTCTTTTATCGCCGCAGACCGATTTGTGCACAAGGTTATTTCCACTAGTTTCATTTGCACCCACCCACCTTATGTTATTAGGAACACCTTTCATTATATCCCTAACGATGGCGTGCTACCATCGCATTCGCCACCTGCACCGAAAGTTATTCAGTTTGAAGCGACACGTTATCCGTTCTGTGTTCTAAACTCAACGCATGATCCCCGATCAAAATGAAGGCGGCAATGTGGAATTCTAACGCTGATGAGCGGCGCTATTTAAGGAAATTCAGCCCAAAAAAAATTGTAAGGAAACTGAGCCACCTTATTTATAGAAAATCGCATGATTTTACCCGTCCGTGGAGGGAATAAGCGCTGTGGCAAGCGTTAAAATTATAAAAGGGTCAATTGAAGCCATATAAGCGCTGTGGCAAGCGTTAGCGCAAGATCCCCATGAAAACCCACGAAATAGAAGCTAGTAATCGTCTGTCCTCTGAACTAACGTTCACAGCACGAAGCAGCGCACACGGTATCACCTACCCTTATAACGCATTTTAGTAGTACAGTATGCCGAGAGCTGCTCTCAATTTTGAGCGAAATGCCAAAAAGCCCCGTGAAATCGGGGCCTTGGCTTGCTCGGGTAACTGGGGTTGCTGGTTTGGCTCTGAGTTGAATGCCTCGCCTCAATAAATGCAGCGCAATCAGGCGCTTACTGTAGCCAGTTTCTTGTCTTTAGCGTTTGTCTGCTTGCTGTGATCTTCTTCCTGGGCGTAGGCCAATGCAAAAGGCAGGCACAGCGGAACGCCAGTACGCGGATCAGGCACAACATCGGCTTCAATACCGAATACTTCACGCAGAATTTCCGGTGTCATAACTTGCTGCGGCGAGCCTTCTCCGGCTACCGTGCCTGTTTTGATCGCGATCATATGATCCGCATAGCGTGAAGCATGATTCAAATCATGGACAACCATGACGATGGTGCGGCCTTCCTTCTGGTTCAAAGACTGCAGCAATTGCAGTACTTCCAACTGATGGGCCATATCCAGAAACGTTGTTGGCTCATCGAGGAACATAATGTTGGTTTCTTGTGTCAATGTCATCGCGATCCACGCCCGCTGCCGCTGGCCTCCTGAGAGATGGTCGACGGGACGATCAGCGAATACAGACATTCCTGTCGCTTCAAGCGCCCAGCTTACGATCTCGCGATCTTCCTTGCTCATTGAACCAAAACCTTTTTGGTAAGGAAAACGTCCGTAAGACACAAGTTCAGATACGGTCAATCCATCTGGGGCTGTAGGGTTTTGCGGCAAAATAGCGAGCTGTTTGGCCACCTCTTTGGTCGATTGCTTATGAATTGATCTTCCGTCCAGCAGAACACTTCCGCTTGATGGAGACATGATTCTGGAAAGTGTCTTGAGAATCGTCGATTTGCCCGATCCGTTCGATCCAACAAGGGCCGTTATTTTCCCTTGCGGAATGGCAATATTCAGATCCTTCACAATCATGCGACTGTCATAAGCAATGTCCAAATGGGTGGTTGTCAAACGAATCATGCTATAACACACTCCTCTAAAGTAGCCAATCCTTCTCCAAAGAAATTGGCGTTATTTATAATAACTCTAAACTAGTGAGAACGATTATCATTGTTAACATTTATGATAATCGTTCTCGCTACTGAGTGTCAATAGCAAATGTCACAAATCGCACACAAATCTTCCCTATTGTGCCGTATTTGTGAACCCTCCAAGCTGCAGTGAGGGAGTACCAGAACAGGCCGCCCCCCCACACCAATGGTCCGCATATCCTTAACGAGTGCCAGCCCTGCCAGCCCTCCCCCGTGCTTACCGTCAATACATCAAAACCCGTCCAAACCGTTGACGGCAATTGATTGTCACACCGCACGGTGCACCGTTGCATAGCGGAAATAAGTTTAGACCTCATTTAATCTCGCAGATCAGCAAATTTTGTCCTTTTGCCACCTGACAGTCTCGTTCCATTCAGACAGTGTCATGCCATGCCGCTCCCAATAATATTGAATGCTCTTGTCCTGCCATCCTTCATACAGCTCTTCCCATGTGTACAATCCCCGGCCGCCATGCGGCTGCAAGGAGCCTTGATCAATCGGCTGGCTCAGCGGCTGATAGCGAAAGTCGCAAGACAGCCTTATTTTGTTGCCCATCCGGTTCGGCTGCGCTTTATGAACGGTACAGCTGTGGAACACAATGACATCGCCAAGCTGGTAGTCACCCTCGGCCCACTCCAAATCCAGCTCGCACAAAATCGCCTCCAGCCCTCCGGCTCCGCCCTGATGCTGTGTGACATGAAGCACGCCCTCCTGATGACTGCCCTCCAGGATTGCCAATCCCCCAAGCTCCTTCGAGCAATCTCCGAGTGGAAACCAGGCCGTCCAAGTCGCAGGCGTTCCCTGAATATGAATAAAATCCTGATGCGGCGGCGTTGTTTTGACACTTTCATGCGGCAGCATCAGCCTCGCGATATTTCGAGGATGCGGCAGCGCCGCTTCTCCAAACAGCACGGCGAACAACTCCAACAGCGCGGGCTGATGAGCCAGCGCATGAAAAGCTTCGAGTTTCTGCACTTCCTGATAGAGGTCCATCGGTACACCGTAACCGACTACTGCCTCGCTGGGCAGCTTATTCACCTGATCATAGTCTGCGATGCCTTCGTCAACAGGATGGTACTGGCTTACCAGACCACGGCTGTTCAGAATCTCCAGTATCAGCTTGCGGACTTCGAGCAGCCGATCTTTATCCAGCACATTACGAAAAAATAAATAACCGCTTTTCTCCGCGCGCTCTTGCAGCGCTTCAGGATGCTTAAGCAGCGGCGTGGAATCAACAAATGATTTGGACGCAGGTTTCAAAGCATTGTCCATGTTTCATCCCCCCAATTCACAGTTCATCATCACGGGCAATCCGTGCTAGTGATGACGCACCTTCATTGTAGGAAAAAAAAGCGGTGTTGGCTTTAGCTTTTAGATGATTAAGTTGCACTTTACCGAGATGGATCATCTGCGAAGATTCATCAATTAAGAGGGCTTCGATATGATATAATTGCCGTAGAATATCCAACGCACACGTATTGCGTTTTCAAATTGAACGAGAATACAAAATTGATTTTCAGGAAGGGTGGAGGAGCCATTGCACCGCATTGACTGGTATGATTTTAACCCGGTTGTGTCGTATGCCAATTACTTGAAGTGCTTGCCCGGCTACCAATTCGGTCCGCGCTTCATTCATTCGCATCAATTTATTTATGTCGTGCGCGGGGCTGGCACGGCGATTATTCAGGATCGCCACTACACGGCGACAGAAGGGGATTTGTTCTATTACGGTCCTAACATCGTCCACTGCTTTCGCGCCAATGACGAGCATCCTTTTGAACTGATTGGCGTTCACTTCGAGCTGACGGGCGATCTGCACACCAGCTTCGCTGGCGCAACTGAAGAGCCAGAAGCCATGCTGTCCGTCAACCCGCCTGCCAATCTATTGACTGTTGGGGAGCGTGGGCCTGAAGAGCTTCGTGTGCCCGAATCGATCTCCATGCGTGATTCCGCCATTCAGCCGCTGCTGCTGCAGATGGTAAGCCATTTCAAGTCAGCCAGCGGATTGGCCGCTGTCATGAACCGAAGCTTGCTTGTCGAGCTATTCTACTTGCTATCCAAGCACATTCAAAAGGTTGAGCAGCATTATTCGCCCCAATTAAAAATTTTGTATACCGTTGCCAAGCGGCTCTCCCAATCGGCGGCGCTGCGTTACGATCGAAGCTGGATTTCAGAGTGGACAGGATATCATGAAGACTACTTATCCAAAAACTTCAAAACCCAATTCGGCATTTCCCCTCACCATTATCACATGCTGCAAAAAATCGACCATGCCAAAGAGCTGCTGTCCCACACCGAGCAGCCCATCACGCAAATCGCCGAGGAACTGCACTTCAACTCGGTTCATTATTTCTGCCGGGTATTCAAGAAGCAAACCGCCTTCTCCCCGCAGCAATTCAGACTTGTCAGCCGGATGCTGTAGCTTGCAGAACGATCCCACTTTCTATAGATCCATCTCATTCAACTGGGGAGCTTCAAGGCGGCCGTGTTAAAATGCACCCATAATTCCACCGTAGGCAAAAGCGCACACAATGACGATGGCCGGGTGGACTTTGCGCCTCCCCATCAGCCAATAAGCAATCGCCGCAATCGCCAGCGCTTGCCAGAGACCGATCAGCTGCACCGAGTTGGCGGCAAGCTGCCAGGTGAGCAACAGCATCATAATCGCAATGACCGGCTGGACAAGCATGGTCATCCCTTTCACTGCAGGCGATTGCCGGTGCCGCTGCAGCACGTTCAGCAGCACGATCAGCGCCACCGCCGAAGGAACAACGGTCGCAGCCAATGCGACGAGCATCCCGAACCATCCAGACACCTCATAGCCGACAAATGCGGCAATCTTCGTCGCAATCGGCCCGGGCAGCGCATTGCCCAGCGCCAAAATATTCGAAAACTGATGGTCTGTCGTCCATTCGCGGTGAGTGACGATCTCTTGATACATAAGAGGAATAGAAGCAGGCCCCCCGCCATAACCGAGCACGTTAGCAACGAAAAAACCGATAATAAGTTCTAGCCACTCCATGATGTCGTTTCCCCTTCCTGCTGCTTGCCCTTCCTGCGCGGCTTGTTCCGGTTATTGCGAAACCAGTCGGCAATTTTCAAATGAAAGACGCCGTAAGCAAGAAAGACGACAATGACAATGGCCGGATGGACAGCGACAGTCTGGAGCAGCCCAAAAGCGATCAGAAAACATCCCCCGCCCATCCACTTGCCCAATCCTTTAACCGCACGCTCGCCAAACTCATACGCCATCATGCCGAGCATGACCGCAATCACCGGAGTCACTGCACCAATCATACCCTGCACGATGCTGGAGCCGCTTAAAAACTGCACTGCGGACAGCAGCGCGATCATCGCCAGCGCTGAAGGCATAATGTGCGCAAGCACCGCTGCAATAGCCCCCCAAACACCGCGCAAGCGATAGCCGAGATAAGCTGCAATCTTCGTCGCAATCGGCCCGGGCAGCGCGTTGGCAAGCGCCAGTACCTCTGCAAATTCCTCCGCCTCCATCCAGCGATAGCGGTTAACCGCCTCATAATGAATGAGCGGAATAACCGACGGACCGCCGCCAAAGCCCAGCACACCGGTTTTGAACATTGCCCACGAAATTTCCGAATACGAGCCGCCCGGCTTCACGGCAGCAGCTGCCGAGCCAGCGTTGTCAGGTTGACCTGTTCCCATTTCAGTCATCACTTATAACCTCATTCCCATTCGGCTCTTGTAGCGGGTAATCAACACCTGGCAATCGACACTCATAATGCCCGGCATCTTATAAATTTTATCCTTCAGGTACCCTTCCATCTCCTGATTGTTTCTGAACAGCCCGTGGACATGCAATTTACTCGGTCCCGTCATATGATAGAGACTGGTTATAAACGGATCGAGCGCAAGCTCATCGGCCACTTCATGCAAAAACTTCGGCTCCACTTCGATATTGAAAAAGGCCGATACATTTATCCCGATTTTTTCGGGATTTATAACCGCTGTAAACCGTTCAATTACGCCTTCATCCATCATGGCATTGATCCGTGCCTGGACGGCGACGCGAGAAAGCCCGACTTCCTTGGCCAAATCCGTATAGGATATTCTCCCGTTCTTGTTAAGAATGGCAATGATGCGGCGGTCTGTCTCGTCGAGCACGGCGGGCGCGGAATTATACGAAGAATCGGACATCATGTACTCACAGCTCCTTTTATCACTAACAAATAGACTGATAAATTATATTTTTAATTACTATATGAATAAATATATAGCGTATTACCTTCTTTTTCAATATAAAATCACTATTTTTATTTCAAAATGTAATTCCTACTTCCAGATACAGATTGTCCAGCAAGGATGCATCATCCTTTTTCCGCCGATTTGTCGTCATATACATATAGAAGCGAGGTGAAGCCGTTGCAAACCGATGAACAACTACTCAAGGAAATTCGCCAAGGCATACAGAGCGCAATGGAGGTGCTGGTCAGACGCCATTACCAGACCGTCTTCGCCTTCATATACCGTCAGATCGGGGATTACCATCTTTCTTACGATTTAACGCAGGAGACATTCATCAAGATGGTGCGCAATGCGCAATTCGTTGACCAAACGGACCGTTTCCAGCATTGGCTGATCAAGATTGCGCTGAACACCTGCCGGGATTACTTCAAAAGCAAAGGCTACAAAACGGCGCGTTCTTCCCAGCCCTGGCCGGAGCGATTTGACCCTGGCGATGAAAGCATTATTGATCTGTTCGAGCGTAAAACCGACAGCGCGCTGGTGAAGGAGGCGCTGCTCACCTTGCCCGAGCAGCAGCGTGAAAGCATTGTGCTGCGCTTTTACCATGACTTGAAAATCAAGGAGATCGCCGCCCTTACGTCGGCTCCGGAACCGACGGTTAAATCCCGCATTAAGCAGGGGATGATGAAACTGAAATCAATCTTTGAAAGGAGCAGTGACCATGACCAAGAAGAGAGACAGCGGCGCTGAAGGCGCGCAAGAATCAACAGACGCAATCGATGCCGTCCTGCCAGTAGAGGATAGCGATCGAATCCGGCAGCAGCTGCACCGATACGAAATTCCCTATCCCGGAGAAGACGACATCGCGCGGACGATCCGTCATCTGCAGCTTGAAATGACGCTGCAGGCAGCTCCAACGCCGACTGTCCATGCACGTTTTCTCCCACTGTTGAAACTGGCCGCCGGAGAAATACTCAGCATCCATCCGCTTTACTGGATCGTCAATCTGCTGCTTTATGGCATGGCTATGATAGTGATCGCAATGAACATTCACCTTCCCACCCAAGCGGTGGTATTCATACTGGCCCCGCTGCCGTTTATTATCGGGCTGGCAGAAATTTTCCGCAGCCGCGATACGCGGATGCTGGAGCTCGAAATGTCCTGCAAGTACAATGCCGCTTCGATCATGCTGGCCAGACTGACGCTGGTATCGCTTTACAGCGTCATGTTGAACAGCGTGTTCGGTGTACTATTAAGCGTGCTTGACCAGCAGCAGTTGCTGCTTCATACAACATTGCTCTGGCTGACCCCTTTCACCTTGCTGTCCGGCCTGGCGCTGCTAATCTCCACCATGCTGCGCGGCAGCAGCGCCATCATGCTTCTGCTTTCGATATGGACAGCATCCAGCATGCTGGTGATGATGTCGCCGGCCCTAATGAAATCCTTGCTGAGCCTTCATCTCGCTGTCTATCTTGCGCTTATTATGGCGGGCATTTTGCTCGCCGCATGGCAAACATGGCGGCTGGCCCGCTATTTTCATCACTACACGGAGGGAATGAACCGTCTTGAAGCTCACCATTAAAGACTTGACCCGCACCTATAAAAACAAGCTGGCGCTCAACAATTTGTCCACCGAGCTGACACCGGGCGTATACGGCCTGATCGGGCCCAATGGCGCTGGCAAAACAACGCTCATGCGGATGCTCGCCCATGTCCTGCGTCCCTCCCGGGGCAGCATTCTCGTCAACGGCGAAAATATTCAGTCCATGAACGAGCGCTACCGCGCCCTGATCGGCTACTTGCCGCAGGATTGCGGGTTTTACGGCTATTTTACTGCGCACCGGTTCTTGCATTATATGGCTGCACTGAAAGGCATCCCGAAGCGGGAAGCTGGTCCGATCATCGATCGGCTGCTGGACAAGGTCAATCTTGCGGAACATCGACGGCACAAAATTAAAACATTCTCCGGTGGGATGAAACGGCGGCTTGGCATCGCGCAAGCGCTGCTTAACGACCCGCAGCTGTTAATTCTGGATGAACCGACCGCGGGGCTGGACCCCAAAGAAAGAGTACGATTCCGAAATTTGCTGTCCGCGATCTCAGGGGAGCGAATCGTTATCTTATCGACTCATATCATTTCCGACATTGAATATATCGCCAAGGAAGTGCTGCTGCTGAAGCAAGGTGAGTTGGTCCGTCAGGATACCCCGGCCGCAATTTTGACCGAGCTGTCAGACAAAGTGTGGACGATGACGATTCCGCCCGAACTGCTGCCGCAGCTGGAGCAGCAGCATATCGTCGGCAATCTGCACCGCACCGGCAGCGAGCTTGAAGTGAGAGTCATTGCAGATGAACGCCCTGCTCCTCATGCGGTATTGCAGCCGCCACGGCTGGAGGACATTTATTTGTATTATTTTGGAGAACCGGCGTCAGAGGAGGAGCTTTGACATGCGTCTCATTTGGACAGAACTATATAAAATATTAGCGCAAAAGGTAATCTATATCGCATTTCTGTTATTCGTGCTCTTCTACAGTGCCAGCTTCTTCTCACAATCTGCAACCAGATCGGAAACGCGGGAACTGCAGAGCTATTATGAAACCTACGGCGGCAAGCTGACCGCGGAAAAGCTGCAATGGGCAGAGCAGATTGATGCCGAGTTCCAGGCGGAGCGGAAGGCGCGCAATGAAGCGGCGGAACAAGAGCAACGGGAGCAGAAGGAACAACAGGGGCGTCAGGAACAGCAATCGCCATCAGAGGCAGCGTCGCCGGCGAAGGAGCAAGCTGCCAGTCACGACACCCTCTCCCCCGAAGACTACAACAATCTTTTGCTGCAATATCGAGTAGCCAGCGCGATTCTGAACTTGCACAGTAATGGTTTGAATTTGCGTGAATCCTATGCCAGGAGCGAGGCGGAGCGTGCGGAAGCTGAGGGCAGTCTCTACCGTCAGGCCGAGGCCAAGAAGATGCTTGCGAGCTTCAACAAGGTCGGCACGCCTGATTACGCGATGAACCAGGAAGTTTGGAATTCGATGCTTCGTTATTTAAATGAAGTCGGCTATTTGTTCGCGGCAGCGCTCACCATTCTTGGCGTATCATCCGTATTTTCAAGAGAGTACAACGTTCGGATGGACAGCCTGATATTCAGCAGCCGCCATGGCCGCGCCCGCATGACCTGGGCTAAAGTCGCTGCCGTTGTTCTGTATTGCACCATGGTCGTTCTGGCGTTTGCCGCTGTCGTCCTGCTGCTTAATGGCTGGTATTATGGTTTTTCCGGCTGGGACAAGAAGCTCATTAATTTGCATAATTTGTACAATCATACGGCTTTCACTGGCTCGATCAGCCTATATTTCATCATGCAGCAGCTCTATGCCATTGCCGGGTGCATTGCGCTTGGTTTGCTTGTTATGCTCTGCTCGTCGCGCACGCGAAGTCCGCTCATTCCCGCTTTTATTTGCGGGACAATTATGATGCTGCCTATGCTGATCATACTGCTGAACCTTTCAGATTCCTTCATTTTCGAGCTTGTGTTCCGCTTATTCCGGTATATGGAATTTATCGAACTGTCGATGCTTGGTGACAATTTTTATCTAAATTATTTTGGCACGCCTGTCCTCTACCGTTACGGAATTATACCGATCCTTGCGCTCTACTATGTCATTCCTGTCGTGCTGCTGCATTGGAGTATTCGCAGACGGGAGGTGGCTTAGTCGTGAAAATGTGTGACACGCCTGTCCTCTATCGCTGGGAGCTGTACAAGCTGTTTAGCCATAAAGCGCTTGTGCCGCTGATCGCTGCCGGATTGGCTGTCCAGCTCTTTATGGTCTGGAATCATTACCGTTGGCATGATGAGTCCGCCTGGGAGCGCATCACCTTCTTCCCCTACTCCTCCGGTACGATCCTCATTGGGATGATCATTGTGCTGGCTGTCTCATCGCTCTTCAACGGGGAGGAGAAGCTGCGGACAGAAGCGCTGCTGCTGAGCACGCAGCATGGCCGTCGCCAACTTGTTCACGCGAAAATAGCAGCTGCGCTTTCCTTCACTACGATCATCGTGACAAGCGGCTGGTTAGTGAACCTGATTGCCAACATTTCGCTCGCCGGCTGGGCCGGCTGGCAGCTGCCGCTGCAAAGCCTGAGCCGCTATGCCCTCGCTCCTTATACGATGAACATCGGGGAATTCGTCGTCGTTCAGTTCATCACCAATTGGCTCGGCTGCATGGCATTTTGCCTGTTTGTCATCTTCCTATCTGCACGAAGCAGCTCGGAGCTGGCAGTATTCTTTATTGCCGGGCTGGTGTTCGTCATGCCGTTCTTTACGCGCAACAGTTCGGAGCTGTCCGTCTTCTGGCTGATCAAGCACGCGACAATTATCGAGTTCGCACGCGTGGAAAATCTGTTCAACCGCCCCCGCTTTCTGCACGTCTCCGGGCTTGGGCTCAAGCTTCCGCTTCACCTGGCGCTGTTCTACGGCTATACGCTTCTGCTCAGCGCATTGTTTCTGAACAGTACTCGCAAGCGGATGCAGAGCAAGGACAGCAGTGTGTGACCGGAAGCGGATCTCTACAAGCGCATTCCCGCTTCCGCTGGACAATTTAGGTTTATTGCGGTAAACTTCCTATATGAAGGTTTACTGCAATAAACTTATTTTTTTCAAAACTTTTTTTCTGAAAGGAACCTTGCCAATGACGGATGTTTACAAGCTGTACGATGCGGAATATAAATTTGTCAGTATCATTTGGGAGAATGAGCCGGTTAATTCGACACAACTTGTGCGGCTGTGCCAGGAGCGGCTCGGATGGAAGAAATCAACGACGTATACGGTGCTGCGCAAATTGACTGAACGCGGGATGCTCCTTAATCAGGATGCGCTCGTAACGACGCTTGTCAAGCGGGAAGAGGTTCAAAAATACGAAAGTGAAACGTTGATCGACAAAACTTTCGGGGGATCGCTGCCGCAGTTTCTGACCGCCTTTCTGGATAAGAGGAAATTATCTGCCAAGGAAGCGGAAGAATTGAAGCGTATTATTGAGGGGGCTTCAGAATGAATTCGGAGGCTCTGTCCAAACTGTTTATTGCCGTGCTGAATATGAGTATCGTCGCCTCCTTTATCGTCATCGCAGTTATGCTCATTCGGTTGCCACTCAGCAGAGTGCCGAAATTTTTTTCATATATTCTGTGGTCTGCCGTCTGGATTAGGCTGGTTTACCCTGTTGCAATCACATCTTCCATCAGCATGCTTGGATTGTTCTTCACAGGTGAGACGAATCGCAATGGCACTGTTAATCCTGTCCCGGCAGATATCGGTCTGATGAAGCAGCCTGCCATTACGATGGGGAGCCGGGCAATCAGCGAGACAATCAATGATTTGCTCCCTCGCGCCGCCGTCACCGCGAGCATCAATCCGATGCAGCTGCTCATCTTTGCACTAAGCATCGTGTGGGCAGCCGGCGCGGCAATGATTGCCGGTTATGCGGTTATTTCTTACTGGCGCTTGAAGCGCAGTGTCAGCACGGCAACGCTTGTGGATGGCAATGTGTATGAGTCCGACCGCATTTCTTCACCGTTCGTATACGGACTAATCAAGCCAAAAGTTTATCTTCCGCTCCACCTGCAAGCCCATGAGCGACCCTATATTATTGAGCATGAGCAGGTTCATATTCGCCGCTTCGATTACCTGATCAAGCCTGCGGCGTTTCTCATACTCTGCCTCCATTGGTTCAATCCGTTTATGTGGCTAGCGTATAAGCTGATGTGCAAAGATATGGAGATGTCTTGCGACGAAAGCGTGCTCCGAAAAATGGGGAGCGGCGTCAAAGCCAGTTATTCCACCTCGCTGCTGTCCCTGTCAACAAACGGAAGCGTCTTGTCGCCAACGAGTCCGCTGGGCTTTGGGGAAAGCCAGATTAAAGCACGCATCAAAAATATTATGCGCTTTAAGCAGCCCTCCCGCTGGCTCGTCGCGGTTGCAGCCGTTAGCATGCCGCTGTTGATCGTAGCCTGCACGACAAATCCGCCTGTCCCACAATCCTTTTTGAACGCGCCGACAACTCCGGATGCCGGGCCTGGCACGCAAGCCATAAGCCTCGTTTCTGACGGCTCGCAGTATAATATTAAGGCGCTGCTTGCCAATAAAACCCCTTACGTGGGCAACAGCAGCAAAGTCGGTTCCTTGATCGGTGCATTGGCGTTTCCGGACAATACGGAACGGAATGGCATGGAGCTTCACACTACGGCCCAGCCTTATGGGCTCACAATGAAGCTCAGCACAGTGAATGGCGTGAATCCTGCCAATGAAATAACAAGCTACAGCGATGTATTTTATCACAATGCGCTCATCCTGTTCGCCCTAATTGACAATGTGGATGAGATCCATACACAGTTCAGCTACCAGATCGATGGGCAGGTCGCGGGAAGCTATCAGTTTACTTTTACAAGAGAGCAGGCAGTCGACGTATTGGGTGCAGACCCTGGTGGGCTCGTTGAGGATGAACAGAGCCTCAGAGAGTTTGTAGAGCGGGTTGCCAGTCTGACGGAAAATTAGCCAGATAAGGTCCGTCGGTCAGTCGCTAAAGCAGCGATTATAGAAGTTGCAGTAGGCAGAACAATAGATGAAGTAGATACAGCGGTTGCAGTAGACACAACAGTCGATGAAGCAGATGCAGCAGTTGCAGTAGGCACAACAGTAGATGAAGTAGATGAAGTAGATGAAGTAGATGAGGTAGTTACAACCATTGCAACAGTCGAGTAGTCTCCGTATTAACTGCCCCAGCGGCCGGGGAGCGGACACACGTTCCGCTATTTTGTCCAAATGAAGGAAAAATGAGTTTTGGCGGCCACCAGATCCGCTATTTGTGTGAAAATCGTGTATTTAGGCGGGTTTTCGTACCAATAGCGGATCCTCTGGCCGCGAAAATTCCGTTTGGAGTGTTTTGGGGCAAATAGCGGAACGTCTGGCCGCTCAGCCCAAGGGAAGCACACAATCGTGCACAAATCACGTAGTTCACTGCACCCAGCACCGCGGTGATCAGCGGTGCTGGAGGATGGTTTGCTTTTATCTAGTTGATTCAAGCATAGATGCTCGATCCAACTGCAATGGTACGCAATATTATTTAATACAGCAGAAAATGGAGTATTATTGTGCAAAAGCGCCGCTGCCTGCTAGGACAGCAGCAGCAAGGCCGCGCCCACGAACGGCATCACGATCATCGCGTAGCGCAGCACCAGCACCGGGGCGCGAACCGTGAATTTGGCGCCAATGTAGGAGCCGATCATCGTGCCGGCCACTACCTTGACGAGCAATTCCAAATCAAGAAAGCCCGCTTGCGAGAAGCCGTAGCTGCCTGCCAGAGCAATCGGCAAAATAATGAGCATCGTCGTACCGGCCGCCTGATGAATCGGCAGGCGCAGGAAGATCAGCAGCGCGAGCTGGATGAACGGAGTCGCGCCGATGCCGAACACGCCGGAGATGACACCGCAGGCCAGCCCGACGAGCACGGCGATGACCCAGAAGCGGAGCGAGCGCATCGGCAGCTCCGACGCCTCGCCTGTAAATCTCATCCGAGTCTTCAGCCAGATGAGAATGCCGCACACGGCCAGCAGTGTCGCGGTCATCCATACGAGCGAGGGAGCGGCGATCATCTGCGCGATTTTCGTCCCGCCGAACGCGCCCCCCGCCCCGAACAAGCCGATCACAATGCCTGAGCGCACCACGACATTGCCTTCCCGGAAGTGGCTGATCGATCCCGAAATTGTCGTGAAGATCATCGCCGCAATGGATGTGCCAAGCGCCGTATGAATCGGAATGTCAAAGAAAGCAATGAGCACTGCAATGATGACACCGGAGCCGCCGGCTCCGGTGAAGCCCAACAGCATCCCCATTAATAACATGGTCAATATGATAATCATGATGGCTGCACTCTTTCTATATAGACTGGTCTCTTCAATAATTGTCCAAGCGTAAACCGCTTCGCCGTCCTTGGGACGGGAAGTGGCCGATTCGCAATGATAAATTGAAACAATCACTGATATAGCGAGCGGTGGCGCCATACGTGTTGGCAGTCAACCACACGATAGGCTTTGGGCACGCTTATGTGACAGCCTATATTGCTTATTATAAAACAACCGTTGTTCCCGAGGTCGCCGAATCAATGGCGGCGCAGGCAAGCCTGAAGCTGTGAATATTGTCTTCAATTGAGGTGAGGGGCGGCGTACCCGTTCGAATTGCCCGCACCATATCCTGCAAGGATGCAGCCCGTTCCGTGAATGGCATTGCGAGCAGCGCCACTTCCGTCCCCTCCGACTCAGGCGGCTCATCAGCACTCGTGAAGCGAACGCGGTCATCGATTATTTCTACCGCCCCCTTCTCCCCCACAATGCGGATATCCCCGTTCCAGGTCGTTTCCTTGCCCCGCGACACCCAACTTGCGAAATAATTCACTCGAACATTGTGCTCGAATTGTATGAGCACCTGTGTGCTTGGATTGCCGGTAAACCAGCTCCACGCAGGGCGGAAGCTCTCGGCATGCACTCTCTCCGCTTCTTTCTCCAGCAAATAGCGAATGATATCAAAGTGATGGATCGACATGTCCTCCAGCATAATCTCCGGGCTCCGCTCACGCCAGCCCCCGATATGCTTCGCTTTGCGAAACGAATATTCGATGTAACCAACCTGCCCGATCGCTTGCGAGGCGAGCAGTTGCTTCGCCGTCTGAATCGCCGGACGCCAGCGGTAATTCTGACTGACCATCACCTGCTTGCCGGATTCGCGGCTCGCAGCGAGCAGTTCGACTGCTTCCTCATAGGTTTGGGTCAGCGGCTTTTCCAGCATGACATGAAACCCCGCCTGCAGCGCCTTCAAGGCAAGTGTCTTATGCGTAGTCGGAGGAGTTACGATTAGCACCAAATCCGCCTGCACTTCAGCGAAAGCCTGATCGGCATCGGTATAGCAGCGATCGGCCGCAAGTCCGGTGCGCTGCTGTGCGCCAACGAGATGTTCAGGTTCCACATCGACAACACCTGCAAGCTCCGTATCTGGGAATCCAGTGACGACATCCAGCCAGGACTGTCCGAAGTGACCGCTTCCTATTTGCAAGACACGTATTTTGTTCTCCATGAATGCTCCCCCCATCCCTATTTTGCCGAGATTGCTTCCAGCGGTTCTGACTTGCCATATACAGGTGTTGCCGTCTGTGAAGGCGATGCCCACTTGACGCCATTGCCGATCACTTTGAGCACATTCTCGTTATAGTACGTCGGATACGTTTCATGACCGGGACGGAAATAAAAGATTTTTCCTTTGCCGCGATGATACGTGCAGCCGCTGCGGAACACCTCGCCGCCCTCGAACCAGCTTACGAATACCAGTTCATCCGGCGCCGGAATATCGAAGTGCTCCCCGTACATTTCTTCCCGTTCCAGTTCAAAGTATGAGCCGAGCCCTTCCGCAATCGGATGCGCCGGATCGACAACCCAAATCCGTTCCCTGTCATCCGCCTCGCGCCAACGCAGGTCGCAGTTTGTGCCCATCAGCTTCTTGAATATTTTCGAAAAATGACCGGAGTGAAGCACGACCAGCCCCATCCCCTGCAACACACGTTCATGCACTCGGTTGACGATCTCGTCTTCTACCAAACGATGCGTTTTGTGCCCCCACCAGATCAAAACGTCCGTATCGTTCAGCACTTCTTCCGTAAGCCCGTGTTCCGGTTGATCCTGCGTCGCCGTTCTGATCACAAACGGCTGATCGGCAAGCCCGTCAGCAAGTGCCTGGTGGATGCCCTGCGGATAAATTTCCGTCACGGCCGGGTTGACCTTCTCATGGTGAAATTCGTTCCAAATGGTCAATTTAATCATGCTGTTCTCCCCCTCGATTATCCATTGATCTTCACAAACTTGCCTGTTGCCGAAGACTCCAGTGCCGCAAAAATCACCTTCAAGGACTTCATGCCTTCCTTACCGGAAATGTCCGGTTGTGTCCCCTCCAAAATATGACCGACGAAGGAACGAATAACGCCGCTCTCCGTCTGTTTCTCGTTGGTAGCCACTCTGCCAATTTCATAGAGCGTTCGCTCCCCGTTCTCCAGTTCCACAACAACGTTGTAATCAGGATCGTCAATCAGGCGCAATATGCCCTTCTCGCAGTAAAATACGGTGCTGTTGTCTTCCGACGGCTTGTAGGTCCAGCTAGCCGCCAATGTGCCGAAAATACCGCTCGCTGTCCTGAGAATACAAACCGCGTTGTCATCAACGTCAGTATTCTGCTTTTGGAGGGTGCCCACGAAGGCGCCTACCTCAACAATTTCCTCGCCCAGCAAATAGCGAATCAGATCGGTCTTGTGAACGCCAAGATCGCCCATTGCACCGATAAAAGCTTGCGATTTCTGAAAAAACCAGCCCCCTGCTCCTTCAACGCTCCAGTTCTCCGGTCCGCCGTGGCCAAATGCGGTGCGGAAGGTCAGCACTTTTCCAAGCAGACCGCTGGCGAGAACCTCCTTGGCCTTCTGGTGAGGCAGCATAAGCCGCTGGTTATGGCCGATCATCAGCAGCTTGCCGCTGCGCTCGCTTGCTTCAATCATCGCAACAGCTTCCTGCTCCGATACCGCCATCGGCTTCTCGCATAGCACATGCTTACCCGCTTCCAGTGCAGCAATAGACACAGGCGCATGCAGCACATTAGGCAAGCAGACGCTTACAGCATCAAGCTCTTCATGCGCCAGCAGCGAATGGTAGTCGGTGTAGGCTGTCGCGCCATATTGCTCGGCAATCGCCCGCGCCCGCTCTTCATCCTTGTCACATACCGCAATAATTTTCACATGCTCGTTAGCCGCATATTCCGGCAGATGTCTGCGCTGGGCGATTTTACCGCAGCCGATTACGCCAATCGAAAGCTGTTTCATCATTGATCATCTCCTTAACCTTTCACTGCACCGGTCATGACGCCTTGAATAATGTACTTTTGCATAAACAGGAAGAAGACAAGAATTGGAATAATCGCCATCGTTAATGCTGCCAGACCGAGCGACCATTCATTCGCATATTCGCCAAAGTAAATATAGGATGCGAGCGGAATCGTCTGCTTCGCTTTCGAACTCAGCATAATGTAAGGAAGCAGGAAGTCATTCCAAATCCAAAGCGTATGCAAAATGGCAACCGTTGAGGTAATAGGCTTGAGCAGCGGGAGCAGTATACGGAAGAACACGCCAGCAGGCGTACAGCCGTCGATGGTTGCCGCTTCTTCCAGTTCAACAGGCACCCCTTTAATAAAACCGTGGTACAGAAACAACGCAAGCGGTGTGCCAAAACCAAGATACATCACGATAATGCCGAGCAAGGAGTTGTTCAGACCAAAATCCTTGGCTACACTGACGAGCGGAATCATCATCGTCTGAAAAGGAATAACCATCGCAGCCAATATCATCAGGAAAATAACATTGCTGAGCTTGCCAGGTTTCCTTACGAGCTGATAGGCGGCAGCCGAGCTGAGCAGCAGTGCGCCAAGCACGCTGATGACGGTAATAACAAGCGAGTTCGCAAAGACGAGCGGGAACTGCAGCTGCTGCCATACCGTTATAAAATTGTCCAGACTGAACCGCTCCGGAAGCGAGGCGGTGGAGATGAGAATTTCATCATAACGCTTGAACGCATTGACGAAGGTCAAGTAAAGCGGCAGGAAAAACAGGACGCCAAACGCGATCATAATGAGTTCCAAAACAAGTTTTGCAATTCTCTGTCCCTGCTTCATTACATTTCCACCTCCTTGCGTTTCATGACGAATACTTGTACAAGCGTTACCGATGCCAGCACCAGGAAGAATACAACCGCCTTGGCCGAACCGTACGTATATTCATTTTTGCTGAAGGCATCCAAATAAACATGGAGCGCAAGCGATTCTGTCGAGCCGAACGGCCCGCCCTTGGTAAGCGCGAAGTTGAGATCGAACACTTTGAACCCGTGGGAAATCGCCAGAAAAATACACACCGTCACAGCAGGACGTACGAGCGGAAGAATGACATGCCACAGCTTCTCAAGACTTGTCGCCCCATCGATGCCGGCCGCTTCCAGCAGATCGTTAGGCACCCCTTGGAGCGCGGCCAAATAAATCACCATCAAATAACCGGCATAATGCCATACATTAACGATGATCAGCGCCCAGAAGGCGTAATCCGGCTGGCTGAGCCAGTTGAGCGTCAGCAATTTCCAGCCTGTAATATCGCCAAGCTGCGGAAACACCTGGGTGAAAATAAACTGCCAGATGAAGCCGATGATGAGCGAACCGATAACATGGGGCATGAAAAACACGGTACGCAGCACATTTTTCGTTTTCAACGCCATGTTCAGCACCAATGCCAGCAGAAACCCGACGATGTTGACCAGAATCATTCCAACCGCAACATACTTCAAGGTGAATATAAAAGAGTTAAAGTAGGCGCTGTCCTGAAAGAGACGCTTGTAATTATCCAGGCCAAGCCATTTGATATCCGCTGCGATGCCATCCCAATCCTGGAATGAGAACACAATCGCCTTCATAAAGGGCAGAAATATAATAAGCAAATAGAACAGCACGGCCGGGGTGACAAAAGCGAAGTAAGTAATCCATTTTCTATTGTTTAATGTTGCCATACTTCCACTCCTTTCGTTATTTTGGGGTCAACAAAGAACAGCCGTCCGCAAACCCGATTCAAGGTAGCTTGAGACGGCCGTTTCATCATTCCTCTGCAATCCATTTACTTTTTGGCGGAGTTCCACATTTTTTGCATTTCCTCAATCGCCTGATCCTTGGAGATCTGCTCGCCGACATACGCCTGGAATGGCTTCGCGAATTGCTTCTCCATCCCTGTCGGCCACAGCAGATGGCCAAACGGAATCGTCTTGCCGTTATCCACATATACCTGCATATCCTTGGCAAGCGGTCCCAGTTCGTCTGTTGCCTTCATGCTTTTGAAAGCAGGGATCAGGAACATGGATTCCACCAAATATTTTTGCCCGTTTGCGTGGAGCCACGTCAGAAACTTTTTGGCTTCCTCGACATTTTTGGAATTTTTATTAACGACATAATAGCCGGGAATACCTACAGGCAGCTTCGTATCTTCCGCATTGTCCGTGAATGGAATGGCGAACATCCCCATATTAATATCTGGATTGATCTTCTGAATCGGATCGATCGCCCACACGCCTTGCTGGAGCATCGCCGACTTGCCGGTTGCAAAATTCGCTACCTGGTTGTCATAGCTGATCCCGACCGATTCGGTCCCTTTGCCATACTTTGTCGTCATATCCAATACTTCGAAGAAACCGTTCATTGTCGGCATATCTTTAATCAGCGCTTCTCCTGCGTCGATCTTGCCTGCATTACCCTGCGGGTCAGGCATGTACGCGAACGGCAAGGCGAGGAAATGTCTGGCAACCCATGTTTCTTTATACCCTTCGGAATAAGAAGTGATGCCTGCTGCTTTAAGCTTCTCGTTCACTTCTCTCAGCTCGCTGAGCGTCACGGGCACGTTATCTATGCCCGCTTTGGCGAACAAGTCTTTGTTATAGATAAAGCCATAGCCTTCATTGGCTGCCGGAAATCCGTACTTCTCGTCACCGATCGTCATACCAGGTTCTGCAAAGGGCAGCACATCGCTCATCCATGGCTCGCCCGACAGATCAAGCAGCTTGTCCTGCCAGTCGCGCATCGCCTTGAAACCTTTGACGTAGAAAATATCCGGTTCATCGCCTGAAGCGAATCTTGTTTTAAGCAGCGTTTCCGTATCTGAGCTAAGCTGTGCTTCAATGGTTACATTCGGATGCTCCTTGTTGTAATCCGCCGCCATCTGTTTGACCTGGTTGGCAACCTCCACCTTGCTCTGGATAAGATGCAGCGTTACTTTTGGCGCGTCTGTCTGCTTGCCCCCGGTATCCGTCGAGGCGTCCTTCGCCCCACAGCCCGCGATGATGGATGCTGCCAAACTGACTGCCATTAACATCGATATTACCTTTTTCATTTGTGCCAATCCCCCTGAAGTGGAATAATGTGCTGTTTGCCGGGTTGAGCTTCTATGTTTCAACTTGCACCTTTATTGTATGAAATCTTCCACGGTTCAGGCAGGGAATATCCGCTATAAAAAGAGTAATTATTTAACTATCATCTGTTTGCGGTATTGAAGCGCCGAGACACCTGTCTGTTTCTTGAACACTTTACCGAAATAGTTTTCGTCCTCATAACCGATTTGATTGGAAATATCGTAGACCGACAGCTTGGTGTGGGACAGCAGCGCTTTCGCTTTCTCAATCTTTCTGTTCGTCAAGTAAGTAATAATCGTTGTGTCATACGTCTCTCGAAATTTCTTGGAAATATATTGCGGGCTAAAGTGAAAATGCTCCGCGATTTCCTTCAAGGAAATGTTAGTATGGTAAAATTGATCAAGGTGCGCGCGGATCGCCTGGATATCCCGGCCCTCGCTCGGCTCCTCATTCATCATTTCAATCAACAGGCAAACTTGGGTGATGAAGGAACGCTCCCATTCCTGCAAGCCGGCTACCCACAACGGTATGGCAAAATCTTTCACGCCCCCTGATTGCGACGAAACAAGCTGTCCGTACATGCCCAGCAGCACATTGGCCTCACGCGTACACGCTTGCAGCTCCTTCAACAGCAGTTTCCCACGGTTCTGAAGCTCCTCCGTATAGCGGCGCACAATCCCTTCCGCCAGTGCATGGTTGCCTGATTCCACCGCTTGCTTTAACAGCATTTTCTGCGCCATCAGGCTCGGCAGCGGCTGAGCGCTCTCCTCCGCCAAACTCCCTGTACCAACATTTAATTGCAGCAGATTGTGCTGTGCCCCTCCTAACGCTTGCTGAAGCGCTGACAATGAGGCCGGGTGCGGATTGATGCCAATCAGCACTTGCAGGGAAATCGTGTGATGCCATGCTTTCTTGAGCCGTTCCAGGTAAAACCAGAGATCCGATCCCCCAAGCTCATCATTCGGAAAATCCAGCAGCAACACCCATTGATAATTGTCCAAGCGGCAAATATAGTGTTTTGCTTTGCCGCCCAGCGAATCACGCGCAATATTATCGATGGCAAATACAAACAGATCCTCATCATCCAAAAACCGTCGGCTCAGCACATCAGCTCTATTTTGCGGGACAAGCATCAGACAATAGCAGCCATACGGGGACAGGCCCGTTTTCTCAAAAATTCTTCTTATTGCATCTGTCAGTGGTGTCTCGCCTCTCAAATATGCAGCAAGCTTCTTCTCATCCAGCAAGGCGTCTGCTTTCCTGACAATGAATGCCTGTTCCACCTGCGCATGCTGAGACTCGTGCTTCTCCTTCCAGGCGGAGACCGCCTTGCGGAACGCTTCCTGTACATCCGCTCTGCGGAATGGCTTCAATATATAGTCGATGGCGTTGGCCTGTATCGTCGCACGAGTATACTCAAAATCGTTATAGCCGCTTATGACGATCACCTGGGTGGGCAATCCTTCCTCTCTGATTCGCTTAAGCAGATCGCCTCCATTCATAATCGGCATCTTCATATCGCAGAACAAAATATCAGGCCGGTGGGCCAGCATGATTTCCAGCGCCTCCATGCCGTTGCCTGCCATATACTTCTCAGTGACGCCATAAGCTTCCCAATCTACCGAAAGCTCGATACCTTCTCTAACATGTTCCTCGTCATCTGCGATCAGTACTTTCATGCTGTTTGTCCTCCTCTGTTAAGCGGCAGCTTTAATTCAATTTCGGTTTTGTCATAAGGGGTGCTCGTAATTGTCCATGCAAAACTGTTCCCGTACATCAGTCTCAGCCGTTGAAGCACATTAATCATGCCGATGCCCTCCTGCTCTCCGGCTCGGTATTGCTCCTCATAATACCGCTTCCTCAGCGCAGCCACAATACTGCCGTCCATCCCCTGTCCATCGTCGGCTACCCGGATGAACAACATGTCTTCCCCGATTGAGATGTCGATATCGATCCGGCCTGAACCTGTCCCTTCTTCAATCCCGTGAATAAGACTGTTCTCCGCCAGCGGCTGCAAGATCATCTTGGGTACTGTGATCTTCAACGCTTCCGGGGAGACAGCGATATGGTAGGTTAATCTATCTTTGAATCGGCTTGCATTAAGGGACAAATAATGTTCAATATGCTCGATTTCCTCCCGCAGCGGCACCGCCTCCCTGCTGAAATCCATGCTGTATCTGAGTATTGCCCCCAGTTCGGATATGCGGTCGCTGATATCATCCTTCTGATGGCGGATAGCGAGCGTGTTGATCGACTGAAGCGCATTGTACAGGAAATGCGGGTTGATCTGCGCCTGCAGCATTTTTAACTGGGCGGTTGACAATGCAATGCGCTGTTCATAATCGCGAATAATGTACTCCTTCAGATTGCGCACCATCATCTCGAACCGGGTTTCCAAAATGCCGATTTCATCGGTCCGGTAACTCGTTTCCTCAATGCCAAAGTCACCGATTTCGACCCGGGCAATTTTGCGGATTAGCCGTTTAATCGGCGCAATCGTCGAATAAGCGAGCACACAGGTAAAGATGACGACGGCAATTAATGCCGCGATTTGAATAGCCAGCGATTTCTTCAATGTCTGCTCTGCAGCCTGATTAATTGAAACCGACGGGATAAATTTAAGTATTGTGAGCGGATCTTGCAGAAATTGATCGTTGACATAAATAAAGACACCTGGCTGTCCCTTCCATTCTCCTGACCAATATCCCTTCTGACCGTCGATCGAGCTAAGGCCGGATTGAATGGATGCAAGCGACAGATCGGTGGATTCATCTTCTTCTACCGAAGCATACAGCAGCTGCTTGTCCGCCCCAAAGTAAATTAAAGCGATTTCATTAGCAGGGTTAAACATTTGCTGATTTAACCGTTCGATCTCCGCCAGTGAAATATAGATGGACACCAGGCCAAACCAGGTCGGCTTCGGGTAATCCATCAGCTTCTTGTGAATTGCGATAAAACGCTCCTGCCCGATCAACTTGACTTCAAAGCCTGGCAGGGCGTCCCATTGGGCCTGATCATTCGGCGGAAGCGCCTCCTTCCACGGCTTATCGAACAGTTGGCTGCGGATTTGATAATAAGCGTGCCCCGAGCCTCCCGCATACAAATGGGCGACGCTGATCTCCTGCCGCTGGCTGTACAACGAAGTGACTGCACGCCCCACATACAAATCCTGTGCGACATTATTATTTTTTTTCCGCAAGTAGTTAAGCAGTTCAGCGTCATAGTACCAGGAGAGCGATAGTTGATTCAGTTCTTTCATATATCTTTTAATATTTTCCACACCGATGGTCATCAGATTTTGGTTCAACTCAATGTGGCTAGCTTCAATCGATTCGGAGGTCATCCGATAGGAAATAATGTTCGACAACAGAAAAGGGACGGCCGTGACCAGCAGCATCAGAATGAGCAATCTGACAAACAAACTTTTTTTATACATGTTGCACCGACCTGTTCTGAGATGTTATTTTGCTAGTTATATCAATAATATCGGATTTCGTAAATGGAGAATACGAACATAAAAAGGGAATATCTTAAACAGCCACGCCGAGCTAACCCAGCTTATCACGAAAAGCGTGAGCGTCTTTCGGCGTGTTTTGTTGTAGAAGGGCGCAGCGCAGGGCGGGGTGAAGCGTGAGAAACGATGTTGGGGGCGAAACGTGCAACGCAACGCGGGACGCAGCTCAGGGCCGAACGCGGGGACGATGTCCGGGGCGGGATCGTGAGGCGCAGGCCGGGCGGAACGTGCGACGCAACGCGGGACGCAGCTCAGGGCCGAACGCGGGGATGATGTCAGGGCGGGAACGTGAGGAGTAGGCCGGGCGGAACGTGTGACGCAACGCGGGACGCAGCTCAGGGCCGAACGCGGCGATGATGTCAGGGCGGGAACGTGAGGAGTAGACCGGACGGAATGTGAAAAGCAGACTAGGGCGGAACGCGGCGACGATGTCCGGGGCAGGAACGTGAGGAGTAGACCGGGCGGAATGTTGGCTTATCGAAAGAAAACCCTGTTTAAGCAACCAAACCGAAGCTCATATGCTGCTTGACGGGTTTGCTGCGACGTAAGTATGGGGCGGCGGGGCAGAGCGAAGCAGAAGCAGGACGCAGACGTTAGCGTGGGACGCAATTTTTAAATAGGGAGGCGTTACTAGGCGGACACTTTGCGCTAACGCTTGCCACAATGCTTATTGTGCCGAAAAACACCACTTTTGAATTCTAACGCTTACCAGCCACCTTATTGCCTGATTTACTGCTGAAATCGGGGCTCTTTTGCCACAATAGCGTGTATCACAAGCGTTAGAAAATTTCAACCGCCGATTTTTCACAAATAGGGTGTCTCACAAGCGTTAGCGTTCTGAGAACACAAAACGTTAGCGTTCCGGACTCTCAAGCGTTAGCATCCATGGATCACAAGCGTTAGCGTCCCGTTTCACAAGTTAGCGTTCCAGATGTCTCAACGAAAATGTACTGTTCTCATGCAATGGAATGTTTGATATTGTTGTAACATCAGACGTGGAGAGGAGATGTTAGTATGCTGCCTGTTAGCGTTAACGCAACGATGCAACAATTATGCAGTCTTTTACAAGCTCGCTTGGGAGACAATCTGGAGGCTGTTTATCTTTATGGCTCAACTGCTCTCGGAGCATACATCGAGGGTTCAAGCGACATTGACTTTTTGGCTTTGGTGGATCGCCCCCTTATCCCTGCGGAAATTGAGGCGATTGCTGATGCGCATAAAGAAATGGAGCAGGCCATACCCAATCTGGACATCATGGGCTCCTATGTGTGCAGAGCGGATTTCGGGAAACCTTTCACAGCTATTCCTGTATATGCTTCCTATTATAACAAGCAGCTCCATCCTGACGAAACGGGAGCAGACATCAATCCGGTGACTTTGTGGACGCTTCGCAAATATGGCATCTGTGTCCACGGGGAGCATATTCCCTTCACCTATGACACCGCATTGAATGAATTGTTAGCCTATGTGATGAACAACTTGAATACGTATTGGGTCGGCTGGATCGAACGGCTGGAGCAGTATTCTGAAACTGTCGGCAGTTGGGATCACAGCGCAAGCAAACAAATGGATGCAGCAGTTGAATGGTGCACGCTTGGTATGCTGAGACAACTCTATACGATTAAGGAACATGATATTACGAGCAAAATCGGGGCAGGGGAATACGGATTGGCAACGTTGCCTAGCAAGTGGCATGCGCTAATCAGGGAAGCAATTGCAATCAAACAACAGGCAAGCGCGCCTGTATACTTCTCGCAAGAAGCGCGTTTAACTGATTTGCTCGAACTGCTGCGCTTTATTCATACGGAATGCAACTCTTCTGCTTAATAATTGAATTAATAATTGAAGCGGCCGCTCCATGCGGCAGCCCCTTCCTGTTTCAGTAGAAGGGGCTGACAACGGTCCTGTTAACCGATTGTTACTAAACAACTAACTCCGAATGTTCTATTATTGCAGATCTGTCTTGCTTACAGGCACCTGTAATTCAAAAGCCTCGCCGATCCCCGCCAGTTTGGCCTGAATCGTCACTTCAAATTGGTCAGGCAGACTGGCGCCTTCATTTCCTGTAATTTGCAGCAACGCCGCGTCCTTTTGTAACGTACGATCACCATTGATGATTGGCAGCAGGCTGATTTCACCTTGCAACTGTTCACCGTTGACCAGAACGACAAGTTGTTCCGGAAGCAGCAGACCTCTCTCCTGAGCTGTCGGATCGCTCACGAGCAGGTCGCCCGTCGTGCTAACCCCTGCACGCTCAATAGCAATGGACAAGCGGCTTCCGTCATGATAAGCTTCCGAGACAGTCAGGGTTACACCTTCCTGAGCGTCGCTAATTGCCAGCTTCGCAACGAGACCTTGCTCTGCAGCAGATTTCAGGCCGCTATCAACGGAGTTTTGAAATACGCTCCCGATGACTGGAATTTGACTCAGCGTTTCGGCCATTGCCGGGGAGATAAATCCTGTGCTGAAAATGCCCAATCCAAGTGCTGCTGCTGCTGTCGTTGCCAACAATGTTTTCTTGAAACTTCCTCTTTTCATCGTAGTCGCAATGGTTGTCATGTTGCCCTCTCCTATTCGATTCATAATTTGTTTGTCGAGGCTGTATGCCGGCGTTGCTGTTTCCCGAATCAAGTCTTCGATCTTATCCATCTGCTTCTCATCCGTTTGTTTGTGCAAAAAGCCCACCCGCTTTCTTTTGTATTGTCGCTTGTTCCAAAAGCTTCTGACGCAAGCGTTGATACTTTTTGCGGACCGTTGCCGGCCTGCAGTCCATAATTTGACCGATTTCTTCAAAATTGTATTGCTCTACCGCCTTCAGCAGCAAAATGTGCCTTTCTTCCGGAGTAAGATAAGTCAACAACTGTGCTATCTGCGAATCCGGTTGCGGAGAGTGCTCTGTCAGTTCCTCCTGCTTCTGTTTGAAGTACAATAGGGCAATTTTTGACCTCCGCTTCTGTTTTTTCAGTAAGTTGAGGTTGTGATGGTAGGCAAGCTTGTACAGCCACGCCGAGAAGGAAACCGTCCTTTTGTAACGATGGATTTCCTGATATGCTTTCAGGAAAATCTCCTGCACCGCATCCTGGGCCTCTTCCCGGTTTTTAATCAGATGATAACAATAGATGTAGATGGGCTTTTCAAATCTTTGGATGATGGATGTATAAGCTTCGCGATTCCCGGCTTTCACCAGCGCTACAATAGCTTCTATTTGCTCTGCAGTATCGCGGCCTGGCCTTGCTTCTTCCAAGCGATCACCTCCTTTGTTTTTCGTCTATATAACAATTTCACACCGCCGAATTGTGACACGCACTTCAATTCCACTTTCCGGAAAACTCGAATACTGCTTCTCGTCGCAACTTCTTAAAGCAGCTTATTTTATATAGAAAATCCTGCATGACCGCACTATCCATCAAGTCAAACCTACTATAACTGCATAATCATATTTATTCTGAATATATAGTATCCACTTGTCTATCTTTTGTCCGTGTAAAACTTTTACCAACCCAGGCCAGCGCTTCGCATGCACTGCCGTCATCCACCCTCTTGCCACACGCATCCCCAATACAAAGAAGGACAGCTGAACTCATCAGCTATCCTCACATTGACTTCTACTTCGTATTTTCGAGCCTACTTCATTATATCGCATCTATCATGTTGTATACTTCTACTTCCCTACCCGCTCTTACTTCATTACTTCGCTTCTGCTACCCTACCTGCTCCGACTTTACTACTTGCTTCTATCCCGTTAAATACTGCACAACTGCCGTGGAGTGGGCACCGCCAGCTTCTGCATGGGCCAATAATGAAATATTGTGCGGTCCTGGCAAATGGCGCGCTTGCGGGTCGGCGTCTATTATCGCTTTTACAATGTCAAGCTTGCCCAGCATCGCTGCTGCGAACAGGTCGATTCTGGCCCCCTTATCTAGCAGGTATAGCGCAATGTCACGTCTTCCCATATGTGCAGCTGCGCCCAGCGCTGTCTCCCAGTCACCGCCTCCCCAATCCCATGAAGCGTTCAGCAATCCGGGTTCTTGTTCCAGCAATTCCTTCACCTTGTTCAAATCTGCATGCGCATGATAGACAAATGATTGCACAATTTCAGGAGCAAGATTTTCTGACATCGTATTATTCCCCTCTCGTTTTCAATTACTACGGCACCCAAGTCCAAACACCTCTTGTCCACGCGATCCGCATGGAGGCGCGTTCCATATTGTGTTGGCTGGAGCTTCCGAAAGCCGCCTGTGCTGCAACAAGCTCGCAATTCGACTGACCGGCTTCGTACATGCGTCTGTACAGCAAAGCGGTCTGCAAGCCTCTTCTCCGGAACTCCGGAGCGGTAGCGGCAAGGGCACAAGAAGCAATATTGTTGTCGATGTCATAATGCATCGCTGCGACAGCGGCGGGCGCATCATGCCAATACGCCAGAAACAATCGCCACCCGGGCCGGTGCAACAGGCCAATATTATTGTTTATAAAATGGTGCTTGTCCGCTGCGGACAGTCCGGAGCCCACACAGTGCACTTCCGCATACCGCTCAAACTCTTCTTCATTATCGACCTCACGTATCGTTATGGCTTCTGGAACAACTGGCAGCTTTTCAACTTGCCGTTCTTTCACAGACAATTCTTCATCTGGCACTCCTTTAACAAGCTGCTTGTCAACAGGCAGGCCGTACAATACACTGTGGAAGCTGTCCTGATACAAACCGCCGGCGATCAACGCCTTCACCAATTGCGGCGAGCAGCCGGCAGGGTTCACATCCAGTTGAAACGCCCGGTTCCTTGCCTTGTAGAACGAGATGATTTCGACCAGTTTGTCCGCATCTTCGGCAGCAAATCCTTTAACGCAATTAAATACACCCCATGGCATTGTTGCACTGAAGAAGGCTGTCGCCTGCCCAAACTTTCTAATTTCGATGCCTTCCGGATTGCCGCTTCTGTCTTCAATTGAGCTGATCCTTGAAGTGAAAAAGGCCGTTTCAGACAGCTCGATCCGTGCAGCCAGCTTTTTGCAAATTACAGGCAGCTTCACAGCCCTTCCTCCTATTCATCCTATTAATTAAGCGCCCACCTGAATAATAGCGGCAACTTCCAAGTTGTTTCTCGCCAAGGCATATTGTGCAGGGGTTAGCGCTTCGCTATTAGCCAGCGATGGATCTGCCCCATGCTCAAGCAGCATTCTGGCAATTTCCAACCGGTTAAAATGAGCGGCGACATGCAGCGGCGTAAAGCCTTCGCGCAGCGTTCCCTCACATTGCGCATTGATATTGGCGTGATGCTCCAGCAGCAGCCTGACGATGCCCAGATGGTTGCCCGCAATTGCAGCATGGAGCGGCGTATTGTTGAGTGTGCCATCCTGACCTTTAAGGCCAATATCAGCGCCGTTCTGGATCAAATACAGAGCTGCTTCCTCATGGCCAAAGTGAGCGGCAAGCCCCAAGGGCGTATAGCCATCAAAACTGTGGCTGTTAACACTCTCGGGATTTTCGCCCAACAGCTCTCTAATTCTCATGACATTGCCGACCGTCGATGCTTCATACAAATTAAGCTCGGCCCCTTGCTGAAGCAGCAGTTCCTTAATTTCATTCGCCCGGTGGTAAGCTGCCATCAATACAGCGGTTTGCCCCTCATCTGATTTCGCATTTTTCAGTTTGTCATCGATTGCCAGCAATTGCTGTACTTTATCCAAGTTTCTGCTTTTAACGGCGTCCAGCATTTCGGTTTTCAGACGACGGACATTTTCTTCAAGTGCGGTTGCTTTCAGAATAAGCTCTTCGGAAGACTGGACGCCGACGGTGATGAATTGGGAGGCCGCCTCTGACCGGCTTTGCGCAAGACCTGCATTAACAAGCAAGTCGACCGCTGCCAGCGCCGTTTCATCCAGCCTGATGGAAATAACCGTACTTTTATTTGTCTTTTTACTCATATCGAAAACACCTTTATGTAGGATTAGTTGCGCTTTACTCATTATGTATTTTTGTAATCAATATTACAATGTCAACTTATCACGAAAAACAACCGCTGTCAATCATAACCATAAACGGCCTGACTGTCCTATTTAATGTGGTTTAATAATTAATGATACCACCCCTTGCACTCACCTTGTTTTAGAGGATTGGTGGCGATTGATAAATTGGAGGTTCATTTATAGCAGAAATAAACGGATCGGCAGATTTCATATGGGAGGCGATTCCATGGAGAGGATACGCGGCGGTTGGGTAATTGTGGGCCATCATATAGTTTCGCTAAGAGCTTTTTATGTTCGTTCATAAAAGGTGTCCACTTGTTCTACCATTGGAATGAACTTGGACTAAAAAAAAGACCAACACCTGTTGGTCTAAATCTACGACATTTTTCCTTTTATTTTTAAATCGATACAAAACTCTTTCCTCCATCTTTTCATTTTTCAGGCGAAACCTGGATGAAGATTTATTGTTTATATTTTCCATTTAAGTATACTGTTTATATTCTCTTTCAGTGAAACAATTCCTTTGTTGAATTACTTCTTCTTTTGTCGAAGACGCTACCCGTCTGTCCTTTTTCAGGTCTGAGCTCAAGTCATATATGTAAAGAGAGAAGATGAACTATGTTTCATCGCGTGCAACTCCAGCGCGCGGTGGGGCGAAACGTATTGGCAGTGAACCAGAACAAGCAAAAGAATAGCCGCTACAAAAGTGAAATTGTTGTATAAACTACAATATTTTAGATGAAAAAGTCAATTATATTAAAAATTGTTGCATTTTTTACAACAATTTCACGAAAATCGGCTCCTAAGTCTGGAAATGTTGTACAAAATACAACAATTTATCCCCTATGACTCTGCTTTCGTTCAACTTATATAGTATATTCGCTCTATGGCATTGTTAACGAAGAGGGGAGGAGTCTAGAGAATTTCAGGAACCGTGATCTCCCTGTTGGTTTTGCTTTTGAGCATTAAGGAGGAACAATGAGAATTTTTAGCTTGCTAGTACTCTTGACAGTCTTCCTCACAGGCTGCACATCAGATCGTGCTGATAACGACGGGTCAACAACAGAATGGTACCATCAACCAGGGTATGTGGTAGCGAAGGAACATAATAAAATTCTCGTTGTCCGCAGTTCAAGCAAACAAGCGCTCGAACAGAAAACCATCAAAGAAATTTTGGATAACGTCAGGCCTAATGCGATATGGGTAACCGCAAAGCATAAATCCGATTTGAAACGTATCGCCGTCGGCGATCAGGTCCGCTTTAAAATTGATGGCGGGATCGATCATTCCTCCCCCTCCCAAGCTGCCTCAAACAAGATAATAAAGATCACGTAGCTGGCCATCGGGCCAACTCTTGCAAGAGAACAAACAAGCCGTGGATCACCACGGCTTGTTTCGTTGCAAATGACTGTGAATAAACGACCGTCATCCAGCGCCCCTCAGCGCTGGAAGCTGCGCGCGGTGCGAGAGGAGCAGCACCTGTATTGAGAACGTACAAGAGAGCAATTAAGACCATACTCCATTACAGGGCCGCTCACGCCTGTTTAACCTGAATCCACGCATCACGGTTGCGGAGCGCCTCCGCCCCCGCATCAATTAGCGCCATAATCGCCAGCGTTTCCTCTTGCGGCACAGGCGGCTTGCCTGTTTCGAAGAAATCGAGCACCGCATCGATCAGCCGCACAAAAATATCCGAGCACGCCGGGACAAACGCGCCGTCCGCTTGCTTCAGCTGCACAACCGCCTGGAATGGGGCATGTTCCATCTGAAGCATCGAAGCCTGCCTGCCATCGCCGTATTCGACAATAAGCTGGCGGGCGTGCTCAGTTGACAGGCTCTTGATGCGCTGCGCGCCTGCGCCCATCAAGGTAACGATCATCTCGAACTGATGCACCGCATAGTTCGCATATTGGCCCGGGCCGGATACGGCGAGGTGCGCAATCGTCTCCTGATTGACCTCATCCGGGAGCTCGGCCCATTCTTTGGCGAACCGCAGCGCAGAACTTGAGAACAGCGGCGTGGCGCTCGCATGCGCCTGTTTGAACAGCCGGATGCCGGTCGCCAGATCCGGCGAAAACGTCTTGTCCATATACACGGGCTTGCCTGACTGCAGTGGAAGCTGGGCAAGCCGTTCGTGATGCTCCGGATGATCAGGAGACAACACGATGATCGCATCGGACTTCTCTACCAGCTCTTCAATCGACGCAACCCGCTCTACTTGATGCGCGGCGCACCAGCTGTCTGTATCGATGCCTCCCGGTTTGTCCGTCTCTGCCCAGGCATACGCGACATCCCAGTCGAGCCCGCTTGCGGCAGCCCGCTCCCGAATCCAGGCGGGGTAGTTGTTCGCATGCCATTCATCAATGTAGAAGTCGATAAAGCCGATCTTCTTCATAGACTCACTTCTTTGCCGGCTGCGGAAGAGGCATAAATCGCGTCCATAACCTGGGAAGTAATCAGCACCCGGTCGATATTCGCTCTGTTCTTCTCCAGCGTAGTGGCAGAGCGGATGAATGCGTCGATCTCATCGTGGAACATGTTGCTCTTCTCAAACGTAGCAGCGGTTTCATAGAGCATGCCATTTTTAGTAGAGTAGATTTTAAATTCTCCCCCATATTGCAGCTTGATGCCGCCCTTGTCGCCAAGAAACTCGACGAACATCGCAGACTCCCCGATATTTTGCGCCCATGCGCCGTTCAAGTTAACCGTCGGCCCGTTCGTACGAATCAGCCCAGTCACAAAGTCCTCCACATCGAATACACCGTCATAGTTAGGCGGGCCCGCCCACATGCTCGTGTACGTGTAATCCCTCATGTTCTTCCCGAGTTCGCCGTGCACGGCTCCAGACACCGTTAGCGCTTTCGTATCCTGTCCCAGACAGTAGAAGATCAGGTCAAGGAAATGAACGCCCCAGTCAATGAGCACGCCACCGCCGGAACCCGCTTTGGATGTGAATGGTCCTCCCAATCCGGGAATGGAACGATGCGAGCGGAAAGAACAATAAATGTGATACAAATTGCCAAGCTCGCCAGCTTCAATCAATTCCTTGATTTTGATGACAGCGGTATTAAAACGGTTAACCACGCCAATATTTAATATTTTCCCGTTGCGGTCAGCCGCTTCCTTCATCTGCAGCGCTTCGGCATATGTAAGGGCAGCCGGTTTTTCGCAGAGGACATGCTTGCCCGCGTTCAACGCAGCAATGGAAACCGGTGCATGAGAAGCGTTCGGCGTACATACCGAAACCGCCTCCACCTCAGGATCATTAAACACATCGTCCAGGCTCGCCGTTGTATGGGGAATATTATGCTTGGCCGCGAGCTCAGCAGCCAAGTCTTCCCGAAGATCAACCAAATATTTAATGTCAGCCAATTCGCTCTTTACATAGGCCGGAATATGCTGCGTGCTGGCGATTTGTCCGCAGCCGATTACCGCAACTTTCATTTTACCCATCATGAATCAACCTCCCAATTTCATTGTTCGTCCTTATCATAGCAAAGCGGGAGGAACAGCGCTTTAGCTTTTTTTGTCGAAATGATTGGTCATTTTTTTAGGTTGGCGGCCAGCGTCTGATATTCAGTGGGGGAAATGCCATAATAATTGCGAAAAGCCTTGCTGAACGAATGGATTGACTGATAATGCAGCTTCTCGGCAATTTGCGTCACCGACCACTGGCTCAGCTTCAACCATTCACTTGCCTTCTCGAATCGTTTGCGATTGTAATACTCCTTAATCGTTAGCCCCGTTTCCCGTGAGAAAATATGCGACAGATACGTATAGCTGTAGTTCAATTCCGCCGCGATAGCGGACAGCTCCGTCAGTTCCAGCAGATGTACGTCAATATAGTTGATGACCCCGTAGATGATATTTTTCGTTTCATCGGATTTGCTGATCGGCGCGTAATACAGCACCCAACGGTCATAGAAACTGCGATAGGCCATCACGATCAATTGCTGCAAATACGTTTCGATCATCAGCGGGGAGTAATTTTTCAAGTTGATTAATTCATGGAACAGGTTTGTAAATGGCGTGGCGATTCCCTTCTGATTGGCAATAACAGGCGTTTCCACCTGATCGAACATTTTGCGGATATGCAGAAAAGCATCTCGCCCTTCATGACCTTGCCCTGTCCGTTCCTGAAAGGCAAAGCCAACGTAAAAATACCGGAAAGGCTCCTGCTGATCAGCGATGCCATTATGCATCTGTCCAGGCAAATTCAGCACCAGATCGCCCTCCTGAACCGCATATGGGACCCCGTCGCAAGTGAAGACGCCTTTACCGGAAGCAATATAACTGATTTCATAGCACTGCTGCAGATGCTCTCCTATTTCGTAGCCGCCTGCACAGCTCAGATCACCAACTTGATAGAGAAGAATATCGCCATATCGTTTCGGATCTTGGAAATACACATTGTCAAAATGAAACTTCACCTGCTTGCCAGGCTCATACGAATACCAATTGTTTTTCATCGCTTAATCCTCCGCTGCCGGTCATTGCTTCTATTTTACCACAGCCCGGATTAGACAATCATTTTTCAGTAGTTGCTATATTTCAAATCCATCGTCGCAAACCCGCAAAACTCAGGGAAGCTGTCAAGCACACTGTTGATTTCCCCCGCTGTATAGCCCATTTTCTCCAGATGCATGCGCTTGGCCTTCTCAGTGACAACCGCCGCGGTAACAAAATCATCGATATGCTCGAACAGCTTGGCGCCCCATTTCTTGCCGAACCCGACATGAAGCCGCTCGTCGGCAATATCATATTCCGATTGCAGGGAGGACAACGGATCACCATGCTGCTTGAAAGCATCGATTGATTTGCGCTTCTTAATGAAAGAGCAAGGCTCCATCACCATCGTCAGACTGGAATAGAATTCGGGAAACGTCTGCTCCAGCTTATCCGGCGTCAGACCAGAAGACGGGTGCCAGGAAAAATCCTCGGTCCGGTATCCCATCTGCTTCAAGCGCCGAACGCCCATCTGGCTGTGCCGCACCTCATCCCATGTATGCCGGGCGATATCATGATAGAAAGACATCGGCATTCGCTGCACGCCATAATAGAGATAGGTCAGGCTCTCGGCCGCAGACATCTCGCTCGCGTTGATGAACACCATATGCTTGACGCTGTCATGGGTCGGCGATTTCGGGTCGAACATCGCACTCTTGAACTTCGTCAAATCCACATGCGGATAGCGCGGATCTGCCGCAGGCTGATCCGGAACCGGCCCCGCTGCCGCAAGCTCGGGATGATCCGGCCAGTCGATGGCCGTCTTGCCTTCCTGCTCAGCGTCAAACACAATCCTGCTCAGCCGCGCGGCGTAGCTTCGCCAGACCTGCGCCTGACGCTGGCCTTGCGGAGCGTCGGCGTAAGCGAACCGGATATGCGGCAAGGCCCACGCAACAAGCTGCTCCCGGTCGATGTCAATCAGCCGCAGCTGATCAAGTGTAGGCGCTTCCAATATTGGATCGAGCGCATCGTGCATCCAGCTGTACTGTTCATACAACCGGGTCACCACAAGCCGGTAGGCTGCCGCGAATTCGACCAAGGACGGGGCCATAGCCAATCGTCCGAATGCCTCCGACAGCTTTGCCGGCGTCCATGCTTTATCCTTCATCGCGCCACCTGGCAGCTCTTCGAACCGGTCGCGCAGACGTTTCATATGTTCGGTATGCAAGTAAGCCATTCTGACCAGTTCACCCTTCACATCCCAATCCGCTGCAGCCGATACCCAGCCCATCGTCAGCCTGGACAGCTCAAATTCAATCCAGTAGCAGGCTTTAAGCATTTTGGCTGTATCTACAGGCCGGATCAATCCGCCCTTCTCATCCTGCTCATTTTCCAAAAACTCAAAATCATTCACATCGACAATGACCGTTTCCTTGCGATTATCCGCTTGCTCAGTCATATTAACCCCTCCTGCCCGTAGTTGGCGAATGCTGATTAGCTGCAAATCGCTCATGCAGCATACTGTTGCTTTCAGCATACCGGATGACGGACGGGGAGCGCTTGCTCATTTCTGTTCAATAGTTGGCGAATGCTGTACAAATAATTAAACAAGACTTTGCCCACGTACAGATTCGCCGGCGAGATGACGGTAATTTCGCGGGCTGCTGCCCATTTGCCGCCGAAACAGTGCAGCAAAATGATTATAGTTTTGAAACCCTACCTCGTATGCGGCCTCGCTCGCCGTTCGCCCTGCGTGACTAATCAGCGAGGCGGCCTGCCGGATGCGCATTTCATTCAGCATTTGTACAGGTGTAACGCCTGTCACCTCCTTGAACAGATGCGACAGCCTTGAACCGGAAAGACCGACAGCCTGGGCCAATTCGTCAATTGTGATTCGCTCCCGCATATGCCGGGATAAATAGTGCAATGTTTCCTCTACTCGAGGATCAAACTTTGCCCGGCTGCGCTCAGCCAGCAGCAGCAGAATACCGCGAATTTCATTTTCGCACAGCTTCTCCCATAATGGACGCTGCTCTCTTGAATCCTGCAGTACATTTTGCAAAGCGCGGTGCACCCGTTTTTGCAGATGGGCATTGCCCAGATGCTGAACAATCAGATCGTCGCCAGACAGGTAATGCGTTTCATTCATACCGGGAAAATGCGCCCAGATAAAATTCCACCGCTTCCCGCTAACGGCTCCGTACTTGTGGGGAATACCACTGCGAAGGAGCACAACATCGCCAGCTGAGCAGCGCTTCTCTTCGGAGGCAATGTGAAAATAGCCTTCCCCGCCAAGCGTATAGGCCAGGAGCCAATCACTCCTTCCATCAGGCCTGCTGATGGAGTAACGATCTGTCTCATTGAAATGTCCTGCAATAATTGTGGCGTTAGCGGGATAGGCATCGTTGGCAAAGTGACTATGAGTCGACAATGAACAGGCCCCCTTGTTTTTCTCTGAAGCACAAAGATCAGTTTAAGTGTTCGCCCCCATTATATCGTGTCTTATCCCATTCGTCACCGCTTGAATGATAGCAGAATTGCAGTAGTTAATAACAGGATTTGTACTTCTGCCGATCGGGGGGCGGGAAGTATGATTAGAAGCAAGGAGTTACTCCAGCATGTAATGAAAAGGGGCGAAAATGATGAGCGAAGCGAACGTATTGTCACAGGAACAGCGTGAGCAATTTCAGACGGAGGGATACCTCATTGTTAAAGGACTGTTTCGAGCGGAGGAAGTGGCCGATATCGAACATTTATTTGACGAGATCAGCCAAGCGGTGGTACCGGGGCACTTTGAGCCGAATTTGGATGAAGCAGGGAATGATCCGTTAAAACGTTACCCCCGAGTTATGCAGCCGCATCGTTTCAATGAAAAAGCAATGGGCTACATGCTTCACCAGCCTGTGCTGCAGGTGCTGCATGAGTTGTATGGCGAGCCAGCTCTGGCTGCACAGAGCATGTTCTACTATAAGCCGCCAGGATCACGCGGCCAGGCGCTGCATCAGGACAACTTTTATTTAAAGGTTGAGCCTGGCAATTGTATTGCGGCATGGACAGCAATCGATAGTGCTGATGAAGAGAATGGTGCCCTGCTGGTTGTACCGAGAACAGGCGTTCACGAAATTGCGTGCCCGGAGACAGCCGATGAGCAGGAGTCGTTCACATCGCATTTTGTCAAACCGCCCAAAGATCGCAAGGCCATCCCGGCGGTAATGGACAAGGGTGACGTTTTGTTCTTCAACGGCAATCTGATTCACGGATCTTACCGCAACAAATCAAGAGAGCGCTTTCGTCGCGCGTTTATTTGCCACTATGCGAACGAGTCTGCCAGCCGAATTGCAAGCTACTACCGCCCGTTGTACAGGGCAGACGGAACGCCTGTCGATCTGGAATCCAATGCGGACGGCGGGCCTTGCGGACTGGAGTTTGAGGCACTCTATCCTCATTAAACCACAAGCACGCAGGGAAAAGCATAATGTGGCTACTGCTGCTGAGCACGCGCGGCCGACGGCTGTACGCGCGTGCTCAGAGCGGTTACTGCTCGGCAAGCAAGTGCGGGTCCGTTGCTCGCCGGCACAGCACAATTACTCCACGCGCCCGCGCTGTCCAGCCCTGTAACTGCCTGGCGATGCGCCGGTCAATTTGCGAAATGTTCTGCAGAAATGCGCCAGCTCCTGAAACCCGACCCGCAGTGCAATTTCGGTAATAGGCTCATCTCCTTCGATGAGCAGGGACTTGGCAAGCTGGATGCGCTGCTGCATTTGAAACTGATGCGGCGTACAGCCTGCATAGACTTTGAACAAGCGGTGCAGATAGGACGGCGACATATGAAAGTGCCGCGCAACCGCTTCGATTGGCATGTTTGCAGTGCAATGCTGCATCATATAATGAGCAGCTTCATCCATCGCTGCCCGTTGGGCAGTGGACAGCTCCACCCCCGGCGCAGCGGTATATTCCTGCCGCCCGAGCGTAATCAGCAGCTCCAGCAGCGCAGCCTTGACCATTAAATTGAAATGCTGGCGGCGGTCGCTCAGTTCCTGCTCGATTCTGGCGAGCAAAATTTGAACCGCTGCCGCATCCCCTTTATCATGGATTTGCATCTGAACAACCCCGGTCTGCTGAACCGCAAACCATTGCTGAAACAGCTCTGCCAAGCTTGACTCCTCCTGCAGCAAAGCTGACAAATAGCTTTCCTCCACCGACAATATCGTCCGCCGGTAAGCCGCTTCCCGATCAGGGCGGATATAATGATACGTCTGCGGTTTAATTATTGCCAGCTTCCCTGGCGCAAGCGAATACTGCTCCCCCTCTGCAAGACGAATGCTCCCTGAAGAGTAGGAAAAGTGAAATTCATAGCCGTCATGCGCATGCATATGTCCCATGCGAATATCATCCAGCTTCGCTTTGCAGTAAACGGGAAACGCTGTCAAAAACCGATTGAAATCCTGGTCCACCAGCCGCTCAAGCTCTTGATCACTCACTTTTACCCCTCCCTCTCGCCTTTGCCAAGCATAGCAGTATTCAAATGGAGATTGAGTCTACGTTCATTTTATTTTATCATACATTCAGGAGAGCGTACGGATATACTACAAGATAGGCCGTATCCAGGAAAGCTCAAAGATTGGGCCACGTCAATGTATCCAGCGAACCTCTCGACAACTGGGCGGGTACTAGAGACGATGGCATTTTGGTTTCCGAAGCCATATGAGCGGACATACGTTCCGCTATTTGCCTGAAAATCACGATATTTCGAATTTGGAGGACACACGTTCCGCTATTAGCACATAAAACCCCAAATTAGTGTGTTTTTTTCACACATAGCGGAACTGGTGTCCGCGAAAACGGCATTTCCCTTTATTTTAGGCGGATTAGCGGAACGTGTGTCCTTTCACCATCTCGCGGAACGTGTGTCCTCTCACCATCTCACGGAACGCGTTTCCTTTCACGGATCTCGTTGGAACGTGTGTCCATTCACTATCTCGCAGAACGTGTGTCCTTTCACGGATCTATCGGAACGTGTGTCCTTTCACTATCTCGCGGAACGCGTTTCCTTTCACCGATCTCGCGAAACGTGTGTCCTCACACGATCTCGCGAAACGCGGGTATATCTAGTAAAACGGGAGAAGACATACAAAGCGTGGATTACATCGTCCGTTTGAAAGGCATGAGTCAGATCAAGGTTTACATTGCTACAGCATTTCATCCGCTGCCATCACCACCTGAAACGAGGCACTCGACATGAAGATAACGGAACACTTGCATAAACTGCAGCAGCTGCAACTGCTTGACCGCAGCATGGAATGCGACAGCGGCGACGCTCTTTACCCCTTTGCACTCGATGAACTGCTTTGCCGCAGAGCAGGCATCGACGGCGTCCCGATATGCCATATTTGGCGTCATTCCGGCGCGCTTATTTTGGGTACGCAAGATTACCGGCTGCCTGGCGCCGAGGAAGGAACCGACTGGTTTGAATCACTTGGCATCCAAACCGCCGTAAGACACTCTGGAGGTGCAGCGGTACTGCTGGATGCAGGCGTCGTCAACATTTCGCTTATTTATCCCGCTGCAGGAAATAACCATCATACCCGTTACCGCGATGATTTTGAACTGATGTATCAGCTCATTGCTGCCGCATTGCAGCCTGCCGGTGTTCAAGTTGAGAAAGGCATCATCAATGGCTCCTATTGTCCTGGGGATTATGACTTGAGCATTGGCGGACGCAAGTTTTGCGGCGTTGCCCAGCGCCGTCAAGTCAAAGCGTTTATCATCCAAGCCTTCGTCATCGTCGGCGGGTTGGGCGATCCGCGAGCGCGTCAGGTGCGGCAGTTCTACGATCTGGCCGCGCATAGCCAGCCGGAGAGCAGCTACCCGCAAGTTCGGGAAGGCCGAATGGCAAGTTTGGCGGAGCTGATCCCTCCGGCGCAATTCCTAGGTGGAACAACCTTTAACCGTTTGGAAGCTAGCGACCAAACTCTGGATGGCATAGCTAATGCAGGCCAAACTAGCCAAACTGGCGAAACAGATGCCACTTACAGTGTCCAGCAGTTCGTCCGTGATATTAAGGCGACGATTAATCTGGCCCACCTGAATAAGAGCAGCCGAATCGCCCCGCAGTTAGCAGCGATGCCTGATAATGATGAAATTCGACAGATGGCTTCTCAGCTGCGTCAGCGCTACAACCAAATATAAATGCCGCTTGTTACAGCTTGTTTCAATCATTGCTTAAAGCTAGTTGTCTCATTCGCAATTACGGTAAATGATCTGGCTTTGAATATCGCATGGATCATAGCTGTCTTGCCCCCACGAATAGCCTTCACCTTGTCAGCTACTGCTCGTTTGAGTCTTCCGCCCCGCGTGCGTCTCCCCGCGCGGGGCTCGGTCACACGTCGGCGGTCAAACCTCAAGCGATGAATACGACTTGAAATCAAAAACAGCGAAGTTCAAGGTCTGTCCGTATCGACAGCCATAAACTTCGCTTTGTTCGTTGACAAGAAATAAAACGCTTACGTCTTTAGCGTCTGTTAGCCGCCAAAGAGCATCGTTGCCGTTCCTCGCACACCTGGCACTGCGCGGAACAAGCTGCCTGCCAGCGGTTCTGCTGCCAATGCCTGTTCGTTCAATCCGGTTCGGGCAGAGGTAATATAAAGCGTATCCAATCGCGGACCGCCAAAAACACAGGAAGTCACTTGCGTCGCGGGAATTGGCAGCATGCCCAGTTTCTCGCCAGTAGCAGGATTCCAGCGCGACACCTGATGGCCGCCCCATTGCGCTACCCACAGCATTCCTTCATCATCAATCGTCATGCCGTCCGGGACGCCGGTATTATCTTCGATCTGTACGGCAACACGCCCATTGCTGATTTCTCCAGCAGCCAAATCATAGTCATACGCAACCACCTGCTTGGTAGGCGAGTCAATATAATACATCGTCTTATTATCGGCGCTCCACGCAAGCCCGTTGGAGCATGTTATATTGTCAATTACTTTTCGAACGGTAAGATCTGTATCCAGACAATACAATGCGCCAGTTCCCTTTTGACCGGTCAAACCCATTGTCCCAGCCCAAAAACGGCCTGCCGCATCGCATTTGCCATCATTAAAGCGATTGCCTGTCACATCGCTCTCGGGATCATGAATAAATGAGAGATGACCGGTATCGGTATCGATAAAGTAAAAACCGTTTACGGTAGCAAGCACAAGCCCCCCTGCTTGCCGCGGTACGGCAGCGCCGACTTTAAAACCTACATCCAGCATACGGTTGCTGCTTGTCGCCGGATCGTGAATATGAATCAGGCCTTTATTAATATCGACCCAATAAAGCTGGCTTGCGCTTTCCAACCATGATGGGCCTTCGCCCAAATCCGCCAACACTTCTCCAATGGCTGTTATTTTACGGTTCAAGTCTGCACCTCCGATTTGAGAATTTGTTTCTTCTCATATTTTATCAGACGGCTGACTTGTTTTAAACCCGGCTCTCCCCGGTTTGCAGTTTACTTCCCTGTGACTGCGGTTCCTCATCCGGTTTGACGGCCAACAGCGCAAGCAGCCCAGCGGCCGTTGAAATTCCGGTAAACGTATAAAATAGCGCCACGTCATGCTTGATCAGCACTGCAGTGAATAACGGGCCTCCCGCGACACCGATAAACCGCATGCTGCTGTACAGCGCTGTAATAATCCCCCGCTGGTTCTTTTCGATGCCTTCTGTAATCAATGCGTCAAGGCAGGGCAATGCGAGTCCAACACCGATGCCGGCGGCAAACATCAGACCGAGCAGCACAAATCGGCTGTCAGGATTGATAATTGCACAGCAGAGCATCGCCGCAGCCAGCAGCAGCATACCGCTACAAGACATCCACTTCATACGTTTCTTGCTGCCCTGTGCCACTTTACCGCCAATAAAGGATGAAGCGCAAATCGCGCTTAGTGGTATAGATAGCAGCAGTCCTTTCCAAATGCCATCAATTCGATAGCGGATCTCCAATATTTCCGACAAGTAAAACAAAAAACCGAAAATAACGAACATGCTAATGCCGCCGATCAAGAAAATAGCGAACAACCAGCGGCCTTCACGCTGAAAGATGGTTTTGATATCTTTCATATACTTGCGAAATGAGCTGCCTTTGCTTTTGGCTGTCGAAGGCTCCTTTACCATGAACAACACAGCGAACAACGAGACAAGACAAATAAACGGTATAACAAGGAGGGGCAAATACCATACAATCAGTGCTAATGCGGAGCCGAGAACCGGACTGAGCACCTTGCCAAGCGTGTTGGAAGTTTCAATAAGTCCGAGGCCACTGCTCACATCCTCCTCGCTTTTGAACAAATCCCCCACCAGTGGCAGCACAATCGGAAATGCGCCGGCAGCGCCAATCCCTTGTATAAATCGGCCAAGCAGTACGACCCAATAGCCGTTATCCTTCATCAGCCAGGCTGCTAACCCCGAAACAGCTCCACCGATCGCAGCCAGGAGCAAACTTGGAATAATGACTTTTTTTCGCCCGATTCGATCCGACAAATACCCGGCAATGGGGATAAAAATAATCGCAACCGCTGCATACACCGTAATAATCAGACTCGCCTGCGTTGAGGAAATATTCATCTTCTTTTCCATCAAAGGAAGGACAGGGATCAGCATTGAGTTGGCAAGCGTCATAATGATCGGGATTGTAGCTATGGCGCTTAAATCGAGTTTTTTATGGGCGTCCAACAATTAAACCGCCTTTCTAATTAAAAAGAGACCGGCTGCAGAAAAACTGCGCCTGTCTCCAGATATCTGGTCAACATTCACGATCATAGTATGGTCGTACGATCACAACAATATCCCTGCCCATGATGTTTATTGCACCCCGTCGGCTCCAACCTGTTATACCCATTAATTTTGACAATTTCTCTCCTATTTGCGACCAAAATCAGCCTTGATTTCCCCCCATTTCTCCGTTTCCCATTTTATCACCTTATTTTTGTAGGTGTTGTTTTGCAGCCATCGTTCTGCACGTTCAGTCATTTCCCAAATCTGTTTTGTTGATTCATTTTTGACCAAGGTTGAGACCGCACTCTTTTTCTTCAGCCAACTAAGCGCTGTCCGCGAATCGGTATAGACGGTTTTGGTACTGCCCTGCTGCTTGAGATAGGCCAGCGCATGTACGATGGCGATAAATTCGCCAAGGTTGTTGGTGCCATTGGGAACCGGGCCAACGTAGAACAATATTTCTCCTGTTCTTGTATCGACTCCCTTATATTCAATCGGTCCAGGATTGCCCCTTGTCCCGACATCCACCGAAATGCTGTCGTAGTCGATTTCCGCCGCGCTGTCCGCACTTGTTGCTCCCGCCGATGATGTCCGCCGCTTTGCTGCAGTGGAAGGTTTGCCTACGCCTGCACTGCCTGCTGTGCCCGATTTACTCCCGGCGCTTTGCCCCCAGTGTTTTTTCCATCCTTCCTTGTAGGCCCGCTCCGCATCAGCCTTGGAAGAGTAGGACTTATACTTTGCGCCGGCAACGCCGCTCGTCATCGCCTGGCATTCTGCCCAACTGGTGAATACGCCCGCTTGTTTACCGACCCAGACAACATAATATTTCTTCTCTGCCATCAATGATCATTCCTTAGTATTTAGTTTAAGCTGCAAAACTATCAATGATCACATTATAGGCATAATAACCTGCCTCCAGCAACAGCCGATCCAATCTTGATCGCGCCCCTGCCGCCGATGAATATGGAAAAAAGCGTCCCCATTCGCATCGTCTTGATGCAAATGGGGACGCTAACCGTTAGCATAACATCATCTCGAACAGGCCAGCCGCATACTATTGTTTTCCCGGACGCAGCGGCAAGGAAAGCGCTAAGGCTTCATGATGCCAATCGCCGCTAACCTCGATCTGTTCCGCGGTTTGAACAACTTGCGGCGCGAATGACGCCGCCTCATCTCCAATAGAGAGCGAGAATACAAATGCCGCCTGTTCCAGCTTTGCAAAATCGATGGTCCGCTTTTCGCCGGAATGAATAACCAAATCAATAGCCAAAATGCTGCTTCCGCTGTCCTTGTTATTTCCGCTTGTATCATTGCCGCTGTCAATCTCATTGATTTCCCAACGCCATTCTTTTGGTTCAGGCTTCTCGCCTTGACCGCTAAATGCAGCAAACCAGGTGACGAGCGACAACGCCGTCTCTCCGATTTGCAGCTTTACTTGATCTTTGTGCACACTCTTCCCGATTTGCTCCAATGCGCCGCCAACTTCCAGCCGCAGCCGAAAATCTGACGCTTCAATCGTGCCATCGATCATATCCAGATTCGGATGTGTGTCTCCACCATTGACGACAAAATTAACACCGAACAATACATGCCCCGCCCGCTGCTCCCCGTGAAAAATCGCCGAGCAGTAATCGTAGCCATCATGCAAGGCGCGCAGATGAAGGTACGTGGCCTGCCCTCCATTATCTACATAAGCCAGCAAAGTCCTCGTCTGATTCCACATTATTTCCTTCTTGAAGCTGCCGAGGGAATAGGCGGGCGTCATGTAAGTAGTCGACCACTTCTCATCACCGCTGCCGCTCACGCCAAAACATTCGCGGACCGTCCGTTCGGCGGGATGCAGAAACTGCTCCACATACTGCTCCGGACAGACTGCGCCGCACTTGTACCATCCCTCATTGTACAGCAGCTCGCTCTCCGGATAGAAGGCCAGCCGCCCTCCTGTAGCCATTTGCAGGAACGCTTTGTTGAGCGGGGTAAGCAGCGTCTGGTAACAACGGCTATGAGGGCCCGACCATTGCTGTGTACTTGCGTGATAATGGTCAGCTACGCTTTTCCAAGCGATATCAAGCAGTTCGTTGCCAAGCTGCTTCGCTTGCGGATTGCTCGTTTCGGTCACAATAGCAGACAGCTCCAAAATAGCGATGTAAGTATAGTTCGGACTATTATATTCCTGGAATGCCTGCCTTGGCATCGTGTAAGCATGCAGTTTGGCCAGTCGATCAAGTCCGTACGCCGCATAATTCTGTCTCTCCAGCAGTTCTCCCGCGATCAGCGTGACGAAAGCGCCCATGATGGCAATATTCGTATAATGCGGCCCGATATTCCGGATGATGATCGCATCACAGGCATTGCAGATCGCCTGCTCTACCGCCTTCCTTAGTTCGGCTGGCAGCCTTTCCGCATGTCTGGAAATAATCAATACGAGCAGCTTGCCGCAGAAGTCAGCCCAGTTCCAATCCGGCGGGGACATCTGATCGAGCGGTTCCTCATAAAACCACGACCAGATACCGAATGTGCTGCGGCTGCGATCCGTATCCTGCAAGGAAACGACCTGCCCGATAATGTCGAAGGCGCGCTGTGCATTATACTCCTGCTCTGTGTCCAGCAGACCGAGCGCATAAGCAAGTGAACTGCGTGTAGAATGAATAAACGGCGCCTGTTTGATCGTCGTGTGATAGCCAGGACTGCTGAATGGCGATGTCAGCATCCGGTTTTCCGGGTTGTACTGGGAGTCCATCGCATCAATTAGCGCCGTAAGCTTCTGTCGGTTGTCGAATAGCGGTGTGGCATCGTTCAATAGGTTCATATTGCCCTCCTAAGCTAATGCTTTATAAATTCTGTCAACAGCTGCATCGTTAGCCCTTGCCCATACAACGTCGGGTATATCGGGATGTTATTGTAAGCCTCTATCGAGGGCATGATCGGTGTTCCTCCTGAAACGCCAGCTACTTCGCCTGATAGACCAATAAGCGGCAGGACGCCCGACAGTGTCCGCTCAGCAGGCTGTTGGAAAGACGAATCAAGCAAACCTGCACGGATGCCCCGGATGAAGCCGCATGCAATACCAGCGCTAGCCGATGTTTCTTTATAAGTGTCGGTGCGATCCAGCACCGTATGCCACAACCCGTCCGCTGCCTGACAAGCCTGCAGCGACCCGGCAAGCCCTTGGTAACGCGTTGCCAGTTCCGCAGGGACAGCAACCAAATGGCTGATTGCCGTCACAATCTCAGGGACGGCCAGAACAATCCACGCATTGGCTCGGGCCCAATGAACAGCTGACATATGGTCTCCAGCCTCACAGTTCCACCCGTGATACAACAGTCCGTCCGGCGTGTGCTGCAGCAGTTGCAAATGAACCATCGTCTGCTCCAGCGCCTCTTCCGCCAATTGCTTATCCCCGGTCAATTCCGCCAGCCTTGCCAGAAACAGCACCGCCATAAAGACAGTGTCCGCCCATACCTGCTCGCGAAACTCCGCATTTTCGGTAACGGTGTGCTCGAATGCTCGCTCGCGTGTGCGCGGCGCCTCGTTCACCATCCAATTAGCGATTTCCTGCGATTTGGCAAGAAACCATTCCTGTCCGCTCCTGCGGTATAAAGACGGGAATACGGCAAATGGCGCCATTGAATTGATCACCTTTTGACCGTCAGCTTTATGTTTGTTCTGTTCTACCCATGTTTGAACATAACCAATGACTTCCTCCTGCGCCGTCTTCTCCCCATAATCCATCAGGGATACAATGCCCACTCCAGGCACCCAGTCCCAATGGTGAATGTCCATCCCCCATTTGCCTTGATGATCGTTGGTCATATATTTGTACATTGAACCCAGTGCATCTTTAATTTTCTCTTCCATCGCTGCCCTCCTCAATTAACGGCGCAAGATCAATTACGCCAATCGACAACCGCTGCTGCTCATCGGCAAAAGTGAACGATACCTTCATGCTGTCCGGACTGAACATCGGATGCGGATGACCCGGATGATCCCGCCAGTGCGGCTGCTCGCACAGCAATTGGGAAGAAAAAGAATGAAGATCAATAAGAACGATCTTGCTTGATTGCGTCCCATCAATCGTATCCGCCACCGCCCATCGTCCATCAGGGCTAAGCGATACATGCCAATACGGATAATCACCGTTGATAAACTCACTTGTCCGCCCTGATTTATCTACCCGGTATACACCTGTCGGTGCAAGCGGACTTTGCGGGTATTTGACAAAGTACAGATGTTCGCCGTTATACGCCCACATTTCATGGCCAACATACTCCACATGCTCTCCTGTTGCCAGCCGCTTCTGGTGAAATAAGCTGTGCATTTGACGGGTTTCGGCGTGAACAACATAGATACGATCAGCAATCTGCTCGGTCTGGCCCTCATGCGCGAAAAAAACAAGCTGGTGATCCACTGGATTAATCATCGCGTGATTCGCTATCGGGTACGGCTCCTGAAAACCCGGTTCTATCAACTCGCTTACTTCCCCCGTGTCAACTGCCACGGTTCCGATCACCCAGGCTTCACCCCGTCTCCAATAGATCCCAAGCACACTTCCGTCATTCGTGATGGAGAGCGGTCCGAACAACTCTACCCCGCCCCCCATCTGGCAGACCGTGCGGTTTGACTTTGCGTGAAGATGATATTCATAAATAGCCGCACCATCGTAATAATAGAACAAGTCATTCGCTGAAATGACCCCGCATCCCCATCTTACATTTGTCAGCAAAGTATGGGATGCCGCTGTTGCAGTATCCACGCACACGTAGCGGCCTTTCATATTTTCATCAAGATCTGTGCAAACAACAATATGGCGGCTGTCCGACATCCAGGTCTGTGCCGTAAAATAATTTTGGCCTGTATCAGAGCCTGAATGTCCGACAGCCTGAATTTCATTACCGGTGGAAGAATCCTTGAAAGTTCGAATCTGCAACGCTCTTGCCCTCTCCCTTCTGGCGTGTTCGCCACGGTATGGTCATAAAATAGCATGATTGCCGCTGTTACGCGACCTTCATTATTTGTGATGCTATGCTTCTTCTGCGCTAGGCATCTACTTTTTTTTGTGATGCTATGCTTCTTCTGTGCGATGCAGCAAAAAACATATAAAAAAAGACAGGGAATACCTCGTATCCCCTGCCCTCTTCCATAAAATCGAATGCTTTATCCATCCGCCTACTTCAGCGGAACGACAAATTGCGCCGCTTCCACCCATTCACCAGCAATGAAGTCACGGCCTTTGACACGCACCTCATCCTCATATACTTCAACATAAAAACCTTGACTGCCTGCCTTGTGCTCGTCCTCGTCCGTCCAGAGATAAGCGGTTGAAGCGGCGTTAAAGCAGGTGGCCATAATCCCTCCCCCGTCAAACATAACCGATGTGGATTCCAGTTCCCAATGCGTATGTCCAGAGAACAGAATAGTCTGAGGGTACCGGGACAATATGTCGCCCAACTGCTCATCCTGCACAACGCCGTACCACTTCTGATCCTCCTTGGAACCCGCTACCGTATCTTTGAGCGGCTGATGAAGGAAAATAAATATCGGCTTATGATCATCTGCATGCTCTGCAAGCTTGCCTTCCAGCCACTGCAATTGTTGCTTGGACAGGTCGCAAAAAATCTCCAGTCCCTGTTCCGTACCGAGAAATATAAAATGATAGCCGTTAATCCAATGATCATGATAAGAACTGCTGTTTCCTGTATGAGTGTAAAACAACGACGAACGGGTCTGCCAATCTCCAAAACCGACATCGTGATTTCCCAGTGTAAACCGGATTTCAGGCAATCCTTGCCGGTTCTCGCGCAGTATCCGCTGCAGTTCCTTGTACTCTTCCACATGGCCGTGATCCGTCACATCACCGATATGCATAATGCCGCTGCTTTGTTTGGCATGCGTCGCGATATCTTTAAGCGCCCGCTCGAAATTCACATTATGTTCATGCTCAGGATCGACCGTGACATGCGTATCGGTAATTACTTGGAAAGAAAGCAATGGCTTGTCATGCAACATTTAATTCCAACTCCTTTTCGAAAAAGCGCCGGTTGTGTTCATTATAGGTCTATCTTCATTGCACTCTCAACCATCAATGTGTTTTTACGCTTATATTCAGCCCTACGACACCGGCCACAATGACAGCAATCCATAAGAGCGCAGCCGGCGTCAGCCGTTCCGAGAAGAAAACAGCGCCAGCTAGTGTGATGAGAACCATTCCCGCCCCGGACCATATCGCGTAGGCAATGCTTACTTTGAACGAATTCAAGGCAAAATTGAGCGCAGTGAAGCTGATGCCATAACAGACGAACATCGCTACTGACGGCCACAATTTCTCAAACCCTTGCGACATCTTCATCGAAATCGTTCCAGACAGCTCGAACAGGATGGCGAAAATAAGAAATGCCCAACCCCAGCCGCCTTCACCCTTCATTGTCCCACTCCTGCAAGCTCCAGTTCATTATAAGAACGTACAATAACATCCGCATCAGCAAAATTACACCGGACCGCCGTATCCGTCTTTGTCGTGTCCAGTCCAATTGCAGCAAGTGCGCCGGCCGCCTTGGCCATAATCATATCTCCGTTCGTGTCGCCGATGACCGCCACCCGAGAGGGATCAATTCCCAATTGGCTGCAGGCCATCAGCGCCAGGTCAGGAAAAGGCTTGCCCCGCGCCGCTTTGTCTGTGCCGAGCACGACGGTGAAATAGTCGCGTACCCCAAGCCATTCCAGATGCCGCTCAGCCGCCTCCGTTTCATCGGCGGTCACCACAGCAAGCGGGATATGGAGCTTACGGCATTGTTCCAAGAAATCAACCACCCCCGGTATCGCGGTCAGCGGGCGCTCTTGCTCCAGCATCTCGTCGGCTGACAGACGACAATCATAGGCAAGCTCCCTTGCCTCCGCCCATGATAGCCCCTGCCTGTACCCTTGCGAAGCCAGCAGTGCAAGCAGGTCGTCCAGCGTTCCCATCGCGAGCGGTCCATTGCGGTCATAATCTGTCGCCTGCCCGCTCTCATTCTGTATAAGCCCCCAAAGAGCAGGAGCGGACGGAAAAGGGACAATCAGCCCCCGCTGCTCCAAAACCGCCGTAAACCGCTCGATGATCTTGTGGCTCCAGCTTCCCCACAAGGACATGAAATCAAGCAGTGTCCCATCTTTATCCAGCAACAAGCCGTCAATCTGATAGTTTTCCTCTCCAACTTTAAGCTCAGGCATCGTACCCTCTCCCCCTTACTTCAATTTATCCAGTTCCCTCTGTGCTGTTTCCTTGGCCGCTTTCAGGGCGTCAGCTGCAGGAATATTTTCAATCTGCACTTTGTCGGCGGCAATTTTCAGCGCATCGTATATTTTGCCCCCAGTCGGGTCGACGAATGGCTCGGAACCATGCGCCGCTTGCTTCAGCGGCACACCGCTCTGTGGGTTTTCTTCAGTGAACTTCTTGAACGCTTGATCATCAAGCGCCGATTGGCGTACGGCAATGTAGCCGTTGTCCATGGACCATAATGCCGTATTCTCCGAGTTAGTGAAGAAAGTCAACCACTTGAACGCGGCTTCCTGCTGCTCCTTGCTTGCCTTCGCCGGTATGCCGGCCATAATCGCTTGCGCTACCGGCTTGCCCTCGCCAACACCTTCCCAGCCGGGCTGCTCCATCGTGCCAACAATTGTGAAATCAAGATCACCCTGGTCGCCGCTTGATCCTGTATAGCCTGCCGCTTGGCCTTTCAACACATCATCGATCGTTTTATACCAATACTCCCAGCCCTGTCCTCCAGAGTGAATCCGCATAATACGATCTTCATGAATCCACTTGCGGAACAGTTCCCATGTGTCCACCCACTCCGGCGAATCGAACATCACCTGCTTGCCGTCCTCGCTTAGAAATGTTCCGCCTTTGCTAAGTACGGCATCAGTCATATTTTCCTGGCCCCACATTGGCTCCCAACCGTAGAAAGTCGTCTTGCCGCCTTCTTTCTTCGCCATTTTCGCAGCGGCCTCCGCCAGCTTTTCCCAAGTCGTAAGCGTGGCCGGATCAATGTTATGTTCCGCAAGCGCATCTTTACGGTAATACATCACTTGCGTCGTACCGTACATCGGCAGAAAATACTGCTCGCCATCAATTGTGCCTTGGTTCAGAAATGTCTGAATGAAATCATCCGCCTTGAAATCAGCATCCTGTTGAATCATATCTTCCAGTGAAGCATAGTAGCCTTTGCGCGCCCATTCCGCGTTGGAGGACAGCACCGCTGCCGGAACCTGGCCAGATGCAATCGCCGCCTGCAGTTTCTTCTCTGTTTCCGAATAATCGCCCTGCACGATTCCCTTCACAATAACTCCTTGCTGCGAAGCATTAAATTTTTCGATCGTTTTCGCCATATTCTCACCTAGTTTGCCGCCCAGCCCGTACCAGAACTCAATCGTTACAGGTTTCTTTTCCGCTGAGGTCTCTTCTTTCACGGGTGTATTGTTTGTTGTGCCTCCTGAGGCTGCTGAGTTACCCGCACCCGTGTTTCCGCTGCCGCATGCCGCCAGAAACATGAAACTGCAAAGTGCTGTTATAACCCACCACTTCTTTATATTCAATTTCTTTCTTTTCAATTCGTTCATCTTTTATCTCTCCGTTCCCAAATAAAGTTGTCTGTTTTTGGACTTCTAGCCTTTTTGCGAGCCTGCTGTCATATTGACACTTTGCATAATCGTTTTCTGCGTGAACAAAAACACAATCATCAACGGCGCAATAGTAAACGCGCTGGCAGCCATGATCAGCGGCCATTTTAATCCGTATGCACCCCCCTCAACAAAAAAACTGCGAAGGCCGGCCGACACGAGCTGCAAATCCGGGTTTTTCGTTATGAGCATCGGCCAGAAGTAGTTGTTATATTGATCAATGAAGGTAATAAGCGCCAGTACAGCAAACGAGGACCGTGCGATGGGAGCAACGATCGTCCATAAAATCCGCATTTGCGAAGCCCCGTCAATCTCCCCGGCTTCCACAAGTTCATGGGGCACCTGCAGAAAAGCCTGGCGGATTAAAAAAACTGAAAAGACACCGACACAGTTCGAAATAATCAGTCCCGCATACGAATCCAGCAATTGCAGCTTGGACAGCACAATGTAGCTGGGCAAATAGACCGCTGTATTCGGCACCATATATCCGAGCAGAATGATTGCTGATAAAACTCCTTTGAGCCGAAATTTCATATGGGCAAGCGCATAGGCCATCATGCCGGAGTTCAATATTTGCAGCAGCACAATCGCACCGGCGACGAATATACTGTTGCCCATGTATTTCCAAAATGGCGCAGCATTCCAAGCTTCTGAAAAATTGCGCCATAGACCCGCCTCAGGCCATAGCGTTGGCGGAGAGCGCCAAATTTCATCATTTGTCTTCAGTGCGCTGGTCACCATCCAATAGAACGGGAAGGCCATGAGCAGCGATGCGGCAGCAAACAGCAAATGTTTGATAGCGCGGCCGAGCGGTTTTATAAATAAAGCCACGTGATATTGCGCTCCTTTCATCCGTTCCTTAGTTATAGTGAGTCGTTCTTCTGCTAATAATGAGCGTCAGCAAGGAAAGCAGCACACAGATAATAATAAGTAGTGTAGCAACCGATGAAGCCTCCCCAATGTTGAACGACTCAAAAGCAGCCTGGTAATACATGTACAGCAAGGTGCGGGTTGAACCGGACGGCCCTCCTTGTGTCAATACATTGATCTGATCATAGGCTTGCAGCGCCTGTATAATCTGGACGACAAACAAGAACAACGTTGTTGGCGAGATGAGAGGCAGTGTAACCTGCATAAAACGCTGGAATCGGTTCGCCCCGTCCAGATCAGCCGCTTCCAGCAAGTCTTGCGGCACATTGCGCAGAGCCACCAGATAGAAGATCATTGCCCAGCCAACAGATTTCCAGATCGTTACGATAAGAACGCCGGCTAACGCCCAGTTGGGGTCTTGCAGCCAGCCCAACGCAGGCAAGCCAAGCAAGCCCATCATATAATTGGCCAGCCCGGACTCCGGTTCAAAGATCCACGACCACACGATTGACACGGCGACCATCGGCGTCACCCAAGGCGAGAAGATCAGTGTCTGATACAGCGCCTTCCCTCTCAATTTGCCGGATAGCAGCAGCGCCAGGCCAAGGCCAATAACGATGACCGGCACAACACTCCCGATGCAAAATATTAAGGTTACCCCAAGCGCCTTGAAAAAGGCTGGATTTTCCAATAAGTAGCGATAGTTGTCCAGGCCGACAAACAGCTTGTCTGGGCTCATGAAATCCCATTCCATGAAGCTTAAATAGAAAGCATAAACAAGGGGGCCCAACCAAAATATTGCGAATGGAATCATAACAGGCATTGTAAAGAGCAGTGGGCGCAACTCGCGTGCCCATGCCGGACCATTCATCTACATGCACTTCCTTCCCTCAGCTCTGTTCAAAAAAAATTGTACACTAATCCTTGCGCCCGATGGTTAGAGGAACGTAAAATAGAAATGCGACTTGTGTAAAATTTGAGCAGACGGAAGGAATGCGGCTTTCAGTTTGGAATACGTAGTACAATGATGATTGAAATCTATTGAAATGCGGTGAATTTGTGAAGCAAGCAGCTTTTGGAGCAAACAATCCGGATTTGTCGCCGCGTGAGCTAGCGCTGCGCCAAGTCATTGACGCAATTGCCCAAACGATGGACCTGTATGGGGCCAATTATTCATTCGGCCAGTTGTATGGGATCATGTTCTTTGAAGATGACCCGATGACCCTTGAAGACATGAAGCAATATATGAATATGAGCAAGAGCAATATGAGTTACGGCGTACGCTCCCTCATTGCTTCCAAGATGGTAACCAAGCTTGAGGAAAAGCAGGATCGGAAAGATCTGTACAAGGCGGAGACGAACTTCTTCCAAACCTTCCGCAGTTTTTTTGCAACCAAGCTGCAGAGGGAAGTCGATGTGATGCAGGAAGCGATTCAAACGTCGGTTCCGGAACTCCAAAAGCTGGCGGAGTCGCCTGAGCTGAGCGAAGACGAGCGGATGCGCGTAATTCGTGATCTGGATAAGCTGGCTCATGCAGCAGAGTATTATGTCTGGCTTCAGCAGTTCGTAGACAAATTGGTGAAAGACGGCTATTCGGAGTTGCTGCCGTTGGAAGGGTCTGACGCTGGCAGAACGGTTTGAGGCATAACCTTACCCTGGCAGCCCCTTGCATCGTCAGCGAGGCATGAAGAACACAGCGTTCCCCGACAACAAAAACAAGGCTGTCCCGCATGTCGCCAATGTCGACTTGCGAGACAGCCATATTATTCGTCACAGGGTGTCCAATGCACAGCGTGCCAATTGGTTCGCCCCTTGTAGCATACACACTGGGTTACCTTACAACTCATCCCCTTGCTCCGCGCCTGCCTTCTCCTGCCGCGCTCGCTCCCTAAATTCGGTAGGCGTTAGACCCGTCATTTTTTTGAATATCCTTACAAAGCTGTTCACGTTCGTATAACCGACCTGCTCCGCAATATCGCGGATTTTTTCTTCCGTTTCCTGCAGCAATTGCTTGGCTTTGTTCATCCGCGTATCCATCAAATAGTCGATGAAGTTGCATTCTTCCTGTTCTTTGAACAGCTTGCTTAAATGCGATACACTCAGGTGGAATTCACTCGCAAGCAGATTAAGCGACAGGTCGCTGCGCATATAATGCATTTGAATGTAAAGCATCACATTGTCAATGACATCGTTACGCTCTCTGCTGCTGCGCTTCTCCTTAATCCGTTCAATAAAGCTGCCCAGCGCTTGAACCGTGAATGCCTCAAGATGATGGAGCTGCTCATACTGATTCAGCATTTCAACCATATACTGTTCAGGGAACATCCCTTCCGGATCAACCCCGATTTCAACTGCTGTAGTGGCTGCCTTCATCAGGCATTGTACAATCAGTTGGGTAATCATCTCCGGCGGCACATTATGCTCGGTGAAGGAATCGAACCAACGGTGCACCTGCAGCTTCATTTTGTCCGTATCCAATAATTTGACAGAAGCAACGATCCCGTCGGTCATGGCAAACAGCTTGTAAAACTGCGGCGACTGGTCGCTGGACACATCCTCTTTCGTAATAATCGAATTGCTGCCCATTACCAGCTTGTAACGCAGTACCTCGCGCGATTGCTTGTAAGAAAGATGAATATCATCTATCGATTCAACAGCATCTCCGATACCAATCGTGATCGTGCGACCGAAGTATTCCTGCACAAAATCCTTCATTAAATCGGCTACCGCCACCGCCCGCATCATATGACGCTCAGGATCATCGCCGTCTTCACCACCAAAGCTCATAATAACGGCGCACTTGCCGCTATTTATTTCAACTGCGATGCCCCGGCTCTCCGCATTCATTAATTCTTCCGCCACATTACAGAGCGCATAAGCGTAAAGCTGCAAATCACGCGGCGAAGCAATTTCGTGCTTGTTGTCAAATTCCACACTCATGACAATAAAATGATCGCTGTGCAGCCTAATGCCAAGCATATCCATATAAGGCTGGAGCACCGCAAAGTTTTTTCGTTTTTCAGACAGCAATTCGGTAAGCAGCTGCCACTTAATGAGCGGTTTGCTCTCGATGACCTGCTTATGCAACTGCTCCCGATCCTGCAAGATGTCCTGCACCGTGGACTCGAAATACTGGAATTCATCCGTGTACTTGCGTGCGGTCGTCGCTTTGGGGTGGGTGGTCAAATGGCGTGTCATCGTCTGAATAAACCGGTTAACCGGTTTGAATGTCCAGCGTCCCACCATCGCTGCCGAACCTGCTGCCACAACAAACAGTACCACAGCGAGAACAAGCAGGCCATTGCGGATGGAGTTTAGCGGCTTCATAATTTGCGCTTCCGGCACCACGCGCACAATGTGCCAGTTCGTATAGTTGGATGTCGTATAAAAAACAGATGACGCGGTTTGTTCCACATAATTGGAGAACTGACCGCTGCCCTCAGCATCATTCATAATTCGGTGAATATAAGGAAACTCACTAATGTCTTTGCCCAGCTTGCTCTGGTCCGAATGCAGAACCACAACCCCTTCCCGGTCGATGACAAAGGTCTCGCCTTCATCCATCTCCGCGGTATTGCGAATCAAACCAAACAACTGGTCTTCCTTGATATTGACCGCAATCGCTCCTTTACGCGTGCCTGGCGAATGGATAAGCGGATACGTCCGAACCAGTGTCACCACATTGCGGTATAATGGATAGTTCGAGTTGCGGTTAAGCTGAACCTTGCGCGTTGACATCCAGTTCGAATAGCCGTCATATTGCTGAAAATCGTTAATCCACAAAAAATCCTGTTTATAGTCCTGATCTGTCAGTACATCACCAGACACCAGACGCTGCTTTGCATAGGAATAAATATCAATCGAAAAAATATACTCGTTGCTGTTAATCGTATTATTAATCAGGTTGGATACACGGAAGGCGTTATTTTGCCCTTCCTGCTCGGTAAGCTCATGACGAAAAAAACGCATGATTTCATCCATTTTCAACAACTGGATGGTGGACTTATCAATGAGCTTGAGCGTAAGCTCCAGCTTGTGATCCAGTTGGCCGAGCAGTTCCATATTGGTGTTGGTCAACTGCCGTTCCAATTGACGATTAAACATCGTATACGTTAGAAAAATGGATGAAAAAACAAGGAGGAAGAGCAGCATCGATAGAATCGCAATTGCTTTGGTAAGTCGTCGATTTTGATCGAGCTTCATTGCTGTCCCTCCTAAAAGTTTTGTGAGCGATGCTCCCTTGAATTACCTTCGCAGCAAAACTCGCTTCGTAAGCTTATACTTTGTTTTGTGGAGCTATGCTCCCTTGAATTATCTTCGCAACAAAACTCGCTTCGAAAGACTATGCTTTGTTTTGTGGAGCGATGCTCCCTTGAATTACCTTCGCAACAAAACTCGCTTCGGAAGACTATACTTTGTTTTGTGGAGCGATGCTCTCTTAAAAGCTGGCTTTGTTATCCTCATACCACTGTTGCGCAATCTCTGCGGCCTGTTCCCCGCCCAGACGTTTCCATTCCTTGCGGATTTCCTCCAGCGCCCATTGTCCGGTATATTTCTCGCCTTGCGTTACTGCATTGGCACGGATCTCCCGAATGAAGGTATCCAGCGTGGCGCGAATTTCATTGATTTCGTCAAAGCTTGGCTGATACGGGATATCGCGGCGGAATTCGTTTTTCAGCGCAATTCCAAGTGATTCGACCTTGAGCTTCGCCATACGCTGCGAAATTTCATCGTCAGCAGCCTGCACCAGCAAATCTTCCGCTTTCACATTGCTTTCGTCACGCAGTACACCATATTCACTGGCATAGGCAACCTCTTTAGTAAATTTATCAAGATCAATTTTTTTGGCAACGCCGTTAACCTTTTGATGATGCACGCCTTCTTCGCCGTTAGCCAGCGTGTACCAACCGTTTTCCAGAATCCAGTCCAAATATTCCATCGCCGCTTTCGGATTTTTCATTTCTTTATTAAAAGCGACATACATAAACGGCGAGGACTCCTGATACGTGCCGTATTTGCCAAACGGAGTCGCGACAGCCTCCAGTGGTTCAGGCTTGGCATCCGGCAGGTTGGCCAGCAGACTCTGGTTCTGGTCGCCGCCCCATTGGCCCATGTAGATACCCGCTTTGCCAGTCGTCCATAGCTGCGTCGCACGCTGGTTGTTGCCGTCAGTGAAGTACTCGCGATCGACAAGCCCCAGATCATAGAGCTGCTTTTCCAGCGCAATCGTTTCACCGAAGCGGTCAAGTGTTGCGCCGTAGACCATTTTGCCGTCCTCGACATACCATTGACTGTTAATGGCCCCATACAGCGCAGAGTAAACATCGAAAGTGGTATGGCCGACAATCGGCGTGCTGTCAGGGTAATGCGCTTTCATAGCTTTAGCTACTTCAACCAGTTCTTCAACCGTCGTCGGTCTTTCCATCTTCAACTCATCAAGCCAATCCTGTCTGATCCACATCGAATGGTTGCCGATGCTCGTAATCGGACGCTTGGTAACCGCGGCATAGATTTCATTGTTAAATGTAATATGAGCCAGCAAATCCGGGTTTTCTTCAAGATATTTCTTGTATGTTGTGCTGTATTTCTCAATATAATCGCCGATAGGCTGGATAGCCCCTTGAGACACGAGCTTGCCAATATAGCTGCGGTCATACTCCCAGATCAAATCGGGGGCCTGATTGGAGGCAATCAGCACGTTCAGTGTATCCTGTGCCTGATTACGCGGCACGGGTACAATTGTGACATCAAGGCCAGATTGCTCGCGAATCCATTTTACCCAGCGGTTATCCTCATAGGTACCTTCGTCACTGGACACCTGCCCTCGATCAAACGTGGAGATGCTCACCTTCTTCGGCAGACCGTCATACGGATCTTTCTCTTCGCCCTGCCCTTGCTGTTCTCCAGACGGCTTGTTATTGGTCGGTTCCTGCTTGTTTGTATTGCCGTTTCCTGAATTGCTGGAGCAAGCTGTAGCCAAAATCGCCATCATCATAACCAGCATCAGCAGTAGATGACCCGTACCTTTTCGTTTACTGTTCTGTTCCATAGTTGACCTCCTACTGGATTTTCTTATTATATCAGAACGCGCATTTGCTGCGCAGTTGATATTTGAATTATGCAGCTTTTGCTAGCCTTTAATGGAACCCAGCAGTACCCCTTTAATAAAATGCTTTTGCAAAAACGGGTACACGCACAGAATGGGCACAATGGCGAAGACGACGGCGGCCGCGCGAATTCCCTCTGGCGTAATCAGCATCTCCTGATAGCCTTCACCACTGCTGCGGAGCAGTTCCGGGCTAACCAAATCGATCATTTGGTACAGTTTCACCATGAGTGACACTTTGTCAGTACTGCGAATATAAATCAGCACGTTCATGTAGGAATTCCACCAGCCGACCGCATAGAACAAGGTAAGCGCTGCGATTACCGGCTTGGATAGCGGCAGAATAATCCGCCACAGAATGGTAAAGTCACTTGCCCCGTCAATCGCAGCCGACTCTTCCAACTCTTCTGGAAGCCCCTCCAAAAACGACTTCATAACAAACATGTTGTAAGCGCTTATAAGCGCGGGCAGCCATAAAGCCCAATACGTATTGACAATGCCCAAGCTGTTAATCAGCAGAAAGTTCGGAATCAGTCCTCCGCTGAACAGCATCGTGAACAAAATCGCCATCAGCATGACATTTCTGCCTTTTAACCGGGACTTGGATAGCGGATAGGCAGCAAAAATTGTAAACACCATATTGAGAAACGTGCCGATGATCGTAATGATCACTGTATTTTTCATCGCAACGACCAACTGGCCGTCCTTAAGCAAGTTCAGGTACGCTTCCACATTAAACTCGATCGGCCACATAAACACTTCTGCCGCATTGATGGCCCGGCTGCTGCTGAATGATACGGCAATGACATTTATAAATGGAAACAAGGTGATATAAGCGCTCAGTGCCAGCAAAATATAATTAAGCCAGCGAAGCAGTCTGGAGGAGAAGGTCTGTTCTCCAATTTTCACGGTGCCTCACTCCTTTCGTTCTTTACCATAAACCTCGTTCTCCCAAGGCTTTAATGATTTTGTTTACCGACACAATAAGAATCAGTGCAATCAGCGATTGGAACAGGCCAAGCGCAGTCGTGTAACTGTACTGCAGATTTACAATCCCCCGCGTATAGACGAAGGTGCTGATCACCTCGGCAACACTGGTTACCGCCGGATTCCGCAAGGCATATACCTGTTCGAAGCCGACATCCATCATTCTGCCAACCTGCAAAATAAGCAAAATCGCAATCGTGCTGCGTATGCCGGGCAGGGTAACATGCCAGATTTGCCTCATCTTGCTTGCGCCATCAATTTTCGCTGCCTCATACAACGTTGGATCGATTGAAGCCATTGCCGCAAGATAGAGGATCGTTCCAAACCCGGCCTCTTTCCATATGCCGGACCCGATAAACGTCACCGGCCACCAAAATTTGTCGGCCATAAAATAGATCGGCTCAATTCCGAAAGCCTGGAGGAAATGATTTACGATTCCTGTAGACGGCGACAGAAGCGCAATGACGATGCTGCCGAGCACAATCCACGAAATAAAGTGAGGAATATAAAGCAAGTTTTGCAGTGTCCGCTTATACCACTCCACCCGCACTTCATTTAACATAAGCGCCAGTAAAATCGGAGCAGGAAAGGCAAACAGAAGATGATACACATTAAGCAGCAGTGTATTTTTCAAAACGATGTAAAATTCTCGACTTGCAAACAGTTTCTCAAACTGTTGAAATCCTACCCAGGGGCTTCCCCATATGCCATCAGCCAAACGATAATTTTTAAAAGCGATAATTTCTCCTGCCATCGGCGCGTATTTGAACAACAGCAAATAGACGGCGACAGGCAATAACAACATATAAAGGAACCGATTGCGGGCTAACTCCTTTCGCAAGGACGTCATCCAACCTGGGCCTGATGCTGTCTTGGACGTCCCAGGCACTGGGGCCGCAGACTGCGAATGTTGCTTCAATGTAATGCCCCCTTTCTTAGAACGATTGGAATTTATAATGATCGTTGTTCTGCTCATCTAACGTAGCATGCACGGCAAGAATGATGAAATCTCCACTTTTTGTGCAGCTATTCATTCACTCTGGAATGTCGCATTCCATTTTTGTGATGCTATGCTTTTTCGCTGGTTAGTGCGCAGAAACCATACTATTACCGGGAAAAATGCATAAAAAAACAGCTCGCTTTAAGGAGAGCTGTCTTCTTATTTATTGTTGGCATGGCTGACCTCTTGCTCTGCTTGCGCAACAAGCCGAATCCCTGTTCGAATCTGCGCTTCACTCAAGTTTGAATAACCAAGCAGAAAAGTTGCCCGTTTGGGTTTATCATTTAAAAAATAGCCGGATGCAGGGTAAATTTTCACACCTTTCTCTAACGAACGACGCGCGACTTCCTCTTCATCTGCCAAGGTACTCAGTTCGATTAACAAATGTAATCCAGCTTCATCTCCAAAATAACGGACCCGATCTCCAAACTCCTGATGCAGTGAACTTACAAGACTGGCTCTGCGAGAGGCGTATAATTTCCCCATGCGATTGACATGTTTTGCATATTGTCGGGTTCGAATAAAGTCGGCTAATGCCTCCTGCTCCAATGTAGGGCTCATCCGGTCGGTAATCCATTTTATCGCCAAAAACGGTTCTATTAAAGAAGGGGGCAATATCGCGTATCCGATGCGCAGGGCAGGGAATAATATTTTGCTAAAGCTGCCGATATAAACAACTCTTCCTCCAGAATCAAGCCCCGCTAGCGCTGAGACTTTCTGCCCGATATAACGATACTCACTGTCATAATCGTCCTCAATAATGACTGCCCCTGTACTCCTGGCCCATTCCAAGACCTCAATCCTTCGGTTAAGAGACATTGTAGCTCCGGTGGGAAATTGATGGGATGGCGTCAAGTACAGCAGTTTGGGAGCGGAATGTATGGCTTCAGAGTGCCTGGTTATACTTTCTGCAATTTTATCTACACAGAGTCCTTCCTCATCAACTGGTACCGGAATGATTTTCCCGCCTGAAAAACCAAATATTTCGCGAAGCACCGGATGTGCAGGGTCTTCTACCACCACCTGTTCTCCTTCCCGCAAACATAGCCGCGCCAAAATATCCAAAGCTTGCGTAGCTCCTGCAGTAATAACAATCTGCTCAGGTACAGCCGGTATGGATCGCGTAGCACGAACAAGTCGAGCGATTTCTTCGCGCAGTGCCCAAGATCCCTCTGCTGCACCATAAGTCAACATCTCAGGCGTTGCTCTGCGGCACGCATTCATTAAGCACTTCTGCCATTTGTCCATCGGAAATCCATCCCAGGCCGGAACCCCGTGGCGGAAATCGTACAGCACCGAATTCGTTTTATCCACAAAACCTGATACGGGCAATTCTATATTAGGCAATAGATCCGTTCTTTTTGTAAAGGCCTGATAATCTATTTCTTCTTCACCACTTTTCAATTCAGCAACATTCCCAACAGCATTATCTGCAATATACGTTCCGGCACCCTTCTTCATCTCCAAGTATCCTTCTGCCTGCAACTGTTCATAGGCTTGAATGACAACCGTACGAGATACCTGCAATTGCTCCGCCAACAGACGCGTTGCGGGTAATAATTCACCCGTTTGCAGCATGCCATTAACAATCGAACGATGAATGCAATTATAAATTTGCCGGCTTAACGGAGTTTCAATCGATTTGTCGATGACAATCAATAATTCCAAAGTCAAGACAACCCCACTTTCCACTTAACGATCTATTCTCCATTCACAGTCATGCATCCTCAGACCATCACATCACCGAAGGAGCCTTTTTTGTCAATATGGATTATATCACATCATGCTCTTTACAATAGCAGCTGCCAGTACAGATAAGAAAATTACAGCAAATAACGGCATTTTTTTAATAAGTGATAGCAAAACCGCCATCAAACCAGCAGCCAGTCCGACTAGCGGCGTGGTGTCATCCACTTGAAAGATGCCTGGGATGGTGAGCGCAGAAAGCACAGCTAAAGGCATGTTTGCCAGAATCCAATTTCGATTTCTAATCGGTTCTGTGTTAGATTTCTTAATAAACAACAATGGCGTAAAACGCAACAGGAAGGTAATCACGCCCATTGTTATAATTAACGTAATTATTATGTTAGATCAACTCCATCCTTTGTTTCACTTACTTTACCCCCAGACCATGCACCGATTATCATTGCGGCGAGTACAGTAGCGTCTCCCAAAAAAGGTTGTAATACGAAAGAGGCGCACGCGGCGGTAATAACAATTACTTTATTCCGTCTACTTCCAATCAATTGGGGAATGATTAGTGCAATCAACAGCACGTATATGGAAGTATTGAAGGCAGGCAGAATACTTCCCGGGATATAATCGGATAACATAATTCCAACCCAAGTTGATAGCAGCGTGATTGCATACGGGGGCAATTCCAGTCCCAGCAAATAGGCGAACAAATGCTTCTTGCTTTTATTGTTGGTTTTGGACATCATACTTACCGCATAAACCTCTTCAGTTAGAAAAAAGCCAAGCACGCCTCTTGCACGCTTACTGCTTGAATGGTCAACTTTGTCCGAGAATGACATACTAATAAACAGGTATCTTAAATTAATAACAATCGTAAGCAAGAGCACAATTGGCGCAGCAGCTCCTGCGGCTATAAGTTTAGCACCGATAAACTGGCTGGCTCCAGCATAGACAACCGCAGAAAGCAGAAATATCTCCAAGTTATCCAGGGAAAGCGACTTCCCAACCAGACCAAACGTAATACATGCCGGAATGTAGCCCACAACGATCGGCATGGAATCCGATATCCCGTTTCTAACAAGCCCCATCGTATCTCCACGATTGGCCATACTGAACAAGTCCCCCTCATTTTAAATCGTAAATTCGTAAACAGGAGAATCGGCATTAATAAATCCCCGTTGGCTGTCCACACCAACCGCAAATGGCTGAAGCAGCTCAAACAGTAAATTTGTTGTGGCTTCTACAAGCACTTTGGCCTCTTGGTGCACAGCCTCAATCGTAAATAGCATTGTTGAGGATTGTTCTGTCGTTTTCACTATATCGCTTTGGCGCCAATTCCAGCGCCGTGAGTGAGCTCGTCCAAGGTGGTCCGTGTAGATAATTTCGCCTGCATCCGGGAACTCCGGGTTATCCGGTTTCCCGATAGGCAAGTAGGGTTCCAAACCTGTAGCTTTTTGGACAACAAGTTCTTCAACGCCGTTAATATCACATGAAGCAATCGGTATGCGGGCTTTCAAGGATAGTGCATTGCAGAGGTTTACCAATGTATGAATGCGAGGTAAAGATCCGTGCTCAACTACTCTGCGAATAAGAGCTTCGGCTGCGCAATGATACCTGGCTGGCTTGACGCCAAATTGGCTGTATACGTGGCGCCAGGCTGATATGGTTTCCAGTTCACTGATTAGTCCCTTCTCAATGCCAGATTCAATAATCTCCAGCTCCATATGTTTGAGCAGTGCGTTTACTTCAACGTTATTATCCAAATTGTTCACTGATGGCAAAGCAATCAAACCGACGGTTAAGTTGGGAGCGACTGTGAATACATCTTGGGAAAAAGCTATCCTAAAGTTGCGATTATTCGGCTCTTCGTCACAACTCTTCCGATCCATAAAAATCCTCCTTCGATACGATTTCTATGTAATCTTAGTTTATTTTTGCTGTGGTTTTAATATCCAATTATTCACTACGTCACCATACCAATTGCTGATGAATAACCGGGAGGGCTACTTCATTATTCCAGCATACCTGCCCCCTTTCGAATCCACGGTGGAGATTTAGGAGAACGATGCTTAGAATTTCATAACGGGTTACTTCTGAAAAGGGGAAAGTTTCCATTGCGCGCGAGGAATTACAAGCGCTATTATTGAGCGGAGCCCGCATTTCCTGCAGGGACAAAAATGATTCATTTCCTCAGATGGAAATGAATCGCCAGGTGATCGATATGCGTGGGCTGTCAATGCATTATTGCAAGTACATCTCTGGGAACTTGATGAAAACTTTAAGAAACAGTTGAACCATCTCACTATCAAACTGTTTGCCGCTATGTTTGATCAATTCATCCTTGGCTTCTTCCACCGACATTCTTCTTCTGTAGGGGCGTACGGAAATCATACAATCAAATGCATCAATGACCGCACAAATGCGGGCATTTAACGGAATTTGCAATCCAGCCAATCCCTGAGGGTAGCCTCTGCCATCCCAACGCTCATGATGGGAGTGAACAAGACGAATAATCGCATCGTCAACACCGCCGTGATTTTCCAGCAATTCAGCGCCCAACTGGGGATGCAGTCTCATGATTGTCCATTCTTCGGCAGACAACGGAGCTGTTTTGCTAATGATTTCTTGCGGCACCAAAATTTTTCCTAAATCATGCAGAAAGCAGCCCTGCATTAATTCAGACAGCTGCCTGTTGTCATATTTCAAAGCTGTACCCATGAGTTCCGCCAGAAGTGCCACTCGAACACAGTGTTGATAAGTTTCAGGTGATTTGTGCCGCAGCAACTCCATCCATCTGCCAACTTCCATTTGACTATCAATTATGTTAATTGATGCTATGTCACCTTTGACGCGACTCATCCAATGCGATCCTCCCATCACTTCGTATCACAGCCCTCACAACCGGAAGGCATGGCGACATTCGCTTTACATATAATATGATTCATTCGAATCAGAAAATCGATATAGCCAATTAAAGATTGTGTCGGATATTATTAGTTATACGACATTTTTCAACAAAAATGTCGCATGCTTTTAATATTGTAGGATAAAAGTACCAAAGTTTCAAGCGATTTTTGTATGTTGAGAAGACTAAATTCCTATATCAATTGATAGCGAATGCTGGAAATTAATAAAAATCTTTCAAACTATCTTCTACAAAATCAGGAGCCGCCTTCTTGAGTTGCTCAACAGTATGAAGGTACCGCTGTGTTGTATTAATATGTGAGTGGCCCAACGTTTCCTGGACCTGCTGCAGGGAAGCGCCGTTCAACAGCGCCAGCGTTGCATTGGTGTGTCTTAGCCAGTGAGGGGTAAGTTTCTTATCAATTCCGCTGTGCTTCGCCGCCTTGCCGATAATCCGTTCAATCTGTCTAGTAGTGATTGGGAATAGTCTTATATCCCGTGCCGGTTCAGCGCCATTCAATTCCGTCATAGAATGCAAATATTGCAGAAACAGCTGCCAGAGCTGCTTGGGCACTTTTACTTCCCGCTCCTTGGAGCCTTTACCAGCTTTGACTGTAAGCCAATTGGTTGATTCTGCTGCATCATTATAGAAGTCTTGCCAACGGATCGCCGCCAGCTCAGATACCCTCAAACCTAGCAATACCAACGATAAACCGATTAAATAATTGCGCATTCCCTGTGTTTTCAAATACTTGATCAACCTGCCTACTTCATTCCTCGTAAGGTAATGCCGCTTGCTAGTCACAGGAATTACCGGAAGTCGCACTCGGGTAGTTGGGTTGTGTTGAAAGAGCCCAATATTAGGATCGCTCCCCCATTTGTACAAAGATTTAATCGGGACAATAAAGGCGCTGACACTAGCCGGAGCCAACGGTTTACACTCCGCATCCCAACTCCCTCTGCTCAAATATAGCTTATATCCTTCGACATCCTGCCACGTAATGGCTCGCAAAGATTTATAGGAAACGAAATCCTGGAAACGTTTGATCGCGCGCAAATAGTTTTTCTGAGTATTGACCGAACGGCTGCAAGTCGCCAGAAAAAGCTGTACCGCCCGTTCGTCATTATAGCCTTCTTCTCGATGATTCAAGACGGTCAGATGGTACTCTTCGTCGATATGATTCGTCAATTGCTGCATGATAACCCCTCCTGTAAGATCATGTCGTATAACTAATAATATCCGACCAGGAGATATAACATAACCCTTACTCGTGTTTTCAATGAACAATTTATCCATATAGCATTAGCTTCAACACTTCCATAATCTTGCTTTGGCGACAATTCTGTATGCTCTTTGGGTGGAACTGCCGTCCTCTTTGTACTGTGCACATTATAAAAATAAAAGGACAGTCCAAATAGTAGCATCCACTCTACTTTGAGGACAGTCCTTTGTTTTCATTGTGTGCCGAACCAGGATCGGAAACGCCGCCGCGGTCCTCTTCTGACTCCGTTTGTTTAACATAGCGGTCGTAACGATCGTCGATTTCCTGCGCGATCTGCCGATAACGACCTGTTTGTTCGGCGATAGGATCAAGCTTAGCCTGTACGCGCATTTCGTAGCGGTGCGGCAGCCGTTTTCGCGTCTGCTTGTTGTCATCCCCCAGCTCATCTGGTGAATCAGGCTGTTCCGTTCGCTGCTCTGGCGAAGTTCCCTCCAGCAGCTCGATAAGCTCCTGCTCCAACTCCTGAAATGCGGCCGTCTTCGATTCATTCCGATTCGCATTATCCAATGAAATTCACGCCTTTCATTGCTGCATCGTGTTATCATTTCTACCGTTGCAGCATGTCGCAGACTAGTTATCCTGCGGCATCCGCCTTCTGCAATTCGGTTACCAGTTCATCATGGACCAGACCGTTGCTTGCCACAACATTGCGGACCGCCAGATCGTAAGACTTGCCGTTCGTATCGGTCACTTTCCCTCCAGATTCCTGTACCATCAGCACGCCTGCTGCCAAATCCCAACTGTTCAGTCCAATTTCCCAAAATCCTGTCAGCCGTCCAGCAGCAACATAAGCCATATGCAGCGCAGCAGAACCATTGACACGAATATTGCGAACTTGCGGGGCAATCGCCTGCAGTCCTTTCATATTCACTGGCAACGCATAATTCTGATCAGCCGGAAATCCGGTTGCAATCAGGCTTTGCTGCAGTGTCGGCTCAGCGGATACTTTCGTCCGTCTTCCGTGCAAGTACGCTCCTTTGCCCTTCTCAGCTACGAACAACTCGTCCCGTGAAGGATCATAGATGACGCCAACAATGACCTCTCCCCTGTAGGCAAGTGCAATTGACACGCTGAAATAAGGGAATCCGTGTACAAAATTGGTCGTACCGTCAATGGGATCAACGATCCATAAATATTCTTCATCACGCATATTTTGCAGTGCCTGCTTCGACGCCTCCGGACCTGCCTGCACCCCTTCTTCTCCTAAAAAGGAATGTGTAGGGAAATGGGTCAGCACCAGATTGCGGATCAACGCCTCCGAGCCTCGATCCACCTCGGTAACGAGATCATGTGGCGAGTATTTCATTTCAAGTGTGGAGAAACTGCCCCGTTTTGATTGAATCCACTCCCCAGCTTTCGCAGCACAGTTGATCGCCACAGCCGTAAAGCTTTTACTGCCGATAATCGCTTCGCTTTGCTGTTCATTCACTTCAATCACTCAACTTTCCTATCTATTCATTTCCAAATCGCTATTCTCTATACTACGTTTTATGCAGTATACCGTTTCGCAAATGTTGTATGCTTTCTTTACCCTATCTTACACTACGCTGCCAGCTTTGTTTAGTGTTTTTTGGCTCTGCAGGCCCGAAATACGCTCCTTCATCAGTTTGTGTGCGACACAGGCCTTTCATTGAATGCGTTTTCATTATTTGGGGTATCAAAACTCGTGTCGAGAAGAAAGGATGATTCGCACACTTATGCCATCTGCACCAGAAGCTGCTCCCCATCCTCCTTCACCGACCGCTGAACTTCCGTATCGCAGCAATGAAACCTACTCCCGCTCTCCGAAAAACATCTCATGAGCCAAGGCTGTCTGCACCCGGGACTCCTCCTCGGTCAACCGCCGGATGAGTTCCATCTCTACCTGGGTAATTTCTTCACCCTGGAAGTTGATTTCGGCAATAGAAACAAGAATTTTGACAATTGCAATCGCTTTGTTATCCGGAGAGTAGGCAATTACTTTCTGCCCGGTCGGATAAACGCGAAAACCGCTTTTGACCATCTTGTTGCGACCATATTCCAGCAGTTCATACAGCTCCTGCTCTGACTTGAATTTGCACACCGAATTAAACTCGGTTTCAAATCCCATCTGCACCGCTCCTCATTATTTGATGTTAGATACAATTATGCCAAAATAATGCCAGATTTCCTAGTCCATATTCAGCTGCTACTCGCCGGTGTCATTGCCGCTGTATTCAATCCCCTGCTTCTCGGCATGGCGCGCCAATGCCAAATCAATCAATGTATCCAGCAGTTCGCGGTACGGTAGTCCGCTTTCCTTCCACAGCAGCGGATACATGCTGTAAGGGGTAAAGCCAGGCATCGTATTCACTTCGTTAATCAGCAGCCGGTTGTCGGACTTGCGCAGGAAGAAATCGACGCGCGACAGCCCTGATCCATCGATGGACAGAAACGCCCGAATGGCCAACTCCTGCACTTGCTGCGCCAGCTCGGCCGGCAGGTTGGCAGGAATATGCATCTCAGACTTGCCATCCGTATATTTTGACTTATAATCGTAAAATTCTCCTGATGTTACAATCTCCCCCGGCACCGAGGCGCGAGGCTCATCATTGCCCAGCACCGCAACTTCAATCTCGCGTGCTTCCACCAGCTCCTCCACGATCACTTTGCGGTCGTAGCGGAAAGCAAATTCGATCGCGGCAATTAATTCCTCACGGTTTTTGGCTCTGGAAATGCCCACGCTTGAACCGAGGTTGGCCGGCTTGACGAAGCAGGGATATCCAAGCGTCACTTCAATCTCCATAATAAAGTAAGCTTGGTCCTTCCTCCATTGTGTACGGTTGAAATGACGGTATATGCACTGCGGAAGCCCTTCCTCCGCAAACACCTTTTTCATCATAATCTTGTCCATCCCTACAGCAGAGGCCAGAACACCCGCTCCAACGTATGGGATATTAGCCATCTCCAGCAGCCCCTGAACGGTGCCGTCCTCTCCGTAAGTGCCATGGAGCAGAGGGAACATGACATCAATCGCCTGATGCTCTCCTTCTGCTCCACCATCCGTCAGTCCCTGGAAGACGGGAACAAGCGCCCCACCGCCAGCAATACTTTGCTGCGCTTCAGCAAGCTGAAGCTCTCCTACCTGGTCAGGAGCGTTCAGGAGCGGTGATGCGGTATGCCACTGACCTTGCTTCGTAATATAGAATGGCTGCACTTCATATTTGTCATAATCAAAAGCCTTTGTTACCGCGAGCGCAGTCTGCAGCGACACCTCGTGCTCTCCCGATTTGCCCCCGTAAACTAACCCAACGCGCACTTTCTTCCCCATGAGTTTTCCTCCGGTTACCTTTAATTTCGCTTGCTTAATCCGTCCTTATTCCAATAAATCGGTCCGGTCCGTTATATGAAAAAATCGATATTGCGTCAATTCCGTCCATGCATAGGAATCGCGGTAATCCCAAAACCGGTGTCTGCTGGATACCGTATTCGCATTGACAAGCGGCATGCCCTGAATATCGAAAGCAGTGACGATCGTACTATGTTGAAACCGTCCTTCCCCATTCCAATCGTAGAAAATCAAATCACCCAAATCAAGTTTGTCTGCAGAATCCACTTCCACAGCTTGAAGCCCTCTCCAGCCGCCTGAACGCAGCTGTGCTTGCAGCGCATTGGACACCGCCCAGCTATAGCTCCACCATTCCTTGCCGCCATCGCGCCCTCTGTACCACCAGCCCGATTCCCTCTTACCAGTATAGTCCATCGGAGCACCGCCTGCAAAGAGACATTGGGAGACATAATTGGTACAATTAACATCGAATTCCTCGTATTCAGGGTTCGGTTTATCCCACCATAAATCAGCATATACAGCAGCTCTGTCGCGGTAATAATTGTTTTCTGTCGAACGATGTTTGAAATCCGTTAATATGTCATAATTTATATAGGGTAAAGATTTCGGAAAATAAGGTTTTTTATCAGCAGCAGAAAACTCAAAATCCTGGAGCAGATAATCTGCTTCGGCGGTGGAAGCGCCATAGCGCGGCCGCCGCTCGGCAACGACAGGCTCGATCCGAATAATTCGCCAATTGCCATTCTGGTTCTGAAGCCAAAGCCGTTCACATTCCCTCCGATCCTCGGTATATTCGCGACCATGCTGCTGAACCAGCCGACTGGAGTCCGCTCCGAGCAGCGCGGATACTTCTGTGCCCGATTCATTGACCCGCAGCAAACGGGCTTTCGTCTCAATACGTGTCAAGGCAGCTTGCCGACCTTGCTCGCGCCGCCTCATACGGTCATACTTCGCGTCCAGTCGCACTAGATGATCAACATCCATTACAATGGCCGCCAGCGGAGTTGAGTCTAACTCAAGATCCGCCTGATTGTTGAGTGCAACATAATGATGGACAATCGCTTTCCAGCCCTCCAGACGTTGCGATTCCACAGCTTGCTGCGGCATTTCCGATGATCGTGGCATAAGCGGGACCCCCGGTTCCATAGATAATGTGCCGAAAAGCACATACGGCTGGTTCATTATATGAGCGCAATCTCAATCTCATGATGAAATCCCTCTTTACGCAAGTACCAAAATAACGCTATACTAAGAGTATCAGCGATTTTGAAATTGTGTTTCATCACATGAAACTTAGTTTAATTAAATCGCCTAAACAAATAAGATAAAAAGCGACAAGGAGGAGTTACAATGGCTACACAAAATCATTACTCCGTTCGCACATCGCTCGATGCAGGCGGCAAGTCCTACACTTACTACCGACTGCAGGGACTGGAAGAGCAGGGTCTCGGAAATATTTCGAAACTGCCTTTTTCCATCAAAGTTCTGCTCGAAGCAGCCGTTCGTCAATTTGACGGCCGTTCGATTACACCTGAGCATGTGAAACAATTGACTACCTGGGCGGATGGCCGCGAAGACAAGGAAATCCCGTTCATTCCAGCACGTATCGTATTGCAGGACTTCACCGGTGTTCCGGTTGTTGTCGATCTGGCAGCTATGCGCGATACAGTGAAAAAAGCCGGTGGAGATCCTAAAAAAATCAACCCGCTCGTTCCTGTTGACCTTGTCATTGACCACTCGGTTATGGTTGATGCATTCGGTACTTCAGAAGCACTTGAATACAATGAAACAATTGAATTTGAGCGCAATGAGGAACGTTACCGCTTCCTGCGCTGGGCACAAACAGCATTCGACAATTTCCGCGCTGTTCCGCCAGCTACAGGAATTGTTCACCAGGTTAATCTGGAGTATCTGGCATCTGTTGCCGCTACCAAAGTAATTGACGGGGAAACACTGGTATTCCCGGATTCGCTCGTGGGTACTGACTCCCATACAACAATGATCAATGGTCTTGGCGTTGTAGGCTGGGGTGTTGGCGGCATCGAGGCAGAAGCAGGGATGCTGGGTCAACCGCTATACTTTGTAACACCGGATGTTATCGGATTCAAGCTGACAGGCAGACTTGCTGAGGGAGCAACAGCGACTGACTTGGCGCTTACGGTTACTCAGATTCTTCGTAAAAAAGGCGTCGTAGGGAAATTCGTGGAGTTCTATGGTCCAGGATTGTCCAACATCAGTCTTCCTGACCGTGCGACGGTTGCCAACATGGCACCTGAATACGGGGCGACTGTCGGATTCTTCCCGGTCGATGCAATTACACTTGATTTCTTGAGACAAACTGGCCGTACACAGGAGCAGATCGAACTGGTCGAAGCTTACTACAAAGCACAAGACATGTTCCGTACAGACGATACGCCAGACCCGGCTTTCTCGGAAACCATCGAGCTTGATTTGTCATCCATCGTACCGAGCCTTGCCGGACCAAAACGTCCGCAAGACCGGATTGAACTGACGAACATGAAGCAAGCTTTCAATGACATCATCCGCACGCCGATCGACAAAGGCGGCTATGGTCTGAGCGACAGCAAAATCGATCAAGCCGTAGAAGTCAAACACCGTGACGGCGCTGTAACCAAAATGAAAACCGGCGCAGTTGTTATCGCCGCTATCACAAGCTGTACGAACACTTCCAACCCTTCGGTAATGCTCGGTGCAGGCCTTGTAGCGAAAAAAGCCGTTGAGCGTGGATTGGTCAAACCGGCTTATGTGAAATCTTCTCTTACACCAGGTTCGCTTGTTGTAACGGAATATTTGAAAAAAGCCAATCTGCTTGAGCCGCTTGAAGCGCTTGGTTTCCACGTTGCAGGTTATGGCTGCGCCACTTGTATCGGAAACTCCGGTCCGCTTCCGGATGAAGTCAGTCAGGCAATCGCCGACAATGACATGACGGTAGCAGCTGTATTGTCCGGTAACCGGAACTTTGAAGGACGTGTTCATGCGCAGGTTAAAGCCAACTATCTCGCATCGCCGCCACTCGTAGTTGCCTATGCGCTGGCTGGCACAGTGGACATCGACCTTGCGAATGACCCAATCGGCTATGACAACAGCAATCAGCCTGTTTATTTGAAGGATATCTGGCCTTCTTCACAGGAAATTGCCGATGCTGCGAGCGCTGCGATCACACCGCAGATGTTCCGTGATAAATATGAAAATGTCTTCACGCAAAACGAGCGTTGGAATGCTATTCCGGTTCCAAAAGGTGAGCTGTATGAATGGGACGACCGTTCGACCTACATCGCCAACCCGCCGTTCTTTACTAACCTGGGAAGCGAGCTTGATGATATCGCTAATATTAAAGGTGCTAAAGTTATGGCACTGCTTGGCGATTCCGTCACGACCGACCACATCTCGCCAGCGGGCAACATTAAAGCGGACAGTCCGGCAGGCGAATATCTGCTGAAGCATAATGTCGAGCGCAAGGATTTCAACTCCTACGGTTCGCGCCGCGGCCATCACGAAGTGATGATGAGAGGAACGTTCGCGAATATCCGGATTCGCAACCAAGTGGCTCCTGGCACTGAAGGCGGCGTTACGAAATACTTGCCGACGGATGAAGTCATGTCCATCTATGATGCATGCATGAAATACCAAGATCAAAACACCAACCTGATCGTTATCGCAGGCAAAGAGTATGGTACAGGCAGCTCGCGTGACTGGGCAGCCAAAGGTACTTTCCTGCTCGGCGTGAAAGCCGTGCTTGCTGAAAGCTTCGAGCGGATTCACCGTTCCAACCTGGTCGGCATGGGCGTGCTGCCATTGCAATTCCAGGAAGGCCATGGCTGGTCTTCACTCGGTCTGAACGGCACCGAAACGATCGATATTACTGGTCTGTCCAACGATGTTAAACCAGGTGAGAAAATAACGGTTACCGCAACACGCGAAGATGGTACATCTTTCGAATTTACGGCAATCGCAAGACTTGACTCGATGGTTGATGTTGATTACTACCGTAATGGCGGTATTCTGCAAACTGTACTTCGTGAAATGATTTCCAAAATGTAATCTTGACTATGTATGGAGGTCTCCAGCGGCTGTGGTTTAAGCACCCGGCTGCGGGGCCTCTTTTTTAACACATAAGGTTTGATAATGAATATCATTATCGTAATTTTGATTATACTTTAAAATAGCTATGCAGGCAACTGTTGTTATCCGTTTGCCCAATTCACTCCTTCACGTCATTGCCCTGACAGCACAAACAGCCCGACAGCGGATGATTGTTCCCGCTTCGGGCTGTTCCGATTTATTATTGCTCCAGCACTCACCGCCCAGTTGCCCGGCAGCAGTTAGCGTACCCGCGTTGGCCATTTGCCACCCGCTTATTTCAAGACGGTGCCCATCAGGCGCGCGGACGCCATAATCGCCCCGGCATGCCGCTTCATTTCCTCGCTGGTCAGCCTGCTTGCCGGTCCGGATACCGAAAGCGCTGCGACAAGCTGGCCCGACAGATTGAAGATCGGCGCCGCCACTGCCGCTGCTCCTGCCTCGCGCTCCTCAATGCTCGTCGCATAGCCAGCCTCCCTTATCTCGTCCATCTGGCTACGGAGAGCCGCAAGATCGAGCGCTGCCGGCCACGTTGCATCCTTCATGATAAGTTCCCGTTCCGTTTCGTCCGCATAGGCAATCAGCACTTTGCTCGATGCCCCTACATAGAGAGGCAATCTGGCGCCGACCGGCGCGACTCTGCGAATCGGCTGGTTGCTCTGGACTGCCTGTATCCGTATCCGCTCATTCCCGTCTCGCACATAGAGGCTGATCGTCTCGCCCAGCACGTCCCGCAGGCGCTCCATCTCAGGCAGGCACGCTGCCGCTGGATCGTCCGCATGGGACAGATGGGACGACAGCTCCCAAATCCGCATCCCGAGCCTGTAGCGGTCAGTGAAGCGGTCTCTGACGACAAAGCCTTTCTCTTCCAGGGTTGCCAGCATACGATGCACTGTGCTCTTGTGAAGCTTGACGCGCTCGGCGATTTCGGTCATCGGCAAGTCCGAGCCTTCAGTAAAACAAAGCAGTATGTCCAGCGCGCGTTCAACCGCCCGCACAGTTGATTTGTTTTCCTCCAAGGCCATCACCCCCCTGTTTCATAGAACGAAACTCAATTACACCTAGTATAACCGATCAGTTGCAGAGCGTAAAGACCATCTGTTTTTTTACATTCATATTACAGGTGTTTTACAATACATCGGCAGCAATTGACAACCCTAGGCCTAAAGGCATACGATGATATTACTACTAATTAAACCGCTTTCATACTTCTGTTCCGGGGAGGGAATGCAATGAACACCTCGATGCTGGCACCAACACCCTTGGAAGATGCCTTTTCCCACAACGTCCACCCTGGTCTCACTGCCAATTCCGAATTGTACCCGCGCACTGCTGGAATACACGTTCGACGCAGGCATGTGGCAGCAGCCATTCTATCGTCTCTGGTCGCACTTTCCATACTGGCGGTGCTTGCTTTCCATGGCTTTATCGCCTGGCAGCTTGCTTATCCTTATGTAGCTCCGCTTGGTTCCAACCCTTCCCTGGCCAAAAATTTGGCTTACCATGACGTCGCCTTCCCAAGCGAGAGCGGCCGAACAACCGTGCATGGCTGGTATATCCCTTCCGCCTCCCCTTCTGAGAGAACGATCGTTTTCAGTCATGGGTATGGCGCCAACCGAGAGGAAACCTGGGTGCCGATGTACGAACTGGCCGAACTGCTCCATGGGCTGAAATATAATGTGTTGATGTTTGACTACGGATATGCTGCCTCGGCTGACAAGTCGCCGGCAACCGGCGGACGTGAGGAATCCCAGCAATTGCTGGCCGCCGTCAACTACGTGAAAGCCGAAGGCGCGGAGGAAGTCGTCATCTGGGGCTTTTCAATGGGCGCAGGCACTGCATTGCAAGCGGCGCTGCAGACCGATGCCATCGACGCCATGATTCTCGACAGCATGTTTCTGACGGATTCGGATACCCTGTTTAATAATGTCACCCAACTTGTTAACTTGCCGCGTTTTCCATCGCAGCCATTAATTCAAACGATGCTGGGACTTTGGACTGGCACAGCAATAAATGATATTCCGGCAGAGCTTGTTAAGCAGACCACCTATTCGATTCCAATCTATATGATTCACGGCACCGAAGATAACAAAGCGCCTGTTGTGATGGCTGAGCAAATCGCTGCACAGCAGTCCAACCCGCTGTCCCGCACGTGGATTGTGGAAGGCGGGCATCATGAGATGCTGTTCCGCCTGCATCCTCGCGAATATATTCAGCGGGCTGCCGTATTTTTAAGCCAGGTGCATGAAGTAGATACCGCTGTTGCAACTACGGTGGCACACAGTGTCCCAGATCCAGCAGCTGAAGCGGTCACGGATTTGTCATTCGTGACGGAATCAGACTCGCCACTCGGCGCAGTCCCGGATTTGGCATCTGTGACGAGCCCGGATTCGCCACCTCACATCTCGCGTTCTTCAACCGACACAGTGATCGCGGCAGCAGATGTCCCTCCGTCCCAGCCAGCGCAATAAGCTTGGGCGCAAGCCCATCAAACACGAGACCTTGCTCGCATGCGCATGATATTGGGTGCGCTTCGAACGGCAGCGTGGTCAAGGGTATGCTTGGCTGCTATGCCTGCTATGCTTGTTGCTATGCTTGTTGCTATGCTTGGCTTGCTGTGCTTGCTTACTATGCTTGGCTTGCTGTGCTTGTTGCTATGCTTAGCTCGCTATGTTTGCCCCTGCTCACACCAACGCTCAAATCCTAACTGGGCACGGCAAAACTAAAGGAACAATCATACTTAGCCAGGAATACTTCGTTCCATTCCCAGACCCTTCGAAGAAGCGTGAGTTGCGCCCCTAAAATTGTTGTATTTTCTGCAAGAATTCAGCTCATAATCCGTCATTTTCCTGGAATTGTTGTACTTTGTACAACATTTTTTACAAAATAGCAATAATTGGCCTACATTGTTGTAAGAAATACAACAATTTTGGGATTCACCTAAAAATAAGTGCTGTCTCCTGCGAGAAAGGGGCGGAAGGTTGCAGGGATGCTGAAAAAACGAAGTGGTCGTCGCTTTTTAAAGCCGGATTTCAACCTTTTGAAAATAGAGATAACAAATGCCGCTTTGAATGGTGATTGGAAGCACCCTGCGAGCCAGAAGCAGCACACCCGCGTTTCGTCGAGATCTGCTTTTGGTTTTGGGCCCCTATAAACACCATTTTTCCATAAATAACGCCTCTGTTGGCCGCCAAAGTTACTTTCATCGTGTTTTGAGTGAAATAGCGGATCGTCTATCATCCAACCGTAATGGACATAAACCAACCATTGGCATGAATAACTATACAGAAGAGGAGATGCAGCTCAAGGGGAGGTATCTGTCCGTGTTACTTGTTTATGGCAGCAATATGCCGCTCAGATGGCTGGAGGAAATTCGATTTTGGAAAATGCAAGAGAAGGAACACACCGAAGTTATCCGCGCTATCGCGCCTGATCTGGAACCGCAATATGTCAATCTCATGCGAGAGTGGGAGCCTATCTTTGAACAGACCGAGCAGTGCGCTGCTGCATGGATGGATCAGCTCATTCCGCATTCAGGTGCACTGCCCCCTCAAGGGCTGGCACAAGTCGACAGCCTGCTGCATCTGGCAGCGCAGCAGTCCCAATGCTTTATCGCCCAACTTCATTTGCTGATGCGCCACAGCGCCGCTGTCATCGCCAGTCCACTGGCGCAAACCGTCATTCTGCACATTATTCGGGAATCAGAGTATTTTCTTTGCGTCCTAAACTCACTTCACACCCACCCGACAGCGGGCGCAGCTACTCCTCCCAGAGTTGAATTCAATGACGGCAATCATTTCATTGCCAACCACTCCATGGCTAACGGTTTTACCGCTAATAGTTCCACGGCTTCCATGACCAACATTCCCATGACCAACAACTCCATGGCTAACGGTTTTACCGCCAATATTTCCGCGGGCAATACTTCCAGGACTAACACTTCGTTGCCTAATACCCAGGCTTCCTCCCTTCTGTCGGAGCAACTACCTGAGCATCGCCGTTCGGAACGCCAGTCCGTACCGATTGGCGGTCACACCCTGCCGCCCCTGCCCTATGACTATAATGCCCTGGAGCCTTACATCGATGAGCAAACGATGCGCATTCACCATGACATCCATCACAAAAGCTATGTGGACGGCTTGAACAAGGCGGAAGAGGCATTGAGACAGGCTCGCAAAACCGGAAATTTCGATTTGGTCAAACATTGGGAACGGGAGTTGGCCTTCAACGGGGCCGGACATTATCTTCATACCTTGTTCTGGAACGTCATGTCTCCGCAAGGCGGCGGGCCTGCGACAGGGGCGATTGCCGAGCAGATCAAACAGGATTTCGGAAGCTATGATGCCTTCCAGAAACAGTTCAGTCAGGCCGCCGAAAAAGTCGAAGGAGGCGGCTGGGCCATCCTTGTGTGGAGCCCAAGAAGCAGAAGATTGGAGATTTTACAGGCAGAGAAGCATCAGAACCTCTCACAATGGGATGTCGTTCCACTATTGCCGCTTGATGTGTGGGAGCATGCCTACTATCTCAAACATCAGAATAAACGGGGGGATTACATCAAGGATTGGTGGAATGTTGTAAATTGGCCTTATGTGAATGAGCGGTTTGCGGAAGCAAGACAATTGCAGTGGGAACCATTCTAATGTGTATCCTTTAATCCTACATTAAAGCCCCGCTCTCCTGTTCGGATTGCGGGGCTTGTACTTGCTGTATACGAACTGCATTACTGCTTCAAGAGCGAAAGAAACTCCGAACGCAGCGCAGCATTGGTGCGGAATTCACCGCGAACGCCGGAAGTGATCGTTTTGCTGCCTGTTTTCTTGACTCCCCGCGCACACATGCATAGATGCTCGCCTTCAATGACGACCATCACTCCATGAGGCTGCAGCACCTCTTCCATAATGTCTGCAATCTGCGATGTAATACGCTCTTGCACCTGCAGACGGCGTGTTATCGCATCGACAAGTCTGGCAAGCTTGCTCAGTCCGGCAATTTTGCCGCTCGGAATGTAGCCGATGTGCGCTTTGCCAAAGAAAGGAGCCATATGATGTTCACACTGGCTGTAATAATCAATATCTCTTACGATGACCAGCTCTTCATGCTGTTCGTCAAAGGTTACACCTAGCACTTCACGTGGATCGACTTCATAACCAGCGAAAATCTCTTCATACATCCGTGTTACGCGCGCTGGCGTCTCCAACAAACCTTCACGTTCCGTATTTTCACCGATTAATTTGAGAACCTCTTGAATATGAAACTCAATTTTATCTCGGTTGTTCGATACCATCGAATTGACATAATCCTTTTTCCCCGCCAAGATGCTACCTCCTCTATTAGCCCGACAACTTCCGTTATCTACGGCCTACCTTTTGTCGGTTCATCATTTGCTGAGCTTTCTGCATCTGCTGCTTGTTCATATTGTACCCCATTTGCTTTGCCATCTTCTGCAGCATATCCGGGTCACTCTGCATCTTTTCAATTTGCTTGCGGAGATAAAACACACCGATAAAAAATCCGCCGACCAGCCCCGCAATTAAGGTGATGACTGGAATAATAATATCCCATGCACTCATTTTTCTCTGCCTCTCTTTCTTACTAGCGTTTACAAGAATCGCCACTAATCATACCATGTCTTGCTGATGTTTTTCCAGCACTAAAGGCTAGAATTTGCTGTTTCGGCCGTCTTCTTGGAACGGGCTTTCGCCTCTTCGGCAGCCATCATTTCCTGCGCCTGCGCAATACGTTCCAGCACGTCCTCATCCTTCTCCCCAGCCAGCGCCTCGCGCAGCCCGGCTTCCGCATTGCTGCCGCCGATTCTGCCGAGTGCCCAGGCAGCAGTGCCCCGCAGTACGGGCCGCGGGTCCTTGCGCAGCACGCCGATCAAGTCAGGCACTGCACTGGCTTCCTTAAAATTACCAAGCCCGATCACAGCATTGCGCTGAATCGGCTTACGGCCTCGCCAAGCGGACGAAGTGCTGCCGTAGTTATCCTTAAATTCCCGGTTGCTGATCGTCAAAAGCGGGACGAGCAGCGGTTTCACCACTTCCGGGTCAGGCTGCAGTTCCGGCTGATGCGTCCAGTTTTTCCCTTTATTCACCGGGCATACCACTTGACAGGTGTCACACCCATACAGCCGATTGCCGATTTTCCGCATCATTTCATCTTCAACAAAGTCCTTCGTCTGCGTGACAAAGGAAATACAAATTTTTGAATTCAATTGGCCTGGGCCAACAAGCGCCCCAGTTGGGCAAGCATCAATGCATTTCGTGCACTCCCCGCATTGATCGGTAATTGGTGTATCCGGCTGCAGTGGCAAGTTCGTGATCATTTCACCAAGAAAGACATAAGAACCGAACTCTGGTGTAATGATCGCGCAATTTTTGGCGCTCCACCCGAGCCCTGCGCGCTCAGCAACAGCGCGGTCAACGAGCGCCCCGGTATCCACCATACTTTCCGAACGCAGATGCGGCACCCGCTCACGCAGCCAATCCTCCAACCGCTGCATCCGGTTTCGCAGCACGCCATGATAATCCGAGCCCCAGGATGCACGCGAAATAATGCCCCGGCGCGCTCCAGGCTCCGACTTTGGACCATTGGCCAGCTTGGAGGGATAGGCTACTGCAATCGAAATAATCGACTGCGGATCCTTGAACAACAGTGCGGGATCGGTTCGCTTATCTATATCCGGTTCTTCGAAGCCGGACTCATGCCCGCGCTCGCGGTGAAGCAGCAGCCGCTGCTTCATCTCCGTAAAAGGCGCCGCCGAGGCCACCCCAAGCTTGTCAATGCCGAGTTCAGGAAGAGCAAGCAGCAACTCTTTCTTCAGACGGCTGTAGTTCACTCGCCCCGCTGATTCCAGTTCTTCATCCATTGCTTACTTGCCACCTCCTCACTTTTGTCCGCTATCCGGCAAGCCTGGCTTAACAGCACAAACCTCTCTTTTGTAGAGGACTTATCTTGTCCACAATGTACAGCGAATCCCTGCAGACGAGTGGTCCACCGACCGCCGTCATACAGCGAAACACCGTGCGCTGGAAGCTGCGCGCGGTGCAGATCCACCAATATCATTTGAGAAATGTCATTTTGGTGATCGGCCACAGAATAATATCCGCTCTGCCCATAATTTGATCTCTTGGCACTGTTCCGAAGGAACGGCTGTCACGGCTTGCATGTGCGTGTCGGTTGTCACCCATCAGGAAATAGCTGCCTTCGCCTACCTCAACCGCCGCCATATCCTGGCCATCAATCGGATTATCAGTATAGCGCTCCACAATAAGTTCATTATTGCGGTACAATTGTCTGTTTCGAATTTCAATGATATCACCCGGCACACCGATAATGCGCTTCACCAGGTAATCTTTCCCGCTTGGGCCGATCTCCGGGTCCTTCACTATGATGACATCCCCCAGAGCCGGGCTGCCAAACAAAAAAACCGCTTTATTAACAAACAACCATTCCTTCGCATGCAGCGTCGGCTCCATCGAATGTCCTTCCACCGTGGATAAGTTGAAGACAAATAAGTGCAAAGACAGAACAATAGCGAGTGCAACAGCGAGTGTTTTCACCCAATCCAGCAGTTCCTTTACCCAAGGTCTCGAACTTGTCCTCATTTCATCGCTATTCGATTCCACAGAGGGAGTCGGCTGCCCCATACTACACCTCGCTCTCATTATTTTTCCAATTCTCGTAATAGCTATATGCAGCATCGTCGTCGAAAGGAGTCATCCCTCCATGAACACGTTCCATCAATTGACGAAGCCCTTCCTTCACCTTGCTCTCGACTAGCTTGGGATAATGGTAAATGGCCTTATGCTGCTCGTATTCATCACGATCCACCACAAACACAGACTGATCAGCCAAACGAATGACATCCAGATCATAATCGATATAAGTCAGCACGCCATCATGCAAATAGGGTGGTGAAGCGACATTGCAATAATAGCGAATGCCTGCATCCTCCAGCAATGCCACAACGTTAAACCACATGCCCGGAATAAAAAAAGAAACGGCCGGCACCCGGCTAGTCCATATTTTCCCATCCGATTCCTGAATGGGGGTCTGTGAGTTAATCATGACAATCATCGACTCCGCGCTGTGTGCAGTTGTTATACAATGATTGGGAACTAGCCAGTTCTGCATCCACATGCGATGAAGGTGGCCATCGTGCTTGAAGCTTTTAATCACACAAGGTTCGTATATTTCCATGCAGTACTCCCTGTTAGTTTCGGCATTCATCCTACAGCTAAACATTCATACTATAAGAAAAGCATATCTTACCGCCAAAAGCAATGGCGTGCAAGATATGCCCTTGATGGCGAGCAAAACGAATGTAAGGCTTAACCCGCAACGATACTGAGCTTCTGGAAGGAGCGAAAGAAATCACTGGCTGCAAACCCAACAGATTCATATAATGAAAGCACAGGTTCATTATGCTCATCTGCAGCAATCATTATTTTCTTGACGTTGCGATTTTCAAAACGCTGCCGCATGCCATTAATCAATGCTTTGCCAATCCCTTGGTGGCGATGGTCTTTGTGAACAGCAATCCGGTAATAATAACCATTATTTTTGTCGATTGTTCCAATAATGACACCGGCGATCTCATTGTTTACACTTGCTACAATGACCATTTCGCTGTCCCACGACAACTGTCTTGCAAAAGCTTCCATCGTCAATTCATAACACTCTGCGGACAAAACCGTTTCAAGCAATTTCGTGACCGATTTGTAATCGGATAGTTGAAAAGAACGAACTTGCATAATGAACTCTCCCTTTATCACAAGATTAAGATTCACGGCGTTTGCTCTCTCTAAGCCGCGAACAAGTGCTTCTTCCGGTCAGCAGCGCACGAACAACCGAGCTGCTTGTACGGCAGATAGCTGTTGTGCAGATCAAATGCAGGCAAGCGTAAACGGCTTCCCAAGCCTATAGAGGGGGGAAGCATCCGTTTCGCAATGGAATACAAGTCAGTTTGGAACCAACGCCACAAAGGCTTGTATTTTTACAAAAGACGTATCTTTTTTTTACAGTAACATTACAAATACGACAAATAAACTTGAATTCCTTCTTTTTTCTCAAAAAAATCTGATAATTCGTCAAAATAATGTAATTTTATTACAAATATATAATAATTAACTTATTTAATCGCTTTCAAATTGCTGATATAAAGGCATGATGAATAGAACATCCTGTTTAATGCCATCATACGAAGGTTAATATTGCATGGTACCCCATACCGAATTTTGTCATATTTCCCCTTGGAATCCGCCGAAACGGTTTCACAGACTTTTGAAACATAAATGTTGATTTATTATGGAAAATAGGGGATAATAGTGACCGGGATACTACATATTACTTTAGGAGGTTGTTAATCATGGCACACCAATTGCCTGCTCTACCTTATGCAAACAATGCGCTTGAGCCGCATATCGATGAAACCACAATGGCCATTCACCACGATCGTCATCACAACACATATGTTACGAACCTGAACGCTGCATTGGAGTCCGCTCCTGAGCTGCAAGGCAAATCGCTGGAAGAACTGCTTGCAGACCTGAACAGCGTACCAGAAAGCATTCGTACAGCAGTTCGCAACAACGGTGGCGGACATGCTAACCACTCCCTGTTCTGGGAAACAATTGGTCCAGATGCTGGCGGCGCACCGCAAGGCGCATTGGCAGCTGCCATTGAAAGCGAGCTTGGCGGCTTTGATAAATTCAAAGAAGATTTCGCTAAAGCAGCTACAACCCGTTTCGGAAGCGGCTGGGCATGGCTTGCCCTTGGTAAAGACGGCAACCTGAAAGTATATAGCCTTCCTAACCAAGACAGCCCGATTTTCGAAGGCGAAACGCCTTTGCTCGGACTTGATGTATGGGAGCATGCCTACTACCTGAACTATCAAAACAAACGTCCTGATTACATTGCTGCTTTCTGGAATGTAGTTAACTGGGCTGAAGTTGGCAAACGTTACGATGCTGCAAAAGCATAATTGAGGTTTTATATCGCAAGGCCGTCTCACTACGCAGTTTATCTGCTGGTGAGCGGCCTTGTTTTATTACTCTATTCACCCCCGCTTAAAAATTCAAAAAAAAGGCTGCATCCACAAGGGTTTATCCCTGGGATGCAGCCTTTTAATTTATTGTCACGATCTGCTCATGCGCTGCTATTCGGCGTACATTTTCTCCCGCAGCGCTTTTACCTCATCATTCTCCAAATATTCATCATAGCTCATGATCCGGTCAATCAGGCCATTCGGCGTAATTTCAATAATCCGGTTGGCAATTGTCTGAATGAACTGATGGTCATGCGATGTGAACAGAATCGTGCCGTCAAAGTCGATCAGCCCGTTATTGAGCGCTGTAATGGACTCCAAATCCAAGTGGTTCGTCGGCTCATCGAACAGCAGCACGTTTGCCCCATTAAGCATCATTTTCGCCAGCATGCAGCGAACCTTCTCGCCTCCGGACAATACGTTGGCTTTTTTCAATGCCTCTTCGCCAGAGAACAACATCCGTCCGAGGAACCCGCGCAGGAACGTTTCATCCTGATCCTTGGAATATTGGCGCAGCCAGTCCACAAGGTTCATATCAACTTCATCGAAATAACTCGAGTTGTCTTTAGGGAAATAGGCGCGTGTCGTCGTAATGCCCCAAGTAAACTCGCCGCCGTCAGCGTCCAGTTCGCCCATCAACACTTCAAACAGTGTAGATTTCGGCAAGCCATTCGGGCCAACCAACGCGATTTTGTCGCCCTTGTTCACAACAAAGTTAATGCCATTAATCAGCGTTTCGCCGTCAACTTGCTTGCTCAATTGTTCCACGGTCAACAATTGCTTGCCCGCTTCACGTTCAGGCTTGAAGTGAAGGAAAGGATATTTACGGTTGGACGGACGAATGTCGTCCAGCGTAATCTTATCCAATGTCTTCTTCCGGGAAGTCGCTTGCTTGGACTTGGAAGCATTCGCGCTGAAACGCTGAATAAATGCTTGCAACTCCTTAATCTTCTCTTCTTTCTTCTTGTTCTGGTCGCGAACCAGCTTCAAGGCCAGTTGGCTTGACTCATACCAGAAATCGTAGTTGCCCACATAAAGCTGGATTTTACCAAAGTCAATGTCCGCAATATGGGTACAAACTTTATTCAGGAAGTGACGGTCATGGGATACGACGATAACGGTGCCTTCATAATCCATCAGGAACGTCTCCAGCCAGCGGATCGATTCCAAATCAAGGTGGTTGGTAGGCTCATCGAGCAGCAGGTTGTGCGGTGAACCGAACAACGCCTGCGCCAGCAAGACGCGTACTTTATCATTGCCGCTCAGGTCAGCCATCTTCTTGTCATGCAGCTCAGGCGGTATGCCAAGACCGTTCAGCATTCCCGCAGCTTCCGACTCGGCTTCCCAGCCGTTCAGTTCTGCAAATTCCGCTTCAAGCTCGCCGGCGCGCATGCCGTCCTCATCAGAGAAATCGGCTTTGGCATAGAGCGCATCCTTTTCCTTCATCACCTGGTACAATTTCGCATGACCCATCATCACCGTTTCAATTACGGCAAACTCGTCATACTCATAATGGTTCTGCTTGAGCACGGCCAGCCGCTCACCCGGTGTAATATGGACATCACCGCTGTTGGACTCAATTTCACCGGAAAGGATTTTCAAAAAGGTCGATTTCCCTGCTCCGTTTGCACCAATTAAACCGTAGCAGTTGCCTGGCGTAAACTTGATATTCACATCTTCAAATAGCGCGCGCTTTCCATAGCGAAGCGTAACGCCGCTTGTACTAATCATCGGATCTCTCCTGTTCTTCGTTTCATTATCTTTCTCATCGCATCATTATACCACAATACCGCGGAAAAAAGGACATTGCCGCAATGCTGTCCTCGTGAAGTCACACCATTCCCTGCGAAATTTCATCTAATAAAATATAAAAAAGGATTCCCAGCCGCATCTTTTGGATGCAGTTACTGAAAATCCTTTACATCATTAAATGAGACGATGCGCGTACCATTTCGTCCCTCGGAAGCGCCACATAAATACTGCGCCGCGCACTCCCCATTCAAAACACATGGCCACCCAAACCCCATACAATCCATAGCCTAGCGTCACACCGAGCACATAGCCAAAACTAATGCGGAACAGCCACATTGTGAGCATCGAGGTGATGGAAGTGAACTTGGAATCACCTGCTGCCCGCAAAGCCGCCGGCAGGATGAAGCTGATTGACCAGAGCGGCACTTGCACCACAGTAGTAAGCAGCAGCAGCCAAAAAATATCTCCCACAATGTCAGCAGGCGGGTTGAAGATGCTGATCAACGGATGGTACATCGGCATGAGAATGACACCGACCAATGCCAATGCTCCGGCACCCAGCCACAGAAAAGACTTGATGAACTTGCGGGCATCGTCAATATTTCCTCTGCCCATACATTGGCCGACGACGGTCACGATCGTTAGCGACAGCGCGGCTGCAGGCACCTGGAACACCATCGCCAGGGTGGAAGCAATCGCATTGGCAGCAATGGCATGGGTCCCCATGCCAACGATGAACACCTGCGTGAGCAGCTTCCCCCCGTTGAAGAACATCTGCTCCATCGCGAACGGAACGCCGATAAACATAATTTTCCTCAGCATCGACAGCGGGATATGAAACAGATCGCGAATGTGCAGGTGAAGCGTAGCTTCCCATTTGAACAAATAAACGAGGGCAAGCGCCGCTCCCGCAAACCGGGCAATATTAACCGCGAGCGTCATGCCCAGCACCCCCATGTGCAAGAAATTAATCAGCACAATATTGAGCAGGACGTACAATAAATTCATCGAAAGCGAAAGAAATAGCGACGCCCTCGTCTTCCCGATTCCACGCAAAGAACCGCACACCGCCTGCACAATGGCAAGACCTACATAAGATATACAGCTGCCGGTCAGATAGATTCTGGCATCGCTGAGCACTTCCGGCGAGGCAGAACCGAACAGCAATGTGAGCACCTGATTATGCAGCAACATAATTAGCAAACCGACGAAGAGCGCAACGCTGGCTACCGAAGTAATGCTGCTGGCTGTGGCGCGTGAGACCATCAGCGGGTTTCCGCTCCCTTTATACTGCGCTACAACTACGGTTCCCCCGGTTGCAATCGCCACGAACACGTTGATCATAAAAACATTGAGCGAATCCACCATATTGACGGCACTGACTGCTGTCACGCCGGAGGAGCTGATCATCGCCGTATTGAGCAAGTTCAAACCGACAATGAATGCCTGATCAATTAGTATCGGGAAGAACAAGGCCAAAATCTGCCGGTAATCCATCGACTCTCCGGTTAAATGTTTATTTAATCCATTTTTCATCAACATTCGCAACTTGAGCGCCATCGTTGTCATCACTTCTTTATCGTTATAATGAGAAAAAACTCTTCACTCGAAGAGCTTTTTCAATCGATTTATTCCCTTATCCTATACCCGTTCAATACCCAACTCAAGCAAACGCTTGTCGGGTCGTAGTAACTTGGAGGATAACACCATGCGCCCAATCTGTCAATCTGCGGCGCTTTTGCTTGTTGTTCTTCTGTGATAATGTCATCCCATAACTGTTCTGAGATAATGTCACTATGGGACAGGAGACAATTACA